>NZ_RXFQ01000024.1 GCF_003951285.1 Variovorax beijingensis | reverse complement strand
GTTCGAACTGCGCTGACTGTTGGGTTCAGGTCAACTCAATTCAATTAGCGGTAGCCGTCGGGAACATAGCGCCGCTGGCCGTAGTCGTCCTGCCAGTACCGGCGACCTCTGTCGTTGTAGACGCGGCGTTCGCGCCCTTCATGAGTTATGACACCTACAGCAGCACCACCAGCCGCTCCGATCGCAGCGCCTGCAGCCACATCTCCGCCTGTCATTGCGCTGATCGCTGCGCCTCCAGCTGCACCAATCAGAGCTCCCTTGATTGCCGCGCGTTGTTCATGTCGATCCACCGCACAGCCTGTCAACGTGAGCGTCGACGCCGCTACAACTGCAAGCACTAGAAGATTGCCCTTCAACTTCATCATTCAGCTCCTTATAAGATCGCCGCGCGATCCGCGATCTGCGAATCGGTTGGAGACAGACGAGAAGACTACCTATGAGGGTTACGCGAGCATTGCGAGAAGGGTCGCCTCCTTATGGGTGGCCGATCGGTCGATCTGAGTCTTGGCGCCTTTCGCGATGCGCTCGTAGTCTTTGTCGATGTACGTGGAAATTTCGGCGGGAGTGCTTGTGGATGGCACAAAGCCGCGAAGTCCGCGGCGCTCGGCCGCGAACGGAGACCGCCGGCCTTGGCAAGCTCCGCTAAAGTCGCTCGAGAATCGCTGCACACCGCTTTGGCGGTGCCACACCACGATGCTGAAGACGGGGTCGCGTCGATGATTACGCAGATCCGCCCGCTTCTGCCCGCCGATCTGCGTAATGTTCGCGCAATCTCGGTCCATAGGATGGTCCTCCGACCCCTGTGGACCTCAGATGAAATACATCCAACCTGCGCACGTGCCTTTTTCCTGGACCGGAGCCCTCTGGTTTCGAATCCGGACACTCTGGTTCCTGAAAATGATCGGTACGGTCACGGGTATCGCCGCATTCTTCGCTGTGTACTTCTGGACCATGGAAGAGACGGCGGGCCGGGCGATCACGATGCCGATGACGTGGATCGATCAGTGGATCGGCGTCAACGAGTTTGCGTTCGTACCTTACGTATCGCTTTGGGTTTACGTGTCACTTGCCCCCGCTTTCGCGTTGAACGCAGGCGCGCTGCGCGCCTACGCCGCGGGAGCCTTGGCCATTGCTCTCCTGGGCATCGCATCATTCTGGCTCTTTCCCACCGTCACACCGCCGTTCAGCGTTGACTGGTCCCAGGTTCCGATGCTCCGCCTTCTGAAAGAGTCCGACGCCAGCGGAAACGCATTCCCCTCGCTGCACGTGGCATTCGCCGTGTACAGCGCGTACATCATTTCGAGCCAGCTGAAGAGCATTCGCTCGCCGCACTGGGTCCGAGCTTTCAACTGGTTCTGGTGTCTCGCTATCATCTATTCGACGCTTGCGACCCGCCAGCATGTCTTCATCGACGTGGCCGGCGGCATACTCGTGGCCTGCTTGGCGCGGGGCGCGGCGTGGAGCCCGTGGGGGCGCGCGATATGGAAACGTCCCACGGGGCTGGCTCGCTCCAGACGTCCGGCGGAGCAGTTGGATGGCCGGCGACTCGCGGACTGACGTTCGATCGGGCAAACGGCTTCCGGTTTGCCTAGATGGGGTTCGATAGCCTGCCCCGTTTGACCCAAAGTATGGTTCGCCCTTGAAAATCCTTGTAGTTGAAGACGATTCCGATCTGGCGCAGGCGCTGGCGTCCGCCCTGCATGACCACTCGATGGTGGTGGACATCGCTTCGTCATTGCGTGAAGCCATGCATCTCGCAATCGATGCGGACCACGATATATTCATCGTGGACAGGGGCCTGCCCGATGGCGACGGCCTTGCCCTCATTGAATTTCTTCGAAGCTCCGGCCGGTCAACGCCAGCGCTGGTCTTGACCGCGATGGGCGAGGTAACGGAGCGGGTTCGCAGCCTGGACCGTGGCGCGGATGACTACCTGGCCAAGCCGTTCTCCATCGACGAACTGATGGCCCGGATTCGGGCTCTCGCGCGCCGGCCCGTTGTGCGTGCGCAGCAGATCAGCGTCGCCGGGCGGCTGCATTTTGACCACGAATCACGCCAGTTCCAAGTCGGGAACGAACCGCTTGCCTTGACGCGACGCGAGCTTCTGGTGCTCGAAACCCTTCTCCTGTCGACAGGCCGTACAGTATTTCGGCAGCGGCTGCTGGAGCGCATTTATGGAGATGCGGATGACATACGCTCGAACTCCTTGGACGCCCACGTATCCAGAGTTCGATCCAAGCTGGAGCGATCGGGCGCAGGCGTGGAAATACACGCCATTCGTGGGGTCGGCTATCTACTGAAAACTTCCGCATGAAACCAAGATCCCTGCGCTGGCGACTGGTCGGAAATCTCGTCCTCCTGCAGGTTGTCGCAAGCTTGCTGGCGCTTCTCGGCGTGATCGCGATTTTCGGCGCGGTAGGAAGACTCGTGGACGAAGGCGGGGAGCGTACGGCGCAGATCATCGGCAGGTCGATTCGGCACACTCCCGACGGAAAGCTTGTGCTGGGAACGGCCTCGGAAGTGCAGCGGTTGTTGGGCGCTGCACCGAACCTCTGGTTTGCAGTGCGCAATTCGCAGGGATACGAGTTGCGGCATGGTGATGTCCCTCCTCGCTATGTCGAGTTGCTTCGAGTCCTGGATGGCGAGGAACGGTCGGCGTTGGATCTCGCCGAAACTGTCGGCCGGCCTGTGGCTCGTTTCGAGCGGATCGATACGGATGAAGGAGCTGTCAACGTCATAGTGCAGGCTGGTGCGCCGCTGGCTTTGGTAGACAAGTTCAAATGGATAGCGACGGCCTACCTCGTACTGGTAGCTCCCACCATGCTTGTGACGGCACTGGTGGTGCTTGTGGCTACGCCATTTGTCATCCGTCGCGGATTGGCGGGAACGGTGGCTACTGCGGCCAAGGCAGAACATATCGACATAGATCGCCTTGAAACGCGCTTGCCAATGACTGAAGTGGCCACCGAGATCCAGCCGCTCGTGGCGGCTGTCAACCGAGCCTTCGACCGTCTCGACGAGGGTTACAAGCGCCACGAAAGATTTTTGGCGGACGCGGCACATGAGCTGCGAACGCCCATTGCAACGCTGCGCATACAGATCGAATCCTTGCCCAATGAAACCAGGGATAAGGCGCGGTTGGTTCGGTCTACAACGCGGTTGACGACACTGGCTGAGCAACTGCTTGATCTTCAAAGGCTTACACGCGAACCAGCATCCATCGATTCCGTCGACCTTCGGCTGCTCTGTGAGCGGGTGGTCGGTGATCTTGCCCCTCTGGTAATTATGAATGGCTGTTCGGTTGCGGTCGATGCTCCCGATGCCGTACGCGTCCGCGCCGACGTGACTTCTATTGAGCGCGCGGTGGCGAACCTGATTCAGAACGCCATTGAACACGGTGGCGAAGGATGCGAGATTCGTGTCGGCGTCTACCCACCCGCGACGATCGAGGTGTCCGATTCCGGGCCCGGCATTCCGGAGGATCAACGCGGGCGGATCGTCGAGCCTTTCTACCGGCTTCGAGCCCGCGGGAGCGGAGCCGGCCTTGGTTTGCACCTCGTCTCCGAAGTGGCCCGCATCCATCAAGGGCGACTCGAAATTGGGTCATCCGACCTTGGAGGGGCAAGCATGCGTCTGGAGTTGGGCGAGCTTGGGACTTGAGAGCGACGGCCGAAGAGCAAGACTTGCGGAAGGGTGATGTCTTGGCTGGAGCGGCGGGGCAACCTGCCCCAGCGTGATGCGCACGCATGCAGCTAGATTTTTGGCTCCCGCGGAATTCCAGTCACGGTTACTGGCATAGGCTCTCGCGCTGCCCGCTTGAAGATCGATGGCGAGACCCCGGTGTGCTCCTTGAAGAAGCGAGAAAAGTTTCCAGGCGCAGAGAAGCCGAGATCCAGCGCCACTTGGGTCAAAGCGCTGCCTTCGGCCACGCGACGCATAGCTTCCTCGACGCGCACGCCGCTCCAGAAGACCTGCGGCGTCGTGTTGAGCTGGTCCCGGAACAGGGCGAAGAAGTGACCGCGCGAGAGCCCCACCTTGGCGGCGATCTCGTCAATGGTGGTGATCTCGGAGACATGCTCTCGCATATATGAGATCGCTCGGCGTAGCCGCTGGTCGAGCATCATGACGCCGGCAGGCGTGTCGTCGGCGCCGGCGGCCGAAGTCGCAATCGCCGCCTCCAGCAGCCGTTCCACCTCGCTGTCCACTGCCGAATGGGCCTCTTGCGCGGAGATGATCAGGTCGAGCACACGCCAGCACGAGCGGCGAAGCACGCCGTTGATTGGAACGCGAGGCGACGGAAACCGAAAGCTTCGTCCCTTTGCGTTTCCAAGATCGTCCAGCCATTGCCGCGAGATCATGAAGACCAGGAAGAGGCAGGAGCCGCCGCTGCTTTCCATGACCATGTCGTGCGCTTCGAAGGCATTGACGCCGAGCGCGACGTCTTCGCCATAGGGCACGACTTCGCTACCCACGTGGGCGACGGCGCGCGTGCCGCCGAGCCACAGTGCAAGCTGCGATTCTGAATGCGCGTGCGCGACCAGGTTCGCACGTGATTCCAGAACGATCGCCGTACCGAACGCCCCTTCGTGCAGTGCGTATGCCTCCGACATCTTTCGGGTCCTTGAATCATGGGTCAAAGGCGCAATTGTTCGTCCGGACCGGTCTGGCAGGGAGCCGTCCCCGGGTAACTCCCTAGCACTTCACCTGACTCCCCGATACGTCGCCGGATGCTTCGATAAGCCCTCGAAGGCTCTTTTTTCTACAGTTGATCCGTCCCTGCGGCACGTCCATCGGCGCCGCGGCCAGCAAGGCAAATCCCAGGAGCAAACCGAAATGCGCATCGCAACCTTCATCATCGACGGCACCCGGAAAGTGGGCGTGGTTTCCGGCGACGGACTGTCAATCCAGCCCCTCGACCTATCGTCCGCGCAGTCGGATGCGGGCATCTTGAGCATCATCGAAACAGTGGCCGGGGGCGGCGCGCTGCCTTCGTCGAGCGGCCCCAAAGTC
This sequence comes from Variovorax beijingensis, assembly GCF_003951285.1. Lineage (GTDB taxonomy): Bacteria > Pseudomonadota > Gammaproteobacteria > Burkholderiales > Burkholderiaceae_C > Variovorax > Variovorax beijingensis. Next base: position 92,503 of record NZ_RXFQ01000024.1, on the reverse strand, counting down.
AAGATGGCCGAAGTAACGCTCGACGCGCCGCTGCCCAAGCCGCGCCGCAATCTCTGGTGTGTTGGGCGCAACTATCACGCGCACGCCAAGGAACTCTCGGCCTCGGTCTTCAAGGACAACAGCGCCAAGACCGACGAGTGGCCGATCGTTTTCACCAAGGTACCGGAATGCGTGGTCGGTCCGCATGACGACGTGCTGGTTCCCGCCGAGGTCTCGACCCAGATCGACTACGAGGCCGAGCTCGCCGTCATCATCGGCAAGGGCGGCAAGAACATCACGCGTGCTGCGGCGATGGACCATGTCTTCGGCTACACGGTGATCAACGACGTGACGGCGCGCGACGTGCAGATCCGTCACGGGCAGTGGGACCTCGGCAAGTCCTTCGACACCTTCTGCCCGATGGGGCCTTGGGTCGCGACAGCGGACGAATTCGACGGCACCAAGACGCGCGTGCGCTGCTGGGTCAACGGTGAGTTGCGTCAGGATGGCCCCACGGAGAACATGATCTTCGACATTCCGACGCTGATCGAAACCATTTCGCGCGGCATCATGCTGTATCCGGGCGACGTGATCGCCACCGGCACGCCGGCAGGAGTCGGCATGGGAATGACGCCGCCGCAGTACTTGAAGTCTGGTGATGTGGTGCGCGTCGAGATCGATGGCCTCGGCATCATCGAGAACAAGTTCGTCTGAGCCGCACCATGGCGACACAACTCATCCGTGGTCTGGCCGTCGAGATCGATGGCGACGGTGATGCACTGCTGTGCATCCACGGGCTCGGCGGCTCGTCGAACACTTGGACGCCGCTTCTTGCAGCGTTGTCAGATTTCAAGGTGATCCGGCCGGACTTGCCCGGCAGTGCCCGCTCACCGCTCTTGCAGGAGCCGCTCTCGATCGAAGGCTACGCATTGCAGCTCGAAGCCTTGCTCTCGGCGCTTGGCATCAAGACGGTGCATGTCGCCGCGCACTCGCTCGGGACCATCGTTGCACAGCACCTCGCAGTTCGCAATCCCGCCAAGGTCAAGTCGCTGGCGCTTTTCGGCCCACTGGTTGCGCCGCCTGACGCGGCCAGGCCGAACATCCTGGCGCGCGCGGCGGCCGCGCGTGGCGGGGTGGCGGCGATGCAGGAGATTGCCGATGCCATCGTGAAAGGAGCCACCAGCCGGGAGACGAAGGCCGGGCAGCCCGCAGTGCTCGCGTTGGTGCGTGAAAGCGTGATGCGTCAGCCTCCCGAGGGATATGCGCAAAGCTGCGAGGCGCTGGCTGCCGCGCAGTCGGCGGAGATCGAACAGATCGGCGTACCCGCCTTGCTCGTGACCGGCGATCAGGACGGCGTCGCACCGCCAGCCAATGTCGCTGTGATGGCTGCACGCATTGCCGGATCGCGACAGGTGGTCTTCGACGGCTGCGGCCACTGGACGACCTTCGAGAAGCCGCAACGCTGCATGCAGGAACTCGAACGGTTCCATGCATCGTTGCGTTGATTTTTTTCCAGGTTCTTAGGTTTCATCCACCATTTCCGGCATCCACGACCGGAGGAGACATGTCATGACCCGCACTGCATTCACCAATGTCCGCATCTTCGATGGCACCGGCGAGGACCCCTATGTGGGCGATGTTCTTGTCGAAGGAAAGCGCATCCTCGAAGTTGCGCGCGCACCGCAGAAAGTCAGCACCGACGACGCCCGAGTGATCGAGGGCAGGGGCCGCTTCCTCATGCCCGGCATGACCGAGGCGCACACGCATTTCTCATGGAATGACCAGCCTTCGCTCGCCGCGATCCAATTCATGCCGCCCGAGGAGCACATGCTCTGGTGTGTACGGGTAGCCAAGCGCTATCTGGACATGGGCTGGACTTCCGCCATCGGCGCGGCGGCCGCCAAGCCGCGGCTCGACGTGGTGCTGCGCAATGCCATCGACGCCGGGGAGTTTCCCGGCCCGCGCTATCTCGCGGGCAGCCAGGAAATCACGACGATCGGCGCGCTCGGGGACAACACGCTGCCGCACATGAAGTTCGAGGAGCTGAGCTTCGGCAGCGTCTGCAGCGGACCCGAGGAAATCCGCAGATCGGCGCGTACTTTCATCAAGTATGGCGTCGACCATTTGAAGATCAACCTTTCCGGTGAGTACATCGCGGGCCTGCCGGCGGAGATGTCCCCGTTTGCTGAGGACGAGGTGGCAATGCTGGCGCAGGAGGCCAAGCGCTATGGCAAGCGCATGGCAGCGCACGCCCGGTCCAGCGAATCGGTCAAGCAGTGCGTGCGCCACGGCATCGAAATGGTCTACCACGCCAGTTTTGCTGATGCCGAGGCGCTGGACATGCTCGAAGCCGCGAAGGACAAGCACTTTGTCGCACCGGGCATCGGTTGGTTGATCCGTACCACTTACAACGCCGCCGAATACGGAATTACCGAGGCCGTGGCCACGCAGATGGGCTACAAGCGGGAACTGGAAATTGCGTCAGCCTCGCTGCGCGAAATGCACAAGCGCGGAATCCGCATCCTTCCGGGCGGCGACTATGGCTTTGCATGGATGCCGCACGGCACCAATGCCAACGATCTCCAGTACTTTGTCGACTACATCGGCATGACGCCCAAGGAGGCCTTGCTCGCTGCAACTCAGCTCGGCGGCCAGATCATGCAAAGGCCCGACGAACTCGGCCAACTGAAAGCGGGCTGCTTGGCCGACATCGTTCTGGTGGATGGCGATCCCCTCAAGAATCTCGCGCTGTTGACGGACCCGGCGAAGATTCAGCTCGTGATGAAGGATGGGGTCATCCACAAGGACTGCGCAACGCCGGTGCCTTCCGACGCGGCGCTGCATCGGAACGGCGCGGACTCTCCGTTGCGGGAGCAAGGTGTCAGTGAAGCGCTTGCGGAGCTGACCTGAGGCGAGCGGTAGGAGCGTGCGCGGCATCCAATCTCCCGGGCACTTGCAGAGAGCAAGGAGCAGACTTTGGAGCAATCCAGTCGTGCTTCTCAGGTGCGTTGCCTGCGTGCAAGTGGCTCCGGTCGCACCGTGCGCATCGCTTTGGGCTCTGTCTGAGGCGCGTTGGCATACGGTGCGAACTGGCGCACGTTCTCGTTGACCTGAAGCTCTCGGCCGATGGCTGGGAACGCCCTCTGGGCACAGTCCTCGCGCTCACAGACCTTGCAGCCGGCACCGATCGGCGTTGCGGCTGTAGGATCTCGGAGGTCGAGTCCGGTTGCGTACACGAGCCGGTGAGCGTGCCGCACGTCGCATCCCAACGCGACGGCAAAGGTGCGCGCGGGCGCTGCGAACCCCCCTCGCCGGCGTGATATGCACCGCGCGATCCACAAGTAGGTACGCCCGTCGGGCATCTGCGCGAGTTGCGTCAGGATCTCACCGGGCTGGGCGAATGCCTGGTACACATTCCACAGTGGGCAGGTGCCGCCCGTGCGCGAGAAGTGGAAGTCCGTGGCGGATTGGCGCTTGGAGATGTTGCCGGCGCGGTCCACGCGCACGAAGAAGAACGGAATTCCCTTCGCGTCCGGTCGCTGCATGGTTGAGAGGCGGTGGCACACGGTTTCAAAGCTCACTCTGAAGTGCTGGCTGAGCAGGTCGATGTCATAGCGCAAGGCTTCCGCCTCGGCCAGGAAGCGGCGATAGGGCAGCAGCAGGGCGCCCGCAAAGTAGCTGGCAAAGCCGATGCGGGCCAGCGCGCGGGCTTCGTCGCTGCCAAAGCTTTCATGGGTTGCGAACGATTCGATCAGATCGGCCGCATCGAGTCGCGCGATCTGTGTGGCGAGTTGAAATGCCCGTTGGCCTGGCTCTATGTCGGCCGAGAGGCTCAAGGTGCGGCTTGAAGGGTCAAATGCACGGACGACCTCGGCGTCGTTGCCGCTACGGCGTGCGTTGATTGTGGAGACGCCATGCCGTTTGGACAGGTGCCGTTCCAGCAACGCGACCAAGTCGCCTCCGGCGATGGGAGCGCCTTCGTCGGTGATTTTGCTCGCTCGCTCGGCGTTGGCATCGCGGTGCAATTGTTCGAACAGCTGCTCTGCGCGTTCGTCTAGCACCGCCATATGGTTGTGCCGTTCATAGAAGAAATCGCGCACCTCTTCGTAGGGCTGCAACGGCATCGCGGAGCGCTGGGGATTGTGATCGCCGTCAATGCCGTCGGCCAGGAGCATCAGGCGTTCCTCGGCATTCCGGCAACGCTTGTGCAGACGCACCAGGACCTGCGCCATGGCTGGCAATTGACCGACCATGGCTTGCACCTCGGCCATGGAAACAGGCTCTTGCGCACCAGCCTCGGCCACCACTTCCCGTAGTTCCGAGATGAGGCGGGCCTCTTCATCTTCCGAGAAGAACTGCAGGTCGACCCCAAGGCTTGATTGCAGCCGCAGCAATACCGGCACCGTCAGGGGCCGTTGGTTGTTCTCGATCTGATTCAAGTAGCTGGGTGACAGGCCAAGTGTCTGCGCCAGGGCGGCCTGTGTCAGTCCGCGCTGCTCCCGCAGAGTCTTGAGGCGCACGCCCATGAATGTCTTGTGCATCGTGAGTGGTACTTCGCAAACATTGCAACTTGGCTGAAAGGCTTTCACAAATCTACGCCAATTCAACACTAGTCAGCCTCATTGTCCGCTGCGAAGATTGCAAACACAACACGAGATCGAAAGTGAGCCTTGCGATGACCGAAGCCCCTACCGCGTCCTTCAAGCCGAAGAAATCCGTCGCTCTGTCCGGCGTGACGGCAGGCAATACCGCGCTCTGTACCGTCGGGCGCACCGGCAATGACCTGCACTACCGCGGTTACGACATCCTCGACATCGCGGAAGTCTGCGAATTCGAAGAGATCGCGCACTTGCTCGTGCACGGCAAGCTTCCGAGCGGCCCGGAACTCAAGGCCTATAGGGCAAGGTTGCGCGCCATGCGCGGTTTGCCTGCCAGCGTGAAGGAGGCACTCGAGAAACTACCCGCCGGCGCACAACCCATGGACGTGATGCGAACCGGCGTTTCGGCGCTGGGCTGCATCCTGCCGGAGAAGGATGACCACAGCCTGCCCGGTGCGCGTGACATCGCCGATCGCCTGATGGCGTCGCTGGGATCCATGCTGCTGTACTGGTATCACTGGAGCACCCAGGGCAAACGCATCGAGGTGGAGACCGAAGACGATTCGATCGGCGGCCATTTCCTGCACCTGCTGCACGGCGTGAAGCCCGCACAGGCGTGGGTGCGCGCGATGCATACCTCGCTGAACCTGTACGCCGAGCATGAGTTCAACGCCTCAACCTTCACGGCGCGTGTGATTGCCGGCACCGGCAGCGACATGTACTCGGCCGTCGCCGGCGCGATCGGTGCGCTGCGCGGGCCAAAGCATGGAGGCGCCAACGAGGTGGCGTTCGAGATTCAGAAGCGCTACGACAACCCCGACGAGGCAGAGGCCGACATCCGCCGGCGCGTTGAAGCCAAGGAAGTCGTGATTGGTTTCGGCCATCCGGTCTACACCGTGAGCGATCCCCGCAACGTGATCATCAAGGGCGTGGCCAGGCAACTGTCGGAGGAAGCCGGTTCGACCAAGATGTACAACATCGCCGACCGACTGGAATCGGTGATGTGGGAGGTCAAGAAGATGTTCCCCAACCTGGACTGGTTCAGCGCCGTGAGCTATCACATGATGGGCGTGCCAACCGCGATGTTCACGCCACTCTTCGTGATCGCCCGTACCAGCGGCTGGGCCGCCCACGTGATCGAACAGCGCATCGACAACAAGATCATCCGTCCGAGCGCCAACTACACAGGTCCCGAGGACCAAAAGTTCGTGCCGATCGAGGATCGGCGCTGAGCTTCCGTTTTGGCCCGAAAGCGATCGGGCTGTCATGCATCCACAGGCCTTAACCGCCGCCATGTTTCCTCTCGCCCCATGAACACACCCTACAGAAGACGCCTCTCCGACACGGCGCTGGATTACATCGACGCGCGCGCGGCCGTCGATGCGCTGCGCCCCGGCGCGTGGAACGGTCTGTCCTACACCGCGCGAGTGCATGCCGAAAACTTGGTTCGTCGTTGCGAGCCCGATATCCTGGACGAGTGCCTGCTGCAGATCATCGAGCGGCGGCGCGACCGAGACTTCCCGTGGTATCCGGTTCGGGTGGTGTGCCACGACATCCTGGGCCAGACGGCCCTGGTGGACCTGGCGGGCCTTCGTGATGCGATCGCGGCCCAGGGCGGCGACCCGGCGCAGGTCAACCCCGTGGTGCCGGTGCAACTGATCGTGGACCACTCGCTGGCCGTGGAATGCGGCGGCTTCGAGCCTGATGCCTTCGCCAGGAACCGGGCGATCGAGGACCGACGCAACGAGGATCGCTTTCATTTCATCGACTGGACGAAGCGGGCTTTCGCGAACGTCGAGGTGATCCCGGCGGGCAACGGCATCATGCACCAGATCAACCTGGAGAAGATGTCACCCGTGGTGTACGTGCAGGATGGCCTGGCGTTTCCCGATACCTGTGTGGGCACGGACAGCCACACGCCGCATGTCGATGCGCTCGGCGTCATCGCCGTGGGGGTCGGCGGCCTGGAAGCGGAGAACGTGATGTTGGGCCGCGCCTCGTGGATGCGTCTGCCCGACATCGTTGGTGTGGAACTGAGCGGGCGGCGGCAGCCGGGGGTGACCGCGACTGACATCGTGCTGGCACTGACGGAGTTCCTGCGCAAGGAAAAGGTGGTTGGGGCCTATCTCGAGTTCTTCGGCGAGGGTGCACGCAGCCTGACCATCGGCGATCGTGCGACCATCTCCAACATGTGCCCCGAGTACGGCGCGACGGCCGCGCTGTTCTACATCGACGAGCAGACGCTCGAATACCTACGCCTGACGGGCCGCGAGGAGGCACAAGTCCAACTGGTCGAGAGCTACGCCAGGTTGGCGGGCCTTTGGGCCGACACGCTGCGGGATGTTTCGTACGAGCGAGTGCTGCAGTTCGACCTCTCGACCGTCGTGCGCGCCATGGCGGGCCCTTCCAATCCGCATCGGCGCCTGCCCACCTCCGACCTGGCTGAGCGCGGCATCGCCGTCGGCCTGGACGAGGCGCGCGCGCAGGAGGCCGAGGGCCTGATGCCAGACGGTGCCGTGATCATCGCGGCCATCACCAGTTGCACCAACACCAGCAACCCGCGCAACGTGATCGCGGCGGGCCTGCTGGCGCGCAACGCCAACCGGCTGGGGCTCGTTCGCAAGCCCTGGGTGAAGTCCTCACTGGCGCCCGGTTCGAAAACCGTGGAGCTCTATCTGAAAGAGGCCGGCCTGCTGCTTGAACTGGAGAAGCTCGGCTTTGGCATCGTGGCCTTTGCGTGCACGACCTGCAATGGCATGTCGGGCGCGTTGGATCCGGAGATCCAGCAGGAGATCATCGACCGCGATCTGTACGCGACCGCCGTGCTGTCCGGCAACCGCAACTTCGACGGCCGCATTCACCCCTACGCGAAGCAGGCCTTCCTGGCATCGCCGCCTCTGGTCGTGGCCTACGCCATTGCAGGCACGATGCGCTTCGACATCGAGCGAGACGTGCTGGGCGTTGTAGACGGCCGGGAGATCCGGCTGAAGGACCTCTGGCCGGCCGATGAGGAGATCGATGCCGTGGTCCGGGCCAGTGTGAAGCCCGCGATGTTCCGTCAGGTCTACGAACCCATGTTCGCCATTCGCGCCGATGGCGGCGAAGCGGTGAGCGCCCAGTACGATTGGCGGCCGATGTCTACTTATATCCGCCGTCCTCCCTACTGGGATACCGAGGGCGTCGGGGCACTCGCGGCGAACCCGCGGACCCTCCAGGGAATGCGTCCGCTGGCCCTTTTGTCGGACAACATCACAACCGACCACCTGTCGCCCTCCAACGCCATCCTGCCCGACTCGGCCGCCGGCGAGTACCTGGAAAGGATGGGCTTGCCCGAGGAAGACTTCAATTCCTACGCGACCCATCGCGGCGATCACCTCACCGCGATGCGTGCCACCTTCGCCAACCCCACGCTCAGAAATGAGATGGTGCGCGACGCGAAAGGGCAGGTGAGGTCCGGTTCGCTTGCCCGCGTTGAGCCTGAAGGCAAGGTCGTGCGCATGTGGGAGGCTATCGAAACCTACATGGATCGACAGCAACCGCTGATCGTCATTGCAGGCGCCGACTATGGCCAAGGCTCGTCGCGCGACTGGGCCGCCAAGGGCGTGCGTCTGGCCGGCGTAGAGACGGTGGTGGCCGAGGGCTTCGAGCGCATCCACCGCACCAACCTGATCGGCATGGGCGTGCTGCCGCTGGAGTTCAAACCCGGCATCAGCCGGTTGACGCTGGGGCTGGACGGCACTGAGACCTACGACGTGATTGGCCAACGCGCGCCGCGAGCCGAGTTGACTCTCGTCATCCACCGAGCGAAGGGCGAATCGCTGCGAGTTTCCGTCAGCTGCAGGCTGGACACTGCCGAGGAAGTCTCGATCTACGAGGCAGGGGGCGTGCTGCAGCGCTTCGCTCAGGATTTTCTGGCCGAGCGCAAGCCGGCCGCGTGAGGAGCATCGCCATGTCATTCCAACCCCAGATCAGGATTCCCGCCACTTATCTTCGCGGCGGCACCAGCAAGGGCGTGTTCTTCCGCCTGCAGGACCTGCCCGAGGTCGCGCAACGCCCCGGCCCGGCACGTGACAAGCTGCTCCTGCGCGTGATCGGCAGCCCCGATCCCTATGGCAAGCAGATCGACGGCATGGGCGGGGCGACCTCATCCACCTCCAAGACGGTCATCGTGGCGGCATCCTCGCGACTCGATCACGACGTGGACTATCTGTTCGGCCAGGTGTCTGTCGACAGCGCTTTCGTGGACTGGTCAGGCAACTGTGGAAACTTGTCGGCCGCCGTAGGCCCGTTCGCGATCGCCAACGGCCTGCTGCCGCCCGGACGCATTCCCGAGAACGGGTTGTGCACGGTTCGCATCTGGCAGGCCAACATCGGCAAAACGATCGTCGCCCATGTGCCCATCACCGACGGAATGGTGCAGGAGACTGGCGATTTTGAACTCGACGGAGTGACTTTTCCTGCTGCCGAAGTGCAATTGGAGTTCCTCGACCCCGCCGAAGGGGACGATGGCGGAGGGGCGATGTTCCCGACCGGTCGCCTGGTGGACGACCTGGAAGTCCCCGGCGTCGGCACCTTCAAGGCGACGCTGATCAACGCCGGCATCCCGACCATCTTCGTCAACGCGACGGACATCGGCTACACCGGCGCCGAGCTGCAGGATGCGATCAATGGCGACGCCAAGGCGCTGGTGCGATTCGAGCTCATCCGCGTCCACGGTGCCATGAAGATGGAGTTGATCCGGGACCCTGGCGAAGCCCTGAAGCGGCAGCACACACCCAAGATCGCCTTCGTTGCACAGCCTTCCGACTACGTTGCCTCGAGCGGCAAGGCCGTGAAGGCCGAGGAAGTCGACTTGCTCGTGCGTGCGCTCTCCATGGGCAAGCTGCACCACGCGATGATGGGCACGGCGGCCGTGGCCATCGCGACGGCCGCTGCCATTCCCGGCACCTTGGTCAACATCGCTGCCGGCGGAGGCACTCGTCAAGCGGTGCGCTTCGGCCACCCTTCGGGCACGCTGCGCGTGGGCGCCCATGCCGAGCAGATCGACGGCCAATGGAAAGTGACCAAGGCTTTGATGGGCCGCAGTGCGCGAGTACTGATGGAAGGCTGGGTCCGTGTGCCCGGCGACAGCTTCTGAACACAGAGAAACAAAATGTCAACTCGCAAACAACTCAAGTCCCTGGTCGAAGCTCGACGTGGGATGCTGGTGCCGGGCGCTTTCAATGCCCTGTCTGCCAAGGTGATCGAGGATCTGGGCTTCGAGGCCATCTACGTCACCGGCGCCGGTGTCACCAACATGTGGTTCGGCATGCCGGACCAGGGTTTCATGGGATTGTCGGAAATTGCCGATCACACAGCGCGCATCCGCGATGCCGTGTCGGTGCCGTTGATCGTCGATGCCGATACAGGATTCGGCAACGCGCTCAACGTGCATCACACGGTGCGCACACTGGAGCGTGCCGGCGCGGACTGCATCCAGTTCGAGGACCAGGTCGCCCCTAAGCGCTGCGGCCATTTTTCGGGCAAGGAGGTGATCTCGACCGAAGAGGCAGTAAGCAAGATCAAGGCTGCTGTCGATGCGCGCCGGGACTCCGATCTCATGATCATGGCCCGAACGGATGCGGCTGCCACCCACGGCTTCGAGGCCGCTGTGGAGCGTGCCCAGAGATTCGCGGAAGCCGGCGCAGATATTCTGTTCGTCGAGGCCGTAACCACAGCGGCCGAGATTCGCGCGCTGCCACTGCGGCTGGGCAGTCCCCAACTGATGAACATGGTGATCGGGGGCAAGACTCCGATCTTCAATGCGAACGAACTAGCCGAGATGGGCTATGGCATCGTGCTGTACGCGAATGCGGCGCTTCAGGGAGCCCTGGCCGGGATGCAGAAGGCGTTGGCTGTGCTGCGGGATGAGAAGGAAGTGCAGGAGTCCAGCGGACTCGTGACGCCATTTGCCGAGCGCCAGAGACTGGTGGATAAGCCGCACTGGGACACGCTCGAGAAGCGCTACAGCTGAAGTTTTCATTTGGCGTCTGCTGTGTGAAATCACTCGCAAGCGGGTGGTTCGGCGGAAAAATTAACCGATGACTCAACTCGGCGAACTTTCCGATGCCGACCTGCAGGAGCGGGCGCGCGCGTGGCGTCGGCTGGCCTTGCAGGGTGTGCTGCATGCCAGGGGCTATGCCCATGAGCACGAGACAGAGCTTCGTCGCCGCAATCGAGGACCGATGCCGTTGAGCGACCGACTGGGGACACCCTTGGCTACATCACCTGCTCTGCGGCGCTGGTGGCGCTTCTGGCAAGGCTGAATGCTACGGGCGGATCACTCCTGGCTTGTCGTGAGCCTTCATCCCCGTGAGTGAATTTCATACTTTGCGGGCGCGTGCTTCCTCCTGAACGATGGGATCTCGCCGTGAGAGATTTACTCACACCCCTGAGCAGGTAAAGTCCGGTCGACCAGACTTGCCTTCGCCTTGCGCACAGCGACGCGGCAGTGGTTTGCCGATGATCGACGCGAAACGTCGGTTCGCCGGCTGCACATCGGAAATGCACCATGACCAGATCCTGCCCCCTGATCGCCGTCTACCCCGGCACCTTTGATCCCATGACGCTCGGGCATGAGGACGTGGTGCGTCGCGCGACCCAATTGTTCGACCGGGTGATCGTCGCTGTGGCCGCCGGCCACCACAAGAATGCGATGTTTACGCTACCGGAGCGCATCGATATGGCCCGCCAAATGGCAGAGAGCTATCCGCAGGTGGAGGTGGAGAGCTTCTCCGGGCTGTTGCGGGATTTTGTCGTCGCGTGCGGTGGCAAGGCAATGGTTCGGGGCTTGCGCGCGGTAACTGACTTCGACTACGAGTTCCAGCTGGCTGGGATGAACCGGTGCTTGATGCCTGAGGTAGAGACCGTCTTCCTTACCCCCAGCGACAAGTATCAATTCATTAGCAGCACGTTTGTGCGAGAGGCGGCGATGCTTGGCGGTGAGGTCGACAAGTTCGTTTCGCCAGAGGTCCAGCTGTGGCTCTCCGCAAAAGTGCAAGGCCTGCAGAACTCCTAGCTTCGGTCCCTGTTCGCCACTGTCGCGGGTGCCGCGAGTGCGGCCTGCGCGCGGTATGGATGTTGAGCGTGTCGCGCTCGTGGCCCGTCCGTAGTCATTGCTGCTGAACGGGAACGAATTGCCGCTCGCCAACCTGGCGGTTCGCCTCGTCCACGAACACCAGTCTAGGCTTGTGCGCTGGTGCGTCTGTTTCGCTGACCTGTGCGAAGGTGGCGATGATGATCAGGTCGCCAACTGCTGCCCGTCGCGCGGCGGAGCCGTTCACCGAGATCATTCCGGAGCCACGCTGGCCCTTTATCGCGTAGGTGACGAAGCGCTCGCCATTGTCGATGTTCCAGACGTGGATCTGCTCATTCTCGACAATGCCTGCGGCTTCCAGAAGGTTCTCGTCGATTGCACAGGATCCTTCGTAGTGCAACTCGCAGTGTGTCACTGTGACCCGGTGGATCTTGGAATTCAAAAGGGTACGCAACATTCGTCATCCTTCAAAGGCGAATTGAGTGGGGCAGCGAGGTACGAGGCACGCCTACATGCCACCAAATGTCGGTCACCGAGCCATGCAGAGCATCTTGATTCGAGCATGTCCGCGAGCAAGAAATCCCCATTGGAACAGCAGGCAGCAATGCCGGGACAGTTGAGCGCGTCAAGAAATCTCATGCTCCATGAGTCTTTCTTGTCGCGCGTTCGGCGCAAACTCGATTCGCTCTGAACGAAGCTGGCTGTTCTCTTGAAAAATGAGCAAACGAATCCGCATGCATGACTCCTCCGTTTTGTCCGTAGCGCAGGCCGTCCGCTCGCGCAGGAGCGTTCGCGCTTTCCTCGACCAGGATGTGCCGCGGCCGCTCCTCGAGGAGGTGCTGACCTTGGCGGCCAGAGCCCCTTCGGGCGGAAACCTACAGCCCTGGCGATTGCGCCTCCTTTCCGGCGAGGCGATGTGCGCCTTCAAGGCGGTGATGCGGTCGCGCGTGCGCGAAGCGCCGGAAGGCGAGGCTCCGTTCGAGTACGAGATCTATCCGAAGGGGCTTGGCGAGCCTTACCGCACCAGCCGTTTCGACATCGGCGAGCGCCTGTACGCATCCATCGGGGTGGCGCGGGACGACGCCCCCGGCCGACGCGGGCAATTCGTGCGCAACTTCGATTTCTTCGGCGCCCCTGCCGCCGTGCTCTGCTTCGTGGACAGGCAAATGGGCCCGCCGCAGTGGGCCGACCTTGGCGTGTATCTGCAGACGGTGATGCTGCTCTTGCGTGAGCACGGCTTGCACAGCTGTCCGCAGGAGGCTTGGTCGCTCTACCACCGCACGGTGCGCGCCTTCGTGTCCGCGCCCACCGAGTGGCTGTTGTTCTGCGGAATGGCGATCGGCTACGAGGACCCCGCAGCCCCGGTCAATGCGATCGAATCGCCGCGTCTCGCCTTCGAGGAATTTGCGGCCTGGGTTCCGCCTCCGGTGTGAATTTGCCGGCATTTTGAGTTGGCCGTGCAGCTGCGCATGTCGACGAAGGAGCGCCCGTTCAGGTGCCGATCGGCTGCTGCGGCACCGAAAACTCATGCCGCGACGTGATCGCAGGTTTCACGAGTTTGTATTGGACGGCTGTATCGCGGCGGTCGACGATTCACCCCATCAAGAAAACTCACGCCGCGCGAATCTTTCTCATCGCACGTTCGTGCGATTGAGACTTAAAGTTCGGCCGACGCTTCAAGTGCAACCGAACCCGTAAAGGAATCCCATGCAAGACATCATCGTCGAGCGCAACGAGCAGTGGCTCGAAATCACCATCAACCGTCCCGACAAGCTCAATGCCATCCGCGAGCAGACCGCCGTCGAAATCCTGGAGCAGATCGAGCTGGCGGAGGCCGACCGTAGCTGCCGCGCAATCCTGATCAAGGGTCTGGAGAAGGCCTTCTGCACCGGCGTGGACACGAGCGAGCAGAAGCTGAACCCCGACGAGATCTACGAGCTCTGGCGTCGCCGCAAGCGCAATCGCAAGGTAAATCAGATGTTCCGCGCGCTGCCGGAAGTCACCAAGCCAGTCATCGCGGTCGTCGAGGGCTTCGCACTGGGTGGGGGGTTCGAGCTGGCGCTCCTGTGCGACATCGTCGTTGCTGCGGAGGGCGCACAGTTCGGCCTTCCGGAAGCCAAACTGGGTCTGATGCCCGGCGGTGCTGGAACGCAAACGCTCCCGCGCCTGGTGGGAAAACCGTTGGCCAAGGAGCTGATGTGGACGGGGCGCCGCCTCTCCGCGCAGGAAGCGCTGGGCCTTCGCATCGTCAACCACGTTGCGGAAAAGGGCAAGGCCATCGAGAAGGCGCGTGAACTCGCCAAGTCCATTGCGGCCCAGGCACCGCTGTCCGTGATGTTCAGCAAGCAGGCCGTCGAGCGGGGCTTTGACGCAGCGCTTTCGGAAGGCATGAACATCGAAGCCGACTCCTTTTTCGCTCTGGCGTTCTCGACCGACAAGGAAGAGGGTCTGGCCGCGTTCAAGGACAGGCGCGTCGCCAACTTCGTCGGCCGTTGAAGGAGCAAATCATGGCAAAGAAGAAGGATGTCGCAATCGTCGGCTACGGCGAAACGCCCATCGTGCTGCGCGGAGGGCGCAGCTCGTACGACTTGGCGAGCGAAGTGCTTGAGCAGATCTTGAACCAGACCGGTGTCGAGAAGTCCGAGATCGACGGGATCTGCGTGTCCGAGACCATGAGCGAGACGAGCAACCCGTTCTGGGCGGTGTTCCTCGCTGAGCATCTCGGCCTGCAGACGAACTGGACTCAGATCAACGGTATGGGCGGTGCGTCGACCGCGGCCGGCATCATCCGTGCCGCCTCCGCCATTCGCGACGGCCTGTGCACAACCGTGCTGGTGGTCGCTTCCGACGCGCAGTCCAGCTACCCTCCGACAGAGCAGGGTGGGCCGCGCTGGGAGTTCCAGTACCCCGTCGGCCTGCGCGGGCCCACCGGCGTGTTTGGCATGCTGATGCAGCGCTATGAGCATCAGTATGGGCTGAAGTACGAAGCGCTGGCGAAGCTCGCCGTCACCCAGCGCAACCATGGGCTGATGAATCCGAACGCCACCGCAAAGCTCAAGGCGCCGCTGACGGAGAAGGAGTATCTCGATTCGAAGTTCGTTTCTACCCCGTTGCGCGTTCTGGACAGCGTGATGGTGTGCGACGGCGCCAATGGCGTGCTCGTGACGTCCACGGAGAACGCGAAACGCCTGGGCTTGAAGAAGGCCGTCTATCCGGTGGGTTACGGCGAGGTCACCAACTACAAGGTGGACGACCTACTGGCCGACATCACGGAGAGCGGCTTCACGGTGGCAGGCCCACGCGCGCTGGCTCAAGCCGGCATGACTCCCCAGGATGTCCGGATGTTCCACCCTTACGACGACTTCCTGATTGCCATCATGCTGCAGCTCGAGCAGATCGGCTTTTGCGGCAAGGGCGAGGGATCGGACTTCATTCTGAATACCGACTTGAGCCACAAGGGCAAGCTGCCCCTGAATACGGGCGGCGGCCAGATCTCGGCAGGACAACCGGGTCTCGCGGGCGGCGGCCTCAACCTGGTTGAAGCCGTCCGGCAGATGTTCGGCGAGGCGGGCGAACGCCAGGTGAGCGACCCGCGCAATGCGATGGTGACTGGCATCGGTTCGATTCCGTATGCCAAGAACTGGAGCTGTTCCAACGTGCTGATCCTGGAGCAATGACATGAGCGAAGCGAAGACAGAACCCAAGAAGCCCGTGCGCCCACTGCCGCGGCCCGACATCTACACGAAGACGACGCCGTTCTGGGAGGCGGCCAACGAGGGAAAGCTGCTGTTGCAATACTGCAAGGACAGCGGAAAGTACCAGTGGTTTCCCCGCGCAGGCAGCATCTACAGCGGCAAGCGCAACGTCGAGTGGCGCCAGGCCTCGGGTCGCGGTACGGTGTATTCGTACACCGTGAGCGTCGCTGCGTGGCCGGGCCACGAAGACCGTGTTCCGTACATCTGCGCTTATGTGGAGTTGGAGGAGGGCGTCCGCATCCTCGCCAATCTGTTCAACGTGAAAGGCGAGGACGTGAAGGTCGGCATGCCCGTCAAGCTGATGTTCGAGCGCCTTTCGGAAAAGTTCAACTATCCGGCCTTCGAACCGGCCTGAAGGCGCACCATGAAGTTCGCTTCATTCCTCGCCTCGCATGCCGCAACCATGGGTGGCAAGGATGCCGTGGTCTGCGGTACGGAGCGATTGAGCTTCGCAGAGTTGGACAAACAGACCACCCGACTGGCCCAGGCACTGCGTGATCAGGCGAACGTGACGCCAGGACAGCGGGTGGCGATCTACTTGCCCAATAGCGTCGCTTTCGTACGGGCTTTCATTGCGGTGATCAAGGCGGGCGGTATCGCCGTGCCTGTGAACCTTCCGCTTTCGGTGCCGGAGGTCGCGCACATCCTCTCCGATTGCGCACCTCAGGCCGTCTTCATCAGCGAAGCCACGCGGGTCAACTTCGCCCGCGCTGCCGAGGCAGGGCCGCACATCCTCTCCATCGCATGCGGTCCGGGTTGCGAAGCAGACTTGCGGCAGGATGAACTGTTGGATGCCGGCGAGCCGCGAGCACCGCTCGACATCCCTTTCGATGCCGATGCCTGCATGGTGGGCTACACCTCTGGGACGACGGGTCGTGCGAAGGGCGTGGTGCTCACCCAGTCCAACTACGCGTTCGTCAACGGATACCTGAATGGCTGGCATTGGCATCTGACCTCCAATGACCGGCACCTGTGCACCACGCCGCTGGCGCATCGCACCGGGATGGCGCGCCTGATGAACATGATCCTGCATGGCAGCACCCTGGTGGTGATGCCGCGCTTCGACGCATCGGAAGCGGCCCGACTGGTTCGGGAAGAACGCATCACGGTCCTCGGTATGGTGCCGACCGTCGGGCGGATGATGCTCCAAGAGGTCGAGGCGCGGCCCGAGGATTTCGCGTCGCTGCGCGTTGCCCTGGTGACTGGTGAGGCGTTTCCCCTGGTCGTGAAGCGTCGGCTTTGCGATGCGTTGCCGCACGTGCGCTTCTACTCGTTCTACGCCATGACCGAGGCGGGGGCCATTGCCTGGCTCGATAGCGATGAGCAATTCACTCACCCTGACTCGGTCGGGCGCGTGTGGCCCGGAGTGGATGTCAAACTCGTTGGCGACACCGGCGAGCAGGTCCGGGTAGGCCAAGTCGGAGAGATCTGGGTAAGAAGCGGGGAGCCGGGCTGCTTCTCAACGATGCGCGAATACTTCCATCGTCCGGAAGACACAGCCAAGACCTTGCGCAACGGATGGGTGGCCACGGGCGACATGGGCCGGTTCGACGAGGGCGGCTATCTGTACCTGATGGACCGCAAGAAGGACATGGTGCTTTCTGGCGGCTACAACATCTATTCGAAAGAAGTCGAGCAGGCGATCCAGACCCATCCAGCCGTTCGCGACGCTGCAGTGATCGGCGTTCCCGATCATTTGTTCGGCGAAGCCGTCGCCGCCTACGTGGAGCTGGACGATGGCGCTCATCTGGACGCCCAGGGCGTCATCGACCATTGCAGGGAACGCATTGCGAGCTACAAGAAGCCCAAGTACGTTTTCTTCGTTCCGGCGCTGCCTCGCAACAGCACCGGAAAAGTGATGAAGACCCAATTGCGCGAGCTCTATCACTCCGAAACCACCGCCGCCTGAAAGCGGCCCCCACGCAATCCATACACATGTCTTACGTATCCCCCTGGATGACCCCCGAGCTCGAAATGCTGCGGGATGCCGCTCATCGCTTCTTCGAGGCTGAGTTCGTTCCCAACGAGGAGCGCTGGGCCAAGGATTTGCTGATGGACCGCGATGCCTGGAACAAGGCCGGCGCCATGGGTCTTCTGTGCGCGAGCATTCCGGAGGAATACGGCGGAGGCGGCGGAACGCTGGCCCACGACATCGTGGTATTCAGCGAGCAGGCGCGCAGCATCATCGGGAGCTTCAGCAATACGGTCCACAGCGGCATCGTGGCGCACTACCTCCTGCACTACGGGACAGAGGAACAGAAGCTGCGCTGGCTGCCCAAGATGGCGAGCGGCGAGTATGTAGGTGCCATTGCCATGTCCGAGCCCGATGCGGGGTCCGATCTGCAATCGATCAAGACCCGTGCTCGTCGCGATGGCGACGCGTATGTCATTGATGGTGCCAAGACGTTCATCACGAATGGCTATCACGCCAATCTGGTCTGCGTCGTGGTCAAGACCGACCCGGGCCAGGGCGCGAAGGGAATTTCGATCGTCGTCGCCGAGACCGAAGGGCTGGAGGGCTTCCGTCGCGGCCGCGTACTGGAGAAGATGGGTAACAAAGGATCGGACACCGCGGAGTTGTTTTTTGACGGATGCCGGGTTCCCGTCGAGAACCTGCTTGGCCCAACCGAAGGAATCGGCTTCTCGCAACTCATGGCTCAGCTTCCCGTGGAGCGTCTCTACATCGCGATGAATGCGGTGGCGCAAATGGAGCGGGCGGTGGCCCTGACGGCGGACTACGTCCGTTCGCGGCGCGTCTTCGGCAAGAACCTGTCTGAACTCCAGAACACTCGCTTCAAGCTGGCCGAGTGCCAGACCGAAGCCACAGTCGCACGGGCGTACGTCGATAATTGCGTGGTGCAGGCCCTCAGTGGAGACCTGGACAATTCCGGCGCCGCGATGGCCAAGTTGTGGGCCACGCAGAAGTGCGTGGAAGTGGTGGATCGCTGCCTGCAAATGCACGGTGGCAACGGTTTCATGATGGAGTATCCGATTGCCCGCATGTACACGAACGTGCGGGTTGGCCCGATCTACGGCGGGTCCAACGAGATCATGAAAGAGATCATCGCGCGCGCGCTGCTGAAGTGACTGCTACTCACCGACGGAAGCTGTCGAGGCGCGCACCGAGCAGTGCCCGGGCTTCGGCGCGGACTTCCGCTTGCGGATTCACCAGCTGGCGAACCAGCAGCCCATGTGCCAGCGGCAACAGCTGTTCCGCCTCGTGGCGCGGATCGAGAGAGGCCTTGAATTCTCCAGCAAGGATGGCATCGCGAATCAGGTGGGCCCAGAAGCGCTCCTGCCGCAGATAGCGGGTCCTTTGGTGCGCCGACATCTCCTCGTTGCGCGTGCTGGCCGCTAGATAGTTGATCCAGAATCGCCAGAAGCGGTCTCTCGATGTGCGGCACACATAGCCGAGCACGAGCCGCCGCAACTGCGTCGCAGGCGAGCCGCGGTATTGTTCCCAGTCGGACGGCAGCTCGTAGGCACTTTCGAGCGCCGCGATGAGCAGGCTCTCCTTGTTGCCGAAATGGTAGTTGATCGTGCCCGTGGAGAGGCCGGCCACATCCGCGACCTGCCTCATGCTGATGCCTTCGATGCCATGTTCGGAAATCAGCTCATAAACCGTCTCGAGCACGTGTCGGCGCGTCGTTTCCTGACCAGGTCGTGGCCGGGATCGCCTTGCGGCAATTGCATCGTTCGCTTGGCTGTTCACGGTGCGATTGTCAGTGCGCACGCCGGTGGCAGAGGCGGCGCAAACGTGAGATTGTCTGGTGCGACGTGAGTATTCGTCGATTGAGCGCTCACGGGCTCTGCGGAGAATGCGTCGAGCCATGACGCTCAAAATATCCCAATTCCAAACCCTCGCAGATCGACTCGCCGACAAGACGCTGCTGCGGCAGCTCAATCTGATCGATGGCGAATGGCGCAGCGCCGCCTCCGGCGAACTGCATCCGGTCGTCAATCCCGCAAACGCCGCCCGGTTGGCACACGTGCCTGCTTCGGGCGCGCAGGATGCCACCGCGGCTGTCGAAGCGGCGCACCGCGCCTTGCCAGCCTGGTCCGCGCTTACCGCGAAGGAACGTGCGGCTGTCCTGCGGCGTTGGTTTGAATTGATCCTTGCGCACCGAGAAGATCTCGGCCTCATCCTTGCCAGCGAGCAGGGCAAGCCATTGGCCGAGGCCATTGGTGAGGTGGTCTATGGCGCGGGCTTCGTCGAGTGGTTCGCAGAGGAATCCAAGCGCGTGTACGGCGATGTCATCCCGCCGCACGTTCGTGACCGCCGCCTCGTCGTCGTGAAGCAGGCCGTCGGCGTCGCGGCGATGGTCACACCCTGGAACTTCCCCAGCGCCATGATCACCCGCAAGGCGGGGCCCGCCCTGGCGGCTGGATGCACGGTGGTGCTCAAGCCTGCGGAGGACACGCCGTTGTCGGCGCTGGCGCTCGGTGAGTTGGCGCTGCGCGCGGGGGTACCGGCGGGTGTGTTCAACATCGTGACCACGGCAAAGCCGGCACCGGTAGGCGAGGTCTTTACTACGCACCCTGCGGTGCGCAAGCTGTCCTTCACCGGCTCCACACGTGTGGGCAAGCTGCTCATGTCGCAATGCGCAGGTACAGTCAAAAAGGTGTCGCTCGAACTGGGCGGCAATGCGGCCTTCATCGTGTTCGACGACGCCGATCTGGACGCCGCACTGGCGGGCCTGATGGCAGTGAAATTCCGCAACACGGGGCAGACCTGCGTCAGCGCCAACCGCATCTTCGTGCAAGCCGGCGTGTTCGACCGTTTCTGCAGTATGCTGAGCGAGGCGGTCGCCGGCATGAAGACTGGCGATCCACTCACGCCGGGCATCCAGCAAGGTCCGCTGATCAACCAGGCCGCCCTGGAAAAGGTGCAAGTGCTGGTGGGCGATGCCTTGGCCCGCGGTGCCAAGGTGGAAACCGGCGGCACCGTGCATCAACTCGGTGGGCTCTTCTTTCGGCCGACGGTGCTCTCCGGAATCACGGGCGATATGCGCATGTGCCACGAAGAGATATTTGGGCCGGTGGCACCCCTGCAACGTTTCGAGCATGAAGCCGAGGTTGTCGCCCAAGCCAATGACACGCCTTACGGCCTGGCGGGCTACTTCTACAGCCGGGACGTCGGCCGCGCATGGCGGGTTGCCGAGGCCCTGGAGGTCGGCATGGTGGGTGTGAACGAGGGCGGCATATCCACCGAACTTGCTCCATTCGGAGGCGTGAAGGAATCCGGCATCGGGCGCGAAGGCTCGAAGTACGGGATCGAAGAGTACGTCGAGACGAAGTACATCTGCTTCGGCGGCATCGCTTGAGGCCCGATCGTAGGGGCTATTCTCTCCAGACTTGATGCGCACGAGCTGATCCCACTTGCTCGTGGAGACGGAGTGTCGACATCGGTCGGCACTGGATCCGCTCATGCCAATCCGAGGATGTCGAAATGATCCCCGCGTCGGCATCGCGCGGCCTTGCAGTGGCGCATCCGAAGGGCAGCTGAAGTCACCCCACGGACGGGGGCGCTGTCTGCCGTTCAAGCAATCTCTGCATTCGGCGAGATGGACGTCCGCCGGTCTTGACGAGTCGATCTCCGGCGGCCCTATTCCGTTCGGTTATGCGGCTCCTCAAGCCTTTCTATTGGACTGCGAAAGAGCCCTGAGCCACGATTCCCTTGTACGCCATCCGGCGTTCAACCTGAGAGGAATCAAATGTCAGACTGGTCGCTTCGCGACAGGGCCTGTGTCGTCGGCGTAGGAACGACGGCCTATGGATCCTTCCCCGAATCGGATGCCTATGGGCTGGGCGCGGACGCGCTCCAGCGTGCCGTTGAAGACGCCGGCCTGAAGCCGGAACAGATCGACGGGCTGATCGTCAGCCGCATCCCATCGTTCGAGCGCTTCGCCGAAGTCGCAGGGCTCAATCCGCGCTTCACCATGCAGACGCCTGTGCATGGCCGCTTCGCCTCGATCTCGCTCGAGCTGGCGGCCAACGCGCTTGCCTGCGGCGAGGCCAACTACGTCGCCCTGGTGTATGGAAACAACGGGCGCTCGCAGCGGATGAACTATGGCGGTGGCGACGCCACCTGGTCGCCCTGGGGGATGACCTCGCCGGGCGCGCTGCACGCGATGATGTGGCGCCATCACATGAACCGGTACGGCTCACGTTCAGAAGACCTGGCCCACGTGGCGGTGGCGTTCCGCAAGCACGCCATACTGAACCCGGACGCCGTGATGCGGGAGCCCCTGACCGTGGAGCAGCACCAGGCAGGGCGCTTCATTGCGGATCCGCTGCGGCTGAATGACTATTGCCTGATCAACGACGGTGGCGTGGCCTGGATCATGACCACGCCCGAGCGGGCCCGCGATCTGCGGTGCAAACCTGTGTTCGTGAGCGGCTATGCCCGCCGCGACACCTACGACAACAGCTCCACCTTCCACCCGGACCTGTGGCATCCGGCCCTGCAGGAGGTTTCCCGGGAGGTGCATGCGCGTTCGGGAATCTCGCGCGACGACCTGAGCGGCCTGATGATCTACGACAACTTCACGCCCACCGTGCTTTTCGCGCTCGAGGGCATGGGCTTCTGCGAACGCGGCGAGGGCGGCGCATTCGTGCGTGACGGCATGCTCGAACTCGGGCGCGGCCGCTGGCCCACCAACACCAGTGGCGGCCACCTGTCGGAGTCATACATGCAGGGCTGGGCATTGATCGCCGAGGCCGTACGTCAGCTGCGCGGCAGCGCGGGCGAGCGGCAGATCCCGGATTGCAAGGCCCTCCAGTACATCTGCGCGACCAACTGCGCCACTTCCATCATCTTCAGGAACTGAGTCCATGAGCGAAACATCGACTCTCTACCGCAAGCCGCTCCCCGTCGTCGACGTCTGGAGCAGGCCCTTCTGGAATGCCTGCCGCGAGCATCGCCTGCTGATGCAGCGCGACAAGGCGACCGGCGAGTTCTGGTTTCCGCCTTCGCCGGTCGCGCCGCGCACGCTCTCCAAGGAATGGGAATGGGCGGAGCTCTCTGGCCTTGGCACCGTCACGTCGTGGGTGGTCTTCCATCAAAAATACTATGCCGGCTTCGCTGACGAGCTGCCGTACAACGTGGCAATGGTCCAACTGGACGAAGGGCCGTTCATCTTCACCAACCTGGTCGGCATTGCGAACGACGAGATCCGCATCGGCCAACGTGTTCGCGTGACGTTCCGCGACGCCAACGAGCAGGTTTCGATCCCGGTGTTCGAGCCGGTGGGGGAGGACGCTCGATGAGCACGCCGCAAGAACCTGTTCTGCTGGAAGATCGTGGCGACTACGGACTGATCCGGCTGAACCGCCCGGCCCAGCGCAACGCCATGAACAGCGCGGCCCGTAAAGGACTGCTTCAGTGCCTCGAACGGGCTCGCAGCGCACACAAGGTCTTGGTCATCACGGGGCAGGACGGCAGCTTTTGCAGCGGCGTGGACTTGAAGGAGGTCGCATCTGCCACCCAGCGCGAACGGGAGCTGGCTCCGCGCGAGTGGGTGGAGGTGTTGCTGGCGATCCGGCGTCATCCAGCCGTCTTCATCGCGGCCATCGGAGGCTATGCACTGGGCGGCGGCGTGTCGTTGATCAACGTGTGCGACCTCGCGATTGCCGCACACGAAGCGCAGATCGGCATGCCCGAGCTCGGCTTTGGCATGTATCCCGCAATGGCAGGGCCTTCTACGCAGATGATGCTGCCATCAAAGCGCGCGGCCTGGATGGTGTTGACGGCTGATCGCATCGACGGCCGCACGGCCGCCCAGTGGGGACTGGTGAACGAGAGTGTGCCGTTGCCCGAACTGGAGGGCGCCGCGGACGCTCTGGCGAAACATATTGCCCGGCATGACGCCATCGCACTCTCCGAGAGCAAGCGCGCGCTCGAGATGATCCCGAAGCGAATCACCGAACTGGAACCGGCGTTCGACTACGCGATGGCCCTCAACGTCGGGATTCGGACGCGCACGACGGCCCAGACCGAAGGCATCGCAGCGTTCAAGGACAAAGCATGACGAAGCTGCTCCAAGGCCGTGTTGTGCTCGAGGCCGTTTCGCCGCGCAGCAGTTGGGGTGTGCGGCTCGCTGCGGCTTTCGCGGGTCGAATCGCTGCCGACCTCGGCGCGCAGGTTGTCTGCCTGCAACCTGCCGGCGAGGCCGCGCTGCCGGATACGAACGCTGCGATCGAAGAGGCCTCGGCGCTCCATTCGTTCCTTTCTGCAGGCAAAAACGTTGTGACGGGCGTCGGGGGCGACGCGGCCTCGACACTGGCGCGAGAAATCGCAGGCGGTGCGAATGCCTTGCTCGGGGACGATTGGCTGCGCAATGCCGCGGCCGAAGCGCTCGGCCAGAAGCTGGCTGCCGGTGCTCCGCGCGCTATCGTCCAGGTGGGCATGCTGCCCCGCCAGCGAGGACACGAACCGCCGGCCAGCGAGTTCACCGTCGAAGCGGAGAGCGGCTTGCTGGATCTGGTCGGCGATGCATGTCGCGAGCCCGTGCGCCTTGCCGGCCACCAGGTCGCTTACTCCGCCGGGCTGGCGGCGTATACCGGCATGGTGGCGGCGTTCTGTCGCCGCGGGCCGCAGCCGCCAGTCGTTCGGGTGAGCCTGCTGGAAACGGCACTGTGGCTGAACTGGAAGAACCTGGCAACGGTTTCCATTGGCGAGACGCCTGCCACGCGGTCCGGCCAGGCGATGAGCTGGCCGGTGGTGCGGTGTGCGGACGGCTGGGTGGCGGTGGTCTATCAACCCCACGAGTGGGAGACGCTGCGCGACACGTTGGGTGATCCGCGCCTGCGAGATCCCCGGTTCGGTACCCCCGCGGGCCGTGCTTCGCACGCGTCCGAACTTGCGGCGCTGTTCGAAGGTTCGCTGGCCAGATTGACGCGGGGCGAGGTGAACGCGCTCGCCGCGCGACACCGGTTGCCTCTGGGGGTCGTGCAAAGCGCCGGTGAGCTGGCGGACGATCCGCACTACCGCGCGCGGAGCTTCGTGCGCTCCGTCGCGTCGGATGCAGGCAGTGTGTCCGTGCCGCGCCTTCCAGTTCTCTGGAGTGGTGAGCTGTTCGCGCCGGGGCGAATTCCGGCGCGAGGCATGCAGGAAGAGGAGACTTTGGCATGACCGGTCCTCTCGCAGGCTGCAGGGTCCTGGACCTGGGCATCATCACCGCTGGCGCGGCGACCTCGGCCATGCTCGCCGACCTCGGGGCCGATGTGATCAAGGTGGAATCGCCGGGCTACCACGATCCGTTCCGTCGCTGGAGCGGACCCGGTGGCGCTGACGATTCGCCATTCTTCCGGTTCACCAACCGCAACAAGCAGGGAATCGGTATCGACATTAAACGGCCTGAAGGCAGGGCGGTGTTCATGCGCCTGGTCGCCCGTTCCGACGTGGTGGTGGAGAACTTCCGGCGCGGCGTGCTGGCCAAGCTAGGCATCGACTACCCGCAACTGCGCGCAGTGCGGCCTTCCATCATCCTGGCCTCATTGTCCAGCCATGGCGAGTTCGGCCCGGACGCCGACCGCGTATCGTTCGGCACGACGCTCGAAGCGATGTCGGGTCTTGCGGCGGAGACAGGGTACGTGGGCGGAACGCCGACGGTGAGCGGCCGTGACCTGAACTATCCCGACCAGGTCGTCGCGATCTTCGCGGCGGGCATGGTGATCACAGCCTGGCATGCAGCCCAGGGCCGCCAGGGAGTGCACCTGGACCTGTCTCAGCGCGAGCTGACGAGCTTCCTGCTTGGTGAGCGCTTCGTGCAGGGCGCTTCGGGCCGGCCCCGGGGCAATGCGGATCCGCTCTATGCGCTCCAGGATTGCTATGCGTCTCGGGACAACGTGTGGATTGCCGTCAGCGTGGAGCAGCGGCAGCTGCCGATGCTGGCCGGACTGGTGGCCGATTCAGCCATCGGACGGATCCAGGACCGCCTGGAGCGGTGGATGGCCACTCGCACGGCTGAAGAGGCCGTCGAAGCACTGGCCGCGCTGGGCATGGCCTCTGCGCCCGTGCGGGACGGGAAGGAAGCCGCCCAGGGGCGGGGTGTCTCCTGGTGGGAAGCCGTCGGGACCCTGCCTGATGGCTCTCTCGCCAAGGGCTTCCCGTTTCAATTCGAGGACGAGCCGATGCAATTGACTCGGCCCGCACCCTCGATCGGGCAGGATACCGCGCAGGTCTTGCAAGATCTCGGCGGCTACACGCCGCAGGAGATCTCGGCCCTGCGCAAGGACGGCGTGATCGAATGCGCCGACGCCTGATTCCGTTCGCGTCAGTCTTCGCCGATCCAGGTGGCACCCACCCAGCGGCCTTCCTGGATCAGGGTGCGGGTGAGTGCGTTCAGTTCATTGGCAACGGCGCGAACCGCCAGGGAGTTGCGGCGCATCATCGACACGGCAATTCCGGTGCGGCGCTGCAGCTCCTCGTTGGCCAGCGGCGTGAACTTCAGTTGCCCGCTGGCCGCTTCCGCGGCGACGATGTTGATGGGCAGAACCGCGTAGCCGAGGTTCAAGTGCAACATCTCCTTCTGCACCCGCGTGTCGTTCGTTTCGGCGATGACGTTGAGCTTGACGCCCTGGGCCTCGCTCGCGTGGTCGAGGATCAGGCGCAGCCCCCGGTAGAAGGTCGGCAGGATCAAGGGCAGGCTCACCAGGCGCTGCAGACCAATGGGCTCGCGTCCATGGTCTTCCAAGGCCGGGCCGCCAACCAGGCACAGCTGTTCCGCAAAGAGAGGCTGCATGTCCAGCTGGCTCGACTGCTTGTAGTCGGTCAACATCGCGAGGCCGACGTCGCCCGATTCCAGCCACTCGCGCAGCCGGTCCGAATAGCTCGTGAATATGCGCAGCAGCAGGTCCGGATGGCTGGTCCGCAACGCGGCCACCAGCGGGGCGGCAATCATTTCGCTCTGGCTCGTCAGGAGCCCCAATTCCACCGTGCCGCGCACCGCACCCGGACTGGCGGCAAGGATGTCCGTGCGTGCGCCGTCGATTTCCCGAAGTGCCCGCCGCGCCCGGTCGATCAGGCGCGCGCCGGCGTCCGTGAGGTCCATGCCGCGCGGGGTGCGCTCGAACAGCGTGGTGCCCAGTTCGTCCTCGAGCATGCGCAGCTGGCGCGAGAGCGCGGGCTGCACCAGGTGCAATGTTTCGGAGGCGCGGGTGATGCTTCCCGTATCGGCGATGGCCAGGAATGCGCGCAGCTGCTTGATGTCCACCTCGTGTCTCCTCGCCGCGAAACTTCGTCGCGTTCGTACTGGATTCTAAGCAGCGGAGTACCTGGGAGAACCTGTCCAACTTGCGGCAATCCCCAATAACGTTGAATATTTGAAATGGAGACAAAGATCATGATGAACCGACGTACAACACTCGTTGCGCTTGGGGCCTCCGTGCTGGCGCGTATGGCGCAGGCACAGTCCTACCCCGGCCGCCCCATCAAGCTGGTGGTACCTACGTCCGCGGGAGGCATCGCGGACTTCATTGGCCGCAGCGCGGGCGAAATCATGGCCCGAAGCCTGGGCCAGCCTCTCGTGCTGGAGAATCGTCCAGGGGGGGCCTCGACGCTCGCCGCCAATCTGGTTGCGCACGCACCGCCCGATGGGTACACGGTGCTCATGAGCACCGAGTTCAACATGGCCACGGCGGCCCTGTTGCGCAAGGACCTCAGCTACGACCCACGCAAGGATCTCGCACCCGTCGGCGTACTCGCCCGGTTCCCACTGGGCCTGATCGTGAATGCCAAGTTGCCGGTGCGCACCGTGCGTGAACTCGTGGCCTATCTGAAAGCGCGCCCTGGCGCCGTGAACTACGCGTCGGCGGGCGCGGGCACCGCCTATCACCTGGCTGCCGAGATGTTCATGGCCCAGAACGATGTTCAGATGGTGCACGTGCCATATCCTGGCGGGTCGCCGATGGCAACCTCGCTCGTACGGCGCGACACGGAGGTGGCGTTTGCCGCGCTCAATACCTACCTGCCGCACATCCGATCCGGTGACCTGCGGGTGCTCGCGGTTGCCAACGAGAAGCGCATTGCGGCGTTGCCTGACGTACCCACGTTTGCTGAAGCAGGATTTCCCGCCTTCGACGCGGAGATGCACGTCGGGCTGGCAGTGCCCAGTGGCGTGGCGCCGGACGTCATCCAGAAACTCCACGCCGCGCTTTCCAAGGTATGGGCGGACGAGGCCTTGCGCACGCGCATGGCAACCTCCGGTGTGGAAGTCGCGTCGCAGCACACGCCGCAGGATTACGCCGAGCGGCTCGCTCGCGAGGGGCGACGCTGGCAGGGGCTGATCGCCAAGAACAAGCTGCGCATGGAATGAGGAGGGCATGATGGAACAGTTCGCAACCGCATACGCCTACTACAGGGGCGGCACCAGCAAGGCCGCCATCGTGAAGCGCTCCGACCTGCCGCCGATGCGAAGCGATTTGGACCTGGACGCCTGGGTGCTCGCGGTGATGGGATCTCCAGATCGCCGTCAGATCGACGGTCTCGGGGGCGCGGACCCGCTGACGAGCAAGTTCGCGATCGTGGGCCCTCCCACACGTCCCGGCGCGGACGTTGATTACACATTCCTGCAAGTCATCCCCGAGCGGGCGACCGTCACCCAGGACATCAACTGCGGCAACATCTCCGCGGCCATCGGTCCGTTCGCCATCGACGAAGGCCTTGTGGCGTCCCGCGGACCCATCACCTCGGTGCGAATTCACGCCACCAACATGGGCCAGATCATCCACGCCGACGTGGAGGTCGGCGAGGACGGCAAGGCTCGTGTGCTGGGCTCGCAGCGCATCGATGGCGTACCCGGCACCGGTGCGCCCGTGCGGCTGGATTTCAGGGAGCTGGTGGGAGGCGCGACGGGGCGGTTGCTTCCGACGGGTCGTGTCCGCGATCGACTGGTCGTCGATGGCAGAGAGATCGAGATCTCCATTGTCGACCTCGCGAACCTGGTCTGCTATGTACGCGCCGAGGACCTGGGCTTGGTGGGGACCGAAGACCCGCTCGCGATGCAGGCGAACCGCGAGCTGATGCAGCTGTGCGAGCGGGTGCGGCTGGAAGCTGCACTGCTCGCCGGCGTCGCGAAGGATATGGAGTCGGCCACCCGACAGCCACCTTCGACGCCGTGGCTGGCGCTCGTCAGCGCCCCGCGTCCTTGGTGCGATCATGCAACAGGCGAGCAGCATGAGGCGCACGAGTGCGACATCGGCGCGCGTCTCTACGCGAGGGGCGGCAATGTGCACAAGGCCTATCCTGGGACGGGAAGCGCCTGCCTGGGCGTTGCTTCCATGTTGGAGGGAAGCGTGGCTCACGACCTTGTCAGCGCGGATGCGCACGCGAGCGGCACGATACGAATTGGGCATCCGTGCGGAGTGCTGGACGTCGCCGCCGCGATAGAAAACCAAGCGGGAGCCGATCCGCTGGTGCGCCGTGCGGCGTTCGTTCGAACGGCCCGCCGGATTGCAGATGGGCGGGTCTACACAGCGGTGGATCGACTGCCCTGGTTGTCGGATTCTGCTGCGCGCTGAGCCTGCGGACGGGCCATACCGAACCCGTATCCGAGACCTCGCATCTTTCTATTGGACGCTATCGGCCGAGGGCGTCAGCATCCCTGCCATTCAATGTGTGAATCGGCAGGAGACATATCCATGAACTTCCAGCAACCCGCCAAACGCGCAGGACGGTCCGTATGCCCGCGGTGACCTTCGTGCAGGCCTCGGGCGAGCGCAGGACCGTACAAGGGCTCGACGGCGAATCGGTGATGCAGGTGGCACGCCGTCACGGTTTGCCAGGCATCGTTGCAGACTGCGGTGGCGAACTCTCGTGCGCCACCTGCCATGTGATGGTGGACGAGCAATGGCTCGAGGCGGTGCCCGTCCGCTCCCCCGACGAGGAAGAGATGCTCGAGTGCACGGCGGAGATGCCCACGGCGTGCAGTCGCCTCGCGTGCCAGGTGCGTCTTACGCCGGCCCTCGAGGGCCTCGTCGTCCACGTGCCTCGCTCGCAGAAATGAACGCCGCGCAAGCCCCGGAGTACGGGGCCGTCGTGATCGTCGGAGCCGGCCAGGCCGGCGCCGAGGTTGCCACGGAACTGCGTGCCTGCGGCTATACCGGCACGCTCACGCTCGTTCATGAAGAGAAGGGCGTGCCCTATGCACGGCCGCCACTCTCCAAGGCCTACCTTCTAGGCGCAGCGACCGAAGCCGACCTGGCGATCCGGCCGGCCAGCGTGTATGTCGAGCAGCGCATCGAAATCCTGTCGGGCACGGTTGACTCCATTGACCGCGATAACAGGAGAGTCCGCCTGCATGACGGGCGCGAACTCCCTTACGACGCAGTGATCCTCGCAACCGGTGGGCAGCCACGGCGTCTTGCCGGCTGCGACATCGAGCGTGCATCGAACGTCCACTACCTCAAGACACTGGCTGACGCCACTGCGCTCAAGAAAAGCCTGCGGACCAGTTCCAAGCTGGTGATTGTGGGCGGTGGCTACATCGGCCTGGAGGCGGCGGCCGCTGCGCGCCAGCTCGGACTGCAGGTCACTGTGCTCGAAGCGCAGCCACGCTTGCTGGCCCGCGTTACCTCCGAGCCGGTGTCGGACTTCTACCGGCGTCTGCATGAATCTCGTGGCGTCGACATCCGACTGGCGTCCCAGATTGCCTCGTTCGAGTTCGGAGCAGGCGGGCACGTGACGGCCGTCACGCTTGCGGACGGAGAGCGCGTCGCGTGCGACGTCCTTCTGGTGGGGATCGGCCAGCAGCCGCGAACAGAGCTGGCCGAGAGGGCTGGACTCGCCGTAACAGAGGGCGTCCTCGTGGACTTGACATGCCGCTCCAGCGACCACCGCATCCTGGCCATCGGGGACTGCGCACGGCAGCCATGTGGCGCGGACCGGACGCTGCGCCGAATCGAGTCGGTAGACAACGCCTTGCAGCAGGCGCGTATCGCCGCAGCCGCGCTCACCGGAAAGCCGCTACCTGTTCGTGTGGCGCCGTGGTTCTGGTCGAATCAGTTCGATGCGCGGCTGCAGAGCGTGGGCATCTACACGCCGGATTGCGAACGTGTGGTGCGCGGCGACCCACAGACCAACAGCAGCTTCAGTGTGTGGTACCTCAGCGCGGGCGCCCTGATTGCTGCCGACGTCGTGTCGAGCCCGCGGGACTTTGCTGCCGCGCGCAGGCTCGTCGGCGGTGGCGTGAGTTCCATTGCGTCGAAGCTGGCCGACACCTCCGTGCCACTGAACCATCTGGCGGCCAGCGTTATCTGCGCGGCATCGCAAGTTCCATCCAATTCCAACTCCATTCAGGTATCCGTATGAGCGAACCCTCCCAAGCCCCCACACGATTCGACCCCAGCACGGATCGCGACTACCGGATGCTGATCGACGGCGAGTGGGTCGCTGCGCAAAGTGGTGAGACCTTCCGTTGTGTCGATCCCTACGAAGACCGCGAATGGGGCCGCGTCCCCTCCGCACAAGCGGGAGACGTGGACCGCGCCGTATGCGCCGCCCGCCGGGCGTTCGATACAGACGGCTGGCCGCAGACGCCTCCAGGGCAACGGGCCGCGTTGCTGCGCCGGCTGGGAGACCTTATCGAACAGAACGCCGACGAGCTCGCGAGGATCCAGATCCAGGAGAACGGCAAGCTGCTTGGAGAGATGAGCCGCGGCACCTTCGTGCTGGGAGCCCATGCCCGCTATGTTGCCGGGCTGGTGGAAAACATGCACGGCGAGACCGTCGACACCGGTTTTCCCAACATGAGCACCAGCACGGTTCGGGAACCGTTGGGCGTCGTCGCGGCTGTGACCCCTTGGAACACGCCGCTGGGGCTGCTCGCCTGGAAGCTGTTCCCGGCATTGGGTGCCGGTTGCACGCTGGTGATCAAGCCCTCCGAGGTGACGCCCACCTCTACCTTGCGCCTGGCGGAGCTCTGTGTGCAGGCCGGTTTCCCAGCGGGCGTGGTGAACGTGGTCACCGGCTATGGGCAGACGGCCGGCGCCGCACTCGTAGCCCATCCCGGGGCGGACAAGATTGCTTTCACAGGTTCGACGCAGGGCGGTCGCGCGATGCTGAAGGCCGCGGCGGATCGCATCGGACGGGTAACGCTCGAACTTGGCGGGAAGTCGCCCAACATCGTCTTTGCCGATGCCGACGTGGACAACGCCGTGCACGGGGCGATGGCGGGCATCTTCGCGGCCACCGGACAGACCTGCATGGGCGGCTCGCGGCTCCTGGTGGAGGACGGCATCTACGACGAGTTCACCCGTCGTCTGGCCGCCGCCGCCGAGTCCCTGCGGCTCGGCGACCCCCTCGACCCCGCGACCGAAGTCGGTCCCCTGGCCTGCAGTGCGCAATTGCGCAAGGTGCTGGAGTACATCGACATCGGCAAATCCGAGGGAGCCCGGCTGCTGGCTGGCGGCGTACGCGATGAAGCGCAAGCCACGCGGCGCGGATTCTTCGTTCGGCCCACCGTGTTCGCCGATGTCGCCAACAGCTCCCGCCTCGCGCAGGAAGAGGTATTCGGTCCTGTTGTGGCGGTGATCCGCTTCAAGGGCGAGGAGGACGCGCTGGCCCTTGCCAATGATGTGGACTTCGGGCTCGCGGCGGCGGTCTGGACGCGCGATTCGGCGCGGGCCCAGCGGATGGTGCGCCGTCTGCGCGCCGGAACAGTGTGGGTCAACACCTACCGCATGGTCCACCACACGATGCCGTTCGGCGGCTTCAAGCAGAGCGGACTGGGCCGTGAACTCGGCTCCCATGCCCTCGACGAGTACACCGAGACCAAGTCGATCTGGGTCGACCTGGGCAATCGCCAGACTTTCGGCCGCCGTTGAGGCGCCTTCCATCGCAAAAGGAGAGACAAGCATGAGCGCAGTGGCCGCAACACAGATCCCCAACCTGGCCAGCCAGGATACCTTCGTGGGCGGCGTGCCGCACGAAGCTTTCGATGCCCTTCGGGCCATGCCCGGCCTCTATTGGCAGCCGGTCGAGCGCGGCACGCTCAGCGGCGGCTTCTGGGCCGTCACAAGGGCCAAGGACATCGCCGCGATCGAGAGCGATCCGGCGACCTTCACGTCCAATCATGGACCCTACTTTCCGCTGCCGGGGAAGAATCCAGAGAACATTTTGTGGAACGATCCGCCCAAGCACGGCGAGTTGCGCCGAGGCGTGGCGAAGACTTTCGGGCCTCGGGTGGTTGCGAACTTCGACGGATGGGTTCGACCGATCGTGACCGAAGCGCTGGACGCCTACATAGCCAAGGGCGGCGGCGACTTCGTACCCGAAGTGGCGGCGATGATCCCCTCGCGCGTCATGGCCCGGGTGATCGGCGTTCCCCGCAACGAGGAATTGCGCGTGGTGAAGTGGACGTTCGACATCTTTGCCGCAATGCAGGTGCCCGACGGCGGCAAGACTTTCTGGACGGTCAACAACCCGATCCGCGACTACATGTGGGAATTGCGGGCCGCCAAGCTGCGCGAACCGGCGGATGACATGGCCACGGCGCTTGCGCAGGCACACGAGCGCGGAGAGTTGAGCGAGGGCGAGTACCGCTCGTTCACGAGCGTGCTGCTGCTGGCCGGTTTTGAAACCACGCACACCGTGATGGCCCAGGCGATGCGGATGATCGCGGAAGACGAGGCGATTGCGCAAATGGCCAATGAAGCGGTGGCGGCCGGCACGACCGATGCACTGATCGATGAGTTCCTCCGCTACATCACGCCGGCCATGAACATGGTGCGGGTGGCCACGCGGGACCTGGAGTTTGCCGGCACGAAGATCCGCGAAGGCGATGTGATGCAGCTGTACTTTGTCTCGGCCAACCGAGACTCCGAAATCTTCGAGGAGCCGCACCGCTTCAACCCGGCACGTCCGAAGAACAACCACATGGCCTTTGGCGGCGGTTGCCACGCTTGCCTGGGCGCGCCCCTCGCGAAGCTCGAACTGCGCATCCTGTTCGAGGAGATGCACCGGCGCGGCATTCGCGTGCGGCCCGACGGCGAGCCCAGGCGTGGCCGCAACACCATGATCAACCAGTTGCTGTCGCTGCCGCTGGCAGTTGCCTGAGCCATGAAGACGCTGGACAACACCGTCATCGTCGTTACCGGTGGAGCAGCCGGGATCGGTCGCGCGCTTGCGCTCGAAGCGGCGGCCCGCGGGGCGGCAGTGATCATCGGCGATGTGCAGGATGCCCAACCCACGGTGGATGCGATTGCCGCCGCGGGCGGCCGGGCTGAATGGCGCCCGTGCGACATGACGCAGTACCCGGACGTCGCCGCCCTGGCGGAGCACGCCGTCGAGCGATTCGGCGGCATCAACGTGCTATGCAACAACGCCGGCCGGGGCGTGCCGGGGCCGCTGCATGCGACGGACCCTTCTCTGGCCCGCCAGGTGCTGGATCTCAATGTGCTCGGCCTGTTTCATGGCATTCATGCATTCACGCCGCACCTGCAGGCGGCTGCCGCGGCTGGCCGGCCCGCTTTCATCCTGAACACCGGGTCCGAACATTCGTTGGGCGTGCCGCCGCATGTCGGGCCGATGAGCATTTACACGGCCAGCAAATTCGCAGCACTGGGCCTGACGGAAACAGCGGCAAGGGACCTCGCTCCGCTCGGTATCAAGGTGTCGCTTCTGACTCCCGGGTGGGTGCGCACCGAGCGCGTCACAGCCTTGATCGGCGCGTCAGCCGAGGCCGCGGCGCGCATAGAACCCTACGCACAGGACTCCGCGGAGGTCGCTGCAAAGGCGTTCGATGGCCTCGCTGCCGGGCACCTGATCATTGCGACGAATCCCGCCAGCCGTGAGTTCGCGATGGCCCATGCCCGCCAGCTGATGGCAGAAGTCCAGCGCCTGCCGCAGCAGGCAGAACAAGAACCGGCAACAACGACAAGTGGAGGGCGTTGCCCTTTCATGCACGGCAATCCCTGAAACCCGAATGAACACGCAAATGAACAAGACCTGGCTGATCACCGGAACCAGCGGCGGCTTCGGACGCGCGATGGCAGAACAGCTTCTGGCCCGTGGTGATCGCGTGGCTGCCACCACGCGCAGGCTGACCTCGCTCGATGACCTTGCAGCTCGTTTCGGAGAGCGTCTCTGGCGCAGCGAACTCGACGTCACCAACAACGCCGACATCGTGCGCGTCATCGGAAAGGCGGTTGCAGATCTTGGCCGCATCGATGTGGTCGTGAGCAACGCTGGCTACGGGCTCTTCGGCGCGGCCGAGGAAGTCAGCGACGAGCAACTGGTCCGCCAACTCGACGTGAACCTGCTGGGCTCGATGCGCTTGGTGCGAGCGGTCTTGCCGCATCTGAGGGCGCATGGCGGCGGGCGCATCCTGCAGGTATCCAGCGTGGGCGGGCAGGTCGCGTACCCCACCCTCGGGGTGTACCACGCCAGCAAGTGGGGCATCGAAGGCTTCATTGAAGCGCTCATTCCCGAGGTCGCGCCCTTTGGCATTCAAGCCACGCTGGTGGAGCCAGGCGGCGCGCGTACGGATTGGGCAGGATCGAACGCCGAGCGCGCACAACCGCTATCCGCCTACGAAGAGTCGACCGTCGGCGCGATGCGGCGCCGCATGGCCGCCGCCGGTTTGCAGGCCTTCCGCGGCGATCCGCAGAAGATCGCGAAGGCCATGATTGCCTGCGCAGACGAGCCAGAGGCGCCGCGTCGTCTGGCCCTGGGCAGCGATGCCTACGAAGCCCTGCATTCGACGCTGACGGCACGCCTCGCAGCACTCGAGGCGCAGCAGGCGATCGCGTTCTCCACGGACGTGGACGCCTAGCCGAACTGCGACCTGAATCTAACCCACCGAGGAGACAAGATGACTATTACCCGATTCGCGGCCTGGGCCGCGGTCATGGCCCTGGCCGCCCATCCGACAGCTTTCGCCCAGAAAAAGTACGACCCCGGCGCGTCGGACACGGAGATCAAGATTGGCAACACCGCCCCTTATTCCGGAGCACTCTCAAGTGCCAGCTCCGGTCCGAAGGCGATGAAGGCGTACTTCGACAAGATCAACGACGAAGGCGGCATCAATGGCCGCAAGATCGTCTTCGTCTCGCTGGACGATGGCTACAACCCGCCCAAGACGGTGGAGCAAACCCGCAAACTGGTGGAGCAAGAGCAGGCGCTGATGATCGTCGCGTCAATCGGCAGCCCGACCAGCGCGGCAGTGCAGAAGTACATGAATGCGAAGAAGGTGCCGCAGCTGTTCGTTGCCTCCGGCACGCGCAAGTGGGGGGATCCGAAGGCCTTCCCCTACTCGATGGGCTTCACGCCCGACTACTACAGCGAGGCCCGCATCTTTGCGCAGTACCTCCTGGAGAACAAACCGGCGGCAAAGATCGCGGTGTTTCACCAGAACGACGACGTGGGAAAGGAGTTCCTGGCAGGTCTGGAGGAGGGACTCGGTGCCAAGGCCAAGTCCATGATCGTAGGCCGCGCCAGCTACGAATTCACCGACCCGACCATCGACAGCCAGATCATCGCCCTGAAGGCCTCGGGAGCGGACACGCTGCTGAACGTCTCTTTTGGCAAGTTCGCCTCACAAGCCATCCGCAAGACGGCGGAACTGGGATGGAAACCGACCCACTATCTGATCAATGCGTCGAGTTCGATTGGTGGCGTCTTGCAGCCCGCCGGCCTCGACAGCGCCGTCGGCCTCATCAGCGCGAACTTCTTCCGGGATGCTTCCGATCCGCAGTGGCAGAAGGGCAAGGAGTACGAAGACTTCGTGGCCTGGGCGCGCAAGTACAACCCTAGCGCCGATCTGAAGGACTGGCTGGTGGTATGGGGCTACACCGTTGCGCAGGCCTCGGTGCAGGTGATCCGCCAGGCGGGCGACAACCTCACACACGAGAACATCATGAAGCAGGCTGCCAGCCTCGATGTCGCCCTGCCCATGCTGCTGCCCGGCATCAGCGTGACGACGAGTGCGGACGACTACTTTCCGCTGGAGCGCATGAAGATGATGCGCTTCAACGGCACCTACTGGGAGCTGTTCGGGAAGGTCTACGGGCGCTGACAGAGCTGCGATGGCCATGAACCGCGGCGTGCATGTGGTCGGTGTGGGGCGGGGGCCCTTCACCGCTCCGCAACCAGACACCAATGCGGCCGTACTTGGCGCGCAGGCAGCACGTGCGGCGATCGCCGATGCCGCGCTCGACGGCAATCTGGTGCAGCACGCATTCTTGGCCTCGACCATCCAGGAGCCGAACTGGGCTTCCAGCGCGGTCTGTGCCACGGAGATGGCCGGAATCCCGGCGTTCCGGGTGAGCACGGACGATCTCGGTGGTGCCCACGCGCTGCATCGGGCCCGCGAGGCAGTGGCGAACTTTTCGGTGGAGTGCGCGCTCATCCTGGGCATCCATGCGGGTGCCGCCTGCTCGAAGAATGGCGAGGCGCGCGACGAGGCCCGATGTCGTATCGCGCGCACTTGCACGAGCCTGTACGGGACCCGACCGGAGACATTCGCACGCATCGCGGTGAAAGCCCGGCGGCATGCTGCGCGCAATCCGCTTGCGACCGACCGACGTGCATTGGGGCTGTCGGAGATCCTGGATTCGGATGCGCTCTCAGACTCCCCGAGGGGCTTGCAATGCAGCGCACCTCGTGTGGGTGCGGCGGCTGTGATCCTGTGCAGCACGGATTTCGCGCGTCGTCATCGGCTCGACAAGCGGGTGTCGGTTGATGCGCAAGCCATCGAGCGGATGGCTGGCTCCCTCGATGTACCGCGCGCCAGCGAGATTGCTGCGCGCAAGGCGTACGCAGAAGCCGGCATCGGCCCGGAGCATCTCGACCTCGTTGAACTGCATGACGACGACACGGCGAGCGAACTGCTTGCCTACGAGTCGTTGCACCTTGTGTCGAAAGGCGGCGCAGAACGATTCGTTCTCGAAGGCGAGAACACCTACGGCGGGCTGGTGGTGATCAATCCTTCGGGGGGATTGCTCGGTCTTGGAAACGCCGGCGCAGCCAATGCACTGGCCCAGTGCGCTGAGTTGGTGTGGCAGCTTCGCGGTGCCGCTCGCTGTCGGCAGGTGGAGGGCGCCCGCGCGGCCCTGCAGCACGCGGTCGATCACGAGACCGGGACCTGCGTCGTCACGCTGTATCGGGCGGAAGTGCGGTGATGACATGTCAGGAATTCTCATGCGGCTTGAGCGTTTTTGCCTCGCCTGATCGAGAACGCACGCCTACATTGCAGCGGCGCTTTCTCCGCGCGCTCTCAAGACGCTACACAGGACTGACCATGCTCAAGCATTGCAACACGACGCCTTCCGCCTCTCCGGCACTGCTTGGCCGCAGACTGCTTCTTGCCCTCGCATCGGTTTGCACGCTGATGACTGCCGTGCCGGCAAATGCGGCCGATCCCTTCCCGGTGCGCCCGATCACATTGATCCTGCCGTTCCCTGCCGGTGGCGTTTCCGATGGACAGCTGCGTGCGCTCGCTGCTGCAGCCTCGAAGGACCTGGGCCAGCCCATCATCATTGTGAACCGGCCGGGCAACGGCGGCACGCTCGCGCCGGCTGCAATGGCTCGAAGCTCGGCTCCCGATGGCTACACGATCGCGCTGGCAGTGCGCACTCTGTTGCGCCTGCCGCATCTCAGCAAGGTGAACTACGACCCGCTGCACGACTTCACCTACATCATCGGTCTGAGCGGGTTCTCGTTCGGGATCGTCGTGCGCGACGATGCTCCGTGGAAGACGCTGAAGGACATGCTCGACGACGCGCGCGCCAGGCCGGGCGC
Source organism: Variovorax beijingensis (assembly GCF_003951285.1). Lineage (GTDB taxonomy): Bacteria > Pseudomonadota > Gammaproteobacteria > Burkholderiales > Burkholderiaceae_C > Variovorax > Variovorax beijingensis. Next base: position 54,358 of record NZ_RXFQ01000024.1, on the reverse strand, counting down.
CATCGCTTACGGTGCCACCGGTCGTGGCAGCAGCGGCCATGTCGCCATGGAGCGGCTCGCCCGAGCGGCAGGTGTGCGCCTGAACTTCGTGCCTTACAAGGGGACGGCTGAGGTGACCAACGACCTGCTGGGCGGGCATATCGGCGTGTATTCAGACGCCGGCTGGGGAGGGGTGGTCGAGTCGGGCAGGGTGCGCGTCCTGGCCATCATGGGCGAGACCCGGCCGAAGCGCTGGCCGCAGGTCCCCACGTTGAAAGAGCTGGGCTACGACATCGTCGTGACTTCGCCTATCGGCTTGATTGGCCCGCGCGGCATGGACCCCGCAGTCGTGGCGCGCCTGCACGATGCCCTGCGCAAAGCCATGAGCGATCCAGCCTACGTTCGTGCGATGGATCAGAACGACCAGATACCCGAGTACCTGGGCAGCGAAGCCTATGCGCAATCCGCGGCGCGCGAGTTCGCCCGGGAGAAGGTGCTCATGCAGGAACTGGGCATCACACTGGAATGACGGCGATGTATCTCACCCAAGGCTTGCACCGCGCTGTGCAGCAGTTTCCGGAAAAGCCGGCAACCCTGTGTGCGGGAAGAACGAGTTCGTTTCGCGGACTGGCCGAACGTTCCAGCCGCGTGGCGTCACTGCTGCAGGGCCTCGACGTACGCCCCGGCGACCGCGTGGCAATCCTGGCGCACAACTCCGACTGCTATGTCGAGTTGCTGTTGGGCGTCTGGTGGGCTGGCGCGGTCGCGGCGCCCGTGAACACGCGTTGGAGCGTGACCGAGATCGCCTACTCGCTGTCCGACTGCGGGGCTGCTGTCCTGGTGGTGGACGACGCCTTCCTGCCGCTCGTCGATGCGATTCGGGCTGCCGCAGCCGTAGTGCGCCGGGTTGTGCACGTCGGCACGGCGCCACGTGCCGAAGGTATCGATTGCTACGAAGCTCTGGTGCAGTCCTGTGAGCCGGCCACCGATGTGCGGCGCGGCGGCGAAGAACTGGCGGCCATCCTGTACACGGGCGGCACCACCGGCTTCCCGAAGGGCGTGATGCTTTCCCACGCGAATCTTTGGTGCGGTGCAGTGACGCGTCTGGCGGAAATGTTCAGTCCCCGTGACGGTGTGGCCTTGCTGGTGACGCCTTTCTTCCATGTCTCGGGCCTCTTCCGGTTCGTCATGCAACTGGTGCTCGGCGCCACCAATGTCATCGAGCCGCAGTTTCGCCCCGACGCCGTGATCGAGGCGATCGAGCGCCACGGCGTGACTGACATCGTCGTTGTCCCCAGCATGCTGCAGATGCTGCTGGACGATCCGGCATTCGATGCCGGGCGATTGCGCAACCTGCAGCGACTCTCGTACGGCGCGTCTCCGATGCCGCCCGCACTACTTGATCGGGCCATGCACGCACTGCCTCACGTCGGCTTCTGCAGCTCATACGGCATGACCGAGACTTCGGGCGTGGTGAGTGTGCTGGGGCCGTTCACCCAGGCGGACCGCAAGGACATGGGCGAGGTGACGCGTTCCGTAGGGCGTGTCGGCCTGGGCGCCGAACTCCGCATCGTCGACCCCGATGGCCGTGACCTCCCGCTGGGCGCCGTCGGCGAGATCGTGCTGCGCGGCGTGGCCGTCATGCAAGGCTATTGGAACAAGCCCGCCGAAACCGCGACCGCTCTGCGCGACGGCTGGCTGCATACGGGGGACGCCGGCTGGCGCGATGCCGCCGGCCACATCTACGTGGTCGACCGGCTCAAGGACATGGTGATCACCGGCGGCGAGAACGTCTACTCCGCAGAAGTCGAGGCGGCGCTGATGGCGCACCCGGCCGTGTTGGCATGCGCCGTGATCGGCATACCCAGCGCCCTGTGGGGCGAAGCCGTGCACGCCGTCATCGTTCTTCGGCCGGGCGCAAATTCCGACGGCGAGTCCCTGCGCGAGCACTGCCGTACGCGTCTCGCGGGATACAAGTGCCCCAAGAGCTTTGACTTCGTCGACAGCTTGCCGCTGTCGGCCGCCGGCAAGATTCTGAAGACCCGGTTGCGCGACGAATACCTGTCCCGCGCAACCGCGTGAACAGCCCACTTTTTTAATTTCCTCCGAGGAAGATCGATGACCCACAAGCACCGTCCCGTCCATGTCGTGGGCGTCGGCATGATCCAGTTCACCAAGCCCGGCACCAGCGAGCCCTACAACGTCATGGGCGCGCGGGCCGTGAAGCTCGCCCTCGAGGACGCCCGGTTGGATTACGCCCTCGTGGAGCAGGCCTACGTTGGCTACGTCTATGGCGATTCGACCGCCGGTCAAGCGGCCATGTACCAGGTCGGGCTGAGCGGCATTCCCGTCTTCAACGTCAACAACAATTGCGCCACGGGCTCGAGTGCACTATTCCTGGCGCGCCAGGCCGTGGAAAGCGGGGCGGTGGAGTGCGCAGTGGCGTTGGGGATGGACCAGATGGTTCCGGGCGCACTGAAGGGCGCCTTCGACGACCGCCCTTCGCCAATGCAGCGCTTTGCCGAAACGATGACCGCGCACCAGGGCTACGAACCGCAGACTCCGCGGGCCGCCCAGTTCTTCGGCGGCGCTGGGCGCGACTACATGGCGCAATACGGGACCAAGCCCGAGACCTTCGGTCGCATCTCCGTCAAGGCGCGCCAGCATGCAGCGCGCAACCCGTTGGCCGTGTTCCGGCAGGTGCTCTCGCTCGAAGAAGTAATGGCATCACCCAAGGTGTTCGACCCACTCACACGTTACCAATGCTGTCCGCCCACCTGCGGCGCGGCGGCGGCCATCGTGTGCTCGGCCGACTTTGCGCGCAAGCACGGGCTGGACATGAGTGTGGTGATCGCTGCCCAAGCCATGACCACCGATACACCCGCCAGTTTCGAAAGCAACGACATGCGCAAGCTTGTGGGCTATGACATGACGGTGGACGCGGTGAAGTGGGTCTACGAACGGGCCGCCATTGGTCCCGAGGACGTGGATGTCATCGAGTTGCACGATTGTTTCACGGCCAACGAACTCATTTCGTACGAAGCGCTCGGCCTGACTGCGCCTGGAACGGCGGAGAAGTTCGTGCTCGATGGCGACAACACCTATGGCGGCCGCTATGTCGTCAATCCCTCGGGCGGATTGCTGTCCAAGGGCCATCCGCTCGGTGCCACCGGCCTCGCGCAATGCGCGGAACTGGTGTGGCAACTGCGGGGACAGGCCGAACAGCGCCAGGTCGAAGGCGCGCGCGTGGCGCTGCAGCACAACCTGGGGCTTGGTGGCGCTTGCGTCGTCACGCTCTACCAGCGCGCTTGAGGAGACGGCGTGATCGACAAGCGCTTTATCGGGCATGCCTTGGAACCGTTCTCGGTTGCCGTGGAACCCGGACGGCTGAGGTCCTTTGCCAAGGCGACGAGCCAGCCAGACCCGGTGTACACGGACGAGATGGCCGCGCAGGCCGCGGGCCATCGCGGATTGCCCGTGCCGCCCACCTTCCTGTTCTGCCTGGAGATGGACGGACCCAATCCGGCTGCCGTGCGGGAGCTTCTGGGTCTCGACTACCGTTTCCTGCTGCATGGCGAGCAGGGCTTCCAGTATCACGCGATGGCCTACGCAGGTGACGTGCTCACCTTCGCGCCGCGCATCGAGAACATCTGGGACAAGAAGGGTGGGGCGCTCGAATTCGTCGCGCGTGTCACGCGCGTCAGCAACCAGGCGGGCGCACACGTCGCGGATCTGCGATTCGTGACAGTCGTGCGCCATCCGATTGGAGCGAGCGCATGAAGGCCTTCGAATTCTTGCGGGTGGGAGCCGAACTGCCGGTCTTCGAATTGGAGCCTGTTTCGCGGCTCGTGCTTGCGCTCTATTGCGGCGCATCGGGGGATCACAACCCGATTCATGTCGACATCGACTATGCCCGCGCCGCCGGCGCGCAGGACGTCTTCGCCCACGGAATGCTCTCCATGGCCTGGCTGGGCCACGTGCTCACGCGCTGGGTGCCCCAGCATGCGGTCCGCAGCATGGACGTGCGCTTTGCGGCGATCACGCGGGTTGGCGAACGCATCCGTTGTGGCGGGCGCGTTATCGAGCTCGTTGAGCAGTCGCCGGAACGACTGGCCCGCGTGGCGCTCACTTGCACCAACGAGCAGGGCGAGATCAAGCTCGAAGGCGAGGCCCTGGTTTTGCTCCCGCAGGAGGCAGTATGAGCGAACCCCGAAGCGTATTGCTTGACATCAAGGATGGCGTTGCGGAACTGACGCTCAACCAGCCGGAGCGCCGCAATGCGCTCGATCCCGCCATGCGGGCCCAGTTGGCGGATACCATCGTTGCCGTCCGGCGCGACCGCAACGTGCGCGTCGTGATCCTGACCGGCTCGCAAGGGCATTTCTGCGCCGGCGGCGACCTCCGGGCGCTCGCCAGTGCAGGCCTGGACAACGAAGGCTGGCTGCAGCGCTTCCAGGACATGAACGACTGGGTGCGGGACCTGATCTCGCTCGACCGGCCGGTGGTCGCGGCCGTGGACGGCATGGCGACGGGCGCCGGCCTGAGCCTTGCCCTCACGGCAGATTTCGTGCTTGCCACGCCGCGTGCGCGGTTCAGCGCGTCGTTCCTGCGCGTGGGCCTTGTGCCCGACTGCGGCTGCCTCTACACGCTGCCTAGAGTGGTCGGTGTGCAGCGAGCCAAGGAACTGATGCTGTCGGCCCGCGAATTCGGTGCCGACGAGGCCCAGCTCCTGGGCATCGTCACGGAGATTGCCGTTGCCGATGCGCTGCTCGCCCGAGCCCGCGCCATCGCCCGTAGCTTCGTCCAGGCATCGCCCGCCGCCGTGAGCATGATCAAGCGAAACCTGGCGCCGCAGGGCGGCGAACTGGCTGCCTTGCTGGATGCCGAGGCCCAGGCGCAGGCGATGGCCATGAGTACCCCTGGCCACCGCCTGGCCGTCAATCGCTTGCTGGAAAAGCAGGCACCCCCTTACAACTGGCCCGCCGGCACATGACCACGGCAGAGCCCACCAACAGGAGCAATCACATGGACAACACAAAATCAGCGCCGACAGGCGCCGAGGGCATTCTGCGAGGCAAGGTGGCGGTGGTCACGGGCGCGGGCGGCGGCATCGGCCGCGACATCGCCCTGGCCATGGCGCGCGAAGGGGCTCGGGTGGTTGTGAACGACATCGGCGCCGCTCTCAATGGCGAAGGCCGGGACGCGGGGCCGGCCCAGGCTGTGGTGGACGAGATCAAGGCGCTGGGCGGCCAGGCCGCCGCGAACACCGACAGCGTGGCCGATCCGGTCGCCGGCCGGCGCATGGTGGAGTGCGCGTTGGATGCTTTCGGTCGCCTGGATATCGTCGTGAACAACGCCGGGATCCTGCGCGATGGCTTCTTCCACAAGATGGGCGACGACCAATGGGATGCCGTCATCAAGGTGCACCTGTATGGCAGCTATCACGTGAGCCGCGCGGCCGCCAATCATTTCAAGGAACAGGAGTCCGGCTGCTTCGTGCACATGACGTCGACCTCGGGGTTGATCGGCGAGATCGGGCAGGCGAACTACGCGGCTGCCAAGATGGGCATTGCCGCGCTGTCCAAGTCGATTGCCCTGGACATGTCCAAGTTCAATGTGCGCTCGAATTGCATCGCACCGTTCGCGTTCAGCCGAATGATTGCCTCGATGCCCACGGATACGCCGGAACAACAGGCACGAGTGGATCGTCTCAAGGAAATGACGCCCGCGAAGATTGCACCGCTGGCGGTATGCCTTGCGAGCGATCTCGCGGCGGACACGACGGGACAGATCTTCGCGGTGCGGAACAACGAAATCTTCCTCATGAGCCAACCTCGTCCCGTGCGCTCGGTGCATCGGGGGGAGGGCTGGACACCTCAGAGCGTGGCCGATCATGCACTGCCGGCGCTGCGAGCGCAGTACCACAGCCTGGATCGATCGAGTGATGTGTTCCGATGGAACCCGATCTGAGCAGGCGCCGCCATGGACCGCACAGCGCCCCGTGAGCCTTTGTTGCGCATTGACGGCGTGACGGTTCGCTTCGGCGGGATCGTCGCGCTCGACGGTGTCTCGTTCCACGTCGAGCGTGGACAGGTCTGCGGATTGATCGGCCCCAATGGTGCCGGGAAGAGCACCTTGTTCAACTGCCTTTCGGGCCTTTATCCTTGGCAGGCGGGCGCGATCGAGTTCAATGGCCACTCGCTTGCGCGCCTGTCCAGCCACCGCCGTGCGGCGCTCGGGCTCGGCCGCACCTTCCAGAACCTCGCGCTGTTCGGCTCGATGAGTGCGCGCGAGAACGTGCTTGTCGGCACCTACGCACACCACCACGCCGGCTTTCTGCTGGATGCGATCGGTGGCAGGCGCACACGAAAGGTGGAGCGGGAAGCGGCCGAGCGGGCCGATGCCGCCATCGAGTTGCTGTCGCTCCAGGCCGTGGCGGACCGGTGCGTCGCCGCGCTGCCGTTTGGAACGCAGAAGCGGGTGGAGATGGCGCGGGCGCTGGCCTGCGAGCCGTCCTTGCTGCTGCTGGACGAACCGGCCTGCGGCCTGAACCACGAGGAGCTCGAGAGCCTCGGTGAGTTGATCGTGTCCCTGCGGGACAAGTTGTCCCTCGCCGTATTGCTGGTCGAGCATCACATGGGGCTCGTCATGGGGATTTCCGACAAGGTGGTCGCCCTGAACTTCGGTCGCCGCATCGCCGAAGGCACGCCGGAGCAGGTGCGCTGTCACCCGGACGTGATCACCGCCTATCTGGGTGAGCAGGTTCATGGAGAGACCGATGGACAAGCTGCTTGAAGCGAAGGGCCTGCGGGCCTTCTATGGCCCTGTCGCCGTGCTGCACGGGATCGATCTCGACGTGGAGCAGGGCGAAGTGTGCGCACTTCTGGGCGCCAACGGCGCCGGCAAGACGACTACGCTGCGGGCGCTGTGCCGAACCAAAGTGCGGACCGAGGGAAGCTTGAGCCTCGCGGGAGAGGCCATCGAGCGCAAGACGACCGAGCAGGTCGCCCGGCTCGGGGTCGGTCATGTGCCTGACGGCCGCGGCACCTTCCTTGGCCTGACCGTGGAGGAAAACTTGCGGCTGGGTTGCTACACGCGGGCGGACCGGGCCGGCTGTGGCGGTGACCTGGAACGCATGTACGGCTACTTCCCGCGGCTGAAGGAGCGGCGGCGACAGCAGGCAGGGACGCTCTCGGGCGGCGAACAGCAGATGCTCGCCATTTCGCGGGCGTTGATGGCGAGGCCGCGCCTGCTGCTGCTCGATGAGCCCTCGTTCGGCTTGGCTCCCCTGATCGTGCGCGAGATCTTCGGCATCCTCGCGAAGATCAATCGTGAACAGAGCGTGAGCATCCTGCTCGTGGAACAGAACGCTCGCCTGGCATTGGAACTCGCGCAGCGCGCCTATCTGCTGGAAGGCGGCCGCGTCGTCGCGCATGGTTCCAGCGAGCAGATGCGGCAAGACGATGCCGTACGCCGCGCCTACCTCGGAGATTGAGATGGAAGCGTTCCTGCATCAGCTTGCCTCCGGCCTTGCGGCCGGCGGGGTGTATGCGAGCATGGCGCTCGCCCTGGTAATGGTCTACCAGGCCACCCACCACATCAACTTCGCCCAAGGGGAGATGGCCACCTTTTCGGCCTTCATTGCCTGGGCTTTGCTGCAGGCGGGGGTGCCGTATTGGCTGGCCTTCGCGGCCACGGTGCTGGTGTCGTTCGCCATGGGCGCGGCGGTCCAGTTTGCCATCGTCAGGCCCTTGGAAAAGGCGCCCGAGCTGAGTGTCGTGGTTGTCTTCATCGGCTTGCTGGTGGTCTTTCATAGCATGGCGGGCTGGCTTTTCGGCTTTGACGTGAAGCGCTTTCCGAGCCCGTTCCCCGTTGACGCCTGGTTCGGCTCTGCGCTGCTTAGCGTGCATCAACTGGGCGCTATTGCCGTCACGTTGGGGTTGGTCGCGATGCTGTTCGCGTTCCTGCGGTTGACGCCGTTGGGTCTGGCCATGCGCGCGGCTGCCGAGAACGCCGATTCGGCGCGGCTGCTCGGGGTGCCCGTAAGCCGCATGCTGATGCTTGGGTGGGGCTTGGCCGGAGCGATTGGCGCGGTGGCCGGCATGATGGTCGCACCCACCTTGTTCCTCGACCCGCACATGATGAGCGGGGTGCTGCTCTACGCATTTGCCGGCGCGCTCGTCGGAGGCATCAACAACCCGGTGGGCGCCGTTGTCGGCGGTCTCGTGGTGGGCGTGGCAGAGAACCTGCTCGGAACCTATGTCATCGGCACGGAGCTGAAGCTGCCATTGGCCCTGGTGCTGATCGTGACCGTACTGGTTTTTCGACCTGCTGGGCTGCTGGGCCGCGTGGTGGTGAAGCGTGTCTGAAGAAAGATCGACCATGAATGCCATTCCTCCCGCCCAGAAGGCGCTGCCAACTGCACAGCCCGTGCAGGTCGATGCGGAGCGTTCCATCCCGCGGCTGTTCATTGCGCTGGTGGTGCTCGCCGTGTCGGTGACCTTCTTCGCCCAGGGCTACCAGCTGTTCCAGGCCACCATGATCGTGAGCTACGCGATCGCTTTGCTTGGCCTGAATCTGCTGACCGGCTACAACGGCCAGATTTCACTGGGGCATGGTGCGTTCTACGCGGTCGGCGCCTATGTCACGGCCATCCTGATGGACAGGTATGGCGTGTCGTATTGGATGTGCGTGCCAATCTCGGGGGCCGTCGCGCTGGTGGTGGGCTACCTGTTCGGACGCCCGGCCCTGCGGCTGGAGGGCCTGTATCTGGCGCTCGCCACGTTCGCGCTGGGCATCGCCGCGCCGCAACTTCTGAAGTCCAGGCATTTCGAGCCGTGGACGGGAGGGTCCAGCGGCATCGTGCTGAACAAGCCCGAGGCGCCGTTCGGCCTTCCGCTCGATGCGGACCAGTGGTTCTACCTGTTTTCTCTCATGGTGGGCTTGCTGATGCTCCTGGTCGCCCGCAATCTCGTCAGTGGTGCCAGCGGGCGGGCCATGCGTGCGATGAGGGATCATCCCCTCGCGGCCGAGGCCATCGGCGTGCCGGGCAACCACTGCAAGTCGGTGACCTTCGGCATCTCGGCCGGGTTTACGGGCGTGGCGGGGTCCCTGTTCGCCGTCGCGGTCCAGTTCGTGTCGCCGGACACCTTCGCGATGTTTCTCTCCATCTCGCTGCTAGTGGGCATCGTCGTCGGCGGCGTCGGTACGCTGTGGGGGGCGCTGTACGGGGCCGTGTTCATCATGTTCGTGCCCGATTTGGCCGAGAAGGTGTCAAAGGCGGCGCCGTGGGCTGTCTACGGCGTGGTACTCATCGTTTTCGTCTACCTGCTTCCAGGAGGCTTGGCCCGGCTGGTGCGCCGCCGAGCCTGACTTTCATGCGCCACCGGTGCGGATCATGGCAGCCGCCTTTTCGCCGATCATGACCGCGGGCGCGCTGGTGTTGCCTCCCACCAGAGTCGGCATGATCGACGCATCCGCCACGCGCAACCCGCTCACGCCATGAACCCGCAGCTTGGCGTCGACAACGGCGCCGGTATCGTGGACCGGGCCCATCTTGCAGGTGCCCACGGGGTGATACTGCGAGTCGGAGCGCTGGCGGATGTCGGCTTCGAGATGGGCTTCGTCGCTCGGGCGCACCGGGTACAGCATGCGCCGGCCGCGGTATGGCGCCAGCGCGTGGTCGCCGAGGATGGACTGCATCAGGTGCGCACCCTTGAGCATCAGTGCCATGTCGTCTGGATGGCTGAAGAACGCGGGGTCGATCACGGGAGCGGAACGCGGATCGCGGGAGGCCAGCGTGACGCTCCCGCGACTCTTGGGACGCAAGACCGACACATGGCAGCTAAAGCCATGACCCAGGTGCATCTTGCGCGCGTGGTCGTCCACGATGGCCACCGCGAAGATCAGCTGCAGGTCGGGCACAGCCACGTCGGAACGGGAGCGCGCGAAGGCGCCGGACTCGGCAAAGGGGCTGGTGATGAGCCCGGTGCGATGGCGTCGCCACTCGAAGAGCGCCTTGGCGATTCGCCCGATACCGCGCAGGGAGACCCCGAAGGTGGGCGTGTTGCTGCGGGCGAGCCAGGCCTGCACGTAGTCGATGTGGTCCTGCAAGTTCTGGCCGACGCCGGGCAAGTCATGCAGCACCGGAATGCCATGGCGCTGGAGTGCGTGAGCGGGGCCGATGCCCGAGAGCATCAGAAGCTGCGGCGAGCCGAAGGTGCCGCCGCAGACAATCACCTCCCGGCGCGCACGGATTGCGCGCAGCTGGCCGCCTTTCAGGAACTCGACGCCCACGGCCCGACCCTCGTCGAAGCAGATGCGGGAGGCCACCGTCCCGGTCTCGACATGCAAGTTGGGCCGGCTGCGATGTGGGGTCAGGTAGGCGCTGGCGACGCTGCAGCGCTCGCCGTTCTTCTGCGTCACCTGGTAGTGGAAGCTGCCGAATTGCTCGGCGCCGTTGTAGTCCTCGTTGCGAGAAATACCCTGGTTCGCTGCTGCCAGGAGGAAGGCCTGGTTGATGGGGCTCGGACTGCGCAAGTCCGCTACGTTGAGCGGCCCGCCCCGGCCATGGAAGCCGTCCGGCCCGAACCGTTCGTTGTTCTCCGAGCGTCGGAAGAATGGCAGCACTTCGTCATACGACCATCCTGCATTGCCGAGCTCGGCCCAATGGTCATAGTCCCAGCGGTGGCCGCGCACGTACAGCATGGCGTTGATGGAGCTGGAGCCTCCCAGTACCTTGCCACGGGGCTGGTAGCCGCGCCGCCCGCCCAGGCCATGCTGCGGCACCGTCTCGTAGGCATAGTTGTTCAATCGGGTCGGTACCATGGCAACGACACCTGCGGGCGCGCGGATCAGGACGCTGTGATCCGGTGGCCCGGCCTCGAGCAGGCACACGCTGGTCTTGGCATCCTCGCTCAGCCGGGAGGCAATCACGCATCCGGCCGCTCCCGCACCGACCACGACGTAGTCGAAGGTCTGCTGGCTCATCGTGCGGAACTCCCCAAGGCCTGGGATGGTCGCGCCGACGGAGGCGATAGAGATGGATCGCCGCGGCCCAGCCAGAGGCGCAGGATCAGTCGCTGCACGAAGCTGCCGTACGGTGGATAAAAGAGGCCCACGGGGAACCAGCGGTGGCGCTTGAAGACCGTTCGTGCATGCGACAGCTCGCGGAATCCCTCCTCGCCGTGATAGGTGCCCATGCCCGAGTTGCCTATGCCGCCGAAGGGCGCGTCATGGTTCAGCACGTGCCAGCCCCAGTCGTTGATCGTCACGCCGCCGGAATGCGTATGCTCCAGCACGCGGCGCCGCGCACTCGCGTCATGGCCGAAGCAGTACAGGGCCAGCGGGCGGGGGCCGGCATTGATGATGCCGAGCGCGTCGTCGAGGCTGTCATAGTCCAACACCGGCAGGATCGGGCCGAATATTTCTTCCTGAGCGATCCGCATGTCCTTGCGCACACCTGTGACGATATGCAGGGGAATTCGCCGGCCGGCTCCCGGCTCGGCACAGGCGATCACATGGGCACCCTTGCTTCGCGCGTCATCGAGCAAGTCCCGGATGCGCTGGCCGTGGCGTTCGTTCACGATGGCGGTGTAGTCCGGGTGATCACAGACGCTCGGGCCGTAGAGCCGTGCAAAGGCATCCTTCACACCCTCGACGAAGGCTTCCACCTGCGCCCGCGGCACGAGCGCGTAGTCGGGCGCGATGCAGATCTGCCCGGCGTTGATGGCCTTTCCATGTGCGATCCGGCTCGCGGCATCGCGCGGATCGCATCCGGGCAGCAACAATGCAGGGGACTTGCCGCCCAGCTCGAGCGTGACGGGCGTCAGGTTCTGGGCCGCGGTGCGCATCACAGCGCGTCCGACCGCAGGCGAGCCCGTGAAGACGATGTGATCGAAGGGCAGGGCGGTGAAGAAGTTCGGGTCCTCCAATTCTGCACCTACTACCGCAACCCATTCCTCGGAAAACGCCTCCGCCAGCAGGCTCGCCAGCACCTCATTGGTGGCAGGCGTGGCGTCCGAGAGCTTGAGGAGCACGCGATTGCCGGCTGCGAGAGCGGCCGCGAGCGGTCCCAGCGCCAGGTAGACCGGAAAGTTCCAGGGCACGATCACGCCCACCACGCCTTTGGGCTGATAGTGCACGCGCAGGCTGTTGCTCATGAACAGCAGTTCGGTCGATCTCCGACGCGAACGCATCCAGCGGCCCACATGCGAAAGAGCGTGGTTGATCTCCAGCACCGAGCCCAGCACATCCATCATCTGGGTTTCGGCGGGTGCCCGGAACCCAAAGTCGCGGCTGATGGCGGCCACCAATTTGTCCTGATAGCGCAGCAACTGGCTCTTAAGAGTCCGGAGATGCGTCTTTCGCTGTGTGCCGCTCGGAAAGGGTTGGGCGGCAAAGGCTGCCCTCTGGCGATCGAAAAGCCCGCGCAGGCGCAGCTCGGTTTCCATGGAAGTGTCTCCGGTCATTCGTCGGTTAGGTGGACGCTCGCACATGCCGCAGGGTCGTGGGGACAGGAGTGGCGCGTGGGCGAACGAAATCTACGGATGACGCGAGACTTCAACGAGGTCCCATCCTGCCAACAGAGGTCATAAATTGCCAAGCTCAATGCAACGGTGTCAGCCGCAGTCCGCCGGCTTCGAACTGGTAGGCAGCTATGGGATGGAGTTGGAGGCACCTGTGCACTCGGTGCTGGGCCTGGGGGCGCTCCTGGCCGAAATGGCTGGCCAGGGCGTGAGCGCCGAGGTGGTGCTCGGCGGATCGGGGCTGGAAGCGGGGCAGTTGGTCGACCCCGAAGTGCGCATGTCGCATCGACAGAAGATCACCATCTTCCGCAACGCACAGCGAATGGCCAGCCTGCCCGACGTCGGCCTGCGTGCTGGCGCGCGGCAGCGCCTCAGTGACTTCGGTGTGTACGGCTACGCGCTGACCAGTAGTGCAGCCTTTGGCGACGCAGTGGTGCTTGGCATGAAGTACCTAAAGCTGGCGGGACCGGTGGTCCACAAGCGCTTTCGTCTGCTGGGCGATACCGCACTGCTCGAAGGAGCCGACGTTCTCTCGCTGGGTCCGGTGCTGCCGTTGGCCACCGAGTTCTGGCTCGCCTCGATGCTCCAACTCGCGACCAACATCCTCGCGGCACCGTTTCCTTCGCGGCGCCTGCGCCTGCCCTATCCGCGTCCAGCGCACGCCGCTGCTTATGAGCGCATGTTCGGATGTCCAGTGCACTTCGACGCTCCACGTATCGAATGGGAATTCGATGCCGCCGTGCTGCGCATGGCGTGTCCCGGCGCGAATCCGGCAACGGCCAAACTGTGCGCGAGCTTTTGCGACCAGATCATGAGGACCCAGTCCGGGGGCGGAGGGCTCGTGGATCAGATCCGCGCCGTTTGTCTCAGCAACCAAGGCAGGATATCGAATGCCGATGCGGTAGCTCGATCGCTCGGGCTGTCGGTGCGGACCATGCACCGGCGACTGGCCGAGGACGGGCTTGGCTTCCAGGCCATCGTCGATGGGGTTCGACAAGCCACCGCTGCGAGCCTACTGAGAAACTCTCCGTTGTCGATAGACGAGATTGCCGAGCGCGTAGGCTTTTCCGAAGCCGCGAACTTTCGCAAGGCCTTCCGGAGGTGGACAGGTCTTAGTCCGACCCAGTACCGCCTGCAAGTTCAGGCAAAGTCGTAGGCGCGGGCGTCTGTAGGTCCCAGCCCTGCGACCGGGCCCATTCCTCGATGGAGCTCTCCGTATCGCGCCCTTCCTGCTGGAGCCACTCGCAGAACTTAGCGATGAGCGGGTAGGCGTCCGATTCCGAGGGGAAACTGGCGTAATAGTCGCGGCGCTTGATTCCCAAAGGGCCGAAGGGTGCACACAACTTGCCGGCGATGATGTCGTCGAGGACCAGGAACAGCGGCACGAGCACGATACCGAGGCCCTCGCAGGCTGCCTGCAATGCGAAGTACATCTGCTCGAATTTCAGCGTATTTGCAGGACGCAGATCCGCAACGCCAGCCGATTGCAGCCACTCCTGCCAAGGATAGGGTTCGGTCGCATAGCTGATGGCCGTGAACCGCGTGATGTCCTTCGGCTCCAGCAGTGCCCCTCCGTTCAGCGCGTCCACGTGGCAGACAGGGAGGATGTGTTCCGACATGAACCGCACCGCGCCGCAGTCCAAGGGGGCTTCATGGGCGCCCCGGATGGCTACGTCGTACAGGTTGGCCTGGAAGTTCGGCCGCTCCATCGACGTGGAGAGCCGGATTTCCACGTCCGGTCGGCGGCGCTGGAAGCCTGACATGCGGGGAATGAGCCAACGCATGGTGAAGGTGGGTGGCGCGCTCACGCGTAGGCTGGTCGGCGACTGCTGCTGCAGCATGTACATCGAGGCGAGGGCCAGTCGGTCCAGCGCGGCGCTGACTTCGGGAAGATAGCTGCGACCGGCGTCGGTGAGCGTCAGCTGCGACGAAGACCGCCGGAACAGTGGGCGGCCGAACCAATCCTCGAGCAAGGCCACCTGCCGGCTGATCGCGCCGTGAGTGACGCTGAGTTCTTCGGCCGCCTTGGTAAAGCTGACGTGTCTCGCCGCGGCTTCAAATGCACGTACCGCATTCAACGGCGGGAGTTTTCTGATCATGGCCTACCCATTGTGGCGAAAGGCGCTCCGGCAGTCGAGTGACTTTAGCTCACGCCACGTGAAGAATCGTCCTTTGCCGTGATCGCCCCGCGTGTCGATGATCGGCAGCCATGAAAGCAGCCCCGTTCGACTACATCCGCGCCGAGAGCGAATCTCACGCGCTGGAGGTCCTGCAGCAGCATGGCGCCGACGCCAAGCTCGTGGCAGGCGGCCAGAGCCTGGTGCCGATGATGGCTATGCGTCTTGCCCGGCCTTCGGTGCTGGTGGACATCAACCGACTGACTGCGCTGAAAGGTGTGGAGAATGCCGCCGATGCCGTCCGCATGGGCGCCTGCACCCGCCAGCGTGATATCGAGCACGATCAAGGTCTCCGATCGCGACTGCCACTGGTCGCGCAAGCATTGGCCTGGGTCGGCCACATTCAGACCCGCAATCGCGGCACCGTGGGCGGCAGCCTTGTTCATGCCGATCCCTCCGCTGAACTGCCGCTCGCGGCCGGCGTGCTGGCAGCCCGGCTGCACCTGCGCAGCCAGAACGGCGTGCGCGTCGTGGATGCGGCGGAGTTTTTCCAGGGCCCGATGTTTACCGCCACTGCCGAGACCGAGTGCCTGGTCGCCATCGACTGGCCGGTCTGGAAGGGCGCGCATATAGGCAGCGCCTTCGACGAGACCAGCATCAGGCACGGTGATTTTGCGATGGCATCGGCCGCCTGTCAGCTGCAACTCGATGAGGCCGGTGTCTGCCGACGAGTCGTCCTCGGCTTTGGCGGCGTGGACGGCACGCCGATGGTGTTTCCCGAACTCGCTTCGCAACTCGTCGGCCATCGCATCACCGCGCAGGCCGCGCGCGAGATCGCCCACTCGGCCTCTTCGCGCTGCGAGCCGGGCGACGACATCCATGCCACCGCCTCATTCCGCCGCCACCTGGCGGCGGTGCTGGGCGAGCGGGTCCTGCTGAAGGCCGCCGAAAACGCTCGCGGTGCGAGCCACTGACCATGAACGATCTGAACAGACTTGTGAACATCCGCATTGCGGTCAACGGCCGCGAGCACCAGCGGGCCGTCGAGCCTCGCATGACGCTCGTCGATTTCCTTCGCGACGAACTCGGTCTGACCGGTACGCACGTCGGTTGCGAGCACGGAGTCTGCGGTGCATGCACCGTGGTGTTTGATGGCGAGCCCGTGCGTTCCTGCTGCATGTTCGCCGTTCAGGCCGACGGTTCGTCCGTCACTACGGTCGAAGGCCTGGCGCCGGAGCGGGGAAAGCTGTCTCCGCTGCAGGACGCCTTCTGTGAGAAGCATGCGCTGCAATGTGGCTACTGCACGCCGGGCATGCTGGTCGCTTGCCAGTCGCTGATCGACAAGGTTCCGCATCCCACGGAGGCCCAGGTGCGTGAGGCAATCAGCGGCAACCTGTGCCGCTGCACGGGCTACAAACAGATCATCGATGCCGTCCTTCATGCGACGGCCCAGGATGCATCCCATGGCTGAAACGCAATTCCGTTACATCGGCAAGCACCGCCGCGCGGTGGAGCATCGGCGATTCGTGCTGGGTCAGGGGCATTTCGCAGCGGATGTAAGGCGTCACGACACGCTTCATGTGGCGATCATCGCCAGTCCTTATGCGAGTGCGCGCATAGTAAAGATTGAGTCGAGTGCGGCGCTCGCCGTCCCCGGCGTGCATGCCGTGCTCACGGGCGAGGAGCTTTGCGCTGCGACGCTGCCGCTGTTGGTGGGGGTCGATGCTCCTCAAGTCGAACGGTTTCCACTGGCCACCGGCGTGGCACGTTATGCCGGCGAGTGGGTGGTTGCCGTCGTCGCGGAAACGCGTGCGCTCGCCGAGGACGCTGCGGAACTGGTTCACATCGATTACGACCCGCTGCCGGCAGTCGTCGACATGGAGCGGGCGATCGAATCCGACTCCCCCATCGTGCATCCGAAGTTCGGCTCGAACACGATCTTCCGCCGCAAGTTCACCTGGGGAGCCGTGGCGGACGATTTTGCTCGGGCTCGCCATACGCTCAGCTACCGCGTGCGCTGGGCGCGCAGCGCGACCGTGCCGATCGAGACCTTCGGTGTCACCTGCGAATGGAACGAGTCGCAGCAAATCCTCGAGGTATGGGCCTCGATCCAGATGCCCAAGTTCCCCGATCAGCTGGCCAAGGCGCTCAAGCTGCCCGGAAACGCCGTGCGGGTTCACTTCGATGTGGATGTGGGCGGCAGCTACGGCGTCAAGCGCGGTATCAAGCATGCCGTGCTCGCCGGCTACCTGGCGCGCAAGCTCGGGCAACCCGTGCGGCTGATCGAGGATCGACTGGAGAATATGCGCGGCGGCGACATGCAGGGCCCCGACCGTGCCTTCGACGTCACGATGGCGTTCGATGAGCAAGGCGTCATCCATTCGATGAAGATGCGGGCCATTGACGACATCGGCGCCTACTCCGGCCGGGCGCCGCTGCAGCTGGGGAAACCGGTGGGTGCCATCGTCGGCCCATATCGCATCGCAAGCGTCGAGTACGAGGCGATCTCGGTACTGACCAACAAGACGCCGCAGGAAGCAGTCCGTGGCTTCGGTCAGGCGCCCACCAACTATGCCATCGAGACCGGGTTGGAAAAGGTCGCCCGCTTCCTCGGCTTGGACCCCGTGGAATTGCGGCGTCGCAACCTGATTGGCAAGGACGAGTTCCCCTACCTGATCCCGAGCGGAACGACCTACGACTCAGGTGACTACGCTACCGTGCTGGACAAGGTCCTGGGCGTTGTCCCGATGGCGCAGCTGGAGCGCGAGCGCGACGCGCTGCGCAGCCAGGGACTGCTGGCAGGCATCGGCGTGTCTACCTGCCTCGAGCCATCGGGGGGCAACTCTTCTTTCGAGCCGCTGTTCAACCCGAAGAACGAGACCACGACGTGGATGGATTCCTGCCTGGTGCGCATCGATCTGTCGGGCGCGGTCACGGCGCTGATGGCGACCTCCACTTCGGGACAGGCGCATGAAACGCTGGTTTCGACGGTGGTGGGCGAAGTCCTGCAGATCCACCCCGACAGCATCCGGGTGCTGCATGCCGACTCGCTGAGTGCACTGCCGTCCAACAGTCCGGTGGGAAGCCGCATGGCCATCATGCTTGGCGGGGCCGCAGCCGGCGCCGCGAAGATTCTCAAGGCGAAGGTGCTTGCCATCGCTGCTCACAATCTGGGTGTCCCGCTCTCGTCAGTGGTTTATGAGGACGGTGCCGTGTTCGTGGCGGAGGAACCGCAGCGGCGCCTGGGCTGGGAGCAACTGGTCGAAATCGCTCATCGCAAGTACCACCAGCTGCCGCCCGGCATGGAACCAGGGTTGCAGGAAAAGTTCGTGTGGCAAGTCCCCACCGGCGGCAAGATGCCCACCGAGGATGGCCGGGTGCAGATGTACCCCTGCCATTCGTTCGAGAGCCATGTGGTCCTCGCGAGCGTCGATCCCCAGACTGGCAAGGTGAAGCTGCACCGTTATTCGGTGGGCCACGACTGTGGCGTGATGATCAGCCCCGACGTCGTTCATGGCATGACCTACGGCGGCGTCGCGCACGGCCTCGGTGCTGCACTGATGGAGAAATTCACCTATTCCGACGATGGGCAACTGCTGTCGGGCACGTTCATGGACTACCTGCTACCCAGCGCGGAAGAGGTGCCGAACGTGACGATCGTCGATCACTGCACACCATCGCCGCTGACGGAGTTTGGCCAAAAAGGTTCCGGCGAGGCCGGCTACCTGGGCAGCGCCGCAGCGATCTCGGCGGCTGTCAACGACGCGCTGGCGCCGATGGGCGCATCCATCGACGCACTGCCTATGACGCCGCAGGCCATCTGGACCGTTATCGAGCAGCGCAACAGCGGCAAAGCCGGAGAAAACCATGCAACTTGAATCCACACTTATTTCCGCCGAGGGCTTTCAAGGGAAGCTGGCGGTACACACCGCCGGCCCTGTCGGCGCTCCGGCGGTCGTGCTCGGACACTCCATCCTGGCTTCCACAAACATGTGGCGCGGCCAGATCGAAAGGTTGCTTGAGCTCGGGCTACGCGTCGTGAGCATCGACACCCGTGGCCATGGTGCCTCGGACGAGCCGCCTCTGGAATGCAGTCTGGACGACCTGGTCGCCGACAACATCCGCGTGCTCGACAAGTTGGGCATCGCGCGGGCGCATTTCATCGGCGTATCTCTGGGCGGAATGGTGGCGCTCGGACTCGGCATCCTTCACCCGGATCGCGTCGCCAGCCTGATCGTCTGCGACGCCCGCGCGGATGCGCCACCGGCATTTGCAGCTCCCTGGGACGAGCGGATTGCGATGGCGCAAGAGCATGGCACCGCCGCACTCGCAGACTCGACTGCCGAACGCTGGTTCGGTTCCGACTTCCTCGAACGCCGGCCAGAGGTCGCACGAGAGATGAAGGAGATGATCGCTGGCACTTCCGTCGGTGGTTTCGCCGCTTGCGCGCGCGCTTTGCAAGGTCTGGACTACCTGGGGCGCGTCGGCCGCATTGCGGCGCCCACGCAATGGATAGTCGGCGCGAACGACGGTGTCCTGCCGGACGCTATGCGGCACCTGCAATCACTCGTTTCCGGCTCGGCCTTCGACGTGATCGAAGGCGCCGGACATCTTCCAAATGTCGACCAGCCTGCTGCGTTCAATGCCGTCGTGGCGCGCCGGCTGCACTCTCTGACCGCCTAAGGACTGCCATGCAAATCACCGGAAGCCAATCCATCGCCGCCCCGCGCCATCAGGTCTGGGCGGCTCTCAACGATCCAGCGATCCTCAAGGGCTGCCTGCCCGGCTGTGAGTCGGTCGAGCGTGTCTCGCCTGAGCTCTTCCGCGTGGTCGTCGTGTCGGCCATCGGTCCGTTGCGGGCCAAATTCAACGGCGACTTGCGCCTGACGCAGGCACAGCCGCCGGAGTCATGCGTGATGGTGTTCGAGGGGCAGGGCGGTGCCGTGGGGTTCGGCAAGGGACAGGCCACTGTCGAACTGCTGGATGTCGGCAGCGCAACCGAGCTGCGCTATTCGGCCCAGGCACAGGTGGGCGGCAAGCTCGCGCAGATCGGTTCGCGGCTCATCGACAGTGTCGCGCGGAAGATGTCCGACGATTTCTTCGAGGCGTTCCGCAAGCTGGTGGTGCCCACGCCGAGCCCTTCGATCACTGCCGAGGCCGACACGGCAACTCCTGCGAGCGCAAAGCGGAGCAGCGGTGTCCCCGTGTGGGTGTACGCCGCAGCCGCAGTCACGGCGGTCGTCTTGGGCGGGGTACTTCTGCGCTGAGATCGGCTGGCTACTTCAAATGAAAAGCTACTGAAGGAGACACTGGATGAAAGCCTTTCGAATACTTGCCGCAGTCGCTGCAATAGCGACTTCTGTCGCCGCCAACGCGGATACGTGGCCAAGCCGCCCTGTGAAAATCATCGCGCCCGCTCCGCCGGGTGGTCCCTACGACTATGTCGCGCGGGCGCTGGCAGATGGCTTGCAGCGGTCGTTGGGGCAGCCATTCGTGGTGGAGAACCGCGCCGGGGCAGGCGGCACCATCGGCGTGGATGCAGCGGCGAAGTCCGCCCCCGACGGCTATACGCTGGTGGTGGGCTCCACCGGGCCGATGTCGGTGGCCCCAGGCATGTTCCGAAAACTGCGCTACGACCCGGAAAAGGACTTCGCTCCCGTGGCCAGGCTTGTGAAAATGCCCGGCTACCTCGTCGTTCACCCCAGCCTCGGCGTCGACAACGTGAAGGATTTTCTCGCGAAGGTTCGGGCTGATCCTGGCAAATTCTCGTACGCGTCGACGGGAAACGGGTTCTCGCAACACACCAACATGGAGTTGCTGAAGAACATGGCCAACCTGTTTGTCGTGCCGATCACTTATCGCGGCAGCGGTCCGGCGGTGACGGATCTCCTCGGGGGGCAGGTCCAGATGATGATGGAGCTCGGTCCGGTCGTGATCCCGCACGTCAAGGCGGGACGATTGAAGGTACTGGCTGCGAGTACCGCGGCACGAACCGAGGCCATGCCCGAGGTGCCGACGTTGAACGAGAGCGGTGTCAAGGGCTTCGACGCGTATACCTGGTTCGCACTGTATGCACCTGCCGGCACGCCGGTCGACATTGTGCAGAAGCTGCACGCCGAGACAGCAAAGGTGCTGAATCAACCCGAGCTGAAGTCACGCCTGGCTTCGCAAGGCGCCGAAGTAGCGCTGACCACGCCGGTGGAACTGGCCGCGTTCCAAGCCGCCGAAACCAAGAAGTGGACGTCGGTGATTCACCGAGCCGGCATTCTTCCCGAATAGCCATGCAAGGACCGCTCAAAGGCATCCGGGTCGTCGAAATCGCAGCCATCGGTCCGGCGCCTTTCTGCGCGATGCTGCTGGCCGACATGGGCGCGGACGTGATCCGTATCGAGCGCAAGGGCGAGCGGCCGCGTGCAGGATCCGGAACGGCGGATGTCCTGCAACGGGGTCGCAGGTCGATCGCGCTCGACCTGAAGCAGCCGGGCGCCGCCTCGGTGGTTCTCAAACTTGTTGAGCAGTCCCACATGGTGATCGAGGGCTTCCGGCCAGGCGTGATGGAGCGCCTTGGCTTGGGGCCGGACACCTGCTTGGCTCGAAATCCTGCACTCGTCTACGGGAGAGTGACGGGCTGGGGCCAGCAAGGACCGTTGGCCCAACGCGCCGGTCACGACATCGATTTCATGGCAATCTCCGGTGCGCTGCATGGAATGGGTGATGCGGACCGGCCGCCGATGCCACCGTTGAACTTGGTCGGGGATTTCGGTGGCGGCGGCATGCTCCTCGCCTTTGGCATGGCGTGCGCGCTGATCGAAGCTCAGCGCAGCGGCCGCGGGCAGGTGGTCGATGCGGCGATGAGCGATGGGTCGGCACTGCTCATGAGCATGCTGTACGGATACCTGGCCATGGGGCGCTGGAAGGCGGAGCGCGGTGCGAACTTCCTCGACGGCAGCTCGCCGTTCTATCGCTGTTATCAGTGCGCCGACGGCAAGTGGCTGGCGGTCGGGGCGGTCGAGACGAACTTCTATCGCGAGCTGTTGCGCCGCTGTGGGCTGCCCGGAGCCCTGCTCGACAGCCAATGGGATGAACCGACCTGGCCGCAGACCCGGCGGCTGTTCGAAGAGACCTTTCTCACGCGGGCGCGGGACGATTGGTGCGAGCTGCTGGTTGGGGTCGATACCTGCGTTGCGCCGGTGCTGGACATGCACGAGGCACCGGCGTTCGCGCACAACATGGCACGGGGCACCTTCGTGGATATCGACGGTGTCACGCAGCCAGCTCCGGCGCCGAGGATGAGCATGACACCCGGGCGGGCCGGACGCATCGCCGCGCCGGGTGAGCACACACGGGCCATTCTTTCCGACCTCGGACTCAGCGACATGGAGATCGAAAGGTTGCAGGCCGAGGGGGTCTGCTGAGGCGAAGCCGTCGGAAGTTCCGTCATGCAACGCTGATGCAGAACGCGATCGATCGACCCGTGAGCCAGGCTCGCGCTTCGTGAGAAATCCTCGTTTGCCGCGCGGCCTCGCCCTCAGACAAACTGCCTTCTTTTCCGGAGATAGTCATGAGCGAACAGATCCGCATCGAACAAGACGGCCGCGTGCTGCGCGTCATCTTCAACCGGCCCGAGGACAACGGCGTGTCGGACAGCATGGCCGCCGCATTGTCTGCCGCGCTGGCCACGGCCCACGAGACCTCGGACGTGGTGGTGGTGAGCAGCGTTGGTCCCGACTTCTGTACCGGCCGCATCCGCGATGCAGGCGGGCCGCCCTCGGCAGAGGCCTACGCCCGCCGACCTGAGTATGACGCCATCTTCAATAGCTACAAGTCGGTACGCTCCGCCCAGGTGCCCGTGGTCGGGATTCTGCGGGGCCGTGTAATGGGCTACGGCACTGCGCTTGCGGCCCTCTGCGATGTCAGCTTCGCGGCCGACACGGCGACTTTCAACATCCCCGAGATTACCCACAACGTGATGCCGACCATGGTGATGTCGGCGCTGTATGACCGCGTGAATCGCAATGCCATTCTGTGGATGGCGTATTCGGCTGAGTTCATCGACGCAAAGCAGGCCATGGACTGGGGCATCGTGAGCCAAGTGGTGGCACAAGACAAGCTCGACGCGGCCGCCGCCGGTTTCCTGGACGTTCTCCTTTCCCGACCGCGCCCGGCGATCCTGGGACTCAAAGAGTACTTGCGAGTCGCCCCGCGCATGGATGAGCAAGCGGCGATCGACTACGCACGTGCACTGCACTCAATGGTGAACACCTCGGCAGCGATGAAGAAGGCGCACTGAGCGCCCGGCGAGGAGGAGACAGATCATGGCCCGTATGCAAGTCCGACGCCGTCAGTTCCTGTTGGCAGGTGCAGCCGTCACGGCAAGCCCGTGGGCGCTGGGCCAGGCTACTGCGAAGACGGTCAAGATCCTGGTTGGATTCCCGGCGGGGCAGGCGACGGACGCTGTAGCCCGGCTGATGGCGGAGAGTCTTCGAGGCAAGACTGCCCAAAGCTACATCGTGGAGAACCGGCCGGGACAGGGCGGCAGCATCGCCTTGTCGGAGTTGGCGCGTGCGCCGGTGGACGGCAGCGTCATGATGCTGGCGCACATGTCGGCGGTTTGCACCAATCCGCACCTGTACAAGCGTGTCGGCTACGATTCCCTGAAGGACTTCGAACCGGTCGGCTTGGTGGGCGACCTTCCTTTCGTGCTGGTTTGCCACGCGGACCTTCCGATCAAAGACATTCAGGATCTGATCGCCTATGCAAAGGCGAATCCCGACAGATTGTCCAATGCCTCCTCCGGGAACGGAACCGTATCGCATCTGGCGATGGAGGAATTCAAGCGTCGAGCCGGAATCTCGATCGTTCATGTGCCCTACAAGGGCAGCGTGCCAGGACTGACGGACGTAGCGGCTGGCAACGTATCGATTGCGCTCGAGACGGCTGCCGGCGTGGCCCCTCTTATTCAGAGTGGCAAGTTGAGGCCACTGGCCGTCGGGACAGGCCGACGCCTCGAGGGGATGCCGAATGTTCCCACGATGCAGGAACAGGGCCTGGGTGATTTCGATGCCGCCACCTGGCTAATGGTGCTGTATCCGCGAGGCGTGCGGAAGGAACTCGTCCATGGCACTTTTGAAGCGATGCGGACATCGTTGCGAACACCGAGCCTGGAGCAGAGATTGATCGCGTCGAACTGCCTGCCGCGGTACAGCGTCGACCCCAGCACCGCGGACAGCTACCTGCGCGCGGAGTACGCCAAATGGGGCGAAGTCGTGAGACGCAGCGGCGTCAAGCTCGAAGGCTGAGCTGGACACAAGTAGCTCCGAACTTTCGACTCCTTCCCTGACCCTTATGTCCGAACCTCTTCTTCTCATTGATAACCCCCGTCCTCAGGTCCGAAGGTTCACCCTCAACCGGCCCGAAAAGCGCAACGCGCTTTCCAACTCCCTTCGCACCGAGCTATTTTCGGCGCTAGAGGCTGCCGACAGGGATGAGTCAGTCCGCGTGAGCATCATCCGCGGCGCGGGGACGTGCTTCTCCTCAGGCTACCAACTGGGCGGTGGAAACGACGAGGGGCAACCGTACTACACGCCGGATGGCATCGGCCAATGGCCGCGGCACGTGGTCGAGGGGTCCTTTCGGATCTGGGATCTCGCGAAGCCGGTGATTGCTCAGGTTCATGGCTACTGCCTTGCTGGCGGCAGTGAGCTCGCGACGGCCTGCGACTTGGTCTATGTTGCAGAGGACGCGCAGATTGGTTACCCGCCAGTACGCAGCATGAGCCCACCCGACATGCAATTCCACCCTTGGCTGATGGGTTTGCGCAATGCGATGGAGATGATGCTTACGGGAGATTCGATCAGCGGATCGGAAGCCGTCGAGAAAGGATTCGCGAACCGAGCCTTTCCGGCGGAAGAGCTCGGGGAGCGCGTGCTCGAGATGGCAGAACGAGTCGCAAAGGTGCCCTCGGACGTCCAGCAATTCAACAAGCGGGCGACCCACAGGGCCATGGAGATCATGGGTGTGCGTGCTGCCATCCGTGCGGGGACCGAAATGCAGGCGCTGGCCTTCTTCACGCCTTCCAGCATCGCGTATCGCGAGGAGTTCGCTAAGGGCGTGCGTCACGCGCTCTCCATTCGCGACGGAAAGTTCGGGGACTATCGCGAAAGCGGAAGAGACTCCGACTGAAGTAGTCGTTCGAAGCGCAAGTGGTGCTCGGGCCGCTTTGATGGGTAAGGGGAATTCTCCCCCCAGGGGTAGTCAGAAAGGCGTTGCTATAGAAGAAGTGACGAAATACGTCATCTATGCGATTCGTCTATCACGATAATCCTTCTTATCACAATAGCAAGTTTACGCAGATAAACTGGAGGGCATGAATGTACGCACGGTAAGAGGGGCATGGGGTAGCGACTTCCCCAGCGCCTCGCAGCTAGCAGCGCGTCCTCCAAGCCAAGTTGCATGAATTCTGGCTGGCAGGGCAAGGCAACGACGACACCTGACTGGCACCCACGGCCGCTGCGGCTGCGGCTGCGATTCTTGGCTTCACTGCTGGTTTTATCGGCGGGTACGCGACCCGTGGTCGAGATCCTCGCCGTCAAGAACCTGCAACTCGCCGCGCTGATAGATATTTAACATAAGATACATTGTTTAAAATATCTCGGTAGCGGCTGAATAGTAATGTCGCGTTTGGCCCGAATAGAAATGTCGCATTGTTGCCCCGGTCCAGCTTCTGGATCCGAGGCAGCAAGGTTCTCAGGCAGCCCGATGTCGCGAAGTCCTTCGAATCGCAAGGCATGGTGCCAGCGGTCTCCACGCCGGCTGCCTTCGGGGCGCTGGTCGCCAAGGACGCGCAGCGCTGGGCGGAGGTGGTGAAGAAAGGCAACATCACCGCGGATTGAGGAAGGACACCTCGGGCGCTACGCAGCGCCAAACCAATCGCGCGCAGATCGACCTTGGTCCGGACCGAGCATCGAAAAGCCGCCGTCGACCGGAATGTCGGCGCCGGTGACGAAGCGCGCCGCGTCCGAGCACAGGAACAGCACCACCTGCGCCACGTCGTCGCCGTCGCCCACGCGGCCCAGCGGGTGCATCGGCGCGCCGACACGGTCGGCCCGTGCACGGTCGCCGTTCGCCATGCGCGACAGCGCGTCCGACCAGGTCCAGCCCGGCGACACCGAGTTCACCCGCACGCCCCGTGGCGCCAGCGTGGCGGCCTGGTTGCGCGTGAGCTGCAGGATGGCGGCCTTGGCCGCCGGGTACAGCGCCCGGCCTGCGGCGCCGAACTTGCCGCCGACGCTGCCCATGTTCACGATGGCACCGCCCTGCGCGGCCAGCGCGTCGGCGCTCTTCTGCACCAGCATCGCGCCCGAGACCAGGTTGATGTTCAGCGCGCTCAGCCAGTCTGCGCGCGCGGCGCCGAGCCCCGCGTCGCCGTAGACCACCGCGTTGTTGACGAGGCAGTCGATGCGGCCCTCGATGCGCAGCACGCCGGCCGCCAGCGCGTCGAGCGCATCGTCCGAAGCGATGTCGCAGGCGACGAAGCGGCACCCCTCGCCCAACCCGGCCGCCAGCGCCTCGCCGCGCACCGCGTCGATGTCGACCGCCACCACGCGCGCGCCGGCTTGCACGAAGGCCCGCACGATGGCGCTGCCCAGCAGCGCGGCGGCGCCGGTCACGACGGCGACCTTGCCTTGCAGCGTGGTCATGGCCGGCCTCCCCTCTCCATCTGTGCCACGGCATCGTCCACGCAGACCACGTCCGCGAGCATCGACAGGGTTTCGAGGCTGGCGGCCTGCAAGTGGGCCTGCGCGGTGCTGCAGGCGTCGGCGACCACCGCCACGTCGTAGCCCAGGTCGCTCGCGTGGCGCGCGCCGTGCTCCACCACGTGGTTGGTGGCGATGCCGGCCACGTACAAGCGGCCTGCACCGGTGGCGCGCACCGCCTCCTCGAGCCCGCTGGCCCAGAAGGGGTTGTTGCGCTTGTGGGTGACGACGGCTTCACCCGGCAGCGGTGCGAGTTCGTCGTAGAACCCGGCACCCCAGCTGCCTTCCTGCACCGCGCCGCTCTCGGCCACGCGCCGGAACAGCGTGCAGTTGCGCAGGCAGTCCGAGTAATCCGGCGCGAAGGCGATGCGCACGAAGATCACCGGCACGCCGCTCGCGCGCGCAGCGGCGATGAGCCGCGCGGCCGAGACGATGAGGCGCGGGCGCGCGGGGTCGTCGGCGGCCACGCCCACGCGCACCTTGCCATCGACGTGCAGCACGTCGTTCTGGTAGTGCATCGCCAGCAGCGCGGCCTTCACAGGAAGACCTGCAGGGCTTCGTGCGGCGCGTCGCAGTTGACGAGGTCGACGCGCTTGGTCTGGATGCGCCAGCCGTCGTCGGCGCGGCGCAGCGTGTGCAGCGCGCTGCCACCGAAGGTGCGCTGTTCGGTCTTGCGCCACTCCAGCAGCAGGAAGGTCGAGCGCACGGTGCAGGTTGCGTCGTCGCGCGATTCGAGCGCGAAGTTGCCCAGCACGTGCACGGTGCGCGTGGGCGGCTGCTGCGAATAGGCGCGCGCCTGCTCGAGCCGCCGCGCGCGCATCGAGCGCAGCAGCGCGTCCTCGCAGAACAGCGAGGCGTGGTTGAGGTGGTCGGCCTGGCCGTGCACCAGCGGCACCCAGTACAGGCCGTCGGGCGTGAAGAGCTTCTGCCATTCGTCCCAGCGGTGCTCGTCGAGCAGGCGGGCCTCGTGGTGCAGGAACTGCGTGAGGTCCTGCTGTTCGTTCCAGTCGCGGAAGTTCATTCGGCGCTCCCAGTCTGTGCACCCGTGTCGACGCCCATGTAGCCGGCCCAGGCCGCGAACATGTTGCGCGAGGGCATCTCGCTGTTGCCGTTGGATGCGCGCCCGCCCGGCAGCGGCTGGTCGCGCCCCGCGGCACGGTGCATGCTGACCCAGTCGCCGCCGTCGGAGCCCAGGCCTTCCTGCACGCGGTTGTAGGCCTCCAGGTCGTCGGGCATCACGTTCGACGAGGGCGAGTTGACGATGTTGGTGTACTTGAGCGTGCGCTGGAAGGTGGCTTCCGGTGCGCCCTTGAGCCGGAAGCTGAAGATCTCGACCAGCGTGCGGTCCACCGACAGCGGGCGGATCACGCGGATCTGCTGGAACGAGGTGTGCGGCGAGCAGCTCGGGTAGACGATGGTGTTGTGCCGGTTCACACGCAGGATCGCGTCGGCCTGCGCGGCGCCCTTCGCGGCTTCGAGCGAGGCCACGTAGGCCAGGCTCACCGGGTCGGTCGGCGGCACGAAGATGCCTTCCATGAAGCCGTGGCCATGGTCGTAGCCCTTGAGCTCCAGCTTCTCCCAGAACTCCAGCGGCTCGCCGTTGCCGTCGACGATCACCACCTCGAAGGGCTTGGGCGTGCCGGCCGGCATGGCCTCGTACTCTTCCTTGGCCGCGCGCCACGACGATTCGTGCGTGGCCACGGCGTGGATGGTGTCGTGCAGGTTCTCGAAGAAGATCTTCCAGTTGTTGCGCTGGATCACGCGCTGAACGCCGCCGGCCACTTCCACTTCGCCCTCGGGTGCGCGGTCGCAGAAGTTGTCGAGCGACGTGGCCACGCCGCCCAGGAATTCTTTCAGCTCGGGTCCGTCTTCCGACAGGCTCGCGAACACGAAGCCGCGGTGCGTGGCCACGCGCGCCACCTTGCGCACGCCGTACCGGGGGTCTTTCAGGTCGAGCGCGGTGCACTCGTAGCCGCTGCGCAGCGGCACCGACAGCAGGCTGCCGTCGCACTTGAAGGTCCAGCCGTGGTACAGGCAGCGCAGGAACTTGCCGGCGCTGCCGCTGCCGTCGGGCACGAGCTTGGCGCCCTTGTGCGGACAGCGGTTGAACATCACGTGCACCTGGCCGTCGGTGTGCCGCACCATCACCACGGGCTCGCGGCCCAGGCGGGTGGTGAAGTAGTCGCCGGGCTTGGGCACCTGGCTTTCGTGGCCGACATAGAGCCAGGCCTGGCCGAACACGCGGTCCATCTCCAGCTCGAAGATGGCGGGGTCGGTGTAGACGCGCTTGTGCACGCGATCGGGCTGCACGAGCCCTTGCAGGTCGATGGTCATGGGTTGGGTCTCCGGATCAGATGTCGAGCACCAGGTGCGGCGTCTTCGCGCGCGACACGCAGGTGCACAGGGTCTTGCCGTCCGCCTTCTCGCGCGGACTGAGGTTGTGGTCGCGGTGATCGGGCACGCCCTCGACCACGTCGACCACGCACACGCCGCAGTCGCCCTGGCGGCAGTCGTACAGCGGGTCCAGGCCGGCGGCGATGAGCACGTCGAGCAGACTCAGCTCGGGCGGCACGGTCAGCGTCTTGCCCGAGCGCAGCGTGCGCACCTCGAAGGCCGCGTCGCCCGCCTGCTCGATGGCACCGGCGAAGAGCTCGAAGTGCACATGGTCGCCGGGCCAGCCGAGTGTGCGGGCGGTGTCGACCACGGCCTGCACCATGCCGCGCGGGCCGCACACATGCAGGTGGCGGCCGGGCACGGGCGCGGCCAGCAGCGCGCGCAGGTCGAGGCCGCGTGCCGGGTCGCCGCCGTCGTGCACCACGGTGCCGCCCAGCGCGCGCACTTCGCCGAGGTAAGCCGTGGCTTCCTCGCTGCGCGTGGCATAGACGAAGTCGAAGGGGCGCGCTTCGGCCGCCAACGATTGCGCCATGCACAGCAGCGGTGTGATACCGATGCCGCCCGCAACGAGCAGCGGTGGCGCGCTGCCTGCGTGCAGTGCGAAGTCGTTGCGCGGCGCGTGCGCGGCCAGCGATGCGCCGGGTTGCAGCGCATGCATCCAGGCCGAGCCGCCCGCGCCCTGGGGCTCGCACAGCACCGCGATCTCGCAGCGGTCCGAGCCGTCGTGCGGCCGGGCGAGCGAGTAGGCGCGCTGTCCCGTGCGGCCGTTGGCCTGCATCACCTGCACGCCCAGGTGCGCACCCGGCGCGAACGGCGGCAGGGGCTCGCCGCTCGCCGAGCGCAGCACGAAGGCCTTGATGGCCGGTGTGAGCGGCGTGACCGAGTCCACGACCAGCGCCAGCATGTCGGAGTCGCCGCTCATCCCAAGGGCAGCGCCGGGTCGGCGATGGTGAGCGCGGCCGATTTCTCCCAGCGCGGCATCAGCGTGTTCGACGGCCGCGTTTCGTCGACCAGCTTGCGTGCCGTCTCGGCGCCGGCCACGGGCAGGCCTTTCGGATCGAGCAGGCCGATCTGCACCAGCACGCTGGCCTGGTCCCAGTAGATGTGCTCGTGGTAGAGCTTGTCGCCGCGAAACTTCACGATGGCCACGAGCGGAATCTCCACCGGCTTGCCGGTGGGCGCGATGCCCGGGAGCAGCCAGTCGATCTCGACCGTGTGGGTGAAGCTGAACAGCATCTCGTCCACGATCTGCGTCGCACCCACCGTGCGCGAGATGGGCGTGAGCCGCGTATCGGGCGGCGTGGTCGGAATGAAGTGGTGCTTGTAGAAGCGCGACAGCTCCTTGGCGCCCACGCCGCCGGTCATGGTCGGGATGTGGTTCACGTAGGGCTCGCCCACCATCGTGGCCATGGTGGCGACCACGTCGCGCGTGGCGAACTCGTACTCGCAGTGCTTGTCCCACAGCGCCGAGAGGTCGTACACCGGACCGATCGCTTCCTTGAACAGCGCCATCGAGCGCTGGTGCGCCATCAGCGTGGAAGGCTTGTCGAAATGGTCGCCGCCGGTGCGCGCAAACGCATGGTCGACGCCGGGGTAGATATACAGCTGCGCAGCGGGCTTGCCGGCGAAGGCTTCGAGCACCTGGGCGCGGGCCTCGGGCGGGCAGAACTGGTCGAGCTCGGCAAAGTGCAGCGCAATGGGGCAGCCGATCCTCGGCACCAGGTCGAGCGCGCCCTCGATGCCCACCCCGTAGTAGCCCACGGCCGCGTCCACGCCGGAGTGCGCGGCGGCCAGGTAGGCCAGCTTGCCGCCGAGGCAGAAGCCCAGCGCGCCGACCTTACCGGTGCAGGCCGGGTGCGCGCGCAGCGCCTTCACGCTCGCCGTGACGTCGGCCACGCCGGCCTCGATGTCGAACTCCTGGAAGAAGCCGAAGGCGCGCTGCCAGTCTTCCGGCGAATAGCCCAGCTCGACACCGGGCTCCATGCGCCAGAACAGGTCGGGCGCGAGCACCACGTAGCCCTCTTCGGCGTAGAGATCGGCCACCTCGCGCACGTAGTCGTTGATGCCGAAGATTTCCTGGCACAGCACGATGCCGGGGCCGCGCCCCGAAGCCGGCAGGGCCAGGTAGCCGCGAAAGGTCTGGGCGCCGTCGCCGGCGGGGATGTCGATGGTGTCGCTCATCGGTTCGTCTCTCGAAGTGGTGGGGTCGGCGGCGATTCTGTGGAGCGCGCCGGGCGGTTGTCTGTCCATTTCGTGCAGCGGTTTCGGCCGCACGAAACGGATAGCAAGGCGGCGGTGCCGCACAGAGACTGCGGCCTGCATTGCCCCCACCCACGTTCAACGAACTCACCCCGAGGAGATCTTTCATGCCGCAGGCCACGCCCCGATCCGTCTTGTGCGCGCTCACCGTCCTGGTGGGGGCGCTGGCATCGCCCTCGCAGGCACAGACCGTGAAGGTCGGCCTGGCGATGGACCTGTCCGGCCCCTTCGCCGTCGGCGGCGCCGAGGCCAAGGCCGGCTTCGCCGTCGCGATGAAGCAGCTGGGCGGCAAGCTCGGCGGCGTGCCGGTGGAGTTCGTCGAGGCCGACACGGCAGGCAACCCCGAGATGGCGCGCCAGGTGGTCGAGCGCATGCTGCTGCGCGACAAGATCGACCTGTTCACCGGGCCCATCGGCTCGTCGGTCGCGCTGGCCGTCGGCCCGCCGCTCTTCGCGGCCAAGGTGCCCTATCTGTCGAGCAACACCGGCCCGAGCGACTATTCAGGCGCGCGCTGCAACCCCTACTTCTTCGGTGCCTCGTACCCGAACGATGCGTACTACGAGTCGGCTGGCAAGTTCGCCTCGGACAAGGGCTTCAAGAAGGTCGCGATGATCGCGCCCAGCTACCCGGGCGGCAAGGACGCCATCAACGGCTTCAAGCACACCTTCAAGGGCGGCGTGGGCGACGAGCTGTACACCAAGCTCGGGCAGCTCGACTACTCGGCGGAGCTGGCGCAGATCCGCGCGTCGAAGCCCGATGCGCTGTACTTCTTCCTGCCCGGCGCGATGGGCGTGAGCTTCATCAAGCAGTTCGTGGGTGCGGGGCTGTCGAAGGACGTGGCGCTGATCTCCACCGCCTTCTCGGCCGACGAGGACATGATCCCCGCCGTCGGCGAGCCGATGCTGGGCCTGTTCAACACGGCGCACTGGTCGTTCGACCTCGACAACCCGGCCAACCAGCGCTTCGTGGCCGCGTTCCGCCAGCAGAACAACGGGCGCAACCCGTCGTTCTATGCCGGCCAGGCCTACGACGTGCTGATGGCAATGGATGCGGCCGTGCGCGACGCCGGCGGCAAGGTGGCCGACAAGCCCTCGCTGCTCAAGGCGATCAAGGCGGCCAACTACAAGTCGGTGCGCGGCGAGTTCCGCTATGGGCCGAACAACTTTCCGATCCAGAACTACTACCTGCGCGTGATCGCCAAGGACGCGAACGGGCGCATCGCCAACAAGGTGATCGGCACGGTGCTGGAGCGCTACCAGGACCGGACCGCCGCGCAGTGTGCGATGAAGTCCTGAGGATGTGTGTTCTTCAGTGCCGCGCGTCGGGCAGCCGCACGGGATCGCGGGAGGTGTCGCGCGGCAGCTGCCCGAAGCGCTCGCGATAGCAGGCGGCAAAGCGGCTCAGGTGCGAGAAGCCGCAGTTCAGCGCCACCTCGGTGACGCTGGCACCGTCGTGCCGCGCCAGCTGCGCGTGCGCGGCATCGAGCCGCATGTTGCGCAGCACCTCGCCGGGCGAGAGGTCGCGATAGCGCTTGAAGAGCAAGGCGAGGCTGCGGCGCGTGACGCCCGCGGCCTGTGCCACGTCTTCGAGCGACAGCAGCGTGTCGAGCCGCTCGCGCATGAACTCCTCGGCCTGCCGCAGCTGCCGCAGGCCGGCTTCCTCGGAGCCGCGCCGCACGGCGGCATGCCGTTGCAGGGCTGAATTCGGCCGATGGCACAGCAGGTAGAGCATCAGGTTGTCTTCGCAGTGCGCCATCCACCGCGGGTCGTAGGTCGCCAGGCCGCCCGAGGGCAGCAGCGAGGCCAGGCCGGCCACCATGCGGCACCACTGCGTGCCGGCGGCGTCGTCCAGACAAAAGGGCATCGCGAAATCGATCTCGCCCACGGCGTCGGTGCCGCGCAAGGCGAAGGCATGGCGTGCCACCTCCTGCAGCCGGCTGAGCTCGATCTTCAGGATCAGCTGTTCGCAGTCGGCATGCCAGTGCAGCCGCACCGGCTTGTGGGCGGAAATGACCGCGCCCTGGCCGGGATGGATCTGCAGGGTGTGCCCGCCGGTATGGACATCGGCATGGCCGCGCAGCGGCATCTGCACCAGCACGAAGTTGCCGAGCGCGTCGGGCTCGATGTCGACGTCGCAGCCATAGCGCAGGATGCACAAGGACAGTGCGTTCAGCTCCGCGCGGCAGAAGATGGCGTCGACGTCGCCGCGGCCCCACACGCTGCGGTGCGGCTTGAGCTCGCGGGAGACACGCGCATGCGTCTCGTCTGCATCGCGCGAACGGAAGAGTTCTCTCTCGTACAAGGGGGAAAGCTGCTCGTTCGACCACGCGTCCATAGGCATTTCTCACTCAGGTTCAACGTCGAAACAGTTTTGCTCTGCGCCGCGTTGTACCGCAATTTGCAGACCCCCTCCTGTCAAGTCGTTGGCGCCAGACATGAGCAGGAGAAAATATTCAAGGAAAACAAGGGGTTGGAAGCGCCCTGGGACGATGGCGTGTGGCATGGCGGCTCGAAACACGCAGTCCGGTCGCCATGTCCTGGCGCAAGCCGCTCGCCGTTCCAGGATTACGATCGGGCTTCATCCGCAGGCCCTCCATGCTCCTCCACGTCGACGAAGAGATCACCTTCCGCAAGCTCGAGATTCTCCTGGCCTTCATGGAGACCGGCAACCTGGCGCGTGCGGCCGAAAAGCTCGAGATCAGCGCCGTCAGCGTGCACCGCGCCCTGCATTCGCTGGAAACCGGGCTGCGCTGCGCGCTGTTCCGGCATGAAGGCCGCAATCTGCACCCGACCGAAGCCGCCCATGCGCTGGCGGAAGTGGCGCGCGAGGTGCTTCGCACGATGTCCGAGGGCATTCGCGCCACGCGGGAAGTCGCCGGCTACTCGGCCGACCGCATCCGGATCGGCTCGCTCTATTCGCTGACGAGCCGCACGGTGCCACAGCTGATCATGGGCATGAAGCTGCGCAAGCCCGACCTGCACACCGAACTCGTGCTCGGCTCCAACGCGCACCTGCTGCAGAAGCTGCGCGACGGCGCGATCGACGCCGCGCTCATGGCCATTCCCGAGGATGTTTCCGATGTCGAATCGGAGCCCTTGTTCGAGGACGACATCCAGTTTGCCGCGCCGGTGGGCTCGCCCTACTCCGCGCTGGACCAGATCGACCTGAGCAGCTGCGCCGGCGAGCGCTTCGTGAGCCTGAGCGAAGGTTTCGTCACCTACCGGGGTTTCGTGGAGACCTTCCGCATCGCCGGCTTCACGCCGAACGTGGTGATGAAGACCGACGACATCTTCTCGCTGATGAACCTGGTGAGCGGCGGCGTCGGCTACACGCTGCTGCCGGGACGGGTGCGCGGCGTCATGCCGCAGAAGGTGCAACTGATCCCGCTGCAGCCCAGGTACCTGATGCGCCAGACCATCGCGCTCAACTTCCTGCGCACGCGCGAGCGCGATCCCAACCTGCTTGCGCTGCTGTCGGTGTGCCGCGTGGCCAAAGCCGAACTCGGCTGAATGCGCGGCATCGGCCTGGTTAGGGTTAACCCTCGATCGTTTCGCAAGGCGTAAGCGTCGGCCACGCCGCTTCATTGATCGTCCCGGAGGGGGTCCGTAACGTACGGACCCAGGCGCACGGTGCATGTGCGTCGCACCTAGAACACCGGAGACGCCTCGATGAGTTCACATTGGATTTCGATCTACGCACTGGTCGGCATGTTCGTGCTGGCCACGGTGCTGCCCATCAACATGGGCGTGATCGCCTTCGTCGGCGCCTTCCTGGTCGGCACGCTGGTGGCCGGCATGAACGCGAAGGCGATCATGGGCGGCTTTCCCGCCGACCTGTTTCTCACGCTGGTGGGCATCACCTACCTGTTTGCGCTGGCGCAGAACAACGGCACCATCGACTGGCTCGTCAGGCTGGCGGTGCGCGCCGTGCGCGGGCGCATCGCCGCCATCCCGTGGATCATGTTCATGATCGCCGCGCTGCTCACGGCGGTGGGTGCGGTCAGCCCGGCGGCGGTGGCCATCATCGCGCCGATCGCGCTGGGCTTTGCCGCCAAGTACGGCATCAATCCGCTGCTCATGGGGCTCATGGTCGTGCATGGTGCGCAGGGCGGCGGCTTCTCGCCGATCAGCATCTACGGCGGCATCACCAACAAGATCGTCGCCAAGGCAGGCCTGCCGCTCAACGAGATCGCCACCATGCTGGCGAGCCTCGGCGTCAACCTGTCGGTGTCGCTGCTGCTGTTCTTCCTCATGGGCGGCATGAAGCTGATGCGCCAGAGAGCAAATGCCGACGGCAGCGCGCCGGTCGTGCCGCGCACGTCGCATGGACAGAGCGGCGCGCAGGTGTACGGCGACGCCGAAGGCGAATCGTTCCCCGAAGAGCGGCGTACCGCCGCGCGGGCCGAGAACTCGCTGATGGAATCGGCGCCCGCCGAGGCCGCGGACCCCGGTTCGCGCGCCTACCGGATCGCCACCGTGGCCGGCCTGCTGGCGCTGGCCGTGCTGACGCTGTTCTTCAAGCAGGACATCGGCTTCGTCTCGATCACCATCGGCCTCGTGCTGACGCTCTTGGCGCCCAACCTGCAAAAGCGCGCGCTGGGCCAGGTGTCGTGGCCGGAGATCATGCTGATCGTGGGCGTCAGCACCTACGTGGGCGTGATGGACAAGATGGGCACGATCGACTTCGTCGGCCACAGCGTGGCCGGGCTCACCTCGCCCATGGTCGCTGCGCTGCTGCTGTGCTTCGTCGGCGCCGTGGTCTCGGCCTTCGCCTCGTCGACCGCCGTGCTCGGTTCGCTGATTCCGCTGGCGGTGCCCTTCCTGCAGGGCGACAGCGGCGTCGGCGCCATCGGCTTCATCGCGGCCATGGCCGTGTCCTCGACCATCGTGGACGTCAGCCCGTTCTCGACCAACGGTGCCCTGGTGCTGGCCAATGCCAAGGGCGTGGACCGCGACGTGTTCTTCCGGCAGCTGATGGTGTACGGCGCCATCGTGACGCTGGCGGCTCCCGTCGTGGTGTGGCTGCTCTTCGTGGTGCTCTGAGGCACTCCCTCGTTTCGATCGACCTTCAACCCCCTCCTCTCATGATCCCCAGTTCCTGGACCTCCAAGGCAGACGACCGCAATGCCCGGCTCGCGCGCGCGGCCGACGCGCTCGGGACGCGGCTCGCCGGCAAGCGTGTCGAGACCGAAGCCATCGCCACCCTGCTCGAAGCCGTGCTCTCGCCCGGCGACCGCGTCTGCCTCGAGGGCAACAACCAGAAGCAGGCCGACTTCCTGGCGCAGGCCCTGGTGCAGGTCGATCCGCAACGCATCCACGGCCTGCACATGGTGCAGTCGGTGCTGGCGCTGCCGGAGCATCTGGACGTGTTCGAGAACGGCGTGGCCGCCCGGCTGGACTTCAGCTTCTCGGGGCCACAGGGCGCGCGGCTGGCCAAGCTGGTGTCGGCCGGGCGCATCGAGATCGGGGCGATCCACACCTACCTCGAGCTGTTCGCGCGCTACTTCGTCGACCTGACGCCCAAGGTCGCACTGGTCGCGGCACAGGCGGCCGACGCCGAAGGCAATCTCTACACCGGCCCCAACACGGAAGACACGCCGGCCATCGTCGAGGCCACGGCGTTCTCGGGGGGCATCGTGATTGCGCAGGTCAACGAAATGGTCGACGGCAGGACCACCACGCTGCCGCGCATCGACATTCCCGCCGACTGGGTGAGCTTCGTCGTCAAGGCGCCGCGTCCGAACTTCATCGAGCCGCTGTTCACGCGCGACCCGGCGCAGATCAGCGAGGTCCAGATCCTGATGGCGATGATGGCGATCAAGGGCATCTATGCCGAGTACGGCGTGCAGCGGCTGAACCACGGCATCGGCTTCGACACCGCGGCCATCGAGCTGCTGCTGCCGACCTATGCCGAGTCGCTCGGCCTCAGGGGCAAGATCGGCAAGCATTGGGCGCTGAACCCGCATCCGGCGCTGATACCCGCGATCGAGGCGGGCTGGGTGGAGTCGGTGCATTCCTTCGGCTCCGAGCTGGGCATGGAAGACTACATCCGCGCGCGCTCCGACGTGTTCTTCACCGGCCCCGACGGCAGCCTGCGCAGCAACCGCGCGTTCTGCCAGGCGGCGGGCCACTACGCCTGCGACATGTTCATCGGCTCGACCCTGCAGATCGACCTCGACGGCAACAGCTCCACCGCCACGCTGGGCCGCATCGCCGGCTTTGGCGGTGCGCCCAACATGGGCGCCGACGCGCGCGGCCGCCGCCATGCGAGCCCGGCCTGGCTCAAGGCCGGGCGCGAGGCGCGTGCCGGCCGCACCGGCGCAGCCGGCACGCCGCGCGGACAGAAGCTGGTGGTGCAGATGGTCGAGACCTTCCGCGAGCACATGCAGCCGGCCTTCGTCGACCGGCTCGACGCCTGGACGCTGCAGGAGCAGGCCGGCATGGACCTGCCGCCGATCATGATCTACGGCGACGACGTCTCCCACATCCTTACCGAGGAAGGCATTGCCAACCTGCTGCTGTGCCGCAGCGACGCGGAGCGCGAGCAGGCCATCCGCGGCGTCGCCGGCTACACCGCGGTGGGCCTGGCACGCGACAGGCGCGCGGTCGAGAACCTGCGCGACCGCGGCGTGATCCGCCGGCCGCAGGACCTGGGCATCGACCCCCGCCAGGCCACGCGCAACCTGCTGGCCGCACGCAGCATGCGCGACCTGGTGCGCGCTTCCGGCGGCTTGTACCAGCCGCCCAGGCGCTTCAGAAACTGGTAGCAGGAGATTCAACGATGAGCGACGTTCCCGCAGGGCTCGAAACCCTGGACTTTTCCTTTTCCGGCGGCCGGCCGGCCGGCGCCTTTGCACCGGTGCTGGTCGGCGTGGTCGGCTCGGGCAACCTCGAGGTGCTGCTCGAGCCAACCAATGACAACGGCTGCGCCGTGCGTGTCGAAACCTCGGCGCGCGGCTTCGGACCGATCTGGCAGGCCGTGATGAACGACTTCCACGCGCGCCATCCGCTGGCCGGCGTGCGCGTGTCGATCAACGACATGGGCGCCACGCCTGCGGTGGTGAGCCTGCGCCTGGACCAGGCGGTGGCCGAGATCGCCGGAGGCCAACCATGATCAGCTATGCCGAATGCTCGGCGCGCGAGCGGCTGGCGCTGCTGCTCGATCCCGGCAGCTTCCACGAATGGCTGCCGCCGAGCGAGCGGGTCATGAGCCCGCACCTGGCGCAGCTCGGTGTGCCCTCCGCCTTCGACGACGGCGTGGCGGTCGGCCGCGCGATGCTGGGTGGCCGCCGCGTGTTCGTGGCCGCCCAGGAGGGCGCGTTCATGGGCGGCGGCGTGGGCGAGGTGCATGGCGCCAAGCTGGTCGGCCTGCTGCAGCGCGCGTTGCGCGACCGGCCGGCGGCCGTGCTGCTGCTGGCCGAATCGGGCGGCGTGCGATTGCACGAGGCCAACGCCGGGTTGATCGCGGTATCGGAAGTGATGCGCGCCGTGCTCGACGTGCGCGCCGCCGGCATCCCGGTGCTCGTGCTGATCGGCGGTGCCAACGGCTGCTTCGGCGGCATGGGCATCGTGGCGCGCTGTGCCGACCACATCGTGATGAGCGATGTCGGCCGGCTGGCGATGTCGGGCCCCGAAGTGATCGAGGCGTCTCATGGCGTGGAGGAGTTCGACTCGCGCGACCGGGCGCTGGTCTGGCGCACGACCGGCGGCAAGCACCGCTGGCTCATTGGCGACTGCGATGCGCTGGTCGAGGACGACGTTTCCGCCTTTCGCGAGGCGGCCGTCGCCGCGATCGATGAATCGAGGCCATTGACCCTGGCGGCGCTGGAAGACGAGCACGCCTTGCTCACCGCACGCCTGCACGCCCTGCCCGCCGACAACGTCGACAGCGCCGGCCACGACGAAGCGGCGCTGCTCTGGAGCGCACTCGGCATTGCCGATGCGCAGCAGGTGCCGGAGCTGTCGGTCGAAGCCGTCCGCGCGCTGCGCACCATCTGAACGAGGAGCATCACATGCAATGGAGTTCTCTGGTCACCCAGCTCTTCGGCCCTTACCACGGGATGCGCGAGGACGGCGATTTTCTGCAGGGCGAAGTCATCTTCGACGGCGAGCCTCTTGCGGTGATCGGCACGACCCACCATGCGCCGATCGGGGTCCGGCTCGCGCTCGCGCAGGCCCGCGTCGTGCTGGACACCATCGCACGGCATCCAGGCCGGCCGATCCTGCTCTTGATCGACACCCAGGGCCAGCAATTGCGCCGGCGCGATGAACTGCTCGGCATCAACCGGGCGATGGCGCACCTGGGCGCCAGCATCGACCTGGCGCGGCGCCGCGGCCACCGCGTGCTCGGCCTGGTGTACGACCAGGCGCTGTCCGGCGGCTTCATCACCTCGGGGCTGATTGCCGACGCCTGCTACGCGCTGCCCGACGCCGAGATCCGCGTCATGCGCATCCCCGCGATGGCGCGCGTGACCAAGCTGCCGGAGGACAGGCTCACGGCGCTGTCGCAGTCCAACCCGGTGTTCGCACCCGGCGTGCAGAACTACGTGGCGATGGGCGGCGTGCGTGCGCTCTGGCGCGGCGACCTGCAGGCCTGCCTGCGCGACGCGCTGGCCCACACGCCGACCGAAGACCGGCGCGCGCGCGACGGCGCCGAGCGCGGTGGACGCCGGCTCGCCGCCGCGGTCGTGCAGCGCGTGCTGGACGCTGCGTGAACGCAGGCTGAGTTCGAATGACCGCCATGGTTTCGCTGCATCGCCACCAACTCGCCTGGCTCACCTCGCGCGGGTGGGCCGCCGTGCTGGGCCGGCCGTGGGATGTGCAGGCGCGCGACTGCCTCGCGCATTGGGCCTCGCATCGACTGCCGCTGGTCGTGACGCGCCAGCCGGCCCTTCCCGGCGCCAATGAATGGATCGCACTGGGTTTGCCGGCGCCTGCGCGCTGGGGCCGGCGCCGGCTCGCACTGCAGGTGCCGCACGCCGCTGTGCAGGGCCGGGGCGAGTTCCCGTGGCTCGCCGACGTGCAGGACCTGCTGCCGCCGCCAGCGCGGGATGCGCTGCGCGAACTGCTCGGCAGGCTCCGCCAGTGCCACGCGGCGGCACGCGTGTTCGGAAGCTACGGCTGGCAGGCGATCAGCGGCCTCGACCATGTGCGCGC
Source organism: Variovorax beijingensis (assembly GCF_003951285.1). Taxonomy (GTDB): domain Bacteria; phylum Pseudomonadota; class Gammaproteobacteria; order Burkholderiales; family Burkholderiaceae_C; genus Variovorax; species Variovorax beijingensis. The sequence continues at coordinate 14,171 of NZ_RXFQ01000024.1, read as the reverse complement.
GGCCTCCGACATCGACCTGTCGGTCGCGGTCGAGGGAGCGGCCCATGCGGATGCCGTGGTGCGCGCGCTCGCGTCGTTCGAGGCACCGCAGCCCCGGCTGGACGGCGAGCTCGTGTTCGGCGAGGGCGCAGCGGTGGCATGGCGTGAATGGGTCGAATGGCGCGCCGGGCGCGCGCGGGCCGTGATGGTCAAGCGGCTCGACGGCGCGAGCCTGCATCGCGATGCCGCATGGTGTGGTCGCACTGAACCGATGGAGATCGCCGCATGAGGAACTTCGCGCTTTTGCCGGCACCGGATTCACGCCTGACACCGGCGGTGATCGGACGCGCGGCCACGCTCTCGCTCTACGACGAACTGTCGCTGTCGCCCAAGCCCGGCCTGGTCACGCTGATCGACTGCGGCAGCCACGACGACATGGATGCACACACCTTCATGCGCAGCCTGTTCTCGCTGCGCCGCTACTTCGTACAGATCGCCGAGGCCGGCGCTGCAGGTGCGGACTTCGCGGTGCTCGAGCGGCACGGCATCGCGGCGGAGGCGCGCATGCTGGCCGCCACCGGCGGCGTCAACACGCACCGCGGCGCGATCTTCATGCTCGGCCTGTTGTGCGCCGCGGCCGGTGCCGTGCTGCGGGCGCATGGCGATGCATTGGACCCGGCGGCACTGCGCGATGCGCTGCGCCGGCATTGGGGCGAGGCACTGGCCAGGCGCAGCCAGCGCCCACCCGTGCTGCCCGGCGGCATCGCTGCACGGCGCCATGGCCTGCGCAGCGCATCCGAAGAGGCGGCGCTGGCGTTTCCGGTGCTGTTCGAGACAGCGCTTCCTGCGCTGAGGAAGGCATTGGCTGGGGGCCTCACGCCCCGCCAGGCCCGGCTCGATGCCTTGTTCCACATCATTGCGGTGCTGGACGACAGCAACCTCGCGCACCGCGGGGGCCTTGCCGGCCTGCGCGACGCCCAGCGCGCGGCGCAGGGTTTTCTCGATCGGGGAGGCATCGCGCGGCCCGAAGGGCTTGAGGAGGCGCAAGCCATCGCAGACGATTTCGTGCGGCAGCGCCTGTCGTCCGGTGGCGCGGCAGACACGCTGGCCGCCGCCTGCTGGCTCCAGCGCGTGTGTCCAGGCTCATGAGCTTCGCACTGCTTTTTTCCGGCCAGGGCACCCAGCATCCCGCGATGCTGCCCTGGCTGACGGACGACCCACTCGTGCGCAACATGTGCGCGCGGCTTGGCGTCGACGACTGGCGCCGTGCCCTCGCAGACCCGCAATGGGCCGAACGCAACGGCAACGCGCAGACGCTGCTGACGGGCCTTGCCCTGGCGGCCTGGGCACAGCTCGCGCCCCTGGTCCCGCCGCCCGCCGCGGTCGCCGGCTACAGCGTCGGCGAACTGGCGGCCTTCAGTGCGGCCGGCGTGATCGATGCGGGCGCGGCCGCAGCACTCGCGCCGCAGCGGGCCGCGGCCATGGACCGCTGCGCCGCACGTGCGCCCGGTGGCCTCCTGGCCGTCAGCGGCCTGTCCGAGCAGAAGCTGGAGCAATTGCGCATCGATGCGGGGCTCGAACTCGCGATTCGCAACGGCAGCGCCAGCGTGGTCCTCGGCGGCCCGATCGCGGCATTGAACGACGCCGAGCGCATGGCCCTGGCAGCCGGTGCGCAGTGCACGCGCCTGCGGGTCAACGTCGCGTCCCACACGCCCTGGATGCGCGAAGCGGCAGAGAGCTTTTCACTGGTGCTTGCGCAGGTGCCGTTTCATGCGCCCCGCGCCGTGCTGTTCAGCAATGCGGGGGACCGCATCCGCGATGCAGGGTCTGCCCGGGTGGCATTGGCTGCCCAGATCGCCCAGACGGTCCGCTGGGACGAATGCATGGAAAACATCATGGCGCGGCAGGTGCGCTGCGTGCTGGAGGTGGGACCGGGCCAGGCGCTCTCGCGCATGTGGAACCAGCGCCATCCCGGCGTTCCCGCGCGCGCCTGCGACGACTTCCGCAGCGCCGCAGCGGTTGCGGCCTGGCTCAACAGCCATGCGGACCCGTGAAGCCAGGCAGGCCCCTTGGCGCACCGAATCGAACCATCAGGAGATCCACCGTGAGCAGCAACGAAGCAGCAACCCCTCTCATTCCAGCCCCGGACATGAAGGACGCCCATGTGTACGGCATGCAGGCGTACGAGAAACTGGTGGCCGAGGCAGAGGCCGACCACAGCGGCTACTGGTCGCGCCTTGCGCGCGAGTTCCTGAGCTGGAAAACGCCGTTCACCCGGGGGCTCGACGACAGCCGGGCGCCCTTCTTCAAATGGTTCGAGGACGGTACGCTGAACGTGTCCTGGAACTGCCTGGATCGCCAGGTCGAGCGCGGCCTGGGCGACAAGACCGCCATCATCTTCGAGGCCGACGACGGGCAGGTGACGCGGGTCAGCTACCGCGAGCTGCTCGCGCGCACCGGCCGCATGGCCAACGCGCTGAAGGCGCGCGGCGTGAAGAAGGGGGACCGGGTCGTCATCTACATGTCGATGAGCATTGAAGGCGTGGTCGCGATGCAGGCCTGTGCGCGCATCGGCGCCACGCATTCGGTGGTGTTCGGCGGTTTCTCGGCGCAGAGCCTGCGCGACCGCATCCAGGATGCCGGCGCCGTGATGGTCGTCACCGCCGACGAACAGGTGCGCGGCGGCAAGCAGCTGCCGCTCAAGGCCATCGTGGACGATGCCATCGCGCTGGGCGGCTGCGAGAGCGTGAAGAACGTCGTCGTCTACCGGCGCACCGGCGGCCCGATCGGCTGGGTGCCATCGCGCGACCGCTGGCTGCACGAAGAGACGCAGGCCCAGCCCGAGACCTGCGAGCCCGAATGGGTGGGCGCCGAGCATCCGCTGTTCGTGCTCTACACCTCCGGGTCGACCGGCAAGCCCAAGGGCGTGCAGCATTCCAGCGGCGGCTACCTGCTGCATGCGGCGCTGACGACGAAGTGGACCTTCGACCTGAAGCCCGCCGACGTGTTCTGGTGCACCGCCGACATCGGCTGGGTCACGGGCCATACCTACATCGCCTACGGCCCGCTGGCGCTGGGTGCCACCGAAGTGGTGTTCGAGGGCGTGCCCACCTACCCCGACGCGGGCCGCTTCTGGAAGATGATCCAGGACCACAAGGTGAGCGTGTTCTACACCGCGCCCACGGCCATCCGCTCGCTGATCAAGGCGGCCGAAGGCAACGCAGCCGTGCACCCGAAGCGCTACGACCTGTCGAGCCTGCGCATCCTGGGCTCGGTGGGCGAGCCGATCAATCCGGCGGCCTGGGAGTGGTTCCACCATCACGTCGGCGGCGGCCTCTGTCCGATTGTCGACACTTTTTGGCAGACGGAGACGGGCGGCCACATGATCACGCCGCTGCCGGGCGCCACGCCGCTGGTGCCGGGCTCCTGCACCCTGCCCTTCCCCGGCATCGCGGCGGCCATCGTCGACGAGACCGGCGCCGACGTGCCGAACGGCCAAGGCGGCATCTTGGTGGTGAAGAAGCCCTGGCCGAGCATGATCCGCACGATCTGGGGCGACCCGGAGCGCTTCAAGGCGAGCTACTACCCGCCGGAACTCAAGGGCTTCTACCTCGCGGGCGACGGCGCCATCCGCGATGCGAAGACCGGCTATTTCACGATCACCGGCCGCATCGACGATGTGCTCAATGTCTCGGGCCACCGCATGGGCACGATGGAGATCGAATCGGCGCTGGTGTCGTGCACCGCGCTCGTGGCCGAAGCCGCGGTGGTCGGCCGCCCCGACGACACCACCGGCGAGGCGATCTGCGCCTTCGTCGTGCTCAAGCGCGCGCGCCCCACCGGAGACGAAGCGAAGAAGATCGCGAACGAGCTGCGCAACTGGGTCGCAAAAGAGATCGGCCCCATCGCCAAGCCCAAGGACATCCGCTTTGGCGACAACCTGCCGAAGACGCGCAGCGGCAAGATCATGCGCCGGCTGCTGCGCTCCGTGGCCAAGGGCGAGCCGATCACGCAGGACACGTCGACGCTGGAGAACCCGGCTATCCTGGCGCAACTGTCGGAGCGGAACTGAGGGGCGGTGCATTGAAGCATCACGCCCAGTTCTCGACCTCCAGACCCTCGACGCGGCTGAACTCGCGCTCGTTGTTGGTGACCAGCACCCAGCCTTCGGCGCGGGCGTGAGCGGCAATCCACAGGTCGTTGTTCCCGATGGGCCGGCCCTTGCGCTCAAGGGCGCTGCGAATCTGACCGTAGTGTTGGGCCACCGCCTCCGTGACTGGTTGGACCTGGATGACGCTTTGCAGTTGCTTCAGCGCAGCCAGTGCCTTGGAGCGAGCCTGGCTTTTTTCCGCGCCATGTTGCAGTTCGCCGAGCGTAATGACCGATATGGCCAGGATGTCGGCGCTCAGTTGCTCGAAGCGTGCTCGAACCGCTGCCGGATTGTGCTTGGCGATGTAGATGCAGATGTTGGTGTCGAGTAGATACCTGATGGCCATTCAGAACGACTCCCGTTCCTGGGGTGCGGTATCGTCGCGGCCATTGGCCATGAAGTCGGAAGGCATTTCGACGAGCGCGTCGAAGATTGCGGTTGCGCTCGCGGGCCGCTCACGCAAAACAATGTCGTTGCCTTGGCGAAAAATCTCCACCTGCTCGGATGTCAATCGGAACTCCTTCGGCAAGCGCACAGCCTGGCTGTTGCCGGATTGGAAAACACGGGCGTAGGTCATCGGGGCCTCCTTGCGTGATGTATATACAAAAAGTATATACACAAGCGGTGGCTTCGTCAACGGGCTGCCTGCCCTTACCGTCCATACCCTCCCCATGAAGCCGCACGATCAAGGCGCGCAGCCAGGCAACGGCGGGGGCCCTGTGATAGCGGCCGTGCCAGAACAGGCTGATCGCAATCTCGGGCAGCCTGGCCGGATGCCGCACATGGGACAGGCCGAAGGCCCGGCCAGGGCCTGGGCGAGCCGCTCGGGCACTGTGGCTGCCCCGCTGATGCTGAAGACTGCGGCCAATCCCAACGGCGTGCCCATCGAGATGCTGGACGGCATTCGCGCGGAGGTGGCCAGCAACCGGCCGCAGTTCTTCAAGGACTTCACGCTGCCGTTCTACGGCTTCAATCGGCCCGGCGCGAAGATCTCGGAAGGCATCTGCGAGCACTGGTGGCAGCAGGGCATGATGGGTTCCATCCAGGCGCACTATGACGGCATCAAGGCATTCTTGGAGACCGACTTCACCGAAGACCTGAAGAAGATGGACGTGCCGACGCTGATGATGCACGGCGACGACGACCAGGTCGTGCCGATCGGAATCTCGAGCGAGATGACCGCGAAGATCATCAGGAACGCGACCTTGAAGGTCTACCCGGGACTGCCGCACGGCATGCGCGCAACCCATGCCGACCTCATCAATCCCGACCTGCTCGCGTTTTTCAAGAGCTGAGGCCGCCGCGCTCGACTCGGTGCAGAATCTCAAGCAAGGCACCCAGGCCTTCCATCGCAAACAAGACAGCCACATGCCCCCGTCGATCCAGGAAGCTTCCTCATCGCAGCGCCTCGATCCCGCCCCGAAGGACACCCTGGGCTGCACGGCCCATCATCTTCAACGGGACCAGGGCCTGCGCGCGGACGGGATCGCGATCCATCGCAAGACGATGGACGTGCCCCAGCTCCATCACGTGGAGACGGAGGCGAGCGCGCGCGGCGTGCTGCTCGGAATCTCGCTGCGCGATGGCCACAGCCGGCGCATTCTCGATGGGCCCCGCGCCTCCAGCCACGATTTCGACAGGGGCTCCATCTACATCCGCAGTTTTTCGGACCGCTACCGCGCGGACATCCGACGCCCGTTCGATTTCGTGCTGCTCGAGATCTCGCATGCCAGCCTCGAGCGGGCCATCGACGAAAAGGACGGAAAGCGCGTCGGCAGCCTCGCCCGCGTGGCGGGCGTCCGGGACGAGGTGCTGCTCAACCTGGCGGCGGCCCTGACGCCGGCGCTGGAGCACCCCGCCGGCGCGAGCAGGCTGTTCGTCGACCAGCTGAGCGTCGCCATGACGAGCTACCTCGTCGAAAGGTACGGCGGCGCAGCCCCGACGGCGCCCAGGACCCATCGGCTCCTGTCGCGCGCGCACGAGGTGCGTGCCAAGGAGATGCTGCGCAGCAGGATCGACGGCAGCATCTCGATCACCGAGATCGCCGATGCGTGCGGCCTGTCGCGCAGCTATTTCATCCACGCCTTCCGCGAGACCACCGGCTACACGCCGCATCAATGGTTGATTGCGCAGCGGCTGGAGCAGGCTCGCGCGCTGCTCATCGACTTCGACATGCCGCTGGCGGACGTTGCGGCGGCCTGCGGCTTTGCCGATCAAAGCCACTTCACCCGGGTTTTCTCCCGGCATTCCGGTGCGCCGCCAGGCACCTGGCGGCGCAGGATGCGGGTTGGAAGCTAGAGACCGAGCCGGTCTGCAACGCCCTCGCCCAGCGCGTGGTCGACGAGCCGGAAGTGCGCAATCTGGCGCCGCTGGATCGCCTCGGGCACCCCGGCCATCGATCTTGCGATGTTCTCGTGCAGCCGGTGCCTGTGGCCGTCGTCCATGCGGCGGTACAGGACGGCGGCCTGCGCATGGTCCCCGAGCCCCTGGCGATCGTCGAAGCGCATGGCGTCGCCGTCCAGGGGCAGCGGCGGCTCGACGAGCGTGCGGTCCGGGCGCGGTCCTCCGAACGAGTTGGGCTCATAGTAGGCATCGGTGCGGGCCGGAACGTCCAGGCGCATCGCGCCGTCCGCGTGATAGGTATGCACCGGCGACTTCGGCCGGTTCACCGGCAGCGCCTCGTGGTGCGTCCCCACGCGGTAGCGCTGCGCGTCGGCATAGGCCAGCAGCCGCCCCTGCAGCAGCTTGTCGGGCGAGAAGCAGATGCCGGGCACGATGTTGGCCGGATTGAAGGTGGCCTGCTCGACCTGCGCGAAGTAGTTGTCGGGGTTCGTGTCGAGCTCAAGAACGCCGACCTCGACGAGCGGAAACTCCCGCTGCGGCCAGACCTTGGTCGCGTCGAACGGGTTGAACGACAACTGCGCCGCCTGCGCCTCGTCCATCACCTGGATCTGCAGCGACCAGCGGGGAAGTTCCCCCCGCTCGATCGCGTCGAACAGGTCGCGCTGTGCGCTTTCGCGGTCGTCGGCGATCAGCTCGCGAGCCTCGGCATTTGTCAGGCACCGGATGCCCTGCTGCGTGCGCAGGTGGAACTTGGCCCAGACCCGCTCGCCGGCCGCGTTGACCAGCCCGAAGGCATGGGCGCCATAGCCGTGCATGTGGCGAAAGCCTGCCGGCAGGCCGCGGTCGGAGAACAGCATCACGATCTGGTGCAGGCTCTCGGGCGAGAGCGACCAGAAGTCCCAGATCGCCGTGGGCGAGCGCACATGCCTGACCGGATGCCGCTTCAGCGCCCGCACCAGGTCGGGAAATTTCTGCGGATCGCGGATGCAGGCGACCGGCAGGTGGCTGCCGACCAGGTCCCAGTTGCCTTCCTCGGTGTACGCCTTGATGGCGAAGCCGCGCAGGTCGCGCTCCGCGTCCGCGCAGCCCTGCTCGCCCGTCAGCCCCGAGAAGCGCACCAGCACGGGCGTGCACTGCCCCGGCTGGAGCACCCGTGCGCGCGTGTGGCGCGAGATGTCGCCCGTGATGCGCAGCGTGCCGAAGGCGGCCGCGCCCTTGGCGTGCAGCACCCGTTCCGGAATGCGTTCGCGTGCCAGGTAGGCCAGCTTCTCGCTCATCTGGTAGTCCTGCCGCAGGATCGGCCCGCGCGGGCCCGCGGTGATCGAGTGCTGGCTGTCCGCGACGGGCGCGCCCCCCGCGGTGGTCAGGGTCGGGGGTCTGCTGTGGGGGTGGGTCATGGAATTCTTGATGCGGGCTGTCTCGACGGGATGTGTACCGCGCCGGTGCGCCCGTGTCTTGAACAAGAGTCGCCCGCCTTGAATGCCCCCGGGGCGCACGAATGTGCAAAAGCAGCCGCCAGGCCGCCTCAGAGGCCCAGCAGCGTGCGGCCTTCGCCGGCCAGCAGGTCGTGCGTCTCGGGATGCGAGCGCATGTAGGCCGCGAACACCGGGCACTGCGGAATGACGCGCAGGCCGCGCTCGCGCGCGGAAGCCAGGCCCGCGAGCACCAGCTGCCGGGCCACGCCCTGCCCTTGCAGTGCCTCGGGCACCAGCGTGTGGATGAAGGTGATGACGTCGCCCGCCAGGCTGTAGATCGCGACCGCGCGTTCGCCTTGCGATGCGAATTCGAAACGGTGCTTGGACGGGTTGTCTTGAACGGAGGGTGAAGAAGGCGTGGTCATGAAAAGGGTCCGGGATGGGCGGAGGTGGCGTTCAGTGCATGCACCGCGAATGTTGCGGGGCTTGGGATGCGGCCGCATCGCCGGTGGCCGGGTTCCCGAAGCGATGGACCAGGTGCGCGCAGATCGCGATCGCCAGATGCTCGCTCGTCGCCGAACTCGCGCGCTGCGGCCCCTCGAGCAGGGCCAGCACCGCTGCGCCCAGGTTTTCCATCACGGGATCGACCAGCCCCGGCGTGCAGGCAAGGCCGCTCACGCGCGCCAGGCCCGCCGCATCGGTCATGGCGTCCACCAGCGCGCGCGGCACGTAGAAGTGAAGGGCATCCAGCGGACTGCCCAGGTAGCTCGCCACCTCGTCGCGCAGGTCGACGATGCTGATCGCCCCGGGCGCATAGCCGCGCACCACCGAAGGCCGGCCCCGCACCCAGAGCTCGTGGTGGCTCACGCCGGCAAGGTGCAGGGTCACGGCGAAGGCGTCCTGCGGCGGGATCTCCTGTTTCATGCCCAGCTGGTCGGGCAGGCAGGTGATGCGCGTGGCAACGAACGGCGTCTTCGGCGCGGGCAGCATGACGAGAGCGGGCGCGGAAGGCAATTCGAAGTACCGTCCCAGGAGATCGCCGTAGGCGCCTTGCATGCCCGCGTCCGGCGAACGGTCAGGCCTGGATGAACGCCAGCAGGTCGGCGTTCACCTGATCTTTATGCGTGGTGCAGGTGGCATGCGGCGCGCCGGCGTAGACCTTGAGCTGGCTGCCCTTGATCATCTCGGCTGCGAGCTTGGCCGTGGCCTCGATGGGCACCACCTGGTCGTCGTCGCCGTGGATCACGAGCGTGGGCACGTCGATCCTGGCCATGTCGGGGCGGAAGTCGGTTTCCGAGAACGCGGTCACGCAGTCGATGGTGGCCTTGACCGAGGCCTGCAGCGCGATCTGCAGCGTCTGCTTGAAGATGCCTTGCGAGACCTTCGCGCCGGGGCGGTTGGTGCCATAGAAGAGCGTGCTGAAGTCATCGAGGAACTGCGGGCGGTCGGCGGCCAGCCCTGCGCGGATGCCGGCAAAGAGCGACGCGTCGGGCCCCACGGGATGATCGGGCGTCTTCATGAACAGCGGCGTCACGGCGCTGATGAGCGCGAGCTTCGCCACGCGCGCGCTGCCTTTGCGCGCGATGTAGCGCGCCACGTCGCCGCCGCCCATCGAGAAGCCCGCAAGCACCACGTCCTTCAGGTCGAGCGTCTCGATCAGCTCGGCGATGTCGTCGGCGAAGGTGTCGTAGTCGTAGCCGGTCCACGGCTGGCTGGAGCGGCCGAAGCCGCGGCGGTCGAAGGCGATCGTGCGATAGCCGCGTTCGGCGAAGAACAGCATCTGGGCGTCCCACATGTCGGCGCTCAGCGGCCAGCCGTGGCTGAAGAGAATGGGCTGGCCCGAGCCCCAGTCCTTGTAGTAGAGCTCGGTGCCGTCGCGCAGTGTGAGTGTGGTCATGGTTTTTCCAGTTTGACGAAAAGAAAGAGAGAAGAAGGAAATCAGAGAGACAGGAAGTGGTGCACCTCGGGCTTGCCGGGACCGATGTGAAAGCGCGTGGCCTCGCCCTGCAGGTCCGCATCGGCATGCGACACACGGTGGTGCTGGCGCAGGTGCTCGGCCCAGGACTCGACCAGGAACCACTCCATCACGCGCTCCGGGTCGCCGGTGTGCTCGGTCACGCCCCAGGCGTAGGCGCCGTCGCGCCGGCGCTCCAGCGACAGCCGCTTCATCGCATCGAGAAACGCCGGTCGGTCTTCCTTGCGGATGCGGTACTCGACCTGCACCATCACGGGGCCGCGGTCGTGCGCGACAGGCTCGGCGACCAGCGGCTCGGGCCAGTGGTTCGAGGGCTGCAGATCCGACTCGCCGGTGGGCAGGCGTGCGCGGTGGAACAGCAGGGCCATGACGGCCAGGCCGGCGGCGCCCGCCACCAGCGTGTACGGCACGCCGATCTCCTGCGCGACCAGGCCCCAGCCCAGGCTGCCGGCCGCCATCGCGCCGTTGAAGACGGTCAGGTAGACCGCCAGCCCTCGGCCGCGCACCCAGTTCGGCAGGATCGATTGCGCCACGCCGTTGAGCGTGGTGAGCGCAATGATCCAGCCCAGGCCCAGCACCAGGAGCAACAGCACCGCGAGCCACTGCGGCGGCGCGAAGACCAGGCTGCCCATCACGCCGGCGGTGAGCAGCGAGGCCAGCAGCAGCATGCCGTCGGCGTCGAGCCGTGCGCGCAGCCGCGGCATCACCAGCGCGCCGCCGATCGCGCCCGCGCCCACGGCGCCGAGCAGGATGCCGTAGAAGCCGGCGCTGCCGCCGAGCATCTGGCGCGCCACCAGCGGCAGCAGCGCCCAGACCGAGCTGGCGAACAGGAAGAACACCGCCGCGCGCAGCAGCACGCGGTGCAGTTCGCGGCTGGCGCGCGTGTAGCGCAGGCCGGCGCGGAAGGCACCCAGGAAGTTCTCGGACAGGCCGCTGTCGACGGCCGCCGGGCGCTTCCACCACAGCAGCGCCGCGATCACGAACACATAGCTGAGCACGTCGATGCCGTAGGTGACGGCGGCGCCGAAGCTCGCGAGGATCAGGCCGCCTGCGGCCGGCCCGATGGAGCGCGCGATGTTGATGCCCAGCGAGTTCAGCGCCACCGCGTTCTTGAGGTCGGCGCGCGGCACCAGCTCGGGCACGATCGACTGCCACGTCGGCCCCATCAGCGCGGCGCCGATGCCGCCGACGAAGGTCAGCGCGATCAGGTACTCGACGGTGAGCGAGCCGGTGTGCGAGAGCAGCAGCAGCGTGCCGCTCACGGCCGCCAGCACCAGCTGCACGAAGATCAGGAAGCGCCGCCGGTCGAGGATGTCGGACAGCACCCCGGCCGGGATCGCGAGCAGGAAGATCGGCAGCGTGGCCGCGGTCTGGATCAGCGCCACCGCCGTGGGGCTGGCCGACAGGTCGGTCACCAGCCACGAGCTCGCCACGTCGCGCATGAAGCTGCCGATGTTGCCGAGCACGGTGGCCGCCCACAGCACGGCAAAGACCGGCTGGCGCAGCGGCGCGAAGCTGCTGCTCGGCTTCGTGGCCTGGGTGGTACCCGCGGGATCAGCCATTCGCGCGCTCCTTCAGGTCGTGCCAGGCCACCAGCAGGAAGCCGCCGACCAGGCCCAGGTGCTCGAAGAAGGAATTGGCCGCCATGAAGCGCTCCGGTTGCGGCATTTCCCAGAAGCGCAGCGCCACGAAGGTTGCCATCAAGGTGAAGCCCGCGAGCGCCAGCGCGCCGAGCCAGCGGTGGAAGCCCGTGAGGATGAGCGCGGCGGCGCCGAGTTCCAGCACGATCACTGCCGCGGCCAGCGGCCCTGCGGGCGACAGGCCGAAGTGGTTCATCTCGGCGATGGCCGCGTTGAAGTCCATGGCCTTGTTGAGCCCGCCCTGCAGGTAGGCCGCGCACAGCAGCAGCAAGGCGAGCCAGCGCACGGCGGGCGAAATGGTCCAGCGCATCACACCGCCCAGCAGGCGCAGCCGAGCGCGCCCCAGAAGCTCTTGAGGTCGGCGATCGGCAGCTTGCTGCTCCAGGCCGTCGCGTGCTGGTGCCCATGCACGTTGCAGTCGTTGGCACAGGCGCAGGACATGGCCGCTTGGCGCATGGCCTTTTGCAGCGGTGCGCCCTCGGCATCGCCCCAGCCGCCATAGCCGCCGAAGCGGCGCACCGGCGACCAGTCGGGCATCGCCGGCGGCGGTGCGCCTTCGTCGTGCGCTGCGAACGGGCCGGCGCCGTAGACCACCTTGCCGCCGACCATGGTCAGGAGCGCCGTGGTGTCGGCAATCTCCGATTCCGGGCAGGCGAAGAAGTCGCGGTCGGGCACCACAAGGTCGGCGAACATGCCGGCTTCGATGCGGCCCTTCTTGCCGACCTCGTTCGAGAACCAGGTCACGTTCTCGGTCCACATGCGCAGCGCGGCCTCGCGGTCCAGGCAGTTGCGCTGCGGGTAGAGCTGCATGCCACCCACCGTCTTGCCCGTGACCAGCCACGAGAGCGACACCCAGGGGTTGTACGAGGCGACGCGGGTGGCATCGGTGCCGGCCGACACCTTCACGCCCTTCTCGAGCATGCGCTTGACCGGCGGCGTGGCCTCGGCCGCGCCGGCGCCGTAGCGCTCGACGAAGTATTCGCCCTGGTAGGCCATGCGGTGCTGCACCGCGATGCCGCCGCCCAGTGCGGCGATGCGGTCGATCGATTTCTCGGAGATGGTTTCGCAATGGTCGAAGAACCAGTTCAGGCCCGCGAGCGGCGTATCGCGGTTCACCTTCTCGAACACGCCGAGCGCGCGATCGATGGTCTCGTCGTAGGTGGCATGCATGCGCCACGGCCACTTGTTCTGCACCAGCACGCGCACCACCTCTTCGAGATCGCCCTCCATCTCGGGGGCCATCTCGGGGCGCGGCTGGCGGAAGTCCTCGAAGTCGGCGGCCGAGAACACCAGCATCTCGCCCGCGCCGTTGTGGCGGAAGTAGTCGTCGCCCTGCTTGTACTTCGAGGTGGCGGTCCAGTGGAGGAAGTCTTCCTTCTCGGCCTTGGGCTTCTGCGTGAACAGGTTGTAGGCCAGCCGGATGGTGAGCTGGCCGGCATCGGCCAGCTGCTGGATCACCTGGTAGTCCTCGGGAAAATTCTGGAAGCCGCCGCCCGCGTCGATGGCGCCGGTCACGCCCAGGCGGTTGAGTTCGCGCATGAAGTGGCGCGTGGAATTGAGCTGGTATTCGAAGGGCAGCTTCGGGCCCTTGGCCAGGGTCGCATAGAGGATCGACGCATTCGGCTTGGCCAGCAGCAGCCCGGTCGGGTTGCCGGCCGCGTCGCGCACGATCTCGCCGCCGGGCGGCGCGGGCGTGTCCTTGGTGTAGCCGACGGCGCGCAGCGCGGCGCCGTTGAGCAGCGCACGGTCGTACAGGTGCAGCAGGAACACCGGCGTGTCGGGCGCCACCGCGTTGAGCTCTTCGATGGTCGGCAGGCGCTTTTCGGCGAACTGGTGCTCGGTGAAGCCGCCCACCACGCGCACCCATTGCGGCGCGGGCGTGATCGCGACCTGGCGCTTGAGCATCGCCATGGCATCGGCCAGGCTGCGCACGCCATCCCAGCGCAACTCGAGGTTGAAATTGAGGCCGCCGCGGATGATGTGCAGGTGGTTGTCGATGAGGCCCGGCAGCACGGTCCTGCCCTGCAGGTCCACCACGCGGGTGCCGCTGCCGGCGAGCGGCAGCACGTCTTCGCTGCGGCCCACGCGCAGGAAGCGGCCATCCTTGATGGCCACGGCGCTCGCGGTGGGATTGGCGCGGTCCAGCGTGGTGAAGCGGCCGTTGTGCAGGATCAGGTCGGGGGCGGCGGTACCAGCCATGTCGGATCTCCTTTGGGTGGGTTGCGCGCTTGCCGTTGCGGCAAGCGCGGCAGCGCCGAGCGTGCCCAGGCACAGCCGGCGGCGTTGTTCGTCGAACGGATCGTTCATGCGTCTTTGCGCGCAGCGGCGCCCGGCTCGGCCTTGGCGCATTGCGGCAGCTCGCCGAACACATGCGGCTTGACCTGGTGCTGCAGCCATGAAGTGGCAGCCGCCTGGGGCTTGATCACGCTCTTGATGAGCGGCGGGATCTGCTCGCCGAGCAGGATCCCGAGCAGCCCCACGAGGGCGATGACCGGCGGCGCCGGCGAACGCACCTGGAACAGTGCGTAGATCACGCCGACCAGCAGGCCGAGCGCGAGCGACAGGACGTAGGGCTTCATCTTGTCCACCGCGGCGTTCAGCCTTCGTGCGCGCCGAACATGGTCTTGGCGTAGGTCACGCCCAGGCCGTAGGCGCCGCCCACCTTCTTC
>NZ_RXFQ01000023.1 GCF_003951285.1 Variovorax beijingensis | reverse complement strand
GAGCTTGAGGTCGTCGTAGGTCATGTAGATCTTGAACGAGCTGTAGCCCTCGCGGATCAGCGCCGGCAGCTCCTCGCGCAGCACCGTGGGCGTCGGGTCGCTCACGATCAGGTGGAAGGCGTAGTCGACATGCGCCTGGCCTTCGGCGCGGCGGTGGTAGTCGTCCACCGCCGCGCGCAGCGACTGTCCCTTGGCCTGCGCCGCGAACGGAATCACCGTGGTGGTGCCGCCGCAGGCCGCGCTGCGCGTGCCGCTGGCAAAGCCGTCGGCCATGCGCATGGGCGCGGGCATCGGCTGGTCGAGGTGGCAGTGGGCGTCGACGCCGCCGGGCGTGACGGTGCGGCCGGCCGCGTCGATCTCGCGCGCGCCGCCGGCCAGCGCGAGGCCGAGCTGCACGATGCGCCCCTCGCGCACCCCGATGTCGCATTGGAAGGTGTCGCTGGCCGTGACGGCCTGCGCGTTGCGGATCACCAGGTCGAAGGCCGAGTGGGAGCTCATGGAAAGGCGCGCCTCATTTTTGTCAACAAAAGGTATTGAATATTGTCGACATAATCATCAACAATCAAGCGGCCCGGAAGCAGTGATTACGCTGATGCCGGCCATCCGCACACAAAAGGAAACCCATGACGCGCCCCCTTCGCCTTGGCGTGCTCACGCCCTCGTCCAACACCGCGCTGGAGCCGCTGACCAGCACCCTGGCGGCCTGCGTGCCGGGCTGCAGCGCCCATTTCTCTCGCTTCAGGGTGACGGAGATCTCGCTCTCGGCCGCGGGCCTGGGCCAGTTCGACGACAGCAAGATCCTTGCCGCCGCCGAACTGCTGGCCGATGCGCAGGTCGACGTGATCGGCTGGAGCGGCACCTCGTCAGGCTGGCTGGGCTTCGATGCCGACCGGCGCCTGGTCGAGCGCATCCGCGAGCGCACCGGCATTGCCGCCACCACCGCCGTGCTGGCGCTCAACGAACTGCTGGCGCTGCGCGGCGTGAAGCGGCTCGGGCTCGTGACGCCCTACACCGCCGACGTGCAGCAGCGCATCGTGGACAACTACCGCGCGCTCGGCATCGAGGTGGTGGCCGAGCGCCACCTGGGCATCCGCGTGAACCACGACTTCGCGCTCGTGGAGCCCGCGCAGCTGATGGCGTCGATGCGCGAGGTGGCGGCCGCGCGGCCCGAGGCCATCACCACCTTCTGCACCAACCTGCACGCCGCGCCCCTGGCCGAGGCGTTCGAGGCCGAAACCGGCATCGCGCTGCTCGACACCGTGAGCACCACCGTCTGGGGCCAGCTGCGCGCCGCAGGGGCCGACCCGGCGCAGGTGCGCGGCTGGGGCGCGCTGTTCGGCTGGCGGTGACGGGCCCGGCTCAGGCCCGGGCTGCGGGGCCTGCTACAGCCACTTGCCGCTGCCCGTCGGCATCTGGATGGTGGTGGCGGGGTCGCCACTGCTCACCAGCGAGTCGATCGCAATGCTCAGCAGCGAGATGAAGATGCTCGCGAAGAACGCGGTCCAGAAGCCCGAGAGTTTGAATCCGCGCACCAGCGCGGCCACCAGCATGATCATCAGCGCGTTGATCACCAGCAGGAAGAGGCCGAGCGTCAGCAGCGTCAGCGGCAGCGTGAGCACGATCAAAAGCGGCTTGACGACGGCATTGGCCAGGCCCAGCAGCAGGGCCGAGATCACGAGCGCGGAAGTGTTCTCGAACTTGATGCCGCGAAAGATCAGGCTGGCCACCCACAGCGACAGCGCGGTGATGGCCCAGTGCACGAGAAAGGGAGCGAGGTTGTTCAGCATGGTGTGAGGGGCGCAAGGCGGGGCGCAATGGCGCGCGATTGTGCGGACCATCATATCGGCACCGTCTCAGGCGGCGCTGCGCTGCGCCTCGGCCAGCAGCCAGTCGCTGAAGAACTTCAGCAGCGGCCGCTGGTCGGCGCGCTCGGGCGTCACGAGGTAGTAGTTGCGCTCGCCCGACAGCGGCCGCGCGCAGGCCACCACCAGTTCGCCGCGCGCGAGTTCGTCGGCCACCAGCATGGTGGGCATCAGCGCCACGCCCAGGCCGTGCGAGGCGGCCGCGGCCAATATGGAAAAGAGCTCGTAGCGCGGCCCGCCGCGTGCATTGGGTGCATCGATCTGCTGCGCGTCGAACCACTGGCGCCAGCCGTCGGGGCGCGTGCTCTGCTGCAAGAGCGGCATCTGCGCGATGGCCGCGGGCGCCACGGCCTTGCCGCGCGGCAACAGCGAGGGGCTGCACACCGGCACCACGTCCTCGTGCATCAGCAGGAGCGCGCGCGTACCGGCCCAGTTCTCGACCTGCGCGGGCGTGCCGGCATACAGCGCGGCGTCGAACTCCGCATCGGCAAACAGGAAAGGCCGGGTGCGCGTCTCGATGTGCACCACCACGTCGGGCTGCAGCGCCGCGAAGCCCTTGAGCCGCGGCATCAGCCAGCGCGTGGCAAAGGTGGGCACCGCCGCCAATGAGAGCGAGCCGCCTTCGCCCTGGTGCGCCATGGCGTCGAGCGTGTCGCGCTCCATCGCCTCGAGCCGCTTGGTGATCTGCCGCGCATAGGCCGCGCCGCTCGCGGTGAGCGCCACGCCGTGGCGCGTGCGGCGGAACAGCGCCACGCCCAGGAAGGCCTCGAGCGTGCCGATCTGGCGCGACACCGCGCTCTGCGTGAGCGCGAGTTCCTGCGCGGCGCGCGTGTAGCTCTCGTGGCGCGCGGCGGCGTCGAAGCACACGAGGGTCTGCAGGGGAGGAATCTTGCGGCGCATGTATGCCGGTAGTGTATGACTGGGCGGGCGCCGTCACCAATGGAAACGACTTGCCACATGGGTGCCAGATGTGCACGGCGCGCATATCTGGGTGAGGATTCATCGTTTGCGCCCGGGCCCCCGCATGGCTAGGATCGACCCATTCCCCCTCTTTTTCCCTCTTCCGGAGACAAGCACATGGCCGCCAAAGCGCAATTCCACTGGGACGACCCCCTTCTTCTCGACCAGCAGCTGACCGACGAAGAACGCATGATCCGCGACGCGGCCAATGCCTACTGCCAGGAGCGCCTCGCGCCCCGCGTCATCGAGGGCTTCCGCAGCGGCGAGACCGACCCCGCCATCTTTCGCGAAATGGGCGCGCTCGGCCTGCTGGGGCCCACGATCCCCGAGCAGTACGGCGGCCCCGGCCTCAACTACGTGGCCTATGGCCTGATCGCCCGCGAAGTCGAGCGCGTCGACTCGGGCTACCGCTCGATGGCCAGCGTGCAGAGCTCGCTCGTGATGGTGCCGATCAACGAATTCGGCACCGAGGCGCAAAAGCAGAAATACCTGCCCAAGCTCGCCACCGGCGAGTGGATCGGCTGCTTCGGCCTGACCGAACCCGACCACGGCTCCGACCCCGGCAGCATGGTCACGCGCGCCAAGAAGGTGCCGGGCGGCTACTCGCTCAGCGGCGCCAAGATGTGGATCAGCAACTCGCCCATCGCCGACGTGTTCGTGGTCTGGGCCAAGGAAGTCAGCGAAAGCGGCACCGTGGGCCCGATCCGCGGCTTCGTGCTCGAGAAGGGCATGAAAGGCCTCTCGGCTCCCGCGATCCACGGCAAGGTCGGCCTGCGCGCCAGCATCACCGGCGAGATCGTGATGGACGGCGTGTTCTGCCCCGAGGAAAACGCGTTCCCCGAAGTGCAGGGCCTGAAGGGCCCCTTCACCTGCCTCAACAGCGCGCGCTACGGCATTTCCTGGGGCGCGCTCGGCGCCGCCGAAGACTGCTGGCACCGCGCCCGCCAGTACACGCTGGACCGCAAGCAGTTCGGCCGCCCGCTCGCCGCCAACCAGCTGATCCAGAAGAAGCTGGCCGACATGCAGACCGAGATCACGCTGGGCCTGCAGGGCAGCCTGCGCCTGGGCCGCATGAAGGACGAGGGCACGGCGTCGGTCGAGATCACCTCGATCATGAAGCGCAACAACTGCGGCAAGGCCCTGGACATCGCCCGCCTGGCGCGCGACATGATGGGCGGCAACGGCATCAGCGACGAGTTCGGCGTGGCGCGCCACCTCGTGAACCTCGAGGTGGTCAACACCTACGAAGGCACGCACGACATCCACGCACTCATCCTCGGCCGTGCCATCACGGGCATTGCCGCCTTCGCCAACTGAACGAAGAGCGCATGACGGCCAAGCCCGCAGCCCTGGACGGCATCAAGGTCCTCGATCTGTCCCGCGTGCTCGCGGGCCCGTGGTGCACGCAGATCCTCGCGGACCTGGGCGCCGACGTCATCAAGATCGAGCGCCCCGGCGTCGGCGACGACACGCGCACCTGGGGCCCGCCCTTCATCAAGGACGCCGACGGCAACGATACCGACCAGGCCAGCTACTTCACGGCCTGCAACCGCAACAAGCGCTCGGTCACGGTCGACATGGCCACGCCCGAGGGGCAGGCGCTCCTGAAGCAGATGGCGGCGCAGGCAGACATCGTGGTGGAGAACTTCAAGACCGGGGGCCTGAAGCAATACGGCCTCGACCACGAGAGCCTGCGCGCGGCCAACCCGCGCCTCGTCTATTGCAGCGTGACCGGCTTCGGCCACGACGGCCCGTACGCCGAGCGCGCGGGCTACGACCTGATGATCCAGGCCATGACCGGCATGATGAGCATCACCGGCCGCCCCGACGACGTGCCCGGCGGCGGCCCGCTGCGCGTGGGCGTGGCGCTCACCGACCTGTTCACCGGCGTCTATGCAAGCACCGCCATCCTCGCGGCGCTGCAGGTGCGCGACCGCACGGGCGAGGGCCAGCACATCGACATGGCGCTGCTCGACGTGGGCATGGCCATCCTCGCCAACCAGGCCAGCGCCTTCCTCAATACCGGCAAGCCGCCGCAGCGCCAGGGCAACACGCACCCGAGCCTGGCGCCGTACCAGGACTTTCCGACGCAGGACGGCTCGATGCTGCTGGCCATCGGCAACAACGGCCAGTTCGCGCGCTTCTGCGAAGCGGCCGGCCATGCCGAGTGGGCCGCCGATGCGCGCTTTGCGAGCAACACGCTGCGCGTGAAGCACCGCGGCGTGCTCATTCCGATGATGGAAGAGCTCACGCGCACCCGCAGCACCGCCGACTGGGTCGCGCTGCTCGAAGACAAGGCCGTGCCCTGCGGCCCGATCAACGACATCGCGCAGGCCTTCGACGACGCGCAGGTCAAGTCGCGCGGCCTGGCCGTCACGCTGCCGCGCGATGCGGGCGACGGCATCGCCAGCATCACCGGCGTGGCAAGCCCGCTGCGCCTCGCGGCCACCCCGCCCGTGCTGCGCCATGCGCCGCCGGCGCTCGGGCAGCACACGCGCGAGGTGCTGGCCGAGTTCGGCATCGACACCGCGCGCTTCGACGCGCTGCGCGCGGCCGGCGTGGTCTGAACCCCATGTAGAAAGGACTCACGCCATGGCCGATCCGACGCACAGCCTGCCGTTCTCGGTCCTGCGCATCGACCATGTCGTGCTGCGCGTGAAGGACATCGAGCAGTCGATCGCCTTCTACCGCGACGTGCTGGGCTGCCAGGTCGAGAAGCGCCGCGACGACCTGGGGCTGGTGCACCTGCGCGCCGGTGCGAGCCTCATCGATCTCGTCTCGCACGACGGCCCGCTCGGCAAGCAGGGCGGCGCCCTGGCCGGCAAGGAAGGCCGCAACGTCGATCACCTCTGCCTGCGCATCGAGCCCTTCGACGAGGCGGCCATCCGCGCGCTGATGGCCCGGCACGGCGTGCCGGTGAGCGGCGACGTGCAGAACAACTTCGGCGCCGAAGGCAACGGCCCCTCGATCTACATCGCCGACCCTGACGGCAACGGCGTCGAGCTGAAAGGGCCGGCACGCCGCTAGGCGGCGCGCCCCAGGATCGCCACGCCGAACACCGCCACGCCGAGCGCGAGGTTCAGGCTCACCAGCTTGCGAACCATGTCGAGCCGCCCGGCCGCCACCGGCCATGCGCTTTCTTCCACCGCGCGCCGCAGCGCCCTGAACACCGAGGCGCGGATGTACACGTAGATGCCGGCCATCACGAGGGCGATGCCCATCATCGCCTCGATGCGCCAGTGCACCGCGCGGAAGCCGCCCGCGAGCAGGATCATCGCCACGCCGGTCGCGAACAGCAGCGTGACGGCCGCGTCCACGCCGACGAAGAAGCGCCGCAGTGCCGCCGCCATGGTGCGCAGGCGCAGCGGCGGCTCCAGCGTGGCGACCGCGGCGGGGCGCACCGCGAAGTGCAGGGTGGCCATGCCGCCGACCCAGAAGGCGGCGGCGAGAAGATGGATGAAGAGCAGGATGACGTAGGACATGGGGCCGATCAGAACACCGAAAGCTGTGCTCGCGCAATGTCCGTCTCGTTGCGTTAAAACCCCATCCTTCGCACGCAAGAAAGAAAGATGAGGCTTCCATGACCCGCACCGTCGCCCAGAAACGCGCCGATTTCCGCGCGCTGCACGAACAGGGCTGCTTCGCCATTCCCAATCCCTGGGACAAGGGCAGCGCGCGCTACCTGCAGGGCCTGGGTTTCAAGGCGCTCGCCACCACGAGCTCGGGCCATGCCTGGTCGCAGGGCCTGGCGGACGGAGGGCAATCGCGCGACACCATGCTGGCCCACCTGCGCGACATCGTCGATGCCACCGACCTGCCCGTGAATGCGGACTTCGAGAACGGCTTTGCGGCCGATGCCCAGGGCGTGGCCGAAAGCGTGCGCCTGGCCGTCGAGACCGGCGTGGCGGGCCTGTCGATCGAGGACTCGACCGGCGATGCGGCGAATCCGCTGTTCGAGATCGGCATTGCGGTCGAACGGCTGCGCGCCGCCCGCCGTGCCATCGACGCGGCCGGCGGCGACACGCTGCTGGTGGGCCGCGCCGAGAACTTCTTCGCCGGTCGCCCCGACCTAGACGACGCCATCGCCCGCCTCAAGGCCTACGCCGAGGCCGGCGCCGACTGCCTCTACGCGCCGGGCATCCGCACGCGCGAGCAGATCGCCGCGGTGGTGGCCGCGGTGGCGCCCAAGCCGGTCAACCTGCTGATCGGCTGGCCCAGCGAGCTCAGCATGCAGGACATTGCCGCGCTCGGCGTGCGGCGCGTCAGCGTGGGCGGTGCGCTCGCTCGCGCGGCCTGGGGCGGCTTCGACCGCGCCGCGCGGGCGCTGGCCGAGCAGGGGCGTTTCGACGGCTTCGAAGGCGCGGCTTCGGGGGCCGACCTCGATGGCTTCTTCGGCCGGTTCTCCGAATAGCGCGCGCGCCGGCGCCATGGATGCGCTGCTCGCGGAAATCCGCGGCTGCACCGCCTGCGCCGCGCAGCTGCCGCTGGGCCCGCGGCCCGTGGTGCAGGCCAGCGCCGGCGCGCGCCTCTTGATCGTCGGCCAGGCGCCGAGCCTGACGGTGCATGCCACCGGCCTGCCATGGGACGACAAGAGTGGCGAGCAGCTGCGCCGCTGGCTCGGCATCGACCGCGAGCTGTTCTACGACGCCGCGCGCATCGCGATCATGCCGATGGGTTATTGCTACCCGGGCCGCGGCAGCAGCGGCGACCTGCCGCCGCGCCGGGAGTGCGCAGAGCTCTGGCATGCGCGCCTGCTCGCGCAGATGAGCCGGGTCGAACTCACGCTCCTGATCGGCCAGTACGCGCAGCGCCACTTTTTGGGCGCGGCACGCAAGGCCGGCGTCACCGAAACCGTCGCGGCCTTTGCGGACTACGCACCGCGCTTCGCTCCGCTGCCGCATCCTTCGCCACGCAACACCGGCTGGTTCAAGCACCACCCGTGGTTCGAAAGCGAGGTGCTGCCGGTGCTGCGCGAACGCGTGCGGCAGGCGCTCGCGCCGCCCTAGGGTGCCGCGGCCACCGAGGTGCCTGCCGCATCGAAGGGCCGCGCGGCATACACCACGCGCCCGCCCACCACCGTCATCAGCGACACCGTCCTGCCGATGCGCTCCAGCGGCACCGAGAAGAAGTCCTGGTCGAGGATCGCGAAGTCCGCGAGCTTGCCCACTTCGAGCGTGCCGCGCCTTGCCTCGTCGAAGCTGAACCACGCGCTGCCCACCGTGTAGAGCCGCAGCGCCTGCTCGCGCGTGGGCGTTTCGTCGGCGCCGCGCATGGCCTTGCCGCTCACCGTCCTGCCGTCGAGCATCCATTGCAGCGCGACAAAGGGGTTGTACGAAGCCACGCGGTGCGCATCGGTGCCGGCGCCCACGTTCACGCCGGTGCGCAGCGCGCTGCCGATGGGCGGCATGCGGCGCGCCGCGTCGCCGCGCGTGGCGAGCGCACGGTCGCCCTGGAAGTACATCGCGTCCTGCATCGTCCAGCCGATGCCCAGCGCCTTCATGCGCGCGAGTGTTTCGGGCGAGGCGTCGTCCAGGTGCGCGATCGACCAGCGCAGGTCCTTGATCGGCACTTCGGCGTTGAGCTTCTCGTAGAGCCCGAGCAGGTGCTCGACCGAGCCGTTCTCCTGCCAGTGGATGGTGACCGCGAGCTTGCGCATCGCCGCCCACTTGATGAGCTCGTGGAACTTCTCTTTCGCGGCCGCGTCGGGAAAATTGTTGTTGTACATCGCGAGCGTCACGCGTTCGCCGAGGCCGTTGAACTTGAGCATGTCGTCGCCGAAGCCCATCGGCAGCATCTGCGTGAGCTCGCGGAACTCCTGCAGCTCGGCGCCGGGCTTCTGCGCGAACACGCTGTAGGCCACGCGCAGCGTCAGCGCCTTCTCGCGCCACAGCTCGAACAGCGCCGCGTACTGCGACGGCGCAATGCTGAAGCCGCCCGGGTCCACCAGGCCGGTGATGCCCAGGCGGTTCAGCTCGCGGAAGAAGGCGCGCGTGCCGGCCAGGTTGTCGTCGTAGGTCGGCTTGGGCAGCTTGTCGAACAGCGCCGAGATGCCGACGATGTCGCCCGTCATCCAGCCCGGCGCACCGTCCGCCGCGGGCTTCATGCCGGCCGGCAGCGTGCCCGCCGGAACGCCCAGCGCTTCGAGCGCCTTGGGCGTCATCGCCACCGCTTCGTAGAACAGCTGCACGTACACCGGATGGTTGGGCGCGGCCTCCTGCAACTCGGCCGCGGTGGGGCGGCGGCGCTCGGCGAACTGCTGCTCGGTCCAGCCCCCGGCCACGATCAGCCAGCCGCCGGGCCGTGCACGCGCGGCCGCGGCGCGGATGCGGTCCATGGCTTCGCCGATGCTGCCGGCGCCGATCCAGTTGACCTCGGTCGAATAGCTCAGCGCCGCGCGCACCGCGTGCATGTGCGAGTCGATGAGGCCCGGGATCACGGTGCGCCCTCCGGCATCCACCGTGCGCGTGATCGGGCCCGAGAACGCGCGCACCTGCGCGGCATTGCCGACCGCCACGATGCGGCCCTCGCGCACAGCCAGTGCCTGCGCGGTGGTGGCGGCCGCGTCGAGCGTGGCGATCTTCGCGTTGGTGACGATCAGGTCGGCCGGCTGGGCCTGCGTGGCAGGCGGCAGCAGCAGCAGTGCAGCCGTCGCGGCCGCCGTGAGCAGTGTGCGCAGCATGCTCAATCCACCTTGATGCTCGCGGCCTTGACCACCTGCTGCGCCTTGGCCGTCTCGTCGGCGATGAACTTGTTGAACTGCGCCGACGGCATCGTGAAGGGCTCGGCGCCGAGCTTGTCGAGCCGTTCCTTGAGTTCGGGCGAAGCCATGATCTTCGCGACCTCGGCCTGCAGCCGGTCCACCACCGGCTGCGGCGTCTTCGCGGGTGCGAAGAGACCGACCCAGAACAGGTACTCGGAACCCGGCACGCCGGCTTCCACCGTGGTGGGCGCCTCGGGCAGCGCCGGCGAGCGCTTCGCGGTGCCCACGGCCAGCGCCTGCAGCTTGCCGCTCTTGATGAGCGGCAGGGCCGACACCATCGGCGCGAAGAACCAGTCGACGCGCCCGGCCATCACCTCGGTCATGGCCTCGGGCGTGCCGCGGAAGGGCACGTGCTGCGCATCGAGCCCGGCCGCGAGGCGGAACACCTCGGCATTCATGTGCGTGGCCGAGCCGTTGCCCGCGGAGCCGTAGTTGAGGCCGCCCGGCCTGGCCTTGGCCTTCGCGACCAGGTCCTGCACGTTCGCGAAGTGCGAAGGCGCGGTGACCAGCACGTTGGGCAGGCTTGCCATCGGCGTGATGCCGGTGAAGTCCTTGATCGTGTCGTACGACAGGCCCTTGTAGATCCACGGATTCACCAGGTGCCCGGCCGAATGCACCAGCAGCGTGTAGCCATCGGCCGGCGCCTTGGCCGTGATGGCCGCACCCAGCGTGCCGCCCGCGCCGGGCTTGTTGTCCACCACCACGCTGGTGCCCAGCGCAGGCCCGAGCTTCTCGGCCACGAGCCGCGCGACGATGTCGGTGCCGCTGCCTGCGGTGAAGGGCACCACGAGCTTGATCGGCTGCGTGCCGGGCCAGGCGTTCTGCGCGTGTGCGACGCCGAGCGTGCCGATGGCCGCGAGCGCTGCGGCTGCGGTGAGCGCCTGCCGGCGGCTCCAGGTGTTGAATGTCTTCTTCATGCGTCTTGTCTCCGTTGATTTGTTTGTGCGAGCGATGAATGACTGAGGGCAAGGCGCGCTAGCCCGGCGGCGGCGCGCTGTTCGGCATCACCAGTGCCACCAGCACCGGCCGGTTGCCGCGGTTTTCCAGTTGGCGCTTTTCGCCGGGCGCGAAGCGGCAGCTGTCGTAGGGGCCGAGCACTTCTTCCTGGTGCGCGCCGTCGAGCTCGCCGACCACATGGAGCTGGCCTTCGAGCACGAGGTAGAGCTTTTCCATCGGCGAGCCGTCGAGCCCGGTATGGCCGCCGGGCAGGATCTGGCTCATGCCCATCCACATCTGCGTCGAAGGCCCGGCCTCCTTGCCCTGCAGGCGCAGGCAGCGCATGTCGAAATGGTTGGGCGCCTCGTAGTGCGGCGCTTCGCTGAAACGGGTCACGTGCATGGCGGTGTTCCTCGGTTGCGGTTCATCTTCAGGGGCGCAGCACGACGCGATCGGTGCTGCCCGAGAGCACCAGCCGGTAGGCGTCCATCGCTTCCTCGAGCCTGAAGTGCCGCGCCACGGGAAAGGGCTTGAGCGTGCCGCGCTCGAAGCCTTCGCGCATCGCGTCGAGTTGGGCGGTGGAGGCCACGCAGTCCATCGCGAGCGAGTCGATGCCCACGAAGGTGTGCATGCCGCGGTAGAACGCGAAGATGTCGAAGGGCACCGCGCGTTCGTGCGTCGCGATGAAGATCTGCGTCGCGCCCTTGGCCATGGCCTTGTTGGCAGCCTCGAAGTAGGCGCTGCCCACGGTGTTGTAGACGATGTTCGCGCCGCGCCCGCTGGTGAGCTCGCGCACCTGCGCGCCCACGTCGGCATGGTGGCGCGCATCGATCACGTCGACCGGCCCGCACGCGAAGCCTTCGAACGGCCCGGCGCGGCGCTGCACCGCGATCACGCGCGCACCGGCCTGCGAGGCCAGCTGCACCGCCGCCTGGCCGACCTTGCCGTTGGCGCCGAGCACCAGCACGGTCTGCCCGGCCTGCGGCATGCCGCTGCGCCTGAAGCCTTCGTAGGCGGTGACGAAGGGCACGCCCACCGCGCCGGCCTCGTCCATCGAGATGCCCTGGGGCTTGGCGCGCAGCGCGGCTTCGGGCAGCACGAGATAGCGCGCATGCGAGCCGTCGCGCGTGATGCCGATGTCGCCGCCCGAGCCGTAGACTTCGCGGCCGATCCATTCGCTGGGACCGCTGACCACGGTGCCCGCGAAGTCGCGGCCCGGCGTGCGGGGCCACACGGCTTGCGGCATGAGGCCCAGCGTGGCTTTCACGTCGCTCGGGTTGACCGCGGCGGCGGCGACTTGCACCACGGCGTGGCCGGGGGGCGCGGTGGGTTCGGGCTGCGGCGCGGCTTCGAGTTGCAGTGCCTCGAGGTTGGCGGCCTTTTCGTTCACGCGCAGTGCGTGGGAGGTGTGGGGCGTGTCGGTGCTCATGTTGCGGAGTGCTTGTGTTGTTTGGGCGTTCTTTTGTTCTTGGCGCTGTTGTTCAGAGCGCGTGCACAGGCCACCGGGTACTCCCCTCCGCGAATGTCCCCCGCCTTCAGCTCCTCCTTTATTTCGCTGCGAGGAGCACTCGATGCCCTGTGCACAGGGCACGCTCGGGGTGCATCGCTGATCAACGACCGCTGCGCATAACGCTCCCGTCGATGGGGTGCCTTGCGCAGCGAAATCAAGGAGGAGGCCGCAGGCCGGGGGACATTCGCGGAGTAAGGTACCCCGTCGGCGGGAGCGCGTCCCGAACAACGCACCTCAGACACAGCAGAGAAGCAAGTTCCCATCTCCTAGCTCCCCGCACCAGGCAAGCCCAGCATGGCGCGCGCCTCGCGTGGATTGGCAACCTCGCCGCCCAGGCTCAGCAGGATCTCGCGCGCCTTCGCCACCAGCTGCGCATTGCTCTTGGCCAGCACGCCCTTCTCGAGGTAGATGTTGTCCTCCATGCCCACGCGCACATGGCCGCCCAGCAGCCACGCCTGCGCGACGATCGGGAACTCCATGCGCCCGATGCCGAAGGCGCTCCAGAACGCGCCGCGCGGCAGCATGTTGCGTGCGTAGAGCAGCGTCTCGGGTGTGGGCGCGAAACCGTACTTCACGCCGAGGACGAATGTCCACATCGCGGGACCGTCGAGCGTGCCGTCGGCGATCAGGTCGAGCGCGAGGTTGATGTCGCCCGAATCGAAGATCTCCAGCTCGGGCTTCACGCCCGCCTCGCGGATCACCCTGGCCATGCGGCGCACATTCTTCGGCGTGTTCATCACCACGTCGGGGCCGGAGTTCATGGTGTTGAGATCGAGCGAGCACACGTCGGGCCTGATCAGCGCGATGTGTTCCACGCGCTTTTCGGGCGGCAGCAGCGTGGTGCCGGGTGCGGCGATCTTCGGATCGTCTTCGCTCGGAATGAAGCGCCCTCCGGGGCCGGTCGTGAGGTTGATGACCAGTTCGCGATTGCTGCGCCGGATGCGGTCGACCACCTCGCGGTAGAGCTCGACCTCCATCGAAGGCTTGCCGGTCTCGGGATGGCGCACGTGGATGTGCACCTGCGCCGCGCCGGCCTCGGCCGCGGCCAGGCATTCGTCGGCGATCTGCACCGGCGTGATCGGCAGGTGCGGCGTCTGCTCGGGCTTCACGAGGTTGCCCGTGACGGCGCAGGTGATGAGCGTCTTGGCGGTGCTCACAGGTGGCGCCCTCCATCGACCACGATGCGCGTGCCGGTGACGAAGCGCATCGTCGTCGCGAGCGCTTCCACTGCGGCGGCCACGTCGTCGGGCTTGCCGATGCGCCCGAGCGGCGTGGTGCTCGCCATCTTGCTGGCGAACTCCGCGCCGCGGCCCGGCACGAAGCCCGATTCGACCGCGCCCGGCGAGATGGACACCACGCGCACCACCGGCGCCAGCGCCTTGGCCAGCGCATCGCCCACCACGTCGAGCCCGGCCTTGGCCGCCACGTACGCGAGGTTGCTGCCCACGCCCGTGAAGCCAGCGATCGACGAGATGTTGGCAACGAGCCCGTCGCCGCTGTCCTTGAGCATCGGCGCGAAGGCGCGGATGGTCGCGAACACGCCGCGGAAGTTGGCGCGCAGCAGTTCGTCGATGAGCTCGTCGGTCAAGGCGTCGAGATCGCCCGCCGGAACGGGCTGCGTGTGGCCCGCGCTGTTGACCAGGATGTCGCAGCGCCCGTGCGTGGCTTTCACCTCGGCGGCCGCGGCCTGCAGGCTCGGCGTGTCGACGATGTCGGCACGGATCGCCGTGTGGCGTTGTCCGCTGGCAGAGGGCAGGGCGGCCGCGCGGGCAGCCGCATCGTCGCCCTTGCGGTGCAGCAGCACGCAGGTGGCGCCGAGCGCTGCAAGGCGCAGGGCCGTGGCGTAGCCGATGGCCCCAAGGCCGCCGGTGATGACGGCGACCTTGCCGTCGAGTCGGGAAACAGGATCGAAGCTCATGGGATGCAAACGTGGGTTCAGGGGATGGGTGGGCGCGGGAACTTCATCTCGCCCGGCTCGAGCTGGAAGTCGTATTGCAGCGTGGCGCTCTGGCCGTCGGGCGCCAGCGCGAAGCAGCCGATCAGCCGCTGCGTCACGCCGAAGGTCGGATCGCTCTCGAGGTTCTCGTCGTCATCGGCGAACACCTGCGTGGTCAGCACCTTGTGGCCCGGCTTGCTCACCATGAAGTGCAGGTGCGCGGGGCGGTTGGGGTGGCGCTGCTGCGCGCGCAGCAGCACGCCGCAGGGCCCGTCGGTCGGCACCGGGTAGCCGGCCGGCCGCACGCTGCGGAAGTGGAAACGCCCCTGCGCGTCGGTGGTGAAGCGGCCGCGCAGGTTCATGTCTTCCTGCGCCGGGTCCTGGTTTTCGTAGAGGCCGATGGGCGAGGCCTGCCATACGTCGACCGTGGCGCCTGCGATCGGTTCGCCCCGCGCATTGCGCACCGTGCCTGCCACCGCGAGCGGAAGGCCCGGCGTGCCCGAGCGCGCGATGCTGTCGCCCAACGCGCAGGCCGGCGAGTTCGCGCGCCAGAACGGGCCGAGCAGCGCGGCCGGCGATTCGCCGTGCGGGTCCTGGTTGTTCTGCAGCGCCACCACGGTGGAGACGCCGAGGATGTCGGCCGCCAGCACCACCTCGTTCTTCTTCTCGCCCGTGGCCTGGCCGATGGCGACGATGAATTCGAGCGCCTGCTCGAACTCCTCTTCGGTCAGCTTCACCTCCTGGACGAAGGCATGCAGATGGCGCGTGAGCGCGTTCATCACGGTTCGAAGGCGCGCATCGGGCGTGCGCTCCATGGCCTGGAGCGCGAAGCCCAGCACCGAGTCGGGGGAAGTGGCGATGTTCATGGGAGTCTCATCGGGGTTTCGTGCAATCGTTTGCACGATCTTAGTCCAAACCGGCAGAAAGTAAAATGACCCTGTTAGCCGACCTGGGAATACCGGAAAGCCATTCCAGAGTCCCACCCGGGCGACAATCGTTTGCACCAATCAGCCCATGAGCACCCCCTCGCCTTCTTCCCCCGTGACCATCCGCGACGTCGCCCGCGCGGCCGGCGTGCATGTGTCGACCGTGTCGCGCGCGCTCAGCCCCGAGAAACGATCGCTGATCAGCGACGAGGTGCTGCGCGTGGTGGAGGAGGCCGCGCAGCGCCTGGGCTACAGGCCCAACCGCGCGGCCTCGGCCCTGCGCACGGGCCGCACCCACACCATCGGCGTGCTGGTGCCCGACATCACCAATGCGGTGTTCCCGCCGATCCTGCAGGGCATCGAGGCCAGTGCGGCGGCGCGCGGGTACTTCGTGTTCGTGACCAACGTGGTCGACCCTGCGCTCGCGCGGCCGGTGCTCGAGCGCATGCTGGCGCAGCGCGTCGACGGCGTGATCCTGGCCACCGCCACGCGCGACGATCCGCTGGTCGACTTCGTCGCCAAGGCCGGCATGACGGCGGTGCTGGTCAACCGCGCCGACGAAACCGGCCGCCTGCCGGCCGTGGTGAGCGACGACCGGCTCGCGATGAAGCTCGCGGTCGACCACCTCGTGGGCCTGGGCCACAAGCGCATCGCGCACCTGGCGGGGCCGCAGAACATTCCGACCGGCGTGGGCCGGCGCCTGGGCCTGGAGCAGGCGCTGCGCGACCACCGCATGAAGCCGCTGCGCGTGGTCGAGTGCGAGAGCTACAGCCGCGAGGCCGGCGCGGCCGCCATGCGGCAGATGCTCGAGGCCGGCCCGGCCCCGCAGGCCGTGGTGTGCTGCAACGACCTCGTGGCGCTGGGCGCCTACGACGCGCTGCGCCAGGCCGGCCTGCGCGTGCCGAAGGACATCTCGGTCACCGGCCACAACGACATGCCGCTGGTCGACATGGTCGACCCCCCGCTCACCACCATCCGCCTGCCGCACCGCGAGCTCGGCTGGCGCGCGGCCGAGATGCTGTTCGAGGAGATCGACGGCCGTGCCATGTCGGCATCGACCGTGGTGCTGCGGCCCGAACTCGTGGTGCGCAAGTCGACCGGCGCGCCGGCCACGCGCTGACTAGCTGGCTCGGCGCACGGTTTTCCTGCGCGCCGCCGGCCGCCGCGGCGGCCTGGCTTCGAGCACCAGCTCGGCCGGCAGTGTGTCGTTCCACGACTCGGTGAAATAGGCGCGGTCGCTCGGCACCAGCTGCGGCAAGGCTTCGCGCAATGACGCCAGCGACTGCTCGGCCGCCTTCAGGTCGCCCGCATGCGCCGCATACCAGGCGTGCTCGAACAGCAGGCTGCAATGCTGCAGGCCGGGGTAGCGGCGCCGGCCGGCCTGGTGGTCGGCCAGCCGCGCCTGCGCCACCTCGACCCAGCGCGCGGGCCAATGCGCGGCATCGAAGGCGTCTGCGAGCGGCCCGGCGAGCTGCGAGATTGCGGCCGGGTCCAGCGGCTCCTGCGCGCGGAACTGCGCGAGCGTGGGCTGCGGTTCGGGCCGGCAATGGCCGCGCGCGATGCGCATCAGGTAGATCGCGTTCCAGGCCGAGCGGCCCTGGCCGTCGGTGTGGCCGCAGAGCCATTCGCTGAAGGCGATCCACTGAACCGCGCGGCGCGTGGTGTCGGCGTGCCCGTCGTGCGCGAGTGCCGGCAGGTCGGACAGGCCCACGCGGTCGAACAGCCACGCGGCCATGCCCATGTTGGCCGCCACGTGCTGCGCCGCGTCGAAGGAGTGCGACTCGAAGGCGGCCGCCAATGCCTCGCCGAAGCGCTGCAGCGACTCTTCGGCGAGCGCCGCGGCGGTTGGCTTGTCCTCGCCGGAAAGCCCGAGCGCGCGCGAGCGGCACACCAGCGCCCACAGGTTGCACCACTCGAAGCGCACATCGGGGTGGTGCCGCAGCACCAGGCTGCGCGCCGCATCGTTCGCCATGCCGCCCAGCAGCGATTGCGCGAGCGGCAGGTCGCGCGCGGTGTAGGCGCACCAGGCCGAGACGATGCATTCCATCGCACCCAGGTAGTCGTTGCCCGCCACATGGTGGGCCAGGCGCTGCTTCTTGAGTGCCTGCAGGCGGCGGCGCGCCTGCTCGTTGTCGCCGAGGCGGCGCCACAGCATCGCTTCGTTGAGCGTGACCAGCGCGCGCTGGAAATCGGTGGCGGCCAGCGTGCCGGCCAGGCGGATCGACTCCAGCGCACTGGCCGACGACCCGGCTGCGCTGCCGCCCGCCACCGGTGCCATCAGCCGGCCTTGCCGCGCCGCCTGCTGCGCGGCCACCAGCTGCTTCCAGAACGCGGCGTCCTGCAGGTGCACCGCATCGGGCGGCGCCGAGCCGGGCGCGCCCGCGCGGGCCTTGCGCGGGCGCAGCCCCAGGAAGGAAGCCACCTCGGCGGGTGTCGCCGCGCGGCCGCCCACCAGCATGCGCACGCGCTTCGCCTCGGCGGGCGGCAGCCAGAACGGCCCCTGGCTGCGCCGCTCGGCGTTCAGGAAGCGCGGCTCGCGCTGCGTGTCCTCGCCCCAGCCGACCTCGATGTGCCAGGCCTTGAAGTCGCGGAACGCACGGCTCACGACCATGCGCAGCGTGCTCGCGTCGGAGACTTCGCCGCGCAGGTCGGCCAGCCGCACGAGGCCGCTTTCGGCATCGTGCGCGTGCTTCATGCGTGCGAGCAGCCAGAGCGACTGGAACGCCGCGCGCTGGCCGTTGACCGATTGCGGCGAGGTGAGTTCGATGGAAAGCGGGGTGGGGGCAGCGGTTTGGGGCACGCCCCGGATTGAACCTCAAATCCGGTGGTCAGCGATGCCGGTCGAGCAATCCGGCCACCTCGCTGCGGCCGATGCCCAGGTCGCGCAGTTCGTGCTCGCTCATGCCGGCCAGGTGCCGAGCGTCCATGTGGGCGCGGCGGCGCTCCACGGCGCGGCGGCGCCAGCTGCGCAGGGCATGCATCAGGCGTTGATGAAAGGGCGAGTGCGTCGGCGCGGTCACGATGGTCTCCTTGTGGGGGAGCGCTCATCTTGCGGCGGCGCATGCTATTGTGGAAGTTGAGATTTCTGACACCTTCAATCAGCATTCCTGATGCGACAGCTCAACCTCGACCAACTCCGCACGCTCATCGCCATCGCCGATCTCGGCACCTTCTCGGCGGCGGCCAAGGCGCTGCATCTCGCGCAGCCCACGGTGAGCCTGCACATCAGCGAACTCGAATCGCGCCTGGATGCGCAGCTGGTGGTGCGCGGCAACCGCCGCGTCACGCCCACGGCGGCCGGCGCGGCGCTGGTCGAGCGCGGGCGCAAGCTGCTGCGCGACACCGACGATGCCGTCGAGGCCGTCAAGCGCCAGGCCGAAGGCCGCACGGGCCGCGTGCGGCTCGGCACTTCCACCGGCGTGGTGGTCGACTTGCTGCCGCAGGTGCTCGAAGCGCTGGGCGCCCGGCATGCCGGCATCGACGTGGAGGTCAGCATCCTCGGTTCGTACGAGGCAATGGCGCGGCTGGCCGCCGGCACGCTCGACATCGGGCTGGTGGCCACGCCGCAGCCGCCGCTGCGCGAGCTGGTCGTCACGCCCTGGCGCGACCAGGCCATGATGGCCTTCGTGCCGCAGCGCTGGAAGGCGCCCAAGCGCGTCACGCCGGCCTGGCTGGCCGCGCAGCCGCTGATCTTCAACGACGCCACCACCCACATGTACCGGCTCTCGATGGAGTGGTTCGCGGCGGCCGGCTTCGCGCCGCGTGCGCGCATCGAGCTCAACTACGACGCCGCGATCCGCAGCCTGGTGGCGGCCGGCTACGGCGCCGCGCTGCTGCCGCTGCAGCAGACCACCGACGCAGCGCTGAACGAGCGCATGCAGATCCTGCCGATCACGCCCAGGCTCACGCGCCGCCTCGGCATTGCGCACCGCCAACGCGCCCTGCTCGACGGCGCCACGCAAAGCGTGCTGCAGGTGCTGACGGCCTTTCGCCAGCTCTGATTCTTCAACTCTGGCCGGGTCTGCGTGCGCCGAGCGAAAGGATCTCGTTGGCGTTGACGATGGCCCCGGCGATCTCTTCCATGGTCGTGCGCTTGCTCATCGCCTGGTCGCGGATCAGGTCGTGTGCCTGCCCTTCGGAAACGCTGTGCGTCTTCATGAGAATGCTCTTGGCTTCGGCGAGCTGCCGCACGCCGAGCAGCTTGGCCTCGACCTTGCGCAGGCGCCGCGCGAGCGAACGGCTTTCCTTGTGCGCCTCGCGCGCCACCACCAATGCAGAGAGCAACCCGAAGGAACGCACCGGCGAGGGCAGCACCGCCTTGGCGCCGATCTCCAGCACGGCCTCGACGATGGTCGGATTCTCGTAGGTGACCACGGCGATGATGGCGGGCGCATCTTCGCTCTGGGTCCACTCGAAGCGCAGGTTGATGAAGTCGGGCTGCACCGCCATGAAGGCCACGTCGATGCCCTCGGGAAGCACCTGCACCGGCGGCCAGAAGGCCTGCACCTGGCAGCCGATGCGCTGCAGCTGCTGCGTGAGCTGCCGGCCGTCGGCGTCGTCCGGGTGGATCACCGCGATCTTCAGCAGGCGCAGCTCTTTCAGCTGCGGCGGCGTCACCCGCAGGGTGTGTCGCTTGGGGGCGGCGCCGTCCATCCTAGAGCTCCAGCGTATCGAGCCTGGCCGTCCAGTCGCCCAGGGAATGAGTGACCAGATAGGGATCGGGGTACACCGCGCGCGTCGCCTGCCGCACGATGGTGAACTGCCCGTGCACATCGACCCGCCCGATGCGCGGGTAAAGGCAGGTGTGATGGTTCGCCGGATCGATCTTCACGCGCCCCTGCGGCGCATCGAATTCGCTGCCCAGGATGTGCGGCAGGATCTCCGCAATGCCGTCGCTGCCCGATTGGCGGAATGCATTGGCGAAGATGTGCATCTGGAAATACGAGGCCTCCCAGCACAGGTTGGGCACGCAGCCGTCGCCGAAGCGTTCGCGCAGCCGCGCGAGGCAGCGCCGGTTGGCGGCCGAGTCGATGGACTGGAAATACGGCGCCGCGGTGAAGTGCCCCGTGGCCACGCCGGGGCCCATCTGCGAGACCTCGGCCTCCGACGTGGTGAGGCTCGAGATCGGCATCGTCTTCGGATCGAAGCCCGCTTCCGCGTACGCGCGGTAGAGGCTCGCTGTGGAGTCGCCCACCACGGTCGAGAAGATGAAGTCGGGCCGCTTGTGGCGGATGTCGTCCATGATCGCGCGGTAGTCCTTTTCGGTGGCATCGAGCGCCACGTAGCGCTCGCCGAGCTTCTCGCTGCCGGGACGCTGCATCACCAGTTCGCCCATGATGCGGTTCGACTCGTAGGGATAGATGTAGTCGGAGCCGATCAGGTACACGCGCGAACCGAAGTTCGTGGTCATGAACTCGGCCAGCTGCACACTGTTCTGATTGGGTGCGGCGCCGGTGTAGATGACGTTCCCCGAGTACTCGAAGCCCTCGTAGAGCGTGGGGTAGAACAGCAGCTTGTTCCACTTCTCGACCACCGGGATCACGGCCTTGCGGCTGCTCGACATGTAGCAGCCGAAGATCACGTTGACGCGATCCTGCACGATCAGCTGCTCGGCCAGCTGTGCATAGCGCGCGGGGTTCGATTGCGGGTCGTAGCGCATTGCCACGATCTCGCGGCCGTCGACGCCGCCGGCTTCGTTGATCTCCTCGATGGCGAGCAGCGCGCCCTGCAGCTGCGACAGCCCGATCGTCGAGGTGACGCCGGTTTCCGAGTAAAGGATGCCGACCCGGAGGGGGTCCTTGTCAGCCACGGGGATGTCTCCTGGTTGTGTGAACCATCATTCTCCTCAGTTTGCGGCGGCCAGCCGCGCGCTCATGCGCGCGAGCCGCGCGGGCAGGCTGCGTGCGTCGTCGGCGATGCAATAGTTGCGCCAGCCGAAGATGCGGCGCACGTACGCGTCGGCTGCGCTGTCTACCGCGATGCAGGCCGTGCGCACGCCGGCTTCGCGCGCCTCGGCGACGGCCATGCGGGCGTCTTCGATCAGGTACTTGGGGTCGTGCACGTCGATGTCGGAAGGGGCGCCGTCGGTCACGAGCAATATCGCGCGCTGGCCTGAAGGCTCGGTGCGCAGGTGCGATGCGGCATGGCGCAGCGCGGCGCCGATGCGTGTGGAGTAGCGGCCGCGCACCGCGCCGATCACGGCGCGCGATGGCGCCTCGAGCGGCCTGCCGAATTCCAGCAGGCGGTAGTAGTAGACCTCTGCGCGCGTGTTGGACGAGAAGCCGTGGATGGCGAACCGGTCGGCGCCGCGTGCGTTCGAGCCCGCCAGCAGCAGCGCGGCTTGCTTTTCGACGTCGAGCAGCGAACGCGCACCGCCATGGACAGGGTCGTTCGCCGATTCCGACAGGTCGAGCAGCACCAGCACGCTGCTTGGGCGCGGCGCCTTGCCGGGGCGCATGAAGAGGCGCGGATCGGGGCGCAGCCGCAGGCGGCGGTCGACCAGCACCTCGATGGCGGCGTTCAGGTCGACGTCGTCGCCTTCCCATTGGCGGCGCAGGCGGTGCGTGCGGTCGAGCTGACGGGCGCGGGGCAGCGCGAGCGGGGTCAGGCGCTCGGTGGTGTTGCTGGCGGCCGTTTGTTGTTCACGCACCGGCAAGAGACCCTGCCATGCCGGAAGCTTCTCGATCACCGTGCACCAGCCGGGCCGCAGGCGTTCGAGCTTGCGGTCCCATTCGGGGTAGCTGTAGCGGCCCAGTTCCAGTTCGGCGGCGCCTTCGGGCAACGGGCCATCGCTTGGATTCGCAGCATCGGTCGGCGGTGGCGGCCGGGAGCCCGGCTGCTGCAGTGCGATGGCTTCGTCGGGTGGCGTTTCGGCCTCGCCGAAATCCCACAAATAACTGTTGTCGTCGCGGTACGGCGCCGGCACTGCGTAGTGCTGCGGATCGAAGCGCACGCGCATCTGGCCCAGGTCGTTGGCCAGGATCGACGCGATCGTACGGAAGGCGCCGTAGTCTTCCAGCCCCGCAGAGGCGACGGTCTCGTCGAACAGGCGGCGCGCCTTGTTGACCCAGTGGTTGTCGTCCTGCCAGGCGGGCAGCATCAGCACGCGGTCCATGCGCGAGACGAGCGCCGCAAAGCCCAGGTCCAGCGGGTCGGGCGCGGGCGCGAGCGATCCGGCGAACCAGCCGTGTACCCCGGGGAAGTCGCGGCACAGCAGCCGCTCCACGCGTGCGTCTTCGATGGCAGAGACGATGGCGATGCCCATGGGCTTGAGCGTGCGCGCGGGCCGGGCGGGCTGGGAGTGGCGCAGGTGCGCGACCGCATGGGCCACCATGGCGCAGCGCAGTCGCTCACCGTCGCTGCTGCCGTCGTCCTGCGCAGGGAGCAGCAGCCGCTGGCCCGCCAGCACCGCTCGCGTGCCTGCATTGCCTTCGAGCGGCTGTACCTCGATGTCGACACCCGCCAGCCCACGGGCGAACAGGGCCAGTGCGGCGAAACTGTCTTTCATCCGAACTGCGCTTCGACGAAGCCCTGCAGCGCGCTGGCCATGTCGGGGTCATCGGTCAGGGCGCGCGTCATCGTCATCTCGCAGCTGTCGCGCGGCGACACGCCGTCGCGGATCAGCACGCCCGCGTAGATCAGCATGCGCGTCGACACGCCCTCGTCGAGCCCGCGGTGCTTGAGCTCGCGCGAGCAGCGCGCAATGGCCACCAGCTTCGCGGCCAGGTCGAGCCCGACCGCAGCCTCGTGCGCGACGATTTCCGCTTCGAGGCCGCTGTGGGGGTAGTCGAATTCCAGCGCCGCGAAGCGCTGCCGGGTCGAAGGCTTCATGTCCTTCGCGCTGCTCTGGTAGCCGGGGTTGTATGAGACCACCAGCTGGAAATCAGGGTGCGCGTGCACCAGCTCGCCCTTCTTGTCGAGCGGCAGGATGCGGCGCGCGTCGGTCAGCGGGTGGATCACCACCGTGGTGTCCTGCCGCGCCTCCACCACCTCGTCGAGGTAGCAGATGCCGCCGTGGCGCACCGCCAGCGTCAGTGGCCCGTCGTGCCAGGCCGTGCCGTTGGCGTCGAGCAGGTAGCGCCCCACGAGGTCCGACGCCGTCATGTCCTCGTTGCAGGCGAGCGTGACCAGCGGCCGCCCGAGCGACCACGCCATGTGCTCCACGAAGCGCGTCTTTCCGCAGCCGGTCGGTCCCTTGAGGATCAACGGCATGCGGTGGCGATAGGCTTGCCTGTAGAGCGCCACCTCGTTGCCTGCGGGCCGGTAGAAGGGCTCGGCCTCGATGTGGTAGCCGGCAAGCGGATCGGGGACGGCGGCATTCATGGCGTGGCGAGCAGTTCCTTGAGGGCGGTGTCGATGAAGCGGGTGTCGACGGGGCTGCTGCCGCCGCCTGCGAAATGGCCCCACACGCCCGGGATCGGGCGGCACTCCGCGTTCGGCATGTGCGAAACCTCCCACTCGTTGTCGGCCACGGGAAAGTACAGGTCGCGCTCGGCCGGCATCACGATGGCGCGCGCCTTGATGGCGCCCAGCGCCTTCTTGAAGTCGCCCTTGAACACCGGGTTGTCACTGATGTCGCCGTGCTGCCATGACCACAGCATCGCGAGCAGATTGTTCGCGTCCTTCTGCAAGAAGAAGCCTTCCCAGAAGCCGACCAGGAAGTCTTCGAGTGAACTGAAGCCCAGCTCGCGCCACAGTTCCTGCATGTAGAAGGGTTGCGACAGTCCCCAGCCCGCGTACACGCGGCCCACCGCGCGCAGGCCCTTGCTCGGCGGCGCGCTGTACCAGCCGCCATTCCACGCCGCGTCGGCCGTGAGCGCCGCCTTCACGCCCTCGAGAAACACGATGTTGTGGGGCGCCGTCCTGGCCGAGCCGCAGAACGGCGCGATGCGCTGCACCATGTCGGGGTACAGGCAGCCCCACTGGTTGGTCTGCTGCGCGCCCATCGACCAGCCTGTGACGAGCGCGATGCGTTCGATGCCGAACTTCTCCGTGACCAGGCGGTGCTGCAGCCGGACGTTGTCATAGAGCGTGATGTCCGGAAAGCGCGACAGGTTGTACGGTTCGGGCGTGTTGCTGGGCGACGAAGAGAGGCCGTTGCCCAGCATGTTCGGCACGATGATGAAGTACTTCCCGGGGTCGAGCGCCATGCCCGGGCCGATCAGCCATTCGTTGTCGTAGTGCTGGCCCGAGTACCAGGTCGGATAGACGATCACGTTGCCCTTGTCGGCGTCGAGCTTGCCGTAGGTCTTGTAGGCGAGCCTGGCATTGCGCAGCGTCGCACCGCGTTGCAGAGGCACGTCGCCGAGGTCGAAGATTTCGTAGTCCATGGTCGTTGTCGCTTTCGAAAGAGGGGTTCAGTTCTTGATGGACGGCGCGGTCGCCGCCACTGTCGCGGCGCTGCCGGTGTGGAGCGCGACGTAGCAGATGCCCGCCGCAATGAAGGCCGCCACGGCCGTCGACAGCTGCGGTGCCATCGTCTCGGTGGCGTAGGCCACCAGCGAGCCCGCGCCCCAGGCGATGAAGGCGCGCGGGCGCCAGTCGGCGCCGATGGCGGCACCGGGCCGCACGAAGTACAGGTCGGCGATCAGGATGGCGCCGATCGGCGGCACCAGGATGCCCAGCAGCGACAACCACGGAATGAACAGCGCCCACACGTTGGCCGCCGCAATCGCGATGCCCGCGGCCGCGAGCACCACTGCGAACACGCGCATGCGGCCGTTGCCGATGCGCGACCAGCCCACGGCCGAGTTGTAGAGGCAGTGCGCACAGACCGAGCCCAGGTTGCACAGCAGAAACACGAAGGCCACCACGGCCAGCCAGGGCGCGTTCTGCGCGAGCAGGTAGCCGAACATGTTGTCCAGTCCGAAGGGCTGCGGTTGCGGCAGCGCCAGGGCGGCCGTCATGACGCCGCCGACCAGCATGGCGACCAGGTTGGCCACGGGAAAGGCGCAGGCTGTGGCGATCAGCGAGCTCTTGCGGTCGGCGGCCCAGCGGTTGAAGTCGGCCGTGACCGTGCCCGCGTCGATGAACAGCGCCACCACAATGGTCAGACCGACACCGAAAGACATCGGCAGCGCGGGCTGCGTGCCGGCATACGACAGCACCTTGCCCCATCCCGCCGCGCCGGCCGAATGCAACGCCACCCAACCGCCCAGCACCACGAACAATGGCACCGACACCATGCCGATCCAATGAAGGCCGCGGATGCCGACGAATGTGATGCCCACGTACAGCACGCCCGCCGCTATCGTCATCGTCAGGTAGTCGAACTTGAAGGCTGTGTGCATCAGGTTGCCCGTGATGCCGGTCTGCACCGCGTACCAGCCCAGCAGCAAGGTCGACAGCAGACCCGAGGCGAAAACGTAGCCCTTCTTGCCGAAGCTGGCGCTTGCCAGCAGCGCGAAGTTGTGGCCGCGCGCCGTGCCCAGGACGCCCAGCGATCCCACGTACGCGAACATCAGCAGGTTGCCCACGATCATCGCGAGCAGCGCGGACCGGAAGCCCATGCCCGCCACCAGGATGGAGCCGGTCATGGCGCCCGTGATGATCATCGGGAACCCGAGCCACACCATCGAGACCGAGAAGGTGCTGCGCCGCTTGGAGAGCGGAACCGGGTCGTGCTCGTACTCTTCGCCGAGGACCTTGTCGTCAACATGTGTCTGTGTCATGGCGTACCTTTTGTGGTTGAACGTGGAAGGGCCGGTCGCCAGGTCAGCGATGCGTGGCCGGCTCGTTTGGAATGCCATCGATCGGGCACTCGGGCGTGCCGACGGTGCTGCGCGTGAACGACTCCACCATCTCGCGCGTGCCCTCGGGGTCGTTGATCCACTGCGTGTAGAAGTTGTAGGGGCAGGCCGCCACGCCCTTGTCGCCGTCGCCCGAGTTGATGGTGCCGGTGTAGCCGCGGTGCACCAGCTTGAAGAGGTGGTTCTGCGACTGGCCGTTCCTGCGCGCATCGCGGATCAGGCCCATCGAGAGCTCGGCGTAGTTGATGCCCATTTCTTCCTCGCCGCATTCGCCCAGCGTGCGGCCGTCGAAGCCGATGAGCGCCGAGTGCCCGAAGTACGAGTACACGCCGTCGAAGCCCGCCGCGTTGGCCACCGCCACGTAGGTGTTGTTCATGAAGGCCATGGCCTTCGACACCAGGATCTGCTGTTCCTTGGCCGGGTACATGTAGCCCTGGCAGCGGATGATCAGTTCGGCGCCGCGCATCGCGCAGTCGCGCCAGATCTCGGGGTAGTTGCCGTCGTCGCAGATGATCAGGCTCATCTTCATGCCCTTGGGGCCTTCGCTCACGTAGGTGCAGTCGCCCGGGTACCAGCCCTCGATGGGAACCCACGGCATGATCTTGCGGTACTTCTGGACGATCTCGCCCTCGTTGTTCATGAGGATCAGCGTGTTGTAGGGCGCCTTGTTCGGGTGCTCCTCGTGGCGCTCGCCGGTCAGCGAGAACACGCCCCACACGTTGGCGCGGCGGCAGGCGTCCGCGAAGATCGCGGTCTCCTCGCCGGGGATCGCGGATGCGGTGTCGTACATCTCCTTGGCGTCGTACATGATCCCGTGTGTCGAATACTCGGGAAAGATCACCAGGTCCATGCCCGGCAGGCCTTTCTTCATGCCGACCAGCATCTCGCCGATCTTGCGTGCGTTGTCGAGCACCTCGGCCTTGGTGTGCAGGCGGGGCATCTTGTAGTTGACGACCGCGACGCCCACGCAATCGTTGCTGCTCGAAATATCACCATGTCTCATGACGCTGCTCCTGGTAGGGGTGGTTGAAGGGAAAGAAGGAAATTTCCTCACTCGGGGCGGCCAAAGCTGCGCCCCCGGATGGCGCGCATCCGTTTTGAAAAGGCTTCGTTGCGACCGAAAAACAAAAAAGCCCGAACCGGTGTTGAAACCGGTTCGGGCTTTGTTGCCCGACCCCTCGCTGGCAGCACTGGCAGCGGGGGTCGTATGAATGAAGGACTGAAAACGATTGCTCGTTGGGGCGGATTCTTCTCAACTCACCCCTGCGTGAACATACGTTCTTTCGCTTATTGGCGGATACGCAGAACGTGTGGTACTCGCGCGCACACCGGCGCCGCGCTGCCGTCAGCGCGGCCGGTCAGCGCGGGCGGGCGAAGTCGGCTTCGATCCAGCCGGTGGCGCTGCCGGACGTGAGCCTGAAGGCAGGCGAGACGTTGACGCTCGCGAGTTCGCTGTCGTCTTCGTCGTCGTGTGCGCTCAGCGTGGCCGAGGGGTTGTCCTCGTCGGGCACGATGGCGAGCGACACGCGAATGCGCCGGCCGCCCTGCGCCGTGACGGTCACGCTCTTGTTGAGCGTGGCGTGCAGCTGCTGCTCGTGGCGGCGAATCACCTCGGCGGCGGTCTTCACCAGCGTGGAGAACGCGGGCCCGTCGAGCGGCTTCGGATTCTTCTTGTCGCGGCCCATGGTCCAGGGGCCGACCAGCGCCGGCTCGGGGTCGCCGTGGCGCGTCATCTCGACGGCCCAGCCGTCGTCTTCCTCGTTCTTGATGACGCGGGCGGTCCATTGGCCGTCACGCCAGAGGCGGGGTTCGTGCAGGGGGAGGGTGTCGGAGTCGGTGGAGTCTGTGGCTTCGGTCATTCGGATGCTCGGGTTCGTGCGCGGCCCATTTTCGCCTGCGCCTGGGAGCCGATGTAGTGCTGCAGCCCTTCGACCAGTGCATCGAAGGCGGCGCGGCAGCGCGGGCTGTTGCGCAGGTCCTCGTGCATCGTGACCCATGTCTCGAGCTTCATCGAGAAGGTGCGCGGCAACACGCGAATCAGCGCCTCGTTGCGCCGGGCCAGCCCGACCTGGCAGATGCCGATGCCCGCGCCCGCGCGGATCAGCGCCAGCTGCGCGAGATCGCTGTCGGTGCGCAGAGAAAAGGCCTCGCGGCCATAGCCCTGGAGCGCCTTGCCTGCGTTGCGCACGAAAGCCGAGGGCTGGTCGTAGCCGATCACTGCATGGCCCGCGAGTTCTTCCATCCTGCGCGGCG
Organism: Variovorax beijingensis; assembly: GCF_003951285.1. GTDB lineage: Bacteria > Pseudomonadota > Gammaproteobacteria > Burkholderiales > Burkholderiaceae_C > Variovorax > Variovorax beijingensis. The sequence continues at coordinate 76,113 of NZ_RXFQ01000023.1, read as the reverse complement.
TCCCGTGGCGGAGCAGGTACTCCTTGCGCGCGTGGAAGCCGAGCTCGACCTTGCCGATGCGGCGTGCGACGAGCTGCTCCTGCTTTGGCCGCACCATGCGCACGGCGATGTCGGCCTCGCGCCGCAGCAGGTCCTGGACGCGGTTGGTCGACACCAACTCGACCTTCAGGGCCGGGTGTTGCTCGCGCAGCCGCGCGACGATGGGCGGCAGCACTTCCACGCCGATCACCTCGCTCGCGGAGATGCGCACCACGCCGCGCACGCCCTCGCCCTGGCTGGTGGCGGCTCGCTCGAGCGAGGCGGCGGTACTTTCCATGGCCTCGGCATGCGTTTGCAGCGCCAGCGCCACCTCGGTGGGCATCAGGCCCACTTGAGAGCGCGTGAAGAGCACCACGCCCAGCGCCTTTTCGAGCGCGGCGACATGGCGCCCGGCCGTGGGCTGGGTGATGCCGAGTGCGCGTGCGGCGCCGGAGAGCGAGCCCTCGCGCAGCACGCCGAGGAACGAGCGGTAAAGCTCCCATCCGATGTTCGAGGTCATGCATCAATGTATAGCTGATAGCTCATGTTCGGCAATTTCAGTTGAACGTCATCCAACCCAGAATTCATTCCATTAACAACTGTTCTGGAGCATTTCATGGCACGCGACGACACGGTTCTGGTTCTGGGGGCGACGGGCGGCATCGGCGGCGAAGTGGCCCGCCAGTTGCGCGACGCCGGGTGGCAGGTGCGGGCGCTGAAGCGCGGCGCGGTCGAAGGCCGGGAGGACGGCATCACCTGGCTCGCCGGCGACGCCATGGACCCGCAGGCCGTCATGAAGGCGGCCGAGGGCTGTGCGGTGATCGTGCATGCGGTCAACCCACCCGGCTACCGGGGGTGGGCGCAGCTGGTGCTGCCGATGCTCGACAACACGATTGCCGCCGCCAAGGCCGAAGGCGCCACCCTCGTGCTGCCCGGCACGGTCTACAACTTCGGCCCCGACGCTTTTCCGCTGCTGACCGAAGATTCGCCGCAGCATCCGGTCACCCGCAAGGGCGCGATCCGAGTCGAGATGGAAAGGCGCCTCGAAGAAGCCAGTCGCGGCGGCACCCGCGTGCTGATCGTGCGGGCCGGCGATTTCTTCGGCCCGAGGCCCGGCAACAACTGGTTCTCGCAGGGGCTGGTGAAGGCGGGGCGGCCGGTCAAGGCCGTGAGCGACCTTGGCCGCCCCGGGCTGGGCCATCAGTGGTCTTACCTGCCGGACGTAGCCCGCGCCATGGTCGAGCTGCTGGCGCGCCGCGACAGGCTCGAGCCCTTCGCGCGCTTTCACATGGCCGGCCACTGGGATGCCGACGGCACGCGCATGAGCGGTGCGATCCGCCAGGTGGTGGCGCGCCGCACGGGTGCCGTGCCGCGCGTGTCGGCCTTCCCGTGGTGGCTGCTGACGTGGGCCTCGCCCTTCGTCACCACCTTTCGCGAAATGCGCGAGATGCGCTACCTGTGGCAAACGCCGGTGCAGATGGACAACGCGAAGCTGGTGGCGTTCCTCGGGCGCGAGCCGCACACGCCGCTCGACGAGGCGGTCGAGGCCGCGCTCGACGGCATGGGCAGCCTCGGTGCCGCGCCGGCGGCCGTGGCCGCCTGACGGTCAGAACACCGACAGCCCGGTCCGCGCCACGAACAGCTCGAGTGCCTTCATGCCCAGCAGCGAATTGCCGGTCGCATCCAGCGCGGGCGACCACACGCACAGCGTGAGCCGGTCGGGCACCACCGCCACAATGCCGCCGCCCACGCCGCTCTTGCAGGGCAGGCCGATCGAGAACGCCACGTCGCCCGCGGCGTCGTAGGTTCCGCAGGTGAGCATCAGCGCGTTGATGCGGCGCGTCTGGCGCTCGCCGGTCACCTCGGCCTGGCCGTCGATCGGATGCGCGCCGTCGCGGCACAGGAAGGCCGCCGCGCGGGCCAGCTGGCGGCAGCTCATGCGCAGCGCGCACTGGTGAAAGTAGGTGTCGAGCACCACGGCCACGTCGTTGTCGATCTTGCCGAAGCTCTTCATGAAGTTGGCGAGGGCGATGTTGCGAAAGCCGGTCGCGGCCTCGGAGCGCGCCACCTCGTCGTCGAACGCGATCGGCTCGCCGCACAGGCTGCCCATCAGCGCAAGGATGTCGGCCTTGGCGCTGCCGCCGGCCGGCAGCGCCTGGCTCACGAGCCGGTCGGCCACGGCGATGGCGCCCGCATTGATGAACGGATTGCGCGGCTTGCCGTGCTCGTTCTCCAGCTGCACCAGCGAGTTGAACGGATTGCCCGAAGGTTCGCGGCCGATGCGCTCCCACAGCGCGTCGCCCATGCGCTGCATGGCCAGCGTCAGCGTGAAGAGCTTGGACACGCTCTGGATCGAGAACGGCGTTTCGGCGTCGCCCGCGAAAGCCTCGGCGCCGTCGCAGGTGCGCAGCGCAATGCCGAGCTGGTGCGCATCGATGCAGGCCAGCGCCGGGATGTAGCTGGCCACCGTGCCGGCCGTGCCCAGCAGCGGCCGCAGGGTGGCGACGATGTCGTCGAGCACCGGCTGGAAGTCTGGGTCTTTCATGTCCGCGCCTTTCGCCGGTTGACCATCACGATGCCCAGGCCCACGCCCACCAGTGCGAGCATCAGCTGCAGTGTGAGCGGCTCGCCGAGCAGCACCACGCCGAACACCAGCGCGAACAGCGGCGTCAGGAAGCTGAACGACGACATCTGCGTGGCGGGGTAGTGCCGCAGCAGCCACATCCAGGTGAGATAGCTCGCGAAGGCGCCGATCACGGTCTGCAGGCCGATCGAGGTCCATGCCCAGGCCGAATACGAGAAGCCCCAGCTTTCGCCGAGCGCCAGCGACAGCAGCGGGCACACGGCCGCGGTCACCGCCACCTGGTAGAACAGGGCCTTCTCGGCGCTCGCGGTGGCGAGCCGCGTGGTGCGCAGCGCCAGCGTGGTCAGGCCCCAGAGCATGCCGCCGACGATCGCCATCGCGTCGCCGAGCAGCTGGCCCGAGCTCGAATGCCCGAAGCCTTCGCTGAACGCGAACAGCACCGCCGCGAAGGCGATGCCCAGGCCCAGCCACTGCAGGCCGCGCAGGCGCTCGGCGGGCACCCAGCGCGGCAGCAGCAGCGAGACCCAGAACGGCGCGGTGTAGAGAAACACCGTGAGCCTCGAAGCCGAGGTGTGCTGCAGCCCCAGGTAGATGCAGGCGAACTCGCCCGCGAACAAGAGGCCCACGAGCAGCCCGCCCGGCAGCGTGCCGTCGCGCTCGAACAGCGGCACGCGGCGCCACAGGCACCAGAGCCACAGCAGCACCACGGCGCCCGCCATGCGCACCGTGGCCTGCCAGAGCGGCGGCACTTCGGCGACGGTGGTCTTGATGAGGATCTGCTGCAGGCCCCAGAACGCGCAGCATGCGATCAGAAGGCCGATGGCGAGGGAGTCGAGATGGGTCTTGCGCTGGATCATTCGTGTCTCGTCGATGGGCTTCGGTCTTGCATGCGGCAACAAAGCCCAGGACCGATGATCGTAGCGCGTGAGGTGTTGGACTGTGCAAGGTCGACGCTCTGCCGCCTCCGTTAGCATTCGGCTTTCGTTTCGGGTACCGCTCCTTCGTCTCGTTGCTCTGCATCCGGTACAGGTGCGGAGTCCGAGAGGTATCCCATGGGCCCACAGGCCTTCTCCTGGCTGCTGCTTGGAGCCAGCATTGCGGCGGAGGTTGCAGGAACGATCGCGCTTCGCCATGCAGATGGATTCACGCGCCTCACGCCGTCGCTGGTGGTCGGGGTCTGCTATGCGGCGGCAATCTGGCTCATGTCGATCGCCGTCAGGCACCTGGAAGTCGGGTTGGCCTACGCGGTGTGGGCGGGCAGCGGCACCGCATTGACGGCGGTACTCGGCATTCTCTGGTTCGGCGAATCGACGACGCTCCCGCGGCTTGCCGGAGTGGCCATGATCGTCATCGGCGTTGTCGTGCTCAACCTCGAACCGCACCAGCCCTGATGCATGCCGAACACGGCGCCGCGGCTCACAAGGGATGTTCCGTATAGAAGCGCCCGCCGTGGAACAGCAGCGGCGAGGCGCCGGCGTTGTGCGTGCAGCGCTCCACCTCGCCGACGAAGATCACGTGGTCGCCTTCGTCGTAGCGGCTGCGGTTGAAGCATTCGAAGCTCGCCGCCGCGCCGGCCAGCACCGGTGCGCCGCCCAGGCCTTCGGTGAAGGCCACGTCGGCCCAGCGGTCGATGTTCTTGGTGGCGAAGCGCTCGGCCAGCCCTTTCTGGTTGGCGGCCAGGATGTTGATGGCGTAGTGCGAGCCGGTGCTGAGCGCCGGCATCGAGCCGGCCGCGCGCGCCAGGCTCCACAGCACCAGCGGCGGTGCGAGCGACACCGAATTGAACGAGTTGGCCGTGAGGCCGACCAGCGTGCCTTCGGCCGAGCGCGCGGTGACGATGGTCACGCCGGTGGCGAACATGCCGAGCGCTTCGCGGAACTCGCTGGGCGAAAAGGTGGGCGGCTTGGCCCGGCGGGAGGTGGTCACGGAAGAGGCTGTGCGTTGGACGGCGGAGGACCATTTTGGCTCAGCGCACGGCGGGCTGCTCGGCCGGGCCGTATCGCCCCGCTGGCGAGGACCGGTTTCGCGGCGCTCAGCCGAAGAACCAGTAGCACACCGCGATCGCTGCCACCACCCCCGCCAGTTCGGCCAGCAGCGCGCAGGCCACCGCATGCCGCGCGCGCTGGATGCCGACCGCACCGAAGTACACCGCCAGCACGTAGAAGGTGGTTTCGGTGCTGCCCTGGATGGTGGCCGCCACCAGTGCGGGGAAGCTGTCCACGCCCTGGCTCTTCATGGTCTCGATCAGCATGGCGCGCGCCGCACTGCCCGAGAAGGGCTTGACCAGCGCGGTGGGCAGGGCGTCGACGAAGCGCGCATCCCAGCCGCCCGCGCTCACCAGCCAGCGCAGGCCGTCGAGCACGAAGTCCAGCGCGCCCGAGGCGCGCAGCACGCCGACCGCGCACAGCATCGCCACCAGGTAGGGCAGCAGGTTCTTCGCAATGTCGAAGCCTTCCTTCGCGCCCTCGATGAAGCATTCGTAGACCTTGATGCGCCGGATCGCGCCGGCCAGCAGGAACACGATGATCACGCCGAACAGCGCAAGATTGCCCATCAGCGACGAGAGCGATGCAATCGCCGCCGCCGAGAGCGTACCCAGGAGCGCCATGAAGCCGCCCAGCAGCAGCGCGCCCGGCACCAGGTAGGCCAGCACCACCGGGTCCCACAGCCGCAGGCGCTGCGCCACTGCCACCGAGAAAAGGCCCACGAGCGTCGACGCGCTGGTGGCCAGCAGGATCGGCAGGAACACCATCGTCGGATCGTTCGCGCCCTGCTGCGCGCGGTACATGAAGATCGTCACGGGCAGCAGCGTGAGCGAAGACGCGTTGAGCACCAGGAACAAAATCTGCGCGTTGGTGGCCGTGACCGGGTCGGGATTGAGCCGCTGCAGTTCGCGCATGGCCTTGAGGCCGATGGGCGTGGCCGCGTTGTCCAGCCCGAGCGCATTGGCCGCGAAGTTCATGGTGATGAGGCCGAGCGCCGGATGCCCCGCGGGCACGCCCGGCATGAGCCGCCTGAAGAGCGGGCCGAGCAGGCGCGCAAGCCAGCCGACCAGCCCCGCGGCCTCGGCGATGCGCAGGAAGCCGAGCCACAGCGTGAGCGTGCCGAACAGCAGCACCATCACCTCGACCGCGAGTCGCGCCATGGCAAACAGGCTTTCGACGATGGCCGCGAAGACCGCTGGATCGCCGCCCACGAGCCAGCGCCCGAGCGCCGCCAGCATCGCCATTCCGAAGAAACCCAGCCACAAGCCGTTGAGCACGCGTGTCCTTTTTCCTTTTTTGTGAGGGCGATCATAGGGCTGCGCCCGAGCCCGCCGCGGGCTACAGTGCGGGCCATGGCAGCCTCTTCCTCGATCCGCAGGCTCGCGGCCCTGGTGTGGGCCGCCGTGGCCTTGGCGTGGCTGGCGGGCTGCGCGGGCCTGCCGCCGCCCTCGCCGCGCGCGCCCGCTGCGGCCATCACCGACGTCGCCGACACCGCGCTCGGCCAGATGGCACGGCAGGGCGCGCCGCAGGGGGCCGAATCGCTGTCGGGCTTTCGGTTGCTGCCGGAGGCGGCCTTTGCCTTCGACGCCCGAATTTCGCTCGCGCGGCATGCCGAGAAGTCGCTCGACGTGCAGTACTACCTGATCCAGAACGACGACGTCGGCCTGCTGCTGCTGCGCGAACTGTGCGACGCGGCGGCACGCGGCGTTCGGGTGCGCCTGCTGGTGGACGACCTCTACACGGCCGGGGAGGACGAGCTGTTCGGCACGCTCTCGGCCTTTCCGAACGTCGAGGTGCGGCTGTTCAATCCGCTGCCTTCGCGGGCCGACTCGTTCGCGCTGCGGATCCTGTTCTCGCTGGCCGACTTCGGCCGCATCAACCACCGCATGCACAACAAGCTGCTGGTGGCCGACAACAGCTTTGCCGTCTCGGGCGGCCGCAACATCGCCAACGAATACTTCATGCGCAGCACGGCGGCGAACTTCATCGACATGGACGTGCTTTCCGGCGGGCCGGTGGTGCGCCAGATGTCCGAAGGCTTCGACCGCTACTGGAACAGCGAGCATGCGTGGCCCATCGAGCGCATCGCGCCGCTGCGCATGACGGTGGACGAGGCGCAGAAGCGCTTCGATGCCATCGCCAGCACGGCGCAGCCCGACGTGCGGATTCGCCAGCGCGACGTGATGGACAGGTCGCCGGTGGGCGAGCAGCTCGCCACCGGCAAGGTCGAGCTGCGCTGGGCGCCGTTCACGCTGTTTGTGGACGATCCCGCAAAGATCACGCGCGCGCCCGGGGCAGCCTATGCGGGCAGCGTGAACGAGGGTGCGCTGGGCGTCATCAATTCGGGCAAGCGCGAGGTCAAGATCGCCTCGCCGTACTTCATTCCCGGCCCGCCCGGCATGGCCATGATGAAGGCCGCGATCGAGCGCGGCGGGCGCATCACGGTGGTGACCAATTCGCTCGGCGCCACCGACGAGCCGCTGGCCTATGCGGGCTACGAACGCTACCGCGCCGACATGCTGAAGATCGGCGTCACCATCTACGAGATCGCGCCGATGCTCACCAGGCGCTCGGGGCATTTCGGCGACTTCGGCCAGTCGATCAGCCGCCTGCACGCCAAGCTCGCGGTGATCGACGACGACCGTTTCTTCATCGGCTCGATGAACCTCGATCGCCGCTCCGCCGCGGTCAACACCGAGATGGGCCTCGTGATCGACAGCCCGGAATTGGTGGCCGACTACGAAAAGCTCCTGAGCGGAGCGCGCGTGAGCCTGGGCTACCGGCTGCGGCTCGCACCCAACGGCCGCCGCGTGCAATGGCTGGAATACGACGACGCCGGCGGCGACATCGTCCACGAGGACGAGCCCGGCGAGTTTCTCTGGCTGCGCTTCAAGAACTGGCTGCTGCTGCCGATCGTGGGCGAAGAACTGCTGTAGCGGCGGCCTGCACGAACCGGCTGTCGACCCGGCATTCAGACCCCGACGCCGAGCAGCCCCTCGAGCAGGCCGTGATCCGCGGCCAGCGCGTTGCTCGGCCCGGCATGCACCACGGTGCCGCGCTCCAGCACGATCGCGCGGTGCGTCATCTCCAGCGCCAGCACGGGGTGCTGCTCCACGACGACGGACGCCAGGCCTTCCGCCTCGCACAGGCGGCGAATCGCGGCGGCCAGCTCTTCCACGATGATCGGCGCCAGGCCTTCCATCGGTTCGTCCAGCAGCAGGAGTTTCGGATTCGTCATCAGCGCGCGGCCGATGGAAAGCATCTGCTGCTCGCCGCCGGAGAGCTGGTTGCCATAGTTGGTGCGCCGCTCGCGCAGGCGCGGAAAGAAGCCGTAGACGCGCTGCAGGTTCCAGCCGCCCGGCCGCGCGATCACCGTGAGGTTTTCTTCCACGGTGAGCGAGGGAAACACCTCGCGCTCCTGCGGCACCCAGCCCAGGCCCGCGCGCACGCGCCGGTGCGAAGGCCAGCGCGTGATGTCCGCGCCCTGCCACCTGACCGCGCCCTGCATCACGCGGGTGTTGCCCATCAGCGTTTCCAGCAGCGTGGTCTTCCCCACGCCGTTGCGCCCGAGGATGGCAAGGCTTTCGCCCTGCCGCAGCGAAAAGCCGAGGCGGTCGAGCACCACGGCGTTGCCGTAGCCGGCTGTGACGTGGTCGAAGGCAAGCACTTCAGACATGGCGATGGGAGCGTCCCAGGTAGACCTCGCGCACGCGCGGGTCGGCGCCGATCTCGGCCGGCGTGCCTTCGGTGAGGATGCGGCCGCCCACCAGCACCGAGATGCGGCGCGAGAAGCGGAAGACGAGCTTCATGTCATGCTCGATGAACAGCACGCTGATGTCGTCCGGCAGCGCCGCGATGGCTTCGAACAATTCGCCGCTCTCGTCCTGCGGCACGCCGGCCGCGGGCTCGTCGAGCAGCAGGATGCGGGGCCTGGCCGCAAGCGCCAGCGCAATCTCGAGCAGGCGCTGCTTGCCGTACGCCAGCTCGGCCACCGGCACGTCGGCCAGGCTGTCGAGCCTGAGCGTGCCGAGCAGCGCATGCGCTTCGTCGAACACCGCCGTGCAGCCCTTGAGCGGCCGCCACCAGGTGGCGCCCAGTCCTTCGCGCTCGCAGATCGCAAGTACGACCGACAGCAGCGGCGTGAGGCTGGGAAACAGCGTGTTGATCTGGAAGGTGCGCGCCAGCCCCATGCGGGCGCGCCTGTCGCCCGAGAGGCGCGTGATGTCGCGATCGCCCATGTGGATCGATCCGCTCGTGGGCCTGAACACGCCGGTGAGCAGGTTGATGAGCGTGGTCTTGCCGGCACCGTTGGGCCCGATCAGCGCCTGGCGCGCGCCCGGTTCGAGCGAGAGATTCACCTCGTCCACCGCCTGGAAGGCGCCGAAGCGGATGCCCAGGTCGCGGGTGCGCAGGGTGTGTGTGGATGTCATCGCGCCTTCCCCGTCCGCACGAAGCGCGACAGTGCGCCCATGATGCCGCCGCGCCCCAGCATGACCGCCGCGATCAGGAAGATGCCGAGCCAGAACATCCAGTACTGCGGGTTCATGTCCGCGAACCAGTCGTGCACCAGCATGTAGACGATGGCGCCGATCATTCCGCCGTACAGGCGCCCGGTGCCGCCGAGCACCAGGATGATCAGCACTTCGGCCGAGCGGTTGAAGCCGATCGACTCGATGCCGACGAACTGCGTGGTCTGTGCCAGCAGCGCACCCGCCACGCCGGCCACGGCCGCCGACATGGCATAGGCCATGCGCAGCCGCGCCTCGACCGGAGAACCGATGGCCGTCATGCGCTTGCGGCTGTCGTGGATGCCGCGCAGCGCAAGGCCGAAGGGCGAGCGCAGCACCAGCCGCACCAGCAGGAACATCGCGAGCACCACGGCGAAGGCATAGCAGAACGCGGTCTTGCCGTACAGGTCGAAGTCGAACAGGCCGAGCACCGGCGCGATGACGACGCCCTGCAGGCCGTCGGTGCCGCCGGTGATGCCCGAGAGCCGGTTGGCCAGCTCGTACAGCAGCACGCACACGCCGATGGTGATCATCAGCCGCGTGAGATCGGCGCCACGCACCACGAGGTAGCTGAGCAGGTAGCCGAGCAGGCCGCTCACGGCCAGCGCGAATGCAAGGCCGGTGAAAGGCTCGCTCCAGCCGTACCTGGCGAGCAGGCCGGCGGCATAGGCGCCTGCGCCGAAGAAGGCCGCATGGCCGACCGTGAGGATGCCTGCGTAGCCGAGGGCCATGTCGAGCGACACGGCGAACAGGCCGAAGATCATGATCTGGCTCATCAGCGTGAGCTTGTCGGGCAAGAGGAAGAAGCTCGACGCGAGCGCGAGCCAGAAAGCGAGTTCGGCGATGCGCAGGTGCGCGGGGGAGAGGATCGGCGCCTTCATGCGAGCCCCTTCCTGGCGACGATGCCGTTCGGCCTCGCCAGCAGCATGGCGATCATGAAAACGTAGATGAGAAAGGCGCCCGCTTCCGGCCAGTAGTACTTGCCCGCCACGTCGACGATGCCGACCAGCAGCGCCGCGATGAACGGCCCGGTCACGGTGCCCGCACCGCCCACGCACACCACCATGAGAAAGTAGACGAGGTACTTGAGCGGGAACGACGGCTCCAGCCCCAGCATGCCCAGGCTCAACGCGCCGCCCAGGCCCGCGAGGCCGCAGCCCAGCGAGAAGGTCAGGAAGAACAGGCGCTGCACATGGATGCCGGTGCCGCCCGCCACGCGCTGGTTGTCGACCGCCGCGCGCACCATCGCGCCGTAGCGCGTCTTGCCCAGGCCCAGCAGCAGCGCGGCCAGCACGGCCACGCCGCAGACGATCAGGAACAGGCGATAGCGCCCCACTTCGAGTCCGCCGATGGACACCTGCCCATCGAGCGCCGGCGGCAGGGTGAAGGGCTGCATCGTCGGTCCGAAGAAATACGTGAAGGCCGCGATCGACACGAACACCACGCCGATCGACAGCAGCACCTGGTCGAGCGGATGCGCGCGGTACAGCCGCCGGTAGAACACAAACTCCAGCGCCGCGCCCGCCACCGCCGCGGCGACGAAGGCGGCCGCCAGCGAAAGGCCGAAGCCCAGGCCGAAGTGGTTCATCAGCACGCTTGCCGCATAGCCGCCCACCATCGCGAAGCTGCCGTGCGCGAGGTTGACGAAGTTCATGAGCCCCATCGTGATGGACAGGCCGACGCCGATGAGGAACAGGAGCATGCCGTAGGCCACCCCGTCGAAGATCACGATGCCCATGGGCCTCCTGTTGCTGCGCTGCTTGCGGCGTGACGATGTGCTTAGTTCGAGCTTTCCTTGGCCGGATCCTTCACGCGGTCGAACTTGTCGAACTCCACGTTCACCAGCTGGCCGTTCACGCGCTCGGTCTTGCGGATGTAGACGGTCTGCACGATGTCGCGCGTGAGCGGGTCCACCTCGATCGGGCCGCGCGGGCTCTCGAAGCGCAGGCCGCGCAGCGCATCCATGAACTTGTCGCCGCTCGCGTCGCCCTTGGTCTTTTGCAGCGTGAGGTCGATGGCGGCCATGGCGTCGTAGGCCGTGACGGCGAAGTAGCTCGGGCGCAGCCTGGCGCCGTTGTCGGCGGCGAAGTCCTTCACGAACTTCTGGTTCTTGGGCGACGGGTGCGCGAACGAGTAGTGGTGACTGGTGACCAGGCCGAGCGCCACGTCGCCGGTGGCGTCGAGGTAGCTGTCGTCGGTGGCTTCGCCGGTGGCGTAGAGCTTGATGCCGGCCTGCTCCATGCCGCGCTCCTTCCACACCTTGAGGAAGGCCGGCGGCATCACGCCCGAGGGAAAGAAGAAGAACACGGCCTGCGGCTTGGCGTCCTTGATGCGCTGCACGTAGGCCGAAAAGTCGGGGTTGTTCATCGGCGTGCGCACCTCGCCCGAGACCTTGCCGCCGCCGGCGGTGAAGGTCTTCTTGAAGGCGGTCTCGGCATCGACGCCCGAGGCATAGTCGGCCACCACGGTGTAGGCGTCCTTGATGCCTTCCTTGAGCATGTAGCGCGCCATCGGGTCGGTGACCTGCTGCACGGTGAACGACAGCCGCGCCACGTAGGGCGAGCTGGTGGTGATGGCCGAGGAGGCGGCGTTCATCACGATCGTCGGGATCCTGGCCTGCGTGGCGATGGCGCCCACGGCATAGGCATTGGGGCTGAAGTCCAACCCGGTGAGCACGTTCACCTTGTCGCGCACGATGAGCTCCTGCGCAATGCGCTTGGCGGCGTCGGGGGCGGGGCCGGCGGTGTCCTTCTTGATGATCTCGACCGTGCGCCCGCCCACCTTGCCGCCGTGCTCCTTGAGGTAGAGCGCGACGCCGGCGTCGAACTGGCGGCCGTAGTCGGCGTAGGGGCCGGAATAGGTGGCAATGAGGCCGATGCGCAGCGGCTCGTCGGCGGCCTGCGCCGCGCTGCCGAGCAGGCCGAAGCCGGCGAGCAGGAGGGTCGAGAGAACGGTTCTCTTCGTCATCGTCGTCATGGGAAAACGCCTTTCAGGTGGGATGAATGCGGGGCGAGCAAGTGAATGCGCGTCAGACCTGTGTCTGTGGGACGCGCACCCTGAGGCCGTCGAAGGCCGCCGTCACGCTGAGCTGGCAGCTCAGCCGCGAATTGGGCTGGCGCTCGGCCGCGACGGCGTCGAGCAGCGCGCTCTCCATGTCGTCGGGCGGCGGCAGCAGGCCGGCGAAAGCGTCGTCGACATAGACGTGGCAGGTGGCGCAGGAACAGCAGCCGCCGCACTCGGCGTCGATGCCGCGCACGTTGCCGCGGATGGCGGTCTCCATCACGCTGGCGCCGATCCTGGCGTCGACCTCGCGCGTGCTGCCGTCCTTGAGGATGTAGTGGATGGTGGGCATGGTTTCTAGAACATGTCGAAGTACTCGCGGTGTTCCCACTCGCTGACCTCGAGGTTGAAGCGGGCGATCTCCGCTTCCTTGATGTGGCAGAGGTAGTCGACGAAGGTCTTGCCCATCTGCGTGTTGAGCATCTCGTCGCGGCGCAGGCAGACGAGCGCGTCGCCGAGCGATCGCGGCAGTTGCTCCGCCGGTGTTTCGTACGGCGCGTCGGCCGAGGGGCCGGGGTCGGTCTGGTGGCGGATGCCGTCCAGGCCCGAGAACAGCTGCGACGCGAGGTACAGGTACGGGTTGGCCGTCGGCTCGCCCACGCGGTTCTCGATGCGCGAGGCGTTCTGGCCCGGGCCGCCGAGCACGCGCAGCATCGCGCCGCGGTTGTCGCGGGCCCAGATCGCGCGGTCGGGCGCGAGCGAGAAGGGGCGGTAGCGGCGGTAGCCGTTGATCGTCGGGCTGGCCAGTGCCGCGGCGCCGCAGGCGTGCGCCTTCAGGCCGCCGAGGTAGTGCATGCCGATCTCGCTGAGGTCGCGTCCGCCGGCCTCGGGCATGAAGGCGTTCACGCCGTCGCTCTTGCGGCGCAGCGACTGGTGCAGGTGCCAGCCGCTGGACATCACGTTCGGGATCTTCGGGCGGCACATGAAGGTGGCATGCAGGCCGGCGCGCTGGCAGATCTGCTTGATCGCGCTGCGCAGCAGCACCATGGTGTCGGCCGGCACGACGCCGGCTGCGGGGCCGAAGGTCAGTTCGAACTGGCTCGGGCCGAACTCGATCTCCAGCGAACGCAGCGGCAGGCCGAGTGCGACGAGGTTCGAGCGCAGCAGCTCCATCAGATCGTCGACGCGGTCGTAGCGCAGTTCGGTCAGGTACTGGTGGCCGTGCGACAGCAGCGACACGCGCGGCGGCTCGCCGGGCTGGCCCGAATCGGCCAGGCCCATGCGCGCGTCGTCGAGCTTGAAGACGTGGAATTCCACTTCGAGGCCGGCGATGAAGTCGAAACCCATCTCGTCGAGCTGCCGCACCGCGCGCTGCAGGATCTGCCGCGTCGCGAAGGGACAGGGCTTGCCGTCGGCCATGTAGGCATCGCACAGGATCCAGCCGGTGCGCGGCGCCCAGGGCAGCACCTTGAAGGTGGCGGGGTCGGCCACGATGGTGAAGTCCGCGCCGCCCTGCAGGCCTTCGATGGCAAAGCCGCCGTTCGCGCTGAACACCGGGAACACGGTCTTGTGCGAGGTGTCCTTGGCCAGCAGCGTCGAGGTGAGGTTCACGCCCTCCCACAGCGCAGCGCGCGCTTCGCCCGCAACCAGCGTCTTGCCGCGCAGCAGGCCGTGCTGGTCGGGCCAGGCGAAGCGGACCACGTCCACCTCGCCGCTGTCGATGCGGCGCACCAGCTCGCGCGCCTGGGCATGCTGCTCGTCGGACCAGAGACCGAAGCGGTCTGCGAAGGTGTTGCTGCTGCTCATGGCGGGCGTGCTCAGTCAGCGAGCCGTGCGCGGGCCCAGTCCGACTTGAGGCGGCGTGCGCGGTCGGCCTCCTGCCAGTAGGCCTCGGTGGCCTCTTCGCCGCTGACCTTGCCGATGCCGTCGATGGACGGTGGTCCGGACATCGCGCCGGCCTGCGCGGCGTCGATCAGCATCGGCGCGCTTTCGCCGGCCAGCGTGGCCTCGATGGCCTTCACCAGCACGCGGCGGTAGGCAATGATGCCCTTGTCGGTGCTGCCCAGGTGCTCGCGCGTGCGGTCCTGGATGGCGCCCTGCGACTCCACCGCCCACTGGTCGTGCACATTGATGTCGTCGCCCATGCCGGTGTAGGTTTCGGTCAGCTGCTCTTCGATGCTGTAGCCGTAGTTGTTGCGCTTGTTCTTGCGCGAGGTGTAGTCGGGCAGTTCGTAGAGCGCGAGGCGCTGGTCGCGCATCTGCTCCTTGTCGACCGGGCCCGTGAAGCTCGTGAAGATGGCGTACCAGTAGCAGTGCGTGTCGTCCACCGGCACATGCCATTGCGAGATGGTCATCTCGGCGCTCATCGGGATCACGAAGGCCTGCGGGAACACCACGTTGGTCACGCGCACGTGGGTGGTGTCTTCGGAGAGCCGGCGCAGCGCCTTCAGGCGCAGGCCGTAGTCGGTGGGCTCCACGCTGATGTCGGGCCGGTCGTACTCGCGCAGCACCTTGGTGATCGGCATGTCGGAATCGGCCGAGGCACCGCGGAACTGCTTGCCGTAGCTCTCGGAGGTGTCCGCGTCCTCGAAGAAGCGGTGCAGGTAGGACGCATGCGCGGGGTCGATGCCCACTTCGAGCGCCTGCAGCCAGTTGCATTCGAACAGGCCCTTGAACGCGAAGGTGTGGCTGTCGGGCGCGACGAAGCAGTCGAACTCCGGGAAGGCCGGGGGCTCGCCGTCGCCGATGTACGCGAAGACGACGCCGCTCTTCTCGACCACCGGGTAGGCCGACTGCTTGATGCGGCTGCACAGCTTGCTGGTGGCGGGCTCGGCGGGGGTTTCGAGGCAGTTGCCCCTGGCGTCGAACAGCCAACCGTGGAAGGCGCAGCGCAGGCCCCCGTTCTCGAGCCGTCCGAAGGCCAGGTCGGCGCCGCGGTGCGGGCAGTCGCGGTCGAGCATGCCGAGCTGCCCGTTCTCGTCGCGGAACAGCACGAAGTCCTGGCCCATGAGCCTGACGGGCTTGACCGGGCGCGGGCCCGCCAGTTCGTCGGCCAGGGCCACCGGCTGCCAGTAGCGGCGCAGCAGCTTGCCGGCGGGGGCGCCGGGTCCGACGCGGGTGATGAAATCGTTTTGTTCGGCGCTGATCATCGTGCGGGCTCCATCGTGGGTGCTTCCGGGAGAAGTCTGCAGACATTGCATGCAGTTGTATGCATTGTCTGGGTGTTCCTCGACCAGGGTCAAATTTTCATCAGCAATTTCGTCTTGAACTGAGCGTTGATGATGGAAAGACTAGGGTTAACACGGAGATTTGCATGTGTTTTTGGCGCTCGCTGCCCGGAAGTGCATGCAACAACCGAGCCAGGGTAAATATGCTGCGTGCAGCGCAAGGCGGGTCTCCTAGAATTCGCTCATTCCCTCCTTCTCCCTGGCGCTTCCCGATGGACTCCCAACAATCCCGCGTGCTGGTGCAGCTGCGCGACATGATCCTCAAGGGCGAATTCGTGCCCGGAGAGCGGCTGGCCGAGATTCCGATCGCCGAGAAGCTCGGCGCCTCGCGCACCCCGGTGCGCCTGGCGCTGGCCAGCCTCGAGCACGAAGGCCTGATCGAGCAATCGCCCGGCGGCGGCTACCAGATGCGCCGCTTCACCTCGCAGGAAGTGGCCGACGCCATCCGCGTTCGCGGCGTGATCGAAGGCTTTGCGGCGCGCCTGCTGGCCGAGGACGGTGCACCACGACAGTTGCTGCGTGACCTGAAAGAGTGCCTCGAGGCCGGCGACCGGGTCGTGAACAAGCCCAGCATGGAACTGGACGATTACGCGGCCTACGTCGAGATGAACGACCGCTTCCACAAGCTGATCGTCGAAGGCTGCGGCAACCTCGCGCTCAAGCGTGTGATGGACATGCTCGGCGGCCAGCCCTTCGCCGCGCCCAGCGCGATGCTGCCGATGCAGTCGTCAATGGAAGAGGGCCAGCAGTGGATGCGCCAGGCGCACCGCACGCACCATGCGATGGTGCAGGCCATCGAGCGCGGGCAGGGCTCGCGTGCTCAGGCGCTGGGCGAAGAGCACGTCGAGATCGCGCGCATGAACCTCGACTACGCGCTGGAGCGGCCGGAGCTGGCGGCCGAACTGATGCCCGGCATTCGCCTGGTGGCGAAGGGGCGCGGCGGCTGAGCCTTGCCGCGGTGCGCCCCCGAGCCGCGTTCAGGGCACCTCGATCAGCAGGTCCGGCCGAAAGCCTTCCTGTTCGCCCTTGCCCTTGTAGCCGAGCGGGTTGGCCACCACGCGGCAGCCGTCCTTCACGTAGTCGAAGGGGCAGTGCAGGTGGCCGTGCAGCCACAGACGGGCGCGCGGCAGCAGCGCATCGAGCGAATTGCAGAAGCCGGCCGTGCCGGGCGTGAGGCCGTAGCGCGGGTCGGCGCTCGCGAGGCTGGGCGCGAAATGCGTGATGGCGACCGTGGTGCCGTCGAAAGGCTCGGCCAGCGCCTGTTCGAGCCAGGCCTGGCAGGCCAGTGCCTGCGCCCGCATGGCGCCGGCCATGAAGGGCTGGCCGTGGCGCACCGTGGCGGCTTTCTCCAGGTAGAAGTCGGCCGCGCGCATCGCCTTGCCGCGCTTCTTGAGCGCGTCGGCGAGGCTGTCGGTGGGCTCCACCAGCGCATCGAAGTCGGCCCAGAGCGTGGTGCCGATGAAGCGGATGCCGTCGATCACCAGGGTCTCCCGCTCCAGCCAGAGGATGTCGAGTTCCTTGCAAAGCGCTTGCAGGCGCTCGTGGGTTTCGTCGAAATCGGTGTTGTCGTACTCATGGTTGCCGGGCACGTAGATCACGGGCACCGGCCAGCCGTTGCGGGGCGAGAAGCGGCCCAGCCCGAAGTCGGGATCCGTCAGGCGGGAGCCTTCCTGGTAGGAGCCGATGTCGCCCGCCAGCACCAGCATGCCGGCCCCGGGCGCCGGCTCGGCGTGGAAGCGGGGATGGGACTCCAGGTGCAGGTCGGACAGCAGTTGCAGCTTCATCGTCCACTCAGTCTAGGGGAATCAGCCCATGCACAAAGCGCATGAAGTGGGGCTTTCAATATTAGGGATAACCCCTATTCTTAGGACATCAACCACTCCAGCGCAGCCAAAAGCAGCGCACTGTCATGTTCAGCCTCATTGCCCAAGTGGCCCGTTTCTTCCGTTCTTCCGCCGCCAACGCCCCGGCCAGCCATGCCGCCGCGCTGATGGAAAGCGCCGATGTCCGCGCCGGCCGCGGCGCGCATCACGCGCAGGAGCTGCGCGCGGCCGCCAGCGCCTGGCTCTCGGTCATCCGCTAAAAACCCCGGTCATCCGGGCACCTTCTGCCCGAGGACCGAATCCGCAAAAGCCGCCGCGGCGGAGCGCAGCAGCGCGGTGCGCAGCCACTCGTGCGCATGCCCGTGCTGCGCGCGCCGATGCCAGATGGCGTCGACGTGCACCATCGGCTGGTCGAACGGCAGGTCGCGCAGCACCAGCTGTTCGTCGATGCCGGTCACGGTCACGAAATGGCGCGGCAGCACCGTCAGCAGGTCTGAATTGGCGACCACCCGGCCGGCCGTGAAGAACTGGTTCACGGTCACCACGATGCGCCGCTCGCGCCCCAGCGCGCCCAGCGTCTGGTCGATGAAGCCGTAGGGACGCCCCGAAAAGCTCACGAGCAGATGCCGCGCGGCGCAATAGTCGTCCAGCGTGAGCGGCGAGTTCGCCAGCGGATGCCCGCGCCGCATCACGCAGACGTACTGCCCCAGGTAGAGCCGCTGGGTCTCGAACGCCACCCCCACGCCCGACTGCCCGCGTGCCGCCAGGCTGGCGATCACGGCCGGAAAGTAGCCGATCGCCATATCGACTTCTTCCTGCTCCAGCATCCGCCGCGGATCGCGGGTTGTCAGCGGCAGAACGCGCAGCGAGATAGCGGGCGCTTCCTTCTCCACGATCCGGACCAGCCCGGGAATGAGCTCGGCGGCGGTGGCGTCGGCCATGGCCAAGAGGAAGGTGGTGTCCGCGGTCGCTGCGTCGAACTCGCCCGGCGCCAGCGTGTGCTGCAGCTGGCGCAGCGCGTCGCGCACCGTGGGCCAGAGCGCCAGCGCGCGCGGCGTGGGCTCGACACCCGCGCCGGAGCGGCGCACCAGTTCGTCGCCGAGCACTTCGCGCAGGCGCCGCAGCGCATTGCTCACGGCGGGCTGGGTGATCGACAGGTTGCGCGCGGCGCGCGTGAGGTTGCGCTCCGCTATCACTTCGTCGAAGACGCGAAGCAGATTGAGATCGAATGTGCGAAAGTTGACGTCCATCAGTGATGTGAATGATAAACATCAGAAAGATAAAGTGGCAAAACATCAGGGCAAACCCTAATATCTCCCCATCGGCACCAGCCATTCGTCCCACGGAGGGATTCATCATGACCAGCTTTGTCCACGTAGACCAACCCACTGTCCATCCCGGCGTCCAGCGCGCCGAGATCCTGTTCGGCCAGCTCAAGGCCGCACGCGCCGGCGCGAACGGCTCGCGTCCGCTGATCGCCCTGCTGATCGTCGCCGTCGTCGCGGCGGTGATGGTGGTGGCCGACAAGCTCGTTTCCAACTGGGACGAAGGCGCGCTGCTCGCCGCCTGGGCCGTGCTCTGCGGCGCCGCCTTCGGTATTGCCGCGCTGTTTGCCGGCTCGCTGCGCGCTCCCCTGGCCCGCGTGGCCGGTGCCTGGAACGCAGCCGCCGCACGCCGTGCCTCGGCCCGTGCCGACGCCCGCTTCCTGGAAACCGCCCAGAACGACCCGCGCGTGATGCAGGAACTGCAGGCCGCCACGTGGCGCCAGGAGTCCGAAGGCAAGGTGTCGGCCGCGGTCGCCGCCAAGGTGGACGCCGTGGCCCGCGCGGCCGCGCGCTCCAGCGAAGCGCGCATGCCGACGATCTACGAAGCCATGCGCCGGATGAACAGCTCGCGCTACTACTGATCGATCGGCGCCAGCCGCCGGCCGTGCAATGAAAAAGCCGCCCATCCGGGCGGCTTTTTTGCGTTGCGGACAGGCCGCACAAGACCCGAGGACCGGCGTCAGGCCGCCAGGCGCTGCTCGATGGCCGCCTTGGTTTCCGGCAGCTCCTTCGGCAGGTGGTGCGCCAGCTGCTGGAACAGCTCGGCATGCAGCTTCAGCTCGGCTTCCCAGGCGGCCTTGTCGATGCTGGTGACGGTGGCGAACTGCTCGGCGCTGAATTCCAGGCCGGTCCAGTTCAGGTCTTCGTAGCGCGGGCTCACGCCAAAGACATGGTCCACGCCCTGGGCCTTGCCTTCGATGCGATCGATGATCCATTTCAGCACGCGCATGTTCTCGCCGTAGCCGGGCCAGACGAACTTGCCGTCCGGCCCCTTGCGGAACCAGTTGGTCGTGTAGATGCGCGGCTGCCTGGCGCCCGAAGCCTCGACCTTCTTGCCCAGGTCCAGCCAGTGCTGGAAGTAGTCGCTCATGTTGTAGCCCATGAAAGCGAGCATGGCGAACGGGTCGCGGCGCACCACGCCCACCTGGCCGACGATGGCGGCGGTGGTTTCCGAACCCATGGTGGCGGCCATGTAGACGCCTTCTGTCCAGTTGCGGCCTTCGGTGACCAGCGGCACCGTGGTCGAGCGGCGGCCGCCGAAGATGAAGGCGTCGATCGGCACGCCGGCGGGGTCGTCCCAGGCCGGATCCAGCGCCGGGTTATTGGTGGCGGCCACGGTGAAGCGCGAGTTGGGGTGCGCGGCCTTGGCGCCGGTTTCCTTGGCGATCTGAGGCGTCCAGTCCTTGCCCTGCCAGTCGATCAGGTGCTCGGGCAGCTTCTTGCCGGGCACGTCGTCTTCGAGGCCTTCCCACCAGACGTCGCCATCGTCGGTGAGCGCCACGTTGGTGAAGATCACGTCACGGTCCAGGCTCTTGAGGCAGTTGGGGTTGGTCTTGAGGTTGGTGCCGGGGGCCACGCCGAAGTAGCCCGCCTCGGGGTTGATGGCGTACATGCGGCCATCCTTGCCGGGCTTGATCCAGGCGATGTCGTCGCCGATGGTCGTGACTTTCCAGCCGTCGAAGCCGGCCGGGGGCACCAGCATCGAGAAGTTGGTCTTGCCGCAGGCCGAGGGGAACGCGGCGGCCACGTGGTACTTCTTGCCCTCGGGCGAGGTCACACCCAGGATCAGCATGTGCTCGGCCAGCCAGCCCTCGTCGCGGCCCATGGTGGAGGCGATGCGCAGCGCGAAGCACTTCTTGCCCAGGAGCGCGTTGCCGCCGTAGCCCGAACCGTAGCTCCAGATCTCGCGGGTCTCGGGGTAGTGAACGATGTACTTGGTCTTGTTGCAGGGCCAGGTCACGTCCTTCTGGCCGGCCTCGAGCGGGGCGCCCACGGTGTGCACGCAGGGCACGAACTCGCCGTCGGCGCCGAGCACTTCGTACACGGCCTTGCCCATGCGGGTCATGATCTTCATGTTGACCGCCACGTAAGGGCTGTCGGAAAGCTCGATGCCGATGTGCGCAATGGGCGAGCCGAGCGGGCCCATGCTGAAAGGCACCACGTACATCGTGCGGCCCTTCATGCAGCCGTCGAACAGCGGCTGCAGCGTGGCACGCATCTCGGCCGGGGCCATCCAGTTGTTGGTGGGGCCGGCGTTTTCCTTCTTTTCGGAGCAGATGAAGGTGCGGTCTTCGACGCGCGCAACGTCGCTCGGGTCGGACGCCGCGAGGAACGAATTGGGGCGCTTGGCCGGATTGAGCTTCTTGAAGGTGCCCGCGTCGACCAGTTGCTGGCACAGGCGCTCGTACTCTTCCTTGCTGCCGTCGCACCAGTGAATGGCCTCGGGTTTGCAAAGCGCGGCCATGTCGGCCACCCAGGCAATCAGTTTTGCGTTCTTGACGTATGAGGGTGCCTGGATGGCGAGGCCCTGCATCGTGGGTGCGTTCATCGGAAATCTCCTAAGTTGAAAAAATCGTCTTTCCGAACGGGACGCCGCGCCTGCGATGGCGCGGAGGTCCGTTTGAGAAAACGTTTTCGCTTCGGGAGACTGCGTCAACGCGGGCCGCACGGCCCGCGGACGAAGACGCAAACGGCTGTCAGGCCAAGTAGACGGCGATGGATGCCAGCAGCAGCATCAGCACGCCGCCAGCCAGCGGGAGCACGATCGGCATCAGGTGCACGATCGATTCGACGGCGTCTTCTTCAACGGCGGCGGCGTGGCCGGGCTCGACGGGAGTGGGGTTGGACATTGAATTACCTCGAATACGCAAATACAGAAACTGCGGCCATTTTACCGGCGGCCCCCGGCGGCACGGCCTAGGGGGTTGCGAGCCCCCTTCAGTGCTGCTCCTCGGCCTCGAAGCCGGCGTCGTGCAGCGCGCCCAGCACGCTGGCCAGGTGCGCCCGTCCGCGGGTCTGCAGCACCAGCTCGATGTCGACGTTCTGGGCTGCCAGCATGGTAAACGCTCTTTGGTGATGAACTTCATCGACGTTAGCGCCCGCTTCCGCCACGGTGGCCGTGATCTGGGCCAGCGAGCCCGGCACGTCGCGCGCACTCACGCGCACGCGCGCCAGCCGGCCGGCCCGCACCATGCCGCGCTCGATGATGGCGGCCAGCAGCAGCGGGTCGATGTTGCCGCCCGACAGCACCAGGCCCACGCGCTTGCCATGGAAGCGCCCCGGATGCCGGATCAGCGCCGCCAGTCCGGCCGCGCCCGCGCCTTCGACCAGCGTTTTTTCGATTTCGAGCAGCATCAGCACGCCCTGCTCGATGTCGCCTTCGTCGACCAGCAGCAGGTCGTCGACGTGCTGGGCGATGATTTCCCGCGTGAGCACGCCGGGCGTTCCGACCGCGATGCCTTCGGCGATGGTGCTCTTGCCCTGCAGGTGCTGGGTGCCCTTGACGGCATTCACCATGCCCGGAAAGCGCGTGGTCTGCACGCCGACGATCTCGATGCCGGGCTTGCGCTCGCGCGCCGCAATCGCCATGCCCGCGATCAGCCCGCCGCCGCCGACCGACACCACCAGCGTGTCGAGGTCCGGCACCGCATCGAGCATTTCGAGCGCCACGGTGCCCTGGCCGGCGATGATGGCCTCGTCGTCGTAGGGGTGGACGAAGGTCAGCCCTTCGCGTTCGGCCAGCTCCAGCGCATGCGCGCGCGCCGCGTCGAGCGTGTCGCCGTGCAGCACCACCTCGGCGCCGAAGCCGCGCGTGCGCTCGATCTTCACGCCGGGCGTGAAGCGCGGCATCACGATGAGCGCGCGCAGGCCGAGCCGCTGCGCGTGGTAGGCCACGCCCTGGGCGTGGTTGCCGGCCGACATGGCCACCACCCCCCGCGTCGCTTCCTTGCCGCTGCCGCCGCGCGTGTCGGCCTCCAGAAGATCGACCAGCTTGTTGCATGCCCCCCGCTCCTTGAACGAGGATGTGAACTGCAGATTCTCGAACTTCAGGTAGACCTGCGCGCCCACGATCTCGGAGAGCGTGCGCGATTCGACGCAGGGCGTGTTGAGCACCTGACCCTCGAGACGCGCCGCGGCGCGCCGGATTTCTTCGATTCCGACCATGGCGGGCATTGTGGCTGGAATCGCGTCATCAGGGTTTTTACCGCTCCCGCGTCTTCCCGAAGCCAAAAGTCTGCGTTATGGTCGCCCCAAGAAGTTCCTCGTCTGGAGGTTGTCCGATGGTCAAGCGTGCGGGTGTCGATGTAGTGGCTGCTGCGGTACGCGGGCAGGCATTGCCGTCGCCTGGGCTCAAGGGTGCGCCGGTGCTCGAGCTCATGTGCTCGCACTTCGTGCTCACGCTGGCCGCCAAGCAGGGGCCGCGCTTCAACGTGCGCCGCGACATCAATGGCCTGCTCTCGCTCACCGGCCGCCACCTGGTCTGGCCGGCCCCGGTGCTGCAGCGGCTGCGCGAATTCCTGGGCCGGCGCTGCGCCGGCAACGAGGCCTGGAAGGGCGTCGAGAACTTCGACGGCCGCACGCTGCTCGAGCGGCATGGCGTGTGGCGCGGGCCCTACGAGGAAGGCACGCTGTTCTTCTACCTCGACGAATACGCCAAGGACTACCCCAAGGACCTGCTCTCGGTGCTGGCCGTCACGCGCGACTGGCTCACGCATGCGCTGCGCAAGCAGTCGACGCTGGTCGAGAAGAACATCGACGCGCTCGCGGGCCTCTTGCAGCTCAACAAGGCCGAGCGCGCGCTGCTGCTCTACGGCACGCTCGCACGCTACCAGCGCGACCTGCGCTCGCTCCTGGTCGAGTTCAAGGTCAACAATGCGCCCGAGGCCTATGCCGCCATTGCCGACATCGCGGGCGTCAACGCCACCGAGGTGGGCGAGGCCTTGCGGGCGGGCTCGCGGCTGGAGCGCATCGGCCTGGTCGAGAACCTGATCTCCGAGCACAACATCACCGACCTGGCCGACCTCATGAAGGTCAGCGAGAAGCTGCCGCCGGTGCTGATGCGCGAGTACCGCGACCACAACGAACTGATGGCCGTGTTCACGCGGCCCTCGGCCAAGAGCGCGCTCACCACGCACGACTTCTCATTTGTTGAGGAAGACGCGCAGATGCTCGTCACGCTGCTGCGCGCGGCGGTGGCGCGCAAGGAGCCCGGCGTCAACGTGCTGCTCTACGGGCCGCCCGGCACCGGCAAGACCGAGCTCGCCAAGGTGGTGGCGCAGGCGGCGGGCCTGGAACTGTTCGAGGTCGAATATGCCGACCGCGACGGCAATTCGCTGAGCGGCCGGGACCGCTACCGCTCGCTGCAGATCGCGCAGGTGTTCCTCAAGGGCAGCGCGCAGGCCGCGCTGCTGTTCGACGAGGTCGAGGACGTGTTCCCGCCCATCAGCACCGAGGCCGCGCAGTTCATGGCGCGCGCCGAGCAGATTCCCGCGCCCACCAGCGGCAGCGTGAGCGGCAAGGCCTGGGTCAACCAGATCCTCGAGGCCAACCCCGTGCCCACGCTGTGGGTCACCAACCGCATCGAGCAGATCGACCCCGCATTCCGGCGCCGCTTCGCCTACCACCTGGAGCTCAAGTCGCCGCCGCCCGGAGCGCGCGAGCAGCTCGTGAAGAAGACGCTCGAAGGCATCGTCGTGTCCGAGGCCTTCACCGCCAAGCTGGCCGAGCGCAAGGGCCTCACGCCCGCGCAGATCCGCACCGCGGTGCGCTTTGCGGGGCTGGCGCAGACGGAGGACGGCGCCTCCATGGAGGCGCTGATCGAGCGCCAGCTCAAGAACGCCGATCTCGCGCTCGGCACGCTCGACACCGGCCCGGGCGAGCGGCGCAGCGTCACCACCTACGACCTCGACATGCTCAACGTCGAGACCCGCTTCGAGATCCCGCGCATCGTGGCGGCGATCAAGGCGCGCGGCCACGGCACACTGTGCTTCTACGGCGCGCCCGGCACCGGCAAGACCGCGCTGGCCGAGCACATCGCCAAGGCCATCGGCCGGCCGCTGATCATCAAGCAGGCCAGCGACCTCATGAGCAAGTACGTCGGCGAGACCGAGCAGAACATGGCCGCCATGTTCAAGGAAGCCGAAGCCGAGAAGGCCGTGCTGCTGCTCGACGAGGCCGACAGCTTCCTGCAGGACCGGCGCGGCGCCCAGCGCACCTACGAAGTGACCGAGGTCAACGAGATGCTGCAGGGCATGGAGCGCTTCAACGGCGTCTTCATCTGCACCACCAACCTGCTCGACCGGCTCGACCAGGCGGCGCTCAGGCGCTTCACCTTCAAGATCAAGTTCATGCCGCTCACCGCGCCGCAGCGCGAGCGCATGTTCGTGACCGAGGCGCTGGCGGGCGACGCCGCGCTGCTCACCGGCGACATCAAGGCGCGGCTGGCGCAATTGCACCAGCTGTGCCCGGGGGATTTCGCGGCCGTGAAGCGGCAGACGGATATTCTTGCGGTCGAGTTCTCGGCCGCGGAATTCCTGGACCAGCTCGAGGCCGAGCACCGCATCAAGCCCGAGGTGCGCGAGTCGCGCGGCATCGGCTTCATGCAGTAGCAAAAAGCAAGCAGGAAGGCCGCGGGAGCGCGGCAGACAAGAAAGAAAAACCGTCCGCTGCGGCGGGCACGAGGAGGGCTCGATGAGCTTGGGCAATGGGCACGCGCGGGCCACGCCGCGCTTCACCGCATCGGCTGCGGCCGCATTCGCATTGGCCGGCATCGTCTGCGTGCTGGCGGGTTGTGGCGGCGGCGGAGGAGGAGGGGGCGGAGGCGGCGGGTTTCCGATCATCCCGCCGTCCGGCAGCACGCCGCCGCCCACCAGCGGCGGCGATGGCGATGGCGTTGGCGACGACGACGCCATCCTTGCCTCGGCCACCGTGGCCGGCCTGTGCGCCGCGCCGCGTGCCGGCGTCAACCCCGCAACGGGGGCGGCCTACCCCGACAAGCCCGGCACGCTGACCGACGAGAAGCGCTGGGTGCGCGGCTGGATCGACGAAACCTATCTTTGGTACGGCGAGGTGCCGACCACCCTCAAGGCCGCCGACTACGCCACGCCGGTGGCCTACTTCAGCGTGCTCAAGAGCCCGGCCCTCACGGCATCGGGCCGCGCCAAGGACCGCTTCCACTACGTGTACGACACCGAGCGCTACCGGCAACTGTCGGAGAACGGCGTGGCGCCGGGCTACGGCATGGAGATTGCCATCGTGCGCAGCTCTCCGCCGCGCAACATGCGCATCGCCTTTGTCGAGCCGATCTCGCCCGCCGCGAACGCAGGCCTCCAGCGGGGCGCGAAGATCGTCGAAGTCGATGGCGTCAATGCCGTCAGCAGCACCGGCACCGAGAATGTCGACGCGATCAACCGCGCGATCTCGCCGCAAACGGTGGGCGAATCGCACACCTTCGTGTTCGAGGTGGGCGGCGTCCGGCAGGCGCCCATCACGCTGGCGGCCGCGAAGATCACGCGCACGCCGGTGCAGAACGTGAAGACGATCGACACCGGCAGCGGCCGCGTGGGCTACCTGCTCTTCAACGACCACATCACGACCTCCGAATCGCAGCTCGTCAATGCCTTCAACCAGTTCAAGCAGGACGGCGTGCGGGACCTCGTGCTCGACATGCGCTACAACGGCGGCGGCCAGCTCAACATCGCCAACCGCCTCGCCTCCATGGTGTCTTCGCCGGCCACCACCTCGGGCAAGGTTTTCGAGCGCATGGTCTTCAACGACAAGAACCCGTTCCACCTGACGCCGGCCCAGACCATCTATCCGTTCCTCGGCACCAGCCGCACCGGCGCCACGCTGCCGACGCTCGGCCTTTCGCAGGTCACGGTGCTGGTCAGCCGCGACACCTGCTCGGCCAGCGAGGCGGTCGTCAACGGCCTGCGCGGCATCGACGTCAAGGTCAATCTCGTGGGCGGCACCACCTGCGGCAAGCCCTATGGCTTTTCTCCGCAGGACAACTGCGGCACCAGCTATTTCGCGATCCAGTTCCAGGGCGTCAACCACAAGAACTTCGGCGACTACGGCGACGGATTCGCGCCCGACTGCGCCGTCGCCGACGATTTCGGCCACCAGCTCGGAGACCCGGCCGAGGCGCGGCTGGCGGCCGCGCTCGCGATGCGCAACGGCGGCGCCTGCCCCGTTTCCGCCTCGGCCAAGACCCAGCCGGAACTCGAGAAATCCGGAACGGCCGACGAGCAGCCCTACCTGCTCCATCGCTCGCCGCTGCGCGAAATGCGCCTGCTCGAGGCGGCTCCGTCGCCGGGCTGAACCGCGTCGACACCGGGCTCGGTTACCCCTTGAAACCTTGCGCTTTGCCACATCCGTGGCATGCGCTTTAGAGTTCAAGCAAACGTTTGCGCAAACGTTTGGCATTTAGTTCTACATGGCAAGACCACTCGAAAAGGAGCCGGGATGACGATTCGGATTCAGCGACGCAGGTGGATGGCGGCGGCCCTGCTCGCCACGGCGCTTTCGGCCTGCGGCGGGGGCAGCAGCGGCAATGACGGCATCGGGCTTGCACCGGGCTTCGGCGCTGCGCCGCCTCCGGCGCAGAAGATCATCATCGACAGCGACTACAACACCATGAGCGACGACGGCCAGCTCGGCGTGATGGCCGCGCAGCTGCAGGCCCAGGGCAAGGTGCAGGTCATGGGCATCAGCGTGGTCTCGGGCAACCAGTGGCTCAGGCAGGGCGTGGCCGACGCGCTGAAGTCGGTCGAGCGGCTGGGCGTGGGCAACCGCATCGGCATCTATGCGGGCGCGAACTATGCCTTCAACCACGACTACGCGACCATCGAGGCCGAGATGGCGGCCGGCTCCGGCGGCGACGGCTACCTGGGCGCGTGGAGTTCGCCCGAACCCAAGAGCGATGCCGACCTGAAGCCCTCGCCCGACGGCTTCGCCACCCACACGCTGCTCCAGCGCACCAGCGCGGTCGACTTCATCGTCGACACCGTGAAGGCCAATCCCAACGAGATCACCATCCTGGCCATCGGCCCGCTCACCAACATCGCGCTGGCGGTCAAGCAGAACCCCGAGATCGTGCCGCTGATCAAGAAGATCATCTACATGGGCGGCGCGGTCGACGTGCCGGGCAACACCACCAGGTACGCCGAGTTCAACTGGTGGTTCGACCCCGAGGCCGCGCAGTTCGTGGTGCGGCTGCCGATTCCGCAGGTGGTGGTGCCGCTGGACGTGACCGACACCGTGTTCCTGACCAAGCCGATCTACGACCGCATCGCGCACACGGCCAAGCCCACCGCCGTGACCGAGGTGTTCCGCCAGCTCAACGGCTACGGCTTCAGCGGCACCAACGGCTTCGAGAACAACCCGGCCTACACGCAGAACATCTGGGACACGCTCACGCTCGCCTATCTCATCGATCCGGCCTATGCCACCGAAACCGTCGAGCGCTATGTCGACGTGGTCGCCAAGCCCGGCGCCGCCGACAACGGCCGCTCCGTCGGCCATGCCTCGCAGCCCGCGGGCCCGGCGCTGCAGAAGATGACGGTGGTGAAGAAGTTCGACAACGCGCGCTTCTTCGAGCTGTACGTCGACCTGCTCACGCGGCCCGTGCCGGTCGCGCTGCGGCCCTGAAGCGGGGGCGAGCCCAGCTAGAACGCGCTGCAGACGCGCAGCACCTCGGTGCCGTAGGCCTCGAGCTTCTTGGTGCCGATGCCGCTGATGCCCTGCAGGTCTTCGAGCGTCGCCGGCGCGCGTTCGGAAATTGCCGCCAGCGTGGCGTCGTGGAAGATCACGTAGGCCGGCAGGTTGTGCTCGCGCGCCACTTCCGCGCGCCAGGCCTTGAGCGCCTCGAAGCGCTTCTGGCCGTCGGCGTCGAGTGCCGCGGCCGCCGGAGACGGGGCGCCGCGCGCCGCCTTCTCGCGCCGGGGCTTGCCGCCGCGCGCGGCCGGCGAAGAGACCGACTCGCGCAGCGTCACGTTCGCTTCGCCCTTGAGCACCGCGCGCGAGCCTTCCGTGAGCTTCAGGGTGTTGAAGGCTTCCGCATCGACGGCCAGCGCGCCCGTGGCGATGAGCTGGCGCAGCACACCGCGCAGCTGCACTTCGCTGAACTCCGCGCCGATGCCGAAGGTGCTGATGCGCTCGTGCCCGAACTGCTTGACCTTCTCGGTTTCCTTGCCGCGCAGGATGTCCATGATGTGGCCCGCGCCAAAGCTGATGCCGCTCAGTTGCTGCACGCGGTAGATGGTGGAGAGCAGCTTGCGCGCGGCGTCCGTGCCGTCCCACACCTGCGGCGGGTTCAGGCAGTTGTCGCAGTTGCCGCAGGGCGTGCTCTTCTCGCCGAAGTAGCCCAGAAGGCGCACGCGGCGGCAGTCGCTCGCCTCGGCCAGCGAGAGCAGCGCGTCGAGCTTGCCGCGCATCACCTGCTTGAACTCCTCGCCCGCGGGGCTCTCGTCGATCATGCGGCGCTGGTTCACCACGTCCTGCAGGCCGTAGGCCATCCAGGCATC
The DNA here is from genome assembly GCF_003951285.1 of Variovorax beijingensis. Classification (GTDB taxonomy): domain Bacteria; phylum Pseudomonadota; class Gammaproteobacteria; order Burkholderiales; family Burkholderiaceae_C; genus Variovorax; species Variovorax beijingensis. Next base: position 47,120 of record NZ_RXFQ01000023.1, on the reverse strand, counting down.
GGCCGGCGCGCCATCGCGGCCCGCGCGGCCGGTTTCCTGGTAGTAGCCCTCGATGTTCTTGGGCATGTCGAGGTGGCCGACAAAGCGCACGTCGGGCTTGTCGATGCCCATGCCGAAGGCGATGGTCGCGACCATCACCACGCCCTCTTCGCGCAGGAACCGGTCCTGGTGCTTCTGGCGCACCGCCGCGTCCAGGCCCGCGTGGTAGGGCAGCGCGTTGATGCCCGCGCCCTGCAGCATCACGGCCACGTCTTCCACGCGCTTGCGCGACTGGCAATAGACCACGCCCGCATCGCCTTCGTGCTCGCGCTCGATGAAGCGCAGCAGCTGCGTGGTCGCGTCCTTCTTCTCGACGATGGTGTAGCGGATGTTCGGCCGGTCGAAGCTGGAGACGAACTGGCGCGCTTCCTCCAGCTGCAGCCGCTCGACGATGTCGGCGCGCGTGAGCGCATCGGCGGTGGCGGTGAGCGCGATGCGCGGCACGCCCGGGTAGCGCTCGTGCAGCACAGTGAGCGCGCGGTATTCGGGCCGGAAGTCGTGGCCCCACTGACTCACGCAATGCGCCTCGTCGATCGCGAACAGCGAGAGCTTGCCGCGCTCCTTCAGCGAATCGAGCTGCGAGAGAAAGCGCGGCGTGTTCACGCGCTCGGGCGCGGCGTACAGCAGCGTGATCTCGCCGCGCAGCATGCGGCGTTCGACGTCCTGCGTCTGTTCCCAGTCGAGCGTCGAATTCAGGAAGGCCGCGTTCACCCCGGCCTCGTGCAGCGCGCCGACCTGGTCGTGCATCAGCGCGATCAGCGGCGACACCACCACCGAGACGCCGCGCCCCGCGCGCTGCCGCGCAATGGCCGGGATCTGGTAGCACAGCGACTTGCCGCCGCCCGTGGGCATCAGCACCAAGGCGTCGCCGCCGCCCACCACGTGCTCGACGATGTCCTGCTGCGGTCCGCGGAACTGCGAATAGCCGAAGACTTCGTGGAGGATGTCGGCGGGTGCGCTGCTGCTGCCGGGGGCGTCGAGGGGGAGGGGAGCGAGCGAGGACACAGGCAGCGGATGCGAAGGATGGGGATGGCAAGAAGGGGGAGACGTCGATTGTCCCCCAGCGGCATCGATATGACTGTGGCACGAGGTTTGCAATCGTGAAGCCCGTCCCGCCGCCCTTCCTGTATAGACAGCAATCTGGTGCATTTTGCTGAAGGAATGCACCGAAACGGTCCTTCCGGGTTATCCTGTATATACAAGTTGGGGCGCTTGGCAACAATGCGAGGCGCGCGCAGCCCGTGGTCGGGAGCGCATCGCTGCGTTTTTTTAAAGATCAGAACCAGGAGTACCCATGGTCAAGACGGTAGTTGTGAAAGTCGCTTCGCTGCTGGCAGCAGGTGCGTGTGCAGCAGGCATGGCCCAGACGGCCGCCGCGCAGGAAACCAAGGTCGCGCTCGGCATGTCGGGCTGGACCGGCTTTGCGCCGCTCTCGCTGGCCGACAAGGCCGGCATCTTCAAGAAGAACGGGCTGGACGTCGAGCTCAAGATGATTCCGCAGAAGGACCGGCACCTCGCGCTGGCCTCCGGCGCGATCCAGTGCGCGGCCACCACGGTGGAAACGCATGTGGCCTGGAACGCCAACGGCGTGCCCATCGTGCAGATCTTCCAGATGGACAAGTCCTACGGCGCCGACGGCCTCGCGGTGCGCAACGACGTGAAGAGCTTTGCCGACCTCAAGGGCAAGACCATCGGCGTGAGCGCGCCGGGCACCGCGCCCTACTTCGGCCTGGCCTGGATGCTCAACAAGAACGGCATGACGCTGAAGGACGTGAAGCTGGTCTCGCTCGAGCCGCAGCCCGCGGCCCAAGCCTTCGTGGCCGGCCAGAACGACGCCGCCATGACCTACGAGCCGTATCTTTCGACCGTGCGCGCCAATCCCACCGCCGGCAAGATCCTGGCCACCACGCTCGACTACCCGATGGTGATGGACACCGTGGGCTGCGCGCCCACCTGGCTCAAGGCCAACGCCAAGGCCGCGCAGGCGCTCACGAAGTCGTACTTCGAGGCGCTCGACATGATCAAGGCCGACCCGGCCAAGGCCAACGAGCTCATGGGCTCGGCCGTCAAGCAGACCGGCGAGCAGTTCGCCAAGTCGTCGGCTTACCTGCGCTGGCAGGACAAGGCGGCCAACCAGAAATTCTTCGCGGGCGAGCTCACCAGCTTCATGAAGGAAGCCACAGGCATCCTGCTGGAGGCCGGCGTGATCCGCAAGGCGCCTGAAGACTACACGGCCATGTTCGATGCAAGCTTCGTCAAGTAAGGCCCTGCCGCAGGTGGCGCCGCGCGCGGCGGCGCCTGCATCGGCCGCAACCGCCCAGGCCGCCGCACCCGCGCGGCGCCGTTCGCTCGCGCCGCTCGAGCCCATCAGCGGGCGCGCCCGCGTGCTGCTCGGCCTCGGCTTCTTCGTGGCCTTCGTGCTCGTGTGGTCCGTTGCCACGCTCGGCGGCTTCGTGCCGCCGACCTTCCTGGCCAGCCCGGTGACCATGCTGAAGGAAGGCTGGATGCTGTTCGCCGAGTTCGGCTTCCTCGGCGACGTGGGCATGACCGTGTGGCGCGTGTTCGGCGGCTTCCTGCTGGCCTCCGTGCTGGCGGTGCCGCTGGGCATTGCCATGGGCACCTGGAAGGCCGTGGAGGCCTTCTTCGAGCCTTTCGTCTCGTTCTGCCGCTACCTGCCGGCGTCGGCCTTCATTCCGCTGCTCATCCTGTGGGCGGGCCTGGGCGAGATGCAGAAGCTGCTGGTGATCTTCATCGGCTCGTTCTTCCAGATCGTGCTGATGGTGGCCGTGACCGTGGGCGGCGCGCGGCGCGACCTCGTCGAGGCCGCCTACACGCTGGGCGCGAAGAGCCGCGGCATCGTGGCGCGCGTGCTCATCCCGGGTGCCGCGCCCGGCATTGCCGAGACGCTGCGCCTGGTGCTCGGCTGGGCCTGGACCTACGTGATCGTGGCGGAACTCATCGGCTCCTCGTCGGGCATCGGCCACATGATCACCGACAGCCAGGCCTTGCTCAACACCGGGCAGATCATCTTCGGGATCATCGTGATCGGCGTCATCGGGCTGGTGTCCGACTTCGCTTTCAAGGCGCTCAACCGCCGTCTCTTTGCATGGGCGGCACTGTGATGACGACCAACAACCAGCTTTCCATCCAGGGCGTCTCGCGCGTCTTCACCGGCACCAAGGGGCAGCGCACGCAGGCGCTGCTGCCGATCGACTTCGAGGTGCGCGAGAACGACTTCGTCACCATCCTCGGTCCCTCGGGCTGCGGCAAGTCGACGCTGCTGCGCATCGTCGCGGGGCTGGACTTCCCGACCACCGGCCAGGTGCTGCTCGACGGCGAGCGCATCGAAGGCCCGGGTGCGGACCGCGGCGTGGTGTTCCAGAGCTACACGCTCTTTCCGTGGCTCACGGTGGCGCAGAACATCCGCTTCGGCCTGCGCGAGCGCGGCATGAGCGAGGCCGACCAGAAGGAGCGCAGCGAGTTCTTCATTGCCAAGGTGGGGCTGCGCGGCTTCGAGCACCACTTTCCGAAGCAGCTCTCGGGCGGCATGCAGCAGCGCACCGCGATTGCGCGCGCGCTCGCCAACGACCCCAAGATGCTGCTGCTGGACGAGCCCTTCGGCGCGCTCGACAACCAGACCCGCGTGCTGATGCAGGAACTGCTGCTCGGCATCTGGGAGTCGGCGCGCAAGACGGTGCTGTTCGTCACCCACGACATCGACGAGGCGATCTTCATGGCCAACCGCGTGGCGGTGTTCAGCGCGCGGCCGGGCCGCATCAAGACCGAGATCGCGGTCGACTTTCCGCATCCGCGCAGCTACACCATCAAGACCTCGCCGGAGTTCATGGAAATCAAGGCGCGGCTGACCGAGGAGATCCGCGCCGAGTCGATGGCCGCGGCCGAGCACTGACACGAGCCCCACGCCCGACATGAAACGCGACCTGCCGTCCCTCGCGCTCTATGCGCAAGTCAAGGATCACATCTCCCGCAAGATCCAGGACGGCTCCTGGCCGGCCGGCCACCGCCTGCCGTCCGAGAGCGAGCTGGTCGCGCAGTTCGGCATCTCGCGCATGACGGTGAACCGCGCGCTGCGCGAGCTGATGGAGCAGGGCCGCATCGTGCGCGTGGCCGGCGTCGGCAGCTTCGTGGCCGAGAACAAGCCGCAGTCCACGCTGCTGCAGATCGCCAACATCGCGAGCGAGATCCGCCAGCGCGGGCACGACTACCGCTGCGAGATGCTCGCGGTGGAACGCCTGGCCGCCTCGCCCGACGTGGCTGCCTGGCTCGACATGCGCGCGGGCACCTCGGTGTTCCACAGCGTCTGCCTGCACCTGGAGAACGACACGCCGGTGCAGCTGGAGGAGCGCTACGTCAATCCGCTGGTCGTGCCCGATTTCCTCGAGCAGGACTTCGCCGCCGTGCCGCCCAGCGAGTACCTGGTGCGCCACGTGCCCTTCGACCAGATCGAGCATGTGGTCGACGCCGTGCTGCCCACCGCCGAGCAGGCGGGCCGGCTCGCGATGGAGCCCACCGATCCCTGCCTGCTGCTCACGCGCCGAACCTGGACGCGCAACACGCCGGTCACCTGGGTGCGCTGCCTGCATCCGGCGTCGCGCTACAGCCTGGGCAGCCGCTTCAAGGCCGACGGCAACCCGTCCTTCGGCTGATTTTTTGTCACGGAAACCGAAGGTTTTCTCTCGCAACCACTTGTATAGACAGGTTCACATGCCAACAAGCAAACACACCGCCACCCCAACCCTGACCCTCACGCCCGGCAAGGTGGACCTCGCGATGCTGCGCCGCATCCAGGCCGGCGGCGTGCAGTTGGCGCTCGATCCTTCGGTGCAGGAGGGCATGGCGCGCGCCGAAGCGGCGGTGCGCCACATCGTCGAGAACGACCAGGTGGTCTACGGCATCAACACCGGCTTCGGCAAGCTCGCGAGCACGCGCATCGGCAACGACCACCTGGCCGAGCTGCAGCGCAACCTCGTGCTCTCGCACAGCGTGGGCACGGGCGAGCCGCTGGCCGCGCCGGTGGTGCGCATGGTGCTCGCGACCAAGGCCGTGAGCCTGGCGCGCGGCCATTCGGGCGTGCGGCCCGCGCTGGCCGATGCCCTGCTGGCTTTGTTCAATGCGGGCGTCATGCCGCGCATTCCGTGCAAGGGTTCGGTCGGCGCCTCGGGCGACCTCGCGCCGCTCGCACACATGGCCTGCGTGCTGATCGGCGAGGGCGAGGCCACCACGGCCGAGGGCGCCGTGGTCAGCGGCGCCGAGGCCATGCGCCTCGTCGGCCTCGCGCCCTTCGTGCTCGGCCCCAAGGAAGGCCTGGCGCTGCTCAACGGCACGCAGGTGTCGACCGCGCTCGCGCTCGCCGGCCTGTTCGGCGCCGAGGACGTGTTCGCTTCGGCCCTGATGTCGGGCGCGCTCTCGCTCGAAGCCATCCAGGGTTCGATCAAGCCTTTCGACGCACGCATCCATGCCGCGCGCGGCCAGCCGGGGCAGATGGCGGTGGCGGGCGCCGTGCGCACGCTGCTCGAAGGCAGCGAGATCGTGCCGTCGCATGCCGACTGCGGCCGCGTGCAGGACCCGTATTCGGTGCGCTGCATCCCGCAGGTGATGGGCGCCTGCCTCGACAACCTCGCACATGCCGCGCGCGTGCTGGTGATCGAGGCCAATGCCGCATCGGACAACCCGCTGGTGTTCACCGACACCGGCGAAGTGATCTCGGGCGGCAACTTCCACGCCGAGCCGGTGGCCTTCGCGGCCGACATCATCGCGCTGGCCGTGAGCGAAGTGGGCGCGATTGCCGAGCGCCGCATCGCGCTGCTGCTCGACACCGGTCTCTCGGGCCTGCCGCCGTTCCTGGTGCGCGATGGCGGCCTGAATTCCGGCTTCATGATCGCGCAGGTCACGGCCGCGGCCCTCGCGTCGGAGAACAAGTCGCTCGCGCATCCCGCGAGTGTCGACAGCCTGCCGACCTCGGCCAACCAGGAGGACCATGTGTCGATGGCCACCTTCGCGGCGCGCCGGCTCGGCGACATGGTCAACAACACGGCGGTCGTCGTCGGCATCGAGGCGATGGCGGCGGCGCAAGGCATCGAATTGAAACGTGGACTCAAGAGCTCCCCGCTGGTCGAAGCCGAGTTCGCCGCCATCCGCCGGAAAGTCGCCTTCCTCGAGCGCGACCGCTACCTCGCGCCCGACATCGAAGCCATGCGCCAGTGGGCGCTGAAGGCCGAACTGCCGGCCGCGCTCTTGAACATCCTGCCCAGCCACGCCTGAACACCGATCAAGGAGAACCTCGCCATGAACGCACCCGAAAAGCTCCCGCTGCAAAACACCGACCCGCGCCACGACCCCACGCGCGTGATCCGCGCCCCGCGCGGCAGCACGCTCAACTGCAAGAGCTGGCTCACCGAGGCGCCTTACCGCATGCTGCAGAACAACCTCGACGCCGAGGTGGCCGAGCGCCCGCAGGACCTCGTGGTGTACGGCGGCATCGGCCGCGCCGCGCGCAACTGGGCCTGCTACGACCAGATCCTCGCGTCGCTGAAGGAACTCAACGACGACGAAACCTTGCTCATTCAATCGGGCAAGCCGGTCGGCGTGTTCAAGACGCATGAGAACGCACCGCGCGTGCTGCTCGCCAATTCGAATCTCGTGCCGAAATGGGCCAACTGGGAGCACTTCAACGAGCTCGACCGCCAGGGCCTCTTCATGTACGGCCAGATGACGGCCGGCAGCTGGATCTACATCGGCAGCCAGGGCATCGTGCAAGGCACCTTCGAGACCTTCGTCGAAGCCGGCCGCCAGCACTACGGCAACAGCCTCGCGGGCAAGTGGATCTTGACGGCCGGCCTGGGCGGCATGGGTGGTGCGCAGCCGCTCGCGGCCACGCTCGCGGGCGCGGTGTCGCTCAACATCGAGTGCCAGCAGACCAGCATCGACTTCCGCCTGCGCACGCGCTACGTCGACAAGCAGGCGCGCGACATCGACCACGCGCTCGAGCTCATCAAGCAGCACTGCGACGCGAAGGAAGCCGTGTCGATCGCGCTGCTCGGCAATGCGGCCGACATCCTGCCCGAGCTCGTGAAGCGCGCGAAGGCCGGCGGCATCAAGCCCGACCTCGTGACCGACCAGACCTCCGCGCACGACCTCATCAACGGTTACCTGCCTTCGGGCTGGAGCGTTGCGCAATGGCAGGCCGCGATGAAGGACGCCTCGCAGCACGACGCACTCAAGAAGGCCGCCGCGAAGTCGTGCGCCGTGCACGTGCAGGCCATGCTCGACTTCCAGGCCATGGGCATCCCCACGGTCGACTACGGCAACAACATCCGCCAGGTCGCCTTCGACGAAGGCGTGAAGAACGCCTTCGACTTCCCGGGCTTCGTGCCGGCCTACATCCGCCCGCTGTTCTGCGAAGGCAAGGGTCCGTTCCGCTGGGTGGCGCTCTCGGGCGACCCCGAAGACATCTACAAGACCGACGCCAAGATCAAGGAGCTGTTCCCCGAGAACACCCACACCCACCGCTGGCTCGACATGGCGCGCGAGCGCATCGCCTTCCAGGGCCTGCCGGCGCGCATCTGCTGGCTCGGCCTGGGCGAGCGCCACATCGCGGGCCTGGCCTTCAACGAGATGGTGAAGAACGGCGAACTGAAGGCGCCCATCGTCATTGGCCGCGACCACCTCGACACCGGCTCGGTCGCCAGCCCCAACCGCGAGACCGAAGCCATGAAGGACGGCACCGATGCGGTGAGCGACTGGCCATTGCTCAACGCGCTGCTCAACACCGCGGGCGGCGCCACCTGGGTCAGCCTGCACCATGGCGGCGGCGTGGGCATGGGCTATTCGCAGCACTCGGGCGTGGTGATCGTGTGCGACGGCACCGACGCCGCGGCCAAGCGCATCGAACGCGTGCTCTGGAACGACCCGGCCACCGGCGTGATGCGCCATGCCGACGCGGGCTACGACATTGCCGTGGCCACCGCGAAGAAGCAGGGGCTCAAGCTGCCGATGGTGCGCTGACCGGCGAGTGAAGCGGCGGTAAGACGAAGGTAGAAAGAAAAAGCGTGCTCATTCCCACTCAGTGGGAATGAGGGCTTGGATGTGGGAACGGCGGGCAAGATACTGCACACCGCATCCACTTTCGACGCCCCGCGATTGGCCCAGATGACGTCCATGCCCGAAGCTTCCGCCCACAACGACCGCGCGCTGCGCGTGCTGTCGGTGCTGGCGCAGAGCAAGTCGGCGATGAGCGCGGCCGAGCTCGTCGAAGCCACGGGCCTCGTCAAGAGCACGCTGTACCGGCAGATCGCGGTGCTGCGGCGCTGGGGCTTCGTGATGGAGACCGATGGACGCTATTCGCCCGGCCCCGTGAGCGTGCAGCTCGCGAGCGGCTTCGACGGCAACTCCGACCTCGTCATGGCCGCGCGCGCCGACATGCGCGCGCTCGCGCAGCAAAGCCACGAAAGCGTGGCGCTGGTCACGCTGGTCAACGACCGCGTCGTGTGCCTGGAGATGATCGACAGCGAGCAGTCGCTGCGCTGCTCGTTCGACCGGGGCCGCAGCGTGCCGGCGCGCGATGGCGCCAGTGCCAAGTGCCTGCTGGCGCACCTGCCGCTCGACCAGCGCGATGCCTTGCTCGACGCGCTCGGCGACAGCCCCGGGCGCCGCGCCGAGCGTGCCGCCGAACTCGACGCGATCCGCGAGGCCGGCCATGCCGTGACCCATGGCGAGGTCGATGCGGGCGTCTGGGGCGCGAGCGCGCCGGTGCTCGGGCCGGGCCGGCGCCTGCGCGGCGCGATCACGCTCATGGCGCCGCTCTCGCGCGCCGGGGGCATGGAAGCTGCATGGGTCCCCCTGACCGTCGTCACGGCGGCGCGCATCTCGCGCGCGCTGCAATAGCCGATCGCTGCCTTTCCTTCTTTCTTTTTCAAACCCACGGAAGCCTTTACATGAACACCCGCCGTTCCCTCGTTGCCGCCGCACTTTCCGGCCTCGCCTTCTTCGGTTTCGCCGCCACCGCGCAGGCGCAGGGCGAGCCGCTGCGCGTGGCCACCGACGCCACCTTTCCGCCGATGGAATTCGTGGAGAACGGCAAGCGCACGGGCTTCGACGTGGAGCTGGTCGAGGCCATCGGCAAGACGCTGGGCCGCAAGATCGAATGGATCGACATCGACTTCAAGGGCCTCGTCCCGGGCCTGGTGTCCAGGCGCTTCGACATGGCCGTGTCGGCCATCTACATCACCGACGAGCGCAGGAAGGTCGTCGACTTCACCGTGCCCTACTACGCGGGCGGCCTCGTGGTGATGGTGAAGGACGGCAACACGGCCATCAAGGCGCCGGCCGACATCAACGGCAAGAAGGTCAGCGTGCAGGTGGGCACCAAGTCGGTGGCCTACACCAAGGAGAAGTTCCCGCAGGTGCAGCTGATGGAAGTCGAGAAGAACCAGGAGATGTTCAACCTCGTGGACATCGGCCGCGCCGATGCCGCGGTGACCGGCAAGCCCGCCGCCTACCAGTACGTGCGCACGCGCGGCGGCCTGAAGGTGCTGCCCGAGCAGATCACCACCGAGGAATACGGCATGGCCATCCGCAAGGACACGCCCGAACTCACCAAGGCCGTGAACGGCGCCATCGAGAAGCTCAAGGCCGACGGCACCTACGCGCAGATCGTCGCCAAGTGGTTCAGCGCCAGCGCCAAATAAGCAAAGCGGCCCATGGATTTCGACTTCTCGCCGGTCTGGCAGGGCTGGCCGGACCTGCTGCGCGGCGCGCTGGTCACGGTGGAGATCACCGCCTGCGCGCTTGCGCTCGGCTGCGTGCTGGGCCTGCTGGTGGGCATCGGCCGGCTCAATCCGAAGCGGCGCTGGCTCTATGGCGTGTGCACGGCGTACGTGGCGGCAATTCGCGGCACGCCGCTCTTGGTGCAGCTGTTCATCCTGTTCTTCGGCCTGCCGCACTTCGGCATCCTGCTGCCGGCCTTCCTCTGCGGCGTGCTGGGGTTGGGCGTGTATTCGGGTGCGTACGTATCGGAGATCGTGCGCGGCGCGATCCAGTCGATCGACAAGGGCCAGACCATGGCGGCGCAGTCGCTGGGCATGACGCCCGGCACGGCGATGCGCGAGATCGTGCTGCCGCAGGCGGTGGTGCGCATGATTCCGCCGCTGGGCAACGAGTTCATCGCGCTCATCAAGAACTCGGCGCTGGTGTCGCTGTTGACGATCCACGACGTGATGCACGAAGGGCAGAAGATCATCAGCGTGTCGTACCGCTCGCTGGAGGTCTACCTGGCGATTGCGCTCGTGTACTTCGTGCTCACGGGCACGATGACGCTGGTCCTGCGGCACTTCGAGCAGAAGCTGCGGCAGGGCGGGTTGATGCGATGAGCGGCGCTGTCGTATTTGTATTTCTCCCTCCCCTCCCGGGGGAGGGCTGGGGTGGGGGCACGACGGCCTTGCCCTTCGCACGGCGCTCGTTGGACGCAGCCCCCATCCCGGCCTTCCCCCGGAAGGGGAAGGAGCAAGAGGGGCAGTCATGAGCGGTGTGCATCGCTTCTCTCGCAGCGCTCTCCCGCCCATGCCCTGGAAGAACGGCGGCGGCACCACGCAGGAGATCGTGAGCTGGCCGCAGGGCGCGGGGCTCGACAGCTTCGGCTGGCGCGCGAGCATCGCGACCATTGCGGCGGCCGGGCCGTTCTCGGTGTTCGCGGGCGTGGACCGCAGCATCATGCTGCTCGAAGGCGACGGCGTGCGGCTGTTCACGCACGACGGACGCATCGAGCACCGGCTCGACGTGCCGCACCGGCCGTTCGCATTCAGCGGCGACGACGCGATCGACTGCGCGCTGCTCGGCGGCGCGTCGAACGACTTCAACATCATGACGCGCCATGGTCGGTGGCGCGCCGATGTGCGGGTGCTGGACCACGCATCGGCCATCGAGGCCGCACCGCACGGCGTGCTGCTCGCGCTCTGCGGCGCATGGCGCCTGAACGGCGAGCCCTGCCGCGAAGGCGAGGGCCTGTACTGGACCGACAGTGCGCAGGCATGGCAGGCCGTGCCCGCGCAACAGGAAGGCGCGCGGCTGGCTGCGGTTCGCATCGTGCCGGCGTAAGCTGTGCAAACACCAGACAAAGCATGACATCCGCAATCCCATTCCCATCGGCCGACGGCCTCTGGACCGGCCTGCGCCTGGCGCCCGGCGCCGCGCCCGGTACCACCCTGGACGCCGGCAGCGAGGCCGCAATCGCGGTGGCCGACGGCACGATCCGCTGGGCCGGCGCGCGCAGCGCCCTGCCGGCCGGATTCGAGGGCCTGCCGCTGCACCATGGCGGCGGCGCGCTCGTCACGCCCGGCCTGGTCGATTGCCACACCCACCTGGTCTACGGCGGCCAGCGCGCCAACGAGTTCGCGATGCGGCTCGCGGGTGCCACCTACGAAGAAGTGGCGAAGGCCGGCGGCGGCATCGTCTCGTCGGTGCGCGCCACGCGCGAGGCCGATGAAGACGCGCTCTTCGCGCAGGCCGCGCCGCGGCTCGAACAGCTGCTGGCCGACGGCGTCTGCGCGATCGAGATCAAGTCGGGCTACGGCCTGGCGCTCGAGCATGAGCGCAAGCAGCTGCGCGTGGCGCGGCGCCTGGGCGAGGCCTACGGCGTCACGGTGCGCACCACCTTTCTCGGCGCGCATGCGCTGCCGCCCGAATACGCGGGCCGCAGCGGCGACTACATCGACCTCGTCTGCAGCCAGATGCTGCCCGCGCTCGCGGCCGAGGGGCTGGTCGATGCGGTCGACGTGTTCTGCGAACGCATCGCCTTCTCGCTCGCGGAAACCGAGCAGGTCTTCCAGGCCGCGAAGGCGCTGGGCCTGCCGGTCAAGCTGCATGCCGAGCAGCTCTCCGACATGGGCGGCGCCGCGCTCGCCGCGCGCTACGGCGCGCTGTCGTGCGACCACATCGAGCACCTGTCGGCCGAAGGCATCGAGGCCATGCGGCAATCAGGTACCGTGGCCGTGCTGCTGCCCGGCGCCTACTACACGCTGCGCGACACGCAGCTGCCGCCGATCGAGGCGCTGCGCGCCGCCGGCGTGCCGATGGCCGTGTCGACCGACCACAACCCCGGCACCTCGCCCGCGCTGAGCCTGCTGTTGATGATGAACATGGCGTGCACGCTGTTCCGCCTCACCGTGCCCGAGGCGCTGGCCGGCGTCACCGTGCATGCCGCGCGCGCGCTGGGCCTGCAAGACACGCACGGCGCGATCGCCGAAGGCATGCCCGCCAACTTCGTGCTGTGGAACGTGCGCGATGCGGCCGAGCTGGCCTACTGGTTCGGCCAGCGCCCGGTGCGCAGCGTCGTGCGGCAAGGCCGCATCGCCGTGGGAGCTGCCCGATGAACACGCTGTTCGCGGCCGATGCGCTGCTGCCCGGCGGATGGGCGAAGAACGTGCTGCTGTCGTGGAACGAGGCCGGCCAGCTCACCCAGGTGCAGCCCGCGGCCCCGCCTGCTGCGGGCGCGCCGGTGGCGAAGGGCCCCGTGATCCCCGGCATGCCCAACCTGCATTCGCACGCCTTCCAGCGCGCCTTCGCGGGGCTCACCGAATACCGCGCCCAGCAGCAGGACAGCTTCTGGAGCTGGCGCACGCTGATGTACCGCTTTGCCGCGCGCCTCGGCCCGCAGCAGATGGAGGCCATTGCGACCTGGCTCTATGCCGAGATGCTCGAGGCGGGCTACACCAGCGTGTGCGAATTCCAGTACGTGCACCACGATGCCGATGGCCGCCCCTATGCCGACGATGCGACGCTGAGCCTCGCGCTGCTGCGCGCCGCACGGAAGACCGGCATCGGCTTCACCCTGCTGCCCGTGCTCTACCAGGCCAGCGGCTTCGGCGGCCTGCCGCCCAACGAGGGGCAGCGCCGCTTCATCCGCTCGACCGATTCGATGCTGCGCCTGCTCGACACGCTCAAGCCCGCATGCGAGGCGCAGGGCGCGCGGCTCGGCCTTGCGCCGCATTCGCTGCGCGCCGTGCCGCCCGACGCGCTGCGCGAAGCCGTGGCGGGGCTCGAGGCCATCGACCCGGGCGCACCGATCCACATCCACATCGCCGAGCAGACCAAGGAAGTCGACGACTGCGTGGCCTGGAGCGGCCAGCGCCCGGTGGCCTGGCTGCTCGACCATGCGCCGGTCGATGCGCGCTGGTGCCTGGTGCATGCCACGCACATGGATGCGGCCGAATACGAGCGCGGCGCCAAGAGCGGCGCGGTCGCCGGCCTGTGCCCGACCACCGAGGCCAACCTCGGCGACGGCATCTTCGATTTCTCCGCCTGGCGCCACCATGGCGGCACCTGGGGCCTGGGCTCCGACAGCCATGCCACGGTCAACGCCGCGGAAGAGCTGCTGATGCTCGAATACAGCCAGCGCCTGGCCTGGCGGCAGCGCAACGTCGGCGCCAGCGCGGCGCAGCCGCACGTGGCCACCGCGCTCATGCTCGAAGCGGTGCGCGGCGGCGCGCAGGCCTCGGGCCGGGCCATCGCCGGCCTGGCCGTGGGGCAGCAGGCCGACTTCGTCGTGCTCGATGCCGCACAGCTCGCGCTGCAAGGCCTGCCGGCGCCCGACATGCTGTCGTCGCACGTCTTTGCGAGCCACCGCACCTCGGCCGTCGATGCCGTCTGGGTCTCGGGCCAGCCGCGCGTGGCGGCCGGCCGCCATGCCCTGCACAACGAGGCCGCCGCCGCCTTCGTCGCGGCGCGCAGCCAGCTTCTCCTCGAAAATTAGAGTTCCATGAGCTTCACCACCACCGAACCCGCCTTCCGCTTTCGCCAGGGCACGCGTCCCTTGCTGATCTCCATGCCGCACGTCGGCACCTACGTGCCGCCTGCGCTCGCTGCCCGCCTGACCGACGAGGCGCGCCAGGTGCCCGACACCGACTGGCACCTCGAACGGCTCTACGACTTTGCCGATGCGCTCGGCGCCTCGGTGCTCGTTGCCACGCATTCGCGCTATGTGGTCGACCTGAACCGTCCGCCGGACGGCGCCAGCCTCTACCCGGGCCAGAGCGTCACGGGCCTCTGCCCGGTCGACACCTTCGACGACACGCCGGTCTACGCGTCCGCTGCCGACCTGCCGGACGACGCGGAGATTGCCGCGCGCCGCGATGCCATCTGGCAGCCCTACCACCAGCAGCTGCAGGCCGAGCTCGACCGCCTGAAGGCCGCGCACGGCACCATCGCGCTGTGGGACGCGCACTCGATCCGCTCGGTGCTGCCGCGCTTCTTCGAGGGCAAGCTGCCCGACCTGAACCTGGGCACCGGCAAGGGCACCAGCTGCGACCCGGCGCTGGCCGCCACGCTGCTGGGCATTGCCGAATCGGCCACGGGCTACACCGGCGTGCTCAACGGCCGCTTCACCGGCGGCTACATCACGCGCCAGTACGGCAACCCCGCTGCCGGCGTGCACGCGGTGCAGCTGGAGATGACGCAGTCGAGCTACATGCAGGAGAAGCTGCCCTTCGACTACCTGCCCGAGGTCGCGGCCGGCGTGCAGCCGCATGTGCGGCGCATGATCGAGGCGGTGCTGGAATTCGTCGAGCGCCGCTAAAGCACTGACGGCGGCCAGGGGCAGCCTCGCTTCCTACAATCGGGGGCTATGAAGCCCGTCACTTACACCCGCGGCCAGGCCCTTGCCGGCATCCTCGAAAAGCGCATCGCCATCCTCGACGGCGCGATGGGCACGATGATCCAGCGCTTCAAGCTCACCGAGGAACAGTACCGCGGCGAGCGCTTCAAGGACTTCGAGCGCGACGTGAAGGGCAACAACGAACTGCTCTCGCTCACGCGGCCCGACGTGATCCGTGACATCCACGAGGGCTATCTCGCGGCCGGCGCCGACCTGATCGAGACCAACACCTTCGGCGCGACCACCATCGCGCAGGAGGACTACAAGATGGCGCACCTTGCCCGCGAGATGAACCTCGAATCGGCCAAGCTCGCGCGTGCGGCCTGCGACAAGTTCAGCACGCCGGACAAGCCGCGCTTCGTGGCCGGCGCCCTCGGCCCGACGCCCAAGACCGCGAGCATCAGCCCCGACGTGAACGACCCCGGCGCGCGCAACGTCGACTTCGAGCAATTGCGCGCGGCCTACTACGAGCAGGTCGAGGCGCTGGTCGAGGGCGGTTCGGACCTGATCCTGGTCGAGACCATCTTCGACACGCTCAACGCCAAGGCCGCGCTGTTCGCGGTCGACGAGTATTTCGACCACAGCGGCCAGCGCCTGCCGCTGATCATCAGCGGCACCGTGACGGATGCTTCCGGGCGCATCCTGAGCGGCCAGACCGTCACCGCGTTCTGGCACAGCGTGCGCCATGCGCAGCCGCTGGCCGTCGGGCTCAACTGCGCGCTCGGCGCGGCGCTGATGCGCCCCTACATCCAGGAACTGGCAAAGGTGGCGGGCGACACCTTCATCAGCTGCTATCCGAACGCGGGCCTGCCCAATCCGATGAGCGAGACCGGCTTCGACGAGACGCCCGACGTCACCTCGCGGCTGCTGCACGAGTTCGCGGCCGAGGGGCTGGTCAACATCGTGGGCGGCTGCTGCGGCACCACGCCGGACCACATCGCGGCCATCGGCCGCGCCGTGGCGCCGATGACCGGACGGCTGTTGAACAACAGCGCCGGCTTCTACCGCGAAGCGGCGTAGCTGACGCCCCGGGGCTGTCGCGGCCCCGGCTGATTGACGGCATCCGGGCCGCCGCCTAGGCTGGACGGCGTAAGGAAGCCTGATCATGAACAACACACTCTCCATGCGCTGGATCGGCGTCGGCGCCATTGCGCTGGCCTTGCCGCTGGCCGCCGCGGCGCAGCAGGCCTTCACGCGCGGCGCGGTCAACCTGCGGGCCGGGCCCTCCAGCGACTATCCGCTGGTGGCGCGCCTCGGGCCGGGCCAGCCGCTCGACGTGATCGGCTGCACCGGCGGCTACAGCTGGTGCGACGTGGTGCTGCCCGACGGCGGGCGCGGCTGGGTCTGGGCCCGAAGCCTGGACTACGCCTACCAGGAGCAGCGCGTGCCGCTGGCCAGCTATGCCGCAGTGATCGGCGTGCCCATCGTCACGTTCGTGATCGGCAGCTACTGGGCCGACTACTACCGCGACCGGCCCTGGTACGGCGAGCGCCGCTGGTGGGGCAGCCGGCCGCCGCCTCCGCCGATGCCCGGCTGGCGTCCCCCGCCGCCGGTGCGGCCGGCCTGGCAGCCCAAGCCATGGCCGGGCCCCGGATTCAAGCCCGCGCCGGTGCCCGGCGTGCGCCCGCAACCCGGGCCGGGCTACCGTCCACAGCCGGGACCGGGCTACCGCCCGCCGCAGCCGGGACCGGGCTTCCGCCCGCCTGCGGACCCCGGCTTCAAGCCGCCGCGGCCCCAGCCGGCTTTCCGGCCCGGGCCGCCACCCGGCCAGCCGCAGATGCATCCGGGCGGCGGACGGCCCGGCGCGGGCGGAGGTGGCGGCGGCGGTCGCCCGCACGGCGGTGGTGAAGGCGGCGGCAGGGGCGGGGGCCACGGCGGCGGAGGCAAGGGCGGCGGCCACCGCGACTGATCAGCCCCGCGGATTCTCGGCTGGAGGAATCCCAGCCGCGGCCTGCCGGTCGCGCGCAATCAGCGCCACGAAGCGCTGCGCCCCCAGCCCCAGCGGCCGCTCGCGCGACCACACCACGTCGACCCACAGGTCGAGCCCGTTGCTGAGGTTCTCGAACGGAATCTCGACCAGCGCGCCGGCGGCCACGTGCGGCCTGGCGAAATTGCGCGGCAGCCAGCCCCAGCCGAGTCCGGCCGTGATCAGGCTCAGCGCGGCCAGCGCGTTGTCGGTGCGCCAGACGTGGCGCGCGAACACGAAGCGCGGGTCGCTGGTGGCCAGGTCGCGCCCCGCCACCACGATCTGCCGGGTGTTCGTGAGGTGCTCCTCGCGCAGCCGCTCGCCGGCGGCCGCAAGCAGCACGGGGTGGCCGGGCGCCATCACGGCGACCATGGTGTCGCTGCCGACTTCCTGAAACCCCTCGCGCCCGTCGAGGCTCGGGCGCTCGAACACCAGCGCCAGCTGCGCGCGGCCGCTGTGCAGCAATGCCAACGCGTCGGCCTGCGGCGCGGCCAGCACCTCGACCTGCAGCAGCGGATATTCCTCGGCCAGCGCGGCCAGCGGCCCGCTCCAGGGGGCCGCCAGCAGCTCGGGCGCAATGGCCAGCGTGAGGCGGTTTTCCAGGCCCTGCGTGAGCGCCAGGGCCTGCACCTGAAGCTGCTTCAGCTGGGCCGCCAGCAGCCGCGCCTGGGGTTCGAGCGAGCGGGCGGCGGCGGTGGGCTGCGGCTCGCGGCCGCTGCGGTCGAACAGGGGCAGGGCCAGTTCGGCCTCGAGGTTGGCAATGGCCATGCTGACGGCCGAGGGCACCTTGCGCAGCGCACGCGCCGCGGCCGAGAAGGAGCCGTGGTCGATCACGGCCAGAAAGACTTCGACGTTGTCGCTGGAGAAAGCCATCTGCTGCGCCGATCTATCAATAAAACTGAAATAAGTTGACTTTTTATATCAGCAAACAGCAAATAAAGTCCAGCCATCGTCTTCATCCGCAGAGGAAACAGTCATGCAGGGGTTCCAGCGCCGCGTCGTCTACATCACCCTTTACGAAGGGATCGCCATCGTGGCCGCCAGTGCCGGCCTGGCGCTGATGACCGACGCCGGGCTCGGCCACTCCGGGATGCTGGCGGTGGCCGCCTCGGTCATCGCCGTGATCTGGAACCTGGTCTTCAACGCCCTGTTCGAGCGCTGGGAGTCGCGCCAGGCGGTGCGCGGGCGCAGCCTGCGCCGGCGCATGGCGCATGCGGTCGGCTTCGAGGGCGGGCTGATCGCGGTGCTGGTGCCGCTGTTCGCCTGGGGGCTGGGCGTGACGCTGTGGCAGGCGCTGGTGATGGACCTGGGCCTGGTGGTGTTCTTCCTGGTCTACACCTTCGTCTTCAACTGGGGCTTCGACCGCGTGTTCGGACTGCCGGCGTCGGCCGCGCCCGCGGGGCCCGCCGCGGCGGCCGGGCAGGGGGCCTGAACGCCCCTGGCGGCCGCGGCCCTTGCCGCAGCCGGTAAAATTGCGCTCCCTTCCAAGGAGCGTTGCAGCGGCGGCCCGCATCAAGAGGCCCGCCGTCAGGCTTGGAAGGCGCCCCGCCGGTCGGGGCGCAAGCCGCAAACGACGCTCACCTGACGTTTTTTCCTGCCCAGGTGAGCCCCCATGAGCGAAGTTCCCACGCCCCGCGTCCCCCCGATGAAGCTGTCCGGCCTCGAACCGGTGGCCATCGATGCCGGGTCGCTGTTCGTCAACATCGGCGAGCGCACCAACGTCACCGGCTCCAAGGCCTTTGCGCGGATGATCCTGAACGGCCAGTTCGAGGACGCACTGGCCGTGGCGCGCCAGCAGGTCGAAAACGGTGCGCAGGTGATCGACATCAACATGGACGAGGCCATGCTGGACAGCAAGGCCGCGATGGTGCGCTTTTTGAACCTGATCGCCAGCGAGCCCGACATCGCGCGCGTGCCGGTGATGGTCGACAGCTCCAAGTGGGAAGTGATCGAGGCGGGCCTGCGCTGCATCCAGGGCAAGGGCATCGTCAACTCCATCTCCATGAAGGAGGGGGTCGACAAGTTCAAGCACGAGGCCAAGCTCGTGAGGCGCTACGGCGCCGCCGCGGTGGTGATGGCCTTCGACGAGAAGGGCCAGGCCGACACCTACGAGCGCAAGATCGAGATCTGCGAGCGCGCCTACCGCATCCTGGTGGACGAGGTGGGCTTTCCGCCCGAGGACATCATCTTCGACCCCAACATCTTCGCGATTGCCACCGGCATCGAGGAGCACGACAACTACGCGGTCGACTTCATCAACGCCGTGCGCTGGATCAAGCAGAACCTGCCGGGCGCCAAGGTGTCGGGCGGCGTGAGCAACGTGAGCTTCAGCTTCCGCGGCAACGACCCGGTGCGCGAAGCCATCCACACCGTGTTCCTGTACCACGCGATCCAGGCGGGCATGGACATGGGCATCGTCAACGCCGGCATGGTGGGCGTGTACGACGATCTCGAGCCGACCCTGCGCGAGCGCGTGGAAGACGTGGTGCTGAACCGGCGCCCCGATGCAGGGGAGCGCCTCGTCGAAGTGGCCGAGACCGCCAAGAGCGGCGCCAAGGACGACAGCAAGAAGCTCGAATGGCGCGGCACGCCGGAGCATCCGGTGCACGTCAACCAGCGCCTCTCGCACGCGATGGTGCACGGCATCACCGACTTCATCGTCGAGGACACCGAGGAGGCCTACCGGCAGATCCTCGCCAAGGGCGGCCGCCCGCTGCACGTGATCGAAGGGCCGCTGATGGACGGCATGAACATCGTGGGCGACCTGTTCGGCCAGGGCAAGATGTTCCTGCCGCAGGTGGTGAAGTCGGCGCGCGTGATGAAGTCGGCCGTGGCCCACCTCATTCCCTACATCGAGGAAGAGAAGCGCCAGGACGAGGCCGCGGGCCGCGACGTGCGCACCAAGGGCAAGATCATCATCGCCACCGTCAAGGGCGACGTGCACGACATCGGCAAGAACATCGTCACCGTCGTGCTCCAGTGCAACAACTTCGAGGTGGTGAACATGGGCGTGATGGTCCCGTGCCACGAGATCCTGGCCAAGGCGAAGGTCGAGGGCGCGGACATCGTGGGTCTCTCCGGCCTCATCACGCCGAGCCTGGAAGAAATGCAGTACGTGGCCGGCGAGATGCAGAAGGACGACCACTTCCGCATCCGGAAGATTCCGCTTCTGATCGGCGGCGCCACCACCAGCCGCGTGCACACCGCCGTGAAGATCGCGCCGCACTACGAAGGCCCGGTGGTCTACGTGCCCGATGCTTCCCGCAGCGTGAGCGTGGCGCAGTCGCTGCTCTCCGACCAGGCCACCGCGTACATCGACGAGATCAACGCCGACTACGAGAAGGTGCGCACGCAGCACGCCAACAAGAAGCAGGTGCCGATGTGGCCGCTCGCCAAGGCGCGCGCCAACAAGACGCCGGTCGACTGGTCGGCCTACACGCCGCCCGTGCCCAAGTTCATCGGCCGGCGCCTGTTCAGGAACTTCGACCTGACCGAGCTCGCCAAGTACATCGACTGGGGCCCGTTCTTCCAGACCTGGGACCTCGCGGGCCCGTTCCCGGCCATCCTGAAGGACGAGATCGTCGGCACCGAGGCCGTGCGCGTGTACGCCGACGGCCAGCGCATGCTCAAGCGCCTGATCGAGGGGCGCTGGCTCAGCGCGAGCGGCGTGGTCGGCTTCTGGCCCGCCAACACGGTGAACGACGACGACATCGAGCTCTACACCGACGAGACGCGCAGCGAAGTCGCGCTCACCTGGTACGGCATGCGACAGCAGACCGAGAAGCAGGTGATCGAGGGTGTGATGCGCCCGAGCCGCTGCCTGGCCGACTTCGTCGCGCCGAAGGACAGCGGCCTCGCAGACTACGTGGGCGTGTTCGCGGTGACGGCGGGGCTGGGCGTCGAGAAGAAGGAGAAGTACTTCATCGACGACCTCGACGACTACTCCGCCATCATGCTCAAGGCGCTGGCCGACCGGCTGGCCGAGGCCTTTGCCGAATCGCTGCACCACCGCGTGCGCACCGACCTCTGGGGCTATGCGCCCGACGAGAGCCTCAGCAACGAGGACATGATCGCCGAGAAATACCGCGGCATCCGTCCCGCGCCCGGCTACCCGGCCTGCCCCGACCACAGCGTGAAGCGCCCGATGTTCGACCTTCTGGGTTGCGCGGACATTGGCATGACGCTGACCGAAAGCCTCGCTATGATGCCCGCCGCCAGCGTGAGCGGCTTCTACCTGAGCCATCCCGAGTCGACGTACTTCAACGTCGGCAAGATCGGGCACGACCAGTTGCAGGACCAGGCGGCGCGACGCCGGACCAGCGAATCCGAACTCGAGCGCCTGCTGGCGCCGAACCTTTGAACCTGCCGGCCGGCGTGGCCGACCGGCATCGGGAGTTGTTATTCAGAAGCTGATGTTTGCTGCCGCGCACTACGCGGCATTGGCGGTCTTTGTCCTTGGCTGCTGGGGTTTCGGGCGCGCGCTGCTGGCGCGCCTTGCGCCGCCGCCGCGCCGGGACGCCTGGCTCGAGGCGGCCATGGCGGCGGCCCTGGGCGTGGGCCTGTTCATTTGCGCCTTCCAGCTGCTCGCGATCTTCGGCGCGTTCAAGCCGGGCGCCACCGTGGCGCTGATCGCCGCCGGCGTGCTGGCGGCCGCGCTGCAGCTGCGGCCCTGGTGGCGCGAAGTGCGGGCGCTGCGCGCCGCCGGTGCCGCAGCCGCGCCATGGACCCGCGCCGAAAGGATCGCCGCCATCGCGCTGGCCCTGGTGGCGCTACCGGCGCTGGTCGCGCCGCTCGCGCCGCCCGCCGCCTTCGACGAGCTGATGTACCACCTGCCCTATGCGCGGCAGGTGGCGCAGCAGGGCTCGCTGGGCATCCACGAGTGGCTGCGCTACCCCTGGTTCCCCTACAACTACAACCTGCTGTATGCGGCCGCGCTGCAGGTGGGCGACGACGTGCTGCCGCACTTTCTCAATGCGCTGGCCGGCGCGCTTTCGGCGGTGATGGTCTACCGCCTCGGCATCCAGCACGCCAACCGGCTCACGGCCTGCATCGGCGCGGCCATCTGGATCGGCATCGGCGATTATTCGAATGCGCTGATCGACATGGGCGTGGCGCTCTTCGTGCTCAGCGCCTGCGTGGCGCTGTGGTGGTGGCGTGAATCAGAGCCGCTGCAGGGCGGCACGCGCTGGCTCGGGCTGGCGGCGTTCTGCCTTGGGGTGGCTGCGGGTTCGAAGTACCAGGCGCTGACCTTCCTGCCGCTGGTGGCGCTGTTCGTCGTCTGGCACGAGCGCCGGCCCAGGGCCTGGGCGCTGGCGCTGCTCTGCTTCCTGGTCCCGTGCGTGTACTGGTACGCGCGCAACGCGGTCATGACCGGCGATCCGTTCAACCCCATCGGCGCGCGCGTGTTCGGCTTCACCGACTGGATCCCGGCCGACTACGTACAGCAGGTGGCCGACGTGCGCGACCATGCAGCGCGGCCCAACGCGCTGATCTGGGCCGTGTTCCTGGCGCCGTTCAGCCTGCTGTGGAAGCGCTCGGCGGCCCTGCGCGCCGCGGGCTGGTTCTGCTTCTATTCGGTGGCCGTGTGGCTCCTGACCTCGCGCTATCCGCGCTACCTCACGGCCTCGTTTCCGCTGCTCGCGCTGATGGCGGCCATCGGCTGGCAGGTGCTGTTCGGCTGGATCGCCGCGGGCGTGCGCCGCGCATTCGGAGCCCGGGGCGGGCCGGCAGAGGCCGCGCCCGCCGCTGCCGCGCCCGCCGGTCGCCTGGGCCTTGCCGGCGACTGGATCGTCGTGCTGCTGCTGGCCGCGCTGGCCGCGGTGTCGCTGGGGCAGACCGCCGGCAAGGTGGCGATGATCTCGCCCACGCCCGAAACCCGCGAAGCCTTCCTGCGCCAGCACGTGCCGGGCTATGCCGCCATGGACTACCTGCGCCAGCATGCCAACGGGCGCGTCTACCAGATCGCGCTGAACGAGGCGATCTACTACGGGCCCAATCCGATCTGGGGCGATACGCTCGGCCCGTGGCGCTACCGCGATTTCCTGCTGCTGCTTCCCGGCGACATGGCGCGCAAGCTGGCCGCAAAGGGATTCACGGCCATCGTCATGCCGGCGTCGATGGTGCCCACGCTGGCCACCCGGCCCGGCTTCGACGAGCATTTCGCCCTGCTGTACGAAAAAGACGGTGGCCGGGTCTACCGCATTCTCTCGACCGCACCATGACCGACGACAACCCATCCGCTGCCGCCCGCGCCCCGATCCGCATCGCGGCGGTGATCCCCTGCTACAACGAGGCGCTGTCGATCGCGCAGGTGGTCGCGCAATTCCGCGCGGCGCTGCCCGAAGCCGAGATCCACGTCTTCGACAACAACTCGACCGACGACACGGCCGCCATCGCACGCGCGAGCGGCGCCACGGTGACGCACGTGGCGGCGCCGGGCAAGGGCAACGTCGTGCGGCGCATGTTCGCCGACGTCGAGGCCGACGTGTACGTGACGGTCGACGGAGACGCCACCTACGACGTCGCCAGCGCGCGCCGGCTGGTGGACGCACTGGTGGAGCGCAACCTCGACATGGTGGTCGGCTGCCGCGTCGACGACGGGCAGGACGCGCTCACCTACCGCGCCGGCCACCGCTTCGGCAACCGGCTGCTCACGGGCGCCGTGGCGCAGCTCTTCGGCGGCGGCCTGACCGACATGCTCTCGGGCTACCGCGTGTTCTCGCGCCGCTATGCCAAGTCGTTTCCGGCCCTTTCCCACGGCTTCGAGATCGAGACCGAGCTCACGGTGCACGCGCTCGAGCTGCGCATGCCCCACGCCGAGTTCGACACCGCCTACAGCACGCGGCCCGAAGGCTCGCACAGCAAGCTCTCGACCTACCGCGACGGCTGGCGCATCCTGAAGACCATCTGCAAGCTGTTCATCAGCGAGCGGCCGCTGCAGTTCTTCTCGATCATGGCGGCAGTGCTCGCGGCGGGCGCGATCGCGCTGGCCATTCCGCTGCTGCTCACCTACCTGCACACCGGCCTGGTGCCTAGGCTCCCCACGGCGGTGCTGGCGACGGGCGCCATGCTGGCCGCCATGCTGTCGATGGTCTGCGGCGTCGTGATGCACGCCATCCGGCTTGCCCGCCGCGAGGCCAAGCGGCTGCGCTACCTCGCGATACCCGGCGTCGGGCAGTTCCGCCGCAAGCCATGAGGGCGGGCCGCGAGTTCCTGGCGTTCGCCGTCGTCGGCGCGGCGGGATTCGTGGTCGACGTGGCCGTGCTGTACCTTGCGGCGCCGCTGCTGGGCTGGTACGGCGCGCGGGTGCTGTCTTTCCTGGCCGCCGCCACGGCCACCTGGGCGCTGAACCGGCGCTACACCTTCGCGGCGCGGCGCTCCTCGGGCGCGGCGAAGCCGATCGTGCCCGAGTACCTCGGCTATCTGGTCACCATGCTGGGCGGCGCGGTCGTCAACTACGGCGCCTATGTGCTGGTGCTGCACTGGCTCGAAGGCCCCTGGGTGCCGGCGCTCGGCGTTGCGGCCGGCAGCTGCGCGGGGCTGGCGGTCAACTTCCTGGCAGCGCGGCACCTCGTCTTCAAGTCGCGGCGCAGCCCCTGAGCCGAAGGCGCCTCAGTGCGCCGCCGACACCACGACCGGAATCTCGGTCGCGGGCGGCGTGTTGCGGCTGCGGCCGCAGCGCACGATGCCGTCGATCATCACCATGCCCACGCCCGGGATGTCGCCGAGCTGCACGCTCTCGAGCAGGCCCGGCGCGGGCGAGTGCTGCGCGCGGTCCATGAAGACGAAGTCGGCGTCGCGGCCCACCTCGACCAGCCCGCAGTTGAGCTTGCGGATCTTCGCCGTGTTGCCCGTGGCAAAGCAGAACACCAGCTCGGCCGGAATGTTTGCAATGGACGACAGCATGGCCACCATGCGCAGGATGCCCAGCGGCTGCACGCCCGAGCCCGCGGGCCCGTCGGTGCCGAGGATCACGCGGTGCGGGCATTTGAGTTCGAGCGCGGCCTTGGCTGCCGCGATGGCGACGCGCTCGTTGCCGTTGTGCACGATCTCGATCGCGCGCGAGCTCTTCTCGCACAGCTCGCACACATGCGCCTCGGGCAGCGAGGTGTGGCCGCCGTTGATGTGGCCGATGATGTCGGCGTCGGCCTCGAGCACCACGTCCTTGTCGATCAGGCCCGAGCCCGGGATCGACGGGCCGCCCGTGTGGATCGTGCTCTGGATGCCGTACTTGCGCGCCCAGGCCACCATTTCCTTGGCCTCGTAGCCGGCCTTCACCGAGCCCAGGCCCACTTCGCCGAGCAGGCCCACGCCGGCGTCGGCGAGTTCCTTGAAGTCGCTCTCGACCATGCCCTTCTCGATCACCGGCGCGCCGGCCAGCACCTTCACGCCGCCGGGGCGGAAGTTGTCGAAGGCGCGCTGCGCGGTGATGGCCAGCGCCTTCAGGCCCACGATGTCCTTGGGCCGTCCAGGCAGGTGCACCTCGCCGGCCGAGATCATGGTGGTGACGCCGCCGTGCATGGTGGAGTCGATCCAGCCGATCTGCCCCTGGCGCGGCGTCCAGTCGCCGAACACCGGGTGCACGTGGCTGTCGATCAGGCCGGGCGCCACGCAGGTCTTCTTCGCGTCGATGACGGTCTGCGCGCCTTCGAGGTCGCAGTCCTTTTCCTTGCCGACCGCCACGATCAGGCCGTCGTTCACCACGATGGTGTCGGCGTCCAGGATGGGCTTGTCGATGTCGCCCGAGAGCAGCAGCCCTATGTTCTTGATGACGACCTTGCCCGACTTTGCGCCGGCTGCGATTTCTGCCATTTCGTGGTGTCCTCGTGGGGTGGGATGTTTGTGTCTTGCGCCTCGTCCGCGCGCACGGTGCGCAGCACGGTCTCGATCACGAAGTCTTCCCAGTGCGTGATCGCCTCGGGCGATTCCAGCGGCTCGCCGAGGAAGGCCGTGAGCGTGTGCCGGTTGGAGGTGTAGAAGTAGCCGGTGGACGCGATCAGCAGGTAGATGTCGCGCGCGATCAGGTCGCGGCGGAACAGGCCCTGGGCCGCGCCGCTGGCAAGGATCTCGGCAATGATCGCCACCGCCCGCGACGAGTATTCGCGCGCCCGCAGCGACTTCGAGATGTGCCGGCCCTTGTGCAGGTTCTCGGTGTTCAGGAGCGTCACGAACTCGGGGTTCTTGCGGTAGTAGCCCAGCACGAAGCGGATGACCTCGGTGAGCGCCTCCACGGGCCGCGAGGCGTCCAGCGCAATGGCGGCCTCGGCGTCGTCCATGCGCTTGTAGATGCCTTCGAGCACGGCAATGAAGAGGCCTTCCTTGCTGCCGAAGTAGTAGTAGATCATGCGGTCGTACGACTTGGCCGCCTTGGAGATCTTCTCCACGCTGCCGCCGTCGTAGCCGTACTTCGCGAATACCTTGGTCGCCGACTTCAGGATGCTGTCGCGCGTGGCCTGCGCCGCGGCCTCGCGCACGCCGGTGCGGCGCTGGGGCTTGGTGGCAGCGGGCTTGCGTTCCATCACGGGCGGCCGCCGCCGGGCCGCCCCAAGGCGGACCGCGCCTCCCCCTCGGGGGGTGGAGTTACACGAGCGAAGCGAGTGAAAAGCCGGAGGGTCAACATTACTTTTCTGCGAACGCGCGTTCGACGACGAAGTCGCCCGGCGTCGAAGTGTTGCCTTCCTTGAACCCGCGCTTCTCCAGGATGTGCTTCAGGTCCACCAGCAGGCCCGGGCTGCCGCACAGCATCACGCGGTCTTCCACCGGGTTGATCGGTGGCAGGCCGAGGTCGTCGGTGAGCTTGTTGGTCTCGATGAGGTCGGTGATACGGCCCTGGTTGCGGAATTCCTCGCGCGTGACCGTCGGGTAGTAGAGCAGCTGCTTCTCGACCATCTCGCCCAGGAACTCGTGCTTGGGCAGGTGGTCGGTCACGAGGTCGTGGTAGGCCAGCTCGTCGACCTGGCGCACGCCGTGCACCAGGATGACCTGCTCGAACTTCTCGTAAGTGTCCGGGTCGCGGATGATGCTCATGAATGGTGCGAGGCCCGTGCCGGTGCCGAACAGGTACAGGCGCTTGCCGGGCAGCGTGTAGTCGATCAGCAGCGTGCCGGTGGGCTTGCGGCCCACGATGATGGTGTCGCCCACCTGGATGTGCTGCAGCTTGGAGGTGAGCGGGCCTTCTTCCACCTTGATGCTCAGGAACTCGAGATGCTCCTCGTAGTTCGGGCTCACGATGCTGTAGGCGCGCAGCAGGGGCTTGTTGTTGACCTTCAGGCCGATCATCGTGAAATGGCCGTTCGAGAAGCGCAGCGCCGGGTCGCGCGTGGTGGTGAAGGTGAACAGGCGGTCGGTCCAGTGGTGGACGCTCAGGACGCGTTCTTCGCTGAAAGCACTCATACGGAACTCAAGAGTTGGTTGGAACAGTGGAAGGTGGCTGAGCCGGAGTGCACGCCTGTGGGGCATGCAGCCGCCGGCCGGCTGCGAACCCTCCATTGTCGTTGGTCGGAAAAACCCCGATGAACACCGCGAGAAAACACCATTGCAAGCATCGGGCCTGTTTGCTACATTGACCTC
This sequence comes from Variovorax beijingensis, assembly GCF_003951285.1. Taxonomy (GTDB): domain Bacteria; phylum Pseudomonadota; class Gammaproteobacteria; order Burkholderiales; family Burkholderiaceae_C; genus Variovorax; species Variovorax beijingensis. The sequence goes on along the minus strand of NZ_RXFQ01000023.1, from coordinate 19,881 downwards.
TAATGTAGTGAACGCAACATGAAAGTGTAGGGAATGCTACACAAACGGAAGGCGGCGCACAAGCGGGCAGGCGGCACGTTTGTTGCAACCCTCCGCTGACCGAGTTTCCCCGCGCCCGACCCGCACACGCCCTACGAGATCGCCCCGATGACAGAACACACCAAGACAGACGGACTGCCCGGCATGGACATGCCGGTGGCCGGCGCTTTCGGCAAAGCGCCCCCGCGCAACGAACGCATGAGCACGGCCAAGGTCGAATGCAACGCCTGCCCGGTGCTGTGCCAGATCTCCGAAGGCCGCACCGGCGCCTGCGACCGCTATGCGAACAAGGAGGGCGTGCTGGTGCGCGTCGACCCGGTGCTGCTGCTGCGCCGCGAGATCGCGAGCGAGGCCGCCGTGCTGGTGCCCTTCGACCGTCCCGCCGCCGAGAAGGCGGAGGGAGGCGCGCCCGACTGGAACGGCGACCTGCTGCACGCCGACGAAGTCTTCGTGACCGGCGTGGGCTCGTCCACCACCTATCCCGACTACAAGCCCGCCCCCTTCATCGTCGCCTCCAAGGCCCAGGGCGTCGACATGGTCACCGTGGTCACCGAAGGCATCTTCAGCTACTGCAGCTTCAAGGTGAAGATCGACACCGACCGCTTCCTCGGCTCCGAGCAGGCCAACGTGCGCTACAGGGGCGAGGTGGTCGGCCATGTCACCACGGCCGAGTACGGCTCGCAGATGCTGTCCCTGGGCGGCGTGCACCACCTCACCGGCGGCAGCAAGAAGGAAGGCCGCATGACGGCCGAGCTGATGCAGCTGCTGGGCAACAAGAAGGCGGTCGAGTGCACCATCGACGGCGGCTCCACGCTCGTCATCCAGGCGGGCAGGGCGCCCATCGTCAATGGCGTGGAGGAGCAGCGCATGCGCGTGGGCTGCGGCTCGGCGGCCGTGGGCATCTTCGCGCGCCAGTTCGCGGGCGTGGCCGACGAGGTGGTGGTGGTCGACGACCACATCACCGGCGTGCTCACGGAGCACCAGGCCGGGCGCTGCCTCGACATGGCGCCTTCGGGCATCCAGATGCTGGGGCGCAAGTCCACGCCGGGGCGCTATTTCCAGGTGGCGAACCCGGGCAACGGCTGGGGCGGCACCGACATCGCCGATCCGCTCTCGATCATCGAGGGCTGGGAAGAGGGCGTGGCGCGGCCGGGCCTGCGCCTGTTGATGACCTCGACCACCGGCGAGCATGCGCAGTGGTATGTGCTCGACGAGGCGCTCAAGCCGGTCGAGCAGCCCATGCCGCCCGAGGTGCGCCGCATCGTCGAGCGCATCGGCGAGAACTGCGAACCATCGCTGTGCACCGTGCTGTTCCTCGGTGGTGCGGGCGGGTCCTTGCGCGCCGGCGTCACCGAGAACCCGGTGCTGCTCACGCGCGCCATCAAGCGTGCGCTCGTCAACGTGACCTGCGGCGGCGCGCCGGCCTATGTGTGGCCCGGCGGCGGCATCACCGTGATGGCGGACGTCATGCGCATGCCCGACAACAGCTTTGGCACCGTGCCCACGCCGGCCATCGTGGCGCCCATCGAGTTCAGCATGCGGCGTGACGACTACGAAGCGCTCGGCGGCCACATGGAGCACATCTTCCCGCTCGAGCAGGCGCTTGCGCGCGGCGCGTGGCAGGAAGACGGCGCACCGCTGGCGCGGCAGTGGGTCGTGATGGACGACGCCAATCCGTGGCCGCTCGGCCACCCACCCATGCTGGGCTGAGCCATGGCCGCCCAACGCGCCGCGCTCGACAAGAACCGCTGGCACTTCAACCACGGCCCGATCGACATCGTGGCCGAGGCGCATGGCGACCCGTACGCGGTCGCCGCCGCGCACGACGCGGCCTGGGCGCGCTTCGGCCATGTGCTGGACGAACTGGTGCGCGAACTGCCGCTGCTGCGCCTGCCGGTGACCGACGGCGTGCGTCCGCGCGGCGTGGTCGCCCGGCGCATGTGGGATGCCTGCGCGGCGTTCTCGCCGATGTTCATCACGCCGATGGCGGCGGTGGCCGGCTCGGTGGCGCAGGAGCTGATCGCGTTCTACGACCGCCCCGGCATCGAGCGCGCCTGGATCAACAACGGCGGCGACATCGCGCTGCACCTCGCGCCGGGCCAGTCGGCGCGCGTGGGCGTCTACGCCGACCTCGCACGCTTCGACTGGCGCAATCATGTGGATGGCGAAAGCGGCATCCTCACCACCGACGGCCAGTTCGAGATCGGCGCCGCGCAGCCCGCACGCGGCGTGGCCACCAGCGGCTGGCGCGGGCGCAGCTTTTCATTGGGCATTGCCGACAGCGTGACGGTTCTGGCCGCCACCGCGGCCGAGGCCGATGCCGCCGCCACCGTGATTGCCAATGCCGTCGACGTGGACGATGCGGCCATCGGGCGCCGCCCCGCCAGCGAATGCAAGGACGATAGCGACCTGGGCGACATCCCCGTCACGGTCGACGTGCCGCCGCTTTCGCCCGCGCTGGTGAAAAGCGCGCTCGATGCCGGCGCCGTGTGCGCGAAAGTGCTGCAGGAAGAGGGGCTCGTCTGGGCCGCTCTGCTCGTTTGCCAGGGGCAGTGGCGACTTGTCGAGCCCTTATGCTCGAAGGCGCTGTCCAGGGCGCCGTCCGATGCAGTTGGTTCAGTATTTGCTTAACGAAAAGCAAGGTTCCTTTTCATGATCGATATACGCCGCGTCTTCACCCATGTCGAGCACATCCACCACGAGTTCGGACCGCGCGCCGCGACGCCGCTGGTGCGCGGTGCCATCGGCGCGGTGCTGACCAATCCCTTTGCGGGCCGCTACGAGCCCGACATCCTGCCGATGATGGCGCTGCTCGACCCGGTGGGCGTCGACATGGCGCACAGGCTGCACGCCGCCATGGACGTGCCGCTCGAGCAGATCGCCACCTACGGCAAGGGCGCCATCGTCGGCGCCGCCGGCGAGCTCGAGCACGGCGCGCTCTGGCACGTGCCCGGCGGCTACGCGATGCGCGAGCTGCTCGGCTGGAAGGGCAGCCGCGCGGCCTACACGGCGGGCAAGGCGGAAGAGAAGACCGGCCAGCCCGGCAATGCGCTGTCGATCGTGCCCTCGACCAAGAAGGTCGGCCCGCCCGGCGCCGCGCTCGACGTGCCGCTCACCAACATCAACGCCAGCTACGTGCGCGGCCAGTTCGACGCCATCGAGGTGCGCGTGCCCGGCGCACCGGCGGCCGACGAGATCGTCTTCATCCTCGCGATGAGCACGGGCTACCGCGTGCATGCGCGCGTGGGCGGCCTGCTCGCCAAGGACATCAGCAAATGGGACGGCCTGCGCTGACCTGAACAAGAGACACGAAGGAATACAAGACATGACTGCCAACATCCGCAAGCTCGTCATCCAGGTCGACGAAACCCGCAAGGAAATGGGCCGGGACATCACGCCGCCCACGCGCCGCGCCGTCGCCATCGCGGTGATCGAGAACCCCTACGCGGGCCGCTTCAGCGAGAACCTGGACGAGCTGATCGCCATCGGCGAAGAACTTGGCGCGCTGCTCGGCCAGAAGGCCGTGAAGGCGCTGGGCATCGAGCCGGGCCAGGCGCAGAGCTACGGCAAGGCCGCGATCGTCGGCGAGAACGGCGAGCTCGAGCATGCCGCCGCCATCCTGCATCCCAAGCTCGGCGCGCCGCTGCGCGTGGCCGTCGAAAAGGGCGCGGCGCTGGTGCCCTCGGCCAAGAAGCGCGGCACCCTCGGCACGGCCATCGACGTGCCGCTCGGCCACAAGGATGCGGCCTTCGTGCGCAGCCACTTCGACGCCGTCGAGGCGCGCGTGTCCGACGCGCCGCGCGCCAACGAGATCGTGGTGGCCGTGGCCGTCACCGACAGCGGCCGCCCGCTGCCGCGCATCGGCGGGCTGCAGGCCAGCGAGATCAAGGGCGAGGACGGGCTGCGCTGAATCCACGGCCTCCGTTTCCAAGTCGTTTCTTTTTTGTTCTCTCTTTTTCGATCCCAAGGAGTTTCCCCATGAACCCATTGCGTCACGTCTTCAGCGCCGCGGCCGTTGCCACGCTGGCCGCCGCCCTCGTTCCTGCCCATGCCCAGGGCGTGATCAAGATCGGCGAGGTCAACAGCTACAAGGCCCAGCCCGCCTTCCTCGAGCCCTACAAGAAGGGCATGGAGCTGGCCGTGGAAGAGATCAACGCCAAGGGCGGGGTCAACGGCCGCAAGGTCGAGCTCATCACGCGCGACGACAACGCCAACCCGGGCGACGCCGTGCGCGTGGCCGAGGAGCTGGTGGCGCGCGAGAAGATCGACGTGCTCACCGGCACCTTCCTCTCGAACACCGGCCTGGCCGTGGCCGACTTCGCCAAGCAGAAGAAGATCTTCTTCCTGGCCGGCGAGCCGCTGACCGACAAGATGACCTGGCAGGGCGGCAACGAATACACCTTCCGCCTGCGCCCCGGCACCTACATGCAGGCCGCGATGCTGGTGCCCGAGGCGGCCAAGCTCAAGAAGAAGCGCTGGGCCGTCGTGTATCCCAACTACGAATACGGCCAGTCGGCCGTGGCCGCGTTCAAGACGCTCCTGAAGGCCGCGCAGCCCGACGTCGAGTTCGTCGCCGAGCAGGCGCCGCCGCTCGGCAAGGTCGATGCCGGGGCCGTGGTGCAGGCGCTGGCCGACGCCAAGCCCGATGCGGTCTTCAACGTGCTGTTCGGCGCCGACCTTTCCAAGTTCGTGCGCGAAGGCAACACCCGTGGCCTGTTCAAGGACCGCACGGTGGTGAGCGTTCTGACCGGCGAGCCCGAGTACCTCGACCCGCTCAAGGACGAGACGCCCAACGGCTGGATCGTGACCGGCTACCCCTGGTACGGTATCCAGACGCCCGAGCACAAGGCCTTCTTCCTCGCCTACCACGGCAAGTACAAGGACTACCCGCGCCTGGGCTCGGTGGTGGGCTACAGCATGATCAAGTCGGTGGCGGCCGGCATCGAGAAGGCCAAGAGCACCGAGACGCCGAAACTCGTCGCCGCCTTCAAGGGCCTGCAGGTCGACACCCCGTTCGGCAAGATCAGCTACCGCGCCGAAGACCACCAGTCGACCATGGGCGCCTTCGTCGGCAAGACGAAGAACGAGAACGGCAAGGGCGTGATGGTCGACTACACCTACTTCGACGGCGCCAAGTTCCAGCCGAGCGCCGCCGACGTGAAGAAATCGCGCGCCGCAGACTGACCTTCTTTTTTCCTCGGAACGCTTGCACCCATGAGCCTCTCGTCCCTGCTGCTTCAGTTCCTCACCGGGCTGTCGTCGGCTTCGTCGCTGTTCCTCGTGGGGGCCGGCCTTTCGTTGATCTTCGGCGTCACGCGCATCGTCAACTTTGCGCATGGCTCGTTCTTCATGGTGGGCATCTACCTTGCCTACACGCTGGTCGAGAAGCTCGGCACGCTCGGCTTCTGGCCGGCCGTGCTGATTGCCGCGCTGGCGGTGGGCGTGATCGGCGCGCTGATCGAAATGGTGCTGCTGCGCCGCATCTACAAGTCGCCCGAGCTGTTCCAGCTGCTGGCCACCTTTGCGCTGGTGCTCGTCATCAAGGACGCGGTGCTCTATGTCTGGGGGCCGGACGAGCTGCTCGGCCCGCGCGCGCCGGGCCTGTCGGGCTCGGTCGACATCCTGGGCCGGCAGTTTCCGACCTACGACCTGTTCCTGATCGTCGTCGGTCCGGTGGTGCTCGGCCTCATGTGGCTGCTGCTCACGCGCACCCGCTGGGGCACGCTGGTGCGCGCCGCCACGCAGGACCGCGAGATGGTCAGTGCACTGGGCGTGAACCAGGCCTGGCTGTTCACCGCCGTGTTCGCACTGGGCGCCACGCTCGCGGCATTGGGCGGCGCGCTGCAGCTGCCGCGCGAGCCGGCCACGCTGGCCATGGACCTCAACACCATCGGCGCGGCCTTCGTGGTGGTGGTGGTGGGCGGCATGGGCTCGATCCCCGGCGCCTATGTGGCGGCGCTGCTGCTGTCCGAGATCAAGGCGGTCTGCATCTGGCTCGGCGTGGTCGATATCTTCGGCTACAGCGTGTCGTTCTCCAAGCTCACGCTGGTGGTCGATTTCATCGTGATGGCCGTCGTGCTGGTGTGGCGCCCCTGGGGCCTGCTCGGCCGCCCGCAGGCACCCAGCCGCTACGTGGGCATGCAGGAAGAACCGCTGCGGCGCGCGAGCAAGGGCTACCTGTGGCTCGTCGCCGCGCTCGGCGTGGCGCTCATGGCGATGCCGCTGCTCACCGCCGATTCGCCCTACACCACGGTGCTGATGATCGACCTGCTGATCGCGGCGCTGTTCGCGGCCAGCCTGCACTTCATCATGGGCCCGGCCGGCATGCATTCGTTCGGCCATGCGGCCTACTTCGGGCTCGGGGCCTATGGCGCCGCCCTGCTGGTGCGCGCGAGCGGCATGCCGATGGAGCTTGCGCTCATCGTCGCGCCGCTGGTCGCCGCCATCGGCGCGTTCGTCTACGGCTGGTTCGCGGTGCGGCTCTCGGGCGTGTACCTGGCGATGCTCACGCTGGCCTTCGCGCAGATCACCTGGGCCGTGGTCTACCAGTGGGATTCGTTCACCGGCGGCAGCAACGGCCTCACCGGCGTCTGGCCTTCGGAGTGGCTGTCGGACAAGCGCACTTATTACTGGCTCACGCTGGTGCTGGTGGCGGCGGGCATCCTGATGCTGCGCCGCGTGCTGTTCTCGCCGTTCGGCTACGCACTGCGCGCGGGGCGCGATTCGGTGCTGCGGGCCGATGCGATCGGCATCGACGTCAAGCGCATGCAATGGACGGCCTTTGTCATCGCGGGTGCCGCGGCTGGATTGGCCGGGGCGCTCTATGCTTTTTCGAAGGGCAGCATTTCGCCTGAAAGCCTGAGTGTGGACAAGTCGGTCGACGGGCTGGTGATGGTGCTGCTGGGCGGTATCCAGACGCTGGCGGGGCCGGTGGTGGGGGCTGTCACCTTCAGCTGGCTGCATGACACGGTGGCGCGCAATACCGACTATTGGCGGGCGACGCTGGGGGCGATCATCCTGCTGCTGGTGCTGCTGTTTCCGCAGGGGATTGCTGGGTTTGCGAAGCAGTTGAGCGATCGCTGGCTGCGCGGGCGTCGTCGTCCGGAAGTGGATGTTGCTTTGAAGGAGAAGCGGACGTGAAGGGCGGTTGTCGTTCGTTCTTTCGCGGTTCTTTTTTTGTCGGGGACCCGGTCTCGGGAAGCAATCACCCGGCAGCGACAGAAAAGCCCTCACCCCAACCCTCTCCCAGAGGGAGAGGGAGTAAAGCCAAATGACCCTTCTCAAAGTAGACAACCTAGGCAAATCCTTCGGCGGCGTCAAAGCCGTCGACGGCATCAGCTTCGAGCTCAAGGCCGGCGAGCTGCTGGCCCTCATCGGCCCGAACGGCGCCGGCAAGTCCACCACCTTCAACATGGTCAACGGCCAGCTCAAGGCCGACCAGGGTTCGATCGTGTTCGACGGCCACGAACTCGTGGGCCAGAAGCCGCGCGAGATCTGGCGCAAGGGCGTGGGCCGCACCTTCCAGATCGCCGAAACCTTTGCCTCGCTCACCGTCGCCGAGAACGTGCAGATGGCCATGCTCTCGCATGACGGCAAGCTGTTCTCGATGTGGCGCCGCGCGGCCGACCACAAGCGCGACGAGGCGCTGGCGCTGCTCGACCAGGTCGGCATGAAGGCGCAGGCCGACCGGCCCTGCAGCGAGCTCGCCTACGGCGACGTCAAGCGCGTCGAACTCGCGATCGCGATGGCCAACGCGCCCAAGCTGCTGCTGATGGACGAGCCCACCGCCGGCATGGCGCCGAAGGAGCGCAACTCGCTCATGGCGCTGACCAAGGAGCTCGTGGTCCAGCGCGGCCTGGCCGTGCTGTTCACCGAGCACAGCATGGACGTGGTGTTCGCGTATGCCGACCGCATGATCGTGCTGGCCCGCGGCCGCCTGATCGCGCAGGGCAAGCCGCTCGAGATCCGCGACCATCCGAAGGTGCAGGAGGTGTATTTCGGCAGCGGCAAGACATTCGAAAAGATCGCAGAGAAAGCCGCCGAAGTGAACGCGGCAGTGGGAGCCATTGGATGACCGCGCACGAAACACTGTTGAAGGCGAACTCGCTGTGCGCCTGGTACGGCGCCGCACAGATCCTGTACGACGTCGACCTTGAAGTGCGGCGCGGCGAGGTCGTCGCGCTCATGGGGCGCAATGGCGCCGGCAAGTCGACCACGCTCAAGACGCTGATCGGCATGCTCGCCAAGCGCAAGGGCAACGTCAGCTTCCTCGGCCACGACATCTCGAAGAGCGAGCCTCATCACGCGGCGAAGCTCGGCCTGGGTTTCGTGCCCGAAGACCGCCGCGTGTTCACCGATCTCACGGTGATGGAAAACCTCGAAGTCGGCAAGCAGCCGCCCCGCCGCTGGGCCGACGGCAGCGAGGCGCCGCTGTGGACGCCCGTGCGCCTGTTCAAGCTCTTTCCCAACCTGGGCGAAATGCCCGACCGCCCGGGCGGCCGCATGAGCGGCGGCGAGCAGCAGATGCTCACCGTGGCGCGCACGCTCATGGGCAACCCCTACCTGGTGCTGCTCGACGAGCCCTCCGAAGGCGTGGCCCCGGTCATCGTCGAGCAGATGGCCAACATGATCCTGGAGCTCAAGGCGCAGGGCGTGAGCATCCTGCTGTCGGAGCAGAACATGCACTTCGCCGAACTGGTGTCCGATCGCGCCTACGTGCTCGAGAAGGGACAGATCCGCTACCACGCCACCATGGCAGAACTCGCAGCCAACGAAGAGGTGCGCCGCGCCTACCTGAGCGTCTAGCTGCACTGCGCGGCTCTCTCCATTTCGCGTCAACCACCGGAGCACATGCCATGCACGACACGCACCGCAGATCCCTTCTGAAGTCCACGGCCGCACTGGGCCTGCTGGGCGCGGCCGGAACGCTGTTCGCGGCCCCGAAGCTCAAGCCGGACGGCAGGTCCGCGCTGCTCGTGATCGACGTGCAGAACTGCTTCGTCGACGGCGGCACGCTGCCGGTCAAGGGCGGCGCCGAGGTGATGCCGGTGATCAACAAGCTGGCCGATTCGTTCGAGAACATCGTGGTCACGCAGGACTGGCACACGCAGGGCCATGCGTCGTTCGCGAGCGCGCATGCCGGCCAGAAGCCGTTCAGCAGCATCAAGCTCTCGTACGGCAACCAGGTGCTCTGGCCCGACCACTGCGTGCAGGGCACCGACGACGCGGCGCTGCACAAGGACCTGAAGCTGCCCACCGCGCAGATCATCATCCGCAAGGGCTTCCACAAGGGCGTCGACAGCTACTCCGCCTTCGAGGAAGCCGACCGCAAGACCGCCACCGGCCTGGGCGGATACCTCAAGCAGCGCGGCATCAAGACGGTTTACGTGGCCGGGCTGGCCACCGACTTCTGCGTGGCCTGGACCGCACTCGATGCGCGCAAGGCCGGCTTCGAGGTCTACGTGATCGAGGACGCCACGCGCGCCATCGACCTCAACGGCTCGCTCGCCGCGGCATGGAAGCAGATGGCGGCCAAGGGCGTCAAGCGCATCCAGTCCGCCGACATCCAGGCGGCCTGAGCAAACCAACCCGCACCGCACGCATCGCACTCCGCCCGGCAACAACGACAACAACGAGCTCGACAACGCATGACGATTCCGATTTCAAGGCGCGCCCTGGTGGCGGGCGGCGCAGCCCTGGCACTGGGCCCCGGCCTTCTTCGTTCGGCGCGCGCCGACAACGGCGTGACCGACGGCCTCATCCGCATCGGCCAGTCGGCCGTGTTCAGCGGCCCGGCCAAGGACTTCGGCATCGACTACCGCGCGGGCATCAGGCTGTACTTCGACCGCGTCAACAAGTCGGGCGGCATCCACGGCCGCAAGCTCGAACTCGTCAGCTACGACGATGCCTACGACCCCGCCAAGACGGCCGCCAACACCGCGAAGCTGATCGACGAGGACAAGGTCTTCGCGCTCGCGGGCTTCGTTGCCACCGGCAACCTCGCGGCCGCGATGCCGCTGGCCGAGAAGGCCGGCGTTCCCATGTTCGCGCCGCTGGTGGGTACCACCTCGTTCCGCACCAAGGTCAACCGCCTGCTGTTCCACGTGCGAGCGGGCTACGACCTCGAGCTGCGCAAGATCATCAGCCATCTCTCGACCCTCAGCCTCTCGTCGATTGCGGTGGTCTACCAGGACAGTGCCTTCGGCAAGTCGAACCTCGCCACCTGCGAGCAGCTGGCCGCCGACTACAAGGTGCAGGTCGTGAAGACGCTGCCGCTCGCGATTGCCGCCGAAGACGCGAAGCAGGTGGTTGCCAGCCTGGCCGATGCCAAGCCCGGCGCGGTCCTGATGATCATGGCCGGGCGCATGGTGGAAGTGTTCATGCGCGACTACCGTGCGAACGGCGGGGCGGCGCCGCTCTACACGCTGTCGGTCGGCATCACCGACGCGGCCGGTTCCGCCAAGCGGCTCGAAGGCAAGCTCGCGGGGCTGGTCACGGCCAGCATCGTGCCGCCGCCGCAGGCCGTGCGCGTGCCCATCGTGGCCGACTACCAGCGCGACCGCGCCGAGTTCGGCGAGAAGATCGACAGCTACACCACGCTCGAAGGCTACATAGCCTCGCGCGTGATGGCCGAAGGCCTGCGGCGCGCGGGCAAGGCGCTCACGCGCGACAGCTTCATTGCCGGGCTCGAAGGCATCGGCAATACGCGCTTCGGCGATTTCCCGGTCGAGTACAGCGCGAAGAACCACAACGGCTCGACCTTCGTGGACCTGGAGATGTACACCCGTGACGGCCAGTTGCGGCGCTGAGCCGCCGCTGCACCTGCAGGTCAACGGCAGGGCCTGTTCGATCGAGGGCGTGCCGCGCGCGGCCACGCTGCTGCACCTGCTGCGCAACGACCTCGGCCTGAACGGGCCCAAGTACGGCTGCGGGCTGGGGCAGTGCGGCGCCTGCACGGTGCACGTCGACGGCGTGGCGGCGCGTGCCTGCGTGATTCCCGCGCGTGGCGTGGCGGGCCGCGCCATCACCACGCTCGAAGGCCTTGGCACGCGCGGCCGCTGGCATCCGGTGCAGGCCGCCTTCGAAGACGCGCAGGCCGCGCAGTGCGGCTACTGCCTGAACGGCATGGTGATGCAGGCCGCAGCGCTGCTCGCGCGCGATCCGCAGGCGAGCGAGGCGCGCATCCGCAGCGAGCTCTCGGGCAACCTGTGCCGCTGCGGAACGCACATCGAAATTCTGGACGCGGTGCAGCGTGCGGCGCTGCGCATGCGCGCTGAGGCAAATCGATGAGCGGCCTGCCCTATTCCCTCTTCCGCTGGGAGAGGGAGCAAAAAACATGACGCGCCGCGCCGATCTTCCGCGGACGCGCGCGGACTTCCTCTCGGCCGACGGCGTGCTGCTGGTCGTGCGCGAGACCCCGCCCGCACCGGCGCCCGCCAAGGGCCAGCCCACCGCCGTGGCGGGCAATCCGATCGAAGGCGACGAGATCCTGCTCGCCGTGTGGGACGACGGCAGCGCCTCGGCGCTCAACGGCCATGTCGACCTGGGCACCGGCATCCAGACCGCGCTCGCGCAGATCGTGGCCGAGGAACTCGAGCTCGGCATGCCCTGCGTGCGCATGATGCTCGGCGACACCGCGCGCGCGCCCAACCAGGGCGCGACGATCGCGAGCGCCTCGATCCAGATCCATGCACAGCCGCTGCGCCTGGCCGCCGCGCAGGCGCGCGCCTGGCTGCTCGCGCGCGCGTCCGAGCGGCTCGGCGTTGCGGCGGAAGCGCTTCAGGTGCGAAACGGCGTGGTGCGCGTGGCCGAGGCGCCGGACCGCCGCATCAACTACGCGGACCTGGTCGCGGGCCAGCGCACCGTGCTGCGGCTCGACCCCGCGGCAACGCCCAAGGACCCGGCCGACTACCGCATCGTCGGCACGCGCCAGGCCCGCGTGGACATTCCGGCCAAGCTCGCGGGCGACCTCGTGTTCGTGCACGACATGCGCGTGCCCGGCATGCTGCACGGCCGCGTGGTGCGACCGCCGTACGCGGGCGCAGACCATGGCGAGTTCATCGGCAACACGCTCGAGTCGGTGGACGAGTCGTCGATTGCGCACATCCCCGGCATTCGCGCGGTGGTCGTGATCCGCGACTTCGTCGGCATCGTGGCCGAGCGCGAAGAACATGCCGAGCAGGCGCTGCGCGAACTGCGCGTCAGGTGGAAGTCCTGGCCGGGCATGCCCGATCTTTCCGACCTCGCGCAGGCCCTGCGCGACAACCCGTCGACGCAGCGCCTGCTGGTCGACGAAGGCGATGTCGACGGCGCGATCGCCGCGGCCGCGCAGCCGATGCACCGCACCTACGTGTGGCCCTACCAGATGCATGCTTCCATCGGGCCATCGTGCGCGCTGGCAGAGTGGCTGCCGGACGACGGCAGCGGCATGCAGTTGCGTTGCTGGGCCGGCTCGCAGAACCCGCACGTGCTGCGCGCCGATCTCGCGAAGCTCATGGGCCTGGACGACGTGCAGGTCGACGTCATCCGCATGGAAGCCGCGGGCTGCTACGGCCGTAACGGCGCCGACGACGTGGCGGCCGATGCGGCGCTGCTCGCGCGTGCGGTCGGCGCGCCGGTGCGCGTGCAGCTCACGCGCGAGCAGGAGCATGCCTGGGAGCCCAAGGGCGCCGCGCAGCTCATGGAAGTGGATGGCGGCCTGATGGCCGACGGCCGCATCGCCGCCTACGACTTCGAAACCTCGTACCCGTCGAACGGCGCGCCGACGCTCGCGCTGCTGCTCACGCGCACCATCGAGCCGGTGGCGCAGGCCTTCGAGATGGGCGACCGCACGGCGCGTCCGCCCTACAGCGTCGACAACCTGCGCGTGAAGGTCAACGACATGGCGCCGATCGTGCGCGCCTCGTGGCTGCGCGGCGTGTCGGCGCTGCCGAGTTCCTTTGCGCACGAGTCGTACATCGACGAGCTGGCCACGGCGGCGGGCGTCGATCCGGTGCAGTTCCGCCTGCGCCACCTGAACGATCCGCGCGCCGTCGAGCTGGTGCAGGCCACCGCGCAGAAGGCCGGCTGGCGCATGCGCACGGGGCCGCAGGAGAACGCGGACGGCGGGCTCGGTGAAGGAGGCGACATCCTCTTCGGCCAGGGCTTTGCCTACGCGCGCTACATCCACAGCAAGTGGCCGGGCTTTGGCGCCGCGTGGGCTGCATGGGTGGCCGACGTCGAGGTCAACCGCAAGACCGGCGAGGTGCACGTGCGCCGCGTGGTGGTGGGGCACGACGCGGGGCTGCTGGTCAACCCCGCGGGCGTCGAGCACCAGGTGCACGGCAACGTGATCCAGACCACGAGCCGCGCGCTCAAGGAAGAGGTGCAGTTCGCACCGCAGCAGGGCGCTGCAACGGCGGGTGCGCAGCAGCTGCCCGGCGTGCTGCCCTCGGGCGTGGTCGCGAGCCGCGAATGGGGCAGCTACCCGATCATCAACTTCCGCGACGTGCCGGTGATCGAGGTCATGCACATGCCGCGGCCCGGCGAACCCTCGCTCGGCGCGGGCGAGTCGTCGTCGGTGCCGGGAACGGCGGCGATCGCGAATGCGATCTTCGATGCGACGGGCGTGCGCTTCCGCGAGCCGCCGTTCACGCCGGAGAAGGTGCTGGCGGCGTTGAATCCGGGTTTGCGCCCTCCCCTTTCGGGGGAGGGCGGGGGTGGGGGCGAGCGGCGCTCGAATGGCGACGCTGCCGTGCCCCCATCCCAACCTTCCCCCGGCAGGGGAAGGAGCAACACCGCATGGCCGCAGCGCAAAGGCCTCTGGGCCACCGCCTCCGCCCTCGCCATCGGCGGCATCGGCCTCATCGCCGGCCTGCTCGGCTGGCGCTCCGCCATCGCCCCGGTCTCGCTCAGCGCGCCGGTCTACAGCCAAGCCACCATCGAGCGCGGCCGCGTGCTCGCCGCGCTCGGCGACTGCGCCGTGTGCCACACCGCACCGGGCGGCGCGCCCAACGCCGGTGGCCGCGCGATGCAGACGCCCTTCGGCACGCTCTACACCACCAACCTCACGCCCGATGCCGAAACGGGCCTGGGCCGCTGGTCGTTCAGCGCTTTCCAGCGTGCGATGCGCGAGGGCATCTCGCGCGACGGCCACCATCTGTACCCGGCATTTCCGTACACCGCATTCGCCAAGACCAGTGACGACGACCTGCAGGCGCTCTACGCCTACTTCATGTCCATGCCCGCGGTGCGCGCCGAGACGCCGAAGGCCGAACTGAAGTTTCCGTTCAGCATGCGGCCGCTCATGGCCGGATGGAACGCGCTCTTCCACGATCCCGCACCCCTGCAGCCGGTGGCCGCGCAAAGCGCGGAATGGAACCGCGGCGCCTACCTCGTCAACGGCCTGGGCCACTGCGGCGCCTGCCACACGCCGCGCAACGCGCTCGGCGCGGAGCAGGGCGGCAGCGCCTTCCTCGCGGGCGCGATGGTCGACGGCTGGGAAGCGCCCGCGCTCACGCAGCGCTCGAAATCCGCCGTGCCATGGGATGCCGACGAGCTCTATCGCTACCTGCGCCAGGGCCACGCGCAGCGCCATGGCATCGCGGGCGGGCCGATGGCCGAGGTGGTGCGCGAACTCGCGCAGGTGCCCGATGCCGACGTGCGCGCCATGGCCACCTACCTCGCCTCATTCAATCCGGCGCCCGTGGCCGATCCGCAGGCCGTGGCGCAGCAGGTGATCGACAACGCGGCACGCACGCAGGGCCGGCTGCTCGGTCCCGCGCAGCGCATGTTCGACAGCGCCTGCGCGTCATGCCATCACGACGGCGACGGCCCCACGCTGCTCGGCGTGAACACGCCGCTTGCGCTCAACGGCAATCTCACGAGCGCGCGGCCCGACAACCTGCTGCGCACCATCCTCGATGGCGTGCGCGAGCCCGCAAGCCAGGGCATCGGCTTCATGCCGGCCTTCCGCGACACACTCGACGACCGGCAGATCGCCGAACTCGCGGGCTACATGCGCGCGCGCTTCGCACCGCAGGAGCCGGCGTGGAAGAACCTGCCGGCCGAAGTGGCGCGCGTGCGCGCCGCGCGTGGCCACGGCGCTGAATAGCAGTCCTGCTTTCCGCTTGCGCGGCGGCAGGAAGCACATTCATTCAGAATGTCCGCTCCAAGAACCCAACCCAAGTGCCGAAGTGCCACCGGAGACAACATGCCCCTGAATCTTTCCACCGCCGCCAGCCTTCCCCGCGACGCCGAGCGCGCCACGCTCGTCGGCCGCATCTGGCAGCCCGGCGTGGGCCCCGTACTCGTGGCGGTGCACGAGGGCGGGCTGCACGATCTCTCGCGGCTCGCGCCCACGATGAGCGACCTGCTCGAGGCGAAGGCGCCGCCCTGCGATGCGGTGCAGCGCGCACTGCGCGGCGGCCAGGCTCCGCGCATCGCCTCGCTGGCCGAGGCCATCGCCAACAGCGACGCCACCGCGCGCGACGAAGCGAAGCCGTGGCTGCTCGCGCCTTGCGACCTGCAGGCCATCAAGGCCAGCGGCGTGACCTTCGTCGAAAGCCTGCTGGAGCGCGTGATCGAAGAGCAGGCGCGCGGCGATGCGTCGCGCGCCGAGGCCACGCGCGCGGCACTCAGCGGCGTGCTAGGGGACAACCTTGCGGGCATCGTGCCGGGCTCGGCCGAGGCCGCGAAGGTGAAGGAGGTGCTGATCTCGCAGGGCGCGTGGTCGCAGTACCTCGAGGTCGGCATCGGGCCCGACGCGGAGATCTTCACCAAGGCGCCGGTTCTCTCGGCCGTGGGCATGGGCGCCGACGTCGGCATCCATGCCGCATCGGTGTGGAACAACCCCGAGCCCGAGGTCGTGCTCGCGGTCAACAGCCGCGGCGAAACGCTGGGCGCCGCGCTTGGCAACGACGTCAACCTGCGCGACTTCGAAGGCCGCAGCGCGCTGCTGCTCGGCAAGGCCAAGGACAACAACGCCTCCTGCGCGATCGGCCCGTTCATCCGCCTGTTCGATGCGCACTTCGGCATCGACGACGTGCGCCGCATCACGGTGGCGCTCGAAGTCACGGGCCCCGAAGGCTTCACGCTCGAAGGCTCGAGCTCGCTCGCCAGGATCAGCCGCGATCCGCTCGATCTCGTCTCGCAGGCCGTCGGCGCGCACCACGACTATCCCGATGGCTTCATGTTGTTCCTGGGCACCATGTTCGCGCCGACACAAGACCGTCATGGTCCTGGGCAAGGATTCACCCATGTCGTCGGCGATCGCGTGAGCATCGCCGCGCCGGAACTCGGCGCCCTCGTGAACCGCGTGGTCCATTCGGACCAGGCGCCGCGGTGGACTTTCGGGTTAAGTGCGCTGATGCGGAATCTGGCTGCGCGCGGACTGCTGTAAGCGTTCTTTCTACGGTTTAAAAGGAGTTGTACTCCTTTGTGATTCATAGACTGCACGTAGCAATCTGTTGCTGTTGACCGCGCTTCGCGTTCCCCTCAAGATAACCGGTCTTGAAGATGGTTTACACGGGAGATGGGGTTGCCGCCGAGCGAGATCGAACTACTGCAGTCGCCTGTTGAAGGCCCGCTTCCTTGCGGTGAAGACCTCGAATACGACCCCGATTTCATGGCGTTGCAGCAAGCGGCAACGGGAAAGCGGGAGCAGCAGTTCGGCTCGACCATCATTCCGGCCGAGCCGCCCGACTGGGCCCGTGTCGAGCGCATTGCCAAGCAGCTGTGCCAGCGCACGCTCGACGTGCGCGTGCTGGTTCTGCTGACACTGGCGTGGACCGAGAGCCGGGGATTGCCGGGCTACGTCGATGGCTTGCGCGTGGTGGACGGCATCCTGCAAAAGTTCTGGAACGACGTGCATCCGCGCGTCGTCGACGGCGATTTCGAAGACCCGCTGCCGCGCATGAATGCGCTGGCCGCATTGGCCGAAGCCGAGGGACTCGGACGCAGCGTGCGCGATGCGCGGCTGCTCGAGGATGCCGGCGCGTCGATGAGCCTGCGGCAGGTCGAGGCCCTGCTCGACTCGAGCAAGGCCGACCAGATCGATTACCCGGGCGGCATCGGCCGGCTGCGGGAGGTGGCGCGCCGCGCGCAGGAGAAGGCGGCGCCCGCGGTGATGGCATTGCATGCGGCGCTGGAGCTGCTGCGGCGCATTCGAGAGACTTCGGAGCGGGCCTTGGGACAGAGCTGGGCGCCCGATTTTTCCCGGCTCGAACGCTCGATTCGCACCGTGGTCCAGCTGCTGCCAGAGCAGGCCCAGCCGGAGCCGGTCGAGGCACCGCAGGCGGCCGCGCAAGGCCATGGATCGGCGCAGGCCGCCCCTTCGGTGCAGGGCGCCGAGGGCGTGGCAAACGGCGCCTCCGGCCCGCGGGCGGCAAGCATTAAAGATATTGAAATATCGACTCGTGATGATGTGCAGGTCCTGTTGGAAAAGGCGTGCCAGTACATGGAACGCACCGAGCCCAGCCATCCGGCACCCATGCTCATCCGCAGAGCGCAAAGGCTGCTGGACCTCAACTTTTTCCAGATCATCGAAGAACTCGTTCCCGAGGGCCTGCAGAAGATCGAAAGCCTGGCCGGCCGCTCGCTGAGCGGCGGGGCCGCAGCGGAATGAGCGGCCGGCGCAAGAACCCGGAAACAGGCCGCCGGGACTCGATCCATACGAATACGCATTGAGATTCAAGAGGAAGCTTATGGCAGACAACCGTGTCAGAAACAGTGGTCAGAAGTTCATCGCGCGCAACCGGGCGCCCCGTGTGCAGATCGAGTACGACGTCGAGATCTACGGCAGCGAGCGCAAGATCCAGCTGCCCTTCGTGATGGGCGTGATCGCCGATCTCGCGGGCAAGCAGGTCGACCCGATGCCCGACCTCGCCGAGCGCGACTTCATGGCGGTGGACATCGACAACTTCGACGACCGCATGAAGGCCATCAAGCCGCGCGTGGCCTTCCAGGTGCCCAACACCCTCACGGGTGAAGGACAGATGAACGTCGACATCACCTTCGACAGCATGGACGACTTTTCGCCCGCGCGCATCGCCCGCCAGGTCGGCGCACTGCAGCATCTGCTCGAAGCGCGCACAGAGCTTTCCAACCTGCTGTCCTACATGGACGGCAAGAACGGCGCCGAGCAGCTGATCGCCCAGGCGCTGCAGAACCCGGAGCTGCTCAAGTCGCTCGCATCCGCGCCCAATCCCGCCGTTGCCAAGGCGGTGGAAGCCGCCAACGAAAAGTCGGGCAACCCCGGCACCCCTTCCGAGTAAGCCGAGCAAGCCGACAGGATCTCCATCATGAGCACTGCACCCAAACAGACAGCGCGCGGACAGGCCGCCACCATCGAAGCGCTCGAGCCGAACGAGTTCTCCGACCTCCTGCAGCGCGAATTCAAGCCCAAGACCGACCAGGCGCGCGACGCGGTGCAAAGCGCCGTCAAGACGCTTGCGGTGCAGGCGCTTGAAAGCACCGTCACCATCTCGAACGACGCCTACCGCACCGTGCAGGCGATCATCACGGAGATCGACCGCAAGCTCTCCGAGCAGATCAACCAGATCCTCCACCACGAAGACTTCCAGCAGCTCGAAGGCGCATGGCGCGGCCTGCACTACCTGGTTAACAACACCGAGACCGACGAGCAACTCAAGATCCGTGTGATGTGCGCCTCCAAGCGCGAAGTGGCGCGTTCGCTCAAGCGCCACAAGGGCATCGGCTGGGACCAGAGCCCGCTGTTCAAGAAGATCTACGAGCACGAGTACGGCCAGTTCGGCGGCGAGCCCTTCGGTGCGCTGATCGGCGACTTCCATTTCGACCACAGCCCGCCCGATGTCGAGATGCTCGGCGAAATGGCCAAGATCGCCGCGGCCGCGCACTGCCCCTTCATTGCCGGTGCATCTCCCACCGTGATGCAGATGGACTCGTGGCAGGAACTGTCGAACCCGCGCGACCTGACCAAGATCTTCCAGAACACCGAGCACACCGCATGGCGTTCGCTGCGCGAGTCGGAGGACGCACGCTACATCGGCCTGGCCATGCCGCGTTTCCTGGCGCGCCTGCCCTACGGCGCGCGCACCAATCCGGTCGACGAGTTCGAGTTCGAGGAAGAAACCGACTCGGCCCTGCACAACCGCTACACCTGGGCCAACTCGGCCTATGCGATGGGCGTGAACATCAACCGCTCGTTCAAGCAGTACGGCTGGTGCACGTCCATCCGCGGCGTGGAGTCGGGCGGCGCGGTCGAGAACCTGCCCACCCACACCTTCCCGACGGACGACGGCGGCGTGGACATGAAGTGCCCCACCGAGATCGCCATCAGCGACCGGCGCGAGGCCGAGCTCGCCAAGAACGGCTTCATGCCGCTGGTGCACCGCAAGAACTCCGATTTCGCGGCCTTCATCGGTGCGCAGTCGCTGCAGCAGCCGGCCGAGTACTACGACGCCGATGCCACGGCCAATGCCAACCTGGCGGCGCGCCTGCCGTACCTCTTCGCATGCTGCCGCTTTGCGCACTACCTGAAGTGCATCGTGCGCGACAAGATCGGTTCGTTCCGCGAGCGCGAGGACATGGAGCGCTGGCTCAACGACTGGATCATGAACTACGTGGACGGCAGCCCAGGCACGTCGTCCCAGGACACGAAGGCAATGAAGCCGCTGGCGGCGGCGGAAGTCCAGGTGGAAGCCATCGAGGACAACCCCGGCTACTACGCCGCCAAGTTTTTTCTCCGGCCGCACTATCAGCTCGAAGGGCTGACGGTGTCACTGCGGCTGGTTTCGAAGCTGCCATCCAACAAGAAGGACAGCAGCTAGTTCAACGGTGTCCCGCAATCGGGCATATATATAACTTTGGGGGTTAATCATGGCA
>NZ_RXFQ01000022.1 GCF_003951285.1 Variovorax beijingensis | reverse complement strand
CGGACGTCGCAGGTGCTATACGCCGGACATCACCGTCACATCGCCCGTGCGCCACACGTTGTCCACGGTTGAACGTTGGATGACCCAGGTTCCCTGGTGCCGCACCAGTTCGACGTCGTAGCGGTTCTTCATGAGATAGTGGCGCGAGTGGTCCTTGCGTGGCACATGCTGTGCTTCAACCATTGCCTCCAACTTTGCCGTATCCCCGTCGATCGTCACTCGCGGGTTGCTGACCGAGTGCGTGGTGTCTAGTTGGTCAAGCGCTGCCAGCAGCGCGCTGACGATGCTCTCCCGGCCCGTGAGAACCGGATAGTCGAACCCTGCTTTTGCCGCCGCGAGCCTGAAGTCGGAGACGGAGTCGAGCGCCAACGCCGCTGTCAACAGTTCTTTGTCGCGCAGATCGATGCCGGCCGCGAATCGATAGAGCGTTTCCGCCACGGCAATCTTGTCTGCGACCTCGCCCGCGGTGCATTGTTGTTGGGTGCTGTGATTGTTCATGTCGAACTCCTTAGAGATTGTGTTTTCCAGCATTGAACCGAGTAAGTCTTCTCAGATCGCCTCCTGTACGGCGAAGCCTGGTCGTGTCAGCGGCCTCGTTCGGGGTCTTCATGTTGAACGTCCGTGATGCGCGTGTCGGCGATGGTCTCCGCAAAGCCCGCCCCGAAGTGCCTCGCCGGCACTTGGAAACCCGGTCGTACGTCGCCGAGCAGCATGCGCCGTGCCGCCTCAGCCGCAGCCATGGGCGTGAACGAGTACCCGTTCACGGTGTCGAGCAGCGAACGCACGGACTCGCCGTCGTCACCGGTAACGACCACCGATGCCTGGTAGCGGTTGGCGTCGCGCTCTTCGATGCTGGGACCGTCAGGCAGGGTGGAACGGTCGCCAGTGGGGAACGCAGCGCCGGACACGTGCACGAAAGTCTCGATGTTCGGTGTGCCACTGGCGCGCCAGATCGTCACCAGGTCGGGCAAGGTCACCGGGAAGCAATCGACCATTCCCTTGCCGAAGTCGAATTGCCGGACGTCCTGCGGATCGCGCGGCACCAGCGCGCCGTCGACCCGCGCCAGGCACTGGAGGGTGAGGTTCTGCGCGGCGCTGGTCGCTGAGCCGCGCGACATGCTGCCCGATACATGCAGCGCGATGCTCACCTTGCCCGGCCTCACCACACGCTTCATGGCGTGTTCCGCCAGACAGCCCAGCATCGCCACGCTGCCCCCGCCACCGGGCATGAGCATCACCGCTGCGAGAACGGCCTCTTCATGGAGTGTCTCGGCCAACCGGTAGCTGTCCATCTCGGCGGCGATGTCGAGGTAATGGGCGCCAGATCGAATCGCGCCTCGCATCAGCGGCTCTGCAGTGCGCATGAAGGGGCCGGCGCAATTGAGGAGCACATTCACGCCCGCCAGCCGAGCAGCCACGGTTGCGGCGTCGTCGAGTGGGAAGACGCGGCAAGGCAAGTCCGACTCCGAGGCGAGTTTGGCAAGAGCCTGTTCGTCGCGTCCGGCGAGGATCGTCTCGAGGCCGAGCGCCTTCGCCTGCGCCACCGCCATGCGGCCGGTGTAGCCCGCGGCGCCGTAGATCATGAGCGTGTTCGTCATGCGTCGTGCTGCCAGCTCTTGTAGACGAATTCGAGGCTGTAGCCGTCGAGGTCCAGCACATTGGCTGCGTAGTAGCGGGGGTCGTAGTGCAGGCGGGCCGCCGGGGCGCCGCGGTCCGTCGCTCCGGCGGCCATCGCGGCCGCGTACGCCGCATCGACGGCCTCCTTGCTGGATGCCATGAAGCCGATGTGCGCCGAGCTCCCGTGGGACGTACCTTCGCGCAGCCAGAAGAACATCCGGCCGTCGGCGCCGAACCCCTTGAGATCGGGATGACCGGGTGGTCCTTGCCTGCCGTCGTAGTCCAGACGATTGACGATGCCCAGCGGCGACAAGGCGGCTGTGTAGAACGCGACGGAACGGGCGACGTCCCGCACGGACAGAAATACGTGGTCGAGCATGGCGGCGTCCTTTGCTCAGATGTTGTAGCCGCCGGCCACTTCGATGTTCTGCGCGTTGATCCAGCCGCTGTCGGTGGACAGCAGGTTGACCACGACACGGCTGACATCCTCGGGCTCGCCGATCCGGCCGAGCGCGGTCTGCCCGGCGAGCATCGCCATCCATTCCGGATTCTGGTCCAGCGCCTCGCTGGTCATGTCGGTGCGGATCGGGCCCGGCGCAACCGAGTTCGCACGGATGCGACGCGGGGCGAATTCTTTGGCCATGTAGCGGGTCAGCACTTCGAGCCCGCCCTTGAACGACGCGTACGGCGCCACGCCCGGGGTGGCCAGGCGGCTGGTCGCACTCGCCATGTTCACGATGCTGGCGCCGTCGGCCATCAATGGCAGAAGCGCCTGCGTCAGGAAGAACGGGCCCTTGAGATGGACGTTCAGCAATCCGTCGAACTCTGCTTCGGTGACTGTCTCGATCGGATTGAACAGGCCGTAGCCGGCGTTGTTGACCAGACCATCGAACCGGTCGCGGTCCCATGTCGTGCTGAGCGCTTTGGCGACATTGGCGCGAAAGGCCGCAAAGGTACTGACCTTGCTCACGTCCAGTCCGATGGCCACGGCCTTGCCGCCTTCGGCCTCGATGGCGCGCACGATCTTTTCGGCGCCCGAGGGATTGCTGTTGTAGGTGAGGATGACGCCCATGCCGTGCCGGGCGGCTTGGACTGCGGTGCTTGCGCCGATGCCTCGGCTGGCGCCGGTGATGATGACGATGCCCATGTGTTTCTCCGTTGAGTTCGCGATGTATCGACCTTAGGGCGTGGAGTGCATCCGGGCCTGCCTTTTCCGACCTCTAACCTGCCTGATCCTGCTTTTCGTCTTGCGGGTCACGCGAAAATCCGGTCTGATCGACCGCATGAAAACTCAACTCGAAGAATTGCGCGCGCTGGCATCCCGGGCAGAGAATCGGTTGACCGAAACGGGCATTCCCCGTGTTGCGATGGTCCAGGGCAAGATCCCGGAGCACGAGTTGAATGCCGTCTACGAGCCGATGGTCAATCTGATCCTGAGGGGCAGCAAGTCGATGACGATCGGCGACACGACATTGCACTACGATCCGGCTACTTACTTCGTCATGTCGGTCAGGCTGCCTGCGGCGGGTGTCGTCAACCCATCTGCGTCTGGAGAGCCGTACTTGGCGATCGCGCTCCTGCTGGACTCTGCAGTGATCTCGACCCTGCTTTCCGACTTGCCTGAATCTACCGACAGCGAAGCGCGACCTGCCGGGTTCTCGGTCGCTGCGATCACCAGCGAACTGATGGACGCGTGGGTGCGCATGCTTCGGCTCATGGAGAGGCCAGCGGAGATTGCTGCGCTGGCGCCAGCCTATGAACGCGAGATCCTCTACCGAGTGCTCCAGGGGCCTCACGGGCGCATGCTGCGCGACATCGCTACACCGGATTCCGCCATGTCACGGGTCAATCTGGCGATCGAGCTGATTCGCCGCGACTTTGCAGAACCATTGCGCATGGAACTCCTGGCCCACAAGGCTGCGATGAGCACCTCGGCATTCCATCGGCATTTCAAGGCCGTGACATCTCTGAGCCCGCTGCAGTACCAGAAGAGGGTCCGACTGCTGCAGGCGCGAACTCTGCTGATTTCGAAAGGCAGCAGCGTTACATCCGCCGCATTCGCGGTCGGCTACGAAAGTGCGACGCAGTTCAGCCGCGAGTACGCCCGGGAATTCGGGCTGCCGCCCGGGCGGGATTCATCGCGCTTGCAGACTGGTCTTCGCGGATGATTTCTACTCTCTCCAGTGCTTGGGGAGACTGACGCCAAAGCGCCGGGGGCAGATCACCCTGCCTGGGCGAGTCTCAGCCGGCCACGCCGCAACATCAAAGCCAGGAGCGAATGCGCCGGGCCATGGCATCCGTCGAGATGCCGTAGCGGTCATGCAAGGTCGGAAGCGCGCCGGCATCCAGGAACGCATCGGGCAACGCGATCTGGCGGAACGTCGGCGCGACGCCCGCGCGAAGCAGCAAGCTTGCCGTCGCCTCGCCAAGGCCCCCGATGACCGAGTGGTTCTCTGCCACCACGACCACGCGGTCCAGGCGCTTGACCTGCGCGAGGATAGTCGCATCGTCGAGCGGCTTGATCGTCGGTACGTGCAGCACCGCAACATCGACATTGTCGGCACGCAGCTGATCGGCGACCTCGAGCGCGCGCATGGTCATGAAGCCGCTCGCGATCACCAGCACATCCTTGCCATCCCGCAGCAGCTTGGCCTTGCCGAGCTCGAACTTGTAGTCGTACTCGCCGGGCCAGTTTGCGTATCGGTTCGACAGGACATCCATGGCGCTCGACGCCGCGGTCCAGGGTCTTGGCGTCGCCCTGGACAGCTCGTCGATTGCCGCCGGGCACCTTCATCACGGGCGGTTGAAGAAAGTGTTCGACGAGCGGTGGTGTGTCAAGGTGGAAGCCCACTTCCTGGTATGTCCGCAGCGCCACTTGCAACGCGATGAAGTCGCGAACTTCATCGAGTGGATTCGCGAGCATGCCGCCTGTCCCCAACGCGCGGTGTTGGCCGATCCTTCGGGTTCCAGTTTGCGATCTGCAAGGCTTTCTGAAGACAATGGATCCGCTCGAAACCGACCATGAGGAAATCAAGATGTCAGCCGACGACTGGTGGAAGTGCGGAATCGTCTATCAGGTCTATCCGCGTTCGTTCCAGGACAGCAACGGCGACGGCATCGGAGACCTGGGTGGAATCCGCGCCCGGCTGGATCATCTGGTCTCGCTCGGCGTCGATGCGGTCTGGATCTCGCCGATCTATCCCTCGCCGATGGCCGACTTCGGCTACGACATCTCCGATTTTTGCGGCATCGATCCGCGCTTCGGCACGCTGGACGGCTTCGATGCGCTGGTGCAGGAGGCGCATGCGAGAGAGCTCAAGATCATCCTGGACTTCGTGCCCAACCACACCTCGGACCGTCATCCGTGGTTCGTGCAGAGCCGCAGCGCACGCAGCGATCCGCGGCGCGACTGGTACATCTGGCGGGACCCGGCGCCGGGCGGCGGGCCGCCCAACAACTGGCTCGGCAATTTCGGCGGCCCGGCCTGGGCCTTCGATCCGGCCACCGGCCAGTACTACGGCCATTCGTTCCTGAAGGAGCAGCCCGACCTCAACTGGCGCAACCCCGAGGTGCGGGCCGCCATGTACGAGGTGCTGCGCTTCTGGCTTCGGCGCGGCGTCGACGGATTCCGCGTCGACGTGCTCTCCCAGATCATCAAGGACGCGCAGTTCCGCGACAACCCGCCGAACCCGGATTTCATCGAAGGCCAGGACCCCTTCTTTCGCTGGCTGATGCTCTACAACACCGATCTGCCGGAGGTGCAGCCGATCGTGGCCGAGATGCGCCGCGTGGTCGACGAGTTCAGCGACGCACGCTCGTCGCGCGTGCTGATCGGCGAGCTCTACCTGCCGCTCGCGCGCCTGGTCGCCTACTACGGACTCAACACCGAAGGCATGCTCGAAGGCGTGCAGCTGCCCTTCAACTTCCAGCTGATCGCGACCGAGTGGCAGGCGGCGCGCATCGACCGCCTTGTGCGCGACTACGAAGCCGCCTTGCCTGCCGGCGCCCAGCCGAACTGGGTACTGGGCAACCACGACAGATCCCGCATCGCGAGCCGCGTCGGGCCACGGATGGCGCGGCTCGCGGCCATGCTGCTGCTCACGCTGCGCGGCACGCCGACGCTCTACTACGGCGACGAGATCGGCATGACGGACGTTCCCATTCCCGCCGATGAAGTGCAGGACCCGTTCGAAAAGAACAAGCCCGGCATGGGCCTGGGGCGCGACCCGGAGCGAACACCCATGCAGTGGAGCGCCGCAGCGCATGCGGGCTTCACGACCGGCACGCCGTGGCTGCGCCTGGCAGCCGACTGGCCCACGCGCAACGTGGAAGCGCAATCGCAGGACGCAGGCTCGATGCTGGCGCTCTACCGGCGCCTCATCGCGTTGCGCCGCGCGCAGCCTGCGCTGAATCGAGGCAACTATGAAGCGCTCGATGCCGAGGACGAGGTGCTCGCCTATGCGCGCAGCTTCGAAGCACAGCGGCTGGTGGTGCTCCTGAACTTTGGCGCCACCCCAGCGCCGATCTCGCCGGCGTTGATGCCGCGCCAGCCGATCGTGCTGGCATCGACCGATCCTGCGCGCGCCGAGTCCATCGAGGGGTCCCTGGTGCTGGCGCCATGCGAAGGCGTCGTTCTCGGCGCCGTGGACGACAAGGGGCCGGCGACACGATGAGCAATCAAGGCTTGCCGGTCTGGATCTCGACGTAGCTGCGCGCGTGCCAGCGCACGCGCACAGGCCATCTTGCATCGGCGATGGTCTCCGAATTCACGTCCTTGCCGCTGCCGTAGTTGATCTGCCGGTCGGGGCGCCTGTTGAGGCCGACCAGCAGCACGATGCGGCTGCCCGCCGCAAGCCTGCAGGCCGTCGCGCGTTCGGCGGTGAACGCAAGCAGCTGGCGCTCGCCGGCCCGAAGAAGCCTGCGGCGCACGCGATGGCCTGCGTAGCTGGCGCGGAAGTCGTAGGGATCGAACAGCAGCTGGTACTCGCCGCTTTCCGTCTGCTCGTACAGCGAGATGCTGAAGTCCACGTCCTGCCGCGAGGGCGTGATGTCGAACACGCCGTGCAGGCTGCCGAAGATCTCGGTGTCCTGCGGGAGCGGATCACTGACAAAACTGATGCTGTTGCGCGCCGGCAGCTGCGTCAAGCGCAGCGCGTCCGGCCATGGAATGCGCACGTCACGCCGGTCGGCCAGATCGACCGAGAGCCGCGCGTTGCCACCGCCTTCGGACGGAGACGGCAACAGGCGGTGCGGGTCGTTGCGCTCGCGGGTGTCGAGGTAGAAGCGCAGCCGGGTGCGCTGCGGCGCTTCCAGCGCCGGCACATGGCGCCACTGGTCCGCGCCCATCACCTGGTAGTTGATTCGATCCGTCAGCAGGGAAGGCTTGTTCGCGCCCTTCAGGATGTGGTCGAGCCATTGCAGGCGCAGCTCGGGCAGGTCGACGCGTGCGACGGGGTCCAGCGTGTAGCCGCGCAGCGTTGCCGCCGTGCCGCGCCGGATCGAGGCCGCGTCGTAGGGGCCGAGCAGCAGCGTCGTGTCGGCCTGCGGCCGGTTGCGGCGATGCTCGTCGTGGAAGTAGAGCGCACCGGCGTCCGCGCCGTAGTAGCCGGCGAAGCTGAGCACCGGGATGTCGATGCGCGCAAACTGCGCCGCCGAAGGCAGGAATTTCTGCCAGTAGCGATCATGGCTCGGGTGCGCCAGCCAGGTCCGGATCAGCCTGCTGCGCCTGCCCAGCAGGACGCGGTCCACGTCCCAGTAGGGACGATTGCCGCGATACCAGCGCGCGTCGAGTGCCTGCCATATCGTGTCCGGGTCGGCGTCTGCGCCGGCCCGCAGGGGCTCGCCATCCGCGTGCTCCTGCGCCCAGCGAACCATGGCATTGCGGAAGATCTGTCCGGCCATCGGAAAGTCGATGCCCGGCGCCATTGGCGCGATCGTGGCGATGGCCTTGAGTGCCTCCGGTCTCCTGCGGGCGGCGGCCCAGGCGGCGTAGCCGGAGTAGCCGTCGCCGATCATGCAGACGCGGCCGTCGCTCCACGCCTGCCGGGCAATCCAGTCGATGACGGCGGCGGCGTCTTCTCCGTCGCGAACGAACGGCCACACGGCGCCCTTGCCGTCGGGCGTGCGTCCGCGCACGTACGCCGTGACGCCGACATAGCCCTTGGCGGCGCTGCGCTGGGCGTCGTCCTCGGCCGGATCGAGCGTGAAGCGCAGCAGCGCCGGCAGGGCGCCCAGTGCGTCATTGGCGCGGCCGGGCCGAACCAGGCGCGCATGAATGACACCCCCGCGCACGGGAATCCTGAGGCCGGCCTCCGTCACGTAGCGGTTGCGGTTTTCCGCCGCGAACAGTTCGGGCAGCAGCGCACCGAAGCTGCGGCGCGACTCGTACGAATGCCAGGTCCGCACCAGCGCCAGGGCGTCGGCCTGCGGGAGGCTGCCCTTCGCGCGCCAGAGATCGAAAGTTCGGCGCAGCGGCTCTGCGTATACCGCCGCCGGGATTTCGAGCCGCGCCATGATGGCCTGGGCTTGCGCATTGTCGAGCGGCGACACCAGCTCCCGGAACGCGCGTCCGTACGCTTCGGCGAAGCCGAGGCGCTCGTTCGCTTCGAGTGCGCGCGCACGCGCATAGATGCCGTCGAGGATCGCGCGCTGCACCAGCTCGTCGAACGGCTTGCCCTGGCGGCGGGTGCGCAGGGCCCGGCTGCTGTCGGAGGCTGCACGGTAGGCGCCGCTGACGATCTGCAGGGCGGCCAGGTTGGCCAGGAAGACATCGGTGTCTGCGTCCTGGTACACCGGCAGGATGCGCTGGGCCAGATCCCGCATCAGGTCCGCGGCGGCGGCATCCTCAGGATCGCGCGGTGGCCGGAAGCCGAAATCCGCCGCCCAGCTCCACGCGGGCAGCGCAAGCATCAGCCGCATGAGGGCGCGGCGCGCACGACCGACAGTGGGCCCGAGGTGTCTCATGCCCGCTGCTCCTCGCGCACGGTGTTCGGCGCCTTGACCAGGTGCACCACCTGCGTGAACAGCCGGTCACGTGCTTCTCCGGCCGAGCCGATGTGGACAATGCCCGTGTGCTCGAGCTTGCCCAGCAGGTCGATGATGAGTTCGAGCGTCTCGTCGTCGAACGCGCCGAAGGCTTCGTCCATCACCAGCCAGCGCGGCGCCTGCAGCACCACGCGGGCAAAGCCCAGCCGCAACTGCTCGTCCATGCTGAGTTCCCTCTCCCAGCGGCCCGTCTTGTTCAGCAATGGTTCCAGGCGCAGGAGGCCCACGCTCGCCAGTGCGGCCACCATGGCTTCCCTCGGGTAGCTCGACGGCGCCATCGCATACGACAGCACCTCGGCCAGCGTGCCGCGCGGAATGTAGGGCGTGCCGCGCGGCATGTAGTGGATCGTCTCTCCGGCAGGCCGGCGCACGGTGCCGGAGCCCCAGGGCCAAAGGCCTGCGAGCGCCCGGAACAGCAAGGTCTTCTCGGTGCCCGGCGTGCCGAGGATCAGGACGCGCTGACCGCGGTGCACGACGAGACCCGGGGTGTCCAGCCGATCGTGGCCGGTCCAGGAGCGGACCTCGAGTGCTTCGATCGCGAGCGCCCCGGCTTCGCCCTCCTCGTAGGCGATGCGGCTGCCGCCTGCCTGTGCCTCCAGATCGGACGCCAGCATCCGGCGCAGGTCGGCAACGCGCAGCAGCGTGGCGCGCCAGTCGGCAATGATGCTGAAGTTGTCGACGAACCAGCGCAGCGACGACTGCGCCTGCGTGAAGGCCGCGGCGGCCATCATCAGGCCACCGAACGACACCTTCCCCGAGAAGTACAGGGGCGCGGCCACCAGCGTCGGCGCGATGATGGTGATCCAGCCGAAGCCCGCGGTGACCCAGGTCAGGTTGGTCAGCCCGAGCACCACGCGCGACGTGGCGCGCAAGACATCGCCGAAATGCATGGCGACGCGGCGCTTCTCGTCGGCCTCGCCACCCGCCAGGGAGATGCCGTCGAGATGCTCGTTGATGCGCGTCAGCGAGAAGCGCAATTCGCCTTCGCGCGCGTAGCGCTCGGCGTTGCGCGAGATCAGGCCGTTGCCGACCCAGTAGGTGACCAGCGAGCCGGCGATCGCATAGGCAATGGCCGCCCACAACATGAAGCCCGGCAGCACATGGTCCTTGCCGCCGAAGAAGAGGCTGAAGTCCTTGGAGAGGACCCACAGCACGCTCGCAAAGCTGCCGAACAGCATCGCTGCCTGCAGCAGGCCCACGCCAAGGGTGACCGACAGATCGCACAGCTTCAGCGTGTCGTCGTGCATGCGCTGGTCGGGGTGGGCCCCCATCGGGCCGCTGGCCTGGAGCCAGAACGCCCGGCGCGGCTGCAGCCACAGCCCCACGAGGTCGTTGACCACGGCCTCGCGCAGCTTCAGCTGCAAGGTTTCGCCGAGCCACCGCTGCGCCACGTTCAGGACCAGCAGCGCGCCCGCAATGATCGCGAAGACGCCGACCTGCACGACGAATTCACCCAGGTCGCGACGCGAGATCGCATCGTAGAACGGCTTGTTCCAGCTGTTGAGCTCGATCTGCCCATAAGCCGTGAGCGCGACGACCACGACGATCGCACCCATCAGCGCGACAAGCGTTTTCGCGACGGGGGATGCGCGCAAGGCGCCGAGCAGCTCGCTGACCTGACGGAAGAAGCCGGCCCTTGCCGCCGGCTCGGCGCGGTGCTCCGGCCGCGCGCTCATCGCCACCGCGGCGCCTCGCAAGCGGCGGCCGCGATGCGGCGCGCCGAGACACACGAAATGAACGCGGCGTGGCTCCAGGCCAGTTGCTTGGCCGAGGTCTGCGCGCCGCTGCGCTGGTCGAACTGTTCCGACAGATCGCCGCCAGCCGGCGTGTACGCGCGCACGGTGGCGAGATAGGCGTCGCCGCGATCGAACCAGTGGCGCGCATCGCCGCCCATCGCCGCGGCGCGAAAACAGAACTCGGCGGCACCGAGCGTCGAGAAGTAGTACGCGCCGCCCGAGTAGTACACGTCGCCGGCATACCGGCCCATTGCCGCGCCGCGGCCTGCGGCGCGGCCGTGGTTGATGGGATAGGCCGCATCGAACAGCGCGTCCAGGCGCGCCAGCGTGGCCTGCATGCGCGGATCGGCCGGTCCATGCGCGGCCCCGGTTCCAAGGCTGTGGATCGCCGACAGGACCACCGCAATGTCGAGCGCCTTCGGACCGGGCCGGCCGTCCACCAGCGCGCGCGAGCGGTAGTAGCCGCGCGCCGCGTCGCGGTCATCTGGGCGCTCGTCTCGTTCATCCACCCAGTAGCCGTCGAGCAGGCGCAGCACCGCGCGCGACTCTTCCCGGCAGCGCTGCGCCTGCGCCGTGTCGCCCAGGCCCTCCAGCCATGCCGCGCCCTCGGCCAGCGCCGCCGCCGCGACGCGCAGTGTGTAGTAGTGGTGGCCGAGCTCCTCCTCCCAGATGTCGTAGGACGGCTCGCGCCAGCGGCGCAGCGTGAAGTCGAGATCGAAGCGGATCAGCTCGGCGGCTTCCGCCAGCAGCGGCGCGTCGAGGTGCCCGCCGGCCGCCCAGCGCAGCAGCGCCAGCGCGCGCAGCGGCGCGCCGTCATGCTGCGGGCGATTCCATCGGCAGACATCGAGCGTGCCGTCGGGGTTCACCCGCGTCTCGGCGGCCACCAGGTCGCCGAAGGCCTTGGCAAGGTCATGGTCCTCGCGCAGGTACTGCAGGAGCTCGGGGGCCACGCACGCGCGGCGGTCCTCCACCGCGGCAGCCGCGCGGCCGTCGAGGCGGTTCAAGTCCAGGCTGAAGCGGACGAAGTCGCGCAGGTGCTGCAGCGCTTCGTCGCCGACGCGTCCTTCGGCGTAGAGCAGGCGCAGTGCATCGACGACCACGGCGGAATCGCGGAACCAATGAAAGAAGTAGTCCGGGTCCGGGTTGTAGTCGGCGAGCACGGGCGAGGCAACGATGGCGCCGGCGATCGGCCGTACGGTCTGGCCGAAGCCCGGCCGGTGCTTGACGATCGACACCGGCGAGATGCTGGACAGCATCGCGCTCGCCGAATGGCGCAGCTGTGTTTCGAGCCAGGGCTCGAATGCCGGGTCTTGCTGGCTCGTCACGCTGAAGCTCACGCCGCCGACGCCCCGAGATGCGGGCTGCTGAAGTCCAGGGCGCGCAGCCCGGCCTGCACTTCGGGCACGCTCATGAACAGTTTCCACAGAAGGCCCGTCCGATGGTTCTCCATCATCACGACGATCGGGCCCTGGTCGATGGCAAGGAAGGTGTTTGCAAACCAGTCTCGCTGCTCGCAGAACGCATCGACGAAGCCGTAGTCTCTCCAGAGCCGTTCGCCATGCACGGTGAGGAAGTGCCGCAGCACCTGCATCACCTCGGCGGGCGCGTAGGGCAGGCTGGCCAGTGCGGCCGTCGGCGAGATGGTGCCGTTGTCGTTGCTCGGATCGTGCGCGAGATAACCGTCGGGGTCGTCGCTCGCGGTCAGGCCCCAGCACGATTCGCCGTAGCCCGGAAAGCCCCGGGGATTGGCAACGCAGTGGGCGCGGTTGATCCGCAGATGGCGCGTGTTGAGATCCCAGTAGTCGGCGTAGCGGTCCTTCAGGCCGTGCGGATCGAGGCCGCAAAACGAATAGTGCGTGAAGAACAGCGGGCCGCCGTAGGGCATGCCCAGCGGAATCTCGATGCCGTAGTACGACTGGCCGTTGACGAAGCCGTTCCCCGCCGCGAAGCCGCGGTGGTACACCCGCGGATCGATCGCATGGCGCGGCGCGGCCGCGGCGAGCACGTAGGTGATGAGGCACTCGTTCCAGCCGCGCACCTCATGGTTCATCGCCCAGCCGTGGTTCGGGCTCCAGTGCCAATACAGCACGTCGCGCCCGCCCTGGGTGAACCAGTTCCATTCGACCTCGTGCCACAGGGTGTCGATGTCGGCGCGCAACCGGCGCGCCACGGCCGTGTCCTCGCTGAAATACTGGCGCGCACAGAGCAGGCCCATGCAGAGGAACGAGGTCTCGACCAGGTCGCCCGCGTCGTCCTTGGGGCTCATCGGGATCGTCGCGCCGCTCGCTGCGTCCATGAAGTGCGGGAAGGCGCCGTGGTAGCGCCTGGCGCGAAAGAGGGCGTCCCGCATGCGCCCCAGGCGCTCGAGCGCCGCGTCCCGCGTGACCCAGCCGCGCTCCACCGCGACGATCAGGGCCATGATGCCGAAGCCCGTGCCGCCGATCGCGGCCCTCTCGTCGGCCAGGTCTTCGCCCGTGGCGCCGACGAGCGTGCGGCGGTCGAGCGCCAGGCCGCTGGCGGCATCCGCACCGTCCCAGAAATAGCGAAAGGTCTGCCGCTGCACGGCATCGATCAAGGCTCCATCGGGCAGGGCTGCCAATGCCTTCGGGTTCCTGTCATCCTTCAACACGCATGGCTCCTTTCGTTGGTGGTCCCGGGCGTCACGTTTGGTTTCACCGAATCGTCGGCGGCGCCACGCGGCCGGGGGCTCTCTGCCCGCAGCATGCCATCATTAAGGCCCTTGGGTCCTATTCGAAATCCCTGATGAGCCGCATCGACACTCTCATGGCCCGGATGACGCTGGCCGAAAAGCTGGGTCAACTGACGATGACTGCCTCCAGCTACACGGTCACCGGACCGGTGCTCGCGGGGGACTCCACGCAGTCGATCATCGACGGCACCGTCGGCAATCTGCTGAACATGGTCGGCGCCGGCCCCACGCACGAGATGCAGCGGCTGGCGGTCGAGAAGTCGCGGCTTCGCATTCCGCTTTTGATCGGCCTGGACATCATCCACGGCCATCGCACGCTCTTTCCGATTCCGCTGGCGGAGGCCGGCAGCTTCGACGAAGAGCTCTGGGAGCGCACGGCGCGGGAGGCCGCGCGCGAAGGCGCCGCCGACGGCCTGGCGATGACCTTCGCGCCGATGCTCGACGTATCGCGCGATCCGCGCTGGGGCCGCACCGCGGAAGGGCCCGGCGAAGACCCTTGGCTGAACGCACGTATCGCGCAGGCCAAGGTGCGCGGATTCCAGGGCGCCGATCTGTCGTCGGCCGAATCGCTGGCCGCCTGCGCGAAGCATTTCGTCGCGTACGGCGCAGTCACCGCGGGGCGGGAGTACGCCGCGGTGGACATCTCCGAGCGCAGCTTGCGCGAGGTGCATCTGCCGGGCTTTGCCGCAGCGGTGCGCGCCGGCGTCGCAACGCTGATGCCGGCCTTCACCGATCTCAACGGCGTGCCGATGACGGCGCACATCCCCTTGCTTCGTGGCTGGCTGCGCGGCGAGATGGGCTGGGACGGCGTCATCGTCAGCGACTACAACGCGATCGCGGAACTGATCAAGCACGGCGTTGCGGCCGATCTCGTCGATGCCGCGGTACTGGCGCTGAAGGCCGGCGTCGACATCGACATGATGGCCGACGCCTATCGCAAGGGTCTGCCGATCGCGCTCGCGCAGGGACGGGTGACGATCGAAGAGATCGACGCGAGCGTGCGCCGCGTGCTGCGGCTCAAGGAGCAGCTCGGCCTGTTCGACGACCCCTACCGCCGCGGCGCGGCGCCGGAACCCGCGGCGGTCGTTGCCGAGCGGCACACGCTGGCGCGCGACGCCGCGCGCAGGGCCATCGTCCTGCTGAAGAACGAGCGGGACACGCTGCCCTTGCCTGCTGCAGCGAAGGCGCTGTGTGTCATCGGCCCGCTGGCCGATGCAAGCACCGAGATGAAAGGCCCGTGGTGGGGTGCCGGCGAGCACGAGCCGGCCGTCAGCGTGCTTGCCGGCTTGCGCGCTGCGCTGCCGCAGGCCGACATACGGCATGCGCCCGGCGTCGCCATCGAGGGCGGCGACGACAGCGGCATCGAAGCGGCCATCGCGATGTGCGACGGCGCCGACGCGGTCGTGCTGTGCCTGGGCGAGCGTGCCACGATGAGCGGCGAGGCGGCGAGCCGCGCCACGCCCGCGCTTCCGGGCCGGCAGCAGGCCCTGGCCGAAGCGGTGACGGCACGTGCACGCGCGCTCGGCATCCCCGTGGTCGCTATCCTGTTCTCGGGCCGGCCGCTCGTCGTGCCCTGGCTGGCTGAAAACGCGGATGCGCTGCTGGCCGCGTGGTTCCTCGGCGTCGAGGCTGGCCATGCGATTGCCGACGTGGTCACGGGCCGGGTATCGCCCAGCGGCCGGACGCCGATGAGCTGGCCGCGCGCTCTCGGGCAGGTGCCGATCCACTTCGGCCAGCGTCCCACCGGCCGGCCGATGAATCCCGCCGACCACTTCACGAGCAAGTACCTGGACGTGGCCAACACGCCGCTGTACGACTTCGGCCACGGCCTGACCTACGGCCGGTTCGACTACGGCGAACTCCAGGTCGAGCCGCGGCGCGTGCGCGAGCAGGACCTGCTTGCGATCAGCGTCAGCCTGCGCAACGTGGGCGCGCGCGAGGCCGAAGAGACGGTCTTCCTGTTCGTTCGCCACAAGCTGAGCCGCGTCACCCGGCCGCTGCTGGAGCTCAAGGGCTACGCGAAGCTGCGATTGATGCCAGGCGTTGCCGGCTCGGTGAAGCTGGAGTTACCGGCGGCCGAGTTGCGCAATCTCGGGCCGGACTTCCAGCCCTTGTTCGAGCCGGGCGAAGTCGAGATCCTCGTCGGGCCGAGTGCCGAGCCATCAGGCTTGCTGCGCCAGACCATCGAGTTGTGCTGAAACCCTGCGGATGCCGTCGACGATGTCGGTCGCCTGTGACCGAAGTTCCTCGAAGGTCCATTGTCCTTTTATCCCCAGGCTCTGGTCATCAGCTCGTCCATCGCATCAATGATCTGTTGCCCATGCTCCGCAAGAGAGTCGACCACGGCACCGAGTTGATCGGTCGCCACAGATACCACCTGCAAAGGATTGAGGACGACTTCGACACCACCTGTGCGGAAGATGGGATTCATCCGGGAGCCGGAAACCGATGAGCCAGGGGCGTGCTGGCGCAAGACCAAGGGAACAACCACCCTGCGGCGATAGGCATCGAATCGTGCAGACTGGATGACCACCACAAAGGGGATGCTTTCCTTCTGACTCCCTTTGTTGCGATGAACGTCGAATTGCGCCACTGGTTCAGAGCGTTGAGTGCTCGTCAGCGAACGAACCGAACTTGGTGTCGAACTCATTCCAGGCCTGTGCGCTTGCCGTGGCCCAGTCGCGCGCAGATTTGCCTTGGCCGCTGCGTGCACGCGCCTCCTGAAACTCCTTCATCTCTTGAGGCGAGATCATGTAGGCCGCGGGCCGCCCGTGACGCGTGATGATGACTGGCTCGCGTTGCGCTGTGTCCAGCAACTGCCCAAACTTGTTTTGCGCCTCGACGGAGGTGACGGTGATCATTGCCTGATCCTGCAAAGTAGCTAACATGGACAGTTTAACGCGCCGGACGCCGATGTCCAGTCCTCCGGTTCGCCAGCCAGAAACCAGTCTCCACGGCGAAATCGACAGGCGCTGCGCCGGAGGACCGCCCTCTGGACAGCGCCCGCGCGCCTTGCCACACTGCCCGCATGGCACTCACGCACGCATCCTCCGGCCAGGTCGTGAACCTCGGCGCGCTCGACGGTCAGGCGACGGAAACCTGCGCGCTGCTGAAGGCCCGCGACATCGAGCTCATGTGGCTGGTGCTGCCGGCCGGCAAGCAGGTGCCCTCGCATGCCGTCTCGACCTCGATGAGCTTGCAGTGCCTGCGCGGCAGGGTCGAGGTGCAACTGGGCGGCGAGGCGAGGGTGCTCGAGGCCGACCAGGTCATGTACCTGGCGGGCGGCGTGCCGCACGGCCTGCACGCGCTGGAAGATGCCAGGCTGCTGATGACCGTCGTGCTGCCGGCCAGCCGCACCGACTGAGTCAGCAGCCCGCCGCGGCCAGCTGCGCCACCGCGCCGAGGTCGGGCTCCACGCCGATGCCCGGCTGCTCGCCCAGGCTGCAGCGTCCTTCCATCACGCGCGACAGCGCCGGCGCAAGCGCGGTGCGCAGCGGGTTGGGGTTGGCGTCGATCTCGAGGATGCCGCTGCCGCCGGCCGCGGCCAGCAGGTGGGCCGAATGCAGCAGGCCGATGCCGCCGCCCAGATAGTGCGGACAGTAGCGCAGGCCTGCGGCCTGGGCGCGCGCGATCACGGGCCAGCAGCCCGAGATGCCGCCCCACTTGGCGCTGTCGGGCTGCAGCACGGAGAGCACGCCTTGCGCAATGGCGGCATCGAAGGCCGCCGGGCCTGCGATGTTCTCTCCGGCCGCGAGCGGAATGCCCGTGGCCTGCGACAGCTGCTGCCACTCATGCCATGGCCGGTCGGCGCGCAGCGGCTCCTCGAGCCATCCGAGGTTGAAGGCTTCCAGCTGCGGCGCCATGCTGCGGGCCTCGTCGAGGCTCCAGGCCTGGTTGGCGTCGGTCATGAGCGGCAGGTCGGGGCCCAGCACCTCGCGCATGGCTGCCAGGTTCGCAAGATCGCGTTCGCGGCCGAAGCCGATCTTGAGCTTGAACGCGCGGTAGCCTTCGGCCAGCCGCGCCGCGGCCAGGTCCTGCGGACGGTCGGGATTGATGCCGCTGGCATAGACGCCCACGCCGCCCTGCGCGCCGCCCAGGTAGCGCCACAGCGGCTGGCCGGCGCGGCGCGCGCACAGGTCCCACAGCGCCAGGTCGATGCCCGCGATCACCTGCGCCATCGGGCCCGGCTCGCCCGACTGGATCGCGAGCACGGCGGTGCGCTGCGTCAGCCAGTCGGAGGCTTCGGCGGGGCCGTCGAAGGCGCGGCTCGCCAGCAGCGGCGCCATCACGGTGTCGACGAGCTTCGCGCGGTGCTCCGCGCCGCAGGAAGGAAAGTTGCACCAGATCTCGCCCCAGCCGGTGGCGCCGTCGTGGTCTTCCACCCGCACGAAGACGGCCGGCCGGTCGTGCATGGTGCCGAACGAGGTGCGCACGGGCGTGGCGATCGGGCAGCGGAACACGAAGGCCTCGATGCGCGCGGCGTGCACGGGCGAGAGGGGCAGCGGCTTCATGGTTTGAGGTTCATTTCGACGCGGATGGCATCGCCGCGGTAGCTGACGTCGGCCAGGTAGATCACGGTGTCCTCCGCGTCCTTGAAGATGCGGCGCACCTCGGCCACGGGCGCATTCATCGGCAGCTCCAGCAGCCCGGCCACCTCCATGTCGGCCGTGCCGATGGTCAGCACCTGGTGCGCCTGGGCGATCTTCACGCTCTTCATCGCGATCAGCAGCGGGATCACGGTCTTGGTGCGGAACTTCTCGGGTGCCTTGCGGAAGATGCGCTCGTCCAGGTAGATGTTGATGACGCAGTAGGCGCGGCCGTCGCGAAAGTGCACGCGGCGCATGAAGGCGTAGCGCGGCGCCGGCTGGCCTTCGCCCGGCGCCAGCGGCGGGGAGGTCGCGGCCTCGTCGATGTTCATGATCTTCGGCTGCGTGTCCTCGTAGACGCGCGCCAGCTCATCCAGGCTGGTGACCACGCTGATGAAGCGGTCGCGGTTGGGCAGGCCGGTGACAAAGGTCCCGCGGCCCTGCTGCGGCGACACCAGGCCCTCGCGCGCGAGCAGGTCGATCGCCTGGCGCACCGTGACGCGCGCCACGCCGAACTCCGCCGTCAGCTCCTCGAGCGAGGGCAGCCGGTGCTCGCGCGGCCAGATGCCGCGCGCGATGCGCTGGCGCAGCAGGTCCGCCAGCTGGTGGTAGCGCGGCATCGGACTGTCGAGAAACTTGGAAGACATGTTTTATCGATCAAACGTATGGTCTATAGTATGACAGATTGATAGAGGCAAAAGCCTACGGACTCCAGTCCGCCAACGAGAGACAAACCGCCGATGAGAAGCTCCTCTTCCCCGCTGACGCGCGCGCTGCTGATGGTGGCGCCGTGGCTGTTGATCCTGGCGCTCTGGTACGCCATCCGCGCGAGCGGCCTGGTCAATCCCGCGCTGGTGCCGGCGCCGCACATGGTGCTGGCCAAGTTCATCGAGCTGTCGCGCGGCAGGCTCTGGGAAGACATCTACATGTCGACGCAGCGTGTCTTCATCGGCGTCGCGCTGGGCGTGTCGCTGGCGGTGCCGGTGGGCTTCTGCCTCGGCTGGTACCGCGGCCTGCGCAGCTTCATGGATCCGGTCATCAACTTCTTCCGCGCGCTGCCGCCGATTGCGCTGATCCCGCTGGTGATCGTGTACTTCGGCATCGGCGAAGCGGCCAAGACCGCGATCCTTTTCTATGCGTCGTTCTTCGCGGGCGTGATCGTGATGTACGAGGGCATCGCGCAGATCAGCCCGATCTACATCAAGGTGGCGCGCACGCTGGGCGCCAGCGACGTGGAGATCTTCGCCAAGGTGATCGTGCCGCTCACCATCCCGCACATCCTCACGGCGGTGCGCGTGGCGCTCGGCGTGGCGTGGGCCACGCTGGTTGCGTCCGAGCTGATCGCGGCGCAGCAGGGCCTGGGGGCGCTGATCCAGAACGCCTCGTCGTTCTTCCAGCTCGACATCATCTACGTCGGCATCATCTGCATCGGCGTGATCGCACTGGTCATGGACCTGCTGCTGCGCCTGGCCACGCGCCGGCTGGTGGCCTGGCAGGACCGCATTGCCTGAAGGAGGGCCGCTTCGCCATGACGCCACAGCAACCCGTCCGCATCAGCTTCGACCACGTGTCGGTGGATTTTCCGACCGAGCAGGGCCCCATGCGCGTGCTCGACGACGTGTCGTTCGACATCCGCAACGGCGAGTTCGTCTCGATCATCGGCCCGTCGGGCTGCGGCAAGACGACGATGATGAACATCGTCGGCGGCTTCGTCCAACCCACCAGCGGGCAGGTGCTGCTCGATGGCAAGCCGGTGGCCGCGCCCGGGCCCGACCGCGGCGTGATCTTCCAGGAGTACGGCGTGTTCCCGTGGCTCACGGTGCGGCAGAACATCGAGTTCGGCCTGAAGCTCTCCGCGAGCCGCGTGCCCGCCGGCGAGCGCGAGGAGATCGTGCAGCGCTACATGCAGCTGATGGGGCTGTCGGACTTCGCCGGGCATTTTCCCAAGCACCTGTCGGGCGGCATGCGCCAGCGGCTGGCGATCGCGCGGGCCTACGCGGTGCGGCCCGAGTTCCTGCTGATGGA
Source organism: Variovorax beijingensis (assembly GCF_003951285.1). Classification (GTDB taxonomy): domain Bacteria; phylum Pseudomonadota; class Gammaproteobacteria; order Burkholderiales; family Burkholderiaceae_C; genus Variovorax; species Variovorax beijingensis. The sequence continues at coordinate 88,133 of NZ_RXFQ01000022.1, read as the reverse complement.
CGAGCCCTTCGGCGCGCTCGACGCGCAGACCCGCTCGGCCATGCAGGACCTGCTGCTGCAGGTCCTGCAAAGCGACGGCAAGACCGTGATGCTGATCACGCACTCGGTGGAGGAGGCGATCTACCTGTCGTCGCGCATCGTCGTGGTCACCGCGCGGCCGGCGCGCATCCGCACCGTGATCGACATTCCCTTCGGCTACCCGCGCGCGGAGAACCTGCACGAGGCGCCGCGCTTCGCCGAGCTGCGCGCCCACATCCGCGACCTCGTCATGCAGGAATACGCCGCGCAGGCGAAGCAAGCCGTGCGCATGTCGGACTAGACCTTTCGCTTTCCGCCGCTTTCACCACCCCGCCACAGGAGACACACCATGGCCCTTCGACGCAGACAACTGATCCAGGCCACCGCCGGCGCGGCCGCGCTGGCCGGCGGCATGCACGCCTTCGCCCAGGCGCGGACCAAGGTCAAGGTGGGCTACCTGCACACCCCGGCCGTGGACGGCCACATCTGGCTCGGGCAGGAGAGCGGCGCCTTTGCGAAGCAGGGGCTCGAACTGGAGATGATCCAGTTCACCACCGGCCTGGAGCTGTTCCAGGCCATGATCGGCGGCAGCCTGGACATGCTGTCCACCGGTGCCGTGGTGTCCAACTTTCCGGCGCGCGGCCAGGGCAAGGTGTTCCTGATGAACAACATCGAGTACGCGACGGCCCAGCTGTGGGTGCGCGAGGACGCCGGCATCAAGACGGTGGCCGACCTCAAGGGCAAGCAGATCTCCACCACCACGGGCACCACGGCGCACGTGTTCCTCGATCGCGCGCTGCGCTCGGGCAACCTGGACCCGGCCAAGGACGTGAAGCTGGTCAACCAGCGCATGACCGAGGCCGTCACGTCCTTCATCTCCGGCGCGGTGCCGGCGGTGGCGCTGTGGGTGCCCTTCGATTCGGTGATCCGCCAGAAGCTGCCGGGCGCGCGCAAGCTGATCGACGCCTCGGCCTTCTTCCCCGAGGCCGCCATCATGGGCGGCTGGGCCGCGCGCAACGACTACTACGACAAGAACCGCGCGGTCATCACCAGGCTGATCGCCGCATGGGCCGAGGTCAACGACGTGGTCACCGGCAAGCCCGACGCGGCGGCCGAGATGCTGCAGAAGACCCAGTACAAGGAGGTGCCGCTGGCCGACTTCAAGGAGCAGTTCAAGGCCTCCAAGTACTACACCAACGCCGAATGGCGCACGCGCTACCAGGACGGCACGGTCGCCAAGTGGCTGCAGCAGGTGACGGACTTCTTCGTTGCCAACGCCAACATCCAGGGCGCACTGAAGGCCGAGCAGTACTTCGACGCCAAGCCGTTCCTGGAGACCGTCAAGGCATGACGGCGGGCGCCGGCGGCTACGACTACATCATCGTCGGCGCCGGTTCGGCCGGCTGCGTGCTGGCCAACCGCCTGAGCGCCGATGCGCGCTGCCGCGTGCTGGTGCTCGAGGCGGGCGGCGAGGGCGGCGCCTTCTGGCTGCGCATGCCGATCGGCTACTTCCGCACCATCTACGACCCGCGCTATTCGTGGCAGTTTGCCGTGGAGCCGCAGGAGGCCACGGGCAACCGCGCCATCGTCTGGCCGCGCGGCAAGGTGCTGGGCGGCTCCAGCGCCATCAACGGGCTCCTGTACATCCGCGGCCAGCATGCCGACTTCGACGACTGGGCCGCCGTGGCGGGCGCCGGGGGCTGGAGCTTTCGCGAGGTGCTGCCGTACTTCAAGAAGTCCGAGCGCTACCAGGGCGGCGAGAGCGAATACCACGGCGGCTCGGGCGAGCTGTGCGTCTCGGACCTGCGCAACGAACATCCCTACTGCGCCGCGTGGATCGAGGCGGGCGTGCAGGCCGGCCACGGCCGCAACCCGGACTTCAACGGCGCGCGCACCGAGGGCCTGGGCGCCTACCAGCTGACGCTGCGCGGCCACTGGCGCTGCGATGCGGCCACGGCCTTCCTGGCCCCGGTGCGCAACCGCGCGAACCTCACGGTGCTGACCGGCGTGCACGTGACGCGGGTGCTGATCGAGCAGGGCCGTGCGGTCGGCGTGGAATGGCTGCGGGACGGCGAGCTGCGCAGCGCGCGCGCGGACGCCGAGGTGCTGCTGGCCGCCGGCGCGCTGCAGTCGCCGCAGCTGCTGCAGCTGTCGGGCGTGGGCGCGGCCGGCCTGCTGCGCGGCCACGGCATCGCCGTGCATGCCGATGCGCCGCAGGTCGGCGAGAACCTGCAGGACCACTACCAGGCGCGGGTGATCGTCAAGCTGAAGAAGCGCATGTCGCTGAACGACCAGGTGCGCAATCCGCTCGCCCTGGCCGCCATGGGCGCGCAGTGGCTGTTCCGCCAGCGGGGCCCGCTCACGGTGGGCGCGGGACAGGTCGGCGGCATGGTCTGCAGCCCGCATGCCGAGGGCGGCCGCCCCGACGTGCTGTTCAACGTGATGCCGCTGTCGGTCGACAAGCCCGGCGATCCGCTGCACCGCTTCTCGGGCTTCTCGGCCTCGGCCACCCAGTGCCGGCCGCTGTCGCGCGGTACGGTGCAGATCCGCTCGGCCGATCCGCTGGCGCCGCCGCGCATCGTCTCCAACTACCTGAGCGATCCGCACGATGCCAAGGTGCTGGTGGCGGGCCTCAGGATGCTGCGCGAGATCTACCGCCAGCCGGCCTTCCGCGACCTGGTCACGGACGAGGAATACCTACCCGGGCGCGATGCGGCCGACGACGCCGCGCTCGAGGCCTTCGCGCGCCACAAGGGCGGCACCGTGTTCCATCCCGCGGGCACCTGCCGCATGGGCGGCGACGCGCTCTCGGTGGTGGACCCGCAGCTGCGCGTGCGCGGCATCGAGCGGCTGCGCGTGATCGACGCCGCCGTGATGCCGGCCATGGTGTCGACCAACACCAATGCCGCGTCGATCATGATCGCGGAGAAGGGGGCGGCGCTGGTGCTGGAGGGCAAGTGATCGGCATGGCTCGGTCAAAATATACGCATTGAGTATTTTTCTTCAAGGTTTTGTGCGCATAGCGTATATTCAACGCATGAGCCAACAGCAAGACCTCCTGCGCGACGCGATGCGCCGCCTCAATCTCACGCGCGATGCGTTCTCGGAGCGGCTGGGCGTGCGCCGCCGTGCGCTCGACACCTGGCTGCTGCCGTCCGATTCGAGCGAGTCGCGCGCGATGCCGGAGATGGTCGGCAAGTTCGTTGCCGAGATTCTTCAGCGCGAGGCGCTCGACACCGGCGCCGGCCCGGTGGGCGCAGGGCAGCGCCCGCTCGCCCAGCGCATTGCGGCCGAAGGCAAGCCGCAGCTGCTGTCGGTCGCGCAGTTCGACCGCGGCAGCCTCGAGGACCTGTTCCACGTGGCCGACGTGATGCAGCCGATCGCGCGCCGGCAGAAGGTCACGCGCATCCTGGAAGGCGCGGTGCTCGGCAGCCTGTTCTTCGAGGCCAGCACGCGCACGCGCGTGAGCTTCGGCGCCGCCTTCTGCCGGCTCGGCGGCACCGTGTGCGACACCACGGGTTTCACCTTCTCGTCGATGGCCAAGGGCGAGTCGATCTACGACACCAGCCGCGTGATGAGCGGCTATGTCGACGCGCTGGTGGTGCGCCATCCCGAGCAGGGCTCGGTGGCCGAGTTCGCGCGCGCCACCAACATCCCGGTCATCAACGCCGGCGACGGTCCCGGCGAGCACCCGAGCCAGGCCATCCTCGACCTGTACACCATCCAGCGCGAGTTCTCGCGCATGGGCAAGCTGGTCGACGGCACGCACGTGGCGATGGTCGGCGACCTCAAGTACGGCCGCACGGTGCATTCGCTGATCCGCCTGCTGGCGCTCTACCGCGGGCTGAAGTTCACGCTGATTGCGCCGCCCTCGCTGGAGATGCCGGCCTACCTGGTCGAGCTGGTCGCGCGCAACGGCCATGTCGTCGAGCAGACCTCCTCGCTGGCGCAGGGGCTGCGCGGCGCCGACGTGGTCTACGCCACGCGCGTGCAGAAGGAGCGGTTCGCGAACGGAGAAACGCTGGAGGGCTACACGCCCGAGTTCCAGGTGTGCAAGGCCCTGGTGGATGCGGCCTGCAAGCCCGACACCATCCTGATGCACCCCCTGCCGCGCGACGGACGCCCCGGCGCGAACGACCTGAGCGTGGACCTCAACCACGATCCGCGGCTGGCGATCTTCCGGCAGACCGACAACGGCATCCCGGTGCGCATGGCGATCTTCGCGGTGCTGATGGGCGTGGAGCAGCAGGTCGCGCGCTCGATGCGCGATGCGAGCTGGCGCTCGCCCGCGCACATCGGTCCCGACGACGCGGACTTCGACGGGCTCGACTGAAACTACAAAGCACCTTTTCATGCGCCGATGCATGGCGGCAGGGGTGCGCTCCTAGACTGGGTGTTCTGGCGTCCGGGCGGGCGCCCCGAGGACCCCGAATGAAGAACCACCTTTCCATGCAACCCCTGGCCGGCGTGCGCGTGCTCGACCTGTCGCGCGTGATGGCCGGCCCGCTGTGCGGCATGGCGCTGGCCGACCTGGGCGCCGACGTCATCAAGGTCGAGCATCCCGAGCGCGGCGACGACACGCGCGACTGGGGCGTGCGCATCGGCCGCCACAACACCTCCTACTTCAACAGCTGCAACCGCAACAAGCGCTCCATCTGCGTGGACCTGCAGGACGAGGACGGCCAGGCGCTCGTGCGCGAGCTCGCGGCGCAGTGCGACGTGGTGATCCAGAACTTCAAGTACGGCGGCGCACAGAAGATGGGCCTGGGCTACGAGGACTTGCGCAAGCTCAACCCGAAGATCATCTACTGCTCGATCTCGGGCTACTCGGTGCTGGGCCCGGAGAAGGCGCGGCCGGGCTACGACCTGGTGATCCAGGGCGAGACCGGCCTCATGGCCATGAACGGCGAGGAGGGCCAGGGGCCGCTGAAGTTCGGCATTGCCGCGGTCGACATGTTCACCGGCATGTACTCGGCCCAGGCGATCCTCGCCGTGCTGTACGAGCGCACGCGCACCGGCGAGGGCCGCCACATCCAGATGTCGCTCTACGACAGCGGCATGATGATCACGTCCTACTACGGGCTGACCGCCTGGCTCCACAAGGGCGATCCCGCGAAGTTCGGCAACTCGCATCCGTCCATCGTGCCCTACGGCGTGTTCGAGGCCGCGGACGGCCCGCTGGTGATTGCCGTCGGCAACAACGGCCAGTTCAGGAAGTTCTGCGACGAGGTGATCCTCTGCCCCGAGCTGCCGGCCGATCCGAAGTTCGCCACCAACACCGAGCGCGCGAAGCACCGGCACGAGCTGCTGCCCGTCCTGCTCGGCCGCATCGCGCAGTTCCCGCGCGCCGATCTGCTCGCGCGCATGAACAAGGCCGGCATTCCGTGCGGCGAGGTGCTGGGCCTGTACGAGGCGCTGCAGTCCGACCGGACGGCGCAGGCCGGCGTCTGGCACCGGTTCGAGGACGCGGAGGCCGGCGCGCAGGCCGTCCATGCGCCGCCCTATGTCATCGACGGTGTGCGCTCGGACGTGCGCCATCCTCCGCCGCACCTGGGGGAGCACACGGGCGAGGTGCTGCGCGAACTGCTGGACATGGGGGAGGGCCGGTTCGGATCGCTGGCGCGCAGGAGCGTCATCCAATGAAGGGCATCCATGGCCTCTTTCGGTTTCTGCAGGGCAGCGGCGGGGATGGTGCCCGTGTCTGCTGCAGCTTCAAGGCGCTCAATGCTCCAGGTCGTCCCCGCAGTCCTCTTCCGGGACAGTTTCGCAGTCCTGGCCGCCATAGAACACGCCGATGATGGACACCTGCTCGGCGTCCACGATGCGCAGGCCGGGCCGCACGTCGTCGCGCCTGATGCCACGGTGGGGGAAGGCACGCAGGCCCTCGCAGTAAGCCACGATGGCCTCGGTGTACCGCGCAGCAATCTCGGGGGAAGCTGCGGCAGCGATGCAGCTGTACAAGGCCGCAGGCTGTTCCTCGGCCTCGGCCTCGGGAGAGAACACGACGCGATAACTCATCGCGCCTTGGCGTGCTCAGCGGCCAAGCGGGCACGCACCTGGTCAGCAGTGACGGCGCGGGATGGATTGGCTTTCAATGCATCGTAGGCTGGGCCGACCTGCCGGTGCAGCCAGCTTTCGACGGCACGATCACGCGCCAGGAACGCCCGCAAGCCAGCGCGGATGACTTTGCTTTCGGAGGCGTACTCGCCAGCGAGCACCTTGGCTTTCACCGCATCGGCCATTTCGTTGGGCAGGGTGATGCTCAGTTGCTGCGTCGTTCGCATGGTGGGCTTTCGGTCAGAGCAGTAGGATTGAATCCTGCCAAAAACCGAGCGATCACGTTGGGAGGCCTCGCGAAGGCTGTCTTGGACAGCACCCTTTAATGCGACTGCTTCGGCAGGTTCAGGTCCCGCAGCACGGGAAGCCAGCGGTCCGCCTCGGCCTTGATGAACCTGTCGAGGTCCTCGGGCGTGCCCCCGCGCGGCTCCATGCCGATGGCGCGGGCGCGCGCCACGAAGTCGGGGTCGGCGATCACCTGGTTGACGGCCTTGTTCAGGCGCTCGATCACGGGCCGCGGCGTGCCGGCGGGCACCGAGAGCGAATACCAGAGCGTGGCTTCCATGTCGTAGCCCTGCTCCTTGAAGGTGGGCGCCTCGGGCACCTGCGGCAGGCGCTTCGAATCCATCACGCCCAGCACGCGCAGCTTGCCCGATTTCACGTGGGGCAGCGATCCCGTGATGGAGGTGCCATGGATGTCGATCTGCTGGCTCAGCAGGGCCTGCACGGCTGGGGCGTCGCCGTTGAAGGGAATGTGCAGCGTGCTGAAGCCCTGTTCCTTCTCGAAGGCGATGGGCGCGAGGTTGGTCAGGATGGCCGCGCCCGGCGAGCCGCGGTTGATCTTGCCGGGGTTCTGTTTGGCATAGGCCACCATTTCCTTGATGCTCTTGTAGGGCAGGTCGGCGCGCCCGACGACGATGGCCGGCTGGTAGGCGATCTGCGTGACGGCGGCAAAGTCCTTCGCGGGGTCGTAGGGCAGCTTGTCGTAGAGCACGCTGTTGTTCGCGAGCGTGCCCAGCGAGGACACGAGCACCGTCTGCCCGTCGGGCTTGGCGCGCGCGACGTAGTCGGCGGCGAGGATGCCGCTGGCGCCGGGCTTGTTCTCGATGATGACGTTCAGGCCCTGCTTGTTGAGTTCCTGGGCCAGGATGCGGCAGTACTGGTCGGTGCCGCCGCCGGCGGCAAAGGGCACGACGATGCGCGTGACCTGCTGGGCGAATGCGGGCGCGACGAGTGCGCAGGCACCCAGCGCCAGCCCGATCACGAGTTTGCGATAGCTCATTCTTGTCTCCTGTTCCGGCCCGGAATCGGGCTCTGGAGCCAGTCTAGGTGGCCGCCCTTGGCGCGGCGCTGCACGAAATGAAAAGCAGCTTTGCGGGAAGCGCCGGCAGGGCGCAAGCCAGTCCCGCACACTTCGCCGATGACCGTGGAGATCACCAGAATCGGAACGACCCGGGACCAGCTGGGCGAGAGCCCTTGCTGGGATGCCGATGCGCAGGCGCTGAGCTGGATCGACGCGCTGGGCGGCATGCTGTGGCGGCTGCAGGCCGGAGCCGGGCAGCCCGAGCGGCATCAGCTGCCGGCGCCCGTGGGCTCGATCGCGCCCTGCCGCGGCGCGGCCGTGGTGGTGGCGCTGCGCAACAGCTTCGCGCGCTACGACTTCGCCACGCGCACACTGGAGCCGCTGGCCCGCATCCCCGTGGACCACCCGAAGGTGCGCTTCAATGACGGCAAGTGCGACGCGGCCGGCAATTTTCTGGCCGGCACCATGCACGTCGACCGCCAGCCCGGCGAGGCGGTCATCGGGGGTCTCTACCGGTTGCGCACCGACCGGCGCGTGGAACAGCTGGCCGACGACATCGGCTTTGCCAACGGCCCCTGCTTCAGCCCGGACGGCCGCGTGCTGTACCTGGCCGACAGCCTGGAGCGCACCATCTGGGCCTACGACTACGACCCCGAAGGACCGCTGCGCCACAAGCGCGTGTTCGCGCGGACGCATGAATTCGATTCGGGCCCCGATGGCGCGACGGTCGATGCAGAGGGCTTCGTCTGGACCGTGCTGACCCGCGCCGCCAGGCTCGCGCGCCTTGCACCCGACGGCAGGCTGGAACGCCTGATCGATCTGCCCGCGAGCTATCCGACGAGCATCTGCTTCGGCGGGGCGCGCCTGGACTGCATCTACCTGACCAGCATTTCCCGCAGCGCGCGCCTCGAGGGGCACAGGACACACGACGGCGGGCTGTTCCGGATCGAGGGGCTGCCCGCGCCCGGGCGCCTGCCCAACCGCTTCGGAGGCTGCTAGCGCGCTGAGCTGGAAGTTACAAGCAGGATCTCTCGACGACGTTCACGTCCAGCAGTTGGCGCGGCAGGCCGGCGGAGATGATGGCCGCGACGAGCGGTGGGGTGTCGAAGACGAAGCGCACGGCGCCCGGTCCTCAGGCGCTTTGGCGGCGTGCCTGTCGGGCGGCCTGCACCTCTTCGTCGATCTCGTCCTCCGACAGCGGGGCCAGGTTCAGTGCATCGCGAGCTTGGTCATCGCTTCAGCCAGGCGCGCAGCGGCCGCCGCGCGCTCCTCGCGTGCGACCAGGAACTCGACGAAGTCCATCACTTCGGCCACGCGGTTGGCCGGCAGTTGCTTCAGGCGCGCGATCAGGCGAGTCTCGATGGCCGTCATGTGTGTTTCCTCTGTCGGACATGCAACGGCCAAATTTTCGGTGGCACCACGGCTTGGTTCAGCTTGCTCAAAGCCTGCTGTTCTTTGCCATGAATGTCCGAGACAGCGCATGGATGTCTGAGACAAGCCCCATCAGCCGGGGCGAACGTTGGCGGCGTGCGGCATCGGACACGTCCCGTCCTATGAACGAAGGCAGCGCGAGTACTACGAAAAATTAAACCAGATTTCAATAATTATGAAGATGGACTATAATTTTTCGTATGGAGCTGAACCAGATTTGGCACTGTCCCCGACCGGAACTCGCAAAGCGCTATCTGGCCCTGCTGCAAGCCGGGCCGGTTGTGAGCACGACCATTTTCGCGCCCCGGCGCACTGGGAAGACGGTGTTCCTGCGCAAAGACCTCACGCCAGCAGCCGATGCTGCCGGCTTCACCGTCGCGTACGTGGACCTTTGGCAGACGAGGTTGAACCCCGGCATCGCGATTGTTCGGGGACTGGAGGAAGCGCTCATGCCGAGGACGTTGGCACAAAGGGCGCTCCACAAGCTGCATGAGCCGGTCAAGAAGGTCAAGGCATCCGGCGGCGCGGGTGAGTTGAAGGGCGCCATCGAGGTTGAGCTGGGCGACGCGAAAAAGGAAGCCACTGAACTCGCCCTGCGTATCGAAGAACTCGTTGTCAGGCTTGTTTCCAAGAAGAAGCTTCTGCTCTTGGTCGATGAAGCTCAGGAACTTGCACGGAACAAGGAGAATGAGCTGATGGCAATGGCATTGCGCACCGCCATCACCAAGAACAGCGACAAGCTGCGAGTCGTATTCACCGGCTCATCGCGCACGCAGCTCGCCAATGTCTTCTCCAACAGCACCGCGCCACTCTTCTCCGTGGGCGCTGCTGTTCAAGAGTTCCCGCTGCTTGGCAGAGAACTGGTCGAATTCGTCGCAAGGAAATTCCAGGTCGCCAGCGGACGGACCCTGGACGTCGCCGCAGGGTGGACGGCCTTCCAAGAATTCCACCAGCAGCCCGAGCCATTCCTCTCGGTGGTCGTGGCCATGCTCATGGACCCATCGCTCACCTTCGAGCGCGCAGTGGCAACCGAAAAGGCAGAGCAGGACAAGGAGGAAAACCACGAGGGAACCTGGGCGTCGCTCGATGCGATGCAGCGCCAGCTGCTTTTGCTCTTCGTCAACGACCCGCATGCCAAACCATTCGGAAAGGCGGCGCTTGCGAAGCTTGCCAAGGCTCTCGGCGTTCCTTCGCTCGCGCCGTCCGACGTGCAGTATTCGCTCAACAACTTGAAGTCCAAGACCATCATCTCGAAGGCGCCAGGCGGTGTGCATACGTTCGAAAGCGCGGCGTTCGAGCGCTGGGTCAGAACGTTGGCGCCCGCCAATCCCTAGCCCGAGCGCGACGGCAGCTCGAGCTGCCATTCCGATCGCGGCTCGCAAGATGTACTCGACCGGTCGTCGCAACACCTTCAATCATGGGGGGGGCCATGGGAAGACCTGCAGGGTGGATGCAGAAGCAAACGGGGGGCGCAGCAATGCGATCGCCCGGTGCGCCGCGGCCAGGGACCTGAGACTTAGCGCTTCTCGCTTCGAAGCGCATCGGCCACGTAGTCGACGAAGGCACGCACCTTCAGCGGCAGCACGCGGCTTTGCCGGAACACGGCGAAGACGCCGTTGGAAAAAGCGCGCACCGCGAAGCGGTAGTCGGGCAAAAGCCGCACCAGCGTGCCGTCCTGCAGGTCGCCGCGCACGGTGGCTTCCGACAGCAGCGCCACGCCCATGCCGCCGATCGCGGCCAGCCGCAGCAGCTCGCCGTTGTTGGCGCTCAGCACGCCCTGGATCACCAGCTCCTGCTGCTCGCCCGCCTCGTCGATGTACTTCCAGGTGATGACCTCGCGCTCGCGCCGGTAGGTGAGGCAGCGCACCTGGGGCAGGTCGCTCGGATGCCGGATGCGCGAGTAGGTCTTCACGAAGGCCGGGCTGGCCACCAGCACCTCGTCGCTCGACAGCAGCCGCTTGATGACGAAGCCCGAATCGGTGGATTCGCCGGTGCGGATGTCGACGTCGAAGTCGTGCTCGACCAGGTTGACCGGATGCTCGGAGAGCTCGAGCTCGACGCGGATGTCCGGGTAGAGCTCCGCGAAGCGCGGCAGCAGCGGCGCCAGCACCCGCAGGCCGATGTGGGTGCGCGAATGCACGCGCAGCCGGCCCTCGGGGCGCTGGCGCGCGTTGTGCACCACCTGCTCGGCCTCGCTCATGAGTTCCAGCACCGCCTCGGCCCGCTCCAGGAAGGCCTGGCCGGCCTCGGTCACCTTGAGGTTGCGGCTGGTGCGGTCCACCAGCTGCACGCCCAGTTCTTCCTCCAGCGCGCTGATGCGCCGCGAGATGGTGGCCGGCGACAGGCTGAGGCTGCGGGCCGCGGCCGAGAGGCTGCCCTTCTTCTGGGTGGCCACGAAGATGCGCAGCGAATCGAGGGCCTTCATTTCGAAAGACGCAAAGAAGGTGTGCGTTCGCCGGTGATCCGCAGGGACCCCGAGTTCCTACGATGGACCTCGATCAAAACCAGCCAACCAGGAGTCACAGCGATGGATTTCGGAATCTTCATTCTGATGCAGCAGCGGAACAAGCACAAAACCTCCCACCAGATCCTGCGCGACGCCGTCGAGCAGACTCGCCTGGCGGACGAACTGGGTTTTGGTGCCGCATGGTACGCCGAGCACCACTTCAGCAACTACGGCATGTGCTCCTCGCCGCTGACCATGATCGCGCACTGCGCCGCGGTCACCCGCAACATCCGGCTGGGCACCGGCATCGTGGTCGCGCCGCTGTACACGCCGGCGCGCCTGATCGCGGACGTGGCGATGGTCGACCAGCTGTCCGACGGCCGGCTGAACCTGGGCATCGGCTCGGGCTACCAGCACTTCGAGTTCGAGCGCTTCGGCGTGTCGCTGGAATCCGCCAAGGGCCGCACCTTCGAGATGCTCGACATGCTCGAGGCCGGCCTCACGCAGCCCAAGTTCAGCTACGAGGGCGAGTACTACCGCCAGCCCATGAGCGCCATCAGCCAGCGCGCGGTGCAGCGCCCCACGCCGCCGATGTGGATCACCAGCGTCGACCCGGCCTTCCTGTCGCGCGCCGTGAAGTCCGGCCACCATGTGTTCGTCTCGGGCGGCGACGGCGGGCTGGAGAAGCTGGCCGGCACCCGCGCGCTGATCGACCAGGTGGCCGCGGCCGAGGGCAAGGACCCGGCCGGCGTGCAGGTCGGCCTGCTGCGCGCGGCCTATGCCAGCAACGACAAGGACGAGGTGGAGCGCTACCTGGAGTGCGCGCGCTACCAGCGCCGCATCGCCGTGAGCCTGAAGCGCCGCACCGCGCAGATCGCCGACGACTACCAGGTCGAGGAAGGCATCGTCGAGGGCGAACCGAGCCTGGACGAGATGCGCGCACTGCTGCCCGTGGGCAGCGTCGACACGGTGATCGAGCGCGTGGTCAACGAGATCCGCACGCTCAAGCCGGTGCACTACTGCTTCCAGACGCAGATGGGCGACTTCGACCACAAGGCGATGCTGCGCCAGCTCGAGACCTGGGGCAAGGTCATCATCCCGGCGGTGCAGCAGGAGATCGCCAACGACCCGCCGCACCGGCCCGCGGCCCGGCCCGAGCTTGCCGCGGCCTGAGGCCGAGCGCGAGGAGACGCCATGTCCGAAGCCGCCGAAGACATCCGCTGCGCCATCGAGCCCGCGCAACTGCGCCAGCTGCTCGGATGCTTTCCGACCGGCGTGGCCGTCATCACCACCTGCACGCCGGACGGCCAGCCTGCCGGCCTGACCTGCAATTCGTTCAGCTCGGTGTCGCTCGATCCGCCGCTCGTGCTGTTCAGCCTGCGCAATGCCAGCCGCCTGCTGCCGACCTTCCAGGCCGCGGAGGGCTTCGTCATCAACATCCTCTCGCAGCAGCAGGACGCGCTGTCGGGCCGCTTCGCCTCCAGCAGGATCGAGCACAAGTTCGACGGCGTGGCCTGGCGCGCCGGCCGGCTGGGCATGCCGCTGATCGACGACTGCCTGGCCAGCTTCGAATGCCGCGCCCATGCCGCCCACGAGGCCGGCGACCACACCATCTTCATCGGCGAGGTCCGGCACCTGAGCGCCGGCGTGCCCGACCAGGCGCTGGTGTTCTACAAGGGCGCCTACATGATGCTGGCCGAGTCGCTGCGCAAGCTGGTCGTGGAGGGACGGCTCGGAGACGCCGACATCGACGAGGCCTACCGCACGCTCTACGGCACCTTGCTGCGCCTGGCGAGCGAACGCGCCACCGAGGCCGAGCTGGACGCGGTGCGCGAGGCCGCCGATGCCATCGAGGCGCATCCGGACGACGCACCGCTGAAGGAACGCATCGCCTCCGCGAGCGCCTTCTTCTCTTCGATCGCGGCCGCCGGCCACAACGAGGCGCTGACGCTGATGGCGCAGACCATGACCAGCGTGCTGCGCGAGCGCATGACGCACGTCCTCTCGGTGCGTCCGCGCCCGGACCTCTTTCCGCTGCGCCGCAAGGTCGCGCACGAACTGCGCCGGCGCGACCCCGACGGCGCCGCTGCCGCGCTGGACGAACTGATCACGCAGCTGCGCAAGGGCTGAGCCCTTTTCCAATTTCCAACAGGAGACAAGATGTCCATCGACTACGCCGGCTTCCGGCGCGAACTCGAAGCGTTCGCGCGCGAAGCCTGCCCGCCCGAGATCCGCGCCGTCGTCGCGGCCGGCCAGAAGATCACCAAGCGCGAATACCAGGCCTGGCAGCAGATCCTGAACGCCCGCGGCTGGGGCGCGCCGAGCTGGCCGCGCGAAGCGGGCGGCACCGGGTGGGACATCCGCCAGCGCCTCATCTTCGAGGAGGTGATGGCCGAGAACGACTGCCCGCCGCTCTACCACCACGGCCTGGGCCACATCGGCCCGGTGATCATCCGCTTCGGAACGCCGGAGCAGAAGGCCCGCTTCCTGCCGCGCATCCTCGACGGCTCCGACTGGTGGTGCCAGGGCTATTCGGAGCCCGGCTCGGGTTCCGACCTGGCCTCGCTGTCCACCAGCGCGCGGCTCGAGGGCGGCGCGTGGGTCGTCAACGGCCAGAAGATCTGGACCTCGCATGCCCACGAGGCCAGCATGATCTACATGCTGGTGCGCACCTCCAGGGAAGCGAAGAAGCAGGAGGGCATCTCGCTGCTGCTGGTGCCCATGGACACGCCGGGCATCACCGTGCGCCCGATCAAGACCATCGACGGCTGGCATCACCTGAACGAGGTCTTCTTCGACGAGGTGCGCGTGCGCGCCGACAACCTGCTCGGCGAGGTCGGCAAGGGCTGGACCTGCGCCAAGTTCCTGCTCGAACGCGAGCGCCTGCCGCCGGCCAACGTGGCGCGGCTGGAGCTCATGCGCCGGCAGGTCACGCGCCTGGTCGAGGAAGCGGCGCGCGCGGCCGCGGGCCGGCGCGACTTCAGCGGCCTGCACCACAAGCTGCTGTTGTGCGAGGCCGATGTGAAGGGCGCCCGCGTGATGATGGCCGAGGCCACCGACGACCTGATCCACCAGCGCCCGCTGGGCGTGCAGCCTTCGGTCATCAAGATGACCTGCGCCGACGTGGCGCAGCGCCTGACGACCATCGCCCTGGACGCGGTCGGCCCCGACGCGGCCCACCGCTTCCTCGCCGAGGCCGGGGCGGACGTGCCCGACGCCACCTGGATCCAGAACTACATGTTCACGCGCGCCCGCACCATCGCCGGCGGCACCTCCGAGGTGCAGCGCAACGTGGTCGCCAACGAACTGCTGGGAGCCTGAGCCATGTCCACCTCTTTCCCGTCGCTGTTTCCCGGCATGCTGCTGGATGCGGCCAGCCGCTATGCCGAGGACCATGCCGCGCAACAGATCCAGGGCGATCCCGTGCGCGAGCTGGGCTGGACCGCGACCCTCGTGCCCGAGGAGGCCGGCGGCGTCGGCGGCAGCCTCCATGACCTCGCTTCCATCGTCGAGGGGCTGGCCACGCATGGCGTGCAGCTGCCGGTGGTCGAGACCTGCGCCGTGGTGCCGCTGCTGCTGCAGGCGGCCGGCGCCGACACGGCCCATCGCTGGCTGGAGGCGGTGGCCGAGGGCAGCGCGCGGATCGCGCCGATGACCGCGCTGTCCGCCACGCCCGAGGACCCTGCCATCACGGCCCGGCACCTGGACATCGGCTACGCGCTGAGCGGCGTGGTGCAGGGCGTCGACCTGACCTTGCCCGCCACGCACTACCTCGTGCCGGCGCAGCTGGAAGACGGCGACGAAGCCCTCTTCCTGGTCGACGCAGAGCGCATCGGCAAGCCGAAGGCCCGCTACCGGACGATGGAAGGCCGCCTGGGCGCCGACTTCGCGCTGGAGCGGCTCGCGGTGCCCGAGGGCGCCTGCATCGCGCGCGGCGCTGCCGTGCGCGAGGCGCGCGCCAAGGCGACCGACGCCGCCTTGCTGCTGACCGCCGCCGACACCGTGGCGGCGCTGGCCACGCTGGTCCGCCAGACCGTGCTCCACCTGCGGGAGCGGCGCCAGTTCGGCGTGGCGCTCGCGAGCTTCCAGGTGCTGCGCCATCGCGTGGCCGACATGTACGTGAAGTACCTGGGCGCCAAGGGCCTGGTGATCCACTGCTTCCATGCCTACGAGCAGAACGCGGCCGACCTGCGCCGCACGCTGCGCCTGGCCAAGGTGTCGCTGGCCGAATCGGCGCGCGCCTGCGCCGAATCGGCCATCCAGATGCACGGCGGCATGGGCGTGAGCGAGGAGGTGCTGGCCACCCGCACGGCGCAGCGCCTCATTGCCTCCGAGTTCCGCTACGGCGACCGGCTGCTGCACGCCGCGCGGCTGCTGGCGCCCCACGTGCCGGCAGTGCAAGTTTCCTTTTCCAACCAGACCGGGAGTGTGCGATGAGCATCGAACTGGAAGTCTCCGAATACATCGCCGTCGTCCGGCTCGACAAGCCGCCGGTCAATGCGCTGGACCGCGCCACGCGCCGCCGCCTGATCGAAATCTTCGACGAGGTCTCCGAGCGCGCCGACGTGCGCGTCGCGATCCTCACGGGCACGGGCAAGTTCTTCTGCTCCGGCGCGGACCTCAAGGACCGGCCCGATGCCCAGAAGGCGGGCGACTTCCTCGACCACAACCGCTGGACGCGCGAAACGGGCAATGCGATCCGCGAGTGCAGCAAGCCCGTGATCGCGGCCGTCAATGGCCCTGCGCTGGGCGCCGGCTTCGGGCTCATGGCCGCGTGCGACATCTTCCTGGCGAGCGAGGACGCCACCTTCGCCATGCCCGAGATCAACGTCGGCCTGGCCGGCGGCGTCTCGATGCTGCGCACCATGTTCGGCCGCTCGTTCACGCGCCGCATGTTCTTCACCGGCATGAAGGTGCCCGCCGCCGAGCTGTACCGCCGCGGCGTGCTCGACGAGGTGGTGCCCGCCGGGCAGCTGATGTCGCTGGCCATGGAGATCGCGCAGGAGATCGCCTCGAAGGCGCCGCTGGCCATTGCCTATGCGAAGCAGGCGGCCAACATGATGGACCTGATGCCGCAGCGCGACGGCTACCGCTTCGAGCAGAACATCACCATGGCGCTGGCCAAGACCGAGGATGCGCAGGAAGCCCGCAAGGCCTTCCTCGAAAAGCGCAAGCCCGTCTACAAGGGGCGTTGAGATGCCTGCAATGCAAGTGGGCCATGGCCTCGACGCGCTGTTCAAGCCGCGCTCGATCGCCATCTTCGGTGCCTCGGATGACGTCACCAAGATCGGCGGCCGGCCGCTGCAGTTCCTGCAGAAGTACGGCTATGCGGGCGGCATCTATCCGATCAACCGCAAGGCGGGCCTGGTGCAGTCGCTGCGGGCTTATGCGAGCCTGGCGGAACTGCCCGAGGTGCCCGAGCTCGCGGTGATCGCGGTGCCGCCCGCGGGTGTGCTCGACGCGGTGCAGGACTGCGCGCGGCGCGGCGTGAAGGCCGCGGTGATCCTGTCCGCCGGCTTCTCCGAGATGGGCGAGGAGGGCAGCCGCCTGCAGGCGCGCATCGGCGAGGTGGCGCGGGCCACCGGCATGCGCATCGTCGGCCCCAATTGCCTGGGCGCGATCGGCGTGCCCGACAAGAGCATCGCCACCTTCTCGGTGGCGCTGGAATCGTCCTTTCCCGCGGCGGGCTCGGTGGGCATCGTCTCGCAAAGCGGCAACCTCGGCAGCTTCACCCTGCGCCTGGCCGGCGAGCGCGGCCTGGGCGTGAGCCGCATGCTGACCACGGGCAACGAATGCGACGTGGACATTGCCGACGCGATCGCCTCGCTGGCGGCCGATCCCGGCACCTCGGTGATCCTGTGCTGCATGGAAACCTGCCGCGACGGTGCGAAGCTCATGCAGGCCATGGCGATGGCGCGCGAGGCCGGCAAGCCGCTGGTGGTGCTCAAGGTCGGCGTCTCCGAGGCGGGCAGCGCGGCCGCGGCCTCGCACACCGGCGCGCTGGCCGGCTCGGACGCCGTGTTCGATGTCGTGCTGCGCCAGGGCGGCGCGCTGCGCGTGCCCAGCATCGAGCTGCTGCTCGAGGTCGGCCATGCGCTGTCGGTGGTCGGCCCGGCGCGCGTGCCCGGCGGCCGCCGCGTGGCCGTGCTCACGGCCTCCGGCGGCTTCGGCGTGCTGCTGGCCGATGCGGCCAGCGCGCAGGGCCTGGCGCTGCCCAGGCTCGCGGCGCAGACGCAGGAGCGCATCCTCTCCGTGGTGCCCTTCGCCGCGCCGTCCAATCCGGTGGACATGACGGCGCAGGTGTCGAGCCGGCCCGAGGTGCTGGCCCAGATGCTCGGCGCCGTGGCGCGCGACGACAGCTGCGACGCGCTGATCCTGCAGTCGGCCAACGCCTTCCACGTGCCCCGTCTGCGCGGCGTGTTCCTGGAGGCGCTGGCGCAGGTGCGCAAGGATCATCCCGCGCGCCTGATCCTGCTGTGCGCGCGGGCCCCCGACGACGTGCGCACGCGGCTCAACGCGATGGGCTTTCCGGTGGTCGAGGGCATCGATGCGGCCTGCGCGACGCTGGCTGCGCTGCTGCGCTTCGGCGCGCGCGATCCCGCACGGGCTGCTGCGCCGGCCATCGCACGCGTGCCGCTGGCCGCCGAGGCCTTCGCCACCGAGGCCAGTGCCAAGGCGGTGCTGGCCGAGGCGGGGCTGCCCGTGCCGCGGGAGGCGATCGCGCACAGCCTCGGCGAGGCGCTCGCCGCCGCGCGCGCGATGGGTTTTCCGCTGGTGCTCAAGATCGTTTCGCCCGATATCGCGCACAAGACCGAGGTCGGCGGCGTGTTCGTCGGCGTGCGCTCCGAAGCGCAGCTGCGCGAGGAATACGAGCAGCTGCTGGCGCGCGTGGCGCTGAAGGCGCCCGGCGCCCGCATCGCCGGCGTGCTGGTCGCGCAGATGGTGCAGGGCGGCGTCGAGCTCATCCTGGGCGCCAGGAAGGACCCGGTGTTCGGCCCGATGGTGATGGTTGGCCTGGGCGGCATCTTTGCCGAGGTCTTCAAGGACGTGGCGCTGCAGCCCGCGCCCGTCGACGAGGCCCAGGCCACGGCGATGCTGCAGTCGCTCAAGGCCTTCCCGCTGCTCGACGGCGCGCGCGGCCGCCCCAAGGCCGACGTGCAGGCGGCCGCGAAGGCCATCGCGGCGCTGTCGCGCTTCGCGGTGCGGCATGCGGACAGCGTCTGCGAGATCGACATCAACCCCCTGGTGGTGCTGGAACAGGGCCGCGGCGCGCATGCGCTCGATGCGCTGCTGGTGCCCGAGGAACACGCCATGAAAGGCAAGCAATGAACATGTCCCTGTCAGGCCGCACGGCCTTCATCAGCGGCGCGGGCCACGGCATCGGCCGCGCCACCGCACGCGCCATGGCCCGCCTGGGCGCCACCGTCGGCATCAACGACCTGAAGCCTGAATTCGTGGAAGAGGCCGTGGCCGAGATCCGCGCGCTCGGCGGCCAGGCCATCGGGCTGCCCTGCGACGTGTCCACGCGCGACGGCATGCGCGAGGCCGTGGCGCAGTTCGCGCGCGATGCGGGCCGGCTGGATGTGATGGTCAACAACGCCGCCTGGGTGCGCTACCAGCCGCTGGCCGAGATCACGCCGGAGGTCATGGACCGCATGGTGGAGATCGGCTTCAAGTCGGTGATCTGGGGCATCCAGGCCGCGGCCGAGGCGATGGATCCGGAGCGCGGCGGCTCGATCGTCAACGTGGCCTCCATCGCGGCCTTCAAGTCGCCGATGCGCTCGGTGGTCTACAGCGGCATCAAGGCCGGCGTGCTGGGCATCACGCGCGCATCGGCCGCCGACCTGGGCGCGCGCAACATCCGCGTGAACGCGGTCGCGCCCGGCGCGGTGCCCACCGAAGGCACCGCCAAGCACCGCAATGCGGAGCTCGATGCGCGGCGCATCGGCCGCACGCCGCTCGGGCGGCTGGGCACGGTCGAAGACATCGCCGACGCCATCTGCTTCCTGGCCGGCGACGCTTCGCGCTTCTTCAACGCGGATGTGCTGCGGCTGGACGGCGGCGCTTCGGAGACATCGCTGTGAGCGGCGCGCTTCCACCGCCCAGGCGGGTGCAGAACGTGTTCGTCGTGGCGAAGCAGCCGGCCAGCCTGCATGCCTTCTACGAAGGCGCGCTGGGCCTGCCGATGAAGTTCCGCGATGGCGACCGCTGGATCCAGTACGGCGTGGGCGGCACCAACGTGGCGCTGGCCTGCCCCGAGGAGGCGGCGCCCGCCACCAGCGGATTGGTGATGGTGCTGGAGGTGGACGACTTCGAGGGCGCGGCGGAACGCATCGGCGCGGCCGGCGGGCAGGTGCTGGGCCTGCGCGACATGAGCGGCCACGGCGCCGTGCTGTCGCTGCGCGATCCCGAGGGCAATTTGGTGCAGCTGTTCCGGCGCGCCGCGCCCGCGGCCGCATGAGTGCCGCTGCGCAAGGGCCGGCAACCCTGCAGGAGCTGCTGGACCGCGAGGCGATCCGCGACTGCCTGCTGCGCTATTGCCGCGGCATCGACCGCTGCGACGAGCAGGCCTTGCGTTCGGCCTACTGGGAGGACGCCACGGACTGCCACGGCGCCTGGAACGGCAGCGCTGCCGGCTTCATCGCTCAGGCGCTCGAAAAGCTGCGGCAGGGCGGCCGCCGCGTCCACCAGATCAGCAACGTGCTGATCGAGCTGCACGGCGATGCTGCCGCAGTGGAAAGCAGCTTCTTCGCGCTGCAGGCCACGGCCGCGCAGCCCGATCGCGAGACCTTCCTGTGCGGCCGCTACGCGGACCGCTTCGAGCGCCGTGGCGGCGAATGGCGCGTGGCCGCGCGCACGGTGATCTATGACTGGATCGAGGAGCGCACGCGGCCCGAGCTGACGCAGGGCGATGCCGCCCTGTTCGGCGCGCGACAGCCGGTCGGCGGCGCGGCGCCGCACGACGCCGTGTATGCGCTGCTGCGCGAAGTGCGGGGCTCGTGATGGCGACCGCCCTGGTCACCGGCGCCGGCGGCGGCATCGGTCGCGCCACGGCGCTCGGCCTTGCGCGCGCGGGATGGTGTTGCGTCCTGGTCGATGCGGATGCGGGTGCGCTGCGGCGCCTCGAAGCCCTCTGGCCCGCCGAGGCCGAGCGGCCGCTGAGCCTGGTGGCCGACCTGACGGATGCCACCCGGATCGAGCGCCTGGGGCAGGAGATACCGCCGCTCGATGCGCTGATCAACAACGCGGGTCTGTCGGCCGGCGGCGCCGAGGCCACGTCCGGCCACGACGACGGCACGGCCGCGCGCCTTCTGGCACTCAACCTGGCGGCTCCGGCCCGCATGGTGCAGGCCTGTGCGCCGCTGCTGCAGCCAGGTGCGCGCATCGTCAACCTGGCTTCCGGCGCGGGCCTGCGGGCCATTCCGTGGCGCGGGCTCTACAGCCCCAGCAAGGCCGGACTGATTGCCCAGGGCCGGGCGCTGGCGCAAGCCCGGCCCGACTGGACGGTGACCACACTGGCACCGGGCTTCGTGCGAACCGAACTCGTGCAGCGCCTGATCGATGGCGGCCGGCTGAACCCGGCGCAGGCGGTGTCGAAGATCCCCATGGGCCGGATGGCCGAGCCCGAGGACATGGCCGAGGCGCTGTGCTTCCTGGCCAGCCCGGGTGCGCGCGTGCTCACCGGGCAACTGCTGGTGCTGGATGGCGGCTCCTCCGTCTGCGGAGGCAGCCAGCCGTTGCCGCCATCCGAGCATGCGCCCCTGCCGTTCGAGGCGCCGCTTCGAACGCATTGGGAATCGGTGCGCGAGCCGGCCTGGCGGACCGCACTGGAAGCGTGGGCGCTTTCGCATGCGGCCCGCCCCGGCAGACAGGGCTACCCGGCCGCCATCGACGGCCGCGCAATGAATGCGCAGCCCGGCGCGCAGCTCGATGCCGTGCTCCACGCGGCTCGCTGCTTCCGGTCGAGCCATGCGGCGCTGGCCAGCCTCACGCTGCTGCTGCCCCGGCCCGCACCGGAACTCCCCTGGGAGCTGGCCGGCGACGCCGATGCGGCCCGCATGCTGGTGGCCACGCTGGCTGCCGAATGGGGTGCGCGCGGATTGCGCATCAACGCGCTGGAACTGCCGCCCGACCTGGCGCCCAATGCCTGCCTGCCCCTGCTCGGCTACCTGGCCGGCCCACGCGCGCAGTTCCTGACCGGGCAGGTGCTGCGGCCCGGCGGTGCGGCCGAACCCTGGACAAAAAACAAGGAGACCCAAGCATGATCGAGGACGTCATTTCCCGTCGCAGCCTGCTGGCCGGCGCAGGCCTGCTCGCCCTGCAAGCGCCGCTGCGGGCCAGCGAAGCCGGCACCTGGCCGGCACGCCCCATCCGAATGGTCGTGTCGGGGCCCGCAGGCGCGGGTTCGGACATCTTCGCGCGCCTGCTGGCCGTGCCGCTGCAGCAGGCCCTCAAGCAGCCGGTGGTCGTGGACAACAAGCCGGGCGCCAACGGCCTGATCGGCAACGACGCGGTCGCCAAGGCGCCGCACGATGGCTACACCCTCCTGCTGTCGCCGTCCTCGGCCATTGCCATCAACCCGGTCATCCAGCCGAAGATGCCCTACGACGCCCAGAAGGACCTGCTGCCCATTGCGCAGGTCGGCGCCGCAGGCATCCTGCTGGTGGCGAACCCGGCCACGGCCATCAAGACGCTGGCGGATCTGGTGCGCCATGCCCAGGCCAACCCCGGCAAGCTGGCCTATGGCTCCTGGGGCAGCGGATCGACAGGCCACCTGGTGATGGAAAGCCTCAAGGCGCAGTACGGCATGGACATGGTGCACGTGCCCTACAAGGGCGTCTCGCCGCTGCTGAGCGACTTGCTCGGCAACAGCATCGGCGTGGGCTTCGTCGACATCGCGTCGCCGGTGCCCCATATCCGAAGCGGCAAGCTGCGGGCCTTGGGCTGCACGGGCTCGGCGCGCGGGCCGGCGCTGCCCGATGTGCCCACGCTGACCGAGCAGGGCTACCGCTTCGACGCGGACGGCTGGTATGGCGTCTTCGCGCCGGCCGGTACGCCGCGTGAGGTGGTCGTGCGCCTGAACCAGGAGATCAACCGCATCCTCTCGGCCGACGAGATCATCCAGAAGTTCGCCGTGCAGAACATGCCGCGCCCGCCGATCAAGGACGCCGACCAGTTCGCGGCCACGGTGCGCCGCGACCTCGCAGCCTGGCAGTCTCTCGCCAAGGTCGCGAAGCTGCAGCGCGACTGAGCGTTGGCGGCATCGCCTGCCGCGGCGCTTGAACTACCTGGTTGCGGCCTTGCGCCCGCGCAAGGCCGCCCGCTTCGGCACGCCGTCTCCATAGGCTTGCCACCACGCGGCCAACGCCTGCATCGTCGGCCCGAGCGCGCGCGCCTTGTCCGTCATCTCGTATTCGACGCGGGGCGGCACTTCCGCGAACACGGTGCGCGACACCAGGCCATCCTTCTCGAGCTCGCGCAGCTGCGCCGTCAGCATGTGCTGGGTGATGCCGGGAATGGCCTTTCGCAGCTCTCCGAAGCGGTAGATCCGCTGGTTGAGCAGCCACATGATCTCGAGTTTCCATTTGCCCGAGAGGAGGGCGAATGCGCGGCGCATTTCCTCGTGCATGTCGGGCTTGCCGGTGCCATTGGTCTGCTTTTCCATACTAAGAGCCGTTTTTTCATCCTACTTGTGGATCTCGATGTTAGGCGACATCCTTGCTGCAAGCCGATGCAATCACGCTCGCACAGGAAAACCTCATGACTGGAACTTACGCATACTGGATCGGCACGGCGCTGCTGTCGCTGCTCTACCTGGCTTCTGCCGCCACCTACATTGCCAGGACGGCCTGGGTCCGCCAGGCGCTCGCCGGTCTTGGCTATCCAGGCTATCTCGTGCCGATCCTCACTGGCGCGAAGGTGCTGGCGGTGGCCGCCATCCTGTCGCGCGCCAGCGTGGCGCTGAGCGACCTGGCCTACGCCGGCATGTTCTATCACCTGCTGCTGTCGGCATCGGCGCACCTGGGCGTGCGCAAGCCCGCCGATGCGCTGCCCGCGGCGCTGGGCCTGGTGCTGCTGGTCGTCTCGTTCGCGACACAGAACATCGCGCGCGGCATTCCCTCGCCCTACGCCCCATGACCTTCCTCCCCATCACTTCACTGTGGACGGCGGCCTTTGCTGTCGCGCTGGTCGCTCTCTCCGTTCCCGTCACGCTGCGTCGCATCAAGGTCGGCGTCCTGGTGGGAGAGGGCGCCGACGAGCTCTTGCGCCGGCGTATCAGGGCGCAGGGCAACTTCGTGGAATACGTGCCCTTGGCGCTCTTCGCCCTGGGGCTGCTGGAAGCGCAAGCGGCCCCGGCCTGGATGGTCGTGGCGATCGGCGGCGTGCTTGGCTTTGGACGGTTGCTGCATGCGATCGGCATGCTGCGCGATGTCGCGGCGCTGCGGGGCCTGGGGATGATCCTCACCTACCTGGCCCTGGTCTCGGCGTCAGTTCGGCTGATGGTGAAAGCCGTCTCTTGACGGACGACATGTCGCTCAGGGGGGGATTCGACGGATGAACAGGCAACCGGTTGCGTATTTCGCTGGATTTCTTGCCTGATCCTATGGCTTTGTCCCTCTTTTGGAGATGAAGGCTTGGCTGGCGCGTTAGAGTCTTCCGCGGAGGCTCCAGGCAGCATGGCATCCATCAGACACCAGGACACGGCTGTTCAGTGCGGGCCGCCGCAGGAGGCGATGGCGCAGATCATCGGCGTGCGCACGCCGGGCGCGGGCGACTTCGAAACACCGATCGCGGGCCTGGCCTTCTTCAGGCGCGAATGCCCCGCCCCGCCCGTCGTCTGCATGGTCGAGCCGAGCATCGTGCTCGTTGCCCAGGGCGCCAAGCAGATGTGGGTGGGCGGCGAGGCCTATCCCTACGACACCTCGCGGTTCCTCGTCACCTCGCTGAACGTGCCCGCCAATTCGGAGGTGAAGGTGGCAAGCCCCGGGCAGCCCTGCCTGGGCCTGGTCCTGAAGCTGGACGTGCGCATACTGGCCGAGCTGATCGCGCAGGGCAGCCTGCCGCCGCCGCGCGATCGCCCGGTCGGCGTGGGGGTGGGCATCGGTGCGGCCACCCCTGCCATCCTGGCGCCGTTCGCGCGCCTGCTCGAACTGCTGGACGAGCCCCATGCCATTCCCGTACTCGCACCGCTGATCCAGCGCGAGATCCACTACCGGCTGCTGATGAGCGACCAGGCCGCGAGGCTGCGGCAGATCGCCTCGGTGGACGGGCAGGGCTACCGGATCGCGAGAGCCATCGACTGGCTGAAGCTGAACTACGCCTTGCCGCTTCGCATCGAGGAACTCGCAGCGCGCGTACAGATGAGTGCGCCCACCTTCCACCACCACTTTCGCCAGCTCACCGCGATGAGCCCGCTGCAGTACCAGAAATGGCTGCGGTTGAACGAAGCGAAACGCTTGATGCTGAGCGAGCACTTCGATGCAGCGGGTGCGGCGTTCAGGGTCGGCTATGAAAGTCCTTCGCAGTTCAGCCGCGAGTACAGCCGGCTGTTCGGTGCGCCGCCCAAGCGGGACATCGAGGTGCTGCGAGGGGCCGCCAGGGGCACCGATGCGCCCAGGCACGCGCTGGCGAGCCCGGCATAGGAACTTCCGTTCTCACGAGGTTGCGGCTTCAGCGGATCGGGCAAGAAAACCAGCGGAATGCCCTATCAATCCCCACGCGGGGCCGGAAGAATGAGGAGCCGAAGACACGATGAAACTGTTCGCAGGTGCATGGCATCCGTTCTCCTATTGCGACCGCCGATGGCGCGTGATATCAGAAAGGAAACGATGGCCGATCGATGCCCCCGAACTTCGAACAACAGGAGCCGACATGGACAGTCCCACGATTCCCTTGATCTCGCGGCGCGACGCGCTCATCGCCGGCGCCGCCACCGCTGCGGCGGTTTCGTCTTCGGCGCCTGCCGAGGCCGCCGCCCCCAAAGCAGCTGCAGCGGCAGGACCCCGCGCGAAGCTGTCGCTGACCGTCAACGGGCAGGTTCATTCGCTCGAGCTCGATACGCGCACCACCTTGCTCGATGCGCTGCGCGAGCACCTGCACCTGAGCGGCACCAAGAAGGGTTGCGACCATGGCCAGTGCGGCGCCTGCACGGTCATTGCCGACGGCCGGCGGATCAATTCCTGCCTGACGCTCGCCGTCATGCATGACGGCGGGCAGGTCACCACCATCGAGGGCCTGGGCACGCCGCAGAACATGCATCCGCTGCAGGCCGCCTTCGTCAGGCACGACGGCTACCAGTGCGGCTACTGCACGCCGGGCCAGATCTGCTCGGCGGTCGCCGTGCTCGACGAGATCAAGCGCGGGGTGCCGAGCCACGTGAGCGCGGATCTCACCGCGCGTCCGCTGCTGTCGGCCGAGGAACTGCGCGAGCGCATGAGCGGCAACATCTGCCGCTGCGGCGCCTACTCCAACATCGTCGATGCCATCACCGAAGTGGCCGGGAGCCGCACATGAAGCCTTTCACCTACGAGAAAGCGCAGTCGCCCGCGCAGGCCGCAGCGGCGGTCGCGCGCAGCCCCGGCGCCAAGTTCATTGCGGGCGGCACCAACCTGCTGGACCTGATGAAGCTGCAGATCGAGGCGCCCACGCACCTGGTCGACGTGAACGGCCTGGCGCTGGACAGGATCGAGCCGACGCCCGAGGGCGGCTTGCGCATCGGCGCGCTGGTGCGCAACACCGACCTGGCCGCCGACGAGCGCGTGCGCCGCGACTATGGCGTGCTGTCGCGCGCGCTGCTGGCCGGCGCCTCCGGCCAGTTGCGCAACAAGGCCACGACGGCGGGCAACCTGCTGCAGCGCACGCGCTGCCCCTACTTCTACGACACCGACCAGCCCTGCAACAAGCGCCAGCCCGGCAGCGGCTGCAGCGCCATCGGCGGGATCACGCGCCAGCATGCGGTGGTCGGCACAAGCCAGGCCTGCATCGCGACCCATCCGAGCGACATGGCCGTGGCGATGCGCGTGCTCGACGCAGCGGTGGAGACGGTGCGCCCCGACGGCCGCACGCGCGTGATCCCGATTGCCGACTTCCACCGCCTGCCCGGCAACACGCCGCACATCGAGACGGCGCTGGAGCGCGACGAGCTGATCACCGGCGTCACGCTTCCCAAGCCGATCGGCGGCACGCAGATCTACCGCAAGGTGCGCGACCGCGCCTCCTACGCCTTCGCGCTGGTGTCCGTGGCGGCGGTCGTGCAGCGCGACGGCTCGGGCCGCGTTGCATTGGGCGGCGTGGCGCACAAGCCGTGGCGCGTGGAGGCCGTGGAGGCCGCGATGCCCCAGGGCGCCAAGGCGGTGACTGCGCGGCTGCTGGCCGGCGCGCAGCCGACGCACGAGAACGCATTCAAGCTGCCGTTGGCCGAGCGCGCGCTGGCCGCGGCACTGGCGCAAGCAAGGAGCTGAGCAGCATGAAATTCGACACGCCCGCCACGACCAATCCGATCGACCAGCTCAAGATCATCGGCAAGCCGACCGACCGCATCGACGGCCCGATGAAGACCACCGGCACCGCACGCTACGCCTACGAACGCCACACCGAGGTGCCCGACGCCGCCTACGGCTGGGTGGTGGGCGCCGGCATCGCGAAAGGCCGCATCGCCTCGATGGACCTGGCCGCCGCGCGCGCCGCGCCGGGCGTGCTGGCCATCGTCACCGCGCGCAATGCCGGCAAGCTCGGCAAGGGCGACTTCAATACGGCCAGGCTCCTGGGCGGCCCCGAGATCGACCACTACCACCAGGCCGTGGCGCTCGTCGTGGCCAACACCTTCGAGCAGGCGCGCGCCGCGGCGCAGCTGGTGCGCATCGCGTACACGCGTGCGCCGGGCCGGTTCGACCTGGCCGCCGAAAAGGATGCGGCGCAGATGCCCGCACCCAATCCTTTTGCGGGCGAGCCGCAGACGAAGACGGGCGACTTCGCGGGCGCGTTCGCCGCGGCCGCCGTGCAGCTCGACGCCACCTACACCACGCCCGACGAATCGCACGCGATGATGGAGCCGCACGCCTCCATCGCGCAGTGGCAGGGCGGCAAGCTCACCATCTGGACCTCGAACCAGATGATTGCCTGGGGCGTCGGCGATGTCGCCAAGACGCTCGGCATCCCGAAGGCGAACGTGCGGCTCGTTTCGCCCTTCATCGGCGGCGGCTTCGGCGGCAAGCTGTTCGTGCGCGCCGACGCGATGCTTGCCGCGCTGGGCGCGCGGGCGGCCAAGCGGCCCGTGAAGGTGGCCCTGCAGCGGCCCTTGATGATGAACAACACCACGCACCGGCCCGCGACCATCCAGCGCATCCGCATCGGCGCCGCGAGGGACGGCAAGATCACCGCCATCGCGCACGAAGGCTGGTCCGGCGACCTGCCGGGCGGACAGCCGGAAACCGCGGTCAACCAGACCCGGCTGCTGTACGCCGGTGCCAACCGCCTGACGACCACGCGGCTGGCCGTGCTGGACCTGCCCGAGGGCAACGCCATGCGCGCCCCCGGCGAGGCGCCGGGCATGATGGCGCTGGAGATCGCCATGGACGAGATGGCGGAGAAGCTTGCGCTCGACCCGGTCGAATTCCGCGTGCGGAACGACACGCAGGTCGATCCGGAGAAACCGGAGCGTCCGTACTCCCAGCGCAGGCTGATCGAATGCCTGCGCACGGGCGCCGAGCGCTTCGGCTGGAGCAGGCGCAACGCGGCACCGGGACAGCAGCGCGACGGACACTGGCTCGTGGGAATGGGCGTGGCCGCGGCGTTCCGCAACAACCTCCTGATGAAGTCGGCCGCGCGCGTGCGGCTGGACAACCGGGGCATGGTCACGGTGGAAACCGACATGACCGACATCGGCACCGGCTCTTACACCATCATTGCGCAGACCGCGGCCGAGACGATGGGCGTGCCGCTGGACCGGGTGCTCGTGCGCCTGGGCGACTCGGCCTATCCCGTGTCGGCCGGATCGGGCGGACAGTGGGGCGCCAACAACTCGACTTCGGGCGTCTATGCGGCGTGCATGAAGCTGCGCGAGGCCGTGGCGAGCAAGCTGGGCTTCGGCGCGGTCGACGTGGAATTTGCCGACGGCATGGTGCGCGCCGGCGAGCGTGCGGTGCCGCTCGCCGAAGCGGCCGGTGCGGGGGGCTTGATGGCCGAGGACGGCATCGAGTACGGCGACCTCGACAAGAAGTACCAGCAGTCCACTTTCGGCGCGCATTTCGTGGAGGTCGGCGTCGATGCCGCCACCGGCGAGATCCGCGTGCGGCGCATGCTCGCGGTGTGCGCGGCGGGGCGCATCCTGAATCCCAAGTCGGCGCGCAGCCAGGTGATCGGCGCCATGACGATGGGCGTCGGCGGGGCGCTGATGGAGGAACTGGCGCTCGACAAGCGGCATGGCTTCTTCGTCAACCACGACCTGGCGGGCTACGAGGTGCCGGTGCATGCCGACATTCCCCACCAGGACGTGATCTTTCTGGACGAGACCGACCCGATCTCGTCGCCGATGAAGGCCAAGGGCGTGGGGGAGCTCGGCATGTGCGGCGTTGCCGCCGCGGTGGCCAACGCGGTCTACAACGCCACGGGCGTTCGGGTGCGCAGCTATCCGATCACGCTCGACAAGCTGCTGGATCGGTTGCCGCCGGTGGTGTGAGGCGAAGCAGGGCAGGCGTGCCATCGATCGCGAATGGCCGATATTCAACAGATCAGGTGGCTTTCCTGAGGCCGAGAAGATGCTGCATTGGCTTTGCATGGGCGGCAAGTGCTGAGAGCGCTCTAAAATGAGCAGAATAATGAGCACTTTTCAGCTCTCGGAGATTCGCATGTCTATTTCGGTTCGCGACATTGTTCCGTTTTCAACAGCGCGCACCCACCTTTCGGAACTCGTGCTGGAAGTGCAGAACGGCGCGGAAAAAATCATCACCAAGAACGGCGAACCGGCCGTGGCCGTGATCGATGCCAAACGGCTGGACCACTATCACCGGCTGGAGCGTGCACGCATCCACCTGCTGTTGCTGGACGAGGTCGAACGTGGATTGGCGGATGTGCAGGCCGGCCATACGGTCGACGCGCTGGAAGGCCTGGCGGAGCTGAAACTGAAGCGCAAGGCGCGTTCCGGCGGCACTGCCGGCTGAAATGGCTGGCCGCGAAGAAGAAGAGGGGGCGTCACTGGCGCGCGTGCAGTACGCGCGCAACTTCGCGTCGAGCCTCGAAAGTATCGAAGCATTCTGGCTCGACAACGATTTCGCGCAAGGCTATGAGCGCCTGCTCGATGCGCTGAGCGATGTCGTGGTTCCGAATCTGCAGCGACACCCTCGCATGGGCCGGCATTTCCTGAAACGCGCCGTCGAATCCGTCGAGGCGAAGCGGCTTCTCGAGCGCATTGGCCTGCGGCTGTCCGCCTTGCGCCCCGATGCCGAGGTGCGCGAATACGTGATGGACGAATACCTGGTCCTGTACCTTGTGTCCGATGGCGATCCGGGTGATGGGGGCGTTGTTCAGTTGTTGGCGATCAAGCACCACAAGCAGCTCGGCTTCGATGGGCCTGGCAGTTCAGCCGGCATCTGATCGCCAAGGATGACGCTGCACATGTCGGGAGCTCGTGTAGCTCCCGGCGGGCCTGCCGCTGAGGCTGCTCCGGGCGCAGTTGCTGGATGGTGATCACAACGCGCTGCAGGACGGCTTGGATGCGGCGCCCGCGATCTGCTGGCTGACCCTCCAACAAAAAAGGGGCGCTCCCTTGCGGGAGCACCCCTTCGTCCTTCAGTTGAGCCTGGAGCCTGTCGGAAGCCGACTCGCCAGCCACTCGTGCACGTCGGCTCGCACATTCCGTCCCTCCAGAAGGAAGTCCTCCCACCTGCTGGGAACATACGGAAGATAGACCAGCTTCATGCCGGCTTCCTCCGGCGTCCGGTCCGCTTTCTCGGAGTTGCACATGCGGCAAGCGGCCACCAGATTCATCCAGTCCCAGGTACCTCCGCGGCTCTCAGGAAGGATGTGCTCGCATGTCAGATCCTGCTCTCGGAATCGCTGGGCGCAGTAAGCGCAGATGAAGCGATCTCGGACAAAGAGCTTGCGCCGGTTGAAGGCGGGCGTGTGGTCGAACAAGTTGACCTTTGCACAGCCTCTGAGAGCGATGATGGGCGAAATCTCGAGGCGGGACTCCACGCCGCGCGCCACGTTGAAGCCGCCACGCATCGTGGCCAATGGGCCCGCGCCGTCTTCCCAGACGACGGCGCCAGTGGCGTAGTGCGATGCTGCTTGCTCGAGCGAAATCCATGCCTGAGGCGTGCCCTGGATATCCAGCTGAAGTACTTGGAGTTTCATGGTGACGGCCTCCTTTCATGGCCGAGTGCTTGTTGGAATCTCCTGTGTCTTGGACCAGCTGGTTGCTCTGTCTCTGAGCTATACCCGCGAGGTGTGTGGCCCTGAGGTCTGGTGGTAGTTTGTGAGGAGATGGGGTGCACGAACGGGATCGAACCGTCGTCAGCTGGACCACAACCAGCGGCTCTGCCATTGAGCTACGCGCACCATTGAACTGGTAGCCGCAGATGGGAACGATCCATCGGCCCCCGCCTTATCAAGACGGTGCTCTGCCACTGAGCTATGCGGCTGAAGGCATGTGGCTCCTCGACCTGGGCTCGAACCAGGGACATCCGCATTAACAGTGCGGTGCATCTACCAACTGAGCTACCGAGGAAAAAAAGATAAAGACCGTGGAAGGCCGCAGCCTGACCGCTCGACCAGGCCCGCATGTGACGATGGTGGAGTGCCAGGGCTTCGAACCCCGTATGTCAAGGACGCCGGATTTACAGTCCAGTGCAGTCACCCATGCTGCTCGCACTC
Source organism: Variovorax beijingensis (assembly GCF_003951285.1). Lineage (GTDB taxonomy): Bacteria > Pseudomonadota > Gammaproteobacteria > Burkholderiales > Burkholderiaceae_C > Variovorax > Variovorax beijingensis. Next base: position 57,009 of record NZ_RXFQ01000022.1, on the reverse strand, counting down.
CAGGTGTTTGGCCCCGCGCACACGATTCGAACGTGCAACCCCCGGCTTCGTAGGCCAGTGCTCTGATCCGTTGAGCTAACGCGGGAGGGAAATGGGTCGATGAAATTGGCGGATGCGGAGCGAGTCGAACGCTCGTGATGATGGTGCCGAGAGCAGAAATCGAATCTGCGACGCTCGCGCTTTACCGTCTGAGCTATCTCGGCGTGGTGGGTGGCGATCCGTAAGGGAGTTGAACCCTTGGCTTCCTCCTGGACAGGGAGGCACTCTGGCCGCTGAGTTAACGGATCACTGTATGTGATGAAGAAACCGGCGGAGCATGTTCGATTCGAACGAACGGGCCGCTTGCGCGGCCACGGCTTAGCATGCCGCTGCCTTGGACCTCTCGGCCAATGCTCCAATGGTGTCCGGTTACGAGTTCCGGCGACGCCCAATTCTTGCGTCCGGTTTCCACGAGAGAACGATCTGCATCGCCCTGTCTCGCTCTTGTGTGGTCGGGGCGGCAGAAATCGAATCTGCGACCTGATGCTCCCAAAGCAACCGCGCTGCCAGCTGCGCCACGCCCCGAAATTGATGATTGAACTTGCGATCTCGAGCGGATGAAGCTCGCGGGAACAGCCACGCTTCCCTACCGCGCGAAAGTGGTGGAGTCGTATGCGGGATTCGAACCCGCGTCTACAAGGATGAAAACCTTGTGTCCTGAACCACTAGACGAATACGACATGAATTGAATCTGCGAATGGAGCCCGCAGTCCGGATCGAACGGACGACCTCTCGCTTACAAGGCGAGCGCCGCTACTGTGGTCCCCCAAGCAAGCCTCGAACTTGCATGACTTTCGTCGCCGGATTCTGAGTCCGGTGCGTCTACCAATTCCGCCATCGGGGGTGTTTCCATTTCGGTTGTGTCTTCACGCGATTCGAGCGCTTGCGCGCCCACGTCGACATCGCTGCACATGGTTGGGTCCAGGCCGTGCACATCCCTCCAGGCCGCCGACGCGGTTGGCCTCTGGAGGTGCTGCAAAGGCACACCCGAAATGGAGCAGCAGGAGGGCTTCGATCCCTCGGCCTCAACGTTGGCGACGTTGCGCTCTACCTGACTGAGCTACGGCTGCAAGTTTTTGCGAGTCGCTGGCCCCACCAGTGAGGGGCGCGGCTCGCGGCAAATTTTTAAGGATCACCCACCGGCGCCACTCGGCGGGTGAGTTCACGGCAGCGCGATCACTGCTGCGGCGGCTGGCACCAGGTGCCATTCGCGGTTGTGTGCGGTTCGATCCGCACGGGGAAAACAAAAAGGCCCGGAATCCACTTGGGAATCCGGGCCTCTGGTGAGAGAGCTTGGAAGGTGTGCGCTTACGCGCCACCTCCACCCGGGTGCGGCTGATCCTCGTAGTGCTGTCCGAGCCACAAGCTGGCCGGAATCGCGGGAAGGGAGTTCAGCTGCGAATGCAGCTTGGATGACGTCAGGCTGCGGCCACCACAGAACGAGACGCGCACGAACGTCCGGCCCGATGCGGGTCGATTGTTCAGCGAGGTCAGGTTTGCGTTCACGATGGTTCCAGTGGTTGGCGAGTTCTCGATGAATCGAAGTTGGTTGCGGAAGAAACGGGACGAATCAATTTCGTCGATGGATGTAATGTAAACTGGGTTTACGGCGCGACGCAACACTTTTTTTGGGGTGTTGTGTTTTTTTTCCACTCCACATCGTTCACACGGACGATTTGCTCCGCTGCTTCAAGCATGTCACTACCAGCCATTCGTCGCAACAACGTCCTGATCCTCTTCGGCGACTTCGTTGCGGAGCGTGCGTCCAATGGGGCGGAGCCGCTTGGCCTGGCAGCGAAGTTCGCGGAGAAGCTGCAGATCTCCGCGAGCATGTGGAGCCAGATCAAGAAGGGCCGTGTCATCTCCGACAAGCTCGCACGGCAGATCGAGAACCGTTGTGGGAAGGAGCCACTTTGGCTCGATGCGCTTCAGAGCGCCGAGCCGTTGCCGGACCCGGGGGAGGAGCGCTTCGTCGAGCTGGCCCGCCGGGCCTACAGAGCTCAGAACGCGCGTGGCAAGCGTGCGCTGAGAACCATTTTGCTGGAGCACGGGGCGCCACAGAAGGAGTGAGTGGGGCGGCCTCCTTCTGCCGTCCAGGCAGAAGGAGACCTGGTCAGATTGCCCTTCAGCTGTGCCTGCCGACGCGCGCCGACCCGCTACCCCATCATCGCCGCGGCTGCCTTGATCGCTTCGCGCACGCGGCCGTAGGTGCCGCAGCGGCACACGTTCTCGATGGCGTCGATGTCCGCGTCGGTGGGGTTGCGGGTGCGCCGCAGCAGGTCGACCGCCGCCATGATCTGGCCCGGTTGGCAGAAGCCGCATTGGGGCACGTCGAGGTTCATCCAGGCCTGCTGCACCGGATGCAGCGTGTTGCCGTTGGCCAGGCCCTCGATGGTCGTCACCTGCCGGCCGCGCACGTCGATCACCCGCGTCGAGCAGGCGGTGACTGCCCTGCCGTCCACGTGGCAGGTGCAGGCCTTGCACACGTTGATGCCGCAGCCGTACTTCGGGCCGGTGATGCCGAGCTTGTCGCGCAGCACCCAGAGCAGGGCCATGTCGTCGGGCGCCTCGACGTCGACGTGGCCGCCGTTCACCTTGAAAGATTGCACGGGCATGGCGGGCTCCTCAGGCGGATACCGGCACGGTGACCGGCGTGGGCAGCTTGCCCGGGGGAATGGGGGTGAAATCGACGGGGAAGTTCAGCGGAAAACTTCGCGGCTTCTTGCCGGTGGCGCGCGCATAGGCGTTGGCGATCGCGCCCGAGCTGGCCGACAGGCCCACCTCGCCCAGGCCGCCGATCGCCTCGCCGCTGCTGGGGGGCATGATGATGACCTTCACGTCCTTCGGGTAGTTCTTCATGCGCGCGAAGTGGTACTGCGAGTAGCTGCCTTCCAGCGGCAGGCCGTTCTGGATGTGCAGGCCGGCCGTCAGCACGATGGAGATCGACTCGCACAGGCCGCCCTGCATCTGCGCCTCGATGCCCGAGGGATTGATGGGGGTGCCGACGTCGATCGCGATGGTGGCGCGGGTCACCTTGAGGTCGGCCGGCACGCGCGCATCGATCTCGACGATGCACGCCGTGAAGGACTTCGATTCCTGGTGCACGCCCACGCCCTGCGCAAACCCCGGCGGCATGGCCTTGCCCCATTGCGCAGCCTCGGCCACGGCCTTCAGCACCGCGCGTGCGCGCGGCAGGCGCAGGTATTCGAGGCGAAAGGCGACCGGGTCCTTGCGCAGCGCCCTTGCCATCTCGTCGACCAGGATCTCCTCCACCAGGCGCGAGGGCTGGATGTGCACCGAGCGGTAGGAGCAGGTGTTGATGTCCATCGCGACCGGCGTCAGCAGCTTGGTGGTGACGCCGAAGTTGTACGGCGAAGTGACCATGGTCTTGAACATGGCCTGCTCGATGGCGAAGTTGCCCACCGTCTGCGGAAAGCCGTTCGGCAGCGCGATGGCCGCGGCGCCCAGCATCTCGCCGAAGCCGTGGCGCGTATCGAGCCGCACTCCGGCGATGCGCTGCTCGAAAGAGATGACCTGGCCCAGCAGCATCGTGGCGCGCGCCCGATGGAACATGGGCGGGCGCACGCGGCCGTGGCGCATGTCGTCGGTGCGGTGGTACATCAGGCGGCAGGGCCGGCCCAGCGCCTTGGAGATCTGTACCGCTTGCAGCGTCGCGTCCCAGAACAGCCGGCGCCCGAAGGAGCCGCCGGAGGGCACGGCATGCACCTTGACCTTGTCCAGCGGCAGGCCCAGGTCGGCGGCCACCGCCTGCTGCGTGACGATCGGGCTCTGCAGGCCGGACCAGATCTCGGCGCGGTCGGCGCGCACGTCGGCAATGGCGCATTCCGTTTCCATCGGGCAGTGCGAGACCGCCGCGAACTCGAACTCTCCCTCGACCGTCAGCGCGCCCAGCGGTGGCAGCAGGAAGGGCAGCAGCGCGGATTTGAGCTTCTGCTGGATGCTGGCGTTGGACTCGCCGGCGACCGCGCCCGCGGTCCAGGTGACGTCGAGCGCATTCACCGCGGCCCAGGCCTGCCCGAAGGTCTCGGCCATCACCGCCACACCGGGCGGTGTGGGCACGATGCCGTTGGTGGCGGGAATCGGCGCGATGCCCAGGACGCCGGGCATGCCCATCACCGCGGTCGTGTTGTTGATGCGCACGAACTGGCCGTTGATGGTGGGCGGCCGGCACACCATGGTCGGCTTCGCGTCGGGCACGGCCTGGTCGAGCGTGAACTTCTTGCGTCCGGTCACGATGTCCAGCGCGTCGAGCCGCGTCACGCGCTGGCCGACCACCGCGTTGGCGGAGCCCGTGGCCAGCCCGCCGATCAGCGGCATGCCGGCATGCAGCGAGCGCACGCTCGAGGAGCCTCCGGTGAGCTGGTTGTACAGCAGCTCCGGGCTGGCGTCGGCGGAGCCGACCTCGATCGCGTTCAGCGGCAGGCCCAGCTTGTCGGCCAGCATCATCGCGGCGGCGGTGGCGATGCCCTGGCCCGACTCGAAGCGCGGCAGCTCCAGCCGGACGCGGCCGTTCGCAAGCTTGCTCACCTTGACCAGCGGCATGGTCGGCAGCGCTGTCACCGTCACCGCATCGCCGATGTCGACCAGGTCGGTCGTGTCGGGCGGGGTCATCGGCAGTATCGCGGCCTGCGCCGACGCAGGAGCCGCCAGGCCGCCGAGTCCCGCGGCGGCTGAAATCAGCGGCGCAGAGGCCGCGTATCCCAGCAGGTCGCGCCGGCGCATGCCGGGCGGTTCGTCATGAGATGGCGCAGGCGTGGGGCCCGTGCCGGATTCCGGATGTTCCATCCTTGTCTCCTGTCTTATGGTTGTGGCGAACGGGGGCCAATATGGCATGATCGCCGCGCCAAAAATGTCTTTTTGAAGACATTTCTTACGCGCCCACAGGCCTCCCCACGCAGGGCCGGCGCGGGTGGAAGAGCGGGCCAGCGAGCGAGGAAACACGAATGCCGGCGAAGGCCATGGAGACCATGCTCCGCGAGAGCTTGTGGGCGCAGACCCTGGCGGCCGAGGAGCTCGACCGCGTGGTGCGCGAGTCGTACGAGCGCGAGTTGCCGGCCGGCGGTTTCGTGATGCGTCGCGGCGAGCCCGCGGACCTCTGGCTCGGCGTCATCGAGGGCCTGGTGAAGATGTCGCTCTCCCTGGCCGATGGCCGCGTCTCCACTTTCACCGGCGTGACCTCCGGCGGCTGGGCCGGCGAAGGGTCGCTGCTGAAGCCCGGTCCGTGGCGCTACGACGGCGTGGCCATGCGTCCGACGCGCGTGGCCTGCGTGCCGCGCCATACCTTCGAACGCCTGGTGTCGACGAACCTCGACTTCGACCGGTTCCTCCTGTCGCACATCAATGCCCGCCTGAGCCTGTTCATCGGACTCATGGAGTTCGACCGCCTGCTGGGCCCCGACGCGCGCATTGCACGCTGCCTGGCCAGCCTGTTCGACCCGATCCTCTATCCGCAGGCGAGCAGCTTCATACGCCTGACCCAGGACGAGATCGGCCTCTTGTCCGCGGTCTCGCGCCAGCGCGCCAACCGGGCACTGCATGCGCTCGAGCGCGCAGGCCTGCTGCGGGTGGAACACGGCGGCGTCGAGGTGATCGATCTTGAAGGCCTGCGCAACTACCTTGGTGAGGAAGGCGCCGGGTCGCCGTCGCCTTGCAGCTGACAGTCGGCATTTCGTTCGGACAACCCAACAAGCTGACAGTGCCGCTTGGGAGCGTGCGGGTCGGGCTTTACCCGCACACGCATCCTGGAAGGACGGGGTAGTTGCGCCACCCTTCGGGCGCGTTGGGAATCCGCTTCTCGCCCTTGATTTGCCCGGGCAATGGGTGGCACTGCTTTCTGCATGCTTCCGCGGCCGTTTGTCGTGGCTGCTTTCCGCGCTCCCAGCCATACCAACCTGCCGCCGAAGACAGGATGACAAGAGCAATCAAAAAAATCACTGTCGAGCGCTTCAGCTTCATATCGTCCGGAAGTCCGGCGTAACTACATGTCCTCACATGTAATTCAATGTCCTTGCGGACCTCCTGTGATGGCCGAACAAAAGAGTTAACTCTCCCCAAGTTCCATAGAACTCAGGTCCTCGCTCGAGACAAATGCCTGTTCCGAATCCCCGATTGCCGACGATTTGAGCGTGCATCCGGCAGGTCTTGGCGAAAGCCTGGCGATCACCGGATCTCACTGCGGCTGGTCGGGCCGCACACGAAAGCATGCAGCGCGATGCGAATCCCTCGGCATCCGGGTTTGTCCTCGTTTTTTGGTTATGAATCAAAACTATATTGGTTATCTTCAATAACCTTTGTGGCCGACGAAGCGCCGCCGGCCGAGGAGACAAGCATGGATCACATCGTGTCATCGTCGTGGCGGCCGGCATGGGCCGCGGTGGGTGCGGCCGCATTGCTCGCGGCCTGCGGTGGAGGCGGCGGCGGGGGCAGCGGCTTTGCGTTCCTGCCGGTTGTTCCGGCCGCGCCGGACGCGCCGGCGCCTGCGCCCGCCGCTTCGCCGCCCGCGGCGTCCCCGGAGGCTCGCCCCGGCACGCTGCAGTCGTGCAGCGACCTCGCGAGCAAGGCCGCCTTCAACGGGACGGCCTACACCAGCATCACTTCGGTCGCGGCCGGCACCCTCACGGTGGCGGGCGTGAGCACGCCCACGCCGGCGCACTGCCTGGTGCAGGGAAAGATGAACGAGCGCACCAGCAGCGTCGACGGCCGCACCTATGCGATCGGCTTCGAGATGCGCCTGCCGGTCGACTGGAACGGGCGCTTCTTCTACCAGGCCAACGGCGGGCTGGACGGGAGCGTGGCGCCGGCCACGGGCGGTGTCGGGGGCGGGTCGCCCACGACCACGGCGCTGCACATGGGCTTTGCCGTGATCAGCTCCGATGCGGGCCACTCCGGCGCGCAGAATCCGGTCTTCGGCATCGATCCGCAGGCGCGCCTGGACTACGGCTACAACGCCGTCGCGCAACTGACGCCGATGGCCAAGAACCTGATCGCCAAGGCCTATGGCCGCGGGGCCGACCGCTCCTACTTCGGCGGCTGCTCGAACGGCGGCCGCCACGCGATGGTGGCGGCCGCGCGGTCCGCCAACGAGTACGACGGCATCCTGGCGGGCAATCCCGGTTTCAACCTGCCGAAGGCCGCGGTCGCGCAGCTCTACGGCGTCCAGCAGTACGCCCAGGTGACGACCGCCAACACGCCGGCCGGCAAGCCGGACCTGCAGACGGCCTTCACGCAGGCGGAGATGGACACGGTCGCCGGCGCCGTGCGGTCGAAGTGCGATGCACTGGACGGCGCAACCGACGGCATCGTCGCGGATGTGCAGGCCTGCAAGGCGGCCTTCAAGCTGGCCACCGACGTCCCCACCTGCAGCGGCGCGCGCGACGGCAGTTGCCTCACGGCCGCGCAGAAGACCGTGCTCGACAACGTCTTCGGCGGTGCGCGCAACACCGCGGGCGCCGCGCTCTACAGCAGCTTCCCGTATGACGCGGGCATCAACGGCGCCGATTGGCGGCAATGGGAGTTCGCCAATTCGCAGAACCTGGACACGGCCGCGGTCGGGTTCGTGTTCAGTGCGCCGCCGCTGGGCACGAGCCGTCCGCCGGGCATCGACTTTGCGCTGGGCTTCAGCATGGACGCGGATGCGCCGGGCATCTTCGCGACCACCGCGCTCTACACGGAATCGGCCATGTCCTTCATGACACCGCCGAACCCGGGCAACCTCGCGGCGCTGCGCGACCGCGGCAGCAAGCTCATGGTCTACCACGGCACGAGCGACGCGGTGTTCTCCTCGGACGACACGACGCGCTGGTACGACGAACTGCGCGCGGCCAATGGCGGCGATGCCTCCGGCTTTGCGCGATTCTTCCCGGTGCCCGGCATGAACCATTGCGGACGGGGCCCGGCCACGGACCAGTTCGACATGCTGACGCCGCTGGTGGCCTGGGTGGAGAAGGGCAAGGCGCCCGATTCCGTGGTCGCCGCCGCGCGGGGGGCGGGTGCCAACGTGGTCAACGCGGAGCTGCCCGCCGGCTGGTCGGCCGCCCGCACGCGGCCCCTGTGCCCGTATCCGAAAGTGGCGAGCTACGTCGGCGGCGATCTCGAATCGGCTGCCAGCTTCGCCTGCAGGTAGGAGGGCCTACACGCGAAGCGCTCCGCGGAAGCCCCTGGCCGTGTAGTACGACTGCGCGCCGTTGTGATAGACGAACACCCGGCCATAGCGCCGATCGCCGAAGAGGGCGCCGCCGAGCGCCCGGAGGTCGGGGGGTGTCGCGATCCAGCTCGAGGTCTTGAGGTCGAACTCGCCGAGCGTCTGCAGTTCCCGGTACTGTTCCTCGGTGAGAAGCTCGATGCCCATCGCGGCGGCCACCTCGACCGCGCTGCTCTGCGGCTTGTGTTCCTTGCGGGCGTCGAGCGCTTCGCGGTCGTAGCAGAGGCTGCGGCGGCCGTCGGGGGTCTCCGCGGAGCAATCGCAGAACGTGAGGCCGCCGGTCTTCTTGTCCTGGCCGATGACGTCGGGTTCCCCGCCCGTGGCCTCCATTTCGTGCAGCGACTTCAGCGCGCCGGGATGGGCCTCGAGCCTGGCCTGCACGTCGGCCCATGCGATGGCCTTGTGCCGGTGCATGTTGTTCTCGAAGCGAGCCTGCAGTGCCTCAAGAAGCACTTCCCGTTCTTGCGCCTTCATGGTTTCTCGAAGAGTTTGGATCGGTTGCAGCTGTGCCGTGCGCGTGACAGTTTGCCAGATGACATGCGCGGCACGCGGGATTATTCTTTTGGCCCGGCGCAGGAAATGGCTCGCCGATGGAGGTCTCATCATGACCAGTCCAGCCCGTTCGTTGCTTCGTGCTCCGGCGCTGGAGGAAGAGATCGTTCTTCCGGCCAGCATGGTGGGAGAGGGGTTCCAGATTGCCGCCCGTTCGCAGAAGACCTACGTGGCCACCGGCGCGCCCGTGGTTTTCTTCGACGTCCTGTCCGACGACGGCGAGCGCATCGGCATGGCCAATGCGATCCTCGAGCCGCGTTCCGAGGCCGTGGCGGGCATCGGGCATGTCTGCGTGACGCTGAGCGAGGCGCATGCCTCCGCGGAGCTGCTGACGCAGGTCGCCGACGTCCTGGTCGACTACGCCTTCGATTCGGGCCTGCGCGAAGTCATGATCGTGGTGCCGCAGTCGCATGTCGATTCGGTCGAGGCGTGCTGCAGGCTCGACCCGGTCTCGTCCGGTGCGACGCAGCTCGGACACGGCGTCCAGGGGCAGGTCTACATGTATCGCCGGTAGCGGGGCGCCTGCGGGATTTCACCAAGGCGCTGCGGCGGCCGGCGCGGCGCATACTTGTCGCAGCGCCGCTCGCCGGCCCCTCCGGGGTCCCGGGCGACTGTCAGGAGGCACGCCTTGCAGCGAACCGACATTGCCAACCCGGCCTATTTCCACAAGGTCGTCGATTGCCAGTACGCCTGTCCGGCGCACACCCCCGTCCCCGAATACATCCGCATGATCGCGCAGCGCCGCTACGGCGACGCCTACATGGTCAACTGGGTGTCCAACGTCTTTCCCGGCATCCTCGGGCGCACCTGCGACCGGCCTTGCGAGCCGGCCTGCCGGCGCGGGCGGGTCGAACAAAGCAACGCGAAGGATCCCGAGCCGGTGGCGATCTGCCGCCTCAAGCGCGTGGCGGCCGACATGAAGGACGACGTGCGCGCGCGCATGCCCAAGCCGGCGCCGAAGAACGGCAAGCGCATCGCCTGCGTCGGCGCCGGTCCGGCCTCGCTCACCGTCGCGCGCGACCTGGCGCCGCTGGGCTACGAAGTGACGGTGTTCGACGAAGAGGCCAAGGCCGGCGGCTTCATCCGCACGCAGATCCCGCGCTTTCGGTTGCCGGAATCGGTGATCGACGAGGAGACCGGCTACATCCTGGACCTGGGCGTCGAATTCCGCGGCGGCGAGCGCATCGGCTCGATGAAGGCGCTGATGGCCCAGGGATGGGACGCGATCTTCGTCGGCTGCGGCGCGCCGCGCGGACGCGACCTGGACATTCCCGGGCGGCGGGAAGCGGCGGCCGGCATCCACATCGGCATCGACTGGCTCAATTCCGTGTCCTTCGGCCACGTGAGCCGCATCGGCCAGCGCGTGATCGTGCTGGGCGGCGGCAACACGGCGATGGACTGCTGCCGCTCGGCCCGGCGCCTGGGCGGCAGCGACGTGAAGGTGATCGTGCGCAGCGGCTTCGACGAAATGAAGGCCTCGCCCTGGGAGAAGGAAGACGCGCAGCACGAAGGCATTCCGATCATCGACTTCCACGTGCCCAAGGCCTTTGTCCACGACCAGGGCCGGCTGCTGGGCATGACCTTCGAGCGGGTCCGCGCCGAGTACGACGCGCAGGGACGCCGCACGCTGGTGCCCACCGGCGAGCCCGACGCCTGGTTCGAATGCGACGAGGTGCTGGTGGCGGTGGGCCAGGAGAACGCGTTCCCGTGGATCGAGCGCGATTGCGGCATCGCCTTCGACAGGTCGGGCCTGCCCACGCTCGACAGGAACACCTTCCAGTCGACGGTGCCCCACGTGTTCTTCGGCGGCGATGCGGCCTTCGGCCCGAAGAACATCATCACGGCCGTGGCCCACGGCCATGAAGCGGCGGTGTCGATCGACAAGCTGCTGCGCGCCGAGCCGGTCTATGTGCGTCCGGCGCCCATGACCAACCTGGTCTCGCAGAAGATGGGCATCCACGAGTGGAGCTACGACAACGACACCTCCAACGACCTGCGCTACAAGGTGCCGTGGGCGAAGGCCGAGAAGGCGCTGGCCAGCATCGCGGTGGAGGTGGAACTGGGCTTCGACGCCGCCACCGCCTTCAAGGAGGCCGAGCGTTGCCTGAACTGCGACGTGCAGACGGTGTTCACCGAATCCGCCTGCATCGAATGCGATGCCTGCGTGGACATCTGCCCGATGGACTGCATCAGCTTCACCACCAACGGCGACGAGGCGGATCTGCGCCAGCGGCTCAAGGCGCCGACGCTCAACCTGGCGCAGGACCTTTACGTCTCGGGCGGGCTCAAGACGGGCCGCGTGATGGTCAAGGACGAGGACGTCTGCCTGCACTGCGGCCTGTGCGCCGAGCGCTGCCCGACCGGCGCGTGGGACATGCAGAAATTCCTGCTGAAGATGACGCCGGCAGGGCAGGAGGCGACTGCATGAGCGCCATTCCGCAAATCGAGGCGGTCAACGATTTCGTCATCAAGTTCGCCAACGTCAACGGCTCGGGGTCGGCCTCGGCCAACGAGCTGTTCGCCAAGGCCATCCTGCGCATGGGCGTGCCGGTGAGTCCGCGCAACATCTTTCCCAGCAACATCCAGGGCCTGCCGACCTGGTACGAGGTGCGCGTGACCGAAGAGGGCCACCTGGGGCGGCGCGGCGGCACCGACATGATGGTCGCGATGAACCCGCAGACCTGGGACGCCGACGTGGCCGAGCTGGAGCCCGGCGGCTACCTGTTCCACGACAGCACGCGGCCGCTGCCGCCTTCGAAGTTCCGCGACGACATCCGCGTGATCGGCATGCCGCTGACCGAGATCTGCAACGCCGTCTACCAGGATCCGCGCCAGCGCCAGCTGTTCAAGAACATCGTCTACGTGGGCGCGCTGGCCATCCTGCTGGGCATCGATCCGGAAGTGGTCGAGAAGCTGTTTGGCGAGCAGTACAAGGGCAAGGAAAAGCTGCTCGCTTCCAACGTGCAGGCGCTGCACCTGGGCTGCGACTTCGCGCGCGAGAACCTCGAGCCCCTGGGCCTCAGGGTGCGGCGCGCCGACCGGGTGGGCGACCGCATCTTCGTGGACGGCAACAGCGCCGCGGCGCTGGGCTGCGTGTACGGCGGCGCCACGGTCGCGGCCTGGTATCCGATCACGCCGTCGTCCTCGGTGGCCGAGGCCTTCCAGAAGTACTGCACCAAATTCCGCGTGGATCCGGCCACCGGCCAGCACCGCTTCGCCATCGTGCAGGCGGAAGACGAGCTCGCCTCGATCGGCGTGGCGGTCGGCGCCGGCTGGAACGGCGCGCGGGCCTTCACGGCGACCTCGGGCCCGGGCATTTCGCTGATGGCCGAGTTCATCGGCCTGGCCTACTTTGCCGAGATTCCGGTCACGCTCATCAACGTGCAGCGCGGCGGCCCTTCCACCGGCATGCCGACGCGCACGCAGCAGGCCGACATCCTCGCCTGCGCCTACGCCTCGCACGGCGACACCAAGCACGTGCTGCTGTTTCCCGAGGACCCGCACGAGTGCTTCGAGCATGCGGCGGCGGCGCTGGACCTGGCCGACCGGCTGCAGACGCCGGTGTTCCTGATGACGGACCTGGACATCGGCATGAACCAGCGCCTGTGCGCGCCCTTCGCCTGGGACGACAGCAAGGCCTACGACCGCGGCAAGGTCATGAGCGCCGAGGAGCTCGAAGCGGGCCGCGACTTCGGCCGCTACAAGGATGTGGACGGCGACGGCATCCCCTGGCGCACGCTGCCGGGCACGCATCCGACCAAGGGCAGCTACTTCACCCGCGGCACCACGCGCGACGCCTACGCCCGGTATTCGGAGCGCGGGCCGGACTACATCTACAACATGGAGCGGCTGCTGAAGAAGTTTGCGACCGCGGCCGCGCTGGTGCCGCAGCCGGTGCTGCGCCCGGCCGCCCAGAAGACCGAGCTGGGCGTGATCTATTTCGGTTCGACCAGCCCGGCGATGCACGAGGCGCTGCAGGCGCTGGAAGCGCGCGGCATCCACCTGGATGCGCTGCGGCTGCGGGCCTTTCCGTTTCCGGACAGCGTGGCGCAGTTCCTCGCGCAGCACAGGCAGGTGTTCGTGGTCGAGCAGAACCGCGATGCGCAGATGCGCAGCCTGCTGGTCAACGAACTGGACATCGATCCTGCCCGGTTGACAAGGGTGCTGCATTTCGACGGCACGCCCATCACGGCGCGCTTCATCGTTCAGGCCATCGCCGCGCATGTGCACAAGGCGCAGGCCGCCGGCGCCGCCGACGCGAAGGAGACCGCATGACCTACCTTGCCAAGCCCCGGCTGCACCATCCGACGCTGGCCACCAACAAGGTCGGGTACACGCGGCGCGACTACGAAGGCAAGATTTCGACGCTGTGCGCCGGCTGCGGACACGACTCCATCTCCGCCGCCATCATCGAGGCCTGCTGGGAGCTGGACATCGAGCCGCATCGCGTGGCCAAGCTCTCGGGCATCGGCTGCAGCTCCAAGACGCCGGACTATTTCCTGGGCGCCTCGCACGGCTTCAACACGGTGCACGGCCGCATGCCCAGCGTGCTGACCGGCGCCAACCTGGCCAACCGCGACCTGCTGTACCTGGGCGTCTCGGGTGACGGCGATTCGGCGTCCATCGGCCTGGGCCAGTTCGCCCACGCGATGCGGCGCGGCGTGCGCATGGCCTACATCGTGGAGAACAACGGCGTCTACGGCCTGACCAAGGGCCAGTTCTCGGCCACGGCCGACCAGGGCTCCAAGAGCAAGAAGGGCCTGGTCAACAGCGACAGCCCGGTGGACCTGGTGGCCATGGCGCTGCAGCTGGGCGCCAGCTACGTGGGGCGGGGCTTCTCGGGCAACAAGGCGCAGCTGGTGCCGCTGATCAAGGGGGCGATCAGCCACGGCGGCGCCGCCTTCATCGACGTGATCAGCCCCTGCGTCGCCTTCAACAACCACCCGGGCAGCACCAAGAGCTACGACTACGTGCGCGAGCACAACGAGGCGGTGAGCCGCATCGACTTCATCAGCGGGCGGGAAGAGATCACCGTCGACATGGCGCCGGGCGAAGTGATGGACGTGCGCCAGCACGACGGCACGCTGCTGCGCCTGCGCAGCCTGCATCCCGGCTACGACCCCGGCGACCGCCATGCCGCCATGGCCCACATGCAGCGGCACCAGGAGATGGGCGAGGTGGTGACCGGCCTGCTTTTCGTCGACCCGCTGGCCAGCGACCTGCACACCGCGCTCAACACCAGCGACCGGCCGCTCAATGCGCTGGGGCCCGCCGAGCTGTGCCCCGGCGCCGAGGCGCTCGCGCGGCTGAACGCCTCCTTGCGCTGAGCGGCGTCCGGCGGCACCATTACGTTCCTTCCGGAGGGCGCACCATGGCCGAGCGCACCGTTTTCCAATCCATCTCGCGCAAGCATGTGATCAGCCTGGGTCCGCAGGCCAGCGCGCGCGACGCCGCGTGTGCGATGACGCGCGCCAACTGCGGCAGCGTGCTCGTCATGGAACTGCCCGACATGCTGCTGGGCATCCTGACCGAGCGCGACCTGATGACCCGCGTGCTGGCCCGGGGGCTCGATCCCGACCGCACGGCGGTGCGCGAGGTCATGACGCCCAACCCGATCTGCGTGCCGCCCGAAACGCCGGTGTCCGACGCCTTGGTGCTGATGCTCGAACGCGGTTTCCGCCACCTGCCGTTGACGTCGGGGGCGAAGGTTCTTGGCGTGTTCTCGATACGTGACGCGCTGCCGCGGGAAATCGGCACGGCGGTCAGCCTGACGGAGTTCCGCGAGCAGGTGAACGACGCGCTGGGGTAGAGGCAGGGCGAGCCTCGCAAGAATCCTGGGGGCGGCGGACATTGGCTTTCACCAAGGCGACGGCGCGAGGCTGAGGATCAGTTCCTGTGCCGTTTCCTGCGGGCATTCCTCGGGAAAGAAGTGCCCTGCGTCGAAACCGCGGCCGGAGACCGTCGCTGCCCATTGATTCCATATCCCAAAGGTTCTCCAGCGTCGGCGCACCACTGACTGTCCATCGTGCTCGCGGCCGCGCGGTACTCCTCGCAAATCGCATGCGCGTGCGACGGGTCCTGCAGAGCGCGGACATAGGCTCCGCGCGATCCCAGGTTTCGCCGGTGGGCAGGAGATCCAGTACGGCGATCGAAGCGCGGGCTTGCGGATGGTCCAGCGCCAGGCGATACGCGACGCGTCCACCCCTGTCATGGCCCACTTGTCCGGTGCGGGGTCCGACGAGCGCTACCATCGCTTCGCGGTCTCAAGCGGCAGCTTCAAGGAGAGGTCCATGCGTTCCATCGCGAGAATCACGAGCCAGCTCTTCAAGGTTCCCCTCACGGAAGTCCTGACGGATGCCAAGCACGGCGCACACACCCATTTCGAGCTGGTGACCGCGACGGTGGTGCTTTCGGATGGCAGCCGGGGCACGGGCTACACCTACACCGGTGGCAAGGGAGGGCATGCGATCAAGGCCATGATCGACCACGACCTGGCGCCCGCGATGATTGGCATGGACGGGGCGGATGTCGAAGGCGTCCACGAATTCAGCGAGTGGCATGTGCACTATGTCGGCCGCGGCGGCATCGCGTCGTTCGCGATCTCCGCGATCGACATTGCGCTCTGGGACCTCCGCGGCAAGGCGGCAGGCCAGCCACTCTGGCAACTGGCGGGCGGCGCTGCGAACACCTGCGATGCGTACTGCGGGGGCATCGACCTGGCGTTCCCGCTCGAGAAGCTGCTGGACAACGTGCGTGGCTATCTCGCCAAGGGTGCCGGCGGCGTCAAGATCAAGATCGGCCGCCCGAACCTCGACGAAGACATCGAGCGCATCCGGGCGGTGCGGCAGCTGATCGGTGACGGCATGGCCTTGATGGTGGACGCCAACTACGCGATGAGCGTGGACCAGGCCATCGCCGCGGCCGAGCGCATCAAGCCTTTCAATGTCCTGTGGTTCGAGGAGCCGACCATTCCGGATGACTACCGGGGCTATGCGCGCATCGCCGCCGCGACCGGCGTTCCGTTGGCGATGGGCGAGAACCTGCACACGATCCACGAGTTCGAGCATGCGTTCGAGCAGGCGGGGCTCTCCTTCATCCAGCCGGACGCCTCGAACTGCGGCGGCATCACGGGCTGGCTGAAGGTGGCCGAGCGCTCGCGCCGCTACGGGATCCCGGTGTGCTCGCACGGCATGCAGGAGTTGCATGTGAGCTTGCTGGCGGCGCAAGCGAACGCAGGCTGGCTGGAGATTCACAGTTTCCCCATTGACGAGTACACGATGCGGCCGTTGGTTCTTGCGGACCATCGTGCAGTTGCACCGGACGAGCCGGGAGTCGGGGTGAACTTTGACTGGGCGAAACTTGCGCCGTATCTGGTCGATCCGTCTCGCTAGCGGGTCCGTGTTGGCCTGACCCGTCTCGGTGCCCTTCGTGAAACTGCGGCGAGGCCGCGTACGAGCGCCACCCTCAGCTGCGGTACGGGCGGATGTGATCCAGTTCGGATTCGATGACGCCGCGCACGACTTCCTTGAAGGCTGACACAAGCCGGGAATGAGGCGCATCGGGCGCGAGCAGGAGCGCAAGGCGCACCCTGATGGCGGGCTTGAAGGTTCGCACCTCGAAATCGAGGTTGCGCTGCTCCTCGAGCGCCGCCAGTGGATTGATCACGCTCACGCCCAGACCTGCAGCGACCAGCGAGCAGACGGAGGCGCCCAGGTCGGACTCCAGCACCGTTCGCGTCTTCACGCCTGCGGCGGCCAATACCTGGTCGATGCGTTCTCTCGGGCCGCTGCCCAGTGGGAACGAGATGAAGGCTTCGCCCTCCAGGTCCGATGCGCGAACCTGCCTGGCCCGGGCCAGATGATGTTCCCTGGGAAGCAGCGCGACGCAATCCATGCCGAGCAGTGTTTCGACGCGCATGCCGGGCGGATCATCGCCATACAGGATGGCGAGGCCCAGGTCGCACAAGCCCGAGCTCACCCATGTGTCGACGGTTGTGGCTGCACCGGAGTGAATCGTGACGAGCGTCTCGGGGTGGTCGCGCTTGAACCGAACGACCGCCTGGCTGAGGACGCCTCCGGCAATTCGCGCCATGGCGGCCACCGCCAGGCGGTCGCCGCCGAACGTCCGGATGTTTGATGCCGCGGACTCCAGGCCCTGCAGCCCGGCGAATGCCTTCTCGACTTCCTGGAAGAAGCGTTTTCCTTCGAGCGAAGGCGTCAGGCGCGTGCCGCTGCGTTCAAAAAGCGCAAACCCGATGATCGCCTCCAGCTGCGAAACGAGACGGCTCACCTGGGGCTGCGACGTGTGAAGCCGTCGCGAGGCTTCGGTCATCGACCCCGTCTGCACGACCACCCGGAAGGCCTCGATGTGCTTCAAGGTCATGCGTCGGCTGCTCATATCAATATTGTATGGCGCGCTGTCGAGTACGCATTTGCAGTATTGGTCGCCCGGAAGAATACTCGCGCCCATGCCCGACAAGATCCTGCACGTTGCCGACTCCGGACTGCCGCGCAGTCCATGCAAGGCCGGCGCCGTGGTGGACCTGCGCAGCGACACCGTGACGCTGCCGACCCCGTCGATGTACGGCCGCATGCAAACAGCCGCACTGGGAGACGACGGCCTGGACGGCGACCCGACCGTACGCGCGCTCGAGGCCTTGGTGGCCAGGACACTGGGCAAGGAGGCCGGCCTGTACGTGCCGACAGCCACGATGGGAAACCTCCTGGCTGTGCTGTCGCAGGCGGACCGCCGGTCGCAGGTCGTGCTCGAGGAGTCCGCGCACATGTTCGTCTCCGAGCGCGGCGGCGCCGTGTTCAGCGGCGTGACCTACACCGGCATTCCGGGCGTGGCCGGCGCAATGGACCTGGAGAGCCTGGCGCTGGTGCTGAAGTCGTCCAGCGAATTGCGCACGGATCTGGTCTGCATGGAAACCACGCACGGCAACGCGGGAGGGGCGGTGCTGCCGCTGGACCACATGCGGGCGGTCTGGAAGGCATCCAGAGACGCCGGCGTGCGCGTCCACCTCGATGGCGCCCGGCTCTTCAACGCCGCCGTGGCGCTGAACGTCGATCCAGCCGCGATCGCCTGCTACGCCGACACGGTGGCCCTCTGCCTTTCCAAGGGCCTGAGCGCGCCTGCCGGCGCGGTGCTCGCCGGACCGTCCGCCACCATGGCCAGCGCCAGACGGTTGCGCAAGATGCTCGGGGGCACGCAGCGCCAGATCGGGGTGGTTGCCGCAGCGGGACTGGACGCCCTGGAAACCATGCCCGGCCGGCTCGCGCAGGACCACGCTTCGGCGTCGCGCCTGAGCGAGGCATTGCGAGCTGCGTTGCCCGGCGCTGTCAGCGTCAGCACGCCGCCCACCAACATTGTCTTCGTCGACCTGCCCGAGGCCGCACCCGACAGCCTCGCCTGGGCGGAGGCACTCAAGGAATGCGGTGTCCTGGTCCGCCCGTGGGGTCCGCGCAGGATCCGGCTCGTGACGCACCGTCACATCGACGCGACCTGCGTGGATGCCGCCGCCACCGGATTCGGGCGTGCCGCGCAATCGCTGCTTGCTTGAACGCGTTCTTGCACGGACGCGCCTCCATCGAACACGTCGAGTACCTACCAGGAGCCTTGACCATGCCTTCCATCTGCCGCCGGGACTTCGTCGCCTCCGCCTTCTTGATGGCCACCGGCCTGGGGAGCGGCAACACATTCGCCGGCGGTTTTCCGGGCCGGCCCATCCGCCTGATCGTGCCGTACGGGCCCGGAGGCGGTTCGGATTTTGTTGCGCGGCTGATTGCCCAGAAGCTGACCGAAACGGCGGGGTGGAATGTCGTCGTGGACAACAAGGCAGGGGCGTCAGGGCTGATCGGCACCGATGCCGCGGCCAAGAGCGCCGCGGACGGCTACACGTTGTTCCTTGCGGATGCCGCGCACGCCACCAATGCCGCGATGCAGCCCAAAATGCCCTTTGATCCGATCAGGGACTTCTCCCCACTCACTCTCGTGGGCTCTTCGCCGCAACTGTTGGTGGCGCATCCGTCCCTTCCGGCCAACTCCCTGCGAGAACTGCTGGCGCTGCCGCGTGCCCGCGTGCGCGAATATGGCGTAGGAACCCCGGGGCAGGGGTCCGTACCGCACCTGCTGTACGAGACGCTCCAGCGCAAGACGGGCATGGAGCTGGTGCACGTGCCCTACAAAGGCGGCAGTGCCGCCTTGACCGATGCCGTCGGCGGGCAGGTCGCCATGGTGATCAATTCCGTGCCGGCTTGCATGCCGCACATCGAAGCGAAGCGGCTCAAGGTCCTTGCCATCGCCAGCGCAACGCGGCATCCGAAATTGCCGCACGTGCAGACCTTCTCCGAAAGCGTGCCCGGCATGGTGGGAAGCGCCTGGTATGGCGTGATGGCACCTGCCGGGGTGCCCGCAGACCTGCTGCAGCAGCTGAACGCAGCCATCGACAAGGTGCTCGACCTGCCCGATGTCAAGGCCAGGTTGGAAAGCTCGTTCGTGGATCCCATGCCCCGTGGGCCGCAGGCGTTCTCCAAGTACCTGAATGAAGAAATTGCGCGCTGGAAATCGGTCGTGAAGGAGACTGGGGTCACGATCAACAGCTGAGGCTCTCTCGGCTATTCCAGTTCCTCGATGCCTTCCTGCGGTGGGCGCGAGCACGTCGTTGGGGAACAGGATCGAATAGTCCGATCCCTGCTCGCCCAGGCGCTCGCTCTCCAAAGAAGGCTTTCGGACTTGCTTGGCCAGTACGTAGCGTTACGCCTTCGCCGGGGCCATTGGCGTATGTTCCCAGTCTTTCCTTTGGCTTCGCTTGTCTGTCCTTCCGAGGAGCGCGAAACATGTCCCGGTATCTCTGCGAACTGAAAAATCTCCTGACGGACCTGAAGGACCGCTACGGGGAAGGTGATGACTCGGTGCAGCAGGTCAAGCGCGAGCTCGATGCCGTTGAAGCCCGGGAATCCGGGCATCAGGGCTTGTTCGCCCATGGCCGCGACCGTCTTCTCCGCCGCAGCGGCAGGCACAGTTGGGAAGGCTACTCCAGCCTCTTGCACTCAACCCAGCGCCCGCCCCCTCTGGGCTAGGCGCTCCCGGCGCAAGCATCGCCGACGGGCCGGGTCTGCAGCGCGGGCTTCAGTTGGTTTTCTTCTTTGGACGTCCCGCCTTCAGCGGTACCAGCGAATCCAGCGCGCCGCGCAGTTGGGTATCTGTGAGTTGTTGGAGCGCGTGCAGCCCGGCGCGCAGAAGTTCGCTCTTCTTGGCGGGACGTTTGAAACCCAGCGCCCGGTCCTTGAGGGCGGCAATCAGACCGAAGTCCTGCTGGGGCATCGTGAAGCTGTCTCGCACGAGTTTGGTTTTGGCTTTGGCTGTCTCGCGCGCGGACTCGGAAGCAGCGGCCTGGGCAGACGTTGCCAGTTCCGAACGGCGAACCGTGGGCCGTGTGGCCTGAGGCGGTGCGACCACGGCCTTCACCGGCTTGGCCTTCAAGGGGGGCGTCTTCTTCGCAGTCGCCTTCTTCGCCGAGGACTTCGTCACCACGGGTTTTGCCGGCTCGGTCTTCTGAGCTGAGACTTTCTTGGTGACCGGTTTCTTCGTCGCAAGTACTTTGGGCTTGCGCGCCGGCGCCTTCTTGGGCGCCGGCCCTTTGCCTGAAACTGGCACTGCGGTTGGCGGGTTCGATGGCAATTGGGTTGCGGGATCCTTGGACGCTGCGGTCGGCCGGGCCGTGGAGGCGGGTGCTGCCGGGTCGTTTGCGGCGCTGGATGCGGGGGTCATTTCGTTGTTGGTGGTCAAGCCGAGATCAGTCATTGAGGATTTTTAGATATGGTGTAAATGATTTACACCATAATTGTGAACGCGATGAGAGCCGTCATCAAGAACATCTTGCGCGGCCCTTGAAGCAACCAACCTCAGCACCCGCATCTTTTCCCTTGCCTTTCTTTACGCGCATCGGCACTGTCCACCAAGTAGCCAGCGGCCTATGAGCAAATCGGATCCTTTGTCTCCCCTCCCGGAACCGGGCCGGATTGCGCCGCGGTCGAAGGCCGCCGATCAGGCCGGGTGGCGTCGCTGGCTGCCGGGACTCCGCACGCTGCGCGGGTACCAGCTGGCCTGGTTGCGGCACGACATCGTTGCCGGCCTGGTGCTGACCACGATGCTGGTGCCCGTCGGTATCGCCTACGCGGAAGCCTCGGGCGTACCCGGCATCTATGGGCTCTATGCGACGATCGTTCCGCTGCTCGCATATGCCGTGTTCGGACCCAGCCGGATCCTGGTGCTGGGGCCGGATTCCTCGTTGGCTGCCGTGATTCTCGCCGTCGTTCTTCCACTGTCTGGCGGCGATCCGCATCGCGCGGTCGCCCTTGCGGGCATGATGGCTCTCGTGTCGGGAGCGGTGTGCGTCCTCGCCGGCGTCGCGCGCCTGGGCTTCGTCACCGAGCTTCTTTCCAAGCCGATTCGCTACGGCTACATGAACGGCATTGCGCTGACGGTATTGATCAGCCAACTGCCCAAGCTCTTCGGCTTCTCGATCGAGAGTGACGGACCGCTCGGAAACCTGAAGGCCATCGCTACGGCGGTGATGGATGGCAGGACCAACTGGACCGCGTTCATGGTCGGTGCGGGCACCCTGGCGGTCATCCTGCTGCTCAGGGGCCGCAAGCGCCTTCCGGGCATCCTGATCGCCGTGGTGGCGGCGACCGTCGCCGTTGGCATGCTGGACCTCGCAGCAAGCGATGGGGTGGCGGTCCTCGGCGCCCTCCCACAAGGCCTGCCTGCATTCGCGATTCCGTGGATCACCAGCGCCGACATCGTTCCCGTCCTGATCGGCGGTTGCGTTGTCGCCCTGATCTCGTTCGCCGACACCAGCGTGCTCTCTCGTGTCTACGCGGCGCGCACGCGTACTTCTGTCGACCCGAACCAGGAGATGGTGGCGCTTGGCGCCGCCAACCTGGCGGCCGGGCTTTTTCAGGGCTTTCCCGTCAGCAGCAGTTCGTCACGCACACCCGTGGCCGAGGCCGCAGGCGCCAGAACCCAGTTGACCGGCGTTGTCGGCGCGCTTGCCGTTGCCCTGCTGCTGGTCGTGGCGTCGGACCTGCTGAAGAACTTGCCCACCAGCGCACTGGCTGCGGTGGTGATCGCATCGGCCATCGGCCTGATCGAGGTCGGCGACCTGCGGCGGATCTATCGCATCCAGCGCTGGGAGTTCTGGCTATCGATCGCCTGCGCGGTCGGCGTGATTGTGCTGGGCGCGATCGAGGGCATCGGCCTGGCGATCGTGTTTGCGGTCATCGAATTCCTGTGGGATGCCTGGCGTCCCTATTCGGCGGTTCTGGGACGCGCCGACGGCGTCAAGGGCTACCACGACGTCACGCGCTATCCCGACGCGCGCCTCATTCCCGGCCTCGTCCTGTTTCGCTGGGATGCGCCGCTGTTCTTCGCCAACGCCGAACTGTTCCACGACAGGGTCCTCGACGCCGTGGCTTCGTCGCCGACACCCGTGCGCTGGCTGGTCGTTGCGGCGGAACCGATCACCAGCGTGGACGTGACCTCCGCCGACATGCTGGCCGAGTTGATCGAGACCCTGCAGGCGGCTGACATTCAGTTGTGCCTTGCCGAGATGAAGGACCCCGTCAAGGACAAGCTGAAGCGGTTCGGGCTTTTCGAGCAGCTTGGGGAAGCGGCGTTCTTTCCGACCCTCGGTGCCAGCGTCAGCGGGTATCTCGAGACCCATCCGGTGGATTGGGTGGACTGGGAGGACAAGGGGCGCTGAGTTCACACTGCGAGCCATCGATCTTCACTCCATTCTTCCACGCCGCGAGCTCGCCGCCTGGTTTTCACCTGCTCGGTTTAGTCCAGACAGTTATTCCTAGAAGACGTCGGGTCGCGGTTCCGAAGATGCGCGCTCAAAACTCTACAAGCAAGGCATTGTCGTGGTGTCAAAGGGAAGGGCGGAATTCAAAGCGGCGATTGCCCGTGAAGCCGGCCTGAACCGCGACCTCGTCAAAACCATTGGTGTGCAATTGGACTGACACGCGGCTCCATTGCGAATGGCGGTGCGGTAGGTCTCACACAGGGAGGGTGGACATACGGTTGCGGCTCTGGCAGAGCCATTGCCGAACTGATGTCCGGGCGCATTCCAGAGGACGCGACGTACGCGACGCCGAAGATCTGGGTGCGCGTCAGGACCCCAGGCGGGCGTCGCGCCTGAGTGATTGAGGCGGCTTGCCGAAGCCGCGCATGAACGCCTCGCGAAGATGGCGCCGGTCGCGAAAGCCCGTTTCGCGTGCAACCACCTCCAGCGGGTGGCGGCTGCGCTCGATCATCAAGCGTGCAGCCTCCACGCGCAGACGCTCTACCGCCTTGGCCGGCGACTGGCCGGTCTCGGCCGTGAACACACGGCTGAACTGGCGCGGGCTGAGGTTCGCGGCCGCAGCGAGTTCTTCCACGCCCAGCGACTGCGCCAGGTGGCGGCGTGCATGCTCCAGCGCCCGCGCGATGCGGTCCGAGCGGGGCGCGAGATTCAGAATCTCCGAATGCTGCGACTGGCCGCCCGAACGGCGCTGATGCATGACCAGCCGGTGCGCCACCGATCGCGCCACGTCGTCGCCCAGGTCCTTCTCGACGAGGCCGAGCGCCAGATCCAGTTCCGCCGTCATGCCGGCGGAGGTCCAGATCGGGTCATCGGCGATGAAGATGCGGTCCGGCTCGACCTGGACATCGGGATGCCGCTGTTGCAGTGCGTCCGCATGACTTCGAGGAACTGCTCGCGCGCATCGAGGCACTGCTGCGCCGCGGCCGGGACATCAGGCCGCGGGTCACGACCTAGCAGGTGGCCGACCTGGTGCTGGATCGCGAACGCATGCGCGTGGAGCGCGCAGGGCAGCCGATCACGCTCACCGCCAAGGAACTGGCCTTTCTCGAGTTGCTCATGAGCGCGCCCGGGCGGGTATACAGCCGCGAACGCATCCTGGCCAATGTCTGGGGCACGCACGAGGACCCGCTCACCAATATCGTGGATGTCTACGTGGGGCGTCTTCGCATGAAGATCGATGACGACCATGCGGTGCCGTTGCTGCAGACCGTGCGCGGTCTCGGCTATCGCCTCGGCGAGGCGGCAGGCTAGCCAGGCCGTTCATTCAGCGTTCATCTCTTGTTGGGCGCAGGTTCATCGCCGCCGCGATGGATGCTCATCCACCCCTCGAACAATGAGTCCTGTGTTTAACCACTTGCATGAATGGACTCTTCGATGATCCCGCGTTTTTCCAAGCTTCTTCCCGCCGCCGCCGTGCTGGCGCTTTGCATGTCGACCTCCGTGTCCGCGCAGACGGCCTCGAGCGCAAGTTGTGCTCCCGCTGGCGAACGCCAGATCGCGGCGCTGTTCGATCGATGGAATGCCTCCCTCGCCACGCTGGATCCCGACAAGGCGGTGGCCAACTACGCTCCTGACGGCGTGCTGCTGGCCACGGTGTCGAACCAGCCGCGCACCAGTGCGGCAGCAATCCGCGACTACTTCGTCAAGTTCCTCAAGGGTGCGCCGCAAGGCAAGATCGACTCGCGCACGATCCGGGTCGGCTGCAACGTGGCGCAGGACATCGGCACCTACACCTTCAGCTTCAAGGACGGCAAGGCGGTGCACGCCCGCTACACCTATGTGTACGAATGGGTCAACGGCCAGTGGCTGATTGCGCACCACCACTCGTCGGCAATGCCCGAGAGCGTTGCGGCAAAGTAAAGGGGCTAAAGGGGTGGTGTTCGGGCCCGAGGCCTGCTACGGCCGCAGGTCGACTTCGGGCCGCATCGATGCGGTGCCGTTCCAGCGCACCTCGAAGCCTGCGCTGCGGAACTGGCCGACGACCAGTTCACCGACGCGCTGCATGTCGGTATCGCCGCCCTCCGGCGCGCCCCAGAACGCGAGCGAGAGCTGGCTGGTGCGCTTGGCGCGGTTCAGGTCCTGCCGCGTGTAGAAGCAGAAGCCATGCACGCCGGCCTTGCCGCCGCCGCGCTCGCGGAACGCCTCCGAGCAATCGGAGAAACCGTCGGACTGCGTTCCCCCCGCATCCTGCAATGCGACCAGGCCGGCCTGCGTCAGCGCGGCGAACACCTCGGCAATGCGCGCTTCGGCGGTGCGCCACTGCGCAGTGCTCATCTTCACCGGCTCGGGTTCGGGCGGCAGCGGCAAGGCGGCGGCGTGGCCGCTGACGCGCGCCAGCAGCTCGGCCACTTCTTCCATCATCGCGTTCTCCGTGACGTGGTTGCCGTGGCTGTCGCTCACATCGGCATTGGCGCCTGCGTCGATGAGCAGCTGCACGGCCTCCGTGCCCGGCGCGAATTCGGCGGCAAGGTACAGCGCGGTGCGGCCGTCGGCGCCGGCGTATTCGAGCGGACTGCCGGCGTCGAGCAGCAGTTGCAGTACCGCGAGGTTCGCTTCGATCTCGGACTCGTCGGCGCCCATCGCGGCGCATTGCAGCGCGGTGAAGCCTTGCTTGTTCAGGGCGGCCGGGTCGGCGCCGGCTTCGATGCATGCGCGCACCGTGTCGACATCGGCATTGCGCGCAGCGTCGAAAATCTTCTTCGGATTCATGGCATCTCCCGTTGGTTGCGGGATTCTGCCGTACGCGCATGCGCCAAAGCCAGCCGGGACACCCTGAGTGCATGAGCGATCGACCTACCGCATCCGCACGGCCGATGGCTTTTCAGTTTCCTGCACAGCTGGGACCTGCCGGCCATGCTGCGGGCAGCGGCCTTGCGAGATGCCGTGCTGATCGACTTCAGCCTGGGAGGATTGCTGGTCAGCGTGACGAGCATCGTGATCGGCTATCGGCGCGTGTCGACCTGGATCACCCAAGCCAGAGCAGGCGCGCCCAGATGATTATTAATAGAAATGACTTGTTGGGTGGATAGATTGCGCGGTCCGCTTGCGTTTTTCAATTTCTTCATCCACCTCCATGCCGTCTCTCCCGTCCTTCAGCCGACCCTTTGCCATCACCCTGGTCGCGGTACTCTGCCTCTCGGCATGCGGTGGTGGCAGCGACGGCGGCGCCTTGTTTCCCATCGTCGGCACGCCGCCGGCCACCACGAATCCGCCCGCCGTTGTTGTCGCCGGTCCGCCGAAGGACCTGGGCTTCACCGACACCGCGCCGGTCCCCGATCCGGTCGCGGTTCCGCCCTTCGTCGACAACGTCGCGACCAACCAGCGCGGTGATGCGCGCTATGCAACGAAGGAAACCAATGCCGGCGTGCGCGTGCTGGCCGGCTTCCTCGACTTCTGGCAACCCAGCACGCTGCTGGTCGACGCGGGCGTCTCGGCGCCTGCGCAGGGCAGCTTTCCGGCCATCGTCACGTCCACGTGGAGCGGCATTCCGGGCGACGCCACCGATGGCAGGATCCTTAACGCCGCAGTGCTGAACAGCAATGTCCAGTACGTCGTCGACGCCACCAATGCACGCACCAGCGCGCAGGAGCTGGCCGCCTACCTGGACGACCGCCGCGGCAAGGGCTACAGCATCAGCGACGGCATGGGTCCGCTCACCGACGCCTGGCGCAGCGCCACGCAGCAGAGCACCACCATCACCGGCATCGCCGCCGACGCCACCACCGTGCTCTACAACGACACCGGCAAGGACATCGGCGTGCCCGGCGCCGCCAACCCCACCTTCGGCACCGTGGTGGACCTGCTCAACAACATCGGCGAGAACGCTTCCACCGAACCCGCCAAGCGCTACTACAAGTACGCGCGCCCATGGCGCTGGAGCAGCAGCGTGAAGGTGGTGCCTGCGCTGGAGCCTGCCAAGAGCAGCACGCCCACCACCGACGGCGGCTTCGTGAGCGGCCACACGGCCGAGGCCGTGCGCAAGGCCATCGCGTTCGGCTACGTCGTGCCGCAGCGGTTCCAGGAGATGGTGGCGCGGGGCCTCGAGCTCGGCGAGAACCGGATCCTGTCGGGTATGCATTCGCCGCTGGATGTCATCGGTGGGCGCGTGCAGGGTCAGGCCGCGGCGGCCGCGAGCCTGGCCACGGGGGCCAACGTCGCGCGCAAGAGCGCGGCGTATGAGCAGGCGCAGTCGGTGCTGATGACAGCCGTG
This sequence comes from Variovorax beijingensis, assembly GCF_003951285.1. Lineage (GTDB taxonomy): Bacteria > Pseudomonadota > Gammaproteobacteria > Burkholderiales > Burkholderiaceae_C > Variovorax > Variovorax beijingensis. The sequence goes on along the minus strand of NZ_RXFQ01000022.1, from coordinate 30,117 downwards.
GGGGCGAGCGATGCCGCCGCCTTCAACAGCTTTGCCCATTCGCAGGACGCCGCGGCCGACCGCTTCGCCGACCATGCCGCGAGCAAGGCCGACTACCTGCGCCGTCTGACCTTCGGCTTCAAGCAGGTGGCCGATGCGGCCAAGCCCGCCGTGGTGCCCAAGGGCGCCGAAGTGCTGCTCGAAACGCGCCTGCCGTACCTCGACGCCGCGCAGCGCCGCGTGGTGCTCAAGACCACGGCGGTAGCTTCGGGCTACCCGGTGATGGATGACCCCGAAGGCTGGGGTCGGCTCAACCTGTTCGATGCGGCCGATGGCTACGGCGCCTTCAACGGCGACGTGGTCGTGACGATGGATGCCAGCCTCGGCGGCTTCAATGCGATGGACAGCTGGCGCAACAACATCTCCGGCGCCGGCAAGCTCACCAAGAAGGGCAGCGGCACGCTCGCGCTCGGCGGCAGCAACAGCTATGCGGGCGGCACGCAGCTCGTGGAGGGCACGCTGCAGGCGGACACCGCAGAGGCCTTCGGCAACGGCAACGTCTACGTCGGCGGCGGCACGCTGGTCTGCAACGCACCTTCGACAGTCAGGATGGCGGGCGCCTACACGCAATTGGCGGGCACGACGCTGCAACTGAATCTGGGCGGCGGGGGTGCCGGCCGCCTGAACGTGGCCGGCGTGGCAGCCCTCGACGGAACGCTGAACCTGAGCTTCAAGCCCGGTTTCGTGCCCAGCGCGGGCGACACGCTCACGGTCATCAGCAGCGGTGCCCTGACCGGCCGGTTCTCGGCCATCAGCGCGCCGGGCTTCAAGGTCACGCCGACCTATACGGGAACACAGCTCATCGTGCGCTTCGACGCCTGATCTGGCGCTGGAACGGAGCGCTTCTCCGTCTTACGCCGGCGCCGCGCCCTGGGTCGCTGTGTAGACGGCATACAGCGACTGGCTGGCCGCCATGAACAGGCGGTTGCGCTTGGGGCCGCCGAAGCAGACGTTGCCGCAGACCTCCGGCAGCCGGATGCGCCCGATGAGCCGGCCTTGCGGCGTCCATACCGTGACGCCGCTGTAGCCCACGCTGCGGCCCGCATTGCTGGAGCACCACAGGTTGCCGTCGACATCGGCGCGCACGCCGTCGGGCCCGCACTTCACGCCATCGATCATGAAGTTGCTGAAGAGCTTGCCGTTGTGGAGCTTGTTGTCGGTACCGACGTCGAACACATGCATGTCGCCCTTGCCGCCGGCGATGGTGTCGCCCGGTCCCTGCCCGGTGCTGACGACATAGAGCTTCTTGAAGTCGGGCGAGAAGCACAGGCCGTTCGGGTCCGGCACCAGGTCTTCGCCGGCGACCTGCGTGAGCGTTCCGCTCTTGTCGAGGCGGTAGACCGCGGTCGGCAGCTCGCGCCTGTACGAGCCGATCTCGGGCGGCTGCCCGAGCTTCGGGTTGAGCCGGCCGGCCTTGTTCGCGGGCCCGCCGGCCGCATCGACCGTGCCCTCGTAGAGCTGGGCGCCATAGGGTGGATCGGTGAACCAGTAGCTGCCATCGGGATGCGGGACGATGTCGTTGGGCGAGTTGAGCCGCTTGCCGTTGAAGCTCGAGGCGAGGACGGTCGCCGAGCCATCGAGCTCGTAGCGCACCACGCGCCGCGTGAGGTGCTCGCAGGACAGCTGCCTTCCCTGGTAGTCGAAGGAGTTGCCGTTGCTGTTGTTGGAAGGCGCGCGGAACACGCTGACGTGGCCGTCGTCCTCGCTCCAGCGCAGTTGGCGATTGTTCGGGATGTCGCTCCAGACCAGAAAGCGGCCGACCGAATTCCATGCCGGTCCTTCGGACCACAGCGCGCCGGTCCACAGCCGCTGGATCGGGGCGTTGGGCTGGCGCAGCCCGTCGAACGCCGGATCGACGGTGAGCACGTCGGGATCGGTGAAGTAGGTGGTGGGAGCCCCGCGTGCGCTGAAGTCGCGCGGCGGCTGGGTGATGGTGCTCGGCGGCACCGCCGGCCCGCCGGGGGCGGCTTGTGCGTGCGCCCATCGCGGCAGGACGATGGAGGCGCCCAACGCGGCGCCCGCGCCGCGAAGAAGCCTGCGGCGTAGTACTGAATCATTCAATCTCGAATCGATTTTTTCTTGTGCCACGACTCACTCCATGAAAACGATGGAAGCAGCGTTGGAGAACACGAGCTCGCAAAGCCGGTCGCATGCTACGCGCTTCCCTGGCGCTGCACCAGATTGCGCGACGCTGCGGTGACAACAACTTCAAGACAGCTTCAATCGACTGAGTCCCTGATCTGGTTGATGTCGTCGTCGGCGCCTGCCTCCTTGCGCTTGTCGCCCATCCGGCCTTCCAGGATCTACAGTGCCTCTGCGTGGAGATGTGACGCGCAAGGGTGGACCGTGAGCGCGTGCGTGCGCTGCAACTGGGCCATCAGGTTGCGCTTCTTCTGGAGCGGCCGTCCCTAATACCGACGGAACCGTTCGGGGGGATAGAGGCAGTTGGCGTTGTCCCGGTTCGATGCGAGCGCGAAGCAATCCGGGCTCAGCGATGCCGCCTCGTGCTCGGTCGGCGCGAGGCAACCGTGATGCGCCAGCAATTCATGCAGGACGTGCAGCGGTGCGCGCCGGGTGTCGAACAGCGGCAAGGCATGGTGTTGGCCGTCGTCCTTCCACTGTCCGGCGACGACCCGCAGCGCGCAGCTGGCATTCAGTTGTGCCTTGCCGAGATGAAGGACCCCGTCAAGGACAAGCTGAAGCGGTTCGGGCTTTTCGAGCGGCTTGGGGAAGCGGCGTTCTTTCCGACCCTCGGTGCCAGCGTCAGCGGGTATCTCGAGACCCATCCGGTGGATTGAGTGGACTGGGAAGACAAGGGGCGCTGAGTTCACGCCGCGAGCTCGCCGCCTGGTTTTCACCTGCTCGGTTTGGTCCAGACAGTTATGCCTAGAAGACGGCGGGTCGCGGTTCTTTGCGGAGTTCGAGTTTGAACCTCTGCCGAGGTCCAGCATTGCGGGGTGCGGTGGGGGCGTACCTCGTTGTAGTGATTGCGCCAGGCTTCGATCAGGACAGCGGCTTCGGCCCGTGGTCCGAGCGCAGGAACAGCGGCGCACCGCGGCCGCATCGAGGCAACGCGCTTGCGCGGGCGTTTTTCGGGGCACCAGCAGGCCTGCCGGACGCCACGCGATGTGTGCGGGACCAACTCAACCCGAAGCCGCTGCGACGCAGGAACACGCGAATGCGGCGAGAGTGGAACGCTGGCGCCTGCGATGGACGCAGGCCGACGCCGGCTGCTCAACGGCGCCCCGATTCGGGCGCGTCGGCATTGCCTCCGCGGGCGAACTCTCCTCGCCTGTTCGCCTGGCGGTTCGCCTGAAGCCTGCGGGCGTTCTCGGCCTGTCGCTCCGCTCTGGACAGCCTGGCTTGCGCACTCGGCTTCGGATCGCCTTCGCTCAACTGGGCGCCGCGGGCGGTCTGCCGTCCTTGTGCCATGCGCTCCTTGCGCGCCGCGGCGCGTTCGGACGGTGTCGTCTGCGGCGCAGGCCGTGCCTTGGCTTGCGAGGGATCTGCCTCGCCCGCGCCCTGAGCCCATGCGCCGGCGCCAAGCGCCTGCATCAACACGACTCCGGACGCGAGGATCAACGCGCGGGCCGAGACGAAAGCCTTCGAAGATGAATCGGTCATGATGGGATGCTCTCTGAGTTCATGGAGCGGAAAGTCTAGGAGGGGATTCGCCTCGGCCGTTTGCGCTGCGTCAAGGTGCCCCGGGAGCGCCTCGGCGGGCGCCGATGCCGATCGCAGGATCGCTCTCGAAGCGGACAAGCCTGCGACCGCGCGCGGCAGCTGCGCGGACATGGCTGCGCTCTCTCCGGTGGCCTTCCGCATTGCCAGCGCACGGGGAAGGGTGATCGGCCAGGTCATGGGTTCGCAAGTCAGGGGATCGACGAAGGACCTCATTGACTTGGAACCAGGGATTGGACTTCAAGCGAACCTGGGAGGGCCGACCAGTATGCCGCGCCGCAACCCCAGTGTGGCCTGTCTTCAGCATCCTGCTAGCCCCCGAGGCTCGAACCGATCTGGCGGCGCATTTCGTCCGCCAGTGGATGCAGTACTTCCGCCTTGTGCGTGCCGACGACACCGTAGCCCAGCCCCTGGTCAGCCCACGCATAGCCCGCGACCGGGCCGTCGATGGGACGCATCACCGGCGTGTCCTTGTCGACCGTCATGGGCCTCACGGTCAACGCCAGCCGCGTGCCGCTCGCGTCGTCGTACATGAACAGCCCCGCGGGGCCGTGCGCCGTCATGACCAGACGCCCGCCGATGAAGTTGTAGCCCGACGATGTGAGATCGGGAATCGCGACCTTGCGCCCGAGCCGCAAAGAGACCCAGTCCACCAGCTCCGCGCGCTGCGAAGGCCCCATCTCGACGGGCCGCACCGTGTCCGACGCGTAGACCGCGTAGCTGCGCGTCGCCTCGCGCGCCAAGGCGGAAATGCCCGCATCGCCGTCGGCCGGGACGCCGCCGCGCAGCGACCACCCCGCACCGGCCCCCAGGCCGAGCGCCAACATGACGGCCGCCGCCATGCCCCAGGGCCAGCGGCGGCTCGGCGCATGCCGGTCCTGCAGCGCGCGCTGCTCGTGTTCTTGCACCAGCCGCGCGAGGTTCAGCGACGGCGGCAGCGGCTCTTCGGCAATCGGCGCCAGGGCCGCGCGCAAGCCCTGCCGGTGCAGGGCGTAGGCCTCGACCTCGCGCGCGGCATCGGGATGGTGAGCGAGATACTCGCGCACCTCGCGGCGGCGCCGCGCGTCGAGCGCCTCGTCGACGTAGGCGTGCAGGTCCTCTTCGAGGATGGGACGTCCGCCCATGGGGTCGTCGTTCATTTGAGTCTCCGCAGATGGGGAGGCGCCGGGGGGTCCGTATCGGGCGATGCGGCCGCGGGCATCGGGTCGACCCCGTCGAGCATGCGGTGCACGCGCTGGCGTGCGCGCGCGAGCCGCGACATCACGGTGCCGACGGGAATGTCGAGCGTCTTCGCAGCCTCCGCATAGGACAGGTCCTCGACCGCGACGAGCAGCAGCACGGCGCGCTGGTCGTCGGGCAAGAGGTCGAGCGCACGCATCAGCTCGCGATGCGTCACGCGGTGCTCCTGGTGCGCGGGGATGCTCAATTCGGCCTCGTCGATGTCTTCCACGGCCAGGTGCAGGCCGCGGCGCGTCTGCTGCCGCAGGCGGTTCATCGCCAGGTTGTGCAAGATGGCAAAGACCCACTGCCGCGTGTCGTCGGCCTCGCGCCGCTGGCTCCAGCGGCTGATGACCCGCTCCAGGCAGTCCTGCACCAGCTCGTCCGCCGATTCCCGCTCGTGCAGCAAGGCGCGTGCGTAGCGCCGCAGTGCGGGGATCATCGGCTCGACGAGCAGGATCAGGTCGTTCATGTTCCGGACATCGCAGCGCGCAACGGCGCCGCCTCAAAGGCTCTGCACCTGGACCGGGGTTCCGGGCTTGCCACCCGATTGTGGCGCGATCACGAGGTAGCGCTTGCTGTCCGTGGGGGTCGCGCCCTGGATCTGCTGGCGGATCGGGCCGATCGCGTTCACGATCGCGGCGCCCGCGGGATTGGTCATGAAATTCGCCAACGGCTGCAGTACCCCGCTGCCGTCCGGCTGGTCCGACAGCGCAAGCACATAAGGCTGCCTGGGCTCCAGGCCGGTAGCTGAGGCCTGCAGCACCTGCAGCAGGCCCTGGTCGAACAACGAGACGCTGGTGGGCGCGTTGTTCTCGGCGCCCGGCGCCTTGCGTGCCCGGGGCGTCACCAGCGTCAGGTGCGCGACCTGGCCGGACAGCCCCGGCGCCTGCAGGCCCTGCGTGCCGTCGCCGGCCTGCGCCGGAACGGCGTTGGGCACGTACGCGATGGCCTGGGGCGCCTGGCCCACCGGCACGGTCGCCACCACGGTATTGGTGGCCGTGTCGATCACCGCAAGCGCGTCGGCGTTCTCCAGCCCGACATAGATTCGCGTGCCATCGCCCGAGGGCCAGATGCCGTGCGGCAGCATGCCGACAGGAATGGTCGCGACCTGCGAGAAATCGTCCGTGCGGAACACCTTGACCTGGTTGAGGCCGCCGATGGTCACGTAGGCGAAGCTGCCCTTCTTCGTGGCGGCGAAATTGACGTGGTTGGTGATCGGGCCCGTGTCGAAGGACTTGATCACCGCGAACGGCGGCTTCGCGTCGAACACCATCGTGCGACCGATGTCCTTGAGCGTCATCCAGACCTGCTTGCCGTCGGGCGTGGCGGCGATGTTGGGGCAGAAGGGGCTGTCCTGCTTCACGCGGCCGACCGTCTGCTTGGTGGCCGTGTCGATCACGACCGTCTCGGGATTGAACGACGAGCAGACGTAGCCGTACTTGCCGTCGGGTGAGAAGATCTGCATGCCGGGCCCGTTGGGCGTGGTGATGCGGGTCTTTTCCATGAAGGTGGCGGCATCGAGCACCGACACGTAGTTTTCGCCGCGTACCGTGACCCACACCTCCTTGCCGTCGGGCGTGAAGAAGGCCTCGTGCGGCGAACGGCCGACATAGGTGGTGTGCTTCACCGCGTTGGTCGCGGTGTCGATGAAGGTCACGGAGTTCGAGCCGATCGACACGACGGCGAGCGTGCGGTGGTCCGGCGAGAAGCCCATGCCATGCACCAGCACCTGGCCCTTGTAGAGCGGACTGAAGTTGCCCGGCGACGGGTCTCCCAGGCGGATCACGCCGAGCAGCTTGTTGTCCATCGGGTCGGTGACCGACACGGTGTTGGAAAACTGCTCGGCCGTGTAGACGCGGTCCCGGTGGCTCATCGGGATGTCGGCATCGGCGGCTGCGCCCGGTGCCTGGCCGGCTTGTGCGCACGCGGCAACGGCGGCCAGCGCGGTGGCGGCAAGAAGATGAGTGAGGCTGTGCTTTTTCATGTTGTCGCTCTGGGTGGTTGATGCGTGTGAAAGCGTGTGATCGGGGAAGGCGCGGCCCGCCTACATGCGACCGGCCTGCGTGGGCGCGGGCGCTGAAGGCGGCAGCGGCTGGCCGAGCGCGAGGCGCATCGCGGCGATCTCCTGCTGCTGCTCGACGATGATTTCCTGCGCGATGCGGCGCAGCTGCTCGTTGTTACCGTGGCGCAGCTCGGCCAGCGCCATGTCGATCGCGCCCTGGTGGTGGGCGATCATCATTTCGGCGAAGTCGCGGTCGACATCGCCGGAGCTCTTGATGCTCATGCCGGCCATCATCCGGGCCATGGCGGCGTCGTTCTCCGCGGCAAAGCCGGCGTCGGCCGGGTCGCTGGTGGTGCAGATGTCCATGAGCCCCGCGATCAGGGGGGTGGCGCGCGCGACGCCGCCGGGCACCTGCGCCGCCGCGACAACCGCTGCCGCGCAGGCAAGAGCCGCCGTGCCAATGGTAAATGCGCCGGGGCGCAGCAGGCGGGGTGGAAATTTCAACTGCATCGGGTGTCCTCGACTGGAATGGCACTGGGCCGTCAGAGGGGTAGACACCGGAGTCGATGATTTATTCCAGGGTGGTCGAGAAGAAATGCCTCGCCGGACTGCTGCGCCGCAAGCGGCCGGCTGCCCCACCTTGACGGCGGGGCACAGACCGCCGACCAGTTCAGCGGGAGGGCACCGGTTGTGCGGCAGGAGCTCTTCGATACGGCTGTTCAGCTGCATCGGCAGGCGAACGAGGACGTCCTTGAGGTAGGCCCGTGGCTCGTGGCCGTGGGCCCGTCGGATCGCACCAAGGTTACCGGACGTGCCGGTCAAGGCGCGCTGATCATTGGCAGAAACACGTCAAGGCTGTCCGCTCGATAGCCGGGGCAGCGACACCGCTGGCGCCGTCCGCAATGCTGTCGCGCGGCCGCCTGCGACAGTCGGTGTGACGACGGCGACGCCTCCCTTGCGGCAGCGATCCAGATGCTGCCCCTCAACGCAGTCGGACAGCAGGGAGATCAGGCCGGCTCGGGCCAAGGTGCTTGCACCGAACGAGCCGACTCGTAGAACGCCGCCATCTGCAGCACGCCCAGGTCGTCGAACCGGCGCCCGGCGATCTGCAGGCCGATGGGCAGGCCACTCCTGGCGTAGCCGCAGTTGATCGATGCCGCAGGCTGCTCCGACTGGTTGAACACCGAAGTGAAGTGCGAATCTTTCAGCGGGTTTTCCGGTCCGCTGTTGATGGCTTCCGCCGCGAACGGCAGCACGGGCGACACGGGCGACAGCACATAGTCGTACGGCTGCGTGGCCGCCACGGTCGCTGCGCGCAGTGCCTGCATGCGCGTGAAGGCACGGAAGGTGTCTTCGGGCGAGAGCGAGCCCGCGAACTCGCCCGCAGCATGGATGTAGTCGGCGGCGAGTTTGGCGCGCTCGATCGGCATGGCGGCCAGGTCGACGCGGCAGCGCATCGTGAAGAAATGCGCCATGCCCATGCGCATGTCCAGCGTGCTCCAGTCGGAGAGCGGCTCCACGATGGCGCCGGCCTGTTCGAAGACGCGTGCCGCTGCCAGCACGGCGTCTTTCACTTCAGTGTCGATCGGCCAGCCGCCCAGCGTGTCGGTCCACAGGCCGATGCGCAGACCCCGCACGTCGCGGCTCAGGTGCTCCCATGCGATGTCTTGTGCCGGCAGGCTCATGTAGTCGCGCGGATCGGGGCGCGACACCACCGCCATCAGCAGCGCGGCGTCGGCGACGGTGCGCGTCATCGGGCCGATCACGCGCGCGGCGGCCGGTGGGTCGACCGGAATGCGCCCATGGCTGGGCTTGAGCCCGAACACGCCGCAGAAGTTGGCGGGGATGCGCACCGAACCACCGATGTCGGTGCCCAGGTGCAAGGGACCGTAGCCCGCGGCGGCGGCAGCGCCCGCACCGGAGCTGGAGCCGCCGGTGCTTTTGCGAAGATCCCAGGGGTTGCGCGTGAGCGGATGAAAGCTCGACGGAGCCGCGCCCAGGAAGCCGAAGTCCGGCATCGTGGTCTTGGTGACGATCACCGCGCCTGCTTCACGCAGGCGTGCGGCCGCAGGCGCATCCGCCGCGGCGGGCGACAGCACCGAGGCAGCGCTGCCGATCGGCGACGGCGTGCCGCGCGTGGCGATGTTTTCCTTGAGCGTGACCGGCACGCCGTCCAACTCGCCTTGCGGTGCGCCTTGGCTCCATCGTGCTTCGGAGGCCTTGGCCGAGGCCAGGGCGGCTTCGGCATCCAGCCCGTAGGTGGCGTGAATGCTCGGCTCCCAGCGTTCGATGCGCGCCAGCACCGACTTCGTCACGTCGACGGGGGAGAGGGTGCGGGCGCGATAGCGCGCCAGCAGTTGGACGGCGCTCAGGGCGTACAGGGGTGTTTCCATGGTTGTCTCTTTTGGGGGTCGAAGATGTCGATCGGAGCGGTGGTTGATGCGCACGCCTCAGCCCTGCCCGAATGCGTAGCCCTGACCAGGGGCCGCGGCCAACAGGGAACGGGTGTAGGCCTCGCGCGGCGCCAGCAGCACGTCGTGCGCGGTGCCTTGCTCGACGATGCGGCCCATGTGCATGACGATCAGCCGGTCGCAGATCTGGCTGGCCACGCGCAGGTCGTGCGTGATGAAGAGGATGCCGATGGACAGCCGCTGCTGGATCTCCGCGAGCAGCTTGAGGATCTGGTCTTGCACCGAGACATCGAGTGCCGAAACGGCCTCGTCGGCAATCAGCACCTGCGGCTCGCAGGCGAGCGCGCGTGCGATGCACAGGCGCTGCCGCTGGCCGCCGGAGAACTCGCTCGGGTAGCGGTGCAGCACATCGGGCTTCAGCCGCACCAGCTCCATCAGTTCTTCGGCGCGCTGCCAGGCCTTCTCGGGAGAAAGGCCAAAATTGACTGGCCCTTCGATGATCGACTGGCCGACCGTGCGGCGCGGATTCAGCGAACGGTTCGGGTCCTGGAACACCACCTGGACCATGCGCCGGAAGGCCGAGAGCCGCGCACGCGGTGCGCGCTGTGCCTCGATGTGAGGCACCCAGACCTCGCCGCCCGTCGGCTCGATCAGCCGCGCAATGCAGCGGGCCACGGTCGACTTGCCCGAGCCGGACTCGCCCACGATGCCCACGGTTTCGCCGGCGTGCAGCTTGAGCGACACATCGGTCGCTGCATGCACCGTGCGGCGCTTGCCCGGCCACGAGCCGGAGCGGTAGGTCTTGGTGACGCCGCGCGCATCGAGCAGTGGCGCAGCGTCCGCGATGGTCGGCCGCCGCGCGGGCTCCAGGCGCGGCACGGCATCGAGCAGCATGCGCGTGTAGGGCTCCTTCGGCCGGCGCAGCACATCGTCCTTCGGTCCGCTTTCGATCTGGCGGCCCAGTTGGAGCACCACGACGTGGTCCGCGATGTCCGCGACCACGCCGAAGTCATGCGTGATGAACAGCACCGCCGTTCCGTTCTCCTGCTGCATCTCGCGAATGAGCGAAAGGATTTCGGCCTGCGTGGTCACGTCCAGCGCGGTGGTCGGCTCATCGCAGATCAGCAGCGCGGGACGCAGGATCAGGGCGATGGCAATCACGATGCGCTGCCGCTGCCCGCCCGAGAGCTGGTGGGGATAGGCGTCGTAGATGCGTTCGGGCTCGGGCAGCTTGACCCGCGCGAAGATGGCCAGCACCTTTTGTCGGCGCTCGGCGGCGCCAAGCTCGGTATGCTCGGCCAGCATTTCGTCGACCTGCATGCCGCATCGCATCACCGGGTTCAGCGCCGTCATGGGCTCCTGGAACACCATCGCCATGCGGGCGCCGCGCCATGCACGCAGGCGTGCGGCGTCGGCCGTGAGAACGCTCTCGCCCATCACCTCGATGCGTCCGCCCGAAGGCACCAGCGAAGCGGGCAGCAGCCCCATCACCGCCTGAGCGATCACCGATTTGCCGGAGCCTGATTCGCCCAGCAGGCACACGACCTGGCCGGGCACCACGTCGAAGGAAACGGCGTGGACGGCATGCGGCCGGTCGGCGCCCGCGGGCAGGTCGATGCTCAGGTTGCGCACCTCGAGGCATGGCGATTCAGCAGCGGGTGCGGCAGCGGCTGCGGTGGATTGCGTGTGTGCCATGGTCAGCTCCCGCGCTTGTTGAACTTCGGATCGAGCGCGTCGCGCAGGCCGTCGCCGAGCATGTTCACGGCCAGCACCGTGAGCGCGAGGAAGGCGCCGGGCAGCAGCACGGTCGACGGATGCGAAGTGAAATACGCACGACCTTCGGACATGATGTTTCCCCAGGTCGGCACGTCCGACGGCAGGCCGATGCCGAGGAACGACATGACCGCTTCCGCCAGCATCGCCGCCGCGCAGACAAAGGTGCCCTGAACGATCAGCGGCGCCACCGTGTTGGGAAGGATGTGGCGCAGCATCAGCTTCCAGGCGGGCGTATCCAGCGCAATGGCGGCTTCGACATACGGCTCTTCGCGAACCGACAGCACGACCGAACGCACCAGTCTCGCCACCCGCGGTGTTTCGGGAACGACGATTGCCAGGATCACCGTCCACAGGCTGGGCCGCCAGACCGCGACCAGCACGATGGCGAACAGGATGCCGGGGATCGCCATCATCCCGTCCATCACCCGCATGATCACGCCGTCGAAGCGGCGAAAGTATCCCGCGACCATGCCTACCAGCATCCCGAGCGCGATCGAGCCCAGCGCGACCGCCGCGCCGACCGACAGCGAGATGCGCGCGCCGTAGGCCGTGCGGCTCCAGATGTCGCGGCCCATGCTGTCCGTTCCCATCGGGAAGAAACGCTCGAAGCTGTCGCCGGCCAGCGTCGTGAATTCGGCATGCGCGCCAGGCGACAGGTGAGAGTTGGCCGGATCCATCGCGTTGGGGTCGATGGTGTAGAGCCACGGGGCCGCGACCGCCAGCACCACCATGAAGCAAAGGAGCACGCTGCCCCAGCGCACGGCGCCGTTCGCGAAGACGCGGCGCAACAGGGAGGGCTTGCGATGGCGACGCGCAGTCGTCGTGTCCAGCGGTATGGAGATCGAAGTCATGGAAAGGGTCCCCGAAAAGGAATGGGTGCGCGCGTCAGTAGCGGATGCGCGGATCGAGCAGCAGGTAGCTCAGGTCCACCATCAGATTGACGACGACGTAGATGAGCGAGAAGAACAGGGTGATGCCCTGGATGAGCGGGTAGTCGCGCGAGAGCACCGCGTCCACCGTGAGTTGGCCCAGGCCCGGTATGGCGTAGATCGTCTCGGTCACCACCACGCCGCTGATGAGGCCGGCCACGCTCAGGCCGATGATGGTGGCGATCGGCACCGCCGCATTGGCGAGCGCATGGCGCGTCAACATGCGCCACTCCGGGATGCCCTTGGCGCGCGCGGTGCGCACATAGTCTTCGGTCAGTGCTTCGGAAACCGCCGCCCGCGTGACCCGCGCGATCAGCGCCGCATACATCACGGCCAGCGTGATGCAGGGCAGCGCCAGGTTGCGCAGCCACGGACCGACACCTTCGGCGATGCGGTTGTAGCCCTGCGAAGGCAGCCAGCCCAGCTGCATCGAGAACAGCCAGATCATCAGGTAGCCTGCGACAAACACCGGCACGGAGAAGCCGAGAACCGAGGCGCTCATGATGAAGCGGTCGAGCCGGCCGCCGCTCCGCGAGGCCGCCAGCACACCCAGCGGCACGGCGATCAGCACGGTGAGCACGACGGTCGCGGCGGCGACCGACAGCGTGGGCTCCAGCCGTTGTTGGATCAGCTCTGTCACGCTCATCTTGTAGAAGTAGGAGTAACCCAGGTCACCGCGCAGCACGTGGCCCAGCCATCCGAAGAACTGGCTGACGACCGGTGCATCCAGGCCGAGCTGCGCGCGGATGCGTTCGATGTCCTGCACGCTGGCCCCGTCGCCCGCGATGGCAGCCGCCGGATCACCAGGCGTCATGCGCAGCAGGAGAAAGACGATGACGGCCACGATCAGGAGCACGGGCGCCGTGGCCAGGCCGCGCCGCAATAGAAAGTTGAGCATGTGAGAAGGTCTCGTTCGAGCGATGGATCGGCAGGCGCGGGCAAAGGAAATCCCTGACCGGTTGCAGCGAGTGCAACCGGCCAAACGCCTCGGCGAGAGGTGAGGGGCCCTGCCTACTTTTTGCGCACGTTCCAGTACAGAACGGCGGGCGACGGCAGCAATCCGCTCACCACGCCGCGGCGCACCGCGGTGGGGGCCTTGCCTTCGCCCAGCGGCGCGATCACGCCGCCTTCGAGCACGCGAAGCTGAATCTGCGTCGCAATGTCCTTGCGTTGCGCAACGTCGCCGGTTTCGATGAAGCGCGACTTCAGCCTTTCGAGTTCGGCGTCGACAGGCCAGCCGAAGTAGCCCTGGTCGCCATTGCCGGTCAGCGGGCTGTAGGTGATCGGGCTGCTGGCATCAACGCCGCCCCAGAACGTGATGAAGGCATTCCAGCCGCCGTTTTCCGGTGGGTCTTTCTTGGTGCGGCGTGTCACGAGCGTGGCCCAGTCGGTGGTCTGAACGTCCACGTTGAAGCCCACCTGCTTGAGCAACTGCCCGTAGACGGCGGGCAGCTTGTTCAGTGCAGGCGCGTCACCTGGCAGCAGGATGACGACAGGCTTGCCGTCGTAGCCCGATTCCTTCAGCAGCTTCCTGGCTTCCTCGAACTGCGGCTTGCCTGTGAAAAAGCCCGTCTTGTCGCTCGCATACATCGAGCCGCACAGGTAGATCGACGTGCAGGGCTTGTAGAAGTCGCGGAAGGTGGCCTGCGCGCGCAGCATGGACTCCTGGTTGATGGCAAGCATGGCGGCCTTCAACGCCTTCGGGTTGTTGAACGGCGCGACCTTGTGGTTGTAGATCACCGTGAAGGGGCCTGCGGGCATCACGTCCACCAGCTCGATTTTCGGGTTGATGCGCATGTCGCTGTAGCCGGATGCGGGCACGGTCTCGACCATGTCGACCTCGCCGTTGAGCAGCGCGTTCACCTGCGTCTGCGGATCGCGCAGCAGCACCCATTCCACGCGGTCCACGTGCACCACCTTGCCGCCCGCCAGGCCCGAGGGGGCCTCCTTGCGCGGCACGTAGGCGGTGTTCTTGCGGTAGATCACGCGGTCGCCGGGGCGAAAGTCTTCCTTGGCGAGCGTGAAGGGGCCGGATCCGATCATCTCTTCGATCTGCTTGTCGGCGGGGGTGTCGGCCACGCGCTTGGGCATGATGAACGGAACCAGCGGGTTGGGCTTGCCCAGTGCGTCGAGCACCACGCCGAAGGGCTGCCTGAAGTTCATGCGAAAGGCGTTGGGGCCTTCCGCGGTGATGCTTTCCATGGCCTCGTACATCTTCTGCCCGATGGTGTCGCGCTTGGCCCAGCGGGCGAGCGAGGCGATCACATCCTGCGAGGTGACGGGCGCGCCGTCGTGGAACTTGAGGCCCGGGCGCAGCGTGAAGGTCCAGACCTTGTTGTCGGGGCTGGCGGTGTATTTCTCGACCATCTGCGGCTTGATCGCACCCTTTTCGTCCATGCCGAAAAGGGTGTCGTAGATCATGAAGCCGTGGTTGCGCGTGATGTTCGCCGTGGTCCAGATCGGGTCGAGGATCTTCAGGTCCGACGAAGGCACGGTACGCAGCACCGTGTCGGCGGATGTTGCGGCGGAGAACGTCAGCGCCAGTGCCGACAGGGTGACCGCGAACGCGCGGCGCAGCGAGAGTGGAGTTGCCATGAAGTCTTACTTCTTTCGGGGAGTGCCAGAGGCAGGTGAGGATGAATCCGAAGCCTTGCTTTCGCGCAGCTGGGCCAGCAGAAACTCGAAGATGTCGCGCGAACCCGCTTCGGCGTCGATGATCTTGTGGAGGATGCGGCGCAGGGTGTCGACTTCGCCGGTGGTGAGGCAGTCGAGGAAGCGGGCTTCCATCTCCACCCCGATGGGTTCGGCCTGCAGCACGAGGTCGATGCCGGCCGGGGTCAGGCACAGGTGGATCTGCCGGGCGTCCTCGTTGCCGATCTGGCGCTGGACCAGTTCGCGCTGCACCAGCGACCCCACGAGCTTGGAGACCAGCGTCTTTTCGATGGCGCAGATCTGCACCAGCTGGCCCATCGTGATGCCGGGTGCGCCGCCGATCATCCGGAGCAGCCGCACGTCGCGGATCGACAGCCCGAGTTCGAGCTCGTACACGCGCGAACCCCGGTCTCTGGTTCGTGCGGAAGCCACGTCGAGCAGGACGTTGATGTAGTCGGTTTTCAGTTGGAGCGGTGCGTGCATGGCCAGATGAAAGAAATCTTCAATAGTTGCAGTATTCAACTATCTGACAAGATCATGCAAGCTCCGGGCCAGCCGGCGAGGGAAATCCCCTACGAAGTTCGTGGCGGATGCGTTCAACAGCCATCAGTCGCCGCAGCGCTGAACCATGGCATCGCGGCCCGCACGGTTTTGGCGTACGCGCACCAAAGCCGTACCCGGCTGGGCGGCCCGAGCTGGCAAGCTTCTGGGTGGGGCTGCGATCCGCTACGCTTGGCTACGTGCCTGCCATATATCTATCGGCACCAGTGCCGTGAAGAATCTTCGGCTGAAACTGGCCACGGCACATTCCAGAGGACACGGCGTGCGCGACGCCGAAGATCTGGGTGCGCGTCAGGACCCCAGGCGGGCGTCGCGCCTGAGTGATTGAGGCGGCTTGCCGAAGCCTCGCATGAACGCCTCGCGAAGATGGCGCCGGTCGCGAAAGCCCGTTTCGCGAGCAACCACCTCCAGCGGGTGGCGGCTGCGCTCGATCATCAAGCGTGCAGCCTCCACGCGCAGACGCTCTACCGCCTTGGCCGGCGACTGGCCGGTCTCGGCCGTGAACACACGGCTGAACTGGCGCGGGCTGAGGTTCGCGGCCGCGGCGAGTTCTTCCACGCCCAGCGACTGCGCCAGGTGGCGGCGTGCATGCTCCAGCGCCCGCGCGATGCGGTCCGAGCGGGGCGCGAGATTCAGAATCTCCGAATGCTGCGACTGGCCGCCCGAACGGCGCTGATGCATGACCAGCCGGTGCGCCACCGATCGCGCCACGTCGTCGCCCAGGTCCTTCTCGACGAGGCCGAGCGCCAGATCCAGTTCCGCCGTCATGCCGGCGGAGGTCCAGATCGGGTCATCGGCGATGAAGATGCGGTCCGGCTCGACCTGGACATCGGGATGCCGCTGTTGCAGTGCGTCCGCATAGGCCCAGTGCGTCGTGGCGCGTCGCCCTGCCAGCAAGCCGGCGTCGGCCAGCACGAAGGCTCCGGTGCACAGCCCCACGGTCCGACGCGCACGAGCGCTGCACTTTCGCAGCGCATGCAGCAGTTCGGATGGTGAGGGGGTGGCCAACGGGTCGATCACGCCCACCACCATCCAGGTGTCGGCCGTGCTGCGCGCGGTGAAGGGCCTCGTCTGCAGGGCCGTGCCCAGCGAAGCCTTCACGCTGCCGCCGGGCATCGAGTGGCAAGTCACCTCGTAGAAGGGTTCGCCCGCCACAACGTTGGCGAACTCGAAGACCGCCTGCGTGGCCAGCGCCATCACCTGAAAGCCGGCCGGCAGGACGTAGCTGATTCTGTGCATGTGCGGTCTCGGGAGCCGATGGCATAAAACATGACTATACGCGTCATTTACGCCAAGCGCCAACCGGCGCAACATGGACACCATCGAAACCCCAAGACGGAGAACTACCGTGACGCAGACGAACCTGGGCACCGCCCTTATCACCGGAGCCTCCTCCGGCATCGGGGCCCTCTACGCCGACCGCCTGGCGCGGCGCGGATACGACCTCATCCTCGTCGCCCGCAGCCGCGAGCGTTTGAACCCGCTGGCTGCGGACCTCAGCAGCCGCCACGGCCGCGCGGTGGAGGTTTTCCCCGCCGATCTGAACAATCCGGAGTCGCTGCGCAGCGTGGAAAACAAGCTCAAGCACGATGCGAGCATCACCCTGCTGGTCAACAACGCCGGCATCGGCACGCACACGCCGCTGGTCGAGAGCGACGTGGACCAGATGGTGCGCATGATCGACCTCAACGTGACGGCGCTCACCCGGCTGAGCTACGCGGCGGTGCCAGGCTTCGTGGCGCGCGGCAGAGGTGCGTTGATCAACATTGCCTCCATCGTGGCCGTCTCGCCAGAGACCCTGAACGGCGTGTATGGCGGCAGCAAGGCCTTCGTGCTGGCCTTCAGTCAATCGCTGCAGCACGAGCTGGCCGGCAAGGGCGTGCGGGTGCAAGCCGTGCTGCCGGGTGCGACGGCCACCGAATTCTGGGCACGCGGCGGGCTTCCCGTGGAGCACCTGCCGGCGCAGATCGTGATGCGTGCCGAAGACCTGGTGGATGCCGCCTTGCTGGGCTTCGAACGCGGCGAATCGGTGACGCTTCCGTCGCTGCACGATGTCGCCCTCTGGGACGCCTACGAAGGCGCGCGCAAGGCGATGGCGCCCCACCTCTCGAGCAACGAAGCGGCATCGCGCTACCAGCCCTTGCGCTGAGTGGCCGCATCGCATTCGAACTGCGCCCCGCTCTGGAATCAGCGTGAAGGCGCATCGGAGTGCGCCAGCAAGCATGCATCCATGGCCCCCGGGCCACGAAGTAGCCCTGAAGATTCGAGGAGACCCACCGTGCCGCTGACCAGCAATGATCCACTTTCATCCTCCATCAGGATTGCCGGGACCGAGGAACACTTTCTCGATCCGCTCGGATCAAACGAGGGACGCCTGGGACGATTGCGCTATCTCTCGGGCGGGATGGGGCCGCCGTTGGTCTTGCTGCACACCGTGCGCACCCAGGCCGAGCACTTCCGCCACCTCATCCCGCTGGTCCGGGAGCGGTACACGGTGTATGCCCTCGATCTCCCTGGAATGGGCTACTCGCAGATCGTGCCGGGCGCCTCCTATGAGGAGCCGGCCATGCGCGAGGCGGTCAAGCGCCTCATCACCCGACTCGACTTGCGCGACGTGACGCTGCTCGGCGAGTCGATGGGCGCGACGCTCGCCCTCACCACCGCGGCCGATCTGCCCGAGCGGGTGCGGCGTGTCGTGGCGATCAATGCCTATGACTACGCGGGCGGCATCGCGCGGTCCAGCCTGCTGGCCCGGTTCGTCGTGACCGGCGCGTTGGCGCCCGGTGTCGGCCCGACCGTCGCGGGCGTCGAACCCAAGCCGATCGTGCGCGCCGTGCTCCGTGGGGGCCTCGGCAACGCGGCCGCCCTGCGCGATGACTATCTCGATGAACTGTTGAAGGTCGGGCGTCGGTCCGGCTATCCGGTCGTCGCCCGCGCGGTGTACGGCAACCTGCCCAGCCTCATCGCGGCACGCGTCCGCTACCCCGAGGTCAGCGCACCCGTTCATCTCATCTACGGAGAGAAGGATTGGTCAAGGCCCTCGGACCGGCAAGCCAACAAGCAGCTCCTTCCCGCGGCCGAGTTTGTCCAGGTGCCCGGCGCCGGTCACTTCATCGTCCTCGAGCGGCCGGATGTGCCTGCCAAGGTGTTGAACGACGCGATGCGAACTGCGAGCGTTCCGAAAGCCGCGGCCTGACGCCGCTGAGGGAAAGGTGATCCACGTGGGTCGCCAGGTGGCAGCCGCCGACGGTCGCATTTTCGGACCCTCCGGCAGCTGTATGCGCACGCAACGACGTGCCTGATCTTTCGATTAACCCGCAACAACCTGAGGTGCTCTCATGCCCACCCCTGACATCGTTCTCTGCGCGCCGGTCCGAACACCGATCGGAAGCTATGGCGGCTCGCTCAAGGAAACGCCCGCGTCCGCGCTGGGTGCCGCGGTGATTCGCGAGACCCTTCATCGCTCAGGTCTGGCCGCGGAAGCCGTCGACACCGTTGTGATGGGACACGTGATCCAGGCCGGCGCTCGGATGAATCCGGCACGACAAGCTGCCATCGGCGGCGGACTGCCTGTGCAGGTGCCCGCCCTGACGGTGAATCGGGTGTGCGGATCGGGTGCACAAGCGATCGCAGCGGCGGCACTCGAGATCGCGGCGGGTTATGCCGCGGCTGCGGTTGCCGGCGGCATGGAGAACATGGACCAGGCCCCCTATCTGGTGCCCGGCGCGCGCTGGGGACAGCGCATGGGGGACGCTCAGATGCTGGACAGCATGCTGCGAGACGGTCTCCATGATGCCTTCAGCGGTCAACACTCAGGCTGGCATACCGAGGATCTCGTCGGTCGGTACGGCATCACGCGCGAGGACCAGGATCGCTGGGCCGCGCGTTCACAGCAACGGTTCAGTGGGGCTCAGGAGGCCGGCAAGTTCGCGGAAGAGATTGTCGCCATCGAACTCTCCGGCCGCAAGGGACCGGTGAGCTTCTCCAAGGACGAAGTCAATCGGCCTGACACCACGGTCGAATCACTGGCCAAGCTCAAGCCGGCGTTTCGAAAGGACGGAACGATCACTGCCGGGAACGCGCCAGGGCTGAACAGCGGCGCAGCGGCGGTGATCGTCGCGGAGCGAAGTTTCGCCGAGAAGCATAGGCTACGGCCATGGGCGCGCCTGGTCTCGCACGGCGTCGCGGCGGTTGAGCCGGGCATGTTCGGTATCGGGCCGGTGCCGGCGGTCAAACTGGCCCTGGAACGCGCCAACTGGAAGCGCACGGACGTCCAGCGCATCGAGATCAACGAGGCATTCGCCGCGATCACCCTGGCCTGCCTGCGTGAGTTGGACCTGCCGGAAGACATCGTCAACGTCGAGGGTGGCGCCATCGCCCACGGCCACGCCATCGGCGCAACGGGCGCCGTGCTGACCACGCGCTTGCTGCACTCGATGCGACGCGACGGCTTGAGGCGGGGCATCGTGACCTTGTGCATCGGCGGCGGTCAGGGCATCGCGCTGGCGCTCGAAACGATCTGATCGAGCACTGGGGGGGCAGTGGCGGAGATCCGCAGCTGCCTCAACTTCGTTGGGGTTCGCCTCGCTCCACGAACGGGTGAGGCAGCTGCACATTCAAGAGCAGGGCAACGGTTCCGGCCAGCCCGCAGAACGCAATCAGTTCGGCCACGCCCTGTTCTCCGAAGTGCCTCTGTACTTGCTCGAACACGTCGTCCGCGACCTTGTGCCGTTCGGTGAGTGCCAGGAAGAACCGGCCTGCTGCTTCCACCGATCCGCCATCCTCCGGAATCTTGCCGACCGCAATCGCTTCAACCATCTCCAACGAAAGTCCGGCCGACAATGCCTTTGCGGCATGAGTCTCCCATTGATGGTGGCATTGCTGCCTCTGTGCCGTCATGAGAAAGATGGCTTCCAGCACCCGCTGCGGCAGCGTGCCGGTCCAAAGCTCGGTCGAGAGTTGCTCCAGAAGATCGGCAATTCGGGGGCTCCCGAGCAATGGCAGATAGGGGGCAGGCACACGGCCGCGCCGCCGTCCGATCAGGTCGTAGGCCGCGCGCTGTTCTGCGGAGCGCAAGGCGTCGGCCGTCGCAGGGAAACGAGTGACTGCATGCGGGCTCGCGGGCGTCGTCTCAGGCATTGGGCTTGATGTTGCCGGCTTTCACGACCGCGGCCCATTTCTCGATCTCCCGCCGGATGCGGGTCCTGAACTCCTCGGCCGTGCTGCCGACCGGCACGAAGCCGAGTTCGATGAGTTTCTGATGCAGCGGACCTGCGCGCACGGCCTGTGCCGCTGTGGACGACAGCCGGGACACGATGTCCGGCGTCAATTTGGCCGGGCCGATCAAGCCGAAGATTGGCGTGGCGTCGACACTGGGCAGTCCGGCTTCCTGCATCGTCGGCGTGTCCGGCAGTTGCGTGGCCCGCTGCGCTGCGGTGACTGCCAGGGCGCGGACAGTGCCCGCGCGGATGTGGTCGATCATCGTGGGGACCGTGGTGAACCCGAACTGGACGTGACCCGCGAGCAGGTCGTTCAGCACGGTGCCGCCGCCGCGGTACGGCACGTGGTTGATGTCGATCGCGGCGGCGGCGCGCAACTGCTCGCCGGCCAGATGCGGCGCACTGCCCACGCCGGCAGATCCGTAGTTGAAACTGCCCGGCTTTGCCTTGGACAGAGCCACGAATTCCTTCAGCGTCGCTGCGGGAACCGTGCGGTGCACGATCAGCACGAGTGGCGCCGATGCCATGAGCGAAATTGGCGCGAAGTCCTTCTCCGTGTCGTACGGCAGCGCGCTGCCGAAAAGCCCCGGGTTGATCACGAACGCCGTGTCGACGAAGCCGAGCGTGCCACCGTCTGGCGCCGCCGTGGCGACCGCGCGCGTGCCGATCTGCGTGCCGGCACCTCCTCGGTTGTCGACAATCACCGGGGCCGCGACGGCGGGCTCCAATGCCTGCGCCATCAGGCGGCCGAGCGTGTCCGTGGCCGCACCCGGAGGGTAGGGCACGATGAGGCGGACCGCCGCCTTCGTGTCTGCGAGCGCGAGGCGGCCCACGCCGAGCGAGGCCACCAAGGAAAGTGCAGCGCCCCCGCGGATCAGCGAGCGCCTGTTGTGCATGGGCATTTCTGTCTCCTGAAAATAAGTTCTAGATGCGGCGCACGAAGCCGCTGTCGAGCAGCGCGGGTTCTGGGTCGGCGCCCAGCCCGGGCCGGTCTGTCAGCTGAAAGGCACCGTCAATGCAGGGCACGGTGTCGCCGTAGGGCGTGAAGCCGAGATCGCAGAAGAGCCGCTCCACATGCACCTCGTCCTCCTGCGCGGCCAACACGTGCAGCGTGGCCAGCAACCCCGGGCCGAAGAAGGCCGACTGCGGGGCGCAGTGCACGGCGCTGCCGGCGCACTCGCGCGAGAGCCGCAGCAGCGTCGTGACGCCGCCCGATTTGATCGCGCTCGGCTGCAGATAGTCGATGGCCCGGGCTCTCGCCGCGAGGCTCAGCTCATGCACGCTGCTGGCGTTCTCGCCGGCTGCGGTCGGCACGCCGGTTCGAACGCGGAGGGCGCGAAGTGCTTCGATGTCCTCCGGCGGCCAGAGCGGCTCTTCGATCCAGTGCAGGTCGAAGGCCGCCATCCGGGTCACGACCTCGCCGGCCTCATCGGCCGTCCAGGCGCAGTTCGCATCGACCATCAGCGGCGTGTCAGGGCCCATCACAGCGCGCGCAGCGGCCACGGCCTCGGGTGTTTTCTCGTGCAGCTTCACCTGTTCGAAGCCGGCCGCCAGCGCACGCTCCACATTCCTTGCCACCAGCGCCGTGTCGCCGTAGTACTGAAGCAAGGACGCGTAGGCGGGCAGGCGGGTGCGTCTCGCTCCGCCGAGCAGGACATGCAGTGGTACGCCGGCGATCTTCGCTTTCAGGTCCCAGATCGCAATGTCGAGGCCGCTCAGCGCATGCAGTACAGGCCCCGAGCGGCCCATGTTGTGCAACGTGCGTTCAAGCGACGCCATGAGCGCGGGATCCGTCGCGTCCCGGCCTGTCGCGAGGGGTGCGACCCGGCCGCGAAAGATCGCCGAAAGCGCATCGAGTTCGGCGCCATACGACTCGCCCCAGCCGACCAGGCCGTTGTCGAGCTCGATGCGTACCAGGCCGCTGTCCAACGTGGTCCTCGGGCGTCCGGCGAACAGGGGCGCCGGCGCACCGTGGTGGAAGGGCAATCGAAGCTGGAGGCAGTCGATCGATCGAATGGTGGTGGACATCTGCTTGTTCTGTTTTTGGTAGCGCTACCAAAACGATGGTACGGCCATGTGCAGGCACAACGTGTGCGGGTTTCTATCTAGGTGCTTTCGCGCGAAACGATGGAGAAGCCCACATCGACCTTGGCCTCTTCGACGTCGAGGCCTTCGCTGCGGCTCACGATGAACCGAGCCGCGAGCTGGCCGATGCGCGTGCTGTCGATGCGCACGGTCGTGAGCGACGGCGAAACGTCCGCCGCGAAATCGAGGTCGCCGAAGCCCACCACGGCGATGTCCTGCGGCACGCGCAGGCCGCGCGCTGCGGCTTCGGTGACGACGCCGAGCGCCAGCACGTCCGAGCTGCAGAAGATGGCGTCGGTCCCGGGCTGGTGCCGCAGCATCTCGCCCAGCGCCTGGCGGCCACTGCGGACGGTTGCCGGCGCAACCACGGTCTCGACATGCGCAGAGATTTCCCGCTCGCGCGCCGGGCCGTGGAGCGCCGAGTGGACGAACGCGCTGGCCCGCCGGGCCGCGCGTTCGTGGTTGCCGCCGATGAAGCCCAGGCGACGACGGCCGCGCTCGATCAGGAAAGTGGCCACGGCGGTCGCGATGGCTTCGTGCGAGAAGCCGACCAGCATGTCGATCGGGTCCTGCACCATGTCCCAGGTCTCCACCACCGGAATGCCCGAGGCCACAAGGCGTCGCCGGCCGGCCGCAGAGGGCACCACACCGCCCAGCACGATGCCGTCGGGCCGACGGCCGATGATGGCGTCGAGCAGCGCGTCCTCCTCCTGCGTGCCATAGCCGCTTTGGCCCAGCATCAACTGGTGGTCGCGGGCCGCGAGTTCGGCGATGAGGGACTGCACCATTTCCTGGAACACCGGCCCGGCAATCGACGGAACGACAGCCGCGACCAGGCGGCTTCGCTGCGAGGCAAGGCTTCCGGCCACCCGGTTGGCGACGTAGCCCGTCGACTCGACTGCTGCGCGAACCTTCGCAAGGATGGCGGCCGAAACCTGCTCGGGCGTGTTCAGCGCGCGCGACACGCTCATCGCCGACACGCCTGCCAGCCGAGCGACTTCGAGCAGGGTGATACCGCCGGCGACCCTTGCGCGACGCGGCGGCAGAGGCGAGGGCGCGGAACGCCCTGCTGCGACAGGTTGTTTGTTCGAAGGAGCCGACATGGACGGTGGCAAGGGGGTGCGAAAAGCTTAACCTGATTCCCGCGCGGGCCGCAGAAGGCACCGGCCCGGCCGTTATAGTCCGCTCCCAACCATGACAGATCGTCCTTTGCAGCCTCGCCATCTGAGCGTCACCGTGATGGACGTCGCCAAGCTCGCGGGCGTGTCGGCGATGACGGTGTCGCGGGTCTTCAATGCGCCCAATTCGGTCAACGCCAAGACGCTCGCCAAGGTGCAGGCGGCCGTGGCATCCACGGGCTACGTGCCCAATCGCGGCGCGGGGGGGCTGCGCTCCGCCAAGACACGCCTGGTGTCGGCGGTGGTGCCGACCCTGTCAGGGCCTGTCTTCCTGGACACCATCGAGGCGCTGAATTCCCGGCTCCAGCAGCACGGCTACCAACTCATGGTGGGGCAGAGCGGGTACAGCACGTCGACGGAGGACGACCTCGTGCGCGACATCATCGGCCGTCGGCCCGACGGCATCGTGCTCACCGGTGTCGTGCACAGCGAACTCGGGCGCCAGCGGCTCCTCGCGGCCGGCATTCCGATCGTCGAGACCTGGGATGTGGCGCTCGATCCGATCGACATGCTGGTCGGCTTCTCGCACGAGGCCGTCGGCCGCAGCGTTGCGGAATACCTCCTGCAGAAGGGCCGCAGGCGGCTCGCCGTGATCGGCGGTGACGATCCTCGTTCGGTGCGCAGGGCGGAAGCGTTCACTGCCATGGCGCAGGCACAGGGTGCCGTGGCCCCGATCGTGCATCTCGTCCCCGCGCCGACCAAGCTCAGCGACGGGCGCCGTGCCCTGCGCTCGATCCTGCAGTCCAACCTGCCGCTCGACGGGGTCTTCTGCAGCTCCGACATGCTGGCGCTGGGCGTGCTGACCGAAGCGCGTGCCGCCGGTCTCGGCGTCCCCGCCGATCTCGCGGTCGTCGGTTTCGGCGACCTGAACTTTGCGGCGGACCTGGACCCGGCGCTGACCACCGTGCGGATCGACGGGCGGCGCATCGGCCAGATCGCGGCCGACTGCATCGTCGAGCGCGCCGCAGGACGGCGTCCGCCTGAGCTGATCGTCGATGTGGGCTTCACGATCGTTCGTCGGGCGAGCGCGTAGGGCCCACGGCTTTCCTGGCGCGCGTCAATGGGCGTGCGCCGGGCGGGGGGCATGCGCGGGTTTGGATTCGTCCTCGTGCTCGTGGTCGTCATGCGGCGCAACCCCTTCGCGGGACTTCCTGAGCCACATGCGTGCGAGCACCGGGTCTCGCGGGACACCCGCGCCGTTCTCATAGGCGCGGCTCAGGGCACGCTGGGCCTGGGGGTTGCCGGCCTCCGCCGCGCGCTTCAGCCAGTCCATGGCCGTCGGCAGATCCTTGCGGACGCCACTGCCCGATGCATAGCTTGCGTACAGCTCGTATTGAGACTTTGCCGCGCATCGGTCGGCCCGTGTTGCGCTCAGCCGGTACCACCTGAACGCCTCGCGAGGGTTCCGTTCGACGCCCCCCAGCCCCTGCCTGTAGAAGTCGGCCACCATGCACTGCGCGATCACCGCACCGCCGTCGGCGGCGCGCTTGAACCAGTGGAACGATCTCACGAGGTCCTTGGGCGTGCGGCCGCTTCCGTTGAAGTAGACGAAGCCCAGGTCGACCTGGGCCGGTACGTACCCGTGCCGCGCCGATCGTTCGAGATAGCTGGATGCCATGTCCAGATCCAGTGCCCGGCCCGTTCGGCCGCGGTAGTGGTTTGCAAGTTCATATTCCGCCTTCGCAAAGCCCTGAGCGGCGGACGAAGTGAAGAGCTCGAACGCACGTTCCCTGTCCATCGGCACTCCGGCGCCGCTGCTGTATCGCCGTGCCAGCTCGTATTGCGCTTCGGGATCATCTGATTGCGCGGCCGCGGAAGAACCAAGGACGGCGATGCAAAGCGCGAGGACCGGAGGAAGGAGGCGAGCGGCCTTTGGATGATCTTGCGTCGTCGATGGATATCCTCGCACGGCGGCACCCGCCTCACTGGAAGGTCTGGGTGACGATGGCGGGTACGACGATCTCGCTCGCCCGGGTCAGCGAGATGGTCTTCGTCTGCCCCTTGGCGATGGTGGCGAGCACGGCCTGCGCATCGGCCAGCGAGCTCAGGCGCTGCGTGCGCAGGTACTCCGGAGGATGGAATGTGCCTTTGTCCGCGTGGACGGACTCGACGGGGCCGCCCTTGTAGGTGATGGTGGCCCCCAGGCCCGGACTGAACTGCGTGAAGCCCTCGGGGATATAGCCCTTGTAGACCGTGTCCTGCACGTCGATGGCGACCTGCACGTAGTACCCGCCCGGATCGTTCACGTACTGGTCCGTCGACGTCGTGATGCCGTTCGCCAGCAGGGGGAGCTTCGGGTTCTTGTTCTGCGGACCCACAAAGCCCTGGATGATCTTCCCGTCGTCCAGGATCCTGGCCGACACGGAGGTCAGGCCGGCTTCGCGCCCGGGCTTGAACGGACCGGAAGTCTCGATGCTCTTGTACGTCGCATTCGCAGCGTCGCTCGCTGCGTAGGAGGCCACGGAGCGGCGCTTCTCCAACTGGTTGGAGAACTCACCGGTGATGTTCACGCCACCGACGGCCGGCGAGTCGAACACCTTCGAGCGCATGGCATCGAGCATGGTCAGCTGGGCACCCGCGTTCGCCGGGTCGCGGTTGTAGGCCTTCAGCGCCTGGTAGACCTCGACGATGGGAAACTGATTGGTGTGCTGCGGCGCCACGAAGTCCACATCGAGCGTGTTCTGCAGATAGCTGAAGCCATGCTGGAACGACAGGCGCAGCCAGCCGTTGGCGGCCGTCGGGCTGTTGAGGCCGTTGAAGCCGTAGCCCCCGTGGTAGCCGAAGGTGTAGAACTTGCCATCGTCCGGGTTCTTCACCTTGAACAGCATGTTGGTGCTGCCAGGCGTGTGGCCCGGCGACCAGATCACCATGATCTTCACGTTGCCGTAGTCGTACCACTTGTCGTATTCGTACGAATGGGAGATGCGTTCACGGATCACGGTCTCGCTGGCCGGCAGCGCCCCCGTGATGTTCCACGTGTTGCCCTGCAGGTCGGATGTGACGCCCACGGCATCTTCCTTCGACGCCCAGAGCGCGATCGGCTTGCCGGCGTTGTCCATCATCCTGAGCTGCTCGACGACCGTACCGTAATGGTCGCTGTGTCCGTGCGTCAGCCAGATGTCGGTCACCGATCGCGGATCGACACCGACGAGCTCCATGTTCCTCCAGTACTGGTAGCCGCTGTTGGGCCACCCGGCATCGACCTTGATCACCTTGTCGTCCGACAGATCGTTGGGCGTACCCATGTCGGCCTTGAGCAGATACGAGGCGACTTCGTTGTCGCCCACGTAGTACAGCGTGTTCTTCACCATCTCGAAGGGCTCGGTGCTGCGGGAGTAGGGCGCCGATGCGGGCGAGGTCGCGTTGATCTTGTTGTAGGGCTGGCCGGAGACAGGGTCGCTGCCCTTGTCGTCCAGCATGGTGCTGAGCGTGGGCACGTCCCACACCGGCTTGCCGTCCGTGGTCGATTGCGGCGTGAAGTACCAGATCGCAACCACCTTGGCCGTATCGGCCGCGAGGTAGTTGTTGTCGAAAAGCAGATAGGCGCTCTGGCGCGATGTGGTGCCGTAGTCGTAGCTGGCGGTGACCGGAATCGAAGCGAAGTCGGAAACGGTGCTCTTCGCATAGTCGGCGGTGTTGACGTTGAACACCTTCACGTCGGGCGAGACCGCATAGGTCTCCTCGTAGCGCCTGATCGGCTGCGCATAGGGCCGACCGGCCTGGTCCGCCGTCAGGTTGCGGCCGTCCCCCACGGTGATGGTGGTGCCGGTCTTGTCGTAGACCCAGCCCGCCGCGACCATGGGACCCGGCGCGTTGTCGTTCCGGCCGACCGCCGCGCCGTACTTCTTCAGGTTGAACTGGGCGGCGGGCGATTTGCCCTTGGCGAGGATGACGTTGAAGATTGGCGTAGGGTCGGCCGGCACGGTCACCGCGGCGGCATCGCTGCCGGGTATCCAGTCCACCAGGTTGCCCGGCACAAGGTTGGCGAGGAGGGCGGCCATCTTCGCAGTTGGAACCGCGACCGACAGGCTCCTGGCGCCGCTTTGCGTGAGCACCGGGATGCTCACGGTGTCGTTGCCCTTGTCGTCCGAGGTTGCGACCGGCGTGCCGTACACCAGGCCCGCGGCCCTGAAGACAGGCGCTGCGGGTTGCGCGGGCGGGTCCTCGGGGTTGCCGCCTCCGCCTCCGCCAGGGATCCAAAACCCTCCGCTGCCGCGCGAGTCGCCTCCGCCGCAGCTGAGCACCAGCATGGATGCGAGAAGCGCAGGAAAGATGCGCCGATGATTCAGGACGGTCTTCATGATGGATTTCCAATGGCCATGGGTTTCAAAGGCGTTGCAAGGAGCCATCGGGGTTGCGTCGATAGCGCTTGAGCATCTCGTCCCACATCTTTCGGGCCTGGCCCGGATGCCACGCATGGCCGATGTCCGAGGTGATCTGCCAGCGGTACTCCGCGCGTCCGCTGTTCCAGATCTCGGTCGTGCGCCGCCCGTCGATCGCGATGGCCGGGGGCGAGAAGTTCTGGTTGACGGTTTCACGCCAGAACGTCCTCGCGGCCGTTTCGCCTGCGGTGCCGCCGGGAAATTCCGTCGGCAGCTCCTGCTCCCCTCGGCATTGCCAGACGGGCAGGGCGATGTCGGTTCGCACAATGGGGTTCGCATAGCTGGCGGCCGAGAGGTGCCCCGAGTAGCAAGGCGCGATCGCCGCGAACAGCTGCGGGTGCTGGACCGCGATGCGATTTGTGAGCGCGGTGCCCTGTGACGATCCATTCAGGAAGACGCGGCCATCGTCGATCTGGTAGGTCGTCTTCATCTCCTCGAGCAGGTCGAGGAAGAACTGGACGTCGGGATTGTCCGCATCGATCGATGTCGTCCATGTCGCCTTGAGGCCATGCGGATACACGACGATGAAGCCTTCGTCGCGCGCCACGTCGTGCCACTGCGAGATCTGGGCCTGGAAGCGAGCCGACCCGTTGCGACCGTGAAACGAGAACAGGAGCGGAAGCTTCTTTCCTTCCGCAACCAGCTTCTGATACTGCGGAGGGACGTACGTCAACCAACGCCGCGGCTCGCCGGGGCGCAGGCTCTTGATGGTTTCCGCGAGCCCCATGTCCGCGATGCTTTTTTCCGCATGCAGCGTTCCGTTGTAGGACTTGTTGTCCGGGAAGCGCACCACCTTGCCGAACAGCTCTTCCCACACCAGCCTCGAGACCGAGGCCGACTCCGCCGGACGGTCGAGCCGTGACAGCCGGACTTGCTGGACCGGGTGGTCTTGCACGAAATCCGTCACCGTCGGAAGGTCGCCGACCGCCTGCTGGTTTTGCGCATCCGTTCCGTTCGCCTGCCGCCAGAAGCCCATCTGCGTGGCAAATGGATCGGCGCCGCACTGGAATTGCCAGACGGCCATGGCGGTCTTGGGCAGGCTGTCCGCGGCGAGATCGAGCGTTGCCGGTTCGGCGGCGGCGCCGAACGACGCGACGCCGGTGGCCATGACAGCGAGCTCGCGCATGGCGAGTTCCTGCGCCATGACACCGCCGGATCCTGCGCCGGCCAGGAACGTCGACATCGTCGATGGAAGCCCGTGGCGCGTGCGCACGGCTGCGGCCGCTGCGACGATGAACGCGTGATCGTCGGACCGGGTCGTGTCCTTGGCCGTGTTCCAGCCGCTTGGTTTGGCCACCGGAAAGATCGCGACGAAGCCTTTCTCTTCCGCGAGCGCGGGCCAGCCGGTGAGACGGGCGTTGTCCTCGGCGGATTGGCCCGTCCGATGCAATGAGACGACCACTTCCACGCCTCTGGCATCCTGGTCGCGAAGGGTCGCGACGTCGCGGGGTGCGTACTCGTAATACTGCCGGTCCTCGCCATTGACCTTGATCGTCTGCAGGGCCAGGGGGAGTGCTGCCGGTGAAGGGGCCGCTGTGGCGCCCGGCAAGGCGGCGCAGTCCTCGGTCACCGTCGCCTGGGCTGGCGGAGGGGGAGCGGGGGCAGGAATGAAAGCGTACCCGTTCGACCCGCCACCGCCGCATCCTGCGACAACGACCGATGCAGCCGCGAGCATCGTGAATTTCTTCATTCCTCGTCTCCTCGTTGGTTGCCCGCAGCCGGTGCGGAAAGTTATCGTTAACAACTTGAATTGTTAGCGCAACCAAATTGATCGCTCATTCGGATAAACCCGGCCGCTTGAGGATCTCTTCCCAGTGAAAGCGAGCGTTGGATGCTGCATATTGCGATCGCTGAACAGGCTGGGGTTAACCCCAGAAGAAAAACTTACTGTTAACGTTAACATAATGGACGTGTAGATCGCATGGCCGCGCCGCGCGAGGTTCTCCTTCGGCACATTTCCGCTCCGTCCGGAGCCATCCTC
>NZ_RXFQ01000021.1 GCF_003951285.1 Variovorax beijingensis | reverse complement strand
GTAGCCGCGGAAGGTGCCGCTGCCGCCCGCGGCCTCGATCTGGATGTATCGACCTGTCATCTTGAATCTCCGAATTCGTCGTGGGGTGCCATGCGGCGTGCAGCAAGGATAATCCGCAACCATGGAAATCATCAGCTTTCTCGTCGACTTCATCCTGCATGTCGACAAACACCTCGAGGCCTTCGTCGTTGCCTATGGCCCCTGGGTCTATGCGCTGCTCTTCCTGATCGTGTTCGTGGAGACAGGTGCGGTGGTGATGCCCTTCCTGCCCGGCGATTCGCTGCTCTTCATCGTGGGCGCGCTGTGCGGCGTGGGACTCATGAGCTTTCCGCTGGCCTGCGCGGTGCTCATTGCCGCAGCCATCCTGGGCGACCAGTGCAACTACAGCATCGGCCGCTATTTCGGGCCCAAGGTCTTCCAGTGGGAGAACTCGCGCTTCTTCAACCGCAAGGCCTTCGACCAGGCCCACGCGTTCTACGAGCGCTATGGCGGCATCACGATCATCCTTGCGCGCTTCATGCCTTTCATTCGCACCTTCGCGCCCTTCGTGGCCGGCGTGGCCGAAATGAACCGCGCGAAATTCACCATGTTCAACGTGGTCGGCGCGCTGATCTGGGTGCTGGGCATCGCAACGGCGGGCTACTTCTTCGGCAACCTGCCGTTCGTGCGCGAGCACCTGGACAAGATCATCTGGGCGCTGATCTTCGTGCCGGGCCTGATCGCGATCTTCGGTGCCTGGCGCGCATCGCGCGCGGAGAAGGCGCGCGCGCAGTTGCCTTCGAAGGCCTGATCGGTACCGAACCAAAAAAAACGCGCCGGTGGTGGCGCGCTTCAACAGAGGTTTGGCAAAGGGTCAGTAGTTCGGGCCGTTGCGCGGGTAGTAACCGCGCGGGGGGTAGGCGCGCTGGCTCTCGTAGTAGTTGCGTTCGTCCACACTGCGTCCCACTTGATTGCCGATCACGCCGCCAATGGCCGCGCCGCCCAGGGTGCTGCCGGTGTTGCCGCCGATGGCATGGCCCACTGCCGCGCCGCCGAGCGCGCCAATGCCGGTGCCCAGGTTCTGGTTGGGGCCGGATGCGCAACCTGCCAGCGCCATGACCATGGTTGCCGCCGCAGCGGCAAGCCAGATTCGTGCGTTCATCATGATGTCCACCTTTCTAGAGTGATGGGACCATGATGGTCAAAAGGCACCGGCCCCCCGTGTAGGAGCCTGCCGCGCTTGCCTGTGCGTTGCCACGGGCCGCCCGGCGTGGGACGGCAGGGCGAGCGAGGCCCTAGAGCTGGCGGCTGCGCGCCAGCGGCGGGTTCTGCGCAAAGTAGCGCTGGATGCCGCGCATCAGCGCATCGGAGAGGCTCTCCTGGTAGCTGACGCTGCGCAGGTTCGCTTCTTCTTCGGGGTTGCTGATGAACGCCGTTTCGACCAGCACGCTGGGGATGTCGGGTGCCTTGAGCACCGCGAAGCCGGCCTGCTCGACCGCGGGCTTGTGCAGCCGCGCGCCGATGCCGCGGATCTCGCCGAGCATGGCACCGCCGAGCTTGAGGCTGTCGTTGATCTGCGCCGTGGTGCTCATGTCGAGCAGCGCGCGCTGCACCTGCACTTCGTGGTTGCCCACGTTCACGCCGCCGACCTTGTCGGCTTCGTTTTCCTTGTTGGCGAGCCATCGCGCGGCGCTGCTCGAGGCGCCGCTCTGGCTCAGCGCAAAGATGCTCGCGCCGCGCGCGGCGGGCGTGGTGAACGCATCGGCGTGGATGCTCACGAAGAGGTCGGCCTGCACGCGCCGCGCCTTTTGCACGCGCACACCCAGCGGCACGAAAAAATCGGCGTCACGCGTAAGAAACGCGCGCATCGGGTTGCCGTTGACGCTGCTCGCGTTGATGCGGTCGCGCAGGCGGTGCGCGATCTGCAGCACGATGTCTTTCTCGCGCGTGCCGTTGGGGCCGATGGCGCCCGGGTCTTCGCCGCCATGGCCGGGATCGAGCGCCACGATGATGATGCGGTCGGTGCGGCTCGCGGTGGCGCCGCCGCGCGCGGACGCGACGGGCGCGGGAGGCGCCACAGGCGCAATGGGCGGCGATGGCGGCGCGACAGGGCCGGGCCGCGTCGATTGCTGCGCCATCAGCTCGCCCAGTGGATCGGGTGCGGGTGCGGCCGCCGTGGCCGGCGGGCGTGCGGGAGGCGCGATGCTGCCGGGCGCAGGGCGCGGCGCGGGCACGTTGGGCGAAGGCCGCACGAGGATCGGCGGCCCGCCGTCGGGCGCGAGGCCCGAGGAGGGCGCGGCCGGCGGCGGCACCGAGGGCGCGCTCGCCACGGCACCGTTGTTGCCGCCACCGCTGCTGCCGCGCGGTGCCTCGCGCAGGCGCTCGGTGATCAGCGCTTCCATCGGGTCGATGGCTTTTTCGGGGTAGAGGTCGAGCACCAGCCGATGCTTGTATGCGGCGATCGGCGCCAGCGAGAACACCTGCGGCACCACGGCCTGCTTGAGATCGAACACGATGCGCACCACCTTCGGTGCGTTCTGGCCGACGCGCAGGCCGTTGATGTACGGGTCGCCCGGCTTGATCTTGCCGACCAGGTCGCGCAGCTCGGGGTTGAGATCGATGCCTTCGATGTCCACCGCCAGCCGCGGCGGACTGCCGACGACCAGCTGCTGCGAATGCAGCCGCGCATCGGATTCGATGGTCACGCGCGTGTAGTCGGCCGCGGGCCACACGCGCACCGCAAGGATGGTGGCGCCGCGCGCGATCTGGTGCACGCCGAGCATCAGCGCAATGCTGCCGCCCTGCAGCAGCACGCGCCGCTTGAGGCCGCTGGCCTTCATGCGCCGAGCTGCGTCAGCAGGGCGCTGCCGCGAGGAGTGTTCGCCAGGAGGGTCACGTTGCGTGTGTCGTCTGTCATTGCTTCTATTTTAATAGCGAGGTCGGCAATTGGTGTGCGGCCGGCAGCGTTTTCTGGCCACTCCGCAAGCTTGAGGCCCGGTCCCGCGAAAATGTCACGGAAGCCGGCGTCGTCCCATTCGCGCGGATCGTTGAAGCGGTAGAAGTCGAAATGGAAAATGGCAAGGCCATCGGGCGCTTCGTGCGGCTCGACCACGGCATAGGTCGGGCTCTTGATGCGGCCCTCGATGCCGAGCGCGCGCAACAGGTGGCGCACGAAGGTGGTCTTGCCGGCGCCGAGGTCGCCGTGAAGCGCAATGAAAGCATCGCGCAGTGCGGGCGAGGCCGCCAGCGCGCGCGCGAAGTCGTCGGTGTCGTCCTCGCTGCGCCAGCGCAGCATGCGGCGGGCGTTCTTCGGCGTTTCTACAATCGGCAAGTGATCGTCAGCCATCCACTCGTTGCTCGTATTCAGGCATTGGCCCGGGAACTCGGATTCTCCCAAATCGGAATCGCGGGCGTCGATTTATCGAGCGCCGAGGAAGGTCTGATGCAATGGCTGGCCCATGGGTTCCATGGCGAGATGAAATACATGGCAACGCACGGCACGCGCCGCGCGCGGCCGGCCGAACTGGTGCCGGGCACGGTGAGCGTCATCACGGCACGCATGGACTACCTGCCGCGCGACACGCCGCTCGATGATTGGCAAACCGTGGAATTCGATCGCCTCGCGCGGCCCGGCGAAGCCATCGTCTCGGTCTATGCGCGCGGCCGCGACTATCACAAGGTGCTGCGTGCGCGGCTGGCCAGGCTGGCCGAACGCATCGCCGAGGAGGTGGGCCCGTTCGGCCATCGCGCCTTCACCGATTCGGCCCCGGTGCTCGAAGCCGAGCTCGCATCGCGCAGCGGCCAAGGCTGGCGCGGCAAGCACACGCTGGTGCTGGACCGCAGTGCGGGCTCGATGTTCTTCCTGGGCGAGATCTACGTCGACATGGCGCTGCCCGAAAGCGAGCCGGTCACCGCCCACTGCGGCAGCTGCAGCGCCTGCATCGATGTCTGTCCGACCAAGGCCATCGTCGCGCCGTACCGGCTCGATGCGCGGCGCTGCATTTCGTACCTGACCATCGAGCACGGCGGGCCGATTCCGCTGGAGCTTCGGCCTTTGATGGGCAACCGCATCTACGGCTGCGACGACTGCCAGCTGATCTGCCCCTGGAACAAGTTTGCGAAGAAGAGCGCGCTGCCCGACTTCGACGCGCGCGAAGGACTCACCGGCCAGGCGCTGGCCGCGCTCTTTGCCTGGAGCGAA
Organism: Variovorax beijingensis; assembly: GCF_003951285.1. Lineage (GTDB taxonomy): Bacteria > Pseudomonadota > Gammaproteobacteria > Burkholderiales > Burkholderiaceae_C > Variovorax > Variovorax beijingensis. Next base: position 110,497 of record NZ_RXFQ01000021.1, on the reverse strand, counting down.
GAAGACTTTCTGCGCTTCACCGAGGGCAGCCCGATCCGCCGCATTGGGCATGAACGCTGGCTGCGCAACATCGCCGTGGCCCTGGGAAACGCGTTGCGCGCGGGCGAGAGCGGTGCCGCAGAGGCGCTGGCCACGCGGGCATCGCACCCGAGCGAATTGGTGCGCGAGCACGTGGCGTGGGCCCTGGCGCAGCGCCCCGAGCGCTGAACGAACCCTAGCGCGGCAGCGCCAGCGCAAACGGCAGGCTCGCCACCCCCAGCAGCGTGGACAGGGTCACGAGACCCGCCACGTACGGTCCGTTGTAGCCCATGCGCGCCGCCAGCACATAGGCGCTGGAGGCGGTGGGCACGGCGGAAAACGCCATCAGCACGGAGGCCTGCGTCGCGTCCAGCCGCAGCGCAAGCGAGAGGCCCCAAGCCACCAGCGGCAGGAACAGGTGGCGGATCGACAGCACCGACAGCGCCAGCACCTTGCCGCGCCCCAGCGTGGCGAACTGCATGCCCGCGCCCGCCGCCAGCAGGCCGAGCGCGAGCGATGCGGCGCCGATGCGCGTGAGCGTCGGCGTGGCCCAGTTCGGAACGGTGAAGCCCAGCACGTTGGCCAGCAGCCCGGCCAGCGTGGCGACGATCAGCGGGTTGCGCACCAGCTGCCGCGCGAAGCCGCTCTCGGCATGCCGCGCCATCGGCCAGACGGCCGCGATGTTGAACATCGGCACGCACACGCCGATCAGCACCGCAATCAGCAGCAGGCCCTGCGCACCGGCCAGCCGCTCGGCGAGCGCAAGGCAGATGAAGGAGTTGAAGCGGAATCCGATCTGCGCGCTGGCCGCATGGTCGCGGCGGTCGATGTGCGACGCGAGGCCGGGCACGTAGGGCAGCGCGTAGGCCATTGCGATGCCGCAGAGGCCAATGCCCACGCCCGCAGTGAGCAGGCTCGAGGTGGCGGCAAAATCGAGCGGGCTGCGCACGATCGAGTGAAACAGCAGCACCGGAAATAGAAAGTAGTAGACCAGGCTTTCGACCTGGTCCCAGACGCGGCGGTCGAGCGCCGTGTAGCGGCAAAGCAGCCAACCAATGGCAATGAGCGAAAAATCCGGGAAGAGCAACTGGGCGAAGTTCACCGCTTCGAGCATAAACCGTGGCGGACCATGGGTAATCCACAGCACGGGCGGGGTACGAAGCCGCTAGCATCCGGGGCTTTGGTTTTTCGACATCAGTCAATCAAGGAGTTATAGATGCAACGTCGTCAATGGGGCGCCATGGTGGGAGCCGCTGCGCTGGTCGCGGCCGCGGGCCAGAGCTTTGCTCAGGGTTATCCGAACAAGCCGGTCGAACTGAGCGTGCCATTTGCACCGGGCGGCACGACCGACATCGTGGCGCGCGTGATTTCCGACCCGCTGGGCAAGGTGCTGGGCCAACCGGTGGTGGTGATCAACCGCGCGGGCGGCGGCGGCATCGTGGGTGCGGCCGAAACGGCGCGCGCCACGCCCGACGGCTACAAGCTCGGCGTGGCCACGGTCTCGAGCACGGCGGCCAATCCGGCCATCAACCCCAAGGTGCCGTACGACCCGATCAACGACTTCACGCCGATCATCAACATCGCGGCCACGCCCAACATCATTGCGGTCAACCCGAGCTTCCCGGCCAAGAACTACGCGGAGTTCGTGGCAGAGCTCAAGAAGAACCCCGGCAAGTACTCGTACGCCTCGTCGGGAACGGGCGGCATCGGCCACCTGCTGATGGAGCTCTACAAGAGCCTCACCAACACCTTCGTCACGCACATTCCCTATCGCGGCGCGGGCCCTGCGCTGAACGACGTGGTGGCCGGCCAGGTGCCGATCATGTTCGACAACATCCCGTCGGCCATGCCCTTCATCCAGAGCGGCCGGCTGATACCCATCGTGGTGTCGGCGCCGCAGCGCCTGGCCGCGCTGCCCAATGTGCCGACCTTCAAGGAAGTCGGGCTCGAGCCGGTCAACCGCATGGCGTACTACGGCATCCTCGGCCCCAAGGGCGTACCGAAGGAAGTGGTCGACAAGATCAATGCCGGCGTGAAGAAGGCGGTGGAAGACCCGGCCGTGAAAAAGCGCATCGAAGACACAGGTTCGCTGATCGTGGCCAACACGCCCGAGCAGTTCGCCGCGCAGATCAAGGCCGAGTACGAGGTCTACAAGCAGGTCGTCGCCAAGCAGAAGCTCAAGCTCGACTGAGCCTCGCGAACCCGCTCGAAGCCGCCCGCGCCACGGGCGGCTTTTCTTTTTGTTATCTTGCAGCGCATGACAGAGGCCGCCGCCACACAAACCCCCGAGATCGACGACTTCATCGATGCCCTCTGGCTCGAGGACGGGCTGTCGAAGAACACGCTGGCCGCCTACCGCCGCGACCTCGCGCTGTTCGCGCAGTGGCTGGGCAGCCAGCGCAGCGGCGGCGCGCTCGACACGGCGCAGGAGGCCGACCTGCAGGCCTACATGGGCGCGCGCCTGTCGACCCGGGGCAAGGCCACCTCGGCCAACCGGCGGCTCACGGTGTTCAAGCGCTACTACCGCTGGGCGCTGCGCGAGCGCCGCATCGCAGCCGACCCGAGCATCCGGCTCGCGCCCGCGCGGCAGATGCCGCGGGCCATCAAGACGCTGTCGGAAAAGCAGGTGGACGACCTGCTGGCCGCGCCTGACGTGGGAACGCCGCTCGGCCTGCGCGACCGCGCGATGCTCGAGCTGATGTATGCGAGCGGCCTGCGGGTGAGCGAGCTGGTGGCGCTCAAGGTCATCGACATGAGCCTCAACGACGGCGTGCTGCGCGTGCTCGGCAAGGGCAGCAAGGAGCGCCTCGTACCCTTCGGCGGCGAGGCGCGGCGCTGGATCGAGCGCTACCTGGAAGAGTCGCGCCCCGCCATCCTCGGCGGGCAGCAGACGCCCGACCTGTTCGTGACCGCGCGCGGCGCGGGCATGACGCGCGTGATGTTCTGGATCATCGTGAAGAAGCAGGCCGCTGCGGCCGGCATCCATGTGCCGCTGTCGCCGCACACGCTGCGCCATGCCTTCGCCACCCACCTGCTGAACCACGGCGTGGACCTGCGCGCGGTGCAATTGCTGCTAGGCCATGCCGATATTTCCACGACCACCATCTACACCCATGTGGCGCGCGAGCGGCTGAAGCAGCTGCATGCGCAGCATCACCCGCGCGGTTGAAGGCGCGGTGTTCCTTCACTTCATCAACAGCAAAGAGATTTCGTTCATGCAGAAAAGAATCTGGGTCGCGGTGGCATTGTTCGCCGTCTCCGGCGCACAGGCCCAGCCCGTTCCCAAGACCATCCGCATCATCGTGGCGTATCCCGCAGGCGGCGTCAGCGACGTGGTCGCGCGTGCGCTCGGCGACAGGCTCGCCGCGCAGATGGGCACCACGGTGGTGGTCGACAACCGTGCCGGCGCCAGCGGCGCCATCGGCATGGATGCCGTGGCCAAGGCCGCACCCGACGGCGCCACGCTGGGCTTCTCGGCCATCAGCCCGCTGGTGCTGAGTCCGCATCTCGGCAAACTGCCCTTCGATCCGCTGAAGGACATCGCGCCGGTGGCGAGCGTAATGTATTCGCCGGTGCTGCTGATTGCCACGCCGGCCAGCAAGGCCCGGGACTTCCGCGCGCTGATCGCCGATGCCAAGGCGCAGCCCGGCGCGGTCCGCTGGGCCACCTCGGGGCCGGCATCACTCGGCCACATCGTGCTCGAGCAGGTGAAGGCGGCCACGGGCGTCGACATCACGCACGTGCCCTACAAGGGCGGCGGCCAGCAACTCAACGATGCGCTCGGCGGGCAGTTCGAGATTCTCTCGAGCAATGCGAGCCCGACGCTCACTTCGCACATCCAGTCGGGCAAGCTGCGTCCGCTGGCCGTGGGCGCGCCCGCACGGCTCGAGAGCCTGCCGCAGGCGCCCACGCTGGCCGAGCTGGGCTACAGCGCGGCGAACATCAATTCGGTGTTCGGCGTCTTCGCGCCCGCGGCCACGCCGCCCGCATTGATCGCAAAGTACAACGCCGAGATCAACAAGGCCCTGGCCAGCCCCGAGCTGCGCGCCAAGCTCACGGCCACCGACAACGTGCCGACCGGCGGCACCCCCGCGGCCTTTGCCAAGGAGATCGCGTCGGAATTCGAAGGCAACGGGCGCATCGTGAAGGCCGCGAACATCAAGGCCGATTGACCCTGCGGCTTGCGGTCCCGATTTCCCTACCTTATAGTAGGTAGATGAACAGCACCATCACCCCCTCGACCGCACTTGCCGCCGGCAGCACCCGCGAGCAGATCCTCGGGGTGGCGCGGCACCTGATCGAAACGCGCTCCTACCTGGGCTTCAGCTTCCAGGACGTGGCCGATGCGGTCGGCGTCCGAAAGGCGAGCCTGTACCACCACTTTCCGACCAAGGAAGCGCTGGGCATCGCGGTGATCCGGCAGGCCACCCAGCTCTTCAAGGACTGGGACGCGGCGCGGGTGCGTACGCCGAAGGACGCGCTCGAATCCTATTTCCGCATGTACCGCAACACGCTCAAGGCGGGTTCGGGCATGTGTCCCGCGGGGGCGCTGACGCCGGGGTGGGACTGCATCGACGAGGAACTGCGCCAGGCCGTGCAGGAACTGCGCAACACCCAGGTGCTGTGGCTCACGGGCGTGCTGGGCGCGCTGGCCCCGGCCCGTCAGAAGAAGGGCGCATCGGTTGCATCGCAGGCGGCCTACGTGTTCTCGGTGTGCCAGGGCGCACTGCTCGCATCGCGCATGACGGGGCGCGTCGAAGACTTCGACGAAGCCATCGCGCAGCTCAGGAGTTCATTGCCCGGCTGATCGCCGGGCGGCACCGCAGGCACGCAGCGCGTGCCTATTTTTTGACCGCGTGACCTACCGATTGGATGGTAGGTTTTGACCAAGGAGTGTTCTCATGAAAGCCGTCATTTCCGCTTATGCCCGCTCGCCTTTCCACTTCGCGAAGAAGGGCGCGCTCGCCGGGACGCGCCCCGACACGCTGGCCGCCGGCGTGGTTCGGGGCCTGCTGCAGCGCACCGACCTCGACCCCGCGCTGCTCGAGGATGTCATCCTGGGCTGCGCCTACCCCGAGGCCTCGCAGGGCAACAACCTCGCGCGCATCGTCGGCCTGCTCGCGGGCCTGCCGCACGAGGTGGGCGGCATGACGGTGAACCGCTTCTGCGGCTCGTCGATGCAGGCCGTGCACATTGCCGCGGCGCAGATCGAGGCGGGCATGGGCGAGGCCTTCCTGTGCGTGGGCGTGGAGTCGATGACGATGGTGCCGCAGGGCGGCTTCAACTTCTCGCCGAACCCGGAACTGAAGGACGGCAGCGATGCCTACATCTCGATGGGCGAGACCGCCGAGAACGTTGCGCAGCGATGGAGCGTGAGCCGCGCCGACCAGGAGGCCTTCGCAGTCGAGTCGCACCGCAAGGCCGCCGCCGCGCGCGCACAAGGGCGGCTCGCGGGCGAGATCGTGCCGGTGCGCCTGGCCTCGGGCGAGGTGGTCGATGCCGATGGCTGCATCCGCCCGGCCACCTCGGCCGAGGCGCTGGCGGGCCTGAAGCCGGCGTTCCGTCCCGATGGCGTGGTGACGGCCGGCACTTCGTCGCCGCTGACCGACGGCGCCGCCGCCGTGCTCGTGACCAGCGATGCCTTCGCCGCGAAGCACGGCCTGCAGGCGCTCGCGCGCATCCGCGCGTTCGCGACCGTGGGCGTCGACCCGGCCGTCATGGGCATCGGCCCGATCCCCGCCACGCGCAAGGCGCTGGCGCGCGCCGGGCTCAGGGCCGGCGACCTCGACGTGATCGAACTCAACGAGGCCTTCTCGTCGCAGGCGCTGGCCTGCATCCGCGATCTCGGCCTCGACGCGGCGAAGATCAATCTCGACGGCGGCGGTCTTGCCATTGGCCATCCGCTGGGTGCGACCGGTGCGCGCATCACGGGCAAGGCAGCTTCGCTGCTCGCGCGCGAGAACGGCCGCTATGCGCTGGCCACGCAATGCATCGGCGGCGGGCAGGGCATTGCCACCATCCTCGAGCGCGTCTGAATAGTTCGAGAATGCGCGCTGGCACTACAAGGAACTCCCATGGCGGCACTCCCTGAGGACACGGGCGCCAAGCGCGCGCTTTATCTCGAAGACCTGTCGGTCGGCGACCGCTTCCAGAGCGGCGAACACGCGCTGGACGTGGCGCAGATCAAGGCCTTTGCATCGCAGTTCGACCCGCAGCCCTTCCACACCGACGAAGAGGCCGCGAAAAACAGCTTCTTCGGCGGTCTTGCTGCGAGCGGCTGGCACACGGCGGCGCTCACGATGAAACTGCTGGTGGAGAGCGGCATTCCGCTGGCCGAAGGCATCATCGGCTCGGGCGGCGAGCTGCAGTGGCCCAAGCCGACGCGGCCCGGCGACGTGCTGCACGTGGTGGGCGAGGTGCTCGACATCACGCCTTCGCGCTCCAGGCCGGGCCGCGCGATGGTCACGATGCGCTGCCGCACGCTCAACCAGCGCGGCGAGGTGCTCCAGTACTTCACGCCCAAGCTGGTCGTGCACGCCCGGCCCGCGTAGGCCTCCCGTTCAGTCCTTGGCGGCGGCCGAGAGCGCGCGCAGCTCTTCGGCGCTGAAGCCCGCCTGGCCGCGGGCTTCGAGGTTGAAGGGCGGCTTCAGGCGCGGCGCTTCGTAGCGTGCCACGAGTTCGGGATAGGTCGCCTCGGGGTCGCGGCCGGCGCGCTCGCAGAGCCAGCGGTACCAGTGGTTGCCGATGGCCACGTGGCCGACTTCGTCGCGCAGGATGATGTCGAGGATCTCGACCGCGCGCAACGCATCCGGCGTGTCTACACGCCTGAGCTTGGCCTGGATGAGCGGCGTGGCGTCGAGCCCGCGCGCTTCGAGTGTGCGAGGCACCAGCGCCATGCGCGCGAGCACGTCGTCCCTGGTCTTCTCGCACATGCTCCAGAGCCCGTCGTGGCCCGGGAAGTCGCCGTAGCGCCAGCCCATGTCCTGCAGGTGCGCATGCAGCAGTGTGAAGTGCTGCGCTTCCTCGTCGGCCACGCGCAGCCAGTCGCGGTAGTAGGCCTCGGGCATGCCGTCGTAGCGCCACGCGGCGTCGAGTGCGAGGTTGATGGCGTTGAACTCGATGTGGCAGATCGAATGGATCAGCGCGGCACGGCCTTCGGGCGTGAAGGGCGAGCGCTTCTGCACGGCGGTGGCGGCCACGCGCAGCGGCCGTTCGGGGCGGCCCGGCACGCCGATGTCATCGCCCACGACGCGCAGAGGGTCGGTTGCTATGGAATCGGTAGCGGCCACGGCAGCAGTGGCGCGCGTTGCCGCAACCTTCTGTTCAGGGTCGGTGAGTCGCAGCGCGGCCAGCGCGCTCAATCGGGGGTGCATCCCTACAATTCTAGGTTTTGCCCCCGGAGACTCCACGATGGCCCTCTATGAACTCGACGGCGTTGCGCCGCAACTCGGCACCGGCGCCTGGGTCGCCGACAGCGCGGAGGTGATCGGCAACGTGCAGCTGGGTGACAACGCGAGCATCTGGTTCGGCGCGGTGCTGCGCGGCGACAACGAGAAGATGACGATCGGGCGCAACAGCAACGTGCAGGACATGTCGATGCTGCATTCCGACCCCGGCAGCCCGCTCACCATCGGCGAGAACGTCACCATCGGCCACCAGGTCATGCTGCATGGCTGCACCATCGGCGACAACTCGCTGATCGGCATCCAGGCCGTGGTCTTGAATAACGCGAAGATCGGCCGCAATTCGATTGTTGGCGCCGGCAGCGTCGTGACCGAGGGCAAGGAGTTTCCCGACAACTCCCTGATCTTCGGCTCGCCCGCCAAGGTGATGCGCACGATCAGCGACGAAGACGCCGCCCGCCTGCGGCACGGCTCCGATCACTACGTCAAGAACGCCATTCGCTATGCGAAGGGCTTGAAGAAAATCGCCTGACACCGCGCAGGCCCAACAGAAAGAAGAATCCGTTTTGAGCGAGCTGCACAAATTCCTGTTCGATGGCCTGCCGGTGCGCGGCATGATCGTGCGCCTGACAGATGCGTGGCAGGAAATCCTGGCGCGGCGCGCCTCCAACACCGCCACCGGCGCCTACCCGCCGCCGGTGGCCGAACTGCTCGGCGAGATGACGGCCGCGGCCACGCTGATGCAGGCCAACATCAAGTTCAACGGCGCACTGATCCTGCAGATCTTCGGCGACGGCCCGGTCAAGGTGGCCGTGGCCGAGGCCAAGCCCGACCTGAGCCTGCGCGCCACCGCCAAGGTGATCGGCGACCTGCCGGCCGATGCGCGCCTGCCCGAGATGGTCAACGTCGGCAACAAGGGCCGCTGCGCCATCACGCTCGATCCCAAGGACAAGCTGCCGGGCACGACGCCTTACCAGGGCGTGGTGCCGTTGTTCGACGACGAGGGCGAGAAGCTCGGCCGGCTCAGCGACGTGCTGCAGCACTACATGCTGCAAAGCGAGCAGCTCGACACCACGCTGGTGCTCGCTGCCGACGACAAGGTGGCGGCGGGCCTCCTGATCCAGCGCCTGCCGGTGAAGGGCGAGGGCAACCTCGAAGGCACTTCCGACAAGGACCACGACCAGGCCAACGAAGACCAGATCGGCCGCAACGAGGACTACAACCGCATCTCGATCCTCGCCTCGAGCCTCACGCGCGACGAGTTGCTCACGCTCGACATCGAGACCATTCTCCGCCGCCTGTTCTGGGAAGAGAAGCTGCTGCGCTTCGAGCCGCAGGCCGGCCTCCTGGGCCCACACTTTGCGTGCACCTGCGGCCGCGACCGCGTGGCCCAGATGATCCGCGGGCTCGGCGTCGAGGAGGCCGAGGAGATCCTGGCCGAGCGCGGCGACATCGAGGTGGGCTGCGACTTCTGCGGCAAGCAGTACCGCTTCGACGCGGTCGATGCGGCACAGATCTTCAGGCCGCCGACGGATCAGATCCCGGGCAGCCCGATCGTCCAGTAGGGCTTGGCGCGCCGGCCTTGCTCAAGCGGCCTGGCGCAGCACCTTGATCATTGCGGCCAGCCGTTCGTTCGCCAAACCTGCATTCAGAGAGCGGTCGAACAACGCCATCAGAAAATCCGGAAAACTCGCGTCGAGCCCTGCCTCGCGCGCCTGCTTCACGAAGAGCCGGCCCGAGCCCGCGCAGGTGGCCATCGAGCTCTCGGGTTCGCCGTAGCTGCCGGCGTGGATGGCCTCGCCCTCGGCGCTGATCATTTCGCCGAGTACTGGCGAGATCGCGCCGATCATCTGCGAGAACGCGTTCACCTTCAGCCCTTCGGATTCGCAGATGCGCACGCCGTGGAAGAAGCCGCTCATCGCGCCGAACATGCACGAGAGCGTGGCCAGGTCCCAGGCGGCCGCGTTGCCGATGGGCTCGCCCATGTACTGGATGTTTCCGGCAACGGCTTCGAGCAGCGGCCGGCACGCGGCCAGCGCCCGTTCTTCGCCGGAGATGAAGAGCGGCGTGTCGGGCCGGCCGATCTGGCTGGGCGTGGCAAGCAGCGCGCCGTCGAGGTAGGCCACGCCGCCGAGCGCGGCCCAGTCGTCGCGCGCGTCCTGCGGGGTACCGGTGCTCAGCTGCACCAGCACCTTGCCGCGCAGCGCGTCGGCCACGCCCGGCGCAGCAAGGATCGCGCGGGATGCCGCGTAGTCGGCCACGCAGACCAGCACCACGGGACTGGCCTGGACCGCGGCGAGCGCATTCGGCGCGAGCACGGTGCCCTGGTTGAGCAGCGGTTCGGCGCGCCCGGCGGTGCGGTTCCACACCGTCAGCGTGTATTTCGATCGAAGGGCGCGCGCGAGTGCGATGCCCATGGGGCCGAGGCCGATGAGGGAAACGTCGGTCATGTGCTTGTTGTTCCTTGGTGTGTGATCAGGCGGCGGCCGGCGTGAGGTTCTGCCCCAGCCCGCCATCGACGGTGAGCCGCGCGCCGGTCGTGAAGGTCGCCTCGAAGGCGAAGAAGAGCACCGCGCGCGCCACCTCGGCGGCCGTGCCGTGGCGCCGCATCGGCGTGATCTGGTCGCCCAGGCGGATGAACTCGGCGCGCTCCTCGGCCGTGGCATCGGCAACGCCGAGCGTGGGCGTGTCGATGAAGCCCGGGCTCACCACGTTGACGCGGATGCCGCGCCCCACCAGCTCCGCCGCGAAGCCAGAGGCGAAGGAACGCAGGGCGGCCTTGGTCGCGCTGTAGACGCTCAACCCGTGCATGCCGCCCTCGTCCGCGATGGACGAGGTGACCACCACCGCGCCGCCCGCGCGCATCAGGGGCACCAGGCGCTGCACGGTGAAGAACGGGCCCTTGGTGTTGATCGCAAAGGCACGGTCGTAGCCTGCCTCGGTGACCTGCTCGAAGGGCTCCAGCGTCGAGATGCCCGCGTTGATGTGCAGCAGGTCGATGTGGCCGAGCTTTTCCCGGACGAGCGTTGCGAGTGCGTCGATGTCCGAAAGCGAGCCGGCATCCGATGCGACGATGTGGGCGCGAGGGCCCAGCGCGCGCCGCGCGGCCTCCAGGTTGCGGGGATTCAGTCCGGTGACGAGCACTTCGGCGCCGCCTTCGAGCAGTGCCTGCGCGGTGGCGAGGCCCATGCCGATGGTGCCGCCGGTGATGACGGCCTTCTTGCCTGCGTAGTTGCCGGTGGCGGGGTTGTCCATGGATCGCGTGTCTTGAGTGGTTGTGTTCATGGCAGCCGATGATCCGGAACGCGGCCCGCAGGGTCGCGCACGTTCGGCCGTGGTGCAGCACGAACGGACGGCGACGCGCGGACACGTTGCGCCGCAGCGCCGGATAATGGCCCGATGAGCCACGACGCCCCCTCCGACACCCATCTGAACGTGCATGTGCGCCACACGCCCGGCGGCGTGGTCGGCCTCGAGGCCGTGCCCGACCACCGCATCAAGGTGCATGCGGGCGCGCCGGTGAATGGCGCCTGCCGGCTGCACAAGTTCCGCTATACGCGGGGCGACATCGACATCCTGCCCGCCGGCACCTCCGACATCTGGCACGAGGAGGCTGCCAGCACCTCGCTGGTCGTGCGCATGCCGCCATCGCTGCTGCGCCGCACCGCCGAGGAAATGGGGCTGCCCGCCGAACGGGCCAGCCTGGCGGAGCGCCATCAGCTGCGCGACGCGCACATCGAGCACATTGCCTGGGCGCTCGACGCCGAAAGGCGCGCCGGCTTTCCCAACGGCACCCTCTACGCCGACAGCCTGGGCACCGCGCTGGCAGTTCACCTGCTCGGCGGGCACCGGCGGCAAGAGGCGTCGCCGGCACAGGGCCTCACGCGGCCGCAGCTGCGCCGCGTGACCGACTACATCGAGACGCACCTCGACGGCGATCTTTCACTGGCCAGGCTGGCAGAGGTTGCGGGGCTGAGCACGTCGCACCTGAAGACGCAGTTCAAGCGTTCCACCGGCCTGCCGGTGCACGAGTACGTGGTTCATCGGCGCGTCGACCGTGCGCGCGGCCTGCTGGTGCGCAGCGCGATGGCCGCGAGCGAGGTGGCGCTGGAGAGCGGGTTCTCGCACCAGAGCCACATGGCGCGCTGCATGCGCCGCGTGCTCGGCGCCACGCCGGGCGAGGTCCGGCGCGCCGGCTAGCCCCGGCCGACGCAAGCAGTCAGCCTCAGAGCGTTGTCAGCGCGGCGCCTTGTCGTCGAAATCTCTGAACGCGATGTCCGGCGCGCTGGTGTTGTGGCGCGAAGGCAGGCTGCGCCCGAAGCGCACCTGCGTCGCGTTCAGCGTCTTCACGTCGGGCAGCGGCAGCACCTGCTCCGCGGCCCCGGGCGATTCCTGCCAGCGCAGTTCGCTCACGTCGGCGTTGTCGGGCGCCACGTACATCGAGCGCAGCACGGCAAAGGGCCGCGTGTCCGCCGTGGGCTTGGAGAGCGTCACGTCGAGCGCGGTGCGCTCGCGGCTGATCTCGGACACCCTGGCTACGGCGCTGCCGCCGCCGACGAAGCGCAGGTGGATGGCCAGCGGCTTCGGCACGATGCGGATCGACGCGATGTCGACCACCGGCCGGCTGCCCTGTTCGACCGGGCCGAGCAGGAACGAGGAGCCGTAGACCCCGTCGCCGAAGCGCGCTTGCGGCAGCGGCTTGATGCGCCAGTAGCCGTCGGCCGGGTAGAGCACCAGTGCTTCGAGCGCCTTGCCTTCTTCCTTGCGGAAGATCTGCAGCATGTGGAAGCCGCGGTCCGTGCGCGCACCCACGCGCACCGGCACCTGCTGCGGCCGCCAGAAGCTGGTCAGCGTCATGCCGACGATGCGCCACTGCGCGTCGTCGAGCAGCACCACGCGGCGCGGCTTGAACTTGTGCGCGGGGTCGGTGGGATGCGCGCCGCCGTCGAAGTTGCAGCCCGAGAAGTCGGGCGCGGTGATGTCGTTGCCGATGCTGTCGAGATAGGCCGGCTGCAGCGCCTCGATGCGCATGCGCCGGATGCCTTCGCCGCGCAGCACCAGCGACACGTTGTCTTCCTCGGCGCAGGCGGTGGCCGTGGTGGCGTTTTCCACGGTGGCGGCGACGGGCGCGGCCGTGGCAGCCGCTGCCAGCAGTGCGGCAAGGAAGAAGCCGCAAAGGCGAGAGAAACGAGGCGGGAACATCGATCAGGTCTCCGAGCTGGGGGTTGAAGGCGTGTCGTCGCGGCGTCCGATCAGGTCGCTGAAAAGCCGATGCTCGCATTCCGGGTCTGAGCACTTCTCGCAAGGCCATGACCAGGAGGCGGGTTTGGATTCGGGGCGGCTGCGTGCGCGGGCCCGGCCTTCGCTGCCGGCGATGGAATTGATGGCGTTCCACGCATTGGAGAGCCTTTCGCTGCCGGTGCCATGCACCACGGCGAAGGAAAGCCCCGCGCCCGCAAGCGCCGCGCGCACCAGCGCATCGGTCGGTTCGCGCGCGTGGTCGCCATCGCGCAACGGGTCTGCGATCCACGGGATGTCGAGTGCGGTCAGCAGGGTGATCGCGCAGCGCGCCTGCGCCGCCAGCGCGTCGGCATGGAGCGAGGTGTCGCCGAACAGCAGTTCGCTGTAGACCGCGGTCATGAGGGCCGTGGTGTCGGCCACCACCACACCCGAAGCGGCCGCGGCATCGATGCGGCGCGTCTGCTCCTGCGCAATGGCCCGCTGCTCGTCGGGGCGGGGCGTGCGGCCTTCGCGGTCGCACCATTCGCGCAGGTATTCGCCCACCAGCGTGGTGGCAATGCCGCGTTCCTGCAGGCGCTGCGCGACTGCGCGGGCGAGTTCGGTCTTGCCGGTGCTCTCGGCACCGAGCAGCGCAATCACACATCCGGCCGGCAGCATGGGCGTCATGCGCGCGCGGCCCCGTCGTGCATGCGCGCGCGCCACGCAAGGAAGCCGGCTACGCTGAGCACCGCGAACACGGCGTAGAGTCCGACCGTGAGCCACAGGCCCTTGTGGATAAAGAGGCCCACGCTCACGACGTTCACCGCCAGCCATACCAGCCAGTTCTCGATGAACTTGCGCCCGAGCAGGAATTGGCCGACGAGGCTGAGCCCGGTCGAGAACCCGTCCCACCAGGGCACGTCGGTGTCGGTGAAGCGGCGCAGGAAGAGCGCGACCGCGGGCCATGCCAGTGCGCAGGCCGCGAGTGCCAGCGCGATGCCGCGCGGCGAAAGCCGGCTCACGCGCAATGCGCTGCCATCGGCGCGGTGGCCGCGCAGCCATTGCGCCCAGCCCCAGAGCGCGACCACTGCGAAGAACACCTGCAGCGAGGCGTCGCCGTAGATGCGCGCCTGCGCGAACACGGCCACGTAGAGCAGCGAACTGACGATCGCCAGCGGCCAGCCCCAGTGGATCTCGCGCATGTTGCAGCCGACCATCGCGAGCGCCAGCACCGCGGCCACGAGTTCGAGCCAGCTGACCGGCGAGCCCCAGAGCGCGAATGCGGGGGCCGAGAAGAACTCGGGCATCAGCCTAGTGGGTGACCTGAACGAACACTTCGTTGGGCTTGACCATGCCCAGTTCCTGCCGCGCACGCTCTTCGACCATCTCGAGGCCGATCTTGAGGTCGTTGACCTCGGAGGCCAGCCGCTCGTTGTTCACCACGGCCTTGGCGTTGGCAGCCTTCTGGTCGGCCAGCTTGGACTGCAGCTGCGCCACGTCGGGCACGCTGCCGCGCCCGTTCCACAGCTGCCACTGCAGGATGACCAGCAGCAGCAACAGCACGATGGGTGGAACGAGGCGCGAGCGCATGCCGCCGGCTTCGCGCGCTACTTCAGGTTGTAGAACGCGCCGCGGCCAGGATAGCTGGCGATGTCGCCGAGGTCTTCCTCGATGCGCAGCAGCTGGTTGTACTTGGCGATGCGGTCCGAGCGCGAGAGCGAGCCGGTCTTGATCTGGCCCGCGTTGGTGCCCACTGCGATGTCGGCGATGGTGCTGTCCTCGGTTTCGCCCGAGCGGTGCGAGATCACGGCCGTGTAGCCCGCGCGCTTGGCCATCTCGATGGCGGCGAAGGTCTCGGTCAGCGTGCCGATCTGGTTGATCTTGATCAGGATCGAGTTGGCAATGCCTTTGTCGATGCCTTCCTGCAGGATCTTGGTGTTGGTGACGAACAGGTCGTCGCCCACCAGCTGCACGCGCTTGCCCAGGCGTTCGGTCAGCAGCTTCCAGCCGTCCCAGTCGCCTTCGTGCATGCCGTCCTCGATGCTGATGATCGGGTACTTGTCGACCCAGGTGGCCAGCATGTCGGCCCAGTTGCCGGCCGACAGCGTGAGGTTCTCGCCGGAGAGCACGTAGTTGCCGTCCTTGTAGAACTCGCTGGCGGCGCAGTCGAGGCCGAGCGCAATCTGCTCGCCCGCCACGAAGCCGGCCTTGTCGATGGCTTCGAGGATCAGCTGGATGGCCGCTTCATGGCTTTCGACGCTGGGCGCGAAACCGCCTTCGTCGCCGACGGCCGTGCTGATGCCGCGGTCGCCCAGGATCTTCTTGAGCGCATGGAACACCTCGGCGCCGTAGCGCACGGCTTCGCGGAAGCTCGGCGCACCCACGGGGATGATCATGAACTCCTGCAGGTCGAGGCTGTTGTTGGCGTGCGCGCCGCCGTTGATGACGTTCATCATCGGCACCGGCAGCTGCATGCCGCCCATGCCGCCGAAGTAGCGGTACAGCGGCAGTCCCGACTCTTCGGCCGCGGCGCGCGCCACGGCCATCGAGACGGCGAGGGTGGCATTGGCGCCCAGGCGGCCCTTGTTATCGGTGCCGTCCAGGTCGATCATCGTGCGGTCGAGGAAGGCCTGTTCGCTGGCATCGAGGCCGAGCACGGATTCCGAGATCTCGGTGTTGATGTTCTCCACCGCCTTGAGCACGCCCTTGCCGAGATAGCGCTTCTTGTCGCCGTCGCGAAGCTCGATGGCTTCGCGCGAACCGGTCGATGCGCCCGAGGGCACGGCCGCGCGGCCCATGGTGCCCGATTCGAGCAGAACGTCGCACTCGACGGTGGGATTGCCGCGGCTGTCGAGGATTTCACGGCCGACGATGTCTACGATTGCACTCATGCGTTTCTCTTTCTTTTCAGTCTCGATTCAATTGATCAAAGGCCTTCGACCGCGACCATGCGCATGACGGCGGCACCGGCACGGGCTTCGCGCGCTTTCAGGTATTCGGGCGTTTCGTAGAAAGCCTTGGCCTTCTCGAAGCTGGGGAACTTCAGGATGACGAGGCGCGAAGGCGACCAGTCGCCCTCCAGCACTTCGACCTGGCCGCCGCGCACGCACACTTCGGCGCCGTGCGCCTGCATGGCGGCGCTCGACCACTTCTTGTATTCCTCGTACTGCGCCGGGTTCGTGACCTCGACGTGGGCGATGACATAACCACTGCTCATGATTGAAAGACGTCCTCCAGAAATGCGTTCTTCTTGGCGACCTGGTCGAGCGCCAGCAGCGTTTCGAGCAGGGCCTTCATGTGCTTGAGCGGCACGGCGTTGGGGCCGTCGCTCAGTGCCTTGGCGGGATCGGGGTGCGTTTCCATGAAAAGGCCGGCCACGCCCACGGCCACGGCCGCGCGCGAGAGCACCGGCACCATTTCGCGCTGGCCGCCCGAGGTCGTGCCCTGGCCGCCCGGCAGCTGCACCGAGTGGGTGGCGTCGAACACCACGGGTGCGCCGGTCTCGCGCATGATTGCGAGCGAGCGCATGTCCGACACCAGGTTGTTGTAGCCGAAGCTCGCGCCGCGCTCGCACGCCATGAAGCTGTCTGCGGGCAGGCCGGCTTCCTTGGCGGCAGCGCGCGCCTTGTCGATCACGTTCTTCATGTCGTGCGGCGCAAGGAACTGGCCCTTCTTGATGTTCACCGGCTTGCCCGACTGCGCCACCGCGCGGATGAAGTCGGTCTGGCGGCACAGGAAGGCGGGCGTCTGCAGCACGTCGACCACCTTGGCGGCCTCGGTGATGTCATCCTCGGTGTGGACGTCGGTCAGCACGGGCAGGCCGAGCTCGCGCTTCACCTTGGCCAGGATCTCCAGGCCCTTCTCGCGGCCCGGGCCGCGAAAGCTGGTGCCCGAGGAGCGATTGGCCTTGTCGAAGCTGCTCTTGAAGATGAACGGAATGCCCAGCGAGGAAGTGATTTCCTTCAGCGTGCCGGCCGTGTCCATCTGCAATTGCTCGGATTCGACCACGCAGGGGCCGGCAATCAGGAAGAAGGGCTGGTCGAGCCCGATGTCGAATCCGCAGAGTTTCATAGAGATGCCTCCGTGCTGCGCACTTCGTCATTCGCCTTGGGAGCTGCCCGGCGGCTCATGCCACCGCCTTCAGGTTCTTTGCGCCGCCCGCGCTCCGGGCCTTGTGGTCGAGCGCCGCCTTGATGAAGGCGTTGAAGAGCGGATGGCCGCTCCACGGCGTCGACTTGAATTCGGGGTGGAACTGCACGCCCATGAACCACGGGTGCACGTCCTGCGGCAGCTCGACGATCTCGGTCAGGTGCTCGCGCTGTGTCAGTGCGGAAATGACAAGGCCGGCGGCGCGCAGTTCGTCGAGGTAGTTGACGTTGGCTTCGTAGCGGTGGCGGTGGCGCTCGGTCACCACGTCGCCGTAGATGCTGTGGGCCAGCGTGCCGGCCGAGACGTCGGAGCTTTGAGCGCCCAGGCGCATGGTGCCGCCGAGGTCGGACTTCTCGTTGCGCGTCTTCACGGTGCCGTCGGCGTCCTTCCACTCGGTGATCAGCGCGATCACGGGGCAGGGCGTCTCGGGGTCGAACTCGGTGCTGTTGGCGTTCTTCAGGCCCGCCACGTGGCGCGCGTATTCGATGGTGGCCACCTGCATGCCCAGGCAGATGCCGAGGTAGGGCACCTTGCCTTCGCGCGCGAAGCGGGCGGCCGAGATCTTGCCCTCGACGCCGCGCTGGCCGAAGCCGCCGGGCACCAGGATCGCGTCGTACTTGGCGAGCCGCGAAACATCTTGCGGGGAAATGGTTTCGGAATCGATGTAGTCGATCTTCACGCGCGCATGGTTCTTCATGCCGGCGTGGCGCAGCGCCTCGTTCAGCGACTTGTAGCTGTCGGACAGGTCGACGTACTTGCCGACCATCGCAATGCTGACTTCCTGCTGCGGATGCTCGACCTCGTACACCAGCTCGTCCCAGCGCTGCAGCTTGGCTGGCGGCGTGTTGATGCGCAGCTTGTCGCAGATCAGGCCGTCCAGGCCCTGCTCGTGCAGCATGCGCGGCACCTTGTAGATGGTGTCGACGTCCCACATGGAGATCACGCCCCATTCGGGCACGTTCGAGAACAGCGAGATCTTGGCACGCTCGTCGTCGGGAATCGGGCGGTCGGCGCGGCACAGCAGCGCGTCGGCCTGGATACCGATCGCGCGCAGTTCCTTGGCGGTGTGCTGCGTGGGCTTGGTCTTGAGTTCGCCGGCGGCGGCAATCCAGGGCACGTAGCTCAGGTGCACGAAGGCCGAGTTGTTCGGGCCCATGCGCAGGCTCATCTGGCGCACGGCTTCGAGGAAGGGGAGCGATTCGATGTCGCCCACCGTGCCGCCGATCTCGACGATGGCCACGTCCACTTCATGCGCAGTGCCGAGGCCGGCGCCGCGCTTGATGTATTCCTGGATCTCGTTGGTGATGTGCGGAATCACCTGCACTGTCTTGCCGAGGTAGTCGCCGCGGCGCTCTTTCTCGAGCACGCTCTTGTAGATCTGGCCGGTCGTGAAGTTGTTGGCCTTGCGCATCCGCGTGGTGATGAAGCGCTCGTAGTGGCCGAGGTCGAGGTCGGTCTCGGCACCGTCGTCGGTGACGAACACCTCGCCATGCTGGAACGGTGACATCGTGCCGGGGTCGACATTGATGTACGGATCGAGCTTGATGAGAGTGACCTTGAGGCCGCGCGATTCGAGGATCGCGGCGAGGGAGGCGGAGGCGATTCCCTTGCCAAGGGAAGATACGACACCACCGGTGACGAAGACAAATTTGGTCATGCCAGTTCCGGACCAGAGATCCGGGCAGTGGGAAATTGCGATTATAGGTGTCCCCTTTGTGCCCCTTGGGCCCAAGGCCATCCCATTCCTGATCTTGTCGGTATGTGAGCAACAATATGACTCATGCAAGAACTCGCCGGCAAACACATCGTCCTGGGCCTTACCGGTGGTATCGCCTGCTACAAGTCGGCGGAGCTGTGCCGCCTGTTCGTGAAGGCGGGCGCCACCGTCCAGGTCGTGATGACCGAGGCGGCCGAGCAGTTCATCACGCCGGTCACGATGCAGGCGCTCTCGGGGCGCACGGTCTATACCTCGCAGTGGGACGCGCGCGAGCCCAACAACATGCCGCACATCAACCTGAGCCGCGAGGCCGACGCCATCGTGCTGGCGCCCTGCAGCGCCGACTTCATTGCGCGGCTGGTGCAGGGCCGGGCCGACGACCTGCTGAGCCTGATGTGCCTCGCCCGCCCGATGGAGCGCGTGCCGCTTCTGATCGCGCCGGCCATGAACCGCGAGATGTGGGCGCATCCCGCCACCCAGCGCAACCTGATGCAGGTGGCGGCCGATGGGGCCACGGTGCTGGGCGTGGGCAGCGGCTGGCAGGCCTGCGGCGAGACGGGCGACGGCCGCATGCTGGAACCGGCGCAGCTGCTCGAGGACATCACGGCCTTCTTCGTGCCAAAGCTGCTGGCGGGCCAGAAGGTGCTGGTGACCGCGGGCCCCACCTTCGAGCCGCTCGATCCGATACGCGGCATCACCAACCATTCGTCCGGCAAGATGGGCTTTGCCATTGCGCGCGCCGCGCGCGAGGCCGGCGCCGAAGTCACGCTGGTGGCCGGCCCGGTGCACCTGCCGACGCCGCGCGGGGTGAGCCGCATCGACGTGCTCAGCGCGCAGGACATGCTCGAAGCCACCCTTCATGCCGCGCAATCCGCTAGCATTTTTGTAGCGACGGCCGCCGTCGCCGACTGGCGGCCCGCCACCCACAGCGAGCAAAAGATCAAGAAGGACGGCAGCGGCAAGACGCCCGTGCTCAATTTCGTCGAGAACGCCGACATCCTGCTGGCGGTGGCCCAGAGCGAGCGCGCGCAGTCCCGCAAGCTGTTCTGCGTGGGCTTCGCGGCCGAGAGCGAGAACCTGGCCGAGCACGCCAAGGCCAAGCGCGAGCGCAAGGGAATTCCGCTCCTGGTCGGCAACATCGGGCCGCTGACCTTCGGGCAGGACGACAATGCGCTGCTGCTGGTGGACGCGACGAGCACGCGCGAGCTGCCGCGTGCGCCCAAGCTCACCCTGGCACGCGAACTCATGACCGAGATTGCCGCCCGCCTGCCTGACTGGAGAGTCTGATGAACCCCCAATGGAACACGCCGCCCAATGGCGATTTCGCCAGCTACGTCGAGCGGCTGTCGGCCCAGGCCGCATTGCCGAAGCGGGCGGCGCACGAGGGCGACCACGGCCTGGACGTGGGCATCACGCCCGCCCCGGGCGCGCAGGGCGCGGCGGCCGCCGCCGCCCAGCGGCGCGAATCGTCGAACGGCGATACCTCCGCGCCAGGCGCCGGGGCGCTGCCGCCCGCGGCACTCAAGATCATGGCCGCCGTGGGGGCCGTGATGCTCCTGGCGCTGTGGTCGGCCGGCGTGTCGCCTGTCGTGCTGGTGTTCCTCGCGGGCGCGGCTTTCTGGCTCGCCAGCAAGCTCAAGGGGCTGAAGCTCTCACCCGGTGTCGCCAAGTGGCAGCAGGTGCTCGAGGAAGCCGCCCGCAAGCAAAGAGAACAGCAACAAAAGCAAGGCAAGTAGAAGTGAAAGTAGACGTTCGTATCCTCGATCCACGCATGGTGGACCAATTGCCCGCCTACGCCACGCCCGGCAGCGCAGGGCTCGATCTCAGGGCCTGCCTCGATGCGCCGATCACGCTGGAGCCCAACGCCTGGCAGCTCGTGGGCACCGGCATCGCGATCCACCTGGCCGACCCGGCCTATGCGGCGCTGATCCTGCCGCGCTCGGGCCTGGGCCACAAGCACGGCATCGTGCTCGGCAATCTCGTGGGCCTGATCGACAGCGACTACCAGGGCGAGCTCAAGATCAGCGCCTGGAACCGCAGCGACACGCCTTTCGTGCTCCAGCCGATGGAGCGGCTCGCGCAGCTCGTGATCGTGCCGGTGGTGCAGGCGCAGTTTCGCGTGGTCACAGAATTTGCAGCTTCGCAACGCGGCGAAGGCGGCTACGGCTCCACCGGCAAGCACTGACCGCTTCTTGTCTTTGCCCGGCTTCGTGTCGGGCCCGTAAAGACCGGAACTGACGTTTCGCGGCGCGCTCCTACGTTTCGGTGTGTGTCTTGCGTCATCCCCGCTGCGGGAGGGACGTTGGATACAGGCTTTGGCGCATCGGGATGCGCCGATTTATCCGAGGAGCCTCTCAACATGAAAATTTCAACGCGCTTCATTTCCATTGCCGCTTCCGTGGTGGCGCTTGCCACGCTCACGGCCTGCGTTGCTCCCGCGCCGGTCTATCACACCACGCGCTATCCCTACCAGGCGCCGCCGCAGGCCGTTCCGTACCAGGAAGCGGCCTATGTCGAATACGGCCACGTGGCCAACATCGAGGTGCTGCGCAGCGAAACCGCGGGCACCGGCACCACCGGCGGCGGTGCTGTGGCGGGCGGTGTGCTCGGCGGCGTGGTCGGCAACCAGTTCGGGCACGGCAGCGGCCGCGCCGCGGCAACCGCCCTGGGCATCGTGGGCGGTGCCCTGCTGGGCAATACCATCGAAGGGCAGGCCAGCGGGCCGCGGGCCTACGAGAGCTACCGCATCTCGGTGCAGACCGACCGCGGCGGCTACCGTGTCTTCGACGTGCAGCATCCGGGCGACCTGCGCATCGGCGACCGCGTGCGCATCGACAACGGCCAGATCTCGCGCATGTAGCCTCATTCCGCAGCAAGCAATAAGCCGGGCACTGCCCGGCTTATTGCTTGCTGCGGCGGTTTGCCCTCAGGGGGTCAGTGCAGCAGGTCGTTGCCCGGCGCGGTCGGCGGCACCTTGAAAAAGGCCGTGCCCGCCGTTCCACTGCCGACTTCTTCTTCCGTGGCCTCGCGCACCGAGCGAACCGTGATGTCGAGCCGGATCGCGATGCCGGCGAGCGGATGATTGCCGTCGAGAACCAGGTGGTCCGGATAGATCTCGGCCACGGTGTAGATCACGTCCTTGGGCATCGCGTCGCTCACGCCTTCGGGCAGGGCGGCACCGTCGAAGGTCATGCCTTCCTCGGTGCCTTCGGGGAACAGCGAACGCGGCTCCAGAAAGAGCAGCTGGTCGTTGAAGTCGCCGAAGCCCTGCTCGGGTTCGAGCTGCAGCTGCACCCGGGCGCCGGGCTCGTGGCCTTGCAGGGCGGCTTCGATCACGTCGAAGAGGTCATCGCCTCCCACCATGAATTCCACCGGTTCGTCGAGCACGTCCAGCACTTCGCCCAGGGTGTCTTTCATCGTCCAGGTCAGGCCGACCACGCATTGTTCAGAGATTTCCATTGCAGAATTCTCCCATGGAGATTACACAACCGCTGCCGTTGCTCGGCGGCCTGAGCGCCGCGCAGTTCATGCGGCGGCATTGGCAGAAGAAACCGCTGCTGGTGCGCCAGGCCATTCCCGCCATGGTGCCACCGATCGAGCGCAGCGCGCTCTTTGCCCTGGCCGAGCGCGAGGACGTCGAATCGCGCCTCATCCGCCACGGCAAGGCCGGCTGGACGCTCAGGCACGGGCCGCTCGCGCGGCGCGCGCTGCCGCCGCGCAAGCAGCCGGCATGGACGCTGCTGGTGCAGGGCGTCGACCTGCATCACGACGGCGTGCATGCGCTGCTGCAGCAGTTCCGCTTCCTGCCCGATGCGCGGCTGGACGACCTGATGATCAGCTATGCGAGCGACCAGGGCGGCGTGGGCGCGCATTTCGACAGCTACGACGTGTTCCTGCTGCAGGCGCAGGGCAGGCGGCGCTGGTCGATCGGCAAGCAAAGCGACCTGCGCCTGCAGCAGGGCGTGCCGCTCAAGATCCTCGAGAACTTCGAGCCCGAGCAAAGCTTCGTGCTCGAGCCGGGCGACATGCTGTACCTGCCGCCGCGCTATGCGCACGACGGCGTGGCGGTCGGCGACGACTGCATGACCTGCTCCATCGGCCTGCGGTCCTCCGCGACCGGCGAGCTTGGTGCCGACCTGCTGGCGCGCATGGCGCAGGCCTATGCGGAGGCGCTCGAAGACGCGGGGCCGGCCGAACTCGCGCGCTACCGCGATCCGACGCAGCCCGCGGTCGATGTGCCGGCCGCCATGCCGGCCGCGCTGCAGGCCTTCGCGCGCAAGGCAGTCGATGCCGCGCTGCGCGATCCGGATGCCATCGACCGCGCGCTGGGCGAATCGCTGACCGAACCCAAGGCCAATGTCTGGTTCGACGCGGAAGGTGCCGAGGTGCCGGCGGAACTGCACGCCGTGGCGCTCGATCGCCGCACGCGCATGCTCTACGACGCGCGGCACCTCTACATCAATGGCGAGAGCTTTCGCGCAGGCGGCGCCGATGCAACGCTGATGCGGCGGCTGGCCGACCGGCGCACGCTCGGGCCGCGCGAACTGGCGCGCGCGAGCGACGGCGCACTCGCACTGCTGGCCGAGTGGTGCGAAGCGGGGTGGGCCCATGCCGAATGAGAGTTCCGCGGCGGCCGCACCGGCCTTGCCCGAAGGACGCTTCGATGGCCCCGAAGCCTTCGCGGGCATGGTGCGGGCCGCGCTGTCGAGCGCAGCCTGGCAGGGCTGGAGAGAGCTGGTCTTCAGCGACCCTGACTTCGCCGACTGGCCGCTCGGCGAGCGGGCCAGCATCGAGGCGCTCCAGGCCTGGTCGGCCACGGGCCGCCGCTTCGTGCTGCTGGCGCAGCGCTTCGATGCAGTCGAACGTTCACATGCGCGCTTCGTCGCGTGGCGGCGCATGTGGGATCACATCATCGAATGCCGCGCGGTGCGTGCAGAGGCGGGTGGCGCTGCGGTGCCGAGCGCCATCTGGACGCCCGGGTGGTTCGCCCACCGCACCGATCCCGAGCGCAGCCGCGGCCTGTGCGGCTTCGATCCGCGGGCGCGGCGCGAACTGCGTGAAACAATCGATGAGTCGTGGCGAGTGGGGGTTGCCGCCTTTCCGGCGTCGACACTGGGCTTGTAAGCCAATGCCGCGAATGAGGCCGCGAGACACAAACGGGCAGCGATGCGGGTCTAGAATTTTTTCGTTCTGACATCCATCGCCAAAGGAGTTTCCATGAAGAAGTCATCGTCCGTCCTGCTCGCTTCGTTGATCGCCGCTGCCGCACTCGTGGCCTGCGGAAAGAAAGAGGACGCCGCGCCGGCGGTTGTGACACCCCCGCCCGCTCCGGTGACCGAGCCGGCCCCGCCGCCGCCTGCCGCTGCGCCGGCACCGTCAACCACCGATCCGTCGGCCGCAACCACGCCTTCGCCGGGTGCATCCTCTGCGCTGGACGCCGCCAATGCCGCGACCGAGGCTGCCAAGAAGAACGAAGCGCCGAAGCAATAACCCGGGTGTTCATTCACTCCAGCAAAAAGCCGCCTCGTGGCGGCTTTTTGCATGGGGGCTCGGAATAGAGCCGGGCCGCGATCACACGTCCAGCCAGGGCGAGCCTTCCGACGCGCTGGCCGTGAGCATCTCGGCCTCGTGCCCGCCGAGGGCTTCGGCCATCAGGCGCCGCACGATGTCGGGACGGTTGTTCTGCTCGCTCAGGTGGGCCGCGACCACGTGGCGCAGGCCGTCGTGGCGCACCGCGCGCGCAATCTCCGCGGCCGCATCATTCGACAGGTGTCCGTGCCTGCCGCCGACGCGCAGCTTCAGGAAGGCCGGATAGGCCGAATTGGCGAGCAGTTCGCTGTCGTGGTTGAACTCGAGCAGCAGCGCATGCACGCCGCTCAGGCGGGCCAGCACATGCGCGGTGGCATGGCCCAGGTCGGTCAGCACGCCCAATGTGCGGGCGCCATCGGAGCAGCGAAGCTGCAGCGGCTCGCGCGCATCGTGCGGCACGGTGAAGGGCCGCACCGCGATATCGCCGACCGCAAACTCGGCGTCGTCCCGCGCGAGGTTGAGCCGGCCTTCGAAATCGCGGGCCCCGGTGGCGAGCCAGGTGCCTTCGCTCATCCAGACGGGAATGCGGTTGCGCCGCGACAGCGAGTGGGCGCAGCCGATGTGGTCGCCGTGCTCGTGCGTGACGAAGACCGCATCGATGTCGCTTGCCGCAAGGCCGGCCTTGGCAAGCCGCAGATCGAGTTGCCGCAGGCCGAACCCGCAGTCGACCAGGAGCCGCGAGGTGCGCCCGCCGCTGGTGGATTCCACCAGCGCGGCGTTGCCCGTGCTGCCGCTGCCGAGGCTTCGGAAGCGGAGCATGCGGCTTACTTCAGGTCGTCGGCAATGACCTGGACGATGCGCTGCGCGTTGGCCGAGGTTTCGGGTGCGCCGTTCGCGTTCAGCACCGAGACCGTGGTGCTCTCGCCCTGGCCGCCCTTCACGAGGATGCGGAACTTGATCGGCGCTTCGTTCTTCTCGGAGCTGCCGAACAGCTTGCCGAAGAAGCCGGGCTCCTTCTTGTCGGGGTTCGGGGTCACGTAGCGCACGTAGTAGATGCCGGCGCTGCGGTCGCGGTCTTCCACGGTGAAGCCGGTGCGGTCGAGTGCCAGGCCCACGCGGCGCCATGCGCGGTCGAAGCCTTCGCTGATCTGCACGACCGGCTGGCCGCCCACGTTGGCGACGGTGGCGGTCTTGGACGGCGCGGTGGTGGCGGCCAGGATCTTCGACTGCTCTTGCGTCACGCCGAGCTTGACCATCAGGCGGCGCAGGAATTCGGTTTCGAGCTCAGGATCGCTCGGGCGGGGCTGCCAGACGGTCTGGTCCTGGCGGCTGTTGTTATAGACCTCCTGCATGCCGCGGTGGCTGATGAAGATCTCGGTGCCCGTGGGCGTGCGCTCCAGGCGCG
The DNA here is from genome assembly GCF_003951285.1 of Variovorax beijingensis. Classification (GTDB taxonomy): domain Bacteria; phylum Pseudomonadota; class Gammaproteobacteria; order Burkholderiales; family Burkholderiaceae_C; genus Variovorax; species Variovorax beijingensis. The sequence goes on along the minus strand of NZ_RXFQ01000021.1, from coordinate 85,056 downwards.
TGCGGAAGCGGTCGAGCTCGCCGGTCGAGTAGACCGAATCGACCAGCTTGCCCAGCGTGCCGCGGATGATGTCCTGCGGCAGCTTGGCGCGGTTCTCGGCCCAGTCGGTCTCCATGATGCCGAGGTTGCGCTGCTCGGTGGTCAGGAGAAAGCCGCTTTCCTGCCAGAAATCCTTCACCGGATCCCAGAGCTGGTCGGGCGAACGGTTGATGACGATCCAGCGCTGCGTGCCCGAGCGCTCCATGCGGACGTCGCCGATGTTGGCCACCGCGGTGGGGATGCCCGGCGCATTGGCGGCACCGGCCTGGTAGGCGTTGGCCGTGACCGCACCGCCCGGCACCGCATAGCGGTTCTCGCGCGAGAGCTGCGACAGGTCGGGCGGGACTTCGAGCGTCGGGGCCTTGCCGGCGCTCTTGTAGTCGATCTTGTCGCTCTCGAGAACGGAGCAGGCGGCGAGGCTGACAACGAGGGTGGCCAGCAGTGCAGCTCGCGAAATGTGCGAAAGGTTCTTCAACGTCGTCTTCCTTGTTGGAATGGGTTCGGTCAATCTGTGGGCCGCATTGCCCGCACTCTCTGAGCACGGTTCAGGCAAAAGGTTGCGTAACCTCGATGCGGCAGGGAAAGCGATGGGGATGTCGAGAAGAAAAACGGGTCAGCCCTTGAGCAGGCCGGTGGCACGCAGGGCGGCCTCGACCACGGGCCGGTTCGTTTCCGCCAGCTCGGTGAGCGGCAGCCGCAATGCGCCGCCGCACAGCCCGAGCCTGGACATGGCCCACTTCAGCGGGATCGGATTGGGCTCCACGAACAGGTGGCGGTGCAGCGGCATCAGCTCGAACTGGATCTGCATGGCGCGCCGCACATCGCCCGCAATGGCCGCAACGCACAGTTCGTGCATCTTGCGCGGCGCGATGTTGGCCGTAACGCTGATGTTGCCCTGGCCGCCGCAGAGCATGAGGGCCACCGCGGTCGGGTCGTCGCCGGAATAGACGGCAAAGTGCTTGGGCAGGTCGCGGATGAGCCACTGCGCGCGCTCGATGTTGCCGGTGGCTTCCTTGATGCCGATGATGCCCGGCACCTGCGCCAGGCGCAGCACGGTGTCGTGCGCCATATCGGCCACGGTGCGGCCGGGCACGTTGTACAGCACGGTGGGCAGGTCGCCCACGGCTTCGGCGATGGCCTTGAAGTGCTGGTACTGGCCTTCCTGCGTCGGCTTGTTGTAGTAGGGCACGACCTGCAGCTGCGAATCGGCGCCCACGCCCTTGGCGAACTTGGCGAGCTCGATGGCTTCCTTGGTCGAGTTGGCGCCGCAGCCGGCCATCACGGGCACGCGGCCCTTGGCCTGCTCGACCGCCACGCGGATGATCTCGCAATGCTCTTCCACGTCGACCGTGGGCGATTCGCCGGTGGTGCCGACCACGCCGAGGCAATCGGTGCCTTCGTCGATGTGCCAGTCGATCAGCCGGCGCAGGGCGGGGTAGTCGACACTGCCGTCGTCGTGCATCGGCGTGGCGAGAGCGACGATGCTGCCTGTCAGTTGCTCCAAGGGGAATCTCTCTGTCGGGTGGACGAAAGCGCCGATTCTACTTACTCCGGCGTCCCCGGAAACGGCTGCTCCGGCAGGGTCAGTCTCCCTGCAGCAGATGGCGTGGGGGCTGCACCGCGTTGGCATCGCCGACACGGATGGCCGCGATGCGCTGCACGAAGCGCGCTGGCTCGGCAACAAAGCCGTCCTCGTAGGCCACCACGCGCAGCTCCTTGCATGCGGCCAGCAGTTCGCCGGGCTGCAGCAGGAAGTCGGGGCGCGAGGGCTTGCCCACCGTCTCGTTGCCGGCCGCGAAGGTCTCGTACAGCAGCACGCCGCCGGGCGCGACCGCGGCCACGATGTCCGCCATGCGCGGACGCCACAGGTAGTTGGTGACGACCACCGCGCCGAAGGCCTGGCCCGCGAAGGGCCAGGGGCCGGACTCGATGTCGGCGGTCAACACGTGGCCGAAGGCGCCCGCGGCCTCGGCGGCTTCCACCGAGCGGTCCACGCCCGTCGCCGCATGGCCGCGCGCCGCGAACCACCGCATGTGGCGCCCGTGGCCGCATGCCACGTCGAGCACGGCGGCGCCAGGGGCGAGCAGGTGCGACCACCGCACGATCCATTCCGACGGCTCTGTTCCGCCATGCGAAGGTGCTACATCTTTCATAGCAATCATCAGAAGCAGGACCAGACCTGGTCGACCAGCGTCACCAGGAAATCCGGGTGCACGTAGAGCGCAAAGACGCCGCCCAGCGCCGCCAGCGCGGCGGCCAGCCAGCCGGCATGCACGAGGTGGTGGCGCATCTGCACAGTCATGGGGCCATTGTCCATCGTGAGGTCAGCCGGGCACGGCGGCCGGCCGGCCGCCGCGCGCGATGGCGCTTTCCTTCACCGGCAGGTTGATCAGCGCCGCGAACACGCCCAGCGCGATCGCGATGTACCAGACGATGTCGTAGCTGCCCGTGGTGTCGTAGAGGTAGCCCCCCAGCCAGACGCCGATGAACGAGCCGACCTGGTGGCTCAGGAACACGAAGCCGCTGAGCATCGACAGGTGCGCCACGCCGAAGATGCCCGCGATGATCGCGTTGGTGGCGGGCACCGTCGACAGCCACAGGAAGCCCATGGCCGCCGAGAACACGTACACGCTGAGCGGCGAGATGGGCGCCAGCAGGAACAGCGCGATCGAGACCGCCCGCGCAAAGTAGATCGCCGCCAGGATCTTGCGCTTGGCCAGCTTCTGGCCCAGCAGCCCGACCGTATAGGTGCCGAACACGTTGAAGAGCCCGATCAGCGCCAGCGCGTAGCCCGCCACCTCGGCCGGCAGGCGCTGGTCGCGCAGGTAGGTCGGCATGTGGATGCCGATGAAGGCGAGCTGGAAGCCGCAGACGAAATACCCCGCCATCAGCAGCCCGAAGCTCGGATAGCGGAAGGCCTCGCCCACCGCCTGCAGCACCGACTGGTCGCGGTGCCCGGCGAGCGCGCCACGCTGCGGTTCGCGCAGGCCGAAGGCCAGCGGCATGATCACCAGCGCCAGCATCGCCACCGCCGCGAGCGCGCTCTGCCAGCCCAGTTGCCTGATCAAGAGCCCCTCGATCGGCGCCAGCAGGAACTGCCCGAACGAGCCGGCCGCCGCCGCCACGCCCATGGCCCATGAGCGCCGCTCGGCCGGAATCTGGCGCCCGATCACGCCGTAGACGACGGCATAGGTGGTGCCGGCCTGCGCCGCGCCGATCAGCACGCCGGCACTCAGCGTGAACAGCAACGGCGTGGGCGAATACGCCATGCCCAGCAGGCCCAGCGCATAGAACGCCGTGCCGGCGATCAGCACCCGGAAGGCGCCGAAGCGATCCGCCACCATGCCCGCGAATACGCCGAAGATGCCCCACGACAGGTTCTGCACGGCCAGCGCGAACGAGAAGGTCTGGCGGCTCCAGTCCTGCGCCTGCGTGATCGGCTGCAGCCAGAGGCCGAAGCCGTGGCGGATGCCCATGGAGAGCGTGACGATCATGGCGCCGCAGATCAGCACCTGCTTGACCGAAAGAGTGGGAGAAGAGGCTTGCATGCCATCGAATGTAGCGACTTGGGTACTTTGGCAGGCGAGCCGGCGGCCAAGGCCATTGATGATTTGTGGCGCCGGCTTTGATGCGCGGCACGCATCAAAGCCGGCGGCCTGCCATGAACGCGCAGCGCGCCTGTATGGGTATCCAGTTGTTTGGCGGCGACTGACTACAATCCGCCCCCATGGCGACTCCCCCCAAGACTCCCCCCAGTTCATCGTCCGCGTCCTCCGGGTACTCGGAAGGCTCCATCCGCGTGCTCAAGGGCCTGGAGCCCGTGAAGCAGCGCCCGGGCATGTACACCCGGACCGACAACCCGCTGCACATCATCCAGGAGGTGCTCGACAACGCCGCCGACGAGGCGCTGGCGGGCCATGGCAAGAAGATCAAGGTCACGCTGCATGCCGACAACTCGGTCAGCGTCGAGGACGACGGCCGCGGCATTCCCTTCGGACTGCACCCCGAAGAAAAGGCGCCCGTGGTCGAACTGGTCTACACCCGGCTGCACGCCGGCGGCAAGTTCGACAAGGGCTCGGGCGGCGCCTACAGCTTCTCGGGCGGCCTGCACGGCGTGGGCGTGTCGGTGACCAACGCGCTGTCGAAGCGGCTCGAAGTCACCACCCACCGCGAAGGCTCGATCGCCAGGCTGGCCTTCAGCGGCGGCGACGTGATCGAGCCGCTGCAGGTGCGCAAGCTCGAAGCCGGCGAGCGCAAGCAGGGCACCACGGTGCGCGCCTGGCCCGACGCCAAGTACTTCGAGACCGCGGCGCTGCCGATGGCCGAGCTCACCCACCTGCTGCGCAGCAAGGCCGTGCTGATGCCGGGCGTGAGCGTCACGCTCACGGTCGAGAAGACCAAGGAAACGCAGCAGTGGCTCTACAAGGGCGGCCTGAGCGACTACCTCATGCAGACGCTCAACGGCGATCCCGTGATCCCGCTGTTCGAAGGCAGCGGCCATGCCGACAAGAACGCCGACAACTTCGCCGAGGGCGAGGGCGCCGACTGGTGCGTGGCCTTCACCGAAGACGGCCAGCCGGTGCGCGAGAGCTACGTCAACCTGATTCCCACCAGCGCCGGCGGCACGCACGAGAGCGGCCTGCGCGATGGCCTCTTCACCGCGGTGAAGGGCTTCATCGAGCTGCATTCGCTGCTGCCCAAGGGCGTGAAACTGCTGCCCGAAGACGTGTTCGCACGCGCTTCGTACGTACTGAGCGCCAAGGTGCTCGACCCGCAGTTCCAGGGCCAGATCAAGGAGCGCCTCAATTCGCGCGATGCCGTGCGCCTGGTGTCGAGCTTCGTGCGCCCCGCGCTCGAGCTCTGGCTCAACCAGCACGTCGACTACGGCCGGAAGCTCGCCGAACTCGCCATCAAGGCCGCGCAGACGCGCCAGCGCGCCGGCCAGAAGGTCGAGAAGCGCAAGGGCTCCGGCGTGGCCGTGCTGCCCGGCAAGCTGACCGATTGCGAGAGCAAGGACATCAGCCACAACGAAGTCTTCCTGGTCGAGGGCGATTCGGCCGGCGGCAGCGCCAAGATGGGCCGCGACAAGGAAAGCCAGGCCATCCTGCCGCTGCGCGGCAAGGTGCTCAACACCTGGGAAGTGGAGCGCGACCGGCTCTTCGCCAACACCGAAATCCACGACATCTCGGTGGCCGTGGGCGTCGATCCGCACGGCCCGGCCGACACGCCCGACATGAGCGGCCTGCGCTACGGCAAGATCTGCATCCTCTCCGATGCCGACGTGGACGGCTCGCACATCCAGGTGCTGCTGCTCACGCTGTTCTTCCGCCACTTTCCGAAACTCATCGAAGCCGGCCACGTGTATGTCGCAAAGCCGCCGCTGTTTCGCGTCGATGCGCCTGCGCGCGGCAAGAAGCCGGCCTCGAAGGTCTATGCGCTCGACGAGGGCGAACTCACGGCCACGCTCGACAAATTGCGTAAAGATGGCGTGCGCGAAGGCGCCTGGAGCATCAGCCGCTTCAAGGGCCTGGGCGAAATGAGCGCGGAACAATTGTGGGAAACCACGCTCAATCCGGACACCCGCCGCCTGATGAAGGTCCAATTGGGTCGGTTCGATTTTTCGTCCACCCAGGGCGAGATCACCAAGCTGATGGGCAAGGGCGAAGCGGCGGCGCGGCGCGAGCTCATGGAATTGCGCGCAGACGACGTCGACATCGACGTCTGACAGTTTCCTTTTTCTTTCCTTCTTCTCACACGCATGTCGGTTTTCAAGCGTTCGCTGTGGTTGGCCTTTCTGCTGTGCATGCAGCAGGGGCTCGCGCACGCGGCCGACATCTACGGCTACATCGACAGCAACGGCGTGGCGCACTTCGCGGCCGAGAAGGTCGACGAGCGCTACAAGCTCTTCTTCCAGGGCGGCCAGAGCTTCGACACCGCCAAGGGCCTGTCGCCGATGGGCCGCGGCGGCATCCACCGCCGGCTCGACGGCAAGGTGTCGCCGGCCTCGCAGAACCTGCTCGCCATGTTCGAGGCCTCGCCCGGCTACAAGACCGCCAAGGCGGCGCTGCGCGATGCGTCGAGCAAGCACGCAATCGACTACGAGCTGCTGCAGGCGCTGGTCGCCACCGAGTCGGGCTTCGATGCCAAGGCCGTCTCGCCCAAGGGCGCGATGGGGCTCATGCAGCTCATGCCGGCCACCGCGCAGCGCTACGGCGTGGCGACGGACAAGCGCGGCACGATCGAGAAGAAGCTGTTCGACCCGCACATCAACATCGCCGCCGGCTCGCGCTACCTGCGCGACCTGATCGCGATGTTCCCGGGCCAGATCGAGCTCGCGCTGGCCGCCTACAACGCGGGCGAGGGCGCGGTGCAGCGCGCGGGCAACAAGATCCCGAACTACAAGGAAACGCAGAACTACGTGCAGACCGTGCTGCAGCTGTATGCGTACCTCAAGCCCTCGGCCGTGACCGTGGGCGGCAACCTGCGCAGCGGCAGTGGAAGCAGCGGCGGCAGGACGCCGGGGCGCATCCGCATGGAAATGTCGGTGCCCAAGGGCGGCGCGATCGGGCGCGGCAACATGCCGTCCGAGTCGCCGCGCAACGTGCCGACCATGCCCGAGATTCCCGAGCCCTCCGATGTGCCCACCAGTGCGGCGGAGCCGGGCGACGCTTCGTTGCCGCCGTCGCCGCTGTCGTGATCCCGCAGGCCGCCATGCACCCCGCTTTCAATTTGGGCTGAGCGCGAACGCACGCCGCCTGTCACTGTTTTTCTTTCTCTCTTCTTCATGGACGACTCTCAACCTCCGCTCGACCTTGCAGGCCCCACCGACGGCGACACCACCCTCACGCTGGCCGACTACGCGCAGACCGCCTACCTCGAATACGCCCTGAGCGTGGTCAAGGGCCGCGCGCTGCCCGATGTGTCCGACGGCCAGAAGCCGGTGCAGCGGCGCATCCTGTATTCGATGTCGCGCATGGGCCTGGGCTTCGGCGGCGCCAACGGCACCGTGGGCGCCAAGCCCGTCAAGAGCGCGCGCGTGGTCGGCGACGTGCTCGGCCGCTTCCACCCGCACAGCGACCAGGCCGCCTACGACGCGCTGGTGCGCATGGCGCAAGACTTCTCGCAGCGCTATCCGCTGGTCGATGGCCAGGGCAACTTCGGCAGCCGCGACGGCGACGGCGCTGCGGCCATGCGCTACACCGAGGCACGCCTGGCCCGCATCACCAGCCTGCTGCTCGACGAGATCGACGAAGGCACGGTCGACTTCATTCCCAACTACGACGGCAGCACCGAGGAGCCGCGCCTGTTGCCCGCACGGCTGCCCTTCACGCTGCTCAACGGCGCGAGCGGCATCGCGGTCGGCCTGGCCACCGAGATCCCGAGCCACAACCTGCGCGAGATCGCCGATGCCTGCGTGGCGCTGATCAAGTCGAACGGCAAGCTCAGCGACGAGGAACTGCTGCAGATCGTGCCCGGCCCTGACTACCCGGGCGGCGCGCAGATCATCAGCGGGCCGGCCGACATCGCCGACGCCTACCGAACCGGTCGCGGCTCGCTCAAGGTGCGCGCGCGCTGGAAGATCGAGGACCTCGCGCGCGGCCAGTGGCAGCTCGTGGTCAACGAACTGCCGCCGGGCGTCAGCACGCAGAAGGTGCTCGAGGAAATCGAGGAAATCACCAACCCGAAGGTCAAGGCCGGCAAGAAGGCGCTGAGCGCCGACCAGACCCAGCTCAAGGCTGCGATGCTCTCGGTGCTCGACGTGGTGCGCGACGAATCCAGCAAGGACGCCGCCGTGCGCCTGGTGTTCGAGCCCAAGACCTCGCGCATCAGCCAGGAAGAATTCATCACCACGCTGCTCGCGCAGACCTCGCTCGAGACCTCCTCGCCCATCAACCTCACGATGGTGGGCATCGACGGCAAGCCCACGCAGAAGTCGCTGCGCCAGATGCTCAACGAGTGGATCGCGTTCCGCGAGGTCACCGTCGAGAAGCGCTCGCGGCACCGGCTGGGCAAGGTGCAGGACCGCATCCACATCCTCGAGGGGCGGCAGCTGGTGCTGCTCAACATCGACGAGGTGATCGCGATCATCCGCGCGGCCGAGGACCCGAAGGCCGCGCTCATCGCGCGCTTCAACCTCAGCGAACGGCAGGCCGAGGACATCCTTGAAATCCGCCTGCGCCAACTCGCGCGGCTTGAAGCCATCAAGATCGAACAGGAGCTCAAGGGCCTGCGCGACGAGCAGAAAAAGCTCGAGGACATCCTCGGCAGCCCGGCGGCGCTGCGCCGCCTGCTGGTGAAGGAAATCGAGGCCGATGCCAAGACCTTCGAAGACCCGCGCCGCACGCTGATCCAGGCCGAGAAGCGCGCCGTGGCCGAGGTGAAGGTGGTCGACGAGCCCGTGACCGTGATCGTCTCGCAGAAGGGCTGGGTCCGCGCGCAGAAGGGGTGGGCCAGCGAGAAGGCCGCGGTGAACGGCGCCAACGGTTCGGCCGCGCCCGAGTACAGCTTCAAGTCCGGCGATGCGCTCTACGGCGCCTTCGAATGCCGCAGCGTCGACACGCTGCTGGTGTTCGGCTCGGCCAAGGACAAGAGCGTGCGCGTGTACACCGTTCCCGTGGCCTCGCTGCCCGGTGCGCGCGGCGACGGCCAGCCCGTGACCACGCTGATCGAGCTCGATGCCGGCACGCACGTCACGCACTTCTTCGCGGGCCCGGTGGGCGCCAGCCTGCTGCTGGCCAACACCGGCGGTTACGGCTTCATTGCCACCGTCGAGAACATGATGTCGCGCCAGCGCGGCGGCAAGGCCTTCATCGACGTGGGCGAGGGCGAGCAGCTCTGCCGCCCGTCGCTGGTGGGCGGCGCGAGCGGCGCCGAGCCGATGCCGGCCGCCACGCACGTGGCCTGCGCCTCGACCGGCGGCCGCATCCTGACCTTCGACATTGCCGAGCTCAAGAGCCTGCCCAAGGGCGGCCGCGGGCTCACGCTGATCGACCTCGACGCCAAGGACACGCTCGCGGGTGCCGCGGCCTTCACGCGCAGCGTGAAGATCGAAGGCATCGGCCGCGGCGGCAAGGAGCGCGATGAAACGCTGGAGATCCGCACGCTCAACAACGCGCGCGGCAGCCGTGCGCGCAAGGGCAAGGCGGCCGACCTCGGCTTCAAGCCGGCGAGCATCGTGCGGGTGCTGTGATGGGAGGCATCGACATCAGCGTCATCGGCCTCTTCATTGCGGTGGTCACGGGCCTTGCCAGCTTCTGGTTCGGCCGGCGCATGCGCCTGAAGCGCGGGGCCAAGCAGCGCGAGAAGGACCGCATCGCGGCGCAGGCCAACGAAACCCGGCAGCAGCGCCGGGCGCGCGAGCGCAAGGAACGCGGCTAAAGCCCCCGCGCCCTAGCGCAGGCCCTGCCACCAACGCTCGTTGGTGCGGGCCTTTCCCACCGTGAGCACCTCGCCGATCACCGGCGTGGCGAGTTCGATCTTCTTTGCCTGCGACAGGTCGGCAATGCGGTCCAGCGGATCGTGCCAGGTGTGGAAGGCGAGGTCGAAGGTGGTGTTGTGCACCGAATAGAGCACCTTGCCGCGCAGGTCCTCGAAGGCCTGCACGCTCTGCTCGGGCGTCATGTGGACGGCGGGCCAGTAGGCGTCGTAGGCGCCGTTTTCCATCAGCGCCAGGTCGAAGCCGCCGAAGCGCTCGCCGATCTGCTTGAAGCCCGGAAAGTAGCCCGAGTCGCCGCTGTAGAAGATGCGCTGCTCGCCGCTTTGCACCACCCATGACGCCCACAGCGTGCGGTCGCGGTCGGTCAGCGTTCGGCCCGAGAAGTGCTGTGCCGGCGTGGCGGTGAGCTTGACGCCGTCGTGCTCGCCGCCCTGCCACCAGTCGAGCTCTGTCACGCGCTCCGCGGGTACGCCCATGGCCACCAGCCGCGCGCGCACGCCCAGCGGCACGAAGTAGCGCTGCACGCGCTGCGCCAGGTACTCGATGGTGGCCACGTCGAGGTGGTCGTAGTGGTCGTGCGAGAGGATCAGGCCTTCGATGGGCGGCAACTGCTCGAGCCTGAGCGGCGGCTTGTGGAAGCGCTTGGGGCCCACCCAGGTGAACGGCGACGCGCGCTCGCTGAACACGGGATCGATCAGCCAGTACTTGCCCTGCAGCTTGAGCAGGTGCGACGAATGGCCGAGCCGCACCACGTGGTTGGCCTTGGGGTCGAGTGCCTCCAGGTCGGCGGTGGCCAGCATGCGCACCGGGATCGGGTCGACCGGCACGGTGCCGACCTTGTCGCCGACGATGAATCGCGACCAGATCCGCCATCCGCTGGCCGAAGGCCGCACGTCCGGGTTTGGCAGGTTCTGGAAGTTGCAGCCCTTGAACTGCGGCGATGCGTCGTAGCGCGCCTCGCACCCGCTGCTGCTGGCGCAGCCCGCGACCAGTGCGCAGCCGGCCGCGAAGAGCGAGGTGCCATAGCTGCGAAGACGGCGCTTCAGAAGAGGAATCGAGAGACGGGGAGCGTCGTTCATGGGCTGCGATGTGGTCGGGTTTTTGCGGCGCGAGCTTAGCCGGCGCGCGGCCGCCAATGGTTTCAGCGGCAGAAACATTCGGCGCACAGGGACATTTTCGCGCCGCTCGTCGTATGCCATGCGTTCTATGGCCTGGCCCGGCGCTGCGCGGCACACTGAAAAGGTACCGCGTGCCGCGGGCCTGAAGGAGGCGACCACACCATGAGCAGCAACCGCTATCCCATCATCTACGTGCGCGGCTACGCCATGACCGAGGCCGAGCGCGACGACACCGCGGCCGATCCGTTCTGCGGATTCAACGTGGGCTCCACCGTCTACCGCGCCACCGTGAAGAAGGATGCGCCGGCGCAGAAGTTCGTCTTCGAATCGCCGGTGGTGCGCCTTTTGGCCGACTTCCAGTACCAGAGCGTCTACCAGAATGGCCTGGACATCCTCGACAACGACTGGAAGCCTTCGCCCGACGAAACCGGCAAGGACGTGGACGGCATTCCGGCCGCATCGATCGTCATCTACCGCTACTACGACAGCGGCTCGGAACTGCTGGGCGACGGCAAGTCGCGCGACGTGAAAATCTACGCGCAGGGTTTGAGCAAGCTGATTCTTCGCGTGCGCGACCTGGTGGCGCTGCGCGAGGGGCCCGCTTTCTCGGCGGCCGACTTCCGCTGCTACCTGGTGGCGCATTCGATGGGGGGCCTGGTGGTGCGGGCCTTCCTGCAGAACCCGGCGCTCGGCGATGCGGCGGCGCGCGCCTGCGTCGACAAGGTGTTCACCTACGCCACGCCGCACAACGGCATCGACATGGGCGGCATCAACGTGCCGGCCTGGCTCACGGCCAACGAGATGAATACCTTCAACCGCGAGCGGATGTCGGAGTTCATGGACGCGGCGCCGGTCGACGGCCGCATGGACTACCTGCCGGCCTCCGCGTTTCCGGCCGATCGCTTCTTCTGCATGGTGGGCTCCAACCGCGGCGACTACGAGGCCGCCAAGGGCCTCTCGCGCATGTTCGCGGGCCACGGCAGCGATGGGCTGGTGCGCATCGAGAACGCCTCGCTCTGGTCCATCGACGATGCGAAGCGCAGCAAGCCGGTGGCCACCGCCTACGCCTTTCGCTCGCACTCGGGCTACTTCGGCATCGTCAATTCCGAGGAGGCCTACCAGAACCTCGTGCGCTTCCTGTTCGGCGACGTGCGCGTCGATCTCTGGTTCGAGGTCGACGGCGTGACGCTGCCGCCGGACCTGCCCAAGGACGCCGACGTCGACGCGCTCTACCAGGTCGAACTGCTGGCCGCGCCGCGCGGCAAGCGCTGGTACCTGAGCCGGCGCGTGGCCGAGGAAGACTCGCCCGCCTGCCGCACGCACAAGGAGCTGACCGACCCCGAAAAGCCGGAGCGCCGCTCGATCTATCTCTCGACCGTGTTCCTTGCCAACAAGGCGCGCGTGAAGCAGGACCGGCCGACGCTGGCCTACGCGATGACGCTCGGCGTGCGCGTGCCCGACTACCAGGTGAACAAGAAGTTCTGGCTCGACGGCCACTACGAAGGCAGTTCGCTGTTCCGCGACACGCTGGTGATCGAGATCGCGCCGCCCCAGGCCGGCGACGCGGCGCAGAACTGGAACGTGAAGTACGGCTGGCAGACTGACACCGCGGGACAGGCCTCGCTGCCGATGAGCCCGAAGCAGCTGGCCGACGGCAAGCTGCAGTTCATCGTGCCGCTTTCGAGCCTGGGCGCGGCACCGGCGGCGCCCGGCATCAGCGGCAAGGTGCGGCTGGAGGTGAGCGCCTGGAATTGAAGAAGGCGCCGTCCGGCGGGCGCCGGCGTCATACTCGGGGCGGTCCAGGGTCCTGCCTTCTCCTCCCCCATGAAAACTGCCGTTCTCGTCATCGACATGCAGCGCGGCCTCTATGACGACCTGCCGCGTCCCCATGAGGCCGCCGAGGTCGCGCAGCGGGTCAATGACCTCACCGCGCGTGCCCGTGCCGCAGGCGTGCCGGTGGCTTTCATCCAGCACGAGAACGCCGTCGACCTCGAATTCGACTCCGAGCGCTGGCAGCTTTCGAGCGCGCTGGAGGTCGATTCCGGTGACACGAAGATCCGCAAGGCCACCCCCGACTCGTTCCTGCGCACGCCGCTGCAGGCATGGCTCGCGGGGCATGCGGTGCAGTGCGTGGTGATCTGCGGCTACTCGTCGGAGTTCTGCGTGGACACCACCGCGCGCCGAGCCGCCGCGCTGGGCTACGAGGTCGTGCTCGCGGCCGACGCGCACACCTCGCACGACAAGCCGCACGCCACCGGCGACTTCATCCGCGCGCACCACAACGCCACGCTGTCGGACATCACGAGCTTCGGCGTGCCGATCCGCGCGGTGCCCAGCGCGAAGATCGTCTTCTGACCGCTCAGTCCGCGCCGCGCCGCCACACGCGCGCCAGCGCGGCCAGCTTGCCCTTCAGGCTCAGCCGGTCGTTCGACAGCGCGTCGATGAAGTCCGACAGCCGCTGCGACTTCACCATCGTGTAGATCGTGAGCCAGGTCGTGAAGACGAACACCACGCCGAACCAGATCGCCTTGCGCCACAGCGGCGCGTCGGCCTCGGCCAGCAGGTTCATGCCGAGGAAGCCCGTGGTCACCGTGCCGATCAGGCCGAACAGCGTGACCACCGTGAGCCGCACCACGGTGCTGGCCTGCCGGCGCAGGCTGTCGGCGTCCAGGTAGGTGTTCATGTCGGCGATGCGTGCCTTGACCTCGTCGTAGAGCGGGTCGAGCCCGAGGTGCGCGGTGCACATGTGGGACAGCGCCCGCACCTGGGCCTGCTCCGAGATCTCGTGGAACCAGTAGCGGTGCGTGAAGCGCAGGAAGCGCTCGAAGCTCGAGCGGATCGCGCGCTTGAACTGCTTCACGCTCGGCGTGCTGTGGATGTCGAGCCGCTTGAGCGCCTCGACCAGCTGGTCCGAGAACATCAGCAGCGCCGCCTTCTGGAAGTGCGCAATCAGGAACAGCAGGAAGTGCTGGTGGCGGAACTGCGCGAGCACGCCGCGGTCGCGGCAGCAGAAGAATTCCGAGCGTGCATCGCCCACCACGATGAGCGCATGGCCGTTGCACAGGTAGCGCGTGTTGGGCGCGGCGCCCGCATCGACCCAGAAGCGGTCGTAGCAGTAGCGGTGCTCGAAGTCGGCCAGGTGCTGCTCCGCGTAGGGCAGGTGGGCATGCTGCGCCGCATCGGCTTCGGCCGCGCCGGTGACGAGCCCGAGCCGGATGAAGTCGTTGCGCGTGAGGCGCTTGGGATCGTCGAGTGAAAGGTAGGCCATCACCGGCATGCGGTAGTACTCGATCTGGCGGTAGCGCAGCACGCCGGGGTCTTCGGAATGGTCGCTCACCAGCGGCTGCATCAGGTAGGCCCAGTGGGCCGAGATGCGCGGCGCGCGGTGCTGGGCCACGTGCGAGAGAAAGGCTTCGCGCTGCTGCGCATCCGACCGCGCGAGCACGCTGCCGTCGGCGGCCAGCCATTCGACGCTGGCCATGCAGTGCAGCGCACCGCCCTCGGCGTTCCAGCCCGCGGGATAGGCGCGGCCGAAGCGGTAGAGCAGGTCCTGCGCCTGGGCGAGGCTCAGGTGGTCGGCGCCGACCTCGAGGTTGAGCAGCACCACGTCGATGTCGAAGAAGAAATACAGGTCGCAATGCACTACGTCGAGCGTGATCGGCGCGTTGCCGGCCTCTGCGACCACGCGCACGGCCGCAATGTCGCGGCGGCGGAAGACGCGCATCGGCGAATCGCCGTCGCTGCCGGTATCCGCGCCGTCCCTGTTCTTCGAGCGGCCCTCGCCGTAGAGAAAGCGCTGCACGTACGGCAGGAAGCTCACGAATTCGTTGTAGTGCCGCTCGTGGAAGCGGCTGCTGTCGCCGGTGTATTCGTCGATCTCCTCGCGCCAGGGAGAAGCATCGCCCATCTCGCGCAGCACGTGCCAGGGGCCGTGGTGCGTGGGCTTGGCATCGGGGGCCGGCACCAGCCGCAGGGGCCAGAGCAGGGCCTGCCTGAAATGCTGCACGGCAGGGGGTGCAAGTGCCCGTGCACGCTCGGTGGCCTCGGATGTATTCAGCATCGCGCGAGTGTAGGCAGAAGGGCCGTCGAAAGACCGACCTAGGGAAATCCCTGCCTTGGCCTGAAACCGGTTTCATATAAGCTGCAAGCATTGCTTTCGAGGCATGCGCACGGCCACGCCGTGCTCGCCCCACCCATGAACTACCAGTTTCAATTCGACGCCGTCTTCGCTGCCTGGCCGCTGCTGCTCAAGGGCACCTGGATCACGATCCAGCTCTCGCTCGTGGCCACGCTGCTGGGCCTGGTGGTCGCGATCTTCTGTGCCTGGGGCAAGACCTCGGGGCCGGGCTGGCTGCGCTTTTTCATCAACGCCTACATCGAGGTGATCCGCAACACGCCGTTCCTGGTGCAGCTGTTCTTTTTCTTCTTCGCGCTGCCGGCCATCGGGCTGCGCTGGTCGCCGCAGACGGCCGCGCTGGTGGCCATGGTGGTGAACCTTGGCGCCTACGCGACGGAAATCATCCGCGCGGGCATCGAGTCGATTCCCAAGGGGCAGATCGAGGCGGGCAGGGCGCTCAACCTCAAGCCCTGGGAGATCTTCCGCTTCGTGATCATCAAGCCGGCGCTCAAGGCCATCTACCCGGCGCTCACGAGCCAGTTCATTCTGCTGATGCTGAGCTCGGCCGTGGTGTCGGTCATCTCGGCCGACGACCTGACCTCGGTGGCCGCCAACCTGCAGTCGCAGACCTTCCGCAGCTTCGAGATCTACATCGTGGTGGCCGCCATCTATCTTGCGCTGGCGCTGGCCTTCTCGGCGATGTTCAAGCTGATCTACAAGCGCACGCTCAACTACCCGGACCGCCGGTAGCAGGCCCCAGAGCGGAGCAGGAAAAAACCATGCGTACCTTCGGCTTTCCCGAATTCCTTTTCATCCTCGAAGCGGCCAAGTGGACATTGGCGCTGTCGGCCATCGCCTTCGTGGGCGGCGCAATCCTGGGGCTCGCCATCGCGCTCATGCGCACGTCGGAATCGGCGTGGGCACGCGGCGTGTCGACCACCTTCATCCAGATCTTCCAGGGCACGCCGCTGCTGCTGCAGCTGTTCCTGGTGTTCTTCGGCGCGCCGGTGCTGGGGCTGGACATCAACCCCTGGGTGGCGGCCGGCGTCGCGCTCATCCTCAACAGCGCCGCCTTCCTCGGCGAGATCTGGCGCGGCTGCATCGAGGCCATTCCGCGCGGCCAGTGGGAGGCGGCGCAGGCGCTCAACCTCAAGTACGCGGCGCGCATGCGTGACGTGGTGCTGCCGCAGGCGCTGAAGATCGCGCTCGCGCCCACGGTGGGCTACGTGGTGCAGATCATCAAGGGCACGTCGCTCGCCGCGATCATCGGCTTCGTCGAGGTCACGCGCGCCGGGCAGATCGTCAACAACGCCACCTTCCAGCCGCTGGTCGTGTTCTCGGTGGTGGCCGCCATCTACTTCGCGATCTGCTGGCCGCTGTCGCTGCTCGCCGCCCGCATGGAGCGCAAGCGCGCGCGGGCGCTGGCCCGCTGATTCCTTTTCCTTTCTCGTCGATTCCTTCTTTATCCAGGAGACACATTCCCATGACCCGTACCACCACCCGCCGCGCAACGCTGGCATCCCTCGCATCCCTGGGATTGGGCGCCGCGCTCACCGTGTTCGCACCCTTCGCCTCGGCACAGGCCGTGGCCGACATCAAGAAGAAGGGCGAGATCACCATCGGCATGCTGGTCGACTTTCCGCCCTACGGCACCACCAATGCGCAGAACCAGCCCGACGGCTACGACGCCGACGTGGCCAGGCTGCTGGCCAAGGACTGGGGCGTCAAGGCCAACATCGTGCCGGTAACCGGCCCGAACCGCATTCCCTTCCTCTTGACCAACAAGGTCGATGTGCTGGTCGCTTCGCTGGCCATCACACCCGAGCGCGCCAAGCAGGTGCAGTTCTCGCAGCCCTACGCGGCCGCGACCATCGTGCTGTACGGCGCCACCAAGACCCCCATCAAGGCAGCCGGCGACCTGAAGGGCCTGCGCGTGGGCGTGGCCCGTGCCTCCACGCAAGACGTGGCCGTGACCAAGGCCGCGCCCGAAGGCACCGAGATCCGCCGCTTCGACGACGATGCCTCGGCCATGCAGGCGCTGATCTCGGGCCAGGTCGATGCGATCGGCTGTTCGGTCACCGTGGCGGCGCAGATCGCCAAGCGCGTGCCCGCCGGCACCTACGAGAACAAGTTCACGCTGGTGCAGCAGTCGATGGGCATCGCGATGCGTCCGGGCCAGGAAGAGCTGGCCAAGGCCGTGAACGAATTCGTCGCAAAGAACACCGCCAACGGCGAGCTCAACAAGCTCTACCAGAAGTGGCTGCAGGCCGACCTGCCCAAGATGCAGTGAGCTTCGAAGGCTGAAGAAGAAGGAATCCTGGCATGACGACGGAATCGATCATCCGCATGGAAGCGGTCAACAAGTGGTACGGTGAATTCCAGGTGTTGACCGGCATCGACCTGTCGGTGCGCCAGGGCGAGCGCATCGTGATCTGCGGGCCTTCGGG
This sequence comes from Variovorax beijingensis, assembly GCF_003951285.1. Lineage (GTDB taxonomy): Bacteria > Pseudomonadota > Gammaproteobacteria > Burkholderiales > Burkholderiaceae_C > Variovorax > Variovorax beijingensis. The sequence continues at coordinate 67,899 of NZ_RXFQ01000021.1, read as the reverse complement.
CTCGGGCAAATCGACGCTCATCCGCTGCATCAACCGGCTCGAGACGGTGCAGAAGGGCCGCATCGTGGTCGATGGCATCGAGCTCACGGCCGGCGGCAAGAACGTGGACGCGGTGCGCGCCGAAGTGGGCATGGTGTTCCAGCAGTTCAACCTGTTTCCGCACCTCACCATCCTGGAGAACTGCACGCTCGCGCCGATGCGCTCGCGCGGCATGACAAAGGCGCAGGCCGAAGAGGTGGCCATGAAGTACCTCACGCGCGTGCGCATTCCAGAGCAGGCCGGCAAGTACCCCAGCCAGCTCTCGGGCGGCCAGCAGCAGCGCGTGGCGATCGCGCGGGCGCTGTGCATGGCGCCCAAGATCATGCTGTTCGACGAGCCCACCTCGGCGCTCGACCCCGAGATGGTCAAGGAAGTGCTCGACACCATGATCGGCCTGGCCGAAGACGGCATGACCATGCTGTGCGTGACGCACGAGATGGGCTTTGCCCGCAGCGTGGCCGACCGCGTGATCTTCATGGCCGACGGCAAGATCGTCGAGCAGGCGCCGCCGCAGGAGTTCTTCGGCAATCCGAAGGACGAGCGCACGCGCCAGTTCCTCGGCCAGATCCTGAGTTCCCACCAGGCCCACTGATGTCCTTCCAGGTACTTGTTTCTCTGTCGTCCTTCGGTGCGGCCGAGGTGGGCAGGCATGGGCAGCTCTGGTGCGCGCAGATGGCGCTGGAGGCCGGTGCCGATTCGGTCGAGGTGCGCGGCGAGCTGCTGCGCAATGCCGAGGCGGAGCTGCCTTCGCTGGCGGGCCTGGCCTCGGTGTATTCGAGTCCCGAGGGGCTCTGGGCCGAAGGCGGCTGGCTCGACAGCGCCGCGCTGGCACGCGGCATCGCGGCCGCAACCAGGCTCGGCGCCCGGCGGCTCAAGATGTCGATCGGCGACTTTCGTGCGTCTTCGCACGGCTCGCTCTGGGGGCTGAAGGTGCAGCTTTCGGAAACCCGCGTCGAACTGCTGATCGAGAACGACCAGACCGTGCGCGCCGGCACGCTGCCCGCGCTGCAGGCCTTCTTCGATGCGGCCGACCGCGCTGGCGTCGAGCTCGGCATGACCTTCGACATGGGCAACTGGCACTGGCTCGGCGAATGCCCGCTGCAGGCTGCACAGGCGCTGGGCCGCCGCGTGCGCTACGTGCACTGCAAGGGCGCGCAGCGGCTGCCGCACAAGTGGGTGGCGGTGCCGTTGGCCGACTCGGCCGCGCCGTGGCGCGCGGTGCTGCGCGCGCTGCCTGCCGATGTGCCGCACGCCATCGAATATCCTCTGGCCGGCGACGACCTGCCGGCCGTCGTGCGCGCGCAGGTCGACTTCATCCGCGCCGCGCGGGCCTAGGGAGAAACACATGACAGAACCCGCTGCTTTCGACGTTGCCCTGTTCGGCGAAGCCATGCTGCTGCTCGTGGCCGACCGGCCCGGCCCGCTGGAGGACGCGCAGGCGTTCCACAAGCGCACGGCCGGCGCCGAGACCAACGTGGCCATCGGCCTTTCGCGCCTGGGGCTCAAGGTGGGCTGGGCCAGCCGCCTGGGCACCGACTCGATGGGGCGCTACCTGATCGCGGCGATGAAGGGCGAGGGCATCGACTGCTCGCACGTCATCTGCGATCCGGCGCAGCGCACCGGCTTCCAGTTCAAGGGCCGCGTCACCGATGGCAGCGATCCGCCGGTCGAATACCACCGCAAGGGCTCGGCCGCGAGCCAGATGGGGCCGGCCGACGTCGATGAGGCCTGGCTGCGCTCGGCGCGCCACCTGCATGCCACGGGCGTGTTCGCGGCCATCTCCGAGACCAGCCTGCAGGCCGCGCTCAAGTCCATGGAAGTGATGCGCGCGGCCGGCCGCACGATCTCGTTCGACACCAACCTGCGCCCCACGCTGTGGCCGTCGACCGAGACCATGCGCCACTGGATCAACGAGCTGGCCTCGCGTGCCGACTGGGTGCTGCCGGGCATCGAGGAAGGCCTGCTGCTGACCGGCGAGAGCACGCCGGAAGGCGTTGCGCATTTCTACCGCCAGCGCGGCGCGAAGCTCGTGGTAGTCAAGCTCGGCGCCGCCGGTGCCTACTACGACAGCGACGTGGCCGGCATCGGCCGCGTCGATGGCTTTCCGGTGAAGGAAGTGATCGACACTGTGGGCGCGGGCGACGGCTTCGCGGCCGGCGTGGTGAGCGCATTGCTCGAAGGCAAGAGCGTGCCCGAGGCCGTGCGCCGCGGCGCATGGATCGGCGCGCGTGCGGTGCAGGTGCTGGGCGACACCGAAGGCTTGCCGACGCGCGCGCAACTCGAAGAAGCGGGACTCTGACCATGACGACGAAAAAGAACGTGCTGGTCTTCCGGCCCTTGCCTGAGGATCAGCTGGCGCGCTTGCAGGCCGCGCACCATGTGACCGTGGCCGATCCGCGCAAGGAGCCCGAGGCCTTTGCCGCCGCGCTGCGCAGCGCGCATGGACTGATCGGTGCGAGCCACACGGTCGATGCGGCGCTGCTCGACGCGGCGCCGCAGCTCCAGGTGATTTCGAGCGTGTCGGTCGGCGTCGACAACTATCCGCTCGCGGAACTGAACAGGCGCGGCATCGTGCTGTGCCACACGCCCGACGTGCTGACCGAGACCGTGGCCGACACGGTGTTCGCGATCCTGATGGCCACGCAGCGCCGCGTGGTCGAGCTCTCGAACCTCGTGCGCGAAGGCCGCTGGACGAAGAACATCGGCGAAGAACTCTTCGGCACCGACGTGCACGGCAAGACGCTCGGCATCCTCGGCTTCGGCCGCATCGGCCAGGCCGTGGCTCGGCGCGCCGCGCTCGGGTTCGGCATGCCGGTGCTCTATCACGCGCGCCGGCCGGTCGACCTGGCCGCGCAGGCGCCCGAGCTGCGGGGCCGCGCCACGCACACGCCGCTCGACGAGCTGCTCGCGCGTTCGGACATCGTGCTGGCAATGCTGCCGCTGACCGACGCGACGCGCGGCATGATCGACGCGGCCTTCTTCGCGCGCATGAAGCCCGGCGCGTCCTTCATCAACGGCGGCCGCGGCGCCACGGTGAACGAAGATGCACTGCTGCACGCGCTGGACCACGGCACGCTGCGCGCGGCCGGCCTCGACGTGTTCGCGAAGGAGCCGCTGCCCGCCGATTCGCCATTGCGCACGCATCCGCGCGTGACGCCACTGCCGCACATCGGATCGGCCACGCACGAGACGCGGCACGCCATGGCGGAACTCGCGACGACCAACCTGCTGCAGGTGCTGGCGGGCGAGAAGCCGACTGCGCCGTACGACACGGCGGCGGCATGAGGCCCTCGAGGATTTTCTCCCTCCCCTCCCGGGGGAGGGCAGGGGTGGGGGCAAGCGGCGGAGGGGAAGGAGCGAAGACATGAATCCGAGCGGCCGCGCCACCATCGCCGACGTCGCCCAGGCGGCGGGCGTTTCCAAGGCCACGGTCTCGCGCTTTCTCAACCACCGCGAGCGCCTGCTGAGCCGCGACATCGCGGCGCGCGTGGAGGCGGCCATCGCCAAGCTGGCCTACACCCCCAGCCCGATGGCGCAGGCGCTGAGCCACGGGCGCTCGCGCCTCATCGGCCTGATCGTGGCCGACATCACCAACCCCTATTCGGTGGCCGTGCTGCGCGGCGCCGAGAAGGCATGCCAGGACGCCGGCTACCTGGTGATGCTGTTCAACCTGGGCAACGAGAGCGAACGCGAGCGCGAGGCCATCGATGCGCTTGCGGGCTACCAGGTCGACGGCTTCATCCTCAACACCCTGGGCCGCGGCAGCAACGTGGTCGACGCGGTCACGCTGCACGGCAAGCCCGCGGTGCTGGTGGACCGCCGCCACACCGGCATGCACACCGACTTCGTCTCGCTCGACAACCATTCGGCCATGCGGGACACCTGCGGCCACCTGGTCGAGGGCGGCTACCGCGAACTGCTCTATGTGACGGAGCCGCAGAAGGGCGTGAGCTCGCGGCGCGAGCGCACGGCCGCCTTCGGTGCCTGCGTGGCCGCGCACGAGCCGCGCGTGGCGGGCGAGGTGTTCGAAAGCGTCGAGGGCGACAGCGATGCGCTCGACGAGGCATTGCGTGCCCTTCGCCAGCGCGCCAAACGGGGGCGCCGCCCGGCCGTGGTCGCCGGCAACGCGGTGGTCACGCTGCGCATCGCGCAGTCGATGGCGCGGCTGGGCTGGCAGTTCGGGCAGGACCTGGGCTTTGTGGGCTTCGACGATCCCGAATGGGCCTCGCTGATCGGCCCCGGCCTGAGCACCGTGGCGCAGCCGACCGACGCCATCGGCCGCACGGCCGCCACCTGCCTGATCGAGCGGCTGCGGGGGCTGGATGCCGCGCCGCGCCAGCTTTTTCTGCCCGGAGAACTTGTGGTGCGGGGCTCGTCGCAGCCGGCCTAGGCGCCGCGTACGCGCCGGCCGCTCAGGCGACTTCGGCGATCAGCTCGATCTCGACGCAGGCGCCCATCGGCACCTGTGCCACGCCGAACGCGCTGCGCGCATGCGCGCCCTTCTCGGGGCCGAACACTTCGGCGAAGAACTCGCTCGCGCCGTTGGTCACGAGGTGCTGTTCGGTGAACGTGCCCACGGAGTTGACCAGGCTCATGACCTTGACGATGCGCGTGACCTTGTTCAGGTCGCCCACGGCCGCATGCAGCGTGCCGAGCAGGTCGATGGCGATGGCGCGCGCGGCCTGCTTGCCTTCTTCGGTGCCGATGTCTGCGCCGAGCTGGCCGGCCCAGACCTTGCCGTCTTTCCTGGCGATGTGGCCCGAGAGGAAAACGAGGTTGCCGGTGCGCACGAAGGGCACGTAGGCCGCGGCGGGGGCGGCGACCGGGGGCAGGGTGATGCCGAGGCTGGAAAGCTTGTCGTAAACGCTCATTGAAGATCCTTTTCAGTGGGTTGCAATTGAATCTGTGATTGTGACTGCGCCGCCTCTTCGGCCTGCGCGCGCAACTCTTCGATAGGCCGCACCGTCACCCCCACCTTGAGCGTGTGGCGCGCGCCGCCGTGCAGCACGCCGCGCATCGGCGAGACGTCGGAGTAGTCGCGGCCGATCGCGAGTGCGACATAGTCTTCGCCGGGCTGGCGCCCGTTGGTGGGGTCGAAGTCGGCCCAGCCGCCAGTGCTTTCAGGACCGTCGCCCGCGCCCGGCAGGTAGACCGACACCCAGGCGTGCGAGGCGTCGGCGCCCACCAGCCGTGGCTGGCCCGGCGGCGGCTGCGTGAGAAGGTAGCCGCTCACGTAGCGTGCCGGCAGGCCCATGACGCGGAAGCAGGCGATCATGATGTGGGCGAAGTCCTGGCACACGCCCTTGCGCTGCGCCAGCGCCTCGGCGGCGGGTGTGTTGATCTCGGTGCTGTCGGCGTCGTAGGCGAAGTCGCGGTACATGCGCTCGGTGAGGTCCATGGCCACGTCAAAGGTCGGTCGCTCGGGCGCGAAGCTCGCGCGCGCATAGGCCGCGAAGTCGTCGTGGCGCGGCACGTAGGGCGACGGAAACACGAACTCCGAGGCCGGGTCGAAGGTGGCGTCCTTGCGGTAGCGGAAGCGCTCGCGCACGGCTTCCCAGGGCAGCTCGCGCGCAATGCCGGGCGCGAGCTGCGGCGCTCCGGTTTCCACCACGCTTTCGGCCGTGACGACGAGGCTGTCGTGCGTGGCCTCGAGCGCGAAGAAGGCGCGCGTGTTGCCGTAGACATCGGGCACTTCGCTGCGCTGCGCGGGCTGCGGCTCGATCGCGAGCTTGTGGCTCACGAGCCGCTGCGAGCCGGTGGCCAGCGGCTTCAGGTGCGCCAGGTGCTGCGCGGTCTCGACCGCGGGCGAATATTCGTAGCGGGTTTCGTGCGTGACGTGAAGGAGCATGGGGGTCCTGTGGAGCTGCAATGCAAAGCGGCGCCGGGCCGTCCTGCCTCAGGCGCCGACCGAGCGCAGCGATTCGGAGGTCAGCGTGAAGTAGCGCGTGCCGACGGCGTCGGAGACATGGTAGGCCGCAGTCTCGCAATTGGCCAGAAGCTCGACCAGCGCCGGGTAGTTGGCCTCGGCGCCGGCCGCGCAGAGATGCTCGAGCGTCCAGGCGGCGGGATCGGGCAGCTCGTACGACAGCGCGGTGAGCTTGCCGGGCGCGCTGCCGGCCAGGCGCGCAATGCGCCCGCGCAGCGTCTGCGTGACCCACGCCAGCGAGCGCGGGTTCTCGGCATCGAGCACCAGCAGGTCGACCAGCGTGGCCACGTCGCGCCGCTGCTGGTAGCGGGCGTGGAAGGTGATGGTGCTGTCGAACAGCGCCACCATCGCTTCGAAGCCGCTCACCTCGTGCACGGCGCCGTTCTCGAAACCGGCCTCCAGCGCGCTCGAAAGAAAGCCCAGCCGCTCGATGTGGCGGCCGATCGACAGCAGGCGCCAGGCGTCGTCGCGCGTCATGCGGTCGGTCTGCGCGCCGGTCATGGCGGCGAGCGCGGTGCTGGCGGATTCGAGCGCGCGCAGCGCGGCGCCGGTGGCGAAGCTGCCTTCGCCGGCCTGCTCGGCCGCGCGCCGCAAAAAGTCGGCCTCGGCACGCACGATCTGGTTCCAGGTGTCCTGCGAGAGCCGTTCGCGCACGGCGGCGGCGGCCTGCCGGATGCAGCGCAGGCTGAAGCCCACGCTGCCGCCGCGCTCCACGTCGCCGAGCTCTGCGATCAGCGCGCGTTCGAACACGCGGCGCGACTGCGGCGCGCTCGGCGCCTCGGCCGGCACCAGCGCATTGCGCAGCGCCATGCGGTGCAGCCAGTCGAGCAGCGGGCGCGACGACTGGTCTTCGCTGCCCAGCAGGTTGAGCGTGAGGCGCGCGAGGCGCACGGCGTTCTCGGCGCGCTCGGTGTAGCGGCCGAGCCAGAACATGTTCTCGGCCGCGCGGCTGGTCACGGGCGCGCGATGCCGCGCGAGCGAGGCCGGCGTGGCATGCGGCTGCAGCAGCGTGGTGCGGTCGACTTCGCCGTGCGTCTGCACCCACACGTCGGCGCTGCTGCCGCCGCGCTGCATGGAGGCGATCTGCGCATCGCGGCCCGCCAGCCGCGCCAACCCGCCCGGCAGCACGCGCCAGGACTGCGGCCCGTCGCTCACCGCGAAAACGCGCAGCAGCATCGCGCGCGGCGCGATGTGGCCGGGGCCCATGTCGTTGGCCCAGGTGGGCATCTGCGACAGCGGCAGGTAGCTCTGGACCGTGTGAGCCTCGCCCTCGCGCACGATGCGGCCGGCCCATTCGTCGAGCTGGCGCCGGCTCAGCTGGCTGCCGAGCACAGCGTCGAAGCTGGTCTGCCCGTCCGACCCGGGATAGGTGGGCTTGATGGCGCAGTCGCCCAGCTGCGGCAGTACCGCCTCGAGCGCGGCGCGCTCGCCGCACCACCAGGTCGGCAGGGCCGGCAGCTTGAGCTTTTCGCCGATGAGGCGGCGCGCGAGCCCGGGCAGGAAGCCCAGCAGCGCGGGCGATTCGAGGAAGGCCGAGCCCGGCATGTTGGCCACCAGCACATTGCCGGCGCGAATTGCCTGCAGCAGGCCCGGCACGCCCAGCGTGGAATCGGGGCGCAGCTCGAGCGGGTCGAGGAACTGGTCGTCCAGCCGCTTGATGAGGCCATGCACCGGCCGCAGCCCCTGCAGGGTCTTGAGGTAGAGGCGCTGGTCGCGCACCGTGAGGTCGCTGCCCTCGACCAGCGTCAGGCCCAGGTAGCGCGCGAGGTACGCATGCTCGAAGTAGGTCTCGTTGTAGGGGCCGGGCGTCAGCAGCGCGATGTGCGGCGGCGCGCCGGCCGGGCACATGCCCTGCAGGCCGTCCATCATGGCGCTGTAGGTGGCGGCCAGGCGCTGCACCTGCAGGGCCTCGAAGGCCTGCGGGAACTGGCGCGTGATGGCCAGGCGGTTCTCGAGCAGGTAGCCCAGGCCCGAGGGTGCCTGGGTGCGCTGCGACACCACCCACCAGTTGCCGTCGGGCCCGCGGGCGAGGTCGAAGGCCGCGATGTGCAGCCAGGTGTCGCCCGGCGGCTTCACGCCGTGCAGGGCGCGCAGGTAGCCGGGGTGGCCGCACACCAGCGCCGCCGGCAGCAGGCCTTCGGCCAGCAGCTGCTGCGGGCCGTAGACATCGGCCATGACGCGGTCGAGCACGCGCACGCGCTGCAGCACGCCGGTCTCGATCTGGGCCCAGCTCTCGGGCGAGACGATCAGCGGGAACAGGTCGAGCGACCAGGGGCGCTGCGGCCCGTCGGCGTCGGCATAGACGTTGTAGGTGACGCCGTTGTCCCGGATCTGCCGCTCGAGGCTGACCGCGCGCCTTGGCAGGTCGTTGAATCCGCCCGGGCCGAGCTGCTCGAAGAAGGCGTTCCAGGCAGGCGTGAGGGGCGGGGTGTCACCGGGGGCGGTCTGAAGGACCTGGGTCTGCGTTTGGGTTTGTGTCTGGGATTGGGCCTGCGACGGACCCGGCGGCTGCGCCGCGGCGTCGTAGAGCGTGGGCGGCATCGGCGCCAATGGCGCTGCCCCCGCGGCCGGCCGCGCCGGCACCGCGGGCGTGGCCTGCCCGCGCAGTTCATCGAAGTGGCCGGGCAGGGCGGCCGGCGCGAGCGCCGACGCCAGGGCGGCTGGAAATTCCAGCGCCTGGGCGTCGAACAGGGATTCGTTCAGGGGTTCCACAGGAGGTGGATTGTCACATTGCCGTCACCGGCCGGATGGCGGGCGATGTGCTGAATGTCCTCTTGCGGGCTTTTCAAACCCCTCTCAGCGCCGCAAATCGAGCGTGAACGGGAATTCGCGGCTGCCCGCGAGCTCGATGGTGGCCGGCGGCGTGCGCATCAGCCCCGGCGTGTGGCCCATGCGCGTGAAGCGCGACATGCGCCGGCTTTCCGCCTCGTAGGCATTGACCGGGAAGGTGTCGTAGTTGCGCCCGCCCGGGTGGGCCACGAAGTACTGGCAGCCGCCCAGCGAGCGCTTCATCCAGGTGTCGACGATGTCGAAGGTCAGCGGCGCATGGGCGCCGATGCTCGGATGCAGGGCCGACGGCGGGTTCCAGGCCTTGTAGCGCACGCCCGCCACGAATTCGCCGACGGTGCCCGTGGGCTGCAGCGGCAGCACCTTGCCGTTGACGGTTATGACGTGGCGGCTTTCGTTCAGGCCGGTCACGCGCACCTCGATGCGCTCGAGCGACGAATCGACGTAGCGCACCGTGCCGCCGGCCGAGCCTTCCTCGCCCATCACGTGCCAGGGCTCGAGCGCATTGCGCAGCGACAGCTCCACGCCCATGGCCTGCACCTGGCCCACCAGCGGAAAGCGGAACTCCAGGTGCGGCGCGAACCAGTCGGCATCGAAGGCGAAGCCGGCCTGGCGCATCTCGCTGATGACGTCGTCGAAATCCATCTTGACGAAGGTCGGCAGCAGGAAGCGGTCGTGCAGCTCGGTGCCCCAGCGGGTGACGGGCGCCTTGTACGGCTCGTCCCAGAAGCGCGCGACCAGCGCGCGAATGAGCAGCTGCTGCGCAATGCTCATGCGCGCATGCGGCGGCATCTCGAAGGCGCGCAGCTCCAGCAGGCCGAGGCGGCCGGTGCTCGAGTCGGGCGAGTAGAGCTTGTCGATGCAGAACTCGCTGCGGTGGGTGTTGCCCGACACGTCGATCAGGATGTTGCGCAGCGTGCGGTCCACCAGCCAGGCCGGCATGTTCTGGCCGTGGATCTCGCGGTTCCTCGCGATTTCCTTCAGCGCGATCTCGAGCTCGTAGACCTGGTCGTTGCGCGCCTCGTCCACGCGCGGCGCCTGGCTGGTCGGGCCGATGAACATGCCCGAGAACAGGTAGCTCAGCGAGGGGTGGTTGTGCCAGTAGAGCAGCAGGCTCGCGAGCAGCTCGGGCCGGCGCAGGAACGGGCTGTCGGCCGGCGTGGCGCCGCCCATCACGAAGTGGTTGCCGCCGCCGGTGCCGGTGTGGCGTCCGTCGGTCATGAACTTCTCGGCCGAGAGGCGGGTCTCGAACGCGGCGTTGTAGAGGAACTCGGTGTGGGCGACCAGTTCCTTCCAGTTGTGGGCCGGATGGATGTTGACTTCGATCACGCCCGGGTCGGGGGTGACGGCCAGCATCTTCAGGCGCGGATCGCGCGGCGGCGGATAGCCTTCCATCACGATGCGCATGCCGAGCTGCCGGGCTGTGGCTTCGACGGCCGCGACCAAGTCGAGATAGTCCTCCAGGCGCGCGAGCGGCGGCATGAAGACGTAGAGCACGCCCGAGGCGCTGCCTTTCTTCTCGGCCGCGGGGCCGTTGGCGCGGCGCGGGTCGCGCACTTCGACGCACAGCGCGGTGCGCGTGACCCAGTGGGCGGATTCGCCGCGCACCGGTTGTCGCGTGGGCGGCGTTGTGGAGGAGCGGTTGGCTGCTGCGTGGGCTGCGGCGGCATCGCCGCTCGCGGCTGTGCCTGCTGCGGCCGTCTCGCCCGGCGCCTGCATGCGCAGGGCCGCAGGCACCACCGGCGGCGCGCCGAAGGCATAGGGCACCGCGCCCAGGTCGGCGCCCGCTGCGCCGCCGGCAGGCACGGCATAGCGCGCGCGGTAGTCGGCCGAGCTCGGCAGCGCGCCACGCGGCGCGGTCGGGTCGCGCTCGACAAGGTAAGGGTAGTCGCCCTTGCTGGCCCAGGGCTGCGAATCGAGCGGCAGGCGATAGCCCATCGGCGAATCGCCCGGGATCAGGTAGAGCCGGTCGTCGCGCAGGAACCAGGGGCCGGTCTTCCAGCCCGGGCCTTCGAGTGCGGGCGCGTCGGCATTGGCATTGGCGGGTTCGAGCGGCAGCATGTAGCCGATGACCGCGTCGAGCTTCTGCGTGAACACGCGGCGCAGGCGAACGCGCTCGAGCTCGTCGTCGAGCTTCGATTCGAAGGGGTCGACGTTCACCGGCAGTCGGCGTTCGCGCCAGAGGTAGTAATAGACGTCTTCGTAGCCGGGCTGGATGTAGCGCTCGGTGATGCCGAGCTTGTGCGCCAGCACGGTGGTGAAGCGGCGCGCGTCTTCGCTCGTGTAGTGCGTGGGCACGCGCTCGTCGGCAAAGAGTTCGGGGTCGTGCCAGAGTGTCTGGCCGTCGGCGCGCCAGAAGATCGACAGCGCCCAGCGCGGCAATTGCTCGCCCGGATACCACTTGCCCTGGCCGAAGTGCAGGAAGCCGCCCTGGCCGTATTCGGCGCGCAGCTTGTGCACGAGCTCGGTGGCATAGCCGCGCTTGGTGGGGCCAAGCGCATCGGTGTTCCATTCGGGCGCGTCGCGGTCGCTGGTGGCCACGTAGGTGGGCTCGCCGCCCATCGTGAGGCGCACGTCGCCGGCTTTCAGCCGCGCATCGACCGCGTCGCCGAGCGCGAGCACCTCGGCCCACTGCTCCTCGGTGTAGGGCTTGGTCACGCGCGGCGATTCGTAGATGCGCGTGACCTTCATCTCATGGCCGAAGTCGACCTCGGCTTCGTCCACCGCGCCTTCGATGGGCGCGGCGCTCGAAGGCGTGGGCGTGCAGGCGAGCGGGATGTGGCCTTCGCCGGCCAGCAGGCCCGAGGTGGCGTCCAGCCCGATCCAGCCCGCCCCCGGAAGGAACACTTCGCACCAGGCATGCAGGTCGGTGAAGTCGACCGTGGTGCCGCTCGGGCCGTCGAGCGCCTTCACGTCGGGCGTGAGCTGGATCAGGTAGCCCGAGACGAAGCGCGCGGCCAGGCCGCAATGGCGCAGCAGCTGCACCAGCAGCCAGCCCGAATCGCGGCAGGAGCCGCTGCCGCTGGTGAGCGTTTCTTCCGGCGTCTGCACGCCGGGCTCCATGCGGATCAGGTAGTTGACGTCCTTTTGCACCTGCTGGTTGAGGCCGACCAGGAAGTCGATGGTGCGCTGCTCCTTGCGCTCGATCTTGCCGAGGTAGGCCGACAGCAGCGGCGTGGGTTCTTCGGTGACGAGGTAGGGCGCGAGTTCCTCGGCCTGCGAGGCGGTGTACTTGAACGGGAAGTTCTCGGCCTGCGGCTCGAGGAAGAAGTCGAAGGGGTTGTAGACCGCCATCTCGACGACGAGGTCGACCGTGACCTTGAACTCGCGCGTCTTCTCCGGAAACACGAGCCGCGCCTGGTAGTTGGCGAACGGGTCCTGCATCCAGTTGACGAAGTGCTCGGCCGGCTCGACCTGCAGCGAATACGAGATGACGTTGCTGCGGCAGTGCGGCGCGGGACGCAAGCGCACGACCTGCGGGCCCAACTGCACCGGGCGGTCGTATTTGTAGTGGGTGACGTGGTGGAGTGCGGCGTGAATGGACATGCGTTTTGTGTGCAGTACTGCGAGATTGCATCGAAAAGATGTCTCTTGTGAGACGCATACTAGCCCAGAAGCAAAGCAATTAACGCGCCACTGAGCGTGAGTACAGGGAGGGTTTGCATCATGAGTTCTGGAGTCTGCCGGTGAGGCCGGCACGCGCGTCCGGCGGCGCCGCAGCGTCGTCGTGGGCCTTTGCCGCGCTGGGCGGATCGCTGCTCGGCACGGCCTTGCAGTTGCACCAGCCGAGGCTGTGGAGCGCGGGTGCCTATGCGGCGCTGCTCTTCGCAGGCCTGGCCGGCCTGGCGGCACTGTCGCGCCGATGGCGCCGGCCGCTTCGCGCGTGGCGCATGCCGGCAGGGCTTGCGATGGCCCTTGCGCTGGCCTGCGGAGCGCTTGCCGCCGGCGGGCTCGCGGGCTGGCGCGCGGCGGCCTATGCAGGGGGCGCACTCGACCCGGTGCTCGAAGGCCGCGACCTGCAGGTGGTTGGCGTGATCGCGCAGATGCCCCAGCGCAACGAGGGTGGTACGCGCTTTCGGCTCGATGTGGAGTCGGCGCGCTGGGCTGACGGGCGCGCCGGGGCTGCGCCGCGCGTTCCGGCGCGCATCGCGCTCGGCTGGTACCGCGAAGACAGCGCTCTCTGGGGACGTGCGACCGAAGGCCGTGCCGCAGCCGGCGATGCAGCCACGCTGCATGCGGGCGAGCGCTGGCGCCTCACGGTGCGGCTGAAGGCGCCGCACGGCAATCTCAATCCGCATGGTTTCGACAACGAACTGTGGCTCTGGGAGCAGGGCGTGCATGCCAGCGGCTATGTGCGAACAGGGGCCCGCGATGCCGCACCCGCACGCCTGCAGTCCACATGGCTGCATCCCATCGAGCGTGCACGGGAGGCGGTGCGCGATGCGGTGTTCGAGCGCGTGGCCGACACCCGGCAGGCGGGCGTCATCGCCGCACTCGTCACCGGCGATCAGGGGGCCATCGACCGCAGCGACTGGGACGTTTTTCGCGCCACCGGCGTGGCCCACCTGATGTCGATCTCGGGGCTGCACATCACCATGTTCGCCTGGCTTGCCGCCCATGCGGTGGGCGCGCTGTGGCGCCGCAGCGGGCGGCTGATGCTGCGCGTTCCCGCGCCGCAGGCCGCGCTGGCCGGCGGCGTGCTGCTGGCCGGGCTCTATGCGCTTTTCAGCGGCTGGGGCGTGCCCTCGCAGCGCACGGTGTGGATGCTCGCGACCGCGGCGCTGCTGCGGTTCACGGGGCGGCGCTGGCCATGGCCCCATGTCTGGCTGCTGATCGCGGCGGTGGTGGTGGCCGTCGACCCGTGGGCGCTGATGCAGGCCGGCTTCTGGCTCAGCTTCGTGGCGGTCGGCATTCTGTTCGCGACGGGCTTCATGCGGTCGGCCGAGGAGGCGGCGGGCAGATCGGCCCGGCTGCTGGCGTTCTTCCGCGAGCAATGGGTGATCACGCTGGCGCTGACGCCATTGAGCCTGCTGCTTTTCCAGCAGGTGTCGGTGGTGGGCCTGCTGGCCAACGCGGTGGCGATCCCCTGGGTCACGCTGGTGGTCACGCCGCTGGCGATGCTGGGGGCTGTGGCGGCGCCGCTCTGGGAGCTTGCCGCTTGGGCCGTGCAGGTGCTGGCCCTGCTGCTGCGGTGGCTGGCCGCACTGCCGTATGCCACGTTCTCGATGGCGGCGCCGCCCGTGTGGATGGCGGCCTGCGGCGTGGCGGGCGGCGTCCTGCTCGCGATGCGGCTGCCGTGGTCGCTGCGCACGCTGGGCCTGCCGCTCCTGCTGCCGGTGCTGCTCTGGCACGCGCCCCGGCCGGCCGCGGGGCAGTTCGAGCTGCTGGCCGCGGACATCGGGCAGGGCAACGCAGTTCTTGTGCGCACCGCAACGCACAGCCTGCTGTACGACGCCGGCCCGCGCTACAGCCTCGAGAGCGACGCCGGCCATCGCGTGCTCGTGCCCCTGCTGCGCGCCTTCGACGAGCGGCTGGACACGCTGGTGCTGAGCCACCGCGACAGCGACCACACCGGCGGCGCGGCCGCGGTGCTCTCGATGCAGCCGCAGGCGGAGCTGTTGAGCTCGATCGAAGCCGCGCACCCGCTGCAGTCGGTGCGTCCGGCCCGGCGCTGCGAGGCGGGGCAGCGCTGGACCTGGGACGGCGTGGATTTCGAAGTTCTCCACCCCGCACCGGCCGACTATCTTTCCTTCACCAAGCCCAACGCGATTTCTTGCGGGCTGCGCATCGCCAACGGCCGCGCCACGGTGCTGCTGGCCGGCGACATCGAGCGCCTGCAGGAGGCCGCGCTGGTTTCGCGCACGGCCGACCTGCGTGCCGACGTGCTGCTGGCGCCGCACCATGGCAGCAAGACCTCGTCGAGCGTGCTGTTCCTCGAAGCGGTGCGCCCGCGCATCGCGCTGGTCCAGGCGGGTTACCGCAACCGTTTCGGCCACCCGGCCCCGGAGGTGGCCGAACGCTATGCCGCGCATGGCGTGAAGCTGGTCGAGAGCGTGCCCTGCGGCGCCGCGCTGTGGCGCAGCCGGGAGCCGGCCGAAGTCGGCTGCGAACGGGAGCGCAATGCCCGCTATTGGCACCACCGCCTGCCGTGAAAGCGGGCGGCGGCGCGGCGTTCCGCCTCAACATAGGGCTTTCACTGGCCTCGAACTTGCTAAGCTATGGCTCAAGGAGATTGGTCGTTCCATGCACAAATTCGATGAGATGTATGAGCAGTTGCCCTATGCGGGGGCTGCAATCCGGCAGCATTACAAGCGCTACGACCAATGGCTCGCGAAGCAACCCGGCGAGGTGATGCGATCGCGGCGCGAAGAGGCGGAAATGATCTTCCGCCGGGTCGGCATCACCTTTGCGGTGTACGGCGCCAAGGACGAGGACGGTTCCGGCACCGAGCGGCTCATACCGTTCGACCTGCTGCCGCGCATCATTCCCGCCCACGAGTGGGAGAGCATGGAAAAGGGGCTGGTGCAGCGCGTCACGGCGCTCAACCGCTTCCTGCATGACGTCTACCACGACCAGGAAATCATCAAGGCCGGCATCATTCCGGCCGAGCAGATCCTGAACAACGCGCAGTTCCGCCCCGAGATGATGGGCGTCAACGTGCCGCACAACGTCTACTCCAACATCTCGGGCATCGACATCGTGCGCGCCCCCGATGCCCAGGGCAACGGCGAGTACTACGTGCTCGAAGACAACCTGCGCGTGCCCAGCGGCGTGAGCTACATGCTCGAGAACCGCAAGATGATGATGCGGCTCTTTCCCGAGCTGTTCAACCAGAACCGCATCGCGCCCGTGGCGCACTACCCCGACCTGCTGCTTGAAACGCTGCGTGCCAGCGCGCCGGCTGCCACGGCCGAGCCCACGGTGGTGGTACTCACGCCCGGCATGTACAACAGCGCCTACTTCGAGCATGCCTTCCTTGCCCAGCAGATGGGCGTGGAACTGGTCGAGGGACAGGACCTGTTCGTGAAGGACAACTTCGTCTACATGCGCACCACGCGCGGGCCGCGGCGCGTCGACGTGATCTACCGCCGCGTCGACGACGACTTCCTCGACCCCGAGGTGTTCCGCCCCACGTCCACGCTCGGTTGCGCGGGCCTGATGCGCGCCTACCGCGACGGCAACGTCGTCATCTGCAATGCGGTGGGCACCGGCGTGGCCGACGACAAGTCGATCTACCCTTACGTGCCCAAGATGGTCGAGTTCTACCTCGGCGAAAAGCCGATCCTGAAGAACGTGCCCACCTACATGTGCCGCAACAAGGACGAGCTGCAGTACACGCTCGACAACATGAAGGACCTGGTCGTCAAGGAGGTGCACGGCGCCGGCGGCTACGGCATGCTGATCGGCCCGGCCGCCACGCAGGCCGAGATCGAGGACTTCAAGAAGGCCGTGATCGCCAAGCCAGACGGCTACATCGCGCAGCCCACGCTGAGCCTGTCGACCTCGCCGACCTTCGTCGATGCCGGCATCGCGCCGCGCCACATCGACCTGCGTCCCTTCGTGCTTTCGGGCAGCGAGGTGCAGATGGTGCCCGGCGGCCTCACGCGCGTGGCGCTCAAGGAGGGCTCGCTGGTGGTCAATTCGTCGCAGGGCGGCGGCACCAAGGACACCTGGATTCTCGAAGCCGACCGCACGCCCAGGCCCAAGGCGGCCACGCAGTCGCAAAGCCAATCGTAGGAGCACAAACGATGCTGTCACGCACCGCCGATCATCTTTACTGGATGTCCCGCTACACCGAGCGCGCGGAGAACACCGCCCGCATGCTCGACGTCAACTACCAGACCTCGCTGCTGCCCCAGTCGGCCGAAGTGGCCAAGTACGGCTGGCAGGGCGTGCTGTCCATCAGTGAGCTGCTGCCCTCGTACAACAAGAAGTACGAGCAGATCACGCCGCACGACGTGATGGAATTCATGGTCAAGGACGAGAGCAATCCGTCTTCGATCCTTTCCTGCCTCAAGGCCGCGCGCGAGAACGCGCGGGCGGTTCGCGGCGCGCTCACCACCGAGGCCTGGGAAACCCAGAACACCACCTGGCTCGAGGTCAACCGCATGCTGCGCGCCGGCGATTTCGAGCGCGACCCGGCCCAATTCTTCGAATGGGTCAAGTTCCGCTCGCACCTGTCGCGCGGCGTCACGCTCGGCACCATGCTGCAGGACGAGGCGTTCTACTTCTCGCGCCTTGGCACCTTTCTGGAGCGCGCCGACAACACCGCGCGGCTGGTGGACGTGAAGTTCCACGCGCTCAACAGCGAGTTCTTCGGCACCGCCACGGAAGAAGACCAAGAGTACGACTTCTATCACTGGAGCGCCATCCTGCGCAGCGTCTCGGCCTTCGAGGTGTACCGCAAGGTGTACCGCGACGTGATCAAGCCCGAGCGCGTGGCCGAGCTGCTCATTCTTCGCGCCGACATGCCGCGCTCGCTGCATGCGAGCCTGGTGGAAGTGGTGAGCAACCTCGCCAAGGTGCAGAACGAGCAGAGCGCCGAAACCCAGCGCCGCGCCGGCAAGCTGCTGGCCGACCTGCAGTACGCTCGCGTCGACGAGATTCTTGCGACCGGGCTGCACGCCTACCTCACGCAGTTCCTCGACCGGGTGAACGAACTCGGCGGGCGGATCAGCCAGGACTTCCTGGTTCCGGCGCACTGAGCCTGCGCCTCGGGCCGGGATCGTCGCCGGCGACGGGGCGAGGTCCCCGGCTGCGACTCCCGGATGGCTGTTTCAGGCAGGTGGCGGTGCGGCAGCCCGCTCCCTGGCGTCTCTGCACTTGAGCTGCAGTTGCTGGAAATGCGACCGCCATGCCACCGCGTCGAACCAGCTCTCCACATCGAGCCTGAGCGATACGCGGCGCACGCCATCGTGATACTGCGTCACCTTGACCCGCAGGCCGTCATTCGCCGGGACGGAAGCGATATCGACCTGCGAGTTCGTCAGCGCGATGACCAGGCGCTCGCCCGGGCCCGCGTTGCGGGATTTCTTCAGCACGAGATGGCAGCTGTCCTGTTTTGCGAGCTGTCTGTTCCCCGCGCCTGCTGCCAGATAGCGATTGAGCGCCTTCAGGTGGGCGGATGCGGTCATGCGCCTGTCGTCCAGCGCGTCTTCGATGGGATAGCGATCGCCGCATCCTGATGCCAGGATGCAGGCAAGCAGCGGCAGGCTCAGGGCCCGTCTCATGAGCGGGGACGCGGATGGGGCGCCATGGCGCGCTGCGTTCGGCAACATCCTGCAAGTATCGGCCATGGCGTGTTTGTCGATGGACGGCGGGCGCGGCGACTCAGGGATATCCCCCACGGAACTTATTGCGCCTCGCGGGCCCAGACGGGCTCGCCCGGCATCGCCGGACATTCGTGAAGCCCGATAGAAAGGAACCCTCCCTCCATGTTCAGATCCAGCCGACTGCCCGCGCTGCTCCTCGCATTCGTTCTCTCGTGGATGGCATTGCCATCCGCATTCGCCGCCGAGCGGCAGATGGTCAGTGCAGCGGTCGGTACGCTGAACATGCGCACCGGTCCCGGCCAACGCTACGAAGCGCACTGGACCGTGGGCAAGGGCTACCCGTTCCGCGTCATCGGCAGGAAGGGCGACTGGCTGCGGGTCAGCGACTTCGAGAACGACAAGGCATGGGTCTACCGCCCGATGACCAGCAAGACGCCGCACCACGTGGTGAAGGCGAAGGTGGCCGCCCTGCGCAGATCACCAAGCACGCGCAGTCCGGTGGTGAAGCGGGCGGTCTATGGCGACGTGCTGCGCACGCTCGAGCGCCGGGGCGACTGGGTCAAGGTCCGGCACGAAAGGGGGGGCACCGGCTGGGTGGCCCGGCGCCTGGTCTGGGGCTGGTAGCAGGCCTCAGGTCGCCGTGGCCTGCCGCACCGCGCGCTCCCAGCGCGCCATCGATTCCTCGGCCTGGGCGCGGCCCATGGTCGGCATGAAGCGCCGCTCCACCTTCCACAGCTTCGACAGCTGCCGCGCGTCGCTGTAGACGCCGGTCGACAGGCCCGCCAGGTAGGCCGCGCCGAGCGCGGTGGTCTCGATCACCTCGGGCCGCACCACGGGAATGCCCAGCAGGTCGGCCTGGAACTGCATCAGCAGGTCGTTCACGCTCGCACCGCCGTCCACGCGCAGTTCGGCCACGGGCGTGCCGCCGGCCGCGACCGCATCGCGGCTCATGGCCTGCAGCAGCGCGGCGCTCTGGTAGGCAATGCTTTCCAGCGCGGCGCGCGCGATGTGCGCGACCGTGGTCCCGCGCGTGAGGCCGGTGATGGTGCCGCGCGCATCGGCGTCCCAGTAGGGCGCGCCCAGGCCGGTGAAGGCCGGCACCATCATCACGCCGCCCGCATCGGGCACGCTTTCGGCGAGCGACTGCACCTCGGCGCTGCCCTTGATGGCCTTCAGGCCGTCGCGCAGCCACTGCACCACGGCGCCGCCGACGAAGACGCTGCCCTCCATCGCGTACTGCGGCGTGGCGCTGGTCTGCGCGGCGCTGGTCACGAGCAGGCCGTTGTGCGAGGGCTGGAATTCGCCGCCCGTGTGCATCAGCAGGAAGCAGCCGGTGCCGTAGGTGTTCTTGGCCATGCCGGCCGCAAAGCAGGCCTGGCCGAAGAGGGCGCTCTGCTGGTCGCCGGCCACGCCGCCGATGGGCAGCGCGCGGCCGAGCAGGGCCGCATCGGTGTCGGCAAAGTGCGAGCTCGACGGCTGAACCCTGGGCATGAGCGCGGCGGGAATGTCGAGCGCCTCGAGCAGGTCGGCATCCCATTCGTTGCGGTGCACGTTGAAGAGCATCGTGCGCGAGGCGTTGCTCACGTCGGTCACGTGCACCTTGCCGCCGGTGAGCTGCCACATGAGCCAGCTGTCGACGGTGCCGAAAGCCAGCTCGCCGCGCTCGGCCTGCGCGCGTGCGCCGGGCACGTTGTCGAGCAGCCAGCGCAGCTTGGTGCCGGAAAAATAGGCATCGATGACGAGCCCGGTCTTCTCCTGGATGGTGCCGGTCATGCCTTCATCGCGCAGCTTTGCGCACAGCGGCTCTGCGCGACGGTCCTGCCAGACGATGGCGTGGTGTACCGGCTGGCCGGTCTTGCGGTTCCACAGCAGGGTGGTCTCGCGCTGGTTGGTGATGCCGATGGCGTGGATGTCCGCAGACTGGAGCCTGGCCTTGACGAGCACGTCGCGCGCGGTGGCAAGCTGGCTGTGCCAGATTTCCATGGGGTCGTGCTCGACCCAGCCGGGCCGCGGATAGATTTGCGTGAGCTCCTTCTGCGCGATCGCGACGATGCGGCCTTCGCGGTCGAACACGATGCTGCGGGAGCTCGAAGTGCCTTGGTCGAGTGCGAGCAGGTAGGTCATGGTTTGAGTGTTCCTTGGAGTCTGGATGCGACTTGCGTTCGCGGCGTTTTGTTCAGGGCGCGTGCACAGATCACCGGATACTCCCCTCCGCGAATGTCCCCCGGCCTGCGGCCTCCTCCTTGATTTCGCTGCGGGGAGCACCCGATGCTCTGTGCACCTGGGCGCGCTGCCGGTGCATGGCCGATCAACGACCGCTCCGCATAACGATCACGTCGATGGGGTGCCTTGCGCAGCGAAATAAAGGGGGAGGCCGCAGGCCGGAGGACATTCGCGGAGCAAGGTACCCCGTCGGCGGGAGCGCGCCCTGAACAAGGCAGTTCAAACACAACAGAGAAGCAAGTTTTCATCTTCAGTCGCGCGCAATCTCGAGCCGAACCTGCGCCGCATGCAGCAGATCGGCAAAAGGCGCCGGCGGCTCCGCGTCGGTGAAGAGGCGGTCGATCTGCGAGAGCGTGCCCAGCTGGATCATCGCGGGCCGGTTGAACTTGCTCGCGTCCGCCGCCAGCCACACCTCGCGCGCCTGCGCGATGATGGTTTGTGCCACCTTCACCTCGCGCAGGTCGAAGTCGCGCAGCGAACCGTCGGGCTCGATGCTGGACACGCCGATCAGCGCGATGTCCACCTTGAACTGGCGGATGAAATCGATGGTCGCTTCGCCCACGATCGCGCGGTCGCGCGGGCGCACCGAGCCGCCCGCCACGATCACCTCGCACGAGGTGTTGCCGCTCAGGATCGTCGCCACGTTCAGGTTGTTGGTGATCACGCGCAGGCCCGTGTGGCGCAGCAGCGCCTTGGCGATGGCCTCGGTGGTGGTGCCGATGTTGAGGATCAGCGAGCAGTCGTTGGGCACCAGCTCGGCCACGCGCCGCGCGATGCGCGCCTTGCCCTCCGCATGCAGCGTCTCGCGCTGCTGGTAGCCGATGTTCTCGGTGGTGGAGCTCGGCACGCGCACGCCGCCGTGAAAACGCGTGAGCAATCCCTGGTCGGCCAGCCGCTGCACGTCGCGCCGCACCGTCTGCAGCGTGACGCCCAGCATGTCGGCCAGCTGCTCGACGGTGACCGAGCCGCGCGAGCGCACGGTATCGAGAAGATTGATCTGGCGCGGATTGGAGTTCACGGAAACGTCGTGGAAAGCGGGAAGACTCCCCAGAGAGTACAGGCCGTGCCACTTTAAAACGAACGAAAACGAATCTTACTAAGGGAAAACTCGGAGGAAAATCGCGTCAAAAGGAATCCAAATGAAAAGACGCGAAAATACAATGGCGCCCTTCCGTGACCGAAGTCATGAACCAACGGGCCCATCTTCTGTGAGCGATTTCTCCTCCAATCCGCCTTCGCCGGCAACCGATTGCGACGTGTTGATCGTCGGCGGCGGCATCAACGGCTGCGGCATTGCGCGCGACCTGGCCGGCCGGGGCTGGCGCGTGGTGCTGTGCGAGAAGGACGATCTCGCCTCGCACACCTCGTCGTCCTCCACCAAGCTGATCCACGGCGGGCTGCGCTACCTCGAGTACTACGAGTTCTCGCTCGTGCGCAAGGCGCTGCAGGAGCGGGAGGTGCTGCTCAAGAGCGCGCCGCACATCATGTGGCCGCTGCGCTTCGTGATGCCGCATGACCCTTCGATGCGGCCGGCCTGGATGATCCGCATCGGCCTGTTCATGTACGACCACCTTGCCAAGCGCGAAGTGCTGCCGGGCTCGCGCAGCATCGACCTGCGCAGCCATGCGGCCGGTGCGCCGCTCAAGCCGCAGTTCAAGCGCGGCTTCGTCTATTCCGACGGCTGGGTCGACGATGCGCGGCTCGTGGTGCTCAACGCCATCGATGCCAGGGCGCGCGGCGCCGAGGTGCTCACGCGCACCCGCTGCGTCCATGCGCAGCGCGACGCCGACGGCTGGACCGCCACGCTCGAAGCTGCGGACGGCAGCATCCGCGCGGTGCGCGCGCGCGCCGTGGTCAATGCCGCGGGACCGTGGGCGGAATCGTTCCTGCGCGGCGTGGCGCAGTCGGCCAAGGGCGAGCCGCTGGCCACGCGGCACCTGCGGCTGGTCAAGGGCAGCCACATCGTGGTGCCGCGCCTGTTCGAGCACGACCATGCCTACATCTTCCAGAACCCCGACAAGCGGATCATCTTCGCGATTCCCTACCAGGACGAGTTCACGCTGATCGGCACCACCGACATCGAACTGAACGGCGACGATCCCGGCGCGGCGCGCATTGCCGAGGAAGAAATCGCCTACCTCTGCATGCAGGCGAGCCGCTATTTCGAAAAGCCGGTCAAGCCGGCCGACGTGGTCTGGACCTACTCGGGCGTGCGCCCGCTGCTCGACGATGCGTCGGGCGACCCCTCGGCCGTCACGCGCGACTACATGCTCGAATCGAACACCACTGCGGCGCCGCTGCTGTCGGTGTGGGGCGGCAAGATCACCACCTTCCGCAAGCTGGCCGAGGACGCGGCCGACGAGGTCGGCAAGATGCTCGGCCAGTCGAGCGCGCAGCGTCCGCCCTGGACCGATGGCGCCTTCCTGGCCGGCGGCGATCTTTCCGAATGGATCGGCGCCGCCACGCGGCCCGACGACGATTTCGAACGCTTCGTGGCCGCGGTGCAGGCGCGCCATGCATGGCTGGACGCGCGGCTCGCGCGCCGCCTGGCACGTGCCTACGGCGCACGCGTGGCCGAGCTGCTCGGCGATGCGCAGTCCATGGAAGACATGGGCGAAGCCGTGGCGCCGGGGCTTCACGAGCGCGAACTGCGCTTTCTGCAGGAGAACGAGTGGGCCGTGAGCGCCGACGACGTGCTCTGGCGCCGATCGAAGCTCGGCCTGCGCTACACGGCCGAGGAGCGCCGGCAGGTGGCCGCCTGGCTGCAGGCGCGCACCACCAACAACAGCTACATGATCAACGGGGAGCGCTGATGCAATTGACTCTGGAGCGCGTCACCAAGAAGGTCGGCGCGCAGACCTGGCTCTACGAACAGAGCATCGCGCCCAAGAGCGGCGCGGTCACCGTGCTGCTGGGTGCCACGCAGGCCGGAAAGACCAGCCTGATGCGCCTGATGGCGGGGCTCGACACGCCCAGCACCGGCCGCGTGCTGGTCGACGGCAAGGACGTGACCGGCATGCCGGTGCGCGAGCGCAACGTGGCCATGGTGTACCAGCAGTTCATCAACTATCCGTCGCTCACGGTGGCCGACAACATCGCCTCGCCGCTCAGGCTGCGCGGCGAGAAGAACGTCGAGGCGCGCGTGAAGGCGCTGGCCGACAAGCTGCACATCGGCATGTTCCTGGACCGCCTGCCCGCCGAGCTGTCGGGCGGGCAGCAGCAGCGCGTGGCGCTGGCGCGCGCACTGGCCAAGAACGCGCCGCTGATGCTGCTCGACGAGCCGCTGGTGAACCTCGACTACAAGCTGCGCGAAGGCCTGCGCGAAGAGCTCACGCAGCTGTTCGCCATCGGCGATTCGACGGTGATCTACGCCACCACCGAACCCGGCGAGGCGCTGCTGCTGGGCGGCTACACGGCCGTGATGGACGAGGGTGAACTGCTGCAATACGGCCCGACCGCCGAGGTCTTCCATGCGCCGCAGTCGCTGCGCGTGGCGCGCGCCTTCAGCGATCCGCCGATGAACCTGCTGGCCGGCACCGCAGTGGCCGGCCGCGTGCAGCTCGGAGGCGGACCGGCGCTCGCGCTCGCCGTGCCCGAAAGCGTTTCGGGCGCGGTCACCGTCGGCCTGCGCGCGAGTGCGTTGAACGTGGACGCGGGGGAGGGCGATATCGCCTTGCCCGGCAAGGTGGAGTTGGCCGAAATCTCGGGCTCCGACACCTTCGTGCACGTCGAGACGGCGGTCGGCGAACTGGTGGCGCAGCTCACCGGCGTGCACCGCTTCGAGCTGGGCGCGCCGATCACGCTGTACTTCAGCGCCTCGCAAGCCTATGTGTTCGATGCCGGCGAAAAGCTGGCGCTCGCGCCGGCATGGCGCAAAGGAAGCTGACATGGCACGCATCGATCTCGACCTGGCCCACGCCTACCGCCCCAACCCGAAGCAGGACAGCGACTATGCGCTGCTGCCGCTCAAGATGAGCTTCCGCGATGGCGGCGCCTATGCCTTGCTCGGCCCCTCGGGCTGCGGCAAGACGACCATGCTCAACATCATCTCGGGCCTGCTGGTGCCCTCGCAGGGCACGGTGACCTTCGATGGCCGCGACATGACGCGCGCCACGCCGCAGGAGCGCAACATCGCGCAGGTGTTCCAGTTTCCGGTGATCTACGACACCATGACCGTGGCCGAGAACCTCGCGTTTCCGCTGCGCAACCGCAAGGTGCCCGAAGACCAGATCAGGAAGCGCGTGGGCGAGATTGCCGAGATGCTCGACATGAGCGGCCAGCTGAACCAGCGTGCCTCGGGCCTCGCGGCCGACGCCAAGCAGAAGATATCGCTCGGCCGCGGCCTGGTGCGCAGCGACGTCTCGGCGGTGCTGTTCGACGAGCCGCTGACGGTGATCGATCCGCACCTCAAGTGGCAGTTGCGCCGCAAGCTCAAGCAGATCCACCGCGAGCTGAAGCTCACGCTGATCTACGTGACGCACGACCAGGTCGAGGCGCTCACCTTCGCCGAAGAGGTGGTGGTGATGACGCGCGGCAAGGCCGTGCAGGTGGGCAGCGCGGAGGCGCTGTTCGAGCGGCCGGCGCACACCTTCGTCGGCCACTTCATCGGCTCGCCGGGCATGAACTTTCTTTCGGCAAAGAGCGCGAACGGCGCACTCGAGGTGGCGGGCACGCCGCTCGTGCCGACGCGCGAACTGCCGCAGGGCGCGCTCAAGATCGGCATCCGGCCCGAATACCTGCGCCTTTCGAACGCGGGCGCCGCAGGCGTCGTGCCCGCGGTGGTGAAGCAGGTGCAGGACGTCGGCACGCACGCCATGCTGAGCGCCGAGGTCGACGGCGGCGTGGTCAAGGTGCGGCTGCACTCGGACGATCAGCCGCCGGCAGTGGGCGACACCGTGTGGCTGCGGGTGCTCGACACCCACACCTGCTACTACAAGGACGAGGAGCTGGTCGCATGAACGCTACTAACAAGCCCATCAATCAAAAGGCCTGGTGGCTCGTGCTGCCGGTGCTGATCTGCGTGGCCTTCTCGGCCATCGTGCCGCTGATGACGGTGGTCAACTATTCGGTGCAGGACATCATCTCGCCCGACCGGCGCGTGTTCGTCGGCACCGAGTGGTTCGCCTCGGTGATGCGCGACGACGAGCTGCACCAGGCGCTGTGGCGCCAGCTGGGCTTCTCGCTCTCGGTGCTGCTGGTCGAGATTCCGCTGGGCATCTGCCTGGCGCTGTCGATGCCGGCCAAGGGCTGGAAGTCGTCGGCGGTGCTGGTGGTGGTGGCGCTGTCGCTGCTCATTCCCTGGAACGTGGTCGGCACCATCTGGCAGATCTACGGCCGCGCCGACATCGGCCTGCTGGGCCATGCGCTGCAGAAGCTGGGCATCGACTACAACTACACGGGCAGCGCGACAGACGCGTGGCTCACGGTGCTGGTGATGGATGTGTGGCACTGGACGCCGCTGGTGGCGCTGCTGTGCTTTGCCGGCCTGCGCTCCATTCCCGACGCCTACTACCAGGCCGCGCGCATCGACGGCGCGAGCAAGTTCGCGGTGTTCCGCTACATCCAGCTGCCGAAGATGCGCGGCGTGCTGATGATCGCGGTGCTGCTGCGCTTCATGGACAGCTTCATGATCTACACCGAGCCCTTCGTCCTGACGGGCGGCGGTCCGGGCAATGCCACCACCTTCCTGAGCCAGTACCTCACGCAGAAGGCCGTGGGGCAGTTCGACCTGGGGCCGGCGGCTGCTTTCTCGCTGATCTATTTCCTGATCATCCTGTTGTTCTGCTTCGTGCTCTACAACTGGATGCAGAGGGTTGGGACGCAGGAAGCGGAGGTCGAGAAATGACTTGTTTCTGGCCCTCCTATTCAGGACGCGCCCCCGCCGACGGGGTACGCGGCGAAGCGAATGTCCCCCGCCTTCGGCTCCTCCTTTATTTCGCTGCGCAAGGCACCCCATCGACGGGAGCGTTGGACAGAGCAGTTGTTGATCAGCGATACACCAGCGGCGTGCCCTGGTGCACAGGGCATCGGGTACTCCCCGCAGCGAAATCAAGGAGGAGGCCGCAGGCCGGGGGACATTCGCGGAGGGGAGTACCCGGTGGCCTGTGCACGTGCCCCGAACGGCAGCGCCAAGAACAACCGCAACAAGAACAAAAACAAATGGAGCAACCGACATGAACGATAAAAGATTCCGCAAGCGCAGCATCTTCCTGGTGCTGTACATCCTGTTCGCGCTGCTGCCCATCTACTGGATGGTCAACATGAGCTTCAAGACGAACGAGGAAATCGTCTCGAGCTTCTCGTTCTTTCCGCACGAGCTCACCTGGGCCAACTACGCGCGCATCTTCACCGACGAGTCGTGGTACTCGGGCTACATCAACAGCCTGATCTACGTGGCCATCAACACGGTGATCTCGCTCACCGTGGCGCTGCCGGCGGCCTATGCGTTCTCGCGCTATTCGTTCCTGGGCGACAAGCACGTCTTCTTCTGGCTGCTGACCAACCGCATGACCCCGCCCGCGGTGTTCCTGCTGCCGTTCTTCCAGCTCTACAGCACCGTCGGCCTCATGGACACCCACCTGGGCGTGGCGCTCGCGCACCTGCTGTTCAACGTGCCGCTGGCGGTGTGGATCCTCGAAGGCTTCATGAGCGGCATTCCGCGCGAGATCGACGAGACAGCCTACATCGACGGCTACTCGTTCCCGCGCTTCTTCGTCAAGATCTTCCTGCCGCTCATCAAGGCCGGCGTGGGCGTGGCGGCGTTCTTCTGCTTCATGTTCAGCTGGGTCGAGCTGCTGCTCGCGCGCACGCTCACCAGCGTGAACGCCAAGCCGATCGTCGCGACGATGACGCGCACGGTGAGCGCTTCGGGCATGGACTGGGCCACGCTGGCTGCCGCCGGCGTGCTCACCATCGTGCCGGGTGCGATCGTGATCTGGTTCGTGCGCCACTACATCGCAAAAGGCTTTGCGATGGGCCGCGTCTAAGAGGAGGCGAAAAGACATGTTCGACTGGATGGTCTGGACCACCCCGGTGGCCGTTTTCTTCATCTGCATCGCGCTCATGCTGGTTGGCATGACGGTGTGGGAGTTCAAGTCGCCCACCACCATGCGGCGCGGCTGGCTGCCGATTGCCACCACCCGCGGCGACCGGCTCTTCATCGGGCTGCTTGCCGCGGCCTACCTGAACCTGGTCTTCATCGGCCTGGCCGGCAAGTTCCAGGAATGGATGAGCCTGGAAGCCGAGCCCTCGATCTGGATCAGCTTCGTGCTGTCGATGTTTCTTCTGGCGCTGGTGATGCGCAAGGGCTGAGCCCGACGATTTTCAGACGCGACCGGCTCTCCGCCTCCCCGGAGCCGCGATCGAAAAAACCGGGGAAGCTTTCAACCGAGGAGACACATTCATGAAGATGCGCTACACGGCATTGGCAATGGCAGCGGCGATGTTCGCCGCGCAGGGTGCATGGGCCGCAGAGCCCGAGGCCAAGAAATGGATCGACAGCGAGTTCCAGCCATCCACCCTCAGCAAGGACCAGCAGGCCGCCGAGATGAAGTGGTTCATCGATGCGGCCAAGAAGCTGCAGGCGAAGGGCGTGAAGGAGATCTCGGTGGTGTCCGAAACCATCACCACGCATGAATACGAATCGAAGACGCTCGCCAAGGCCTTCGAGGAAATCACCGGCATCAAGGTCAAGCACGACCTGATCCAGGAAGGCGACGTGGTCGAGAAGCTGCAGACCTCGATGCAGTCGGGCAAGTCGATCTACGACGGCTGGATTTCCGACTCCGACCTGATCGGCACGCACTACCGCTACGGCAAGATGATGAACCTGACCGACTACATGGCCGGCGCGGGCAAGGAGTTCACCAACCCGGGCCTGGACCTCAAGGACTTCATCGGCACCAAGTTCACCACCGCGCCCGACGGCAAGCTCTACCAGCTGCCCGACCAGCAGTTCGCCAACCTCTACTGGTTCCGCGCCGACCTGTTCGACCGCAAGGACCTGAAGGACAAGTTCAAGGCCAAGTACGGATACGACCTGGGCGTGCCGCTCAACTGGAGCGCCTACGAGGACATCGCCGAGTTCTTCAGCGTCGACGTGAAGACCATCGACGGCAAGCCGATCTACGGCCACATGGACTACGGCAAGAAGGACCCGTCGCTGGGCTGGCGCTTCACCGACGCATGGCTTTCGATGGCCGGCACCGCCGACATCGGCAACCCCAACGGCATGCCGATCGACGAGTGGGGCATCCGCGTGGCCGACGACAAGTGCACGCCCGTGGGTGCCTCCGTGTCGCGCGGCGGCGCCACCAATTCGCCGGCCGCCGTGTACGCGCTCACCAAGTACATCGACTGGATGAAGAAGTACGCGCCCAAGGAAGCCATGGGCATGACCTTCGGCGAATCCGGCCCGGTGCCGGCGCAGGGCCAGATCGCGCAGCAGATCTTCTGGTACACGGCCTTCACCGCCGACATGACCAAGAAGGGCCTGCCCGTGGTGAACGAGGACGGTACGCCCAAGTGGCGCATGGCGCCCGGCCCGAACGGCCCGTACTGGAAGCAGGGCATGCAGAACGGCTACCAGGACGTGGGTTCGTGGTCGTTCTTCAACGGCCATGACGCCAACAAGACGGCCGCCGCCTGGCTCTATGCCCAGTTCGTCACGTCCAAGAGCGTCTCGCTCAAGAAGACCATCGTGGGCTTGACCCCGATCCGCGAATCGGACATCCAGAGCAAGGCCATGACCGACATGGCGCCCAAGCTCGGCGGCCTGGTCGAGTTCTACCGCAGCCCGGCCCGCGTGGCATGGACGCCCACCGGCACCAACGTGCCCGACTATCCGAAGCTCGCGCAGCTCTGGTGGAAGAACGTGGCCGAGGCCGTCACGGGCGAAAAGACCCCGCAGAAGGCGATGGACAACCTGGCCGACGAGATGGACAACGTGATGGCCCGCCTGCAGCGTGCCGGCATGGCCCATTGCGCGCCCAAGCTCAACGCCAAGGGCGATCCGAACAAGTGGCTGAGCGACAAGAACGCCCCGTGGAAGAAGCTGGCCAACGAGAAGCCCAAGGGCGAGACCATCGAATACGGCAAGCTGCTGACGGCCTGGAAGGAAGGCAAGGCGCGCTGAGCGGCTGCTTCTTGCCGAACAGCGTTTGACGAAGGGCCGCGCCGGAGGGTGCGGCCTTTTTTTTCGTCCATCCGTGGGATCGACGCGACGGCATGACCAATGGCAGATGCGCCAGTGCTACGGTTGGCTTACATTCGACGGCCCCCGCCTCGCCCCAGCAAGTGAACTCAAGCATTTCCAGCCCCGCCGCGCGCATCAAGCGTGTCCTGGTGATCCACTATTCGCAGACCGGCCAGCTCGGCAGCGTCGCCGAGCAGATCGTCGCGCCGCTCAGGGCCGATCCGGGGATTTCCGTGCACGTCGAAACCCTGCGCCCAGAGGCGGATTTCCCGTTTCCCTGGCCCTTCCTGACCTTCTTCGACGCGTTCCCGGAGTCGGCCCACATGAAGCCGCCGCCCTTGGCGCCGCTCTCGCTCACGGGCGACGAGCAGTTCGACCTGGTCATCCTGCCCTACCAGGTGTGGTTCCTGGCGCCGTCGCAGCCGGTCGTCGCCTTTCTCAAGCATCCGCTGGCCCGGCGCCTGCTCGAGGGCAAGCCGGTGGTCACGGTCATCGCCTGCCGCAACATGTGGCTGCTGGCCCACGAGAAGCTCAAGGGCCTGCTCGACGCAGTGGGCGCGCGCCTCATCGACAACGTGGTGCTCACCGATCCCGGCCCGACGCTGGCCACCTTCTTCACCACGCCGGCCTGGCTGATCTGGGGCCGCAAGCGCGGTTTCTGGGGCATGCCCGACGCGGGCCTGAGCGACGCACAGATCCGGGGCGCGGGCCGTTTCGGCCGGGCGCTGCGCGAGGCGCTGCACGGCGACCGGGAGCGCGGATCGCAGCCGCTGCTCGCGGGCCTGGGCGCGGTGCAGGCCGATGCGCGGCTCCTCATCAGCGAAAAGGCCGGCACGCGCAGCTTTTTCCTCTGGGGCAAGCTGATCATGGCGGCAGGCCGGCCCGGTGCCTGGCAGCGCAAGCCGCTGCTGCTGCTCTACGTGGTGTTCCTGCTCGTGCTCATTGTCACGGTCGTGCCGGTGAGCCTGAGCCTTCAGGCGCTGCTGCGGCCGCTGTTCAAGGGGTGGCTGACTAAAATGACAGCCAGCTTCGAACGCCCTTCGGGCTCGGCCACGGACCGTTCCCCCCCTCTATGACGACTGAAGTCTTCCTGACCCGCACCGCCGCCTTCCTGCCCTTTTCCCCGGTCAGCAATGAAGACATCGAAGACGTCCTCGGCCGCATCGGCGGCAAGGCGTCGCGCGCGCGGCGGCTGATTCTCCGCAGCAATGGCATCCAGTCGCGCCACTACGCCATCGACCGGGCCACCGGCCGGCTCGCCATGAGCAATGCGCAGCTCACCGCCTCGGCCATCCGGGCGCTCGGCGACATCGGCCCGGTGGACTGCCTCGTCACCGGCACCTCGCTGCCCGACCAGCTGATGCCCAACCACGCGGTGATGGTGCATGGCGAACTGGGCTGGCCGCGCCTCGAAGTGGTGGCTTGCGCGGGCATCTGCCTGGCGGGCACCACGGCGCTCAAGCACGCCTGGCTCTCGGTGCGCTCGGGCGATGCGCGGCGCGCGGTGGCCACCGGCTCGGAACTGGCCTCGGCCGTGATGCGCGGCTCCAGGTTCGAGGCCGAGCTCGAGCACAAGCTCCAGGCGCTCGAGGAGCGGCCCGAGCTCGCCTTCGAGAAGGACTTCCTGCGCTGGATGCTTTCCGACGGCGCCGGCGCGGTACTGCTCGAGCGCGAGCCGCGCGGCCCGCTGTCGCTGCGCGTGGAGTGGATCGACCTGTCTTCGGCCGCGCACGAGCTGCCGGTTTGCATGTACGCGGGGGCCGACAAGAATGCGGAGGGCGGGCTCGACGGCTGGGCCCGCACCGACCCCGAAGACTGGCGGCGCGAGTCCACCTTTGCGGTCAAGCAGGACGTGCGCCTGCTCAACGAGAACATCGTGCGCGCCACGCTGGGCGAGCCGCTCGCGGCCATCGTCGGGAAGCGCGGCCTGAAGGCGGCCGACGTCGACTGGTTCCTGCCGCACCTGTCGTCCGGCTATTTCGTCGAACCCGTGAGCCGCTGCCTCGAGCAGATGGGCTTTGCCATTCCGCGCGAGCGCTGGTTCAGCAATCTCGCGACCAAGGGCAACACCGGATCGGCGTCGCCCTACATCATGCTCGACGAACTGTTCCGCTCGGGCCGCATCAAGCCCGGCCACAAGCTGCTGATGTTCGTGCCCGAAAGCGGCCGCTTCTCGAGCGGCTTCATCTACATGGAAGCTGTGTGACATGGACCTCGACGCTGTTCCGCAGGAAGGCAACGCCACCCTCGACGGCCACGCCAAGCTCATGTACGCGCGCGATGCGCAGGGCCGCGTGGTCACCACCCGCTCGCGCGGCTGGGAGGCGGAGGAGATCGTCACCAGCCATGCGGTCGACGTGCTGGTCGAGCAGGCCCGGGACGCGAAGGAGCGCGCGGCCCGGGGGCTCGCGTCGCCGCTCGAATACTGGATGTACGAGCGCCGCATGGACGTGGCGCTGCTCTCGCAGACCAGCGGCTTCTGGCAATGGCGCGTGCGGCGCCACCTGAAGCCGAAGCACTTCGCGGCGCTGCCCGCGAAGCACCTGGCGCGCTATTCGGAGGCGCTGGGACTTCCCGTTTCCACCTTGCAGGGCCTGCCGTGAAATTCGAACACCAGCAAGCGGCGCATTGCGAAAGCGGCGTCATCTCGAACCTCATGCGCCACCACGGCGTGCCCATGACCGAGAGCATGGCGCTCGGCCTGTCGTCGGCGCTGTCCTTCGCCTACCTGCCGTTCATCAAGCTCTCGGGCCTGCCGCTCATCTCGTACCGCATGCCGCCCAAGGCCATCATCAAGGGCCTGCTGGCGCCGATGGCCGCGCGCTTTCGCTTCGAGACCTTCCGCAGCGCCGAGGCCGGCGCGCAGCGCCTCGATGCGCTGCTCGCGGGCGGGCAGATCGTGGGACTGCAGACCTCGGTCTACTGGCTGCCGTACTTTCCGCCGAACATGCGCTTCCACTTCAACGCGCACAACCTGCTGGTGTACGGCAAGGAGGGTGACGACTACCTGATCAGCGACCCGGTGTTCGAAGAGCCGGTGCGCTGCGCCAGCGCCGATCTTTCGCGTGCGCGCTTCGCCAAGGGCGTGCTCGCGCCCAAGGGCCTCATGTACTACCCGCAGGCCATCGAGCGCAAGACGGTCGATGCGGCGTCGGTGACCAAGGCGATCCGCAAGACGGTGCGCACCATGCTCGCGCCGATTCCCATCGTCGGCGTGCGCGGCATGCGCACGCTGGCCAGGCGCATGCAGAAGCTGCCGCCGTCCGATCCGCGCAGTGTCGACTTCATCGGCCATGTGGTGCGCATGCAGGAAGAAATCGGCACCGGCGGGGCGGGCTTCCGCTTCATCTACGCGGGTTTCCTGCAGGAGGCGGCGCAGCTGCTCGACAAGCCGCAGCTGCAGCAGATGTCCGAGCGGCTGATCGCCATCGGCGACGGCTGGCGAGCCTTCGCGCTCAAGGCCGCGCGCATGGTGAAGGGCCGGGAGCCGGTCGATCCCGCGGCGCTGGCCGGCAAGCTGCGCGAGCAGGCGCAGCAGGAAGAAACCTTCTTTCGCGACCTCAGGGCTGTTGTTGCTTGAGATGACGCATTGGCTTTCTGCTTGCCGCGCTGAGGGGCATTCGGGGCGCGCTCCCGCCGACGGGGTACCTTGCTCCGCGAATGTCCCCCGGCCTTCGGCCTCCTCCTTGATTTCGCTGCGCAAGGCACCCCATCAGCGGGAGCGTTGGACAGAGCGGTCGTTGATCAGCTGTGCACCCAGAGCGTGCCCAGGTGCACAGGGCATCGGGTGCTCCCCGCGGCGAAATAAAGGAGGAGGGGGCGCAGCCCCCGGGGGACATTCGCGGAGGGGAGTACCCGGTGGCCTGTGCACGCGCCCCGAACAAGAGCGCCAAGAACAACAGCGCCAAGAACAACAGCGCACAGCCCGATGCTGGAACTGAAGAACCTCGGCTACCGCTATCCGCACGCCGACGCGGCCGCGCTGGCCGACGTCTCGCTTGCGGTGCCCCGGGGCTGCGTGATGGGCCTGCTCGGCCCCAACGGCGCGGGCAAGACCACGCTGATCTCGCACCTCTCGGGGGCGCTCGCCGTGCAGTCGGGCGAGATCCGCATCGACGGCCAGCCGCTGCAGCAGGTGCGCGCCAAGGCACCCACGCGCATCGCGGTGGCGCCGCAGGACCAGGCCTTCTATCCGATGCTCACGGTGGCCGAGAACCTCGCTTGCTTCGCCGCGGCGGGCGGCCTCGCCGGCGCGCGCAAGAAGGCACGCATCGAGGCCTGCACGCGCTTTTCGCAGCTCGAACAGTTCGCCGGCGTGCGCGCCGAACGGCTCTCGGGCGGCCTCAAGCGCCGCCTCAACCTGGCCATCGCGCTGTTGCCCGAACCCGAGCTGATGCTGTTCGACGAGCCCACGGTGGGCGTCGATCCACAGTCGCGCGCCTTCATCCTTGACGCCATCAAGAGCCTGGCGCAGCAGGGCGCGGCGGTGATCTATGCCTCGCACTACATGGAAGAGATCGAGGCCATTGCCGACCGCGTGGCCATCCTCGACCATGGCCGCGTGCTGCGCGAAGGCTCGCTCGAGGAACTGCTGTCGAAGAGCGCCATGCTGCTCACGCTGGCGGCCGACGGGCTCGACGCGCAGAGGCTCTCGCGCTTTGGCACGGTGGAGCAGGGCGGCGTGCACTGGCGCATTCACCTGCGTGAAGGCACCGGGCCCGGTCCCGTGCTGCAGGCCCTGGAGGCCGAAGGCATCGAGGTGCGCCACGCCGAGTTCGGCCGCCACGACCTCGAGCAGCTCTTCATGGCGCTCACCCACCGCTCGCTGCGCGACTGAAGAACCACCATGCTCTTCGCGCTCATCAAGAAGGAACTGCTCGCGCTCGTGCGCGACATGCACGGGCTGGCGGCGCTGTTCCTGATGCCGATGGTCTTCATCGTGCTGATGTCGCTCACGCTGAAGGACATCTACCGGCCGCCGCTCGCGCAGCTGAGCTATGCGGTCGACCGGCGCGACACTGAAACGCCCGCGCAATGGCTGCAGCAGATCTGGCAGCGCAGCCATGGTGCGCCCAAGGCGCTCGACGCCGACTGGCAGGCGCAGTTGAAGAGCGGCGCGCTCAAGTACGTGATCGTGCTGGAGCCCGGCCTGTCGGCGGAGCTCGAATCGGCCGCGCTGTCGACCCAGGCCCACATCCGGCTGCTGACGGAACCGGGCATCGACGCCAACCTGTTCAACGCGCTGCGCGCCGAACTCGTCGGCGCGTCCGGCGAACTGAAGGCGCGCCTGGCGCTGGCGGTGCCCGGCACCTCGGGTCCGCCGCCGGGCGCATCGATCCAGGCGCTGGTGCAGGCCGAGCGCTTTGCCACCGCCGGGCCGCGGCCCACTTCGGTGCAGCAGAACGTGCCGGCATGGCTGGTGTTCGGCATGTTCTTCGTGGTTGCCTCGCTCTCCGGCCTGTTCGTGCAGGAACGCGGCTCGGGCGCGCTCGGCCGGCTGCGCAGCCTGGGCGTGTCGCGCGTCATGCTGCTGATGTCGAAGGCGCTGCCCTACCTGGGCGTCAACGCGCTGCAGGCCGTGCTGATGCTGGCCGCCGGCATCTGGCTGATGCCGCTGATCGGCGGCGACGCGCTTTCGCTCGCAGGCATCCATTGGGGCGCACTGGTGCTGGCGCTGGCGGCCGTGAGCCTGGCCGCGGTGGGCCTGTCGCTGGCACTGGCCTGCGCGGTGCGCAGCCATGCGCAGGCCGCCACCATCGGGCCGATGGTCAATGTGCTGATGGCGGCGGCAGGCGGCATCATGGTGCCCAAGTTCGTCATGCCGGGCTTCATGCAGCGGCTGGTCGAGATCTCGCCGATGAACTGGGGGCTGGAGGCGCTGCTCACCGTGCTGCTGCGCGGCGGCGGCGTGGCCGACACCCTGCCGCAGGTCGGCCGGCTCGTGCTGTTCGCGGCCGCCATGTTCCTTCTCGCTGTCTTTCTGTTTCGCAGGCGCGCATCGTGACCCACTCCCATTCCGCTGAATTCATCGCCAGCCTGAAGGCCATGGTGCTCGAGGCCGTCGAAAAGGACGCACCGCCGGGCGGCCTCGGCGACGACGAGCCGCTGTTCGGGCCCGAGGCCCGGCTCGACCTCGATTCGCTCGATGCGCTGCAGGTGTCGATGACGATCCAGCAGCGCTTCGGCGTGCGCATGCCCGACAGCAAGGAAACGCGCCGCGCGCTTACCTCCATCGCCCACCTGGCCGACCACCTGGTGCAAGCGGGAAAAGCATGAGCGCAGCGGGCGTGTACCTTGCCGGCATGGGCCTGGCCTGCACGCTGGGCAACGATCTTTCTTCCTCCGTGGCCACCCTGGCGCGCGGCGGCGTACGGCCCGTGCCGGTCGCTGTCTCGGAAGGCGTGCAGTGGCCGGTCCACATGTTGCCGCCGCAGGAAGGCGACTGGCGGCAGCGGCTCACGCGCGTCGTGCGCGGCGTGGCCGCACAGGCGTACGAAGGAACGGCGGCAGTGCGGTCCGGTCCGCTCTTCGTCG
The DNA here is from genome assembly GCF_003951285.1 of Variovorax beijingensis. Lineage (GTDB taxonomy): Bacteria > Pseudomonadota > Gammaproteobacteria > Burkholderiales > Burkholderiaceae_C > Variovorax > Variovorax beijingensis. The sequence goes on along the minus strand of NZ_RXFQ01000021.1, from coordinate 31,925 downwards.
CATCGTCCTCGCTGGACATCGGCGTCATGGAACACACGGTGCAGGATCTGCGGCTCGGCGGCGATCTGCAGGACTTTGCCGGCCTGGTGGCCGGCGCGCTCGACTGGAAGGGGCCGGTCTTCACCATCTCCACGGCCTGCACCTCGGCGCTCAACGCGGTGCTCGCGGCCCGCGATCTCATCCGAAGCGGGCAGGCCGACGAGGCGCTGGTGATCGGCGCCGAGTTGGGCAACCGCTTCACGGTGGCCGGCTTCGGCGCGATGCAACTGCTCTCGCCCGACGGCGCGCGGCCTTTCGGCGCTGGCCGCAACGGGCTGGTGCTCGGCGAGGCGGTGGCCGCATTGCGCCTCGGCTCGCGCGCGGCGCGCTGGCGCATTGCGGGCGGGGCCAACGTGGTCGACGGACGCAATCCCTCGGGCACCGAAGCCAGCGCGGTGGTTGCCATGTGCCATCAAGCCCTGGCGCAGAGCGGGCTGCGGCCGCAGGACATCGGCCTGGTCAAGGTGCAGGCCGCGGGCAGCCCGGCCAACGATGCGGTCGAGGCGCTGGCATTGAAGCAGGTCTTCGATCCGCTGCCGCCGCTGGTGTCGCTCAAGTCGGCGATCGGCCACACGCTGGGCGCCTCGGGTGCCGCCGAGCTGGCCTTGCTCGTTGGCTGCATCGAAGCCGGCGTGTGGCCGTCGGCGGGCTATGCCATCGACGATGAACTCGGCATTGCCCTGAGCACGCGGGCGCCTGCCGGGCTGCGCAACATCCTGCTCAACGTGGTCGGGTTCGGCGGCGGGCACGCCTCGCTGGTGCTGGAGGATGGCCGATGAACGCCGGTTCCGACCCCGCATGGCGCACCGTCGCCCACTTCGCGGCCGATCCGCTGCCTGCGGACTGGCGCGACCAACTCGCGCACCGGCTCGGCCGGCGGCCGCGGCGTGTCGGCCTCTGGACCGAACTCGCGATGTTCGGGGCCCGGCAGTGCCTCGACGCCGCGGGCGAGGCGGCCTTGCCCGCGGGGGCCCGCCTGCGCGTATCGAGCCTGCGCGGCGCCTGGGGCGCGACGCATGCGGGCCTGGCGCAGCTCGACGCCGGCATGCTGATGCCATTCACCTTCATGCAGGGCCAGCCCGCGCTGATGCTGGCGGAGGTGGGGCGGTGCCTCGAATGGCAGGGCGACGCGAGCTTTGCGCTGTGCCGCGATCCACAGCAACTGCTGCAGCTCTCGAAGCTGGGCGCCGCAAGCGCCGGCTTGCTGGTCGGCGTGGTGGAAGAGGAGCGCAACGGCGAGAGGCCGCGCTCCGAATGGTGGCGTCTGGTGCCGGCCTGAAGCACCTGGAGGCCGCCTGCAGGCGCGGACTCAGGCCAGCGCTGCGATCGACCTTGCCAGGTTGGCACGGGCCCTTGCCTCCAGCAGCGCGTGCACTCGCGGCGTGGCGTAGATCGCCTCCCGCGCGAGAAAACGCTGCAGGATCGCGCGGCGCCGCGGCCGGCGCACCTCGTCGGGCACGAAGGCATATTCGGCATGCACCTGCCGTTCGTATTCGTCGAAACGCGCGGGGTCCGCGCCGAGGATCGACAGATCGATGTCGACCAGCAGTTCGGCGTCGCGGCCTTCGGGCACGGCATCGTGGCGCGTGGCCATCACGAGGGCATGCACGCGTTGGGCGGCGTCGGCCGGTACGTCGGCCGAGAGCATGGCGCCGCGCGCCCAATCGGCGCTGCGTGCCTCGTTGTCGTGCGCATGCACGTCGTAGACCGCGTCGTGGAACCACAGCGCGAGCGCCACTTCGCCGGGGTGCTCGGCCGCTTCCTTCTCGCGCTCGAACCAGGCCAGGCATTCACCGAGGTGCTGCAGCGTGTGGTAGTGGCGCTGCGGCTCGCCGTAGCGGCGCTGCAGCTCGATGCACAGCGCCTCGTCGGCAGCCGCCACGCCCAGCGCGCGCCAGGCGGCGTTCCAGTTGTCCCGCAGTGCCTCGGGCGCCATCGGGCTATTGCTCCATGGCGGCCTTGACCTCCTGGCCGAGGTCGAGCACCGACATCGCGTAGTAGCTGCTCCAGTTGTAGCGCGTGATCACGTAGAAGTTGCGCGTGCCGGCCACATAGGTCGGCGCTGCGTCGGCGCCGTTCTGCAGTTCGATCAGCGCGAGCAGGCCCTTGTGGCGCAGGCCCTCGCCTTCGGGAATCGCACCGGCCGCCACGAAGCTGTCGGCGCTGAAGCTCGGCAGGATGTCGGGCGCCAGCAGCAGCGCCTTCTTGAGGCGGGCCTCCTCGAAGTGCACGGGGTAGGTCGCGGGCATGCCGGGCGTCCAGCCGAAGGCCTTGAAGTAGCTGGCCACCGAGCCGACCACGTCGGCGGGGTTGTCGACCAGGTCGATGCGGCCGTCGCCGTCGAAGTCGATGGCGTACTTGGCGATGCTGCTGGGCATGAACTGCGGCATGCCCATGGCGCCCGCATAACTGCCCACGGGCAGCAGGGGGTTGTCAGAAGTGCGGCTTTCGGTGCTCAGGAAGCTCTCGAGCTCGCCGCGGAAGAAGGCTTCGCGCTCGGCCGCGCGCGGATGGGCCTGCGGAAAGTCGAACGACAGCGTGGCCAGTGCATCGATCACGCGGAAGTTGCCCATGTTGCGGCCGTAGATGGTTTCCACGCCGATGATGCCCACGATGATCTCGGCCGGCACCCCGTACATCGCTTCCGCGCGCGCGAGCGTGTCGGCATTGCTGCGCCAGAAGCGCACGCCGGCGGCGATGCGCGTCGCGTCGATGAAGCGGCTGCGATAGGCCTGCCAGTTCTTCACCGTGCCGGCCGGGCCCGGCAGCATCAGGCGCGGCACGTTCGGCAAAAAGCGCGCGCTGCCGATGGTGGCGCGCACCCATTCGCGGTCGAGGCCGCGGCGCTCGGCCACTTCGTCGGCAAAGCGCATGGCGTCGTCGCGCGTGGCGTAGGGGGTGCTGCCGGCCACGGTTTTCACGCTGCGGGCGCTGGGTGCTTTCTGGGCCTGCGCGGCCATGGACCCTGCGCAGCAGGCGGCGAGGAGGGCGACGGCGGCGGCGCGGCGCGGCGCGGGAAGAAAAGATCGCATGGAGCCGATTGTGCCGTCCGCGCGAGCCCGCCTTGGCGGGACGCATGCGGTTTCAGCGCCGGGGATTCGGCGCAACGGGCCAGTCCAGGCGCCGGAACTCGGCCCGCAGGGCCGCGAGCGAAGCCGGGGAGGCCGGGGCGTAGCGCTGGGCTTCCAGCTTCAACAGCCATTCGTGCACGGCCTGTGCCGACGGGCCGAAGCGTGCGTCGGCCTGCGCGGCCATCTGGCGCGGCGGCGCGGTGTCGGGCAGCTGGAGGCCGGCCTTGGCGAGGCGCGCGCGTGCCTGGCCGAGCAGGCGCAGCCAGGGGTCGTGCTGGCTGCGCTCCCACAAGGTCCATGCCGCGCCGGCAAGGCTCGCCCCCACCAGCAGGTAGAGCAGCACGTAGGCCAGGTCCTCGAGGCTGGGCGCGTTGAAGCCGATGGTCTTGAGCAGGTTGAGCTGGCGGCTTTGCGTGTAGTTGAGCACCCACTGGTTCCAGCTGTTGTTCACCGCCTCCCAGGCAGCGCGCAGGTTCTGTGCCAGCGTGGGGCTCATCGCGCCGATGGCGCCGGCGAACAGGCCCGGCTGGGGCACGAGCCGCTGCAGCTGGCCGACCCGGCCCGGCGACACCGCGCCCGTGGGGTCGACGCGCACCCAGCCCGTGCCGTCCTCCCAGACCTCGGCCCAGGCGTGCGCATCGCTCTGGCGCAGCACCCAGTAGTTGTCGACGCCGTTGAGTTCGCCGCCCTGGTAGCCGGTCACGATGCGCGCCGGAATGCCCGCCCCGCGCATCAGCACCACGAAGGCCGAGGCGATGTGTTCGCAGAAGCCTTCCTTGCGGTCGAACCAGAACTCGTCGGCCGTCTCGTTGCCGTAGAAGCCGGGCTCCAGCGTGTAGGTGTAGCCGCCGGTGCGCAGCCGCTGCAGTGCGGCGCGGATGAAGGCCTGCGTGCCGGCGTTGGCCAGCGCGGGCTGGGCGCGCATTTCGGCGGCGAGGGCGGCGGTGCGCGGGTTCGATCCGGGCGGCAGGGCGAGATAGGGCCGCAGCGCGGCTGTCTGCCGCACCGGACCGCTGTGGAACTGCGTGTAGCTTTCGGCGCGGTAGCGCACGAGATCGGAGATGGGACGGTTCACGAGCCATTGCAGGTCGGGCGTGCCCGTGACCTCGAGGCCGGGCGCCTGCGGTGCGCTCTGCGCCGCATCGAGCGTGAGCAGCCAGGGGCGGTGGTTGGGCTCGAGCGTGACTTCGTAGCGCACCGGCTGGCCGCTGGTGCGCAGGTTGCCCGATGGCGGCGCGCCGCGCGCCCAGGACGGCAGTGCCGTCCATTCGCGCCCGTCGAACTGCGCGAGCACCGGGCCGCGGAAGTACAGCTGGCTTTGGGGCGGCGCGCGGTTGTCCTCGAACTTGATGCGCGCCGCAATGCTGTCGTCGAGCGCCAGTTCGGCAATGGCGCCCACGCGCATGGTGTTCGACAGGCCCGTGCGCCCGGCCATCGCATCGCCGGGCGTGCCCCACAGCGGCGCGAAGCGCGGAAACAGCAGGAACAGCGCGAGCATGATCGGTGCGCCCGCCAGGGCCATCCAGCTGGCGGTGCGCGCGGCCTGCATCAGTGGCGGCCTGCCCACCGGCATGTGCGCATTGACCAGCGCGGTGAGCAGGCCCAGCAGCGCAAGCAGCATGGTGACCGCGGTCATCAGCGACTGCGAGTAGAAGAAGTTCGTGAGCATCGCGAAGAAGCCCAGGAAGAAGATGACGAAGGCGTCCCGGCGCGCACGCAGCTCCAGCGTCTTGAGCGCCAGCAGGATCACGATCAGCGTCACCCCTGCGTCGCGCCCCAGCAGGGTGCGGTGGGTGGCGAAGGTGGCGGCCAGCGTCAGCGCCAGCAGGCCCACGCGCGCCCACTTGCCCGGCAGCGGGCGGGCCTCCACGGCGAGCGTGCTGCGCCACACCAGCACCATTGCCGTGATGGCGGTGCACCACCAGGGCAGGTTTCCGACCTGCGGCAGGACGATGAGCGCGATGACTGCCAGCAGGAACAGCGTGTCCCGCGCGTCCCTTGGCAGCGCCGAGATCTCGCGCATGAACTTGTTCATGCGCGCTGCTCCAGGCCTGAAGAAGAGCGAGCGGCGTTCGGGTTCAACATAGCGCCAGCGCCTCCAGGCAGGCTCTTCGGTGGGCTTCGCCCTGCGACGGCTGCAACACGCGCGCGGCCACGCGGATGCCGTAGTCCACGCCCAGGCGGTCCGCCATCAGCACCCAGGCGCAGAGCCGCGACACCCGGGCCTCGGTGTCGGCCAGCTGGGTGGCCTGGGCATCGAGCCACAGTTCTTCGCGCTGCGTCTGCTGCGTGTCGCGGCTCACCAGGTCTTCGGAGCCGGTGGCTTGCGCGCGGGCTGCCTTCTTCCAGACCACGAGCTTGAGCGGATCGCCGCGCCGGTAGGCCCTGAGGCCGTCGTATTCGCCGGCGGCCTGGGGGCGCAGGGCGGCCGACGTGGCGGTCGGGCCCGACAGCGGCTCGCCCGGCGGCAGCGGCGGCGGATGCGCCTCTGGCGCGGGATAGACCAGCATCTTCGCGGCCGGCCGCCACACCGTCCAGACGCGGAAGGTGCCGAGCGGAAAGCGCGTTTCGGCGGTGAGCGCGGGCACCGGGTGGAGCCCGCGCCGCTCGGGCTTGAATGCGATCTCGACCGTGGCGCTGCCCTCGGCCGGGACGTCGGTCCAGGCCCACTGGCCGCTGCCGCGCACGGCCATGCCGATGCCGTAGCGCACGCTGCGCCGCGTGTTGTGCAGCACGACGCGAAAAACCGCCGCCGCGCCCGCATAGTGCGCTTCGGGCGGCATCATGTGCATGGCCAGGCCGCGCAGCGTGGCATGGCACACGTGCATGCCGACGGCCACGCTGCCCGCGAGCAGGAAGGTCAGCAGGTAGCCGAGGTTGAGCTGGTAGTTGATCGACGCGATCAGCAGCACCAGCAGCGTGGCGCCCAGCGTCCAGCCGGCGCGCGTGGGCACGATGTAGACGTTGCGCTGCGTGAGCTCCAGCGTGTCCGAAGGCGGCCGGCGCGACAGGAACCAGCCGTCGATGCGCGAGCGTAGCGACGCGATCATCGGCGGCCGGCGGGCGTGCTCGTTTTTTTCACGGCAGCGGCACGTCAGCGATCATCGCGCGCACCTGCTCCACCGCGCCCCGGCCCGCGTCGCCCACCGGGGTGAGCCGGTGCGCAATGGTCTGCGGAAGGATCGACTGCACGTCGTCCGGTGCAACGTAGTTGCGGTTGGCCAGCAGCGCCTGCGCCTTGGCGGCGCGCAGCACGGCAATGCCGGCACGCGGCGAGAGGCCCTGCAGGAACCAGCGGCCGGAACGCGTGGCGGCAATCAGGTCCTGCACGTAGTTCAGCAGCGGCTCGGCCGCATGCACCTGCTGCACGCGCTGCTGCAGCGCCGTGAGCTCGCCGGCGGTCAGGAGTGCGGGCAGAGTGGCCAGCATTTCCCGGCGGTCGGCGCCGGAGAGCAGCTCGCGCTCTGCGGCGCGGTCGGGGTAGCCCAGCGAGATGCGCATGAGGAAGCGGTCGAGCTGCGATTCGGGCAGCGCGAAGGTGCCGAGCTGGTCCTGCGGGTTCTGCGTGGCAATCACGAAGAAGGGCGTGGGCAGCGGCCGCGTCTCGCCTTCGATGGTGACCTGCTTTTCTTCCATGGCCTCGAGCAGCGCGCTCTGCGTCTTGGGGCTGGCGCGGTTGATTTCGTCCGCCAGCAGCACTTGCGCGAAGATCGGCCCGGGGTGGAAGACGAAGGCCTGCTGGCCCCGGTCGTAGATGGCCACGCCCGAGAGGTCGCCCGGCATCAGGTCGGCGGTGAACTGCACGCGCGAGAACTGCAGCCCGAAGGTGTGCGAAAGCGCATGGGCGAGGGTGGTCTTGCCGACCCCCGGCACATCCTCGATCAGCAGGTGACCGCCTGCCAGCAGGCAGGCCACGCAGTCGCGCACCTGGGGCTCCTTGCCCACGATCACCGTGTTAAGCTGACTCAGCAAAGTGGCAAGCTTCGCAGCAACGTCCATATTTGTATCCATATGCAAACGATACCGTAAGACTGCGCGGCCCCATGCCGTGTGAGGTCTAGATACGACAGAGACACGGCAAAGACATGGGCAAGACCGGCTACTTCACACATCGCGATTGCTGGAAGCACGACATGGGCCGGGGCCATCCCGAATGTCCCGAGCGGCTCGATGCCATCGAAGACAGGCTGCTGCTCACCGGCGTGGGCGATGCCCTCGAACACCGCGACGTGCCGCTGGCCACCCTGGCCCAGATCACGCGCGCGCACAGCGAGGCGCATCTCGAACACCTCGAATCGTTGCACCAGCGCCTGGTGGCCGACGAGCCGGCCGGCGGCCCCCGCCATGCGCAGCTCGATCCCGACACCATTCTGAACCGCTTCACCCTGCTGGCCGCGCGCCGCGCCGCCGGCGCCGCCATTGCCGCCACCGATGCGGTGATGGCGGGCGAGATCGACAACGCGTTCTGCTCGGTGCGCCCGCCCGGACACCACGCCTGCCGCGAGCAGGCCATGGGCTTCTGCTTCCTCAACAACGTGGCCATTGCGGCGCGGCATGCGCTCGAGGTGCACGGCCTGGAGCGCGTGGCCATCGTCGATTTCGACGTGCACCATGGCAACGGCACCGAGAACATCCTGTCGAACGATCCGCGCGTGCTGATGGTGGGCTTCTTCCAGCATCCGTTCTATCCGTACAGCGGCACCGAGCACCCGGCCTCGAACATGCTCAACCTGCCGATCCCGGCCTACACCAGGGGCATGGATGTGCGCGAGCTGATCGAGGCCGCCTGGATGCCCCGGCTCGAGGAATTTGCGCCCGAGATGGTCTTCGTGAGCGCGGGCTTCGACGCCCACCGCGAGGACGACCTCGGCCAGCTCGGCCTCACCGAGAACGACTTCGCCTGGATCACGGGCCGCATCCGGGACGTCGCCCGGCGCCATGCGAACGGCCGCATCGTCTCGATGCTCGAAGGGGGCTACAACCTGGACGCCCTCGCGCGCAGCGTCGAAGCCCATGTCCGTGTCCTTGCCGATCTGTAGAGCCGCCGGCGCGAACACCGCGCCATGTTTTCCCAAGAGATGAATTTCAACGATTTCACACAACGCCTGGGCCAGGTCGACGCGCGCGGCCTGGGCATCGAGTTGGCGGCACTGGTCGCCTGCGTGGCCATCGCCTGGGTGGTCACCCGCTGGTTCGGTCGCGACCAGCCGAAGGATTCCATCTGGTTCGGCGAGCGCACCTTCGACGGGCTCCTGTTCCCGCTGCTGGCGCTGGTCTTCGCCGAACTGGCCCGGCGCCTGGTGAGCGGCTACCAGCCCGTGCTGGTGCTGCGCATCGGGGTCTCGGTGTTCCTGTCGCTGGCGGTCATCCGGCTGTTCGCGCGCGTGATGCGGGCGGTCTTTCCCACCTCCAACCTGGTCCGGCTGCTGGAGCGCACGATCTCGTGGCTGGCCTGGATTGCCGCCATCCTCTGGATCGTCGGGCTGCTGCCGCCGGTGCTGGCCGAGCTCGACGACATCACGCTGGCCTTCGGCAAGACGCGCGTCAGCCTGCAGACCATCGTCCAGGGCGTGCTGTCGGCCGGGCTGGTGCTGGTGATCGCGCTGTGGATCGCCGCCACCATCGAGAAGCGCATCCTGCGCGAGGCCGTGACCGATCTCTCGATGCGCAAGGTGGCGTCGAACGCGGTGCGCGCCTTCCTGCTGCTGGTGGGCCTGCTTTTCGCGCTGTCGGCGGTGGGGGTCGACCTCACGGCGCTCTCGGTGCTGGGCGGCGCGCTGGGCGTGGGCCTGGGCTTCGGCCTGCAGAAGCTGGCGGCCAACTACGTGAGCGGCTTCGTGATCCTGCTGGAGCGCTCCATCCGCATCGGCGACAACGTCAAGGTCGACACCTTCGAGGGCCGCATCACCGACATCAAGACCCGCTACACGCTCATCCGTGCGGGGAACGGACGCGAGGCCATCGTGCCGAACGAGTCGCTCATCACCAGCCGCGTCGAGAACCTCTCGATGGCGGACCGCAAGTTCAACATCAACACCACCATCGTGGTGGGCTACGACAGCGACGTGGCGCAGGTGCAGTCCATCCTGTGTGGGGCGGCCAAGGCCCAGGCCCGCGTGATGACCGACCCGGCGCCCGTGGCCTTCCTGATGAACTTTGCGCCCGACGGACTGGAGTTCACCCTGAACTTCTGGGTGGCCGACCCCGACAAGGGCAAGGACAACCTGCGCTCGGCCATCAACATCGCCGTTCTCGAGGGCCTGCGCAGCGCGGGCGTAGACATTCCGTATCCGCAGCGCGTGCTGCGGGTGGAGTCGCTGCCGCCGGGCATTTCCGCCACGCGCGAGGCTGCCGTATAATCACGAAAAAGCACGGTCGTTCTTTTTTGTTGCACCGCGGTGCCAGTCGCCATGGGCGCAGGTGCGGCAAAGGCCGGCCCCTAAAATGACCGGTTGCCCTCGAAGCCCCCTTTTTGCAATCCCAATGGAGTCAAGTCAATGAAGGTTCTAGTGCCTGTCAAACGGGTCGTCGATTACAACGTCAAGGTGCGCGTGAAGAGCGACGGCACCGGAGTGGACATTGCCAACGTCAAGATGAGCATGAACCCCTTCGACGAGATCGCGGTGGAAGAAGCCGTGCGCCTGAAGGAAAAGGGCGTGGTCACCGAAGTCATCGCCGTCTCCTGCGGCGACGCCAAGTGCCAGGAAACCCTGCGCACCGCCATGGCCATCGGCGCCGACCGCGGCATCCTGGTCGAGACCACCGAGGAGCTGCAACCCCTGGCCGTGGCCAAGCTCCTGAAGGCCCTGGTCGACAAGGAACAGCCCCAACTGATCATCCTCGGCAAGCAGGCCATCGACGACGACGCCAACCAGACCGGCCAGATGCTCGCCGCGCTGGCCGACCTGCCGCAAGCCACCTTCGCCTCCAAGGTCGAAGTGGCGGGCGACAAGGCCACCGTCACGCGCGAAGTCGACGGCGGCCTGGAAACCATCCAGCTGAGCCTGCCGGCGGTCATCACCACCGACCTGCGTCTGAACGAGCCGCGCTACGTCACCCTGCCCAACATCATGAAGGCCAAGAAGAAGCAGCTCGACACCTTCAAGCCCGAAGACCTGGGCGTGGACGTGAAGCCGCGCCTGAAGACCCTCAAGGTCAGCGAGCCGCCCAAGCGCGGCGCCGGCATCAAGGTGCCCGATGTTGCAACGCTGGTGGACAAACTGAAGAACGAAGCGAAGGTGATCTGAACATGACCGCACTTGTTATTGCCGAACACGACCACGCGACCGTCAAGCCCGCGACCCTCAACACCGTGACCGCAGCGCTCGCCTGCGGCGGCGACGTGCACGTGCTCGTGGCCGGTGCCAATGCCGCCGAAGCCGGCAAGGCCGCCGCGCAGATCGCGGGCGTCAGCAAAGTCATCGTGGCCGACAGCGCCAGCCTGGCCGAGAACCTGGCCGAGAACGTCGCCGCCCAGGTGCTCGCCATCGCCGGCAACTACAGCCACATCCTGTTCCCCTCGACCGCCAACGGCAAGAACGTTGCCCCGCGCGTGGCTGCCAAGCTCGACGTGGCGCAGATCTCCGACATCACGCTGGTGGTCAGTCCCGACACCTTCGAGCGCCCGATCTACGCCGGCAACGCCATCGCCACCGTGCAGAGCAGTGACGCCACCAAGGTGATCACCGTGCGCACCACCGGCTTCGACGCCGCGGCCGCAACGGGCGGTAGTGCAACCGTCGAAACCGCCGAAGGCGTGGCCGACAGCGGCAAGTCGAGCTTCGTGGGCCGCGAGGTCACCAAGAGCGACCGCCCCGAACTCACCGCCGCCAAGATCATCGTCTCGGGCGGCCGGGCGCTGGGCAGCGCCGAGAAGTTCACCGAAGTGATGACGCCGCTGGCCGACAAGCTCAACGCCGGCCTGGGCGCCAGCCGCGCCGCGGTGGATGCGGGCTACGCCCCCAACGACTGGCAGGTGGGCCAGACCGGCAAGATCGTCGCGCCGCAGCTGTACATCGCCGCCGGCATCTCGGGCGCCATCCAGCATCTGGCCGGCATGAAGGACTCCAAGGTGATCGTGGCGATCAACAAGGACGAAGAGGCGCCGATCTTCAGCGTGGCCGACTATGGCCTCGTGGCCGACCTGTTCACGGCAGTGCCGGAACTGGTGAAGGCGCTCTGACGCGATTGCCGCACTGAGCCGGAGGGCATCGTTCGCGATGCCCTTTTCGTATCCGCTGTATCTGGAGACAAGACATGAGCTACACCGCCCCCCTCAAGGACATGCTGTTCGACATCGAGCACCTGGCCAGCATCGGCGAGATCGCCAGGCTGCCGGGCTTCGAGGACGCCGGCCTCGAAACCGCGCAGGCCGTGCTCGAGGAATGCGCGCGCTTCAACCAGGATGTGATCGCGCCGCTGAACATCGAGGGCGACCGCAACCCCTCGTCCTTCAAGGACGGCCAGGTCGCGACCACGCCGGGCTTCAAGGAAGCCTTTGCGCAATACGTGTCGGGCGGCTGGCAGGGCCTGCAGCATCCGGCGGATTTCGGCGGACAGGGCCTGCCCAAGACCATCGGCGCGGCCTGTGGCGAAATGCTCAACTCGGCCAACATGAGCTTCGCGCTGTGCCCGCTCCTGAGCGACGGCGCCATCGAGGCGCTGCTCACGGCCGGCTCCGACGAGCTCAAGGCGGTGTATCTCGAAAAGCTGGTGAGCGGGCAGTGGACCGGCACCATGAACCTCACCGAGCCGCAGGCCGGCAGCGACCTGGCGCTGGTGCGCAGCCGCGCCGAGCCGCAGCCCGACGGCACCTACAAGGTGTTCGGTACCAAGATCTTCATCACCTACGGTGAGCACGACATGGCCGAGAACATCGTGCACCTGGTGCTCGCCCGCGTGACCGGCGCGCCCGAAGGCGTGAAGGGCATCAGCCTGTTCGTGGTGCCCAAGTTCCTCGTCGGCAAGGACGGGGCGCTCGGTAAACGCAACGACGTGCACTGCGTGAGCATCGAGCACAAGATGGGCATCAAGGCCAGCCCCACCGCCGTGCTGCAGTATGGCGACGGCACGGCGGCGAGCATTGCAGACAGCGCCGGACCCGGCGCTGTGGGCTACCTCGTGGGCCAGGAGAACCGCGGCCTCGAGTACATGTTCATCATGATGAACTCGGCCCGCTATGCCGTGGGCATGCAGGGCATCGCGATTGCCGAGCGTGCCTACCAGCACGCCGTGGCCTACGCCAAAGACCGCGTGCAGAGCCGCCCGGTCGACGGGTCGATGAACGCGAGCGCGCCCATCATCCACCACCCCGACGTCAAGCGCATGCTGATGACCATGCGCGCCTACACCGAGGGCTGCCGCGCCATGGCCTCGGTGGCTGCCGCCGCCTACGACGCCGCGCACCATCACCCGGATGCCGAGGCGCGCAAGCAGAACCAGGCCTTCTACGAATTCATGGTGCCGCTGGTGAAGGGCTACAGCACCGAGATGAGCCTGGAAGTGACCTCGCTCGGCGTGCAGGTGCATGGCGGCATGGGCTTCATCGAGGAGACCGGCGCGGCGCAGTATTACCGCGATGCCAAGATCCTCACGATCTACGAAGGCACCACCGCCATCCAGGCCAACGACCTCGTGGGCCGCAAGACCGCGCGCGACGGCGGCCAGACCGCCAAGGCGATTGCGGCGCAGATCGAGAGGACCGAGGTCGAGTTGGCCAAGAGCAGCAGCGCCGCCGCGGCCGCTGTCCTCAAGCGCCTGAAGGCCGCGCGCGAGGCCTTCGTGGAAGTGGTCGACTTTGTCGCGGGCCAGACCAAGGCATCGCCCAACGCGGTGTTCGCGGGCAGCGTGCCGTACCTGATGCTCGCGGGCAACCTCGTGGCCGGCTGGCAGCTGGCGCGCTCGCTGATCATTGCGGAAGACCTGGCGTCGCACAGCGTCGACGTGGACTTCATGCAGGCCAAGATCGCGACCGCGCGCTTCTATGCGGAGCACATCCTCGCCAAGGTGCCGGGCATTCGCGACAGCATCGTGGACGGCGCGGAAAGCGTCACGGCACTGGCGCTCGACGCCTTCTGACCCACGGCCCGTGTCGCCCATCTGACGGGCGATGCAGGCCTTTCTCTTATATAAAACCGAATCCCATCCCCGGAGAAGACATGTCCAAGCTGCCCCCTGTGCTCGCGAACCTGCCGCTGCCGATCATCGGCTCGCCGCTGTTCATCATCAGCAACCCCAAGCTCGTGATCGCGCAGTGCAAGGCCGGCGTGGTCGGCTCGATGCCGGCGCTCAATGCCCGCCCCGCGGCGCAGCTCGAAGACTGGCTGGCCGAGATCACCGAGGAGCTCGCGGCCTACAACAAGGCCAATCCGGACAAGCCCGCCGCGCCGTTCGCCATCAACCAGATCGTGCACAAGAGCAACGACCGGCTCGAGCACGACATGGAAATGGTCGTGAAGTACAAGGTGCCGATCGTCATCACCTCGCTGGGTGCGCGCACCGACGTGAACGATGCGGTGCACAGCTACGGCGGCGTCACGCTGCACGACATCATCAACAACAAGTTCGCGCAAAAGGCGATCGAGAAGGGCGCCGACGGCATCATTGCCGTGGCGGCCGGCGCCGGCGGCCATGCGGGCGTGAAGAGCCCGTTCGCGCTGGTGCAGGAAATCCGCCAGTGGTTCGACGGCCCCATTGCGCTGTCGGGCTCCATCGCCACCGGCGGCGCGGTGCTCGCGGCGCAGGCCATGGGTGCCGACTTCGCCTACATCGGCACCGCCTTCATCGCCACCGAGGAAGCACGCGCCAGCGACGAGTACAAGCAGGCCATCGTCGAGGGCACCTCCGACGACATCGTCTATTCGAGCCTGTTCACCGGTGTGCACGGCAACTACCTGGCGCCCAGCATCGTCAAGGCCGGCATGGACCCGGCCAACCTGCCCGAAGGCGACGTCAAGACCATGAACTTCGGCGGCGGCGAGGGTAGCAAGGCCAAGGCCTGGAAAGACATCTGGGGCTCGGGCCAGGGCATCGGCGCCGTGACCGAAGTGGCCAGCGCCGCGGCCTTCATTGAAAAGCTCAAGCGCGAATACCAGCAGGCAAGGCAGCGGCTCGCACTTTGAGCGGCGCGCGCAATCCCGCGCCTGCCGCAGGGTCCGCGCAGCGCGGGCGGATGCCGCTGCTCGACATCGCCAAGGGCATGGCCTGCGCGGTGATCGTCGGGCACCACCTGTCGCGCTACGGCACGATGCCGGCGGGCGCCTTTCCCCTGGCGCCGGGCTTGCTGGGCTGGCTGGCCGATGACGGCCGGCTCGCGGTGCAGGTCTTCCTAGTGATTGCCGGCTTTCTTGCGGCGGCCAGCCTGGCGCCCGACGGCGTGCTGCGCGTCGACCGGCCAATGGCGCGCATCCTGCAGCGCTACGGCCGTCTCGTCATGCCCTACCTGGCGGCGCTCACGGTGTGCGTGCTGGTGGCGGCGCTCGTGCGGCCCTGGATGCTCGGCGACGACGTGCCGGCGTCGCCGAGCATCGGCCAACTGCTCGCGCACGGATTGCTGATGCAGGACCTGCTGGGCTACGAGGCGCTGTCCACGGGCGTCTGGTACGTGGCCATCGACTTCCAGCTGTTCGTGCTGGCGCTCACGCTCATGGGGCTTCCCGCCATGCTGCGGCGGGCGCCGGTGCCGGCCGCGGCGGTCTCGCGCGAGCGCTGGATTCCCGTGGCGCTGGTGCTGGCGGTGGCCACCACCTCGCTCGCGCTCTTCAACCGCAATGCCGATCTCGACGACACGGCGTTCTATTTCTTCGGCGCCTACGGGCTCGGCATGCTGGCCTTCTGGATCGGACGCGCTACGCGAACCAGTACCTGGCGCAGTGCCGTCGTGCTGCTGGCGCTGACCGGCGCGGGCGCACTTGCCATCGACTGGCGCAGCCGCATCGCCATCGCCCTCGTGAGCGCGTTGCTGATTGCCGTTGCCCAGCGGCGGGGCTGGCTCTCGCTCGGGCGCTGGCCCGATGCGGCCATGCCCCTGCAGCGGCTGGGCCGCATCTCGTACTCGCTGTTCCTCATCCACTTTCCGGTGCTGCTGGCCACCAACGCGGTGGCGGCGCAGATGGGGCCGCATGCCGGCTGGATCGATGCGCTGGGCATGGCCGCCACCTTCGGGCTTTCCGTGGGCGCCGCGCTGCTGCTGTACCGCGGGGTCGAGGTGCGGCCGGCGTCATGGCGCGCGGTGGCGGCATTGTTCGCGGCGCTGCTGGTCAGCGGAATGCTCGTCTCGTCCTGACCTGAGCCGCCCTGTGCCGGCAACGCAGGGCGCCGGCCGTTTTCACTGAAATGGTTGCAAGAGGCCGCCGAAGCCGTCACGCTCCGGCTGCTTCATGGGTTTTTCGTCTTTGGTAAGATTGCGAATATTCAGTAAATACTGAAAATACAAAATATCAAGGAATGATCAAGCATCCTCCGCCACGGCTGCCGCTGCAGGTTTCTTCGCTGCCGGATGCCGCAAGCCTCGTGCAAGGCGTGGCGGCGCTCATGTGGATTCCGCAGGCGGCGCTCCTGGCCGTGGCCGTGCAGGGGCTGGCCTTGGGGCAGGGGATCTCGGCGGTGCAATGGCCGGCCTGCGGCATCCTGCTGCTGGGCGTACTGCGGGCCGTTTGCGAGGCATGGGGCGCACGGCGCATCTTCGGGCACGCCAGGGGGCAGCTCTCGGCGCTGCGCGCCCAGACCGCCCTGGCGCTGGCGGCCGGTTCTCCGCTGGACCGCGAGCGCGCCGCGTCCGGGCGCGCGGCCAGCGTGCTGGCCGAACAGGCGGAAGCGCTGGTGCCGTATCTCGTGCGCTACCGGCCCGCACGCTGGCGCGCGACGGTGGTTCCGGTCGTCATCCTGGCGGTTGTGGCCAGCCTTTCGTGGGTGGCGGCGGTCGTGCTGCTGGTTGCCGCCCCGCTCATCCCGCTTTTCATGGCCATCGTCGGCTGGCGCGCCAAGGCCGCGAGCGAGGCGCAGATGGTCGAGATGGGCGGCATGAATGCCTTCCTGCTCGACCGCTTGCGCGGACTGGCCACGCTGCGCGCGCTCGATGCGGTGGATGCCGCCGCCGAGCGGCTCGCGCAGGCGGCAGAGGCGCTGCGGGAACGGACCATGGCGGTGCTGCGCATCGCCTTTCTCTCGTCGGCGGTGCTGGAGCTTTTCTCGGCGCTGGGCGTGGCCATGGTGGCGGCCTACGTCGGCTTCCACCTGCTGGGCACCTTGGGCTTCGGTGCCTGGGGGCGGCAATTGAGCCTGGGGGAAGGGCTGTTCATCCTGCTGCTCGCGCCGGCGTTCTTCGAACCGCTGCGCGAACTCTCGGCGGTCTGGCACGACCGCGCGGCCGGCGAGGCGGCACTGCAGGCGCTCGACGCGCTGCAAAGGCGCGCATTGCCCCTGCCTGGGGCGCAGGCGCCGGTCGCCAGTGCTGCGACAGGCGCGGCCCGCGCAGGCTCCGCACCCGCCGTCCTGATCCGCGACCTGCATTTCGCCTGGCCGGGCGAGGAGCGCAAGGTCTTCGATGGCCTGGACCTGCGCATTGCGGCCGGCGAGCACGTGGCGCTCACGGGCGCGAGCGGCACGGGCAAGACGGCGCTGCTGTCGCTGCTGGCGGGGTTGCTGCCAGCCGCGCACGGCGAAATCTCGATCGGCGGCGTGCCGTTGTCCGACCGCACTGTGGGTGCGCTGCGCCAGCGCATCGCCTGGATGGGGCAGAAGCCGCATGTGTTCGCGGGCTCGGTCGAGTCCAATGTCGCGCTCGGGCGCGCGGGCGTGGGCACCTCGCAGGTTGCGGCGGCGATGCGCTTCGCCTCCCTCGAGACGGTGGCGCAGGCGCATCCGGGCGTGGCGCTGGGCGAGGGCGGCATCGGCCTGTCGGGCGGCGAGGCGGTGCGCCTGGCGCTGGCGCGCATCGCGGTCCATCCGCATGCCGACCTGCTGCTGGTGGACGAGCCGACCGCCCACCTCGACACCGAAACCGCCGGCCAGGTGGCCGATGCGCTGCTGGCCCTGGCGCGTGGAAAGACCCTGGTCGTCGCCACGCACGACCCGGTGCTGGCGGCGCGCATGAACCGCTTGATCCGCCTCGACGCCGAGCCGGCCGATGCAGCCTTGGAGCGCGCCGCATGAGTGCACCAATGAGCACCCGCAGCGGCTGGCGCGACCTCCGGCTGGTGCTGCGGCCGTTCCTGGCGACGCGGCCCCGCGCGCTGGTGTGGGGCGGCCTGCTGGCGGCAGTCACCGGGCTGGCCGGCATGGCCCTGCTCGGCCTGTCGGGCTGGTTCATCACCGCAACGGCGCTCGCGGGCCTGCATGCGGCCACGGCCTTCACCTTCGACGTGTTCATGCCTTCGGCCGGCATCCGGCTGCTGGCGCTGGGACGCACCGCATCGCGCTACGGCGAGCGCCTGGTCACGCACGACGCAACCTTCGGCGTGCTTGCGGCATTGCGCGTGCGCCTGTTCCGCGGCTGGGCACGCCCCGGCGCGGCGCTCGAACTGGCGATGCGGCCGTCCCGGCTGCTGTTCCGGCTGACTTCCGACATCGATGCGCTGGAGTCGCTCTACCTGCGGCTGCTCGTGCCCGCCGCCGCGGCGCTGGGAGCGGCGCTGCTCGCGGGTGTGGTGCTCGGGTTCATGCATGCCGGCGTGGGGCTCGCGCTGCTGCTGTGGCTGGTGGCCGCCGGCTGGGGCCTGGCATTGTTCATCGCGCGGCGCGCCCGGCGTCCGGCGGTGCGCCGCGCGCATGGCATCGAGGCGCTGCGGGCGCGCACCGTCGACCTCGTCGCGGGCCAGACCGACCTGGTGATGGCGGGGCGCGCCGATGCGCAGCGCGAAGCGCTGATGAAGGCCGACGCGCACCTGGCCAGGGCCGAACTCGCGCTGAACAGGCTCGAGACGTCGGCCGGCGCGGCCTACGGCGTGGCCGGCACGCTGACGCTGGTGGGCGTGCTGCTGGCGGTGGGTGTGCTCGTGGGCGAGGGCGCCATCGGCGCGCCTGCCGCGGCGCTCGGGCTGCTGGTGGCGCTGACGGCCACGGAGCCGTTCGCGGCCCTGCGGCGCGGAGCGCTCGATGCCGGCCGCACCTGGCTCGCGGTCCGGCGCCTCGCACCGCGCATGGCGCTTGACGAGGTGCGGCCAGGCGTCGCCGCTGTCGAATCCGGCGCGGCTTGCGCAGTGAGCCTGTTCCACCTGAGCGCGGCGCACGCCGGCAGCGGCATTGCTGCGCTGAACGATGTCTCGCTGGCCATCGCGCCGGGCGAGCGGGTGGCGCTCGTCGGCGCGAGCGGCGCGGGCAAGTCGACGCTGCTCGCGGTGATCGCCGGAGAAATCGCGCCGCTGGCCGGCGGCGTCAGCGCACAGCCGGCCTGCCTGCTGACCCAACGCACCGAGCTCTTTCAGGACAACCTGCGCGACAACCTCCGGCTCGCCGATCCCACCGCGGACGACGCCCGCCTGTGGAGCGCACTGCAATCGGCCGGCCTTGCGGGCGATGTGTGCTCCTTCCCCGCCGGACTCGATACCGCGCTGGGCGAAGGCGGCCTGGGCCTTTCAGGCGGGCAGTCGCGCCGGCTCGCTCTGGCGCGGCTGCTGCTGCGCCCGGTGCCGCTGTGGCTGCTCGACGAGCCCACCGAGGCGCTGGACGCCGCCGTCGCGCACGACGTGCTGCAGCGTCTGTCCAGAGAGGCCGGACCGCGCACGCTGCTGATCGCCACGCACCTGCGGCGCGAGGCAGCACTGGCCGACCGCCTGGTATGCATGCGCCACGGCCGCATCGTTGCCGAACTGCGGCGCGGCAGCCCCGCCTTCGACGCCGCGCTGAACGCGCTGCGGCCCGACTGAACCGACCGAAGCCAAAGACCGAAACAGGGAACACAAAGGAAGCCACCCCATGGACCTCGACATCGTTGCGCTATCGCGCCTGCAGTTCGCCGTCACGGCGCTCTACCACTTTTTGTTCGTGCCGCTGACGCTCGGGCTGTCGATCATCCTGGCTGTCATGGAAACCGTCTATGTGATGACGGGCCGCGTGATCTGGCGCGACATGACCAAGTTCTGGGGCGTGCTGTTCGGCATCAACTTTGCGATGGGCGTGGCCACCGGCATCGTGATGGAGTTCCAGTTCGGCATGAACTGGAGCTACTACAGCCACTACGTCGGCGACATCTTCGGCGCGCCGCTGGCCATCGAGGGGCTGATGGCCTTCTTCATGGAAGCCACCTTCGTGGGCCTGTTCTTCTTCGGCTGGGACAAGCTCTCCAAGGTGGGCCACCTGGTCGCGACCTGGGCCGTGGCCATCGGCTCCAACTTCTCGGCGCTGTGGATCCTCATTGCCAACGGCTGGATGCAGAACCCCGTGGGCGCGGCCTTCAATCCGCAGACCATGCGCATGGAGGTGACCGACTTCTTCGCGGTGCTGACCAACCCGGTGGCGCAGGCCAAGTTCGTGCATACCGTGTCGGCGGGCTATGTGTGCGCGGCGGTGTTCGTGCTCGGCGTGTCGGCCTGGTACGTGCTCAAGGGCCGCCACCTGGAACTGGCCAAGCGCTCGATGACGGTGGCGGCCTCGTTCGGCCTGGCGGCGTCGCTGTCGGTGGTGGTGCTGGGCGACGAGAGCGGCTACCTGTCGACCGAGCACCAGAAGATGAAGCTCGCCGCCATCGAGGCCATGTGGGAAACGCACCCCGCGCCCGCGGCCTTCACCGCCTTCGGCTTCCCCGACCAGGAAGCGCGCGAGACGCACTACGCCATCCACATTCCGGCGGTGATGGGGCTGATCGGCACGCGCTCCCTCAACACCGTGATCCCCGGCATCGACGAGCTCGTGAAGCGCGCCGAGGTGCGCATCCGCGAAGGCATCAAGGCCTACGACGCGCTGCAGCAGATC
Source organism: Variovorax beijingensis (assembly GCF_003951285.1). Classification (GTDB taxonomy): domain Bacteria; phylum Pseudomonadota; class Gammaproteobacteria; order Burkholderiales; family Burkholderiaceae_C; genus Variovorax; species Variovorax beijingensis. The sequence goes on along the minus strand of NZ_RXFQ01000021.1, from coordinate 11,907 downwards.
CGCGCCGCCGGCAGCACGCAGGCCGTGCCGCAAGGCGTGCGCGACGCCTTCGAGAACGGCGGCGCCGACATGGGCTATGCACTGCTGCTCAAGCGCTACGTCGACGATCCGCGCAACGCCACGCCCGAGCAGATCGCCAAGGCCGCATGGGACACCGTGCCGCAGGTGGCGCCGCTGTTCTGGCTGTTCCGGATCATGGTGGGCATCGGCATGCTGCTGATCGTGCTGACGGCCACCTTCTTCGTGCTTTCGGCGCGGCGCCGGCTCGACCGCCACCGCTGGCTGCTGAAGGCCGCGGTGCTGGCCATCCCGCTGCCGTGGATCGCCATCGAGTCCGGCTGGCTGGTGGCCGAGTTCGGCCGCCAGCCCTGGGTGATCGAGGGCGTGCTGCCGACGGCGGTGGCCGTCTCGAACCTGGGCGTGAAGACGCTGCTCATCACGCTCGGCGGCTTCATCGCGATCTACACCACGCTCTTCATCATCGAGATGAAGCTGCTGCTCAAGGTGATACGCAAGGGGCCGGAGGCCGAGCATGCGCCCGATCTCGGCGAAGCCCGGTCCCATGTTCCGCCAGTTCGCGCCATTGCGGCGCCAGGGAGTTCCTCATGATCCTGCATCAACTCATCGACTACGACACGCTTCGAATCATCTGGTGGGCGCTGATCGGCGTGCTGCTGGTCGGCTTTGCGGTCACCGACGGGTTCGACCTGGGAAGCGGCATCCTGCTGCCGTTCGCCGCGCGCACCGATCTCGAGCGCCGCGTGGTCATCAACAGCGTGGGCCCGGTGTGGGAAGGCAACCAGGTCTGGCTGATCCTTGGGGGCGGCGCGATCTTCGCGGCCTGGCCGCAGCTGTACGCGGTGTCGTTCTCGGGCTTCTACCTGGCGATGTTCGTGATTCTCACGGCGCTCATCCTGCGGCCCGTGGCCTTCAAGTTCCGCAGCAAGCGCGAGGAACCGCAATGGCGCGCACGCTGGGACTGGGTGCTGTTCTTCAGCGGCTTCGTGCCCGCGCTGATCTGCGGCGTGGCCGTGGGCAACGTGCTGCAGGGCGTGCCGTTCCGCTTTGCGACCGACATGCACATTCACTACGACGGCAGCTTCTTCGCGCTGCTCAATCCCTTCGCGCTGCTGTGCGGGCTGGTGTCGGTCGCGATGATGGTCGCGCACGGCGCGGCATGGCTGCAGCTCAAGACCGCGGGCCCGGTGGCCGAGCGCGCGCGCCTCTATGGCAGCGTTGCCGCCGTGGCGGGCATTGTGCTGTATGCGCTGGCGGGCGTGTGGATGGCCTCGGCCATCGGCGGCTACCGCATCACCAGCGCCGCCCAGATGACGGGGCCGTCGAATCCGCTCCTGAAGACCGTCGAGCTGCATGCGGGCGCATGGCTTGCCAACTATGCGGCCCACCCCTGGACCATGGCCGCGCCGGCGGCGGGCTTCGCAGGCCTGCTGGGTGCGCTCGCAGGCTTGCTGCTGCGCCGGCCCGTGCTCGCGCTGCTGGCGGCCGCGCTCGGCATTGCCGGCATCATCCTGAGCGTGGGCGCATCGATGTTCCCGTTCATTCTGCCATCGTCGATCGACCCGCGCGCGAGCCTCACGGTGTGGGACGCATCGTCGAGCCATCTCACGCTGTTCATCATGCTGGTGGTCACGGCCATCTTCATTCCCATCATCGTGGCCTACACCACCTGGGTCTACCACGTGCTGTGGGGCAAGGTCGACGAAGAGGCCATCCGCGAAGAGAGCGGACACGCGTACTGAACGGAGCAAAAAATATGTGGTACTTCGCCTGGATCCTCGGCCTGCCGCTGGCGGCCGCCTTCGCCGTGCTCAATGCCATGTGGTACGAACTGATGGACGACGACGCCATCCGCAAGGAAAAGCTCGCCACGCCCGAAGCACCGCAGGGGCAGGAGCGGCTCTGACGAAGCCGCTCAGCCGGCGGCAGGCTTCTTCTTCTTGGGCGTGCTGCCGGTGATGCGGTCCTTGAGGCCCAGCACCTTGGTCACGGTGGCGCCCATGCCCATCAGCTGCATCGCGGTTTCGGGCGCGAGCCGCTGGACGTCGTCGAACCACTTCATGAGCCGGTCGATCAGGTCGTGCATCTCGCGCATGCGCTCCTGCGCGTGGCGCTCGGCATCGCTGGCGGGGGATTCGAGCAGCGCGCTGCGCAGCATCGAGAGCGTGGGCTCGATCTCGCGGCGGCGGCGCTCCTCCGCCAGCACGCGAAAGATCTCCCACACATCCGCCGGCGCCTCGAAATACTCGCGCCGGTCGCCCGGTTGATGGCGCAGATGCACCAGCCGCCAGGCTTGCAGCTCCTTCAGGCCCATGCTCACGTTGGAGCGCGAGAACTCCAGCAGCTCGGCAATCTCGTCCGCGTTGAGCGCACGTTCGGAAATGAAGATCAGCGCATAGATCTGGCCGACGGTGCGGTTGATGCCCCACTTGCTGCCCATCTCCCCGAAGTGGGCAACGAACTGGCGGTTGAGCGGGGGGAGGGTGGCGGTGGGCATCGGCAGATTTTCGTTGCGAATTGCTGTAGGTTCAAGAAAGACTGAATCTTTCCGGCGCACGAGGACGTGCTTCGTCCCGCCAAGGTGACTTCCTGAATCCATCAGTTGCCGCGTCCGGCTTCGGCGTGCAGCTCAACCCCGACTGCGCGCTGCATCGCCCTTTTCCGGGATGAGCGCCCCTAAGCCCACGGCGTGGGCGGCGGAATCTCGCACACTGGCTCGACGTCGATGCTCTTGAAGTCGGCCGGCGAGACGATCTCCAGGTATTCCATGTCGGGCGAGTAGTCGAACAGGTAATGGCGGATGCCCGGGCGCTGGTGCACCACGTCGCCGGCTTCCACGAGGGTTTCCTTGTCTTCGTACATGAAGCGGGCCCAGCCCTTGAGCATGATCACGATCTGGAAGTCGGCCTCGTGGCGGTGCCAGCCGGTGCCCGTTTCCGGTGCCATGTTGGCCTTGACGAGGTGCGCGATGACCTTGCCGTTGGTGGCCTCGGCAATGCCGAGGTCGCGGTAGAGGAAGAAATCGCGCAGGCCGCCCGAGACGTACGCGGTGTCGCCGGGCTTGACGTGGGAGAACTGGGTGGCGGTTCGGTCCAGCATGGGGCGCTCCTTCGCAGGTGATGATGTGCTGCGGCGCAGCACGCATAAAGCGTTCCCAAAGACATCCGCTGCGAAGGGCCGATGCGGCTACTGCTTGACGCCCCCGCGGTGCACCAGGATACTCAACCACATGGTTCACTCAGACAACGCCACCCTCGACGCCGTCTTTGCCGCGCTCTCCGACCCCACACGCCGCACCGTGCTGGAGACGCTGGGCGAGCGCAGCCTCAGCGTGACCGAGCTGGCCGAGCCGCATGGCATGTCGCTGACCGGCTTCATGAAGCACCTGCGGGTGCTGGAGGACGCCGGGCTCATCTCGCGCACAAAAGAGGGCCGCATCGTGCGCTGCGAGCTCTCGCCGCGCCCCATGCAGGAGGCTGCCGTGTGGTTGTCGCGCTATGAGAAATTCTGGACCGGGCGCCTCGATGCACTGGCGCGCTTTCTCTACCACCAAGAGGAGACCGAATGGCAAAAGCTGCCGCCCCCGCCACCGAGCGACCCTCGCTCACCCTCCGCAGGTACTACCCCGTCGCCCCCGAAAAAGTCTGGCGCGCGTGGACCGACCCGCAAGCGCTGAAGGCCTGGTTCGGCCCTGAAGAAATCGTTTCCGTTCCGCTGGCCGAAGTTGACCTGCGCGTGGGCGGCCGCTTCCGGGTGGCCATGCTCGCGGCCGACGGCGAGACGCACGACGTGAGCGGCATCTACCAGGAACTCGTGCCCAACCGTAAGCTGGTCTTCAGCTGGGCCTGGCGCAGCACGCCGGAGCGCGAGTCGCGCGTCACGGTGCGCATCGAGCCCGACGGCAATGGCTGCGAACTGGTGCTGCTGCACGAACAGTTCTTCGACGAGACCGCGCGCGACGGGCACAGCCATGGCTGGACCGGCGCCATGGTCAAGCTCGAGCAATGGCTGGTGAAAGCGGTCGAATGACCGGCCGGCGCGACAAGGCTGCCGGCAGACCGCCACCCGCCCGCGCCACGGTGCGCGAGTGGACGGGCCTGGCCGTCATCGCGCTGCCGTGCATGCTGTATTCGATGGATCTCACGGTGCTGAACCTGGCGATTCCTTCGATCAGCGAAGACCTCAAGCCCACCGCCTCGCAGTTGCTGTGGATTGTCGATATCTACGGCTTCTTCGTCGCCGGGCTTCTGGTCACCATGGGCACGCTGGGCGACCGCATCGGCCGGCGTCGGCTGCTGCTCATCGGCGCGGCGGCCTTCGGCATCGCCTCGGTGCTGGCTGCGTTCTCCACCAGCGCCAACATGCTCATCGCCACGCGGGCGCTGCTTGGCGTGGCGGGCGCGACGCTCGCGCCGTCGACGCTCTCGCTCATCCGCAACATGTTTCTCGATCCAGGGCAGCGCACGGTGGCCATCGGCGTCTGGATTTCCAGCTATTCGGCCGGTGCGGTCATCGGCCCGGTGCTGGGTGGTGTGCTGCTGCAGTTCTTTCCGTGGGGCTCGGTGTTCCTGATCGGCGTGCCGGTGATGGTGCTGCTGCTGGTGCTCGGCCCCATCCTGCTGCCCGAATACCGCGACCCGGAAGCGGGGCGGCTCGACGTGGCCAGCGTGGCGCTTTCGCTCGGCGCGGTTCTGGCGGCCATTTACGGCATCAAGCAGGTGGCGGAGCACGGGCCCGATGCCATGTCGGCACTGGCCATCGTGGCGGGCGTGGCGCTTGGGTGGGCGTTCGCGCGCAGGCAGGGGCGGCTGGCCGATCCGATGATCGATCTGCGCCTGTTCCGGTTGCCTGCCTTCAGCGTTTCGCTGGCGGCCTACATGCTGGCCTGCTTCGTGATGTTCGGCATCTTTCTCTACAACGCGCAGTACCTGCAGCTGGTGCTCGGGCTCTCGCCGCTGCATGCGGGCCTTTGGAGTGTGCCGAGCGCGGCCGCCTTCATTGCCGGCTCCATGGTGGTTTCCGCGCTCGTGCGCCGCATGCGGCCTGCGTTTGTGATGGGCGGCGGCTTGGGCGTTGCGGCCTTGGGATTCGCGATGCTCGTGATGCTCCCCGCGGAGGGCGGTCTGGCGTGGATGGTGACCAGCACCGTCATTTCCTCTCTCGGTTTGGCACCTGTGTTTACGCTCGCAACAGACCTGGTGGTGGGCAGCGCGCCGCCCGAGCGCGCCGGCGTCGCCTCGGCCATTTCGGAAACGAGTTCGGAGTTCGGCGGTGCGCTTGGGATCGCGATTCTGGGCAGCATCGGCGCGGCCATCTACCGCAGCACGATGGCGGATGCCGTTCCGACCGGTTTGGCGGGTGCTGCCGAAGTGGAAGCGGCGCGCAGCACGCTTGGCGGCGCGGTAGCCCTGGCCGGCCAACTCGGAGGCGCCGCAGGCGCCGAGCTGCTCGACACAGGCCGGGCCGCCTTGCTGCATGGCCTGCGGCTGACGGCCGGGATTTGCGCGGCGGTGCTGCTTGCGGTGGGCGCGCTGGTGGCCGTGCGGCTGCGCAGCGCAGGAGAGGCCGCGCAGCCCAAGGCACCGTCGGATGCATTGCCGGAGCGCTGACGAAGACCCATACTGCGGGCTTCACGACGAGACGACGAACGGAGCCTCCCATGAGCAACGAACTTCGCAAGAAGCTGCACGACCTGGCGGAACTGGCCGACAACACCCCGGACCCGCAGACCAAGGCCATCGTCGAGGCCATAAGGCTGCAGACGGCCGTGCTGAACGAACGGCTCTTTGCCATCGAACTGCAGCTGGGCACGCTCACCAGGCGCATGGAAAACACGACGGACTGAGTGGCCGCCGCTTTGTAGGGATAATCCCCCACCATGAGCGGCAACACCTTCGGAACTCTCTTCGCGGTCACCAATTTCGGCGAGTCGCACGGCCCGGCCATCGGGTGCGTCATCGACGGCTGTCCGCCGGGCATGGAACTGAGCGAGGCCGACATCCAGGGCGACCTCGACCGCCGGCGTCCCGGCACCAGCCGCCACGTCACCCAGCGCAATGAGCCCGACGCGGTGCAGATTCTTTCCGGCGTCTACGAAGGCAAGACCACCGGCACCCCGATTGCGCTGCTGATCCAGAACACCGACCAGCGCAGCAAGGACTACGGCCAGATCGCCCAGCAGTTCCGCCCCGGCCACGCCGACTTCACCTACTGGAAGAAATACGGCATCCGCGACCCGCGCGGCGGCGGGCGCTCCTCGGCGCGGCTCACGGCGCCCATGGTGGCTGCGGGTGCCGTCGCCAAGAAGTGGCTGGCCGAAAAATACGGCATGGTGTTTCGCGGCTGCATGACGCAGATCGGCGAAATCGCCATTCCGTTCGAGAGCTGGGACCACGTGCCCAACAACCCCTTCTTCGCGCCCATCGCCGACGTGAGCGAGCTCGAGGCCTATATGGACCGCCTGCGCAAGGCCGGCGATTCCTGCGGCGCGCGCATCCGCGTGACTGCCAGCAATGTACCTATCGGTTTGGGCGAACCGCTGTTCGACAAGCTCGACGCCGAGATCGCATACGCGATGATGGGCATCAACGCCGTGAAGGCGGTCGAGATCGGCGCCGGCTTCGAGAGCATCACGCAGCGCGGCACCACGCACGGCGATTCGATCACGCCCACGGGTTTCGTCACCAACAACGCGGGCGGCATCCTGGGCGGCATCAGCTCGGGGCAAGACCTCGAAGTGAGCATCGCGATCAAGCCCACCAGTTCGATCATCAGCCCGCGCCAGTCCATCGACATCCACAACAACCCGGTCGAGGTGGTCACCAAGGGCCGCCACGATCCGTGCGTCGGCATCCGCGCGACGCCCATCGCCGAAGCCATGCTCGCGCTGGTGGTCATGGAGCACGTGCTGCGCAACCGCGCGCAGTGCGGTGATGTGCAGGCCCAAGCCGACAAGACCGAAGCCGCGTCCCCGCAGGCGTCTTTTCTCTAGTGTCCGCCCCGCCACAAGTGGCCGCCGGGCGTGGCCACCTGCTGGCGTTCGCTGGTCTGTCGGCCAGCTATTTCGCGCACATCGGTTTCTTCAACCCCTACCTGCCGCTGTGGCTCAAGGACCTGGGGCTGCCGATCTTCACCATCAGCCTGCTGGCCTCGGTGCAGTCGATCACGCGCGTGTTCGCGCCCTATGCCTGGGGCGCGCTCAGCGACCACACGGGGCAGCGCGTGAAGCTGCTGCGCTTCAGTGCCGCGGTGGCGCTCGCCAGTTCGTTCGGGCTCTGGTGGCACGGCGGCGCCTGGTGGCTGGCGCTGGTGCTGCTGGTGATGTTCACCCACACCAGTTCGATGATGTCGCTCACCGAGGCCGCCATGGCGCAACTGGTGGCGGGCGACTGGGGGCGCTACGGGCGCATCCGGCTCTGCGGCTCGGCCGGCTTCCTGGTGACCGTGTTCTTTGCGGGCGAGTGGTTCGAGCGCTTCGGCATGAAGCACTTCCCGGCCTGGGCGGCGGGCACGCTGGCCATCGTGCTGATCGCAACGATGAAGCTGCCCGACATCCGCGAGCCGGTGGCGGCGCACGATGCCGCCCGGGAACCGATCGGCCCGGTGCTGCGCATTCCGGCGGTGCGGTGGTTCTTCGCGTCGCTGTTCTTCCAGGTGATGTCGCACTTCTCGGTCTACGCGTTCTTCTCGCTGTACCTCGATTCGCTGGGCTACGGCAAGAGCGTCATCGGCCTGCTGTGGGCGCTGTCGGTGGTGGCCGAGATCGTCTGGTTCTTCCTGCAGGGGCGGCTCATCGGCCTGTTGCCGATGCCGCGCTGGATGCTGGTGTGCGGCATTGCCGCCGTGGCACGGCTGGGCCTCACCGCGGGGCTGGGCGGCTCGATCGCGGCGCTCGTCGTCGCGCAATGGCTGCATGCGCTGAGCTTCGCCGCGCACCACACGACCTGCATCGCCGTGGTGTCGCGCCGCTTTCCAGGCCGGCTGCGCGGGCGGGGACAGGCGCTCTTCACCGTGATCGGCTACGGGTTCGGCGGCGTGCTGGGTGTGCTGCTGGGCGGTGCGGTGGCGCAGGAACTGGGCTACCGCGCCATGTTCGCGCTGGCGGCCGTGCTGGCGGCGGTGGGCAGCCTGTGTGCCTGGCGGGTGGTGAGGCTGGAGCGGGTGGGACGGGTGGGCAGGGCCTGAGCTTCTCTCGGCGGCGCGCGCGAACGTCGCGGGCCCAAAGTGTCATGGGCCCTAAATGCCCACGTCATCGCGCCTGCCTACGCTGCGCGGTTTCCAACGCTTTGCCATCCACATGTCTGTTTCCGACGATCCGCGCGGTGCGCGCACTCCGAGCCATCCTTCCCTGCCCGAATCCCATGGCGAACCGACGGTCCCGCCGCGCCGCCAAGTCCTCAAGCTCGGTGCGTCCCTGCTGACCGTCGGCGGCAGCGGTGCCTTGCTGGCCGCCTGCGGCGGTGGAGGCGGCGGTGCGCCAGGCTTCGGCCCGTTGCCGGCCCCGGCACCCGCTCCGGCGCCCGCACCGCCACCGCCACCGCCCGCGGCGCCGGTCGACACCAAAATCTCGAGCTTTGCGCTCGCCGTGATGCCCGATACCCAGTTCTATGCGCGCTACGCCACTGCCGCCGAGAGCGACCAATACGACAAGCGATTCGGCAGTGCACCCTTCGCCGCCCAGACGAAATGGATCGCAGCCAATGCCAAGACGCTGAACATTCCGTTCACCATCCACCTCGGCGACGTGGTCGACCAAGTCGGCAAGCCCGACCAGTGGAAGGTGGCCGATGCGGCCATGAAGGTGCTCGAAGACGCCAGGCTGCCCTACAGCGTGCTCGCAGGCAACCACGACGTGCTGAACGACGTGGACTACAGCGTCGATCCGAACAGCGGCACCGATGCGACCCGCACCCTTGCCAGCGAGCCCTACCTGCAATGGTTCGGCACCGAGCGCGCCAGGCGCCAAGCCACCTTCGGCGCGCGCGACGCCAGCGGCTTTCACGAGTACCACGTGTTCGAGGCGCAGGGCCAGAAATTCATGGTGCTGTCGCTGTCGTGGCGCATCTCGGACGCCGGCATCGCCTGGGCGCGCCAGGTGATTGCGCAGAACCCCATGCTGCCGGTAATCCTGGTCAACCACCAGCTGCTCAACATCGCTGCCGACGGCACCAGCCCGCTCGAGACCGACTACGGCAAGATGCTCTGGGAGAAGCTGATCCGCGACAACGACCAGATCTTCATGACGCTCAATGGCCATCACCATGGCGCCGCGCACCTCACGAAGACCAACGATTTCGGCCGCAAGGTCGAGGAGATGGTGGTCGACTACCAGATGGCCTACCAGGGCGGCAACGGCCTGATGCGCCTGTATGAATTCGACCTGACGCACAAGCAGATCAAGGTGCTGTCGTTCTCGCCCTGGGTGCCTCAGAAGCCGGCAGCCACGCTGACTTCCTTCGACCAGGCCGTGCTCGCCACGCCCAACGAGGCCGTCACCATCGAGATGGATTTTGCGCAGCGTTTTGCGGGTTTCAACAAGAGTTTTGGTACAGGCAGCGCCACCATCGATGGCTCGCTGGTCGACCAGGCCAGGTCCATGATCCTCGCGAACTACATCGAGCCCGAAGTGGCTGCGCAGCGGCCGGCTGCGAACCCCGAGGACTACCCCAAGGTTGCGAACACGCTCGCGCACTGGCGCTTCTTCGGCGGCGCCGTCAACCAGCCGGTGCCGCCGGGCACCGTCATCGCCGATGTGACCGGCGCCAATCCGCTGCATCGCGACGCGCTGAACCAGGGCGGCATCCAGGGTGCGGCGGATGGCGACATCGTCTGGACCGACGACCGCCACCATCTCTCGGCGGCGCCGGGTTCGGTGCGTTTCCTGAACACCGACAAGAACGTGCCGCGCCTGAGCTACTTCCTCACCGAGGCCGCTGCGCCGATCAACGGCCAGACGCTGGAGAGCGGCTACACCGTCGAGGCCTTCGTGAAGATCGACAAGAGCTGGACCAGCAACAAGCAGGCGTGGATGAACATCATGACGCGCGACGGCCGGCGCGGCGACCTCGCCGGCTACCAGGGCGGCGACCCGGAAGCACCGCCCATGCTGTTCGCGATCTCGAGCCTGCGCGAAGTGCAGTGGGAAGTGGTGCCGAGCGCGGCAGGCGCCCGCTCGCCCAAGACCAACTGGTCCGGCGAGGTGATTGCCGACCGCTGGGTGCACATCGCGATCGTCAACGACCCGGTGTCGCACGACACCACGATGTACGTCGAAGGCGCGCCGGTGCTGCGCAACATCGGCAATGCACCCGGACTGGCCACGCTCTCGGCCAGCTCGCCCTGGGTGGTGGGCGGCGGCTCATGGGACGGCGCCCGGGCCGACGGCTTCTTCGGCAACATCGGGGAAGTGCGCGTGGTGGCTGCTGCGCTGGCGCCTGGCCAGTGGCTGACGGCGCGCGCGGGTTGATCCAGAACAGATGAGGCCCGGGGGCTGCCGCTTCCCCGCCTGCCTTTGCCGGCTTGCCGCGCGCGATGCGCGGCAGCGCAATTCGGCTGGCGCTTTTTTCAATTCCTCGATGTCGATCACGGCTCCTTCTTCCTGGAGGGCCGTGAGGCTCATTCGTGTGACCTTTTTCACTGTGGCGAGGAAAAACAAACCTACCTTGAGCAATTGACTCATAAATCCGGTATTGCCTCTTACGATAAATCAACACTTAAAATAATTGCATAAGAGAGCAAGGGGAGGTGAGCATGAAGCTCAATTTGAAAACAATAATCTTATTTTTTGAATTGTTTTTAGCCAATTTGGCTTATCGAGCTGCGGCCAACTATGCGATCGCCACCTCGTCCAAGTATGCGATGCCCGAGATCGCAAGGACGAAGATCAACGAAGCCATTGCCAGCCTGACCGACCTCAAGAGCCTGGCAAGAGACCGGATCATGAGGCTTGCCGACGAAGGCCTCCAGTACGGCATCGCGTGGATGATCGTGATCCTGAAAACTGCCCTGGCCAAGCGCAAGGCCAAGCTGGCGGGCAATGTGTCGGCGGTCAAAGGCGCGGAGGTCGCCAAGAAGAATCCTGGCGGCGAGCATGTGGCCTTGGCGACCAACGCGCCTGTCACGGGCGATCCCAACGACTGCAAGAACTGCCCCGCGCGGGCGAAAGGCGGCGGCGCCATCAGCTTCGCGATGGGCTGCGAGACCTTCACACACACCGACTTCGTGCTGTCCGCGCCGCTGCCCATTGCATGGGCGCGCACCTATCGCAGCAATCTCGGCGCTTTCGACCAAGACAGCTTCGGCGCACGCTGGCTCACGCCCTACAGTACCCGCGTGGATGTCGCGGTGAGCACCAGGGGCAAACGCCGCGGGAAGCTGAGCCTGATCCATCATGGCTCGGACGGCCGCAGCCATGCCTACCCCCTGCTCGCCGTGGGACAGCACCACCGCGACTCCATCGAGGAGGTCACCCTCACCCGCCTGAGCCCGAGCCTGTTGACGCTGGACTTCGGCAAACCCATGCCCGCCGGCACGCCCAGCAACTGGCGCGAAACCTACGAGCTCGTCGACACCGTGGCGGGCAAGGCCAGGACCCAGGGCAAGCAGCACTTCCGCCTGGTGGCGCAGCACACCAGCAACGGCCTTGCCATCGGCCTGCGCTACGACCATGTGATCGCGGCCACCGGCGAACAAGTGCTCAGCGACATCATCAGCAAGCAGGGCGACGCCACGCTCGCCCATGTCGGCACTCGCCCCCACGCCCACAGCGGACTCATCGAAAGCCTGTGGGAAATCAAGGACGGCCAGCCCGTGCGCCAGCTCGCCGCCTACACCCACGACGCCGAAGGCGACCTCGTCGCCGCGCAGGACGAGAACGGCGCCGGCTGGCAG
>NZ_RXFQ01000020.1 GCF_003951285.1 Variovorax beijingensis | reverse complement strand
AATCCTTGAAAGAGCATTCCCGTGTATTGGTTTTATGTCTGCACCCGATTGCTGGTTCGCCTCGCACGGGAACGCGGCGGCACCGGATCGCAGACAACGAAGGCCACGCACTGCGTGACCCCACATTCTTTTCAATCAGTTGGGGACAGAGCAGATTTGCTGCGCAAATCCTGGTCTGTCCCGCAAAGACATTATTTTGCGCGAGCAGCCACGATGGCTTCGGCGACGTTACGGGGAGCTTCGGCGTAGTGCTTGAACTCCATCGTGTACGTGGCGCGGCCTTGCGACATCGAACGCAGCGTGGTCGAGTAGCCGAACATTTCCGACAGCGGCACTTCGGCCTTGATGGACTTGCCGCCACCGATCATGTCGTCCATGCCCTGCACCATGCCGCGGCGTGACGAAAGGTCGCCCATCACGTTGCCGGCGTAGTCTTCGGGCGTTTCGACTTCCACGGCCATCATCGGCTCCAGGATCACGGGGTTGGCCTTGCGGGCGCCTTCCTTGAAGCCGAAGATCGCGGCCATCTTGAACGCCATTTCGTTCGAGTCCACGTCGTGGTACGAACCGAAGTGCAGCGTGACCTTGACGTCGACAACGGGGTAGCCCGCCAGCACGCCTTGCGTCAGCGCTTCCACAACACCCTTTTCCACTGCGGGGATGTATTCGCGAGGAACCACACCGCCCTTGATGGCGTCGACGAATTCGAAGCCCTTGCCGGCTTCCTGCGGCTCGAGCTTGAGCACGACGTGGCCGTACTGGCCCTTGCCGCCCGACTGGCGCACGAACTTGCCTTCGGCTTCCTCGACGGTCTTGCGGATCGTTTCGCGGTAGGCGACCTGGGGCTTGCCCACGTTGGCTTCCACGCCGAATTCGCGCTTCATGCGGTCCACGATGATTTCGAGGTGCAGCTCGCCCATGCCGGCGATGATGGTCTGGCCCGATTCTTCGTCGGTCTTGACGCGGAACGAAGGATCTTCCTGTGCAAGGCGCTGGAGCGCGATGCCCATCTTTTCCTGGTCGGCCTTGGTCTTGGGCTCAACGGCCTGCGAGATCACCGATTCCGGGAACACCATGCGCTCGAGCGTCACGATGGCCGCCGGGTCGCACAGGGTTTCGCCCGTGGTCACTTCCTTCAGGCCCACGCAGGCGGCGATGTCGCCGGCGCGGATTTCGTTGACTTCTTCGCGGTTGTTCGCGTGCATCTGCACGATACGGCCGATACGTTCCTTCTTGCCGCGCACCGGGTTGTAGACGCTGTCGCCCTTGGTCAGCACGCCCGAGTAGACGCGCACGAAGGTCAACTGGCCCACGAACGGGTCGGTCATCAGCTTGAACGCGAGGGCCGAGAACTTCTCGTTGTCGTCAGCCTTGCGGGTGACGGGCGCCTCGTCTTCGTCCAGGCCGGCCACCGGCGGGATGTCCAGCGGCGACGGCATGTATTCGACGACGGCGTCGAGCATCGCCTGCACGCCCTTGTTCTTGAAGGCCGAGCCGCACAGCATCGGCTGGATTTCGCCGGCGATGGTGCGCTGGCGAATCGCCTTCTTGATTTCTTCCTCGGACAGCTCGCCGCCTTCGAGGTACTTGTTCATCAGCTCTTCGCTCGCTTCGGCGGCGGCTTCGACGAGCTTTTCGCGGTATTCGTTGCAGACGTCGGTCAGGTTCGCGGGGATTTCACCGTAGGTGAAGGTCACGCCCTTGTCTTCGTCCCAGATGATCGCCTTCATCTTCACGAGGTCGACGATGCCCTGGAAGTGCTCTTCGGCACCGATCGGGATCTGGATCACGACGGGGTTGGCCTTCAGGCGGTCCACCATCATCTGGCGCACGCGCAGGAAGTCGGCGCCGGTGCGGTCCATCTTGTTGACGAACGCAAGGCGCGGAACCTTGTACTTGTTGGCCTGGCGCCAGACGGTTTCCGACTGGGGCTGCACGCCGCCGACAGCGTCGTACACCATGACGGCGCCGTCCAGCACGCGCATCGAGCGCTCGACTTCAATGGTGAAGTCCACGTGGCCGGGGGTGTCGATGATGTTGATGCGGTGTTCTTCGAACTTGCCGGCCATGCCCTTCCAGAAGCAGGTGGTGGCAGCCGAGGTGATCGTGATGCCACGCTCTTGCTCTTGCTCCATCCAGTCCATCGTGGCGGCGCCATCGTGCACTTCACCGATCTTGTGGTTCACACCGGTGTAGAACAGGATGCGCTCGGTCGTCGTGGTCTTGCCGGCGTCGATGTGCGCGGAGATGCCGATGTTGCGGTAGCGCTCGATGGGGGTCTTGCGGGACATGATTTACTTTCGGGTTAAATGCGTTGAGCGCTGGGCCTTGAGCACGGGCGACGTCGCCCGACACTCAACACCCAACGCCCAAGCGAAGTTTGATTCTTAGAAGCGGAAGTGGCTGAATGCCCGGTTGGCTTCTGCCATGCGGTGCACTTCGTCGCGCTTCTTCATGGCACCGCCACGGCCTTCCGTGGCTTCCATCAGCTCGTTGGCCAGACGCAGGGCCATCGACTTCTCGCCGCGCTTGCGGGCGGCTTCCTTGATCCAGCGCATCGAGAGCGCCAGGCGGCGCACGGGACGCACTTCGACCGGCACCTGGTAGTTGGCACCGCCGACGCGGCGCGACTTGACTTCGACCATCGGCTTCACGTTGTTGATGGCAACGGTGAAGGCCTCGAGCGGGTCCTTGTCGGGGTTCTTCTTTTCGATGAAGTCGAGCGCGCCATAAATGATGCGCTCGGCAACAGCCTTCTTGCCGCCTTCCATGATCACGTTCATGAACTTCGACAGCTCGACATTGCCGTACTTGGGATCCGGCAGGATTTCACGTTTGGGGACTTCGCGACGACGTGGCATTTTTCTAACCTCTTTGCTTCAGTTGGCATCGTTTCCGATACCGCGAGAGCCATTCCGGACCCTCACTTACTCGACCCGACATTGGGTCACTTCGTTCGATGTGCCCGCCAAGGCAACCGAACACCGCTTGTTTGTTTTCTACGACAGGAAGGCTTATGCCTTCTTGGGGCGCTTGGCGCCGTACTTGGAACGCGACTGCTTGCGGTCTTTCACGCCTTGCAGGTCGAGCGAACCGCGCACGATGTGGTAGCGAACACCGGGCAAGTCCTTGACACGACCGCCGCGAACCAGCACGACGCTGTGTTCCTGCAGGTTGTGGCCTTCGCCGCCGATGTAGGAAATGACTTCGAAGCCGTTGGTCAGGCGGACCTTGGCAACTTTACGAAGCGCCGAGTTGGGCTTCTTGGGCGTCGTGGTGTAGACGCGGGTGCAGACACCGCGGCGTTGCGGCGAGTTCTGCATGGCAGGGCTCTTCGAATTGATCTTTTCGACCGTTCGACCCTGACGCACCAGTTGATTGATGGTTGGCATGAATGAATTAGTCCCAAAACAACCCGGCCCTGGCTGTGAAGCCGCCCCGGCCTTGTCGTGACGCAAGGCAAGGAAACCGGGAATAACGAAAACGTGAAACCCTTCGGAAAATTCCGAAAAGCCCACGAGTATAGCAGGCGGGCTTGAAACGGCAAGGACAGCGTCGGCCGGCGTTGCCTGGCGCCCTTCTCTTTACTTGATCCAGAGCCGGACGGCATCCCAGGCGCGGCCGAGAATGCCCGCCTGCTCGACGGCCTCCAGCGCCACCAGCGGCACGTCCGCCAGGGGCTGGTCGTCCAGGGTCACCTTGAGCGAGCCCACCGGCTGGTACTTGGTGAACGGCGCCACCAGCGGGTCGGGGCGCGCCACCTGGGTCTTGATCTTGCTGGCGGTACCGGCTGGTACCGCGACCACGATGGCTTCCGGGCGGCCCAGCTTGAGCGTGTTGGCCTTGCCCTTCCAGACCGCCGGCGTGGCGGCCGGCTGGCCGGCGTCGAACAGGCGCACGGCGTCGTAGGCGGTGTAGCCCCAGTTCAGGAGCTTCTGCGATTCGTTCGCCCGCACGGTTTCGCCCGAGGTGCCCAGCACGATCGACAACAGCCGGCGCCCGCCGGTCAGGTTGGGGAAGTCGCGCTTGGCGGTGGCGATCATGCAATAGCCGGCCGCCTCGGTGTGGCCGGTCTTCAGGCCATCGACGGTCGGGTCGCGGAACAGCAGCAGGTTGCGGTTGGTGTCGTTGGCCGACGGCGTTCCGGGATAGCGGTATTTCTTGATCGCGTAGTACTTGGCTTCCTCGGGGAAGTCGCGCACCAGGCGCGTCGCGAGAATGCTCAGGTCGCGCGCCGTGGTGGTGTGGCCGGGCGCGGTGAGGCCTTCGGGATTCTTGTAGGTCGTGTTCTTCATGCCCAGCACCTTGGCCTGCGCATTCATGAGCTCGACGAAATGTTCCACGGTGCCGCCCACGCCTTCGGCCAGCGCCACGGTGGCGTCGTTGCCCGACTGCACGATGAGTCCCTTGATCAGGTCTTCGACCGGCACCTGCATCTTGGGATCGATGAACATGCGCGAACCGGGCATCTTCCAGGCCCGCTGGCTGACCGGCAGCGTCTGGGCCAGCGTGATCTTCTTGGCACGCAGCGCGTCGAACACGATGTAGGCCGACATCAGCTTGGTGAGCGAAGCGGGCTCCACGGGGCTGTCGATGTCCTTCTGCGCGAGGATCTGGTTGGCCGTGACGTCGAGCAGCAGGTAGCTGCGCGCGGCGATCTCGGGCGGCGCCGGCACCTGGGCAGCGGCGATCATGCAAGCCGATGCGGCGGCGGCCAGCACCAGCGCGCGAAACGCGTCAAAAAAACGATTCATGGGAGCAATAGGGAGAGACGGGAGGAGACGAAAACACAAGCCCGTGAGGCTTTTCACGCGGCGCCCGCGCGCAGATGGCGGACAACCAGACTTTTGAGGAGGGGCAATTGTCCGTGAAAGAAATGGCCGCCTCCCGGAATAACCGTGACAGGGAGTGACTGCGGCCGCGCCCAGTCCATGACCGCCGCCAGCGGCACCGTGTCGTCGGCCTCGCCATGGACCACCAGCGTACGCTCGTGCGCTTCGGCCGGCAGCGTGGCGACGGAAAAGCGCGAAGCCGCCGTTCCAACGAGCACGAGCTGCCGCAGGTCGCGGCCGGCCCAGAGCTTTTCGGCCGCGCAGCTTGCCACGAAGGCGCCGAACGAGAAGCCGGCGATGGCCAGCGGCCCTTCGGGCGCGAGCTGGGAGACGACGTTCATCATGTCTTCGCACTCGCCGCGTCCTTCGTCGTGCACGCCTTCGCTCGCACCCACGCCGCGGAAGTTGAAACGCACCGCGGTCCAGCCGCAGGAGACGAACGCGCGCGCCAGGGTCTGCACCACCTTGTTGTCCATGGTGCCGCCGAACAGCGGATGCGGATGGGCGATCACGGCGATGCCGCGCGCGGCATCGGACGGCTGATCGCGCTGCACCTCGATGATGCCGGCGGTGCCCTGGAGGCGGATCTTTTCGGTCTGGGAATTCATGATGCGAGGAATGGGACTGACCGGCCTCGAGGGCTTGGGTGCACGGTACGAGCGCGGGATCCCGCCAAAAGTTCAGCGGCCCACATCGGGAGGCAGCAGCAGGCGCTCGACGACCTGGCCGTTCTTCAGGTGCGAGTCGACGATCTCGTCGATGTCGTCGGCGTCGACGAAGGTGTACCAGACCGCTTCGGGATAGACCACCGCCACCGGGCCGCCGGCGCAGCGGTCGAGGCAGCCCGCCTTGTTGACGCGCACCTTGCCGGGACCGGCCAGCCCCGCCTCCTTGACCTTCGCCTTGCAGCGGTCGAAGCCCGCCTGGGCGTTGTGCAGGGCGCAGCAGTCTTCCCCGTTCTTGCGCTCGTTCAGGCAAAAGAAGATGTGGCGGCCGTAATAGCCGCGCGGCGCGGCAGGAGAGGAACTGGGCATCAGGAGATTTTAGTGACGCCCGCCGCACGCCATCAGCTTGCCGGCCGCCCCCGGCGCGACAGCGCGGCCACCACATAGGCAAGGACCGCGAACGGCCACAGCCACCCGAGCCACTGTGCCAGGCCGTGGAAGCGGATGAATCGCCCCTGCTCCCAGGTGGCGAGGGTCTGTGCGAAATATGCGCTCTCGGGCGCCTGGTTCAGCAGGCTCAGCTGGATCACCAGCGCCACCAGCAGCAGGGCCGCGCACAGCCGGCGCGGCGCTCCGAGCAGCAGCACGCCGGCAACGAGCGCCGCCGCAATGCCGACCTGCACCGGCAGGCCCAGCCATGCCCATGCGTGCTCGGGGCCGTAGCTCAGCGCCGCCGACAGCGCCGAGGCGCCGATGCCCGACAGCAGCGTGAGCGGCAGCAGCACGGCACGCCGGGCGATCGTGCGCGTCACCATGAAAGC
This sequence comes from Variovorax beijingensis, assembly GCF_003951285.1. Lineage (GTDB taxonomy): Bacteria > Pseudomonadota > Gammaproteobacteria > Burkholderiales > Burkholderiaceae_C > Variovorax > Variovorax beijingensis. Next base: position 113,056 of record NZ_RXFQ01000020.1, on the reverse strand, counting down.
CAGCAGGCACGGCACCAAGGCACCGAGCATCACGCACAGCAGCTCGACGGCCGGCACCAGCGGCTCCAGCTCGAACTGGCGCAGCGGCATCCAGTCGATGAAGGGCGTGTCGAGCAGCCACTCCGAAACCGCGACTTCGAGGCGCTCGAACACCTGGCCGAGGCCGAAGGTCACGGCGGCGGGGAACAGCAGCGCCAGGGGCCACAGCGCGAGCAGCACCAACGCACCGCGGGAGTCGTCGACGAACCACTGCGACCGGGTGCGACTCCAGTGCGCCACTGCGCCGAGCCGCTCCAGCCCCGCCGCGAGCAGGGCCCCCAGCAGCGCACCGGAGCTGTTCAGGCCCAGGTCGACATTGGAAGGAATGCGCGCGGGCAGATAGCTCTGCAGCGTTTCCATCGCGAATGCCACGGCTGCGCCGGCCACCGTTGCGCGCAGCACCGCACGCCAGACGCTCGCGTCCCGCCGCGTCCGCAGCACCGCCAGCGCACACAGGAAGCCGAAGGGAACGTAGCCGGCCACGTTGACCGCGAAATCGAAGCCCGTCCAGTACTTGGGCCACGACGCCGACAGGTAGGCCCACGGCGCAATCCCCTGGTCGCGCCAGTCGGCGAACGGGTACAGGCTGGCATAGACGATCAGCGCCGCATAGGCCAGCGCCAGGGGCAGCGCGGCGGTTTTGTGCTGCGTCTCCACCGTGGCTTTCGGGCTCAGAACGGCTTGACGACCACCAGCACCACGATGCCAAGCAGCAGCAGGACCGGCAGTTCATTGAACCAGCGGTACCAGCGGTCGTTGCGCTGGGTGCCTCCGGCCACGAAACGGCGCAGCAGCACGCCGCAGGCATGGTGATACCCGATCACTGCGAGCACCAGCGCCAGCTTGGCATGCATCCAGCCGTTGCCGGGGCCGCGCCCGATGCCGTAGCCCAGCCAGAGCCAGAGGCCGAAACCCAGCGCCGGAACGGCCAGGAAGGTCGTGAAGCGCAACAGCTTGCGCGCCATCAGAAGCAAGCGCTCGCGTTCGGCCACGGACTCGGGCGGCACCATCGCCAGGTTGACGAAGATCCGGGGGAGGTAGAACAACCCCGCGAACCAGCTGGCAATGAAGACGATGTGAAGAGATTTAACCCAGAGCATGGGGCCAGTTTAGTGGCCGGCCGCGCCATGCAGGCCGGGCTTTGCCGCCGGCGCGGATGCAGCGGGCAAAAAAAAGCCCGACGTCTTCACGTCGGGCTGGGAAGCCCTTTTGCTGTCACACATCAAGGCACCCGCTCAGGGAGGAAAAGCGGGGAGCGGTAAACCGCCCGCTTTTGAATTTAACAAAGGCGAAACAAAGTTTCAAGCGGCCCGGGCCAGATTCTTTGACTATTCCACGCAAAAAAAGAGAACCTTCAGGCTACACGCCCGGATGGTCGTCGGACGACACTTGACCAGCCGCCCAGCGCACGAATGGAGGCTTCAGGCACAATTTTCCGCCTATGACGCCATCTTCCTTTGCCATGTACCCCGCCGGCCGCCCGCGCCGCCTGCGCCGCGACACCTTCACCCGCAACCTGGTCAGGGAGCATGCGCTGACGGCGCACGATCTCATCTACCCGGTGTTCGTGCAGGAAGGCGAGAAAAAGCGCGACGCCGTAGCGTCGATGCCCGGCGTGGAGCGCCTGAGCCTCGACCTGCTGCTGCCGGTGGCGCAGCAGTGCGTGGAGGCCGGCATCCCGGTGATGGCGCTTTTTCCGGTGATCGATGCGAGCCTCAAGACGCCCGAGGGCGACGAGGCCTTCAATCCCGACGGGCTGATTCCGCGCGTGGTCGCCGCGCTCAAGTCGCGCTTTCCGGAGCTCGGCGTGATGACCGACGTGGCGCTCGACCCCTACACCAGCCACGGGCAGGACGGCCTGCTCGACGACACCGGCTACATCCTCAACGACGCCACCGTTGAAGTCCTGGTGAAGCAGGCGCTCACACAGTCACAAGCTGGCGTCGACATTGTGGCGCCGAGCGACATGATGGACGGGCGCATCGGCGCGATCCGCACCGCGCTGGAAGCCCGCGGCGACATCCATACCCGGATCATGGCGTACAGCGCCAAGTACGCGAGCGCCTTCTACGGGCCGTTTCGCGATGCCGTGGGCTCGGCCGCAACGCTCGGCAAGAGCAACAAGAAGGTCTACCAGATGGACCCCGGCAACAGCGACGAGGCGCTGCGCGAGGTCGGGCTCGACATTGCCGAGGGCGCCGACATGGTGATGGTCAAGCCCGGCATGCCGTACCTGGACATCGTGCGCCGCGTGAAGGACGAATTCCACGTGCCGACCTTCGCCTACCAGGTGAGCGGCGAATACGCGATGCTCAAGGCCGCCGCGCAGAACGGCTGGCTCGACCACGACGCGGTGGTGCTCGAAAGCCTGCTCGCCTTCAAGCGCGCCGGCGCCGACGGCGTGCTCACCTACTTTGCGCTTGACGCCGCGCGGTTGCTACAAAAACAATAGCGCATGCGCATCTTCGAAATCGACCGCTCGCGCGTGAGCGAGCATTTGGCGCTGGCTCCTCTCGCGCTGCCCGGGGCCTGCGCCGCGCAGGGCTATCTCTGGATTTCGCTCACGCGGGACGAATTCCGCGCCTCGCTGCCGGAGGTTCAGCGGATCCTGCAGTCGCTCTGCCTGACGCAGCTGGTCGACCTGCACGTGGCGGACCTGCTCAACGACCAGCTGCCGTCGCACTACGACTACACCTCTCAATACGACGTGCTGGTGTTCCGTCGCCTTTCGAGCGGCCCCGGCCAGGCGGCGCTGGGCAACGGCAAGGGCACCACGGGCGGCGAGCCGCCCCTTCCCGCACCCTTGCGCCGCGGCCCTCCGGTGCTGCGGCGGGTCGACACCCGCCCCGTGGGTTTCGCGCTGTTCGACCGCGTGCTGCTGTCGGTGCACCCCGAGGACGGCGCGGTGCGCGACGCCTTTGCCGCCCGGCTGCTCGCCGCCGGATCGCCGGGCGACCATGGCGCCCCCGCGCTCGACGTGCGCGCCACTTCGGCCCGCGTGCCGACCGGCACCGCCGACCTGATGCTGCGCGTCATCAACCAGATCGTCGACGGCTACCTGGACATGCGCCGCGAGCTCACGCGCCAGCTTGATCACTGGCAGACCGAGCTGATCGATCCGCGCAGCCGCTTCACCAACTGGGGCGCGCTGATGGAAGCCCGGCAGTCGCTGCACCATCTGGACGAGATCTGCGAAGACCAGCGCGCGGCCATCCAGGACTGGATCGATTCGCTCGAGACGCTGCCTCCGGCCAAGGGCGAGGCGGAGCAGCGCGAGCGGGAACTGGTCATGGTGCGAAGCCGCGACGTGCTCGAGCACATCGAACGCGTGGTGCACCACGTGCACCGGCTCGAGCAGAACGCGGAAACCGCGGTGCAGATGCATTTCAGCGTGCAGGGCCACCGCGCCAACGACATCATGCGGGTGCTCACCGTGCTGACCGCCATCTTCCTGCCGCTCAACCTCATTGCCGGCATCTTCGGCATGAACTTCGAGTTCATTCCGCTGGTGCACAAGGCGGACGGGTTCTGGATTGCCATGATGGCGATGCTGGTGATCGCGCTGCTGCTGGTGCTGGTGTTCTGGCGCAAGCGCTACCTGGCGCGCACGCGCTGAGGGCCCTGTCCTCGCTTCAAAGCAAAAAGGCCACGCAACTGCGTGGCCTTTTTGCTTGCCCGCGAGGGGCCAGCGGTTTCGCCGGTCTTACTTGGCGACGGCGCCCGAGCCTTGCTGGGCTTGAACGCGTGCGTCCATCGGGTGGACCATCGTCGAGATGACCTTGCTGTTGACGCGCGAGCCGCCGGTCACGTTCTGGTCCGGAGCGTAGGCGGTACGGACGGCTTCGGCTTCCACGAGCGCACGGTCCTTCGACACGGCGACCGTTTCCGGGCCGCGCGAGCCGCGGGTCACGTTCTGGTTCGGAGCCGACGCGGCGCGCACGGCTTCGGCGTTGACTTCGTCGCGGCTCTTGGTCGAGACGGCGGTGTTCACGCCTTCGTAGGTTTCGGCTTGAGCGCCGGTGGCGGCCAGCAGGGTCAGGGCAGCGGCGGCGAGGATGTGCGAGGTCTTCATTTTCAATTCCTTGTGTTCGTTGGATGGTTCGTCCACCAGGCTCGCTCGCTCATTCGTTCGTGCTCACCTGTGCGGCGAGTTTCCAACTGAACGGCCTGCATAAATCACGCGGAACAGAGACACGGTGTTTCCTCTATTGAAACAATGACGTGCCGGCGGCATGCACACGAGCCGAGCGCGCACCGGCACCTTCAAATGCCGGTCTTCCCGGAAAATCGCAGCAGGCTGGTCATCAAACGGAAACAATGGGCGCTTTGACATGGACAGTCTCGATCTGATCAGAACCTTCCGGGAAGTGGCCTCGCATGGCAGCTTCTCGCACGCAGCCAGGAAGCTCGACATGTCGAAGGCGACGGTCAGCAAGTACGTGGCGGAGCTCGAAACGCGCTTCGGCGTGCGCCTTCTCAACCGCTCCACGCGCTCCGTGAGCCTGACCGATGCCGGGCAGTTGCTGCTCGAGCGCAGCACCCCGGTGCTCGAAATGGTGGAGCTCACGCAGGCCGAGCTGCAGGAGCGCGCCAGGCAGCCCGGCGGCCGGCTGCGGATTTCGGCGCCGCACGGCATGGGCAACGGCGAGTTTCCGAGCCTGCTGGCCGACTTCATGCGCTACTACCCAGACGTGAGCATCAGCCTGCAGCTGACCAACCGCGCGGTCGATCTCGCGGAAGAAGGCATCGACGTCGACATCCGCAGTGGCCCGGTCGCGGACGCCAACCTGATCGTGCGCAAGCTGATGCTCATGGAGATGGTGGTCTGCGCATCGCCGGTGTACTGGAAGAAGCACGGCAAGCCCGGGCATCCGCGCGACCTCGCGGCGCACGAGGCGCTCACGCATTCGCTGCTGGGCGCCCAGCCGGTCTGGCGCTTCGACGATGGCGGCGAGCCGCTGGACGTGCCGGTGAAGAGCCGCATGGACTGCACCGAGGGCGCGCCGCTGATCCGGGTCGCGATGCACGGCTTCGGCGTGATCTACCTGCCCTCGATCCTCGTGCAGTCGCACATCGACCACGGCGAACTGGTGCCGGTGCTGCAGGGCTATGCGCGCAAGGACATGTGGCTCTCGGCCGCCTACCTGCAGCGGCGCCACAACAGCGCCGCGTTGCGCGCGCTGCTCGACTTTCTGCAGACCCGCATCGGCAAAGGGCCGGGCTCCCCCAAGAAATAGAAACGGTCCGCCCGGCCGGCAGGCCAATCAGCCGACGTGCTTGGCGAAGAACTCGAGCGTGCGCGAACGTGCCAGCTTGGCGGCCTCGGCGTTGTAGGAGCCGCGCTGGTCGCAATTGAAGCCGTGGCCCGATTCGTAGACGTGCACCTCCGCTTCGGGGTGCGCCTTCTTGAAGGCCTCGACGGTGTCCAGCGGGATCCAGTGGTCCTGGTTGCCGAAATGCGCGAGCACCGGCACCTTGGGCTGGCGCGCGGTTTCCTCCGGCGTGGTCATGCCGCCGCCGTAGTAGGGCGCTGCGGCGGCAATGCCGGGAACCAGGCTGGCGGCGCGCCAGACCAGGAGGCCGCCCCAGCAATAGCCCACGATGCCCACCTTGCCGGCCTTGGACGCATAGGCCACGGCGGCCTCGATGTCCTGCAGCACGCCGGGCGCGGGCAGCGCCTCGACCGCGGTCTTCAGCGCGAAGCCGGCCTTCATGTCCTCGTCGCTGTAGCCAAGCTCGACGCCGGGCTTCACGCGATGGAAGGTCGAGGGCGACACCGCCAGGTAGCCGTCCGCCGCGTAGCCGTCGGCCACCGAGCGGATGTGCGAATTGACGCCGAAGATCTCCGGCACCACGACGACCGCGCCGCGCGGCTTGCCGGCCGGTTCGGCCACGTAGGCGGGAAAGGTGAAGCCGTCCTTGGCTTTCAGATCGATGAATTGACCCATGATGTCTTGCTCCTTGATGGCAACTGAAAAAGGAAGGCCGGATTACGGGCGCAGCGCCCGCTCGACGAAGTCGAGGCGGTCCTGGCCCCAGAAAATTTCACCGTCGATCACGTAGCTCGGCGCGCCGAACACCTGGATGTCGATGGCCTCCTGCGTGTAGGCCTCGTAGCGCTCCTGCACCGCCTGGCTCTGCGACTGCTCCGCGCGCTTGGGCGACAGTCCGCATTCGACGACCAGCGAATCGAGCACCTTCGGATCGCCGATGTTGCGCTCCTGCACCCACACAGCCGCAAACACCGCCGCACACATGCGCATGGCAGCCTCGGTGCCGTCGTGCATGTCGACCGCGATGATGACCCGGGCGGCGTCGTCGCTGGCCACCGGAAAGAATTTCGGCTTGGTGTTCAGCGGCAGCCCGAGGTGGCGCGAACAGCGCGCGAGGTCGACCAGCCGGTACGCCTGGCGCTGCGGCGCGCGCTTGCCCAGCGGCAGCCCGCCCGACACCGGGAACACGCTGCCCAGGTCGATCGGCCGCACGCGCACCGCGGCGCCGGCGGCCGCGGCGATCGCGGCAAAGCGGGAATGCCCCAGATAGGTCCATGGGCTCTGTGGCGCAAAGTAATAGTCGATCGTCTTGCTGGTCTGCATTCGATAACCTCCGTGCTGCGCACTACGGTGCGAGCTTGCTTGGGGCGGCCCTGCGCGGCGCTCATACGCATGCCCCCGATGATGTAATCCAAGCCGACGGTTTTAACTGACACGCAGTTTCTCTGCAGGAGGTAGGTTTTGGACCAGGTGCTCTTGATCACGGGCGGCGGCCGCGGCATCGGCGCCGCCACCGCCCTGCTGGCGGCGCAGCGCGGCTACGCGGTGGCCGTCAACTACACGAACAACTCGCTCGCCGCCGACGAGGTGGTGCGCGCCATCCGCGCGGGCGGCGGCACCGCCATGGCCGTGCAGGCCGACGTGGGCGACGAGGCCCAGGTGCTGGCCATGTTCGAGAAGGTCGATGCCAGGCTCGGCCGGCTCACGGCGCTGGTCAACAACGCCGGCGTCGTCGACATGCAGGCCCGGGTCGACGAAATGAGCGTGGCGCGCCTGGAACGCATGTTCCGCATCAACGTGATCGGCAGCTTCATCTGCGCGCGCGAGGCGGTGCGGCGCATGAGCACCCGGCACGGCGGATCGGGCGGCGCCATTGTCAATGTCTCCAGCGGCGCCGCGCGGCTGGGCTCGCCCGGCCAGTACGTCGACTACGCGGCCAGCAAGGGCGCCATCGACACCTTCACCATCGGCCTGGCCAAGGAAGTGGCCGCCGAGGGCATCCGCGTCAACGCGGTGCGCCCGGGGCTGATCGACACCGAGATCCACGCCTCCGGCGGCATGCCCGGGCGCGCCTTCGAGCTCGCGCCCACCGTGCCGATGCAGCGCACCGGCAGCGCGGAAGAAATTGCCGGCGCCATCCTGTGGCTGCTGTCCGCCGAAGCCAGCTACACCACCATGGCGCTGCTCGACGTGACCGGGGGAAGATAACCATGAGCACTTCGATGGACCTGATCAAGCCGCTGGTCACGCTGGTGGCCATCGTCAACCCGCTGGCCATCGTGCCCTTCTTCATCCACTACACGCAGGGGTATTCCGATGCGCAGCGCCGGCACACGGTGCGCATGTCGGCCTTCAGCGCCTTCGTGGTGATTGCGGTCAGCGCGCTGCTCGGGCTGCAGCTGCTGGCGTTCTTCGGCATCTCGATTGCCAGCTTTCAGGTGGGCGGCGGCCTGCTGCTGCTCATGAGCTCGCTGTCGATGCTCAATGCGAAGCCGGCCGAGAGCAAGACCAACGTCGAGGAGCTGCGCGCCACCGAGGTCAAGGCCTCCATGGGCGCATCGATCGCGGTGGTGCCGCTCACCATTCCGCTGCTCACCGGGCCGGCCACGATCTCCACCGTGGTGATCTATGCCGACAAGACCCAGCACCTGTGGGAGCTCGGGCTGCTGGTGGGCTACGGCGTGGTGGTGGCGCTGGCCACCGCGCTGGCGTTTTCGCTCGCGCAGCCGATTGCGCGCGTGCTCGGCAAGACGGGCATCAACATCATGACGCGGCTCATGGGCCTGATCCTCGCGGCGCTCGCGGTCGAGGTCATGGCCGACGGCCTGGGCAAGCTGTTTCCGATCCTGCAGCGCGTGGGCTGACGCCCTTCAGCCCAGCATCTTCTCGATGACTCGCCAGTGCGCGGGCTCCACCGGCGTGATCGACAGCCGGTTGCCCTTGCGCAGCACGACCAGGTCGGCCAGCTCGGGGCTGGCGCGCAGTTCGGGCAGCGCGAGCAGCCGCGTCTTGCGCACGGCCTGCACGTCGACCAGCAGCCAGCGCGGGTCTTCCTTCTTCGAGGCCGGGTCGTAGTAAGGCGACTTCGGGTCGAACTGCGTCGGGTCGGGCTTGATGCCCGAGGCCACGCGCGCAATGCCCGCGATGCCGGGCTCGGGGCAGCTCGAGTGATAGAACAGCACGCCGTCGCCGACCTTCATGCCGTCGCGCATGAAGTTGCGTGCCTGATAGTTGCGCACGCCGGTCCACGCCACGGTGGCGCCGGGTGCGGCAAGCGCATCGTCGATCGAGACCTCGTCGGGCTCGGACTTCATCAACCAGTACTGGGGCATGGCAATCTCGCGAGGGAGTTTCGCGAGCGAATATAGCCGCCCTCCCCGGTACTGGCGAGCGCTGCTTACGGCGTCACGTAATCAGAGACCACGACCCACTTGCCGTCCTTGATCTGCGACAGCCGCGACTGGTCGTTGCCCAGGCGCTTGGTGGCGGTGTAGGTGCTCTTCGCGCTGCCGAACATGTCGGGCTCGAAGGTCATGCTGTCCATGGCCTTGATGAAGCTGTCGGTCGAGAGGTTCGGGCCGGCCTTCTGCGCCGCCTTGATGAACGAATCGATGATGACGTAGCCGTACACCGAGAACACCGTCGGGTCCTCGTTGAACTTGGTCTTGTACTTGTTGGCCCAGAAGCGCAGCGGCTGCGACTGCTCGTCGGTGTAGGGGTTCTGCACCGTCATGGTGGCGTAGATGCCGTCCATCGCCTTGCCGCCGAGCTTGTGGATCAGGTCGGTGTAGGCCGCGCTCGAGCCCAGGAAGGTCGGGTTGAAGCCGGTCTTGCGCGCCTCGCCCACGGTGCCGATGGTCTCGCGGATGATGGTGCCGAGCACCACGAGGTCGCAGTTGGCGGCCTTCATCCTGGCGACCTGCGAACTGAAGTCGGTGGCGCCGCGCTTGAACGACGTTTTCTCGGCCAACTCCAGGCCGGCGGTCTTCAGGCCGGCCTCGGCGCCGCGCTGCACCTCGAGCCCGAATTCATCGTCCTGGTAGATGGTGCAGACCTTCTTGGCGCCCTTCTCCTTGATCATCTTGGGCAGCGCCAGGCGGATCTGGTCGTAGTAGGTGGCCGCGAACGAATACTTGAGCCGGTGCAGCGGCTCGTACATTTCGCGCGCCGCGGTGATCGGCATGAAGTTGACGATGTTCTTCTCGAACTGCACCGGCATGGCCGCCATGTTCTGCGCCGTGCCGATGTGGCCGGCCATGATGAATATCTTTTCCTGGTTGACCAGCTTCTGCGCCGCGAGCACGGCCTTCTTCGGGTCGTAGCCCGAGTCCTCCACGAAGAGCTTGAGCTTGCGGCCGTGGATGTTGCCCTGCTCGTTGAGTTCGTCCACGCGCAGCTGCATGCCGTTGCGCGCCTGCTTGCCGAAGCCCGCGAGCGGGCCCGACAGGTCCTGGATGGTGCCGATGCGGATCTCGTCCTTGCTCACGCCCTGCTGCTGCTGCTGCGCGGACGCGAACGCTGCGGCCAGGCCCAGCACGGCCAGGGTCGTCACTGTCTTGAGCTTCATCATGGCGTTGTCTCCTCGGGTTGACGAAAAATGGATCAGCGGTACATGGCGTCGATGCGCTCGGCGTACTTGGCCTGGACCAGCTTGCGCTTGAGCTTCATCGTCGGCGTGAGCTCCTCGTCCTCGGCGGAGAGCTGCGTTTCGAGCAGGAAGAACTTCTTGATCTGCTCGACCCGCGCAAACTTCGCGTTGACGCGGTCGATCTCGCCCTGGATCAGATCGAGCACCTCCTGCGCGCGCGTCAGGCTCTCGTAGTTGCTGAACGGCACGTCGTGGTCCTGTGCAAACTTCTCGACGTTCTCCTGGTCGATCATGACGATCACCGTCAGGTAGGGTTTCTTGTCGCCGATCACCACTGCGTCGGTGATGTAGGGGCTGAACTTGAGCTCGTTCTCCAGCTCGCTCGGCGTGATGTTCTTCCCCCCTGCCGTGATGATGATGTCCTTCATGCGGTCGGTGATGCGGAAATACCCTTCCGCGTCGACGGTTCCCACGTCGCCGGTGTGCAGCCAGCCGTCGGCGTCGATGGTCTCGGCGGTCTTCTCCGGCAGGTTGAGGTACCCCATGAAGACATTGGGGCCGCGCACCAGGATCTCGCCGGTCTGCGGATCGAGGCGAACCTCGTTGTAGCTGGTGGCCGGCCCGATCGAGCCCGGCATGATGCGCGAGGGCGGCACGCCGGTGGAGGCGCCGCACGATTCCGTCATGCCCCAGACCTCGAGCATGGGCACGCCCAGCGCAAGGTACCAGCGCACGAGCTCGGGCGAGATCGGCGCCGCGCCGGTCACGAGGAAGCGCGCGCGGTGGATGCCGATGAGCTTGCGCACGTTGTCCAGCGCCAGCCAGCGCGCCAGGCGGAACTTCAAGCGCAGCCAGGCGCCCACCGGCCGGCCCTCGAGCACGCGCTCGGCGATCTGCCGGCCCACGCCGATGCTCCAGCCGTAGGCGGCCTGCTGCAGGCGGCTGGCTTCCTTGAGGGCGATCATCACGCCCGAATAGAACTTCTCCCACACGCGCGGCACGGCCGTGAACACCGTGGGCGAAATCTCGCGCACGTTTTCGGGCACCGTCTCCGGGTTCTCGACGAAGTTGAGGATCGAGCCGGTGTACATCGCGAAGTATTCGCCGCCCATGCGCTCGGCAATGTGGCACAGCGGCAGGAAGCACATGCGCTCGTCGCCCTCGCCCTGCGCCAGCAGCGTGTTGTAGCCGCGCATGGTGTAGACCAGCCCGCGGTGGCTGTGCATCGCGCCCTTGGGCTTGCCGGTGGTGCCGGAGGTGTAGACCAGGATCGCGAGGTCTTCGGGGCGGCAGGCGGCAATGCGCCGATCCAGCGTCTGCGGATGGGCCTGCAGGTAGTCGCGGCCGAGTGCGCGCAGTGCGTCCAGGCTGATGACGCCGGGGTCGTCCAGGTCGCGCAGGCCCTCCATGTCGAACACGACGACCTTGCGCAGCGTCGGCAGTTGCGCGCGCACCTCGAGCGCCTTGTCGAGCTGCTCGTCGTCCTCCACGAAGAGCACGGTGGTGCGCGAGTCCTCGCAGAGGTAGTGCACCTGGGAGGCCGCGTCGGTGGGATAGATGCCGTTGGACACGCCGCCGCAGCTGAGCACGGCCACGTCGCACAGCACCCATTCGATGACAGTGTTGGCAAGGATCGACGCGCACTCGCCCTGGCCAAAGCCCAGCGCCAGCAGGCCGCCCGCGATCTCGCGCACGGCCTCGGCGGTTTGCCGCCAGGTCCAGGCGCGCCAGATGCCGAATTCCTTCTGCCGCATCCAGACCTTGTCGGCGCGCAGTTCCGCAGCCTTCCAGAACACGGCCGGGATGGTGTCGCCCGGCACGGCGATGCCCGGACTCGGCTGCAGGTGTGCCAGGTCCCAAAGGCCCGCTGGAGCGCGCAAGGCAGTTGTGCTCATGCCGTCATCTCCAGGTCTTCTTCTTTTTCCAGCGCCGCTCGCCGCGCACGCCGTCGTCCTTGACGCCGAGGTAGAACTCCTTGATGTCCTCTTTTTCGCGCAGGCGTTCGCAGGTGTCTTCCATGACGATGCGCCCGTTCTCGAGCACGTAGCCATGGTCGGAGGCGTTGAGCGCCATGTTGGCGTTCTGCTCGACCAGCAGGATGGTGGTTCCGCGTTCGCGGTTGATGCGCACGACGATCTCGAAGATTTCCTTCGTCAGCTTGGGGCTCAAGCCGAGGCTGGGCTCGTCGAGCAGGATCAGGTGCGGCGCGGCCATGATGGCGCGCGAGATGGCGAGCATCTGCTGCTGGCCGCCCGAGAGCAGGCCCGCGTCCTGCATGGCGCGCTCGCGCAGGATCGGAAAGTAGGCATAGACGCTCTCCATGTCGCGCGCCACGCCGTCGCGGTCCTTGCGGGTGTAGGCGCCCATCAGCAGGTTGTCCTTCACCGAAAGCAGCGGGAACACCTCGCGGCCTTCAGGCACGTGGCTCAGGCCCTGCTGCACGATGTGGGCCGGGTCCTTGGCGGTGATGTCCTTGCCCTGGAATTCGATGCTGCCTTTTCTCGGGTCGATGATTCCCGAGATCGTTTTCAGGATGGTTGTTTTTCCTGCGCCATTCGAACCCAGGACAGTCACTATTTCGCCCTGCCTGACTTTCAGGCTCACGCCGCGGATGGCCTTGATCGGGCCGTAGGCGCTTTCGACGTTGAGCAGCTGGAGGACGACATCCGTCATGCGCGGGCTCCTTCGCCGGGGGAGCGGCGTTGGTTCCTCCACTCCCAAGCCCGGTGTGCGGTGCGGGGTGGGCGTCCCCTCTGTGCCGCTGAGGAGCGCAGCGTTTCGCGGATCAGGGCTCGCAGCTGTTTGAGCGAGGCGAGTTCTGCGAGACCCCGCGAAACGCGAGCACCGCAGGGGAGCCGCGAAGCGGCCGGCACAGTGGGGGCGACCGCGCCGCACCGCACACCGGGCGTCTCCAACGAAGCAGCGAACAGGACATTCACGCCGCCACCCTCCTCAAGCTGCTCACGTCATCCACAGTCCCAAGGTAGGCTTCGACAACCCGCGAATCCGCCTGCACCTCGCGCGGCGTACCGGTCGCCAGCACCTCGCCCATGTTCATGGCCAGCACCCGATCCGACACCTTCGACACCAGCGACATGTCGTGCTCCACCATCAGCACCGAGACGCCCAGCTCATGCTGGATATCCTGGATCCAGAACGCCATGTCCGCCGTCTCCTCGACGTTGAGCCCCGACGACGGCTCATCGAGCAGCAGCAGCTTCGGCTCGGTGCACAGCGCACGCGCGAGCTCCACCACCTTGCGCACGCCGTACGGCAGGCCGGCCACCATCGAATCGCGGTGGTGCTGCAGGTCCAGCAGGTCGATCACCTGCTCCGCCTTCTCGCGCGCCGCAATCTCCGCGCGCCGCGTCGCGGGCGTGAAGAACACCTCGCTCCAGAACCCCGTCTGCCGGTGCGTGTGGCGGCCGATCAGCAGGTTGTGCAGCACCGTCGCATGCTCGAACAGCTCGATGTTCTGGAAGGTGCGCGCAATGCCCAGCGCCGCAATCGCGTGCGGCGCCTGCTGCGTCAGCGCCAAAGGCCCCGCGGCCTCGCCATGCCACGTGATCTCGCCCATCGTCGGCGTGTAGATCCGGCTGATCAGGTTGAACACCGTGGTCTTGCCCGCGCCGTTCGGTCCGATCAGCGTGAACACCTCGCCGCGGCGCACGTCGAAGCTCACCTTGCTGACCGCGAGCACGCCGCCGAAGCGCACGCTCAGGTCCTTCGCGGAAAGAAGAACGTCGCTGCTGCTCATCTCAGGCGGTCCGACTTGGTGAACGACTTCTGCCGCTTGAACAATCCCTTGCGGTAGAACGGAAAGAGCTGCAGCCAGGTACGGATCTTGAGCCAGCGGCCATACAGCCCCAGCGGCTCGAACAGCACGAACGCAATCAGCACCACGCCGTACACCAGCCCCTGCAGCCCCGGCGCCTGGCCGATCACGGCCGGCAGCCAATCCTTGCCCATCGAGATCAGCTGCGGCATCGCAATCAGGAAGATCGCGCCCAGGAACGCGCCATGCACCGAGCCCAGGCCGCCGATCACCACCATCAGCAGCAGGTCGATCGACTGCAGGATGTTGAACTGGTCCGGCGAGATGAAGCTCAGCTTGTGCGCATACAGCGCGCCGCCCAGCCCGGCAAGCGCGGCCGAGATCGCGAACGACATCGTCTTGTAGCGCGCCAGATGGATGCCCATGCTCTGCGCCGATATTTCCGAATCGCGAATCGCGACGAAGGCACGGCCGGTCGGCGAACGCAGCAGGTTCAGGATGCCGAGCGTGCTGAGCACCGCCACCACCAGGCACAAGAAGTAGAAGCCGCTGCCCGACCCGAGCGACCAGCCGAAGAGCTGCGGCGACTTCACATGCAGCCCCGCGTTGCCACCCGTCACGCTCTCCCAGCGCGCGAACACTTCCTCCACGATGAAGCCGAACGACAGCGTCGCGATGCCCAGGTAGATGCCCTTCACGCGCAGGGCCGGCAGCGCCACCACCACGCCCACCGCCGCCGACAGCGCCGCGGCCGCGAGCAGCGCGATCGGGAACGGCACGCCCATGTTGGTCAGAACGCCTTGCGTGTAGGCACCCGCGCCGAGGAACGCCGCATGGCCGATGGAGAACTGCCCCGTGAAGCCGGCCAGCAGCATCAGGCCCAGGCCGACGATGCCGTAGATCAGCACGAAGGTCAGCTGCGCGAGCCAGTATTCGTCGATCGCCCATGGCGCGACGATGAGGAACGCGACGAGCAGGCCATACCAGAACACATGGCCGCCGTGCCGCGCGAGGCGGATGTCCTGGTCGTAGCTGGTCTTGAAGATGAAGCGCATGAATCAGGTCCGCCGAAGAGCGTGGGGGCGCATGTTTTCTCAGACCTTCTTGCGCAGCTTCTCGCCGAACAGGCCGTTGGGCTTGATCATCAGCATCAGCAGCACCACGATGTACGGCGCCGTGTCCTTGAAGCCGTCGGGCAGGTAGAAGCCCGCGAACGATTCGACGATGCCGATCACCAGCCCGCCGACGATCGCGCCCGGCAGGCTGCCGAAGCCGCCCACCACCGCGGCCGGAAAGGCCTTGAGCCCGATGAAGCCCATGTTCGCGTGCACGAAGGTGATGGGCGCGAGCAGCATGCCGGCAATGGCCGCGACCGCCGCCGCCAGCCCCCACACCAATCCGTTCAGGCGCTTCACCGGAATGCCCATGTAGTACGCCGCGAGCTGGTTCTGGGACGAGGCCTGCATCGCGATGCCGAGCTTGCTGTAGCGGAACATCGCGAACAGGAGGCCGCACAGGATGGCGGTGGCGATGATGATCGCGAGCTGTTCGAGGTTGACCACCAGCTCGCCCAGCTTCCAGATCTGGTCCTTGTAGGGCACGGGCAGCGTGTGGGTGTCGGTGCCGATGCCCGGCACCATGGTGATGAGCCCGCGCGCCACGTAGGCAATGCCGATGGTGAGCATCACGATCGAGAACTGCGGCTGGCCGAGGATCGGGCGGATCACCACCAGCTCGAGCAGCACGCCGAAGGCCGCCATCGCCACCACCGCGAGCAGGGCCGCGAGCCAGAACGGCAGACCGAACAGAGACATGCCGGCAAACGCACCGAAGGCGCCGAGCATCATCAAATCACCCTGCGCGAAGCTCACGGTTTCGGTGGCCTTGTAGATCAGCACGAAGCCCAGCGCGATCAGCCCGTAGATGCAGCCTTGCGCAATGCCCGACAGCAGGAGTTGGAGGATCTGCATGGGGCCTCTTTAACGCCTACTGCCTGAAGCCGCCGGCCGCGTCGTGCAGCGCGAGGCGGCGCGAGCCGGCCAGGATGTCGCTGGGCTTCAGGCCGTAGACCTGGCGGATCGAATGGCTGAAGTGCGTCGAATCGGGGTAGCCGGTGTCCAGCGCGATGTCGGTCAGCGTGCTGGCCTGGCGCACGTAGCGCAGCAGGCTGCGCGCGCGCTTCCAGGCGCGGAAGGCGCGAAACGCCATGCCGGTTTCCTGCTTGAACAGATGCAGGAAGCGCGAGAACGACAGGTGCACCGAGGCCGCGCAGTCTTCCGCCGAAGTGGGTGCGGCCGGGTCGGCGTTGATGGCGTCGATGACCTTGCGGATGCGCGCATCGAGCGCACGCGGTGCCAGCGGCTCGCCGAAGAACAGCGCATCGAAATCGAAGCCGTCGAAGTTGGTGCCGCGGCCCGACGCGGCGAGCAGGTGCGCATGGGCGTCGCGCATGCGCCGCACGAAGGCCGGCGCATCGACCGGACCGCAGTGCTGCATGAAAGCCGGCATGCGCGCGGGATCGACCGACTCCGATTCGATCAGCAGGTTGAAGATGAGCGGATGCGCGCTTTCCACGCGGTGCGGCACCTGCGGCGGCACCACCAGCAGTTCGCCGGTCTGCCAGGCGCCGCCGCCGATGCACAGGCGGTTCGGCGGCGCGCCCGCGGGCGACACGTACACGCCGTGTCCGCCCATCGTGCGCTCGGCTGCGGCCCCGAGCAGCCCGGCGTAGAACACGCGCTGGTGCGTGAGCCACATCAGGCGCTCCCCGCGCTGCGCGCCGCCGCTTCCGGGCGGCGCCGTCTTCGTTCGCTGCATGGTGTCTGTCTCCTGCATCGGGCCGCCGCCGGCCAGGGGCCGGCGTTGCGTTGGCTGGATCGTAGCGGCGGGGGCCGGCTGCGCGGCGTGCATTTGCGCGGGGACTTTCCCTAGGCCGATCTAGGCCGGCGCGAACGCGCGGCGCAGTGCAGCGCAGCACAGCGCGATGGCCGTATCGGCCTCGTCGAGCACCTTGCCCATGGTGATGAAGCCGTGGATCTGGCGCTCGAAGCAGACGTACGCGGCGCGGTTGCCGGCGGCGGTCAATGCCTCGGCGTAGGCCATGCCTTCATCGCGCAGCGGGTCGTAGCCGGCCGTGAGCACCAGCGCGGGCGGCAGGCCCGAGAGATCGGCGTGCAGCAGCGGCGACGCCCGCCAGTCGACGTCATGCCGGGCGTCGTCGATGTAGTGGTCGTGGAAGTAGGTCATCGTGTCGCGGGTCAGGAGGTAACCCTGGCCGTTGGCCTGGTGCGAGGGATGGCCGCGGCGCATGTCGGTGGCCGGATAGATCAGCAGCTGGAAGGCGATCGGCAGGTCGCCGGCATCGCGCGCCGCAATGGCCGCCACCGCCGCGAGGTTGCCGCCCGCGCTGTCGCCGCCCACCGCGAGGCGGCCGGCATCGAGACCGAGCGAGGCGGCTTCGCGGCGCACCCAGCGGGTGGCGGCCAGCACGTCGTCGACGGCCGCCGGGAAGCGATGCTCCGGGCCCATGCGGTAGTCGATCGAGGCGACCGCGCAGCCCGCGCCATTGGCGAGCGAGCGGCACAGCACGTCGTGCGTGTCGAGGTCGCCGATGACCCAGCCACCGCCGTGAAAGTACACGAGCACCGGCAGCGCGGCGCCGGGCGTGGACCCCAGCGGGCGATAAAGGCGCACCGGGATGGTGCCGTGCGGCCCGTCGGCGTTCAGCTCGCGGACTTCAGCGACCGGCGGGGCTTCGGGTTGCGTGGCGGCGCGCCGCTCGCGATAGAAGGCGCGCGCCTCGGCCGGCGAGAGCGTGTGGGTCGGCGGGATGCCGCGCGCCTCGATGAAGTCGAGCAAGGCGCGCGCCTGGGGATGCAGCATGGTGTCTCCGGTGGATCGGTCCGACCATGCCCGCGCCGCCCTGGCGCGGCTTGCGAAAACTGGCTATGCCTTGCGCGGCTTCACGCGCGAGGCGGCTTCCTTGGCGAGCCTGCGCGCGGTGCCGGTGTCGGCCGCATGCACCAGCGCCACGCCCATGCGGCGCTTGGCAAAGCTCTCGGGCTTGCCGAACAGGCGGATGTCGCTGCCGGGCACCTGCAGCGCCTCGGCCACGCCGTCGAAGGCAATGCCGGCGGCGTCGACGCCGCCGTAGATCACGGCGCTCGCGCCCGGACTCTTGAGCGAGGTGTCCACCGGCAGGCCGAGGATGGCGCGCGCATGCAGCTCGAACTCGTTCTGCCATTGCGTGGCCATGGTCACCATGCCGGTGTCGTGCGGACGCGGGCTCACTTCGCTGAACCAGACCTCGTCGCCCTTCACGAACAGCTCGACGCCGAACAGGCCCTGGCCCCCGAGGTCGGACGTGACAGCCTCCGCAATCTGCTGCGCCTTCTGCAGCGCGGCCGGCGCCATCGGGTGCGGCTGCCAGCTTTCGACGTAGTCGCCGCTCACCTGCACATGGCCGATGGGTTCACAGAACTGGGTCTGCACCGCGCCGGCCGCATCCCTGGCGCGCACGGTCAGCAGCGTGATCTCGTAGTCGAAGTCGATGAAGCCCTCGACGATCACGCGGCCGTGGCTCACGCGGCCGCCGGCCATGGCGTAGTCCCAGGCCTTCTGCACGTCGGCCGGGCCGTCGATCTTGCTCTGGCCCTTGCCTGAGCTGCTCATCACGGGCTTGACGATGCAGGGGTAGCCAATTCCTTTTCCATCCGCTGCATCGATGGCCGCCTGCAGCTCGGCCAGCGAGTCGCAGAACTTGTAGGGGCTGGTCGGCACGCCCAGCGTCTCGGCCGCCAGGCGGCGGATGCCTTCGCGGTCCATCGTGAGGCGGGCGGCACGGGCCGTGGGAATCACGCGCACCACGCCGGCGTCTTCGAGCTGCTGCAGCATCGGCGTGGCGATGGCCTCGATCTCGGGCACCACCAGCATGGGCTTCTCGCCCTCGACCAGCGCCTTGAGCTGCTCGGGGTCGCTCATGGTGATGGTGCGCGCGTGGTGGGCCACCTGCTGGCCGGGCGCGTTCTGGTAGCGGTCGACCGCGATGGTCTCCACGCCGAGGCGCTGCAGCGCGATCAGCACCTCCTTGCCGAGTTCGCCGGAGCCCAGCAGCATCACGCGGGTGGCCGAGGGGGAAAGAGGGGTGCCGAGGGTGGTCATGGTCGGAGTCGGAAAAGGGGGGAGGAAAAAGCAATCGCCGCACTGTAAGCCACCCGCGCACCACCCGTGTCACGCGCGGCAACGGCGCCCCGGCGGGGCTGCTTCACAATCGATCTCCTGCCGCGGTGGCGCGTCCACCCGCTCCCCCCTTTCCGCTTTTATTCTTCAAGGAGTTTTCTCATGACTATCCAGACCGTCGGCATCATCGGCGCCGGAACAATGGGCAACGGCATCGCGCAGGCCTGCGCGGTGTCCGGCGTCAATGTGGTGATGATCGATGTCGCCCAGGCGGCGGTCGACAAGGGCCTGGCCACGATCTCGGGCAGCCTCGACCGCCTGATCAAGAAGGAAAAGCTCACGGCCGACCAGAAGACCGCGGCACTCGCGCTGATCAAGGGCTCGACGAACTACGACGACCTGAAGGGCGCGCAGCTCGTGATCGAGGCCGCCACCGAGAACCACGCGCTCAAGCTCAAGATCCTGAAGCAGGTCGACGAGCTGCTGGCGCCCGAGGTGATCATCGCGTCGAACACCTCGTCGATCTCGATCACGCAGCTCGCGGCGGCCACCTCGCGCCCCGACCGCTTCATCGGCATGCACTTCTTCAACCCGGTGCCGATGATGGCGCTGGTGGAGCTGATCCGCGGCTACCTCACGAGCGACGCCACGCACGATGCCGTCAAGGCGCTGGCCGAGAAGCTGGGCAAGTCGCCCATCACGGTGAAGAACGCGCCGGGCTTCGTGGTCAACCGCATCCTGGTGCCGATGATCAACGAGGCCTTCTTCGTGCTGTCCGAAGGCATCGCCACGGCCGAGGACATCGACGCCGGCATGAAGCTGGGCTGCAACCAGCCGATCGGCCCGCTGGCGCTGGCCGACATGATCGGCCTGGATGTGTGCCTGGCCGTGATGGAGGTGTATCTCGAACAGTTCGGCGACTCCAAGTACCGCCCCTGCCCGCTGCTGAAGGAAATGGTGGCCGCCGGCCAGCTGGGCCGCAAGACCGGCCGTGGCGTCTACGCCTACTGAGCCGCGCAGCCACAACAACAACAACAACAACACGGAGACAAGACCGATGACTGCGACCCCCACCATCCCACCGGCAGAAGGCTGCATCGACACCCAGGTGCTCGGCCACGTGCTGCTGATCGGCATCAACCGCCCGGCCAAGCGCAACGGCTGGACGCCGCCGATGTTCAGGCAGCTGGCCGAGGCCTACACGCGGCTGGACGACGACCCCGCGCTGCGCGTGGGCGTGCTGCATGCCTTCGGCGACCACTTCACGGCCGGGCTCGACCTGCCGGCGGTCGCCGAGTACATGAAGCGCGGCGAGAAGGCCATTCCGGCCGGGCTGGTGGAGCCGCACGACTTCGGCCTGCCCGGCTACCGCCGCCGCACCAAGCCGATGGTGACGGCCGTCAAGGGCATCTGCTTCACGGTGGGCATCGAGCTGATGCTGGGCGCCGACATCGTGGTGGCCGCCGACAACTGCCGCTTCTCGCAGATGGAGGTGCAGCGCGGCATCATGGCCACGGGCGGCGCCACGCTGCGCATGGCCGAGCGCGCGGGCGTGGGCAACGCCATGCTGCACCTGCTGACGGCCGACGAGTTCGACAGCGCCGAAGCCTACCGCCTGAACTTCGTGCAGAAGGTGGTGCCGGCCGGGCAGGAGCTCGACGCGGCGCTGGCCATCGCGCAGCGCATCGCGGCGCAGGCGCCGCTGGCGGTGGTGGCCACGCGGCTGAACGTGATCAAGGCCGTCGAACAGGGGCCGCTCGCGGCCGTCTCGGAATTCATCGAGACGCAGAAGCGCCTGTCGAACAGCGAAGACGCGGCCGAAGGCGTGCGCTCCTTCGTCGAGCGCCGGCCCGCGCGCTTCAGCGGCCGCTGAGACGATGGCCACCCTCTTCCAACGCACGGCGCTCGCTGCCGTCTTCGCACTGCTCGCCGTGAACACCACCACCTCCCAGGCCCAGGCGCCCGCCTCCCCTCCCGATCCCGCGGCCACCTCGGTCGAGGCCATGGGCTGGATGAAGGGCTTTCCGCCCCCGCCCGACAGGCTGATCACCTTCGACGATCCGGCCGGCGGCGTGTTTCCGCGCACGCGCTGGAGCTTCTCGCACGTGCGCGAGACGGTGCCCACGGCCAACGTGTGGCGCGGCAGCGGCGCGCCGAGCCCCCTGCCGGCGGCGCCGCGCAGCGACCTCGAAGCCGTGGCCTTCAAGCCGCTGGGCAGCGAGGAGACGGTGAGCTTCGGCCAGATGATTCCGCGCACCTACACCGACGGCATCCTGGTGCTGCACCGCGGCCGCGTGGTCTACGAAAAGTACTTCGGCGCGCTCACGCCCGAGCGGCCGCACATCGCGATGTCGGTCACCAAGTCCTTCGTCGGCACGCTGGCGGCCATCCTCGCGGACGAGGGCAGGCTCGACCCGTCGGCGCCGGTCACCCGCTACCTGCCCGAGCTCAAGGACACGGCCTACGGCGACGCCACGGTGCGCCAGGTGATGGACATGACCATCGGCGTGCACTACTCGGAAAACTACGCCGACCCGAAGGCCGAGATCTGGGACTATGCGCGCGCCGGCGGCATGCTGGCGCAGGGGCCGAACTACGCGGGCCCCAAGTCTTTCTACGAATTCCTCGCGACGCTGAAAAAGGAAGGCGCACACGACGCCGCCTTCGCCTACAAGACGGTGAATGCCGAGGTGCTCGCCTGGATCCTGCGCCGCGCCAGCGGCCAGTCGCTCGCCGACCTGCTGAGCGAGAAGATCTGGCGCCGCATCGGTGCCGAACAGGACGCCTACTTCATGGTCGACCGCATCGGCACCGAGTCGGGCGGCGGCGGGCTGAACACCGTGCTGCGCGACCTGGCGCGCTTCGGCGAGACCATGCGCAACGGCGGGCGCGCGCCCAACGGGCAGCAGGCCATTCCGAAGGCGGTGGTCGATGACATCGCGCGCGGCGGCGACCCGGCCAGGTTCGCCAAGGCCGGCTATGCGCTGCTGCCTGGCTGGTCGTACCGCAACATGTGGTGGGTCACGCACAACCCGCATGGCGCCTACATGGCGCGCGGCATCCACGGCCAGAGCATCTATGTCGATCCGAAGGCGGAAATGGTGATCGTGCGCTATGCCGCGCACCCGGTGGCGGCCAGTGCGGGGAACGACCCGCTCACGCTGCCGGCCTTCCAGGCCGTGGCCGAGGCGCTGATGCGGCCCGGATGGGTCAGCCCCGTGCCTGGGCGATCACCAGCAGCCCGTCCATGATCAGGCTTTCGACCAGTTCGAAATCCCCGTTCATCACGGGCGCCATCTTCCAGCCCGCGCCGCCGGTCATGTAGCAGGCGGGCTCGGCGCCGCAGTGCGAGCGCACGTGCTGCACCATGCGCTCGACCGCGCCCGCGATGGCATAGGTACCCCCGCTGGTGAGCGCGTCGCTGGTGTTGGTGGGGAATTCGCGAACCTCGCCGGTCGGCACGTGCAGGCCCGCCGTGCCCGACTCCAGCGCGCGCAGCATGATGCCGTGGCCCGGCAGGATCAGCCCGCCCAGGAACTTGCCGCCGGCATCGATGGCCTCGACCGTCACCGCGGTGCCGATCATCACCACCACCATCGGCCGCGCCGGCCCCGCGTCCAGCATCCGGTGGCGCGCGCCGATCATCGCCACCCAGCGGTCGGCGCCCAGCCGCGTCGGATGGTCGTAGCCATTGACGATGCCGGCCTCGGCCGCACTCGACACCACCCAGCGCGGCGCGCAATCGAAGCGCTCGACGATCTGCTCCTCGGCGCGGCGGCGCACCGCGTCGCCGGCCACCACGCAGCCCAGCATGGCGCCGGGCGCGGGCAGGTCGGCCCAGGGGCCGTCGGCCAGCCGCTCGATGTGGTCGAGGAACTCCGCGCCATGCGCCTGCAGCGCGGCCCCCGGATGCGCCGCATCGTAGAGCGCCCATTTGAGGCGGGTATTGCCGATGTCGATCGCGAGGAAGGGGGATGCCATGGGCGGGATTATTGCGACTTTGTTGTTATCGATGCTGGCGCATCGTTGACACACGCGGCGCGGACCTACGCGCCCGCGCCCGGTTTCGCCGCTACATTCGCGATTCCCCTCAACCAAGGCGCAAGGAGAGAACCATGGGTTTGCTTAGTTTCATCAAGGAAGCCGGCGAGAAGCTGTTCGGCGGATCGTCGGCGCAGGCGGCCGAGCCGGACGCCAACACCAAGGCCGCGGCAGCCATCAAGACCTACATCGAGACGCAGAATCTCGGTCTCACGGGCCTGGAAGTGACCTACACCGCGAGCAGCGGCGTGGTGACCCTGGCCGGCCAGGCGCCTTCGCAGGAAGCCAGCGAAAAAGCCGCGCTTGCCGCGGGCAACGTGGCCAACGTGACGAGCGTCGACAACAACCTGGTCGCCCCGCCCGCCCCGCCGGCGCAGTACCACGACGTGGTGAAGGGCGACACGCTGTCGGCCATCTCCAAGAAGTACTACGGCGACGCCAACAAGTACAACGCGATCTTCGAGGCGAACAAGCCGATGCTGAGCCATCCGGACAAGATCTATCCGGGGCAGAAGCTGCGCATCCCGGTGCTGTGAGCTGATCCGCTCGCGGCTGCAACGAAAAGGCCCACTGGTTTCGGTGGGCTTTTTTTTGTTCAGTTCTGCTTCCAGGGCAGCCCGCGCTTGCGCCAGCCGCCGATCTGCCCGCGGTGGCCGCTCTCGTCGGCATCGCCCTCGAAGCCTTCGAGAATGTTGTAGGCCTTCAGCCCCAGTTCGGTGGCGCGCCGGGCGGCGGCGATGGAGCGCACGCCGCTGCGGCACAGCAGCACCACTTTCTTGTTGCCGTCCTCGCCCGCGGCGCGGATGCCGCCGTCGAAGGCCGGGTTGAGCGTCATGCCGGGCCATTGCTTCCAGGCCAGCGGCACGGCACCGGGCACGTAGCCGACCCATTCGCGCTCGGCGTCGGTGCGCACGTCGACCAGCACAGCCTCGCCGCTGGCCATCCACTGCGCGGCCTGCTCGGGCGTCACGTCGCCCGCATAGCCCTTTTCCCCAATGGGTTCAGTCATCTCTGTTCATTCCTTCCAATCGATAGGGTTACTTCACTGGCAATGGCCGTCTTTACGTTGTTCGGCGTCCTCGCCGGATGACGGAATTTTTCACCAGTTCGTGAAAACCCTGTTTGTCACATATTCCAGCGCGCCAAAGATGCGTGTGGGCCTGCCGAACATCACGCCAAGAAGGCGGGCAGGGTTTCTTCGGTCAGAAATTGTATGGAGAGAGACAAGATGACAGACAGCAAATCGCCCCGCCGCCGCAACCTCCTGAAGGGTGCCGCCGTGGCCGCTGGCGCCATGTCGGCGCCGATGGTCAGCATGGCCCAGACCACCTCGCTGCGCTTCCAGAGCACCTGGCCGGCCAAGGACATCTTCCACGAATATGCGCAGGACTTCGCGAAGAAGGTCAACGACATGGCGGGCAGCCGCCTGAAGATCGAGGTCTTGCCCGCGGGCTCGGTCGTGCCCGCGTTCCAGCTGCTCGACGCGGTTGCCAAGGGCACGCTCGATGGCGGCCATGGCGTGGTGGCCTACTGGTACGGCAAGAACTCGGCGCTTGCGCTCTGGGGCTCGGGGCCCGGCTTCGGCATGGACGCCAACATGGTGCTGGCCTGGCACAACTACGGCGGCGGCAAGGCGCTGATCGAGGAAATCTACAAGAGCCTGAACCTGGACGTGGTGTCCTACCTCTATGGCCCCATGCCCACGCAGCCGCTGGGCTGGTTCAAGAAGCCGGTGGCCCGCGTGGAAGACATGAAGGGCCTGAAGTTCCGCACCGTGGGCCTGGCGGTCGATGTGTTCACCGACATGGGTACGGCCGTGAACCCGCTGCCGGGCGGGGAGATCGTGCCGGCGCTGGACCGCGGGCTGATCGATGCGGCCGAGTTCAACAACGCCTCGAGCGACCGCGTGCTGGGCTTTCCCGACGTGGCCAAGAACTGCATGCTGCAGAGCTTCCACCAGTCGGGCGAACAGTTCGAGATTCTCTTCAACAAGGGCAAGCTTGCGGCGCTGCCGGCCGAGCTCAAGTCGATCATCGACTATGCGGTGCAGGCGGCCAGCGCCGACATGAGCTGGAAGGCCATCGAGCGCAATTCGCAGGACTACATCGAGCTCAAGAAGGCCGGCGTCAAGTTCTACAAGACGCCCGATCCCATCCTGCGCGCGCAGCTGGCATCGTGGGACAAGACCGTTGCCAAGAAGGCGGCCGAGAACCCGATGTTCAAGAAGGTGCTCGACTCCCAGCGGGCCTTCGCGGAACGCGCCGGCCAGTGGCACAACGACTACACGGTCGATTTCAAGATGGCCTACAACCACTATTTCGGTGCGAAGGCCAAGAAGTCCTGACGCCGACCCGGTGACCCGAGGGCACCCGGCCGGTGCCCTCTTTTCCTGCCAGTCTCGTGTTGCGCCGGCCGCAGCAAGGAGTTTCTCTCGATGCAATCTTTCCTGTTGGCCGTCGATCGTTTCTCGACCTGGATAGGCAAGACCTTTGCGTGGTGCGCGGTGTTGCTCACCCTGCTCATCAGCTGGGAGGTGTTCTCCCGGTATGTGCTGAACAGGCCCCATGCCTGGGTGCTCGATGCGCAGATCATGCTGTACGGCGCGATGTTCATGACGGCCGGCGCCTACACGCTCTCGAAGAACGGCCACGTGCGCGGCGACGTGCTCTACGGCTTCTTCCGGCCGCGCACGCAGGCCATCTTCGACCTCACGCTCTACATCGTCTTCTTCCTGCCCGGCATCGTTGCGCTGACCTGGGCCGGCTGGATCTACGCCGGCGAATCGCTCGCGATCCGCGAGCAGACCTTCTCGGCCGACCCGCTGCCGCTCTATCCATTCAAGTACGTGATTCCGCTCGCCGGCTTCACCCTGCTGGTGCAGGGCTTTGCCGAGATCGTGCGCTGCATCCAGTGCATCCAGACAGGCGCCTGGCCGCTGCGCGAGGAGGACGTCGAGGAAGTCGATGTCGGCAAGCTCAAGGAGATGGTCAACGTCAAGGACGCGGACATCGAGGCACTGGATGCCGTCGTGATCGCCAAGGAGGGCACGCGATGATCCGCCGCGAACTCTGGTTCGGCCTCTCCTTCATGGCGTTGGTCGTGATCACCGCCACGGTGCTGCTGCTGCGCGCCGACACCATCACCGACGGGCACCTGGGCCTGCTGATGCTGTCGCTGGTCGTGGTCGCGATCATGCTGGGCTTTCCCACTGCCTTCACGCTGATGGGCATGGGAATGATCTTCACCTGGTTCGCCTACAACCGCGACACCACGCGCACGCTCGACCTGATGGTCCAGTCGGCCTACAAGACCATGGCCAACGACGTGCTGATCGCGGTGCCGCTGTTCGTCTTCATGGGCTACCTGGTCGAGCGCGCCAACCTGATCGAGACGCTGTTCAAGAGCCTGCACCTCGCAATGGCGCGGCTGCCCGGTGCACTTGCGGTGGCCACGCTGGTCACCTGCACCATCTTCGCGACGGCCACGGGCATCGTCGGCGCGGTGGTGACGCTGATGGGCCTGCTGGCGCTGCCCGCGATGCTGCGCGCCGGCTACAGCGTCCCGATTGCTGCGGGCGCCATCACGGCCGGCGGCTGCCTCGGCATCCTGATCCCGCCCTCGGTGCTGCTGATCGTCTATGGCGCCACCGCGGGCGTCTCGGTGGTGCAGCTCTATGCGGGTGCGTTCTTTCCGGGCGTGATGCTGGCTTCCATGTACGTGCTCTACATCATCATCGTTGCGAAGCTCAAGCCGGCGTGGGCGCCACCGCTGTCCGCCGCCGACCGCGCGGTGACCCTGCCGCCGCTTACGCAGAAGCTGGCCACCGACTCGGCGTCCCACGCGCTGCCGAACCTGCTTGCCGCCCTGAAGGGCAAGCGCAATGCCGACGTGCCGACAGGCCACCTGCTGCGCCAGCTCGGCATCGTCGCCCTGCCCGGCCTGCTCTTCGTATTCCTGGCGCTGACGAGCTACCGCGCCGCGACCAACGTGGCGGCCGAGGAGGTCTACGACATCCAGGAGATCGGTGCGGCCACGCGCGCCGCACCCGGGGCCGGCGGCGGGCTCGCCGAGCCACCGTCCACCGGCGGCTTGCAGGAGCCGCCTGCCGAGCCATCGGGCCTGCAGGAACCGCCCACCGGCGACACGGCCTCCGAGCCGTCGTCGTCGGCAGGCGGCGGCGTCGCGGAGCCGCCCGGAGCCGAACCACCGCCGGCCCCTGCCGCAGAACCGTCCGCCGGCACGCCGGAAGCCGCCGCGACGGAAGGCGCCACCACGCGCGACGCGCCGACCTGGTGGTGGGTCTGCTTCGCGCTGTTCGGCGCGATCACCACGCTGTTCTACCTGTTCCTGAGCTTCGCGCGGCTCGAGATCTTCAAGATGCTGCTCGCATCCTTCTTTCCGCTGATGCTGCTGATCGTCTCGGTGCTCGGCTCCATCGTGCTCGGGCTTGCCACGCCCACCGAGGCCGCCGCGATGGGCGCGCTCGGCGGCTTCCTGCTGGCGGCCGCCTACCGGCGGCTGACCATGGACGTGCTGAAGGAGTCGGTGTTCCTCACCGCCAAGACCTCGGCCATGGTGTGCTGGCTGTTCGTGGGCTCGGCCATTTTCTCGGCTGCGTTCGCGCTGCTCGGCGGCCAGGCGCTGGTGGAGGAATGGGTGCTGAGCATGAACCTCAGCAAGGTCCAGTTCCTGGTGCTCAGCCAGGTCATCATCTTCATCCTGGGCTGGCCGCTGGAGTGGACCGAGATCATCGTGATCTTCATGCCGATCTTCATTCCGCTGCTCGACAACTTCGGCGTCGATCCGCTGTTCTTCGGCCTGCTGGTGGCAATGAATCTGCAGACCGCGTTCCTTTCGCCGCCGGTGGCCATGGCCGCGTTCTACCTGAAGGGCGTGAGCCCGCCGCACGTGACGCTGAACCAGATCTTCCTGGGCATGTTGCCCTTCATGGGCATCCAGGTGCTGGCCATCGTGCTGCTCTACATCTGGCCGCAGATCGGGCTGTGGCTGCCGCAGCTGCTCTACAAGTAGCCCGCGGATTCAGCGGCGCCGCTCCACATAGGGCCGCGCCTGCAGCAGCACGATGCGGTCGCCCACAGTGGCCCATTCGATGTCCTGGGCGACGCCGCCGAAAGCGCGCTTCACGGCAGCGCCAACGCCTGCAAGGCGCACCACCAGTTCGTCCGTCAGCACGTTGCGGCCGGCCTCCACCGGCACCTCCTTCACGCCGCCGTCCTTGTCCAGCTGCAGCGCCGTCTCTTCGGCCGAGCGGCTGAGCACCTGGATGGCCTTGGACCAGCTCGAATACATCACCTGCTCGGCCACGCGCCGCCCCTCCACCACGCGAATGCCGATGCCGCGCTTGGCCGAGATGTAGGTGACATGCGGGTGGCCGGCGTCGAAGGGGTCGCGCGTGATCATCACGCCGGCGTTGGTGGAATCGATGGCCGCCTGCACGAACACGCCCATCAGCACCGACTCGGCGCCGAAGCCCGCGGCACTGCGCGCCTCCCAGGCCTCGGGGTTGAACACCGAGGCCCAGACCTTCTTCACCGCGAGTTCGAGCGCGTCGCCGGTCTTGACGTTGGGCACCGTGGTGTAGAGGCCCGCGCCGCTGAAGCCCGGCAGGTCTTCGGAGTTGGACGAGCTGCGCACGAACACGCCGCCGCCGCCGAGCTGCGCCTGCCATGCGGCCCGCCACGCTGCCGCGCTGGCCGCATCGACGGGCCACTGCACGATCTCGCCCTGCAACTGCGCCAGCGCTTTCTGCCGGACCTGCGGATCGCCCGCGAAGCCGGGCTGCTGCCGCATGCTGGCGATGCGCTCGGCCAGGCCGTTCGCGCGCACGAAGCGGTCGTAGTGCGCGAAGGGAATGCAGAAGCCGTCGGGCACGGAGGTTCCCGGGATGCGCGCGGCCAGCACGGCGCCGAGGTTGGCGGCCTTGGCGCCGCATTGCGCGCTGTTCCGGGCACGCAATGACGCCAGCGGCAGCAGGCGCGTCTCGCGCAGGTCCGGCTTCGCGGCCTTGCCGCTGCCTGGCAGTGCGCCGGTGGCCGCCGCACGCACCGCGCGCGGCGGCAGCGCGGCGATCTCTTCCGCCGTGAGGCGGCGCACCTGGTAGCCCGACGCGGCCACCTTGAGCGCCACCCACTGCCCCGCGTACTCGCGCAGCACGGCCGCGGCATCGCGCACATAGGCGTTGGGAATGCCCCAGCCCTTGGCCAGCAGGTTGACGTGCGACAGCGCGGTGGACGGCCGCTCGGTCAGCACGCCGGCCACGGGCGGCAGGCTGATCGGCACCTGGCGCAGCACGGCGATGTCGCCGGGCAGCAGCGCGTTCAACGCATTCGCGCCGGCGGCCTCGTCCACGATGCGGACGCGGCCCGTGGCCGTGCCCAGATTCATCGGCATGTAGGGCTGCTCGCGGATCAACGCCTCCTGGCTGACGAAGTCGATGCCCGCCTCGGTCGCGCCGCGTTCGTGCAGCGTCGAGTTGGTCTTGAACTTCACGGGCGCGAAGAAACTGGCTTTCACCTGTGCATCGGCCTGGCGCAGCAGCGCGGGGGTGAGCCGGTCGCCTTCCCAGAACTCGTAGGTGAAGCTGCCGATGTTCTGCTGCCAGCTCAGCGTGCCGAACAGGAAGCGGCGATCGGGCACGAGGTAGTTGCGGTCGATCTCGCGCTTGCCAGCGCGCGGCGCGAGCCCGGTCTCGCGCACGAAGCGCACATGCAGCTGGTAGCGCGGCGTGTCGATGTAGTAGGTGCGCACGGGCCGGGCCCGGCGGTCGACGGCAAACAGCACATGGGCCAGCTGCATCGGCGTGCCGGCGTCGTAGACGCGGGCCAGGGCGTCGAAGTCGCCGCGGCTGCGCAGCATCGGCAGCGACGCGGGCGCCGCCGGACGCGCGGGAAGCTGCGCGCCTTCCGGGGCGGACGTGTTGCTGTTCTGCTGCTGGTAGTAGGAAGGCTTGCGCGCGAGCTGCGCGTCCGCGGGCGCGGCCGCCATGGCCATGGCGGCGCACACGAGCGCCGCGGCCCATCGCGCCGCGCTATGGTTCCGGTAGCGCAATTCGCCTGGTGCACAGGCGTTCTTGTTGTTTTTCATGCCGAGTCCTCGATTACAAGCGGTTGCCGAATGTGCGCGCGCTTCACCAAGCAGGGGACATGCGCTGACAGCGGCAACGGATTCTCGCGCGTTACATATCCACCGCTTCATGCGCCCCTGGGAACCGGAGACAAATCCATGAACCGCCCCGCCTTTCTCGATCTTCACCGGCCATTGCACCGATGGCTGTTCGGCCTCGTGCTGCTGTGCCTCGGTGCGGCGGCCAGCGCGCAGCAGGACCCGCCGGGACGCGTGGCGCGCCTGAACCTGCAGCAGGGCACGGTGAGCTTCGCGCCCGCCGGCGAAGACAGCTGGTACGACGCGCAGCCCAACCGCCCCATCACCTCCGGCGACCGGCTCTGGACCGACCGCAATGCGCGCGCCGAAGTCCACATCGGCTCGGCGGCGCTGCGCATGGACGGGCAGACGCATGTCGAATTCTCCGAACTCGACGACGACACCGTGCGCCTCACCGCGAACCAGGGCAACCTGCAGCTGCGCGTGCGCGACGACCTGGCGGGCCAGCGTGTCGAGGTGGACACCGGCAACCTCGCGGTCGTGATCGACGCGCCCGGCGAATACCGCGTGGCGGCCGACCCCGCCGCCGGCACCACCTGGATCGCGGTGGCTTCGGGCCGCGTCACGCTGCATGGCGAGAACGGCGAATCGCAATCGCTGGGCGCGCGGCAGCAGCTGACCGTATCGGGCCGCAACCTGGTCGCGGTGGGCGGCGCACCGGCGCAAAGCGGCAGCTTCGATGCCTGGGTGGCCGAGCGCAACCGCATCGAGGACCAGTCGATCTCCGCACGCTACGTGTCGCGCGAGGTCGTGGGCTACCAGCAGCTCGACGCCTACGGCGACTGGCAGAGCGACCCGACCTACGGCGATGTCTGGTTCCCGCGCAACGTGGACGCCGACTGGGCGCCCTACCGCGACGGCCAGTGGGTCAACATCGCGCCCTGGGGCCTGACCTGGGTCGATGCCGCGCCCTGGGGCTTTGCGCCCTTCCACTATGGCCGCTGGGCGCGCCTGGGGCCGCGCTGGGCCTGGGTGCCGGGACGGCCGGCCGCACGGCCCGTGTACTCGCCCGCGCTGGTCGGCTTCGTGGGCGGCAGCGGCGCCAATGCCGCCTTGCAGATCGGCGACGGCCGCAGCGGCGTGGGCTGGTTCCCGCTGGCCCCCGGCGAGGCATGGCGGCCCGGCTATCGCGCGAGCCAGCGCTACCTCGACCAGGTGAACCGCATGGCGGCCTACCGCAATCGCCAGGCCGAGCTGCGCAGCGGCTTCTATGCCAACCAGCAGATGGCGGGCGCCGTCACCGTGCTGCCGGCCGACCGCTTCGGCCGCGGCCCCTTCGGCCGGCGCGACCTGGTGCGGCTGCCGGACGACCGCTTCGCGCGCGTGCCGGTGGCGCCGGCGCCGGGCATCCCGATGCACGGCTTCGGCGGCGGCTTCGGCCGGCCGGCCGCGGCGGCGCCGCCGACGCAGCTGATGGCGCGCGAGCAGCAGGAACTGCGCTACGAGCAGGCGCGGCGGACCCGGCAGATGCAGCAGGCGCAGCAGGTCCAGGCGATGCAGCAACAACAGCAGCAGCAAATGGAATGGCAGCGCCAGCAGGGCTTGCGACAGCAGCAGCAGGAATGGCCGCAGCGCGGTGCGCAAGACCCGTGGCAACTGCAACGCCAGCAGCAGCAACAACAGCAATTGCAGGTCCAGCAACAACAGGCGCTGCGGCAACAGCAGGAGATGCAGCAGCGTGCAGCCCAGGCACAAGCCCTGCAGCAACAACAAATGCAGCAGCAACAGCGCGCGGCGCAGCAGCAGGCCTTGGCCCAGCAACAAATGCTGCGCCAGCAGCAGGAGATGCAGCAGCGCGCCGTGCAGGCGCAGCAGCAGGCCCAGGCGCAACAGCAGGCGCAGCAGAACGCGATGCGCCAGGCGCAGGAAGCGCAGGTGCGCGCCCTCCAGCAGCAGCGCGGCTTCGCGCCAGCGCCGCCACAGCAGCCGCCGCAGCTTCAGCCGGGCCAACGCGGCGGCGACGACCGGCGCAGGCTGATGACCTCTCCGGACCAGCGCTGAACCTCCGCGGGCTTGCGCGGTGCCATCGCACCGCGCAAGCCCCGCCGCAAGCGGCGCCTCCAGCCGGCGGCTAAAGTCGCCGCCAAGGAGAGTTTTTCCATGCCCACATTCGACTTCGATCTTTTCGTCATCGGCGGCGGCAGCGGCGGCGTGCGCGCGGCGCGCATGGCGGCCCAGCAGGGGGTGCGCGTGGGGCTGGCCGAGGCGGCCGAACTGGGCGGCACCTGCGTCAACGTGGGCTGCATTCCGAAGAAGCTCTACAGCTACGCGGCCGGCTATGCCGAATCCTTCGAGGAAGCCGCGGGCTACGGCTGGCAGCTTTCCCAGGCGCCGGGATTCGACTGGGCGCACCTCAAGGCGCAGCGTGCGAAGGAAATCAAGCGGCTCAACGGCGTGTATGCCTCGCTGCTGAAGAATTCCGGCGTGGTGCTGGTCACCGGCTGGGCGCAGCTGCTCGACGGCCACACGGTCGAGGTCGACGGCAAGCGCCACACCGCGCGCCATCTGCTGGTGGCCACCGGCGGTACGCCCTACGTACCCGACATTCCGGGCCGCGAGCACATCGCCATCTCCGACGAGATGTTCGACCTCGACCCGTTCCCCAAGCGCCTGCTGGTGGTGGGCGGCGGCTACATCGCCTGCGAGTTCGCATCGATCTTCAACGGCCTGGGCGCCCAGGTGACGCAGCTGCACCGCCGCGCGCACCTGCTCACGGGCTTCGACGACGACGTGCGGCAGTTCCTTGCCAACGAGATGGGCAAGGCGGGCGTCGACGTGCGGCTGAACTGCGAGGCCACCTCGATCACGCGCGGGGCGCAGGGGCTCACGGTCACGCTCGCGCGCGGCCAGCAGCTCGAAGCCGACACGGTGCTCTTTGCGACCGGCCGCGTGCCCAACACCCAGGGGCTCGGCCTCGAAGCGGCGGGCGTGAAGCTCGACGAGCGCGGCGCCATCGCGGTCGATGCGCACTACCGCAGCTCGGTGCCGTCGATCCACGCGGTGGGCGATGTGTCCACGCGCGTGCAGCTCACGCCGGTGGCGCTGGCCGAGGCGATGGTGGTGGTCGACCAGCTGTTCGGCAAGGGCCGGCGCCGGCTCGACTACGAGTTCATTCCGACGGCCGTGTTCACGCACCCCAACATCGGCACCTGCGGCTACACCGAGCTCGACGCGCGCGCGAAGTTCGGCGACGTGGCGGTGTTCTCGAGCGAATTCAAGTCGCTGCGCCACACGCTGTCGGGCCGCACCGAGCGCACCTTCATGAAGCTGGTGGTCGACAAGGCCAGCGACCGCGTGGTCGGCCTGCACATGGTGGGCGCCGATGCGGGCGAGGTGGTGCAGGGCTTTGCCGTGGCGATGCGCGCGGGCGCGACCAAGGCGCTGTTCGACAGCACCATCGGCATCCACCCGACCGCGGCCGAAGAGTTCGTGACGATGCGCGAACCGATGCCCGGATAAAAGCTCGCCCCCAGTCTTCGCGCACTTCGTGTCGCTTCGCCACCCCTACCGGGGGCAACACCAGCGGCCCGGCAAAGCCGGTTCCGCGGTGTTTCGCGAATGGCCACTCAACGAGGCTGCTGCTTGTTTTCGAGCAGTCGTACCATCACGAACAGCACGCGGTTGGCGGGCGTGGGCACGCCGAGCGCCTCGCCGCGGCGCACGACGAAGCCGTTGAGATGGTCGATCTCGCTGGGCTTGCCGCGTGCGAGGTCCTGCGCGGTCGATGAATACTGCGAGGGCATCGACTGCGCAATGCCGCGGATGGCTGCATCGATATCGCCCGGAATCTCGACGCCCTCGGCCTTTGCCACGGCCAGGCATTCGGCGACCACGTCGCGGATCACCTCGGCCACGCCCGCGCCCTTCACGAGTTCGCCGTAGGGCAGCTGCGACACGGCCGACAGCGCGTTGTAGGCGCAGTTCAGCACCAGCTTGGCCCAGAGCGAGCCGCGCACGTTGCCGGAAATCTGCGTGGGCACGTCGGCGGCCAGCAACTGCTGCGCCACCTGCTCGCTGCGGCGCGAAGGCGCGATCACCAGCTCGCCGCGGCCATGGTGCTTCACATGGCCGGGACCGGCCATCTCGGTGGCCACGTAGACCACGGCGGCCGCCACTTCGCTGGACGGCAGCACCGAGCGCACGCGCTCGTCGTTGTCGACGCCGTTCTGCAGCGTGAGCACCAGCGCATCGGGCGAGAGATGCGGCCGGATCTGCGCCGCGGCCGCTTCGGTGTCGGTGGACTTCACGCAGAACAGCACAAGGTCCGCGCCCTGTACCGCGCCCGGCTCGGTGCTTGCGCCGAGCGGCACCTGCTCGTCGAAGGTCCGGGTCTCCAGCCGCAGCCCGCGGGCGCGCACGGCCTCCACGTGCGAAGGCCGGCCGATCAGCACCACCTCGTGGCCCGCGCGCGCCAGCATGGCGCCGTAGTAGCAGCCGACTGCGCCGGCGCCCATGACTGCGACTTTCATCGATTCGATTCCTTGGTTGTCTGCCTGTTCGACCGTAGAGGGTAGCGGAGCCTGCCGCCTCATGCTTGCGTGCCGCGCGACTTCGCGCCCTCTTCCATCAGCCATTCGCGAAACGCCGCGAAGGCCGGCAGGTCGAGCCGGTCCGGCCGGTAGCAGAGGTAGTGGCCCTGGTCCACGCGCACCGGCGTGCCGCAGGGGCTCAGCAGCGAGCCCTCGGCCAGCTCCTCCTGCACCAGCAGCTTCGGCACCAGCCCGATTCCCAGCCCGTTGAGCGCCGCCTGAATCAGCGCCGAATACTGTGCGAAGCGCGGCCCGGCCACGGTCTGCACCTCGGGCACGCCGTGCTGCGCAGCCCACTCGCGCCAGGCGGTGGGCGCGCCCTCGTGATGCAGCAGCGTGTGGGCGACGACGTCGGCCGGCTGCGCGATGCGGTGGCGCTTTTCGACCAGCGCGCGCGCCGCGATCAGCACGAACTCGCGCCCCGCGATGTATTCGGACACCACGCCCGGCCAGCCGTCGGGGCCGTAGCGGATGGCGGCATCGACGCCGGCCGGGATGCCGTCGCTCGGCTCCAGGTGGCGGCTGAAGCTCAGCATCACATGGCGGCTCTTCTGGCTGAAGGCCGGCAGGCGCGGGATGAGCCACTTGGTGAGGAAGGTGGGCACGCTCGCGAGCGTGAGCAGGCCGGCGCCGGCATCGCCCGAGCGCGCCTCGAAGGTCGCGGTCTCGATGGCGCGCAGGCCGCCCGAGATCTTCTGCCAATACACGCGCCCCTGCGGCGTGAGCTGCACGCCGCGGCCGTTCTTCTGCAGCAGCTCGCGGCCCAGGAAGGCCTCGAGCCCGGCGATCTGCTTGCTGACCGCGCTCACGGTGATGCACAAGGCGCCGGCCGCGAGCGTGATGCTCTGGTGGCGCGCCACGGCGTCGAAGGCCAGCAGTTCCTGGATGGTGGGGCAGTCGCGCTTCATGCATGGCTCCGGTCGATGAAAACTCCGTGAAAAACACTTTCCGATTGCTCAAGCGTCGTCATCCAGCTTTCACCCATAAGTACGCATGTGCTTCCTAGAATTCGCTGGAGCACGGCAGCTGGCCGTGCGCAAAAGGTAGCGCACTCGGAAAGTATGCCGGCTGCGCAAGACATCGGGAGACATCATCTTGGTTCGCGGCATCTCGCTCATCTACGGCCTGTACCTGCTGCTGCCGATCGCCCTGCTGCTGGTCGGCAGCTTCGGCGGCAACTGGACCAACACGCTGCTGCCCACGGGCATCACCGGGCAGTGGTACCTCGACCTCTGGCTCGACCCCTCGTTCCGCAAGGCCTTCGCGAGCAGCCTGGTGGTGGCGCTGTCGGCCTGCGCGATCAACACCGTGCTGGCGCTGCCGCTGGCCTATGCGCTGTACCACGGCGCCGGGCGCGGCAGCAGCCTGGCGGCGCGCATCGTGAGCGCCATGCCGATCGCGGTGCCGACCATCACGCTGGCCTTCGGCTACATGATCGTGTTCAACACCGACCTCGCGCCATGGCTGGGCTCGATGCCGCTGCTGATCGCGGCGCACGCGATCCTCACGCTGCCCTATCTCACCAACACGCTGCTGAGCGACCTGCGCCACCTGGACCTCGGCCGGCTCGAACAGGCGGCCGCGACGCTCGGCGCCTCGGGCTGGCAGCAGTTCACCGGCATCGTGCTGCCCAGCCTGCGGCAGAGCCTGATCAGCGGGCTGGTGATGGTGGCCGCCATTTCGGTGGGCGAGTTCGGGCTGTCGAACCTGCTTACGAGCTTCCAGAACCGCACGTACCCGGTGGTGCTGCTGCAGGCCTTCTACGGCGCAACGGGCTTTGCCTGCGCGGCCACGGTGATCCTTCTGGTGCTGGCGAGCGCGTCGGCCCTTCTTTCGTCCTCCCTTGTGAAGCAACGCGCATGAGCCTCCTTCTGGATCAGGTCAGCTACAACTACCCGGGCAGCACGCACGGCCTGCACGATGTGTCGCTCGACGTGCGCACAGGCGAGCTGGTGGCGGTGATCGGGCCGAGCGGCTCGGGCAAGTCGACGCTGCTCAAGCTGGTGTCGGGCCTGGAGACGGGCCACAGCGGACGCATCGCGCTCGACGGCGAAGACATGTCGCGCACGCCGGTGCACCAGCGCCACATCGGCATGGTGTTCCAGAGCTATGCGCTGTTTCCGCACCTGAGCGTGCTCGATAACGTGGCCTACGGGCTCAAGCTGCGCAAGGTGGCCACGGCCGAACGGCGCCGCCGTGCGCAGGAGCTGCTCGACGTGGTGGCGCTCGGCGAGTATGCGCAGCGCGCCGTCGCGCAGCTCTCGGGCGGCCAGCAGCAGCGCGTGGCGCTGGCGCGCGCGCTCGCCATCGATCCGCGCGCGCTGCTGCTCGACGAGCCGCTCTCGGCCCTCGACGCCAGCGTGCGCGGCCACCTGCGCGACCAGATCCGCTCGATCCAGCAGCGCTTCAACGCGACCACGCTGCTGGTCACGCACGACCAGGAAGAGGCGCTCGTGATGGCCGACCGCGTGGCGATGCTCAAGGATGGCCGGCTGCTGCAGATCGCCACGCCGCGCGACATCTACGAGAACCCCGCGAGCCGGGCGGTGGCGGAGTTCGTCGGGCTCTCGACGATCCTGCCCGCGAAGGTCGGCGCGCGAGACCGGCTGGACCTCGGCTTTGCGGAGCTTGCCGCACCCACGGGCAGCCGCACCGCCGGCAGCGCGGTGCATGTGCTGGTGCGGCCCGAGCACATCCGGGCCGATCCGCCCGCCGGCAGCATCAACCGGCTTGCGGGCCGCACCGGCGCGCAGCGCTACCTGGGCGCGCTCACGCGCTACGACTTCGAGGTGGCGGGCGCCCCCCGGCCCTTCCTCGCCGAATCGGCCACACCTGCGGCCGAGGCGATTGCCATCGCGCCCGAACACCTCCGTTTGCTCGACCACTGATTTTTTCCTCCAAGGAGCCACTCCATGCAACGCAGACATCTGATCCAGGCCGCCGGCGCACTGCCCGCACTGTCATTGGCCACCCTCGCGGCCCGCACCGCCTTCGCCTTCGACGGCCCCGAGCTCTACGCGGGCGAAAAGGCGCTCTATGCCGAGGCGCAGAAGGAAGGCCTGTGCGTCTCCTTCGACACCGGCCCCGAATGGGCCAACTGGAAGTCGCTGTTCCGCGACTTCAAGAAGCGCTACCCCGAGATCGAACTGACCTACAACGACATCGGCTCGGCCGCCACCGTGGTCGCGCTGGAGAAGACCAGGCGCCGCCCGCAGGCCGACACCGCCTACTACTTCGCCGCCTCGGCCGTCGACGCCGCCAAGAAGGACGTGGTCGCGCCCTTCAGGCCCGTCAACTTCGACAAGCTGCCGCCCGTGTTCCGCGAGGCCGAGGGCCGCTGGTTCACCATCCATACGCTCAACATCGCCTTCCTGGTCAACAGGAAGCTGGTGAAGAACGTGCCCACCGGCTGGGCCGACCTGCTCAAGCCGGAGTTCAAGAGCACGGTGGTCTACCTCGACCCGCGCTCCACCGGGATCGGCCAGGTGCTGACCTTTGCGGCGGCCTACGCCAACGGCGGCAGCGTCGACAACGTGCAGCCCGGCACCGACTACCTGGGCAAGCTGCACTCGGCCGGCAACGTGCTGCGCGTGGAAGGCACCACGCCGTATGCCAAGTTCCTCAAGGGCGAGATCCCGGTCTGGATCAGCTACGAGAACGACGGCCTCAAGGCCAAGCACGTCGACGGCATGGGCGATGCGGTGGAAGTCGTGATCCCGAAGGAAGCGAGCGTGGCCGCGCCCTACGCGATCAGCCTGGTGAAGAACGGCCCCAACCCCAATGCCGGCAAGCTGTGGCTCAACTTCATCATGAGCGAGGCCGGCCAGTCGCTGTTCGCGCAGGGCTTCGTGCGCCCTGCCGTGCCGGGCACGCCGCTGAGTGCCGACGTAGCGGCGAAGATGCCGGCCGCGCCGCAGATCCGCCCGCTCGACGTGGTGAAGGCCTCGGAGCGCAAGGCCGAGATCGACAAGCTCTGGGCGCAGGCTGCGCTGGGCAAGTAAGCCGCCATGCGACGCTTTGGCGCCTGGCCCGCCTGGGCCTTCATGGCGCTGTTCTTCGCGGTGCCGCTGGCGGCGCTGCTGCCCGAAGCCTTCGGCGACGGCGGCAGCGCCTTCGGGCGGCTGTTCGGCAACCCGCTGTTCCTGGGCGCGCTGCGCAACACGCTGGGCCTCGGCCTCGCGGCGGGCGCGATCTCGGCGCTGGTGGGCACCTGCATCGCGATCGAGCTCGCGCGCCAGCCCGAGGGCCGGCGCCAATGGATGATGACCCTGCTGGGCCTGCCGCTGGCCTTCTCGGGCCTGGTGATCGCCTACGGCTTCATCCTGGCCTTCGGCCGCGCGGGCTTCGTGACGCAGCTGCTCGCGGGGCTGGGCGGCGACCCGGCGGCCATCGGCAGCTGGATCTACAGCGTCTCGGGCCTGGGCTTCGCCTATGCCTACTACCTGATCCCGCGCGTGGCGCTGTCGCTGTACCCGGTGTTCGCCAACCTCGACCTGCGCCCGGCGCAGGCGGCGCGCACGCTGGGCGCTTCGCGGGCCCGGGCCTTCCGGGACACGGTGCTGCCCGAGGTGATGCCCTCGGTGCTGTCGAACGCCTGCACGGTGGCCGCGATTGCGATGGGCACCTACGGCACGGCGCTGGCGCTGGTGGGCACGCAGCTCAACATCCTGCCGCTGATGCTGCTCGCGCAGGTGGGCGACGGCGGTTCGGATTTCGCGGTGGCAGCGGCCTTGTCGCTGG
Organism: Variovorax beijingensis; assembly: GCF_003951285.1. Classification (GTDB taxonomy): domain Bacteria; phylum Pseudomonadota; class Gammaproteobacteria; order Burkholderiales; family Burkholderiaceae_C; genus Variovorax; species Variovorax beijingensis. The sequence goes on along the minus strand of NZ_RXFQ01000020.1, from coordinate 73,711 downwards.
TGCTGATGGTGGTGTGTGTGATCGTGATGGGAGTGGGCGATGTCCTTACGCGAAGGCGCGAGCGCGGTGCTGCCGGCGCCGGTCATTGAGGCGCTGGCGCGCCTGGCGCAGAAGCAGCGGGGGCCGGCGCGCCACCGCCAGCCGGTGGCCATCCTCGGCCCCGGCGACGGCGGCCCGGCCGAATGCGAGGCGGCCTACGCCGTGGCGCACGCGCTGGCCGGCGCCGGCATGGCCGTGGTCTGCGGCGGACGCGGCGGCGTGATGGCCGCGGCCTCGCGCGGCGCCGCCGAGGCCGGCGGCATTGCCGTGGGCATCCTGCCCGAGGACGACGACCGCAACGCCAACGAATGGCTCAGCGTGGCCATTCCCACCGGCATGGGCGAGCTGCGCAACGGCATCATCGCGCGCAGCGGCGTGTGCCTGATCGCCATCGGCGGCAACATGGGCACGCTGTCGGAAATGGCGATGGGGCTCAAGTGGGGCAAGCCGGTGTTCGTGATGCATGGCGACGTCGAGCTGCCGGGCGCGGTGCAGGCCACGGGCGTCGACGACATGCTGACGAAAGTGCTCGCCTGCCTGCTGGCCTGACGCCGCCCCGGGAGCGGCGGACGGCGCGGCCGCATTGCACAATGCCGTCATGCCCTACATGCCCACTTTCGTCGCTCCCGCCCGCTTCAACGACGCCGCCGCCGCACTCGAACAGGTCAAGTCCATCTACCAGGGCGGCCTGGCGCATCTGCGCGAATCGATGCTGCGCTTCGTGGCCGGGGAGGCGCTGCCGGGCCGGGTGCGGGCCTGCTACCCGTTCGTGCGGGTGCACACGCACACCGTCTCGCGCCACACGCCGCCGGCCAACGCGGGCCTGAGCTACGGCTTCGTCGCCGGGCCGGGCCGCTACGAGACCACGCTGACGCGGCCCGACCTGTTCTCGCGCTACTACCTCGACCAGTTCCGCCTGCTGCTGGAGAACCACCAGGTCGAGATCGAGGTGGGCACCAGCACGCAGCCGATCCCCATCCACTTCTCCTTTGCCGAGAACGACCACATCGAAGGCACGATGAGCGAGGAGCGCCGCGCGCTGATGCGCGACGTGTTCGACCTGCCCGACCTGGGCGTGATGGACGACGGCATTGCCAACGGCACCTACGAGGCGCTGGCGGGCGAGGCGCAGCCGCTGTCGCTCTTCACGGCCGCGCGCGTGGACTACTCGCTGCACCGGCTGCGGCACTACACCGGCACCGCGCCCGAGTGGTTCCAGAACTTCGTGCTGTTCACCAACTACCAGTTCTACATCGACGAGTTCGTGCGCCTGGGCCACGAGGCCATGGCCGACGAGAAGAGCGAGTACGTCGCCTTCATCGAGCCCGGCAACGTGGTCACGCGCCGGCGCGGGCTGGCCGCGGGCGCCAGCACCAACTACGGCGGCCTGCTCGACGGCAGCCAGGGCACGGCGCCGCCGCGCCTGCCGCAGATGCCGGCCTACCACCTGGTGCGCGAGGACTGCAGCGGCATCAGCATGGTGAACATCGGCGTCGGCCCGGCCAATGCCAAGACCATCACCGACCACATCGCCGTGCTTCGCCCGCACGCCTGGATGATGCTGGGCCACTGCGCGGGCCTGCGCAACGCGCAGCAGCTCGGCGACTACGTGCTGGCGCATGCCTATGTGCGCGAGGACCACGTGCTCGACGAGGAACTGCCGCTGTGGGTGCCGATTCCGGCGCTCTCGGAGATCCAGCTCGCGCTGGAAAAGGCGGTGGCCGACGTCACGCGCTACACCGGCCCCGACCTCAAGAAGATCATGCGCACCGGCACGGTGGCGAGCACCGACAACCGCAACTGGGAACTGCTGCCGGGCAACCAGCCGCAGCGCCGCTTCAGCCAGAGCCGGGCCGTGGCGCTCGACATGGAAAGCGCCACCATCGCGGCCAACGGCTTCCGCTTTCGCGTGCCCTACGGCACTTTGTTGTGCGTGAGCGACAAACCGCTGCACGGCGAGATCAAGCTGCCGGGCATGGCCAACCACTTCTACCGCGAGCGCGTGGAGCAGCACCTGCGCATCGGCATGCGGGCCATCGACATTCTTCGCGAGCAGGGTTCGACCCGGCTGCACAGCCGCAAGCTGCGCAGCTTCGCGGAGGTCGCCTTCCAGTAACAGTTGGGCTTACCTAGGGTTTTCACCTACTCTTGAAGGTAGGTGGGCGACGCATTTCGCGAACATCATCCGGAAACCTTTCTCACAACTGGAAACAAAATGCCTCGTCCGTCGCCCGGGAAGCTTTCTCGCCGCAACTTCAATGCATGGATGGCGGGCGCGGCCGCCGCTGGCGGGGCCGGGCCTGCACTGCTGTGGCCCCGCCTGGCCGGCGCGGCCGAGCCGCAACTCGTGTCGAAGCTGCGCATCGTGATTCCGGCCAACGAAGGCGGCGGCTGGGACCAGACCGGCCGCGCGCTCGGCGCGGCGCTGCTGGCCTCGGGTGCGGCGGGCGAGGTGGTCTACGAGAACATCGGCGGCAAGGGCGGCACCATCGGCCTCGCAAAGTACGTCGAGAAATACGATGCCGACCCCGACACCCTGCTGATGAGCGGCATGGTCATGGTCGGCGCGGTGGCGCTGCAGAAGCCGGCCGTCACCATGGCCCAGGTGGCGCCGGTCGCGCGCCTCACCAGCGACTACGAGGTGGTGGCCGTGAAGGCCGATTCGCCCATCAAGACGCCCAAGGACCTGATCGCGCAGCTGCGCGCCGATGCGGCCAGGACCGTCATCGCCGGCGGCTCGGCCGGCGGCGTGGACCACATGTACGCCGGCATGCTGGCCCGCGTGGCCGGCAACACCGCGGGCCTGGTCTACCAGCCGTACCCGGGCGGCGCGCAGGTGGTGGAAGCGCTTGCCACCGGCAAGGCCGTGGCGGGGATCTCGGGTTTCAGCGAATTCAGCGCGGGCCTTTCCAACGGCACGCTGCGCGCCATCGGCGTGTCGTCGAAGCGGCCGTTCCTGGGCATTCCGTCGGTGCGCGAGCAGGGCGTGGACGCCGACCTGGCCAACTGGCGCGGCGTGCTCACCGGCAAGAAGGTGACGGCGGAGCGCCGGGCCGTGCTGCTCGAGGCCGTGCACCGCGCCACCATGGCCGACGTGTGGCAGAAGACCATCAAGCGCAACAACTGGGATGCGTACTGGATGGCGGGCAAGGATTTCGAGAGCTTCCTCGAGCTCGACCTGGCGATGGCCGGGCCGATGATCTACCTGCTCAAGCTAAAGGCCTGAGCGCGCGCTTCAGGCAAAGAGCTCGGGCATCTCGCGCTGCGCCTTCGGCGTGAGCGCCAGCGCGCGGCCGTCGAGCTCCTGGCGCACCCAGCCGCGGCGCAGCGACAGCTGGAGCCAGGCCGCGCCGAGCGCGCCGCCCAGGTGCGGGCGGCGCTCGCTCCAGTCGAGGCAGGCGCAGGCAAAGCGCCGGCGCGAGCGGCGCACCGCGTCCACCTCCACGCCCAGGCTCTCCAGCGCGATGGCGCCTTCGGGCGTGAGTTCGTACGAACCGCTCTGCAGGCCGCTGAGCCAGCCCTGCGCATGCAGCCGGTCGTGCAGCGCGACGCCGGCCGTGCCGGCCATGTGGTCGTAGCAGGTGCGCGCGGCGCGCAGGCGGCTCGGCGTGCTGGGCTTGAACTGCGCGGCGCGCGGCGCGCCGGCCACCACCATCAGGCTTTCGAGCGCGGCCGCCACGTTGTCCCCCGCCAGCCGGAAGTAGCGGTGCTTGCCCTGCACGAGCAGCTCGACCAGCCGCTCTTGCCTGAGGCGCGCGAGGTGCGCGCTTGCGGTGGAGGCGGCCACCTCGGCCACGGTGGCCAGCTCGGTCGCGGTGCGCGCGTGGCCGTCCATCAGGCAGCTCAGCATGCGCGCGCGCGCGGGCTCGGCGATGGCGCCGGCCAGGCGGGCCAGCTGCACGTCGACGTTGGAGGAAGAAGCCGGGGAAGAAGAACGCGTGTCCATGCGCCGATCCTAAGACGCCGCCGCATCCCACACTTCGTTCGCGGCCGAAGTGTGGCGGCGGCGGCAATTGCACACTGCGCGGCATGAACACAAGCCCGACGCCTTCCTCCTTCGATGGCATGCCGCTCGACCCCGTCGCGGCCGTCACGCATGCCGATCCGTATCCCTTCTATGCCGAACTGCGCGCGGGGCCGCCGCTCGCGTGGAACGAGGCGCTGCACCTGTGGGTCGCAAGCCGTGCGGAGGTCATCGAATCGCTGCTGCTCGCGCACGGCGCGCTGCGCGTGCGGCCGGCGGCCGAACCGGTGCCGCGCGCCATTGCGGGCAGCGCGGCGGGCGAGGTGTTCGGCCATCTCGTGCGCATGAACGACGGCGCGGCGCACCAGGCCCATCGGCCCGCGCTGCAGCGTGCGCTGGCCGGACTGGACCTGGGCGCGGTACGCACGGCGGCCTTGCGGGTGGCGCATGGCGTGCCGGCGCAGCCTGTGTCGGATGCGCTGTTCTCCATGCCGGTGCGAGCCGTCGCGCACCTGCTGGGCTTTGACGATGAGGCGCTGCCGCAGGTGGACCGATGGATGCGCGACTTCGTCGCCTGCCTGTCGCCGCTGTCCACGGCGCAGCAGCTGCAAGGCGCCAGCGCCGCCGCGGGCGAACTCATGACGCGCTTCGAGGCGCTGGCCGCGGGCGCAGCGCCACGCGACGGAACACTGCTCGCGGCCGTGCTCGCCGAGAGCGCCGCGAGCCCGCCGCTCGCGCGCGCGCTGCTCGCGAACCTCGTCGGCCTGCTCTCGCAGACCTGCGATGCGACGGCCGGCCTGCTGGGCAACAGCCTGATCGCGGTGATGCGCGAGCCGTCGCTGCAGCAGGCCGCGCAGACCCAGGGCGGGCTGCAGGCGATCGTGGAAGAGACGGCACGGCACGACCCCTCGGTGCACAACACGCGGCGCTTCGTGGCCGAGTCCGTCACCATGGCGGGCACGCCGCTGGCGGCAGGCGACGCAGTGCTGCTGGTGCTGGCCGCGGCCAACCGCGATCCGGCGCTCAACCCGGAGCCCGAGCGCTTCAACCTCGTACGCCCGCGGCGCCGCATGCTGGGGTTCGGCCACGGCATGCATGCCTGCCCGGGCCAGGCGCTGGCCTGCACGCTGGCCGCCGCGGGGCTGGAGGCCGTGCTGTATCGCACACCCGATCTGGCGGCGATGCAAGAACGCGGCTGGCACTACCGGCCTTCGGTCGCCGCGCGCATTCCCGTCTTTCATTGACGGAGCGCGAAGGCCGCTCAGGCGCGCGCCGCAGCCCAGCGCCCGGTGCCTTCGAGGTGCGGCGACAGCGCCGCGTCGCCCCAGCGCAGCGGCAGGGCGGCGGGCCGGCGCAGTGCGTGCTCCACATGCAGCCGCAGCAGCCGCTCGGCGCCTTCGAACTCGGCGATCTCGGGGCCGTCCAGCACCAGTTCCGCGGTGGCCGCCACGTGCAGGAGATCGCCGTTGTCGTAATCGATGAACAGCAGGCCCGCACGCGGATGGGCCACCAGGTTGCCCAGCGTGTTGAAGAAACGGTTGCCGTTGAAGTCGGGCACCGTGAGCACGCCGCCCGCATCAACGCGAACGAAGCCGGGCCGGCCGCCGCGGTGCGACACGTCGACACCGTGCGAGCGCGCATCGGCCGCATCGCCCGGGTACGCGGTGGCGATGAACAGCGTGTCGGCGCTGCCGATGAGGCGCTGTGCGTCGAGGTCGAGCGTGTCGAGCCGCTGCGCGGGCGCGCTGCCGTCGCGTGCGGCCACCAGTTCCGGCTCGCGCGCCTGGATGTAGCGCGGGCAGTTGCCGAAGCTCTGCTGCACCGCGACCATGAAGCCGCCCGCATCGAGCGACTCGACCGTGCCGTTCATGCGGTTGCGCCGCCGCGTGTGCGGCTCGATGCCCAGCAGGCCGAGCGTGGCGCCCTGCGCGAGCTGCCCGGCCAGCGGATCGCCACCGGCTGGCAGCGCATCGACGCGCAGGTGCGTGGCATCGGGCGAATGCGCGAAGCCCGCGGGCGCCGCGAGCACGCTGGCCCAGGGCTGCAGGTCGGCATCGAGGCTGCCGACCACGAGGAACGGCAGCTGCGCGAAGAATTCGCGGTGCTGGTCAGGCATGTAGTCGCGGATCACGCGCGGGCCCATGGCCTCCATGCGGTCGCGCCAGCCCGTCTGTACCTGCAGCGCGCGCTCGCCGGCGTGGAACGGTTCGGCAATCATGATGCCAGTCCGACCGGCGTGCGCACCATCGGCACGAAGCCGGGCAGGGCCTCCACGCGCGCGAGCCAGGCGCGCACCTGCGGGTAGGCGTCGAGCGACACGCGGCCTTCGGGCGCATGCGCCACGTAGGCGTAGTTCGCGATGTCGGCCAGCGTGGCCGCGGGCCCGGCCAGGAAGGGCTGCTGCCCGAGGTGGATCTCCATCACCGCAAGCAGCGCATGCGAGCGCGTCACCGTCTCGGTGGGATCGGCGGCCAGGCCGAACAGCGCCATGACGCGCGCGGCGGCCGGCCCGTAGGCGAGCGGCCCGGCGGCCACCGAGAACCAGCGCTGCACGCGCGCCGCGCCCACCGGGTCGCGCGGCATCCAGCGCGCCGGATCGGCCGAATAGCGCTCGTTGAGGTAGACCAGGATCGCGTTGGAATCGGCCAGCGTGGTTTCGCCATCCTCGATCACCGGCACCTGGCCGAAGGGGTTGCGCGCCAGGAACTCGGGCGTGCGGTGGGCGCGCTGCTTCAGGTCGAGCTCGATCACTTCGAAAGGCAGGCCGAGCATCGAGAGGAACAGCCGCACCCGGTGCACGTGGCCCGAGATGGCGCTGCCGTAGAGCTTGATGGGTTGGGCGGGAGGGGAAGCGATGGCGTTCACGGGAGGTCCTCTGGAATGTGGAGTGGGCGTGATCCGGATTCTTCTCTCTTGCGCTGAATGAAGGAATAGCCATTCTTGCATTTGACTGCTGCGTTATTCGGTTTAATCCGGTTTAATCAGGCCATGGATCGCTTCAAGGCCATGCAGACCTTCGTGCAGATTGCCGACCAGGGCAGCCTGACCCGCGCCGCCGAGGCGCTCGGCAACTCGCTGCCCGCGGTGGTGCGCGCGCTCGCCGCGCTCGAGGCGCACCTGGGCGTGCGCCTGTTCCACCGCACCACGCGCCGGCTCTCGCTCACCGAGGAAGGCCGCCACTACCTGCCGAGCGCGCGCGAGGTGCTGCTGGCGGCCGATGCCGCCGACCTCGCGCTCAAGGCCGAGGCGCGCGAGCCCGCGGGCCAGCTCACCATCACCGCGCCGGTGCTGTTCGGCCACATGTACGTGGCGCCCGCCATCACGCGCTTCATGCAGCGCCACGACAAGGTGCGCTGCACCGTGCTGCTGCACGACCGCACGGTGAACCTGCTGGAGGAAGGCATCGACGTGGGCATCCGCATCAGCCCGCTCGCGGATTCGTCGCTCGTGGCGCAGACGCTCGGCACCATCCGGCGCGTGGTGGCGGTGAGCCCCGGGTACCTCGCGCGCCACGGCACGCCGCGCCATCCGCGCGACCTCCAAGGCGCCCCCTGCGTGCGCGGCCGTGTCGACGCGCCGCCGCAGTGGGTGTTCCACGAACGCGGCAAGACCATCAGCGTGACGCCCAGCTGCCGGCTCGAATTCAACCACCTCGCCCCGGCCATCGAGGCCTGCGCCGCGGGCATGGGCTTCGGCACCTTCTTCTCCTACCAGGTGCTGCCGCATGTGGCGCAGGGCCGGTTGAAGCTGGTGCTCGAAGACTTCGAGCCGCCGCCGCGCCCGGTGAGCGTGATCTACCCGAACGCACGGCTGCTGCCGGCCCGCACGCGCGCCTTCATCGACTGGATGAAGACGGAGTTCAGCGGCCTGCGCATGTAGGCCGGCCGCGGCAGCAGTGGCTCCGAACTCGTGCGGCTTGTCCATCGGTTGAAGCGATGGCGGCAGGCTTCGTGGCCCTGCGTCAGAATGGCCGCGTGCCTTCCTCTTCTTCTTCCTCCTCCTGCGCCCCGCTCTTCCACGCCAGCCGCCTTTGCAAGCGCTACGGCGGCACCACGGTCGTGGACGACCTGTCGTTCGAGATCGCGCCCGGCGAATGCCTGGGCGTGATCGGCCCGAACGGCGCCGGCAAGACCACCACCATCCGCATGTGCCTGGGCCTCACCACGCCCGACGGCGGCGACATCTGCGCGCTGGGCCTGCAGATGCCGCGCGATGCGCTGGCCATCAAGGCGCAGCTCGGCGTGGTGTCGCAGTTCGACACGCTCGACCCCGACTTCAGCTGCGCCGAGAACCTCGTGGTGTACGGCCGCTACTTCGGCTTCAGCAAGGCGCAGGTGCGCGAGCGCGTGCCGCAGCTGCTGGAGTTTGCGGCGCTCTCGCACAAGGCCGATGCAAAGCCGGGCGAACTCTCGGGCGGCATGCGCCGGCGCCTTTCGCTGGCGCGCGCGCTGGTGAACGACCCCAAGCTTCTGCTGCTCGACGAGCCCACCACCGGGCTCGACCCGCAGGCGCGCCACCTGATGTGGGAGCGCCTGCAGGTGCTGCTGCAGCAGGGCAAGTCGATCCTGCTGACCACGCACTTCATGGACGAGGCCGAGCGCCTGTGCTCGCGCCTCCTGGTGCTCGACCACGGCCGCAAGATTGCCGAGGGCCGCCCGCGCGACCTGATCGCCGAGCACCTGGAGCCCGACGTGGTCGAGGTGTACGGCAACGGCGCGCTCTCGCTGGCCGAGTCGCCGGAACTGAAAGCGATGGCGGCGCGCGTGGAGGTGAGCGGGGAGACCGTGTTCTTCTACACGCAGGACGCACGGCGGCTGCTCGATGCGCTCACGCGGCACGGCCGCCTGCGCACCTTCCACCGGCCCGCGAACCTCGAAGACCTTTTTCTCAAGCTCACGGGCCGGCAGATCCGCGAAGACGGCTAGGCCACGACAATCATGAACACGACGACTGCAAGCTCTTCTTCTGCCGCGGCATCGCCGCCGGCCCGTTCCGTGTGGCGCGCGCCCGAGCTCTCGCTGCGCTGGTGGCCCGTGTTCCTGCGCAACCTGCTGGTGTGGCGCAAGCTCGCGATACCGAGCCTGATCGGCAACATCGCCGAGCCGCTGATCTGGCTCGTGGCCTTCGGCTACGGCATGGGTGCGCTGGTGGGACAGGTGGCGGTGGACGGCGTGAAGGTGCCCTACATCCTGTTCCTCGCGAGCGGCTCGATCTGCATGAGCGCGATGAACGCTGCGAGCTTCGAGGCGCTGTATTCGGCGTTCTCCCGCATGCAGGTGCAGAAGACCTGGGACGGCATCATGAACGCACCCGTGGGCCTGGACGACATCGTGCTGGCCGAGATGCTGTGGGCGGCGTTCAAGTCGATCTTCACCGTGACCGCGATTTTGTTCGTGATGCTCGGGCTGGGCATCAGCCACAGCCCCAAGCTGATCGTCGCGTGGATGGTGCTGATCGGCGCGGGGATCACCTTCTCGTCGATTGCGCTGATCTTCAATGCGCTTGCCAAGAGCTACGACTTCTTCACCTACTACTTCACGCTGTTCATGACGCCGATGATGTTCCTGAGCGGCGTGTTCTTTCCGCTGGAACAGCTGCCTTCCGCCGTGAGGGCCGTGGCGGCCTGGCTGCCGTTGACCAATGCGGTGGCGCTGGTGCGGCCGCTGTTCATGGATCAGTGGCCGACCGGCTGGTGGGTGCATGCGGGGGTGTTGGTGGTTTATGGGGTTGCGGCTTTCTGGGTGGCGTTGGCTTTGACTCGGAAGAGGTTTCGGGGGTGATGTTTTTTTGAGGACGGGGGCCGGGTCTCGCCCGCCGGGGCGAGACCCGGCTCCGGAACACAAACCAAAAACAAGAACCCAAAATAATTACATTGCACGCAATTCAATTGCGCGCTAAAATTCGAGCCATGCGCAGCAGTACCACCCAAGCCTCAGACGAAATGCTCAAGCTGGACAACCAGCTCTGCTTCGCCGTCTATTCCGCCTCGTTGGCCATGACCCGCCTCTACAAGCCGGTGCTGGAAAAGCTGCAGCTCACCTACCCCCAATACCTCGTCATGCTCGCCCTCTGGGAGCAAGACGGCCCCACGGTCTCCGAGCTCGGCGAACGCCTCTCGCTCGACTCCGGCACGCTCACGCCGCTGCTCAAGCGGCTCGAAGCCGTCGGCTATGTCACGCGGCTGCGCGACGTGGCCGACGAGCGCCGCGTCCACATCACGCTCACCAGCGCCGGCCGCAAGCTCAAGGCGCGCGCCGCCGGCGTGCCCGGCTGCCTCATGGCCGCGGCGCAATGCTCGGTGCCTGAACTCATCTCGCTTACCCAGCAGATCCAGACGCTGCGCGACCGCATCAGGAAAGCCGCCTGACACGCAAGCAATCCCGGTTTTCTCCCGCTTCTATCCAAGAAGCTCTTTTTCACCACCCTCACCAACCGAAGGAATCACCACCATGACCACCAAGCTCGACAAGGTTCTCTACACCGCTGAAGCCCACACCGTCGGCGGCCGCGACGGCGCAGGCAAGTCCAGCGACGGCGCCATCGACGTCAAGCTCAGCTCGCCCGGTTCGGGCAAGCCCGGCACCAATCCCGAGCAGCTGTTCGCAGTCGGCTACGCCGCCTGCTTCATCGGCGCGATGAAGGCCGTCGGCCCGAAGATCGGCGTGAAGGTGCCCGAGGACGTGGCCATCGACTCCAGCGTTTCCCTTGGCCCGACGAACGGCGGCGCTGCCTATGGCATCGCCGTGAAGCTGGCGATCACGCTGCCGGGCCTGGACGCCGAACAGAAGCAGAAGCTGGTCGACACGGCCCACCAGGTCTGCCCGTACTCGAACGCCACGCGCGGCAACATCGACGTCGAACTCTCGATCGCCTGATTCCGCCCCCTGCGCAGGGGCAAAGAAGAAGAGCGTCCCGGCCACAAGCCGGGGCGCCTTTTTTTTTATGGCCGGCGTTGTGTCCCGCGGGCGACGCGGAAAAGGGAAACGCGATAGCGCCTTTCATCAAGCCTGGCTAATGTGGCTGCAGCACGCGCCATCCCCGCAACCCACACCACCACCATGGAGATCGACACCATGAGCACCACCACCAGCCTCCTGATCCGCAAGGGCGAACTCGCCACCACGCGCCTGCACACCGCCGCCGACCAGCCGCTGGCCGACGGCCAGGTGCGCGTGCGCATCGACAGCTTTGCGCTCACCTCCAACAACATCACCTACGCCGCCTTCGGCGATGCGATGAGCTACTGGCAGTTCTTCCCGTCCACGGAAGAAGGCTGGGGCAGCATTCCGGTGTGGGGCTTCGCCAGCGTGGTGCAGTCGCTGCACCCGGGCGTGGCGGCGGGCGAGCGGCTCTACGGCTACTGGCCGATGTCGTCGGGCGCCGTGCTGATCCCCGACCGCCTCTCGCCCGGGCGCTTCACCGACGCCGCCGCGCACCGTGCCGAGCTGCCCACGGTCTACAACCAGTACTTCCGCTGCAACGCCGATCCGCTCTACACCGCGGACACCGAAGACGTGCAGGCGCTGCTGCGTCCGCTGTTCATCACCTCGTGGCTGATCGACGACTTCATGGCCGACAACGATTTCTTCGGCGCGAACACCATGCTGCTGTCGAGCGCGTCGAGCAAGACGGCCTACGGCACTGCCTTCCAGCTGCACCAGCGCGAAGGCATCGAGGTGATCGGCCTGACCTCGCCCGCCAACGTGGCCTTCTGCGAAAGCCTGGGCTGCTACCACCGCGTGCTGACCTACGACGCGCTCGACGGCATCGCGGCCGGCACGCCCTGCGTCTATGTGGACTTCGCGGGCAACGCCGGCCTGCGCAACGCGATCCACACGCGCTTCACCAACCTCAAGTACAGCTGCTCGATCGGCGGCACGCACGTGGAGCAGCTCGCGGCCAAGGGCGCGGGCAAGGACCTGGCCGGCCCGCGCGCCACGCTCTTCTTCGCGCCGGCGCAGATCAAGAAGCGCACCGCCGAATGGGGCGCCGACGAATTCGGCCGGCGCATGGTGGCCGCCTGGCACCACTTCCTGGCCACCGTGACCGACGCCGGGAACCCCTGGCTGCGCGCCGAGCACCACCACGGCGGCGAAGCGGTGCAGGCCGCCTATGCGCAGGTGCTGGCCGGCAAGGGCGACGCGCGCGTCGGCCATGTCCTTTCGCTTTACAAACAACCCGGCGGCCTCTGACATTCCGGGGGCCAGGGTAGCGACAATCGCCGCATGACCCTTTCCCCCGCAGCGCCCGCGAATACCCATCCCTACGAGAACCTCACGCCCGACGTGGTGCTGGACGCCCTGGCAACGCTCGGCCTGCACGGCGACGGCCGGCTCACGGGCCTCAACTCGTACGAGAACCGGGTCTACCAGGTGTTCCTGGAAGACCGCAGTGCAGTGGTGGTCAAGTTCTACCGCCCCGAGCGCTGGAGCGAAGCCGAGATCCTCGAGGAGCACGGCTTCTCGCTCGAACTGGCGGCCGCCGAAGTGCCCGCCGTGGCGCCGCTGGCCTTCGACGGCAGCACGCTGCACCGCCACGGCGGCTTCGCCTTCAGCGTGAGCCCCTACCGCGGCGGCCGGGCGCCGGAGCTGGACGATTTCGAAGTGCTCGAATGGGTCGGCCGCTTTCTCGCGCGCATCCACACCGTGGGCAGCGCCAGGCCTTTCGAGGCCCGGCCCGCGCTCGACCTGCAGACCTTCGGCATCGCCTCGCGCGACTGGCTGCTGGCCAACGATAAGGTGCCGCTCGACGTGCAGCGCGACTGGGAAAAGGCCTGCAACGAAGCACTGGACATGATTGCCGCCACGGCGCTGGCGGTGAACGCCCCGGCGTCCGATTTCAAGCCGCGCAAGCTGCGCCTGCACGGCGACGTGCATCCCGGCAACATCCTGTGGACACCCACCGACCGGCCCGGCGGCGGCCCGCACTTCGTCGACCTGGACGATGCGCGCACCGGCTTCGCGGTGCAGGACCTCTGGATGCTGCTGTCGGGCGAGCGCGCACAGCGCACCTCGCAGCTCTCGGGGCTGCTCGACGGCTACGAGCAGTTCCGCGAATTCGACCGCCGCGAACTCGCGCTGATCGAGCCGCTGCGCACCCTGCGGCTCATCCACTACAGCGCCTGGCTCGCGCGGCGCTGGGAAGATCCGATCTTCCCGATCAACTTTCCGTGGTTCGGCTCCAGCGACTACTGGAAGGGCCAGATCCTCGTGCTGCAGGAGCAGTGCGAGCAGATGGCGGAAGAGCCGCTCTACGCCTGAGAACGGGCCTCGGTAGCGAGGCTTTCCTCCACGCCCTGCAGCAGCCGTTCGGCCAGCACGTTCGGCGGCCCGCTGCGCCACACACCGTAGGCCTCCGACTGCGCCACGTCGCGGTCGAGCGGGCGGAACACCGCCCCGCGCAGGGCCGAATGCCGCATGGCCTGCGGCACCAGCGCCACGCCCATGCCCTGCGACACCAGCGAGACCACCGCGAGCCAGTGGCGCACCTCGTGCCGCACCTCGGGCAGGAAGCCGGCGTCCGCGCAGATCGACAGGATGCGCTCGTGGTAGTCGGGCGAGGCCTCGCGCGAGAACAGCACGAAGGGTTGGTTGCGCAGGTCGGCCGGCGCCAGCACGCGCTTGCGCGCGAGCGCGTGGCCCGAGGGCAGGCAGCACACGAAAGGCTCCGACAGCAGCAGCCGGTGCTGCAGCTCGGGCGGCATGCGGCTGGTATGCACGAAGCCCAGGTCGAGCCGGTCGTGCAGCAGCTCGGCGATCTGCACGCCTGAATTGAGTTCGGCGAGCGTGATGCGCACCGCCGGGTGCCTGGCCTGGAACGCACGCAGCGCCTGCGGCAGGCCGCGGTAGAGCATCGCGCCGACGAAGCCGATGCGCAGGCGCCCGGCCGAGCCGCTGGCCACGTCGCGCGCCTCCAGCGCTGCCTCTTCCGCCTGCAGGAGCAGCCGCCGCGCCGAGATGCGCAGCGCCTCGCCCGCATGCGTGAGGCGCACCTCCTTGCTGTTGCGCTCGAACAGCCGCGCGCCCACCGACTCCTCGAGCTGGCGGATGGCCACCGACAGCGGCGGCTGCGAGATCGACAGGCGCCGCGCGGCGCGCCCGAAGTGCAGCTCCTCGGCCAGCACGGAAAAGTAGCGCAGGTGTCGCAGTTCCATGAATAGGCAAATCGAATCGAACAAGACCAATTCGATATTAGACACGGATCGTCTGGAAACCAACAATGCGGCGAACCCAGGAGACAAACGCATGTCCGACAACGCCGCACACGCCGCGCCAGAAGCCGCGCACGCCCACCCCATTCCCGACCGCCACGGCCAGAACCTGTTCAGCACCGACACCGAGCTGCACACGCTGCTCGCGCTCTACCTGCCCGCCGACCTGCTGGCCCACATGCAGCCGCACTTCGAGCGCCTGGGCGGCCTCGCGGGCGGCCCGCTCGACGACCTGGCCGGCACCGCCGACCGCAACCCGCCCACGCTGAAGCAGCGCACCCGCACCGGCCTGGACGAGCAGAAGATCGTCAAGCACCCGGCCTACGTGGAGATGGAACGCCTCGCGCTCAGTGAATTCGGCCTGGCCGCGATGTCCCACCGCGACGAGACGCTGGGCTGGAAGGGCAGGATGCCGCCGCTGGTCAAGTACGTGCTGACCTATCTCTTCGTGCAGGCCGAGTTCGGCCTGTGCTGCCCGGTCTCGATGACCGACTCGCTCACGCGCACGCTCAAGAAGTTCGCGAGCCCCGAGCTGGTGGCGCGCTTCCTGCCGCGCCTGACTTCGCTCGACTTCGACGAGCTTGCGCAGGGTGCGATGTTCATGACCGAGCAGGCCGCGGGCTCCGACATCGCGGCCACCGCGACGATGGCGCGGCAGGAGACGGATGGCAGCTGGCGCCTCAGTGGCGACAAGTGGTTCTGCTCCAACCCCGATGCCGACTTCGCGATGGTGCTCGCGCGCGCCGAGAACGGCCTGCCTGGCATGAAGGGCGTGTCGCTGTTCCTGCTGCCGCGCCGGCTCGAGGACGGCAGCCTCAACCACTACCGCATCATTCGCCTGAAGGACAAGCTGGGTACGCGCTCCATGGCCAGCGGCGAGATCCGGCTCGAAGGCGCCGTCGCGTACCTGGTGGGCGAAGAAGGCCGCGGCTTCGTGCAGATGGCCGACATGGTCAACAACTCGCGCCTGTCGAACGGCGTGCGCGCCGCCGGCCTGATGCGCCGCGCGGTGGCCGAGGCCGAGTACATCGCCGCCGAGCGCCGCGCCTTCGGCCGCACGCTCGAGCAGATGCCGCTGATGCAGCGCCAGCTCGACAAGCTGCGCCTGCCGGCCGAACAGGCGCGCACCATGGTGTGCCAGACGGCGCTGGCGCTCGCGCGCTCCGACGCCGGCGAGCCCGATGCCTACGCACTGCTGCGCATCCTCACGCCGCTCATCAAGTTCCGCGCCTGCCGCGACGCGCGCAAGGTCACGGGCGATGCGATGGAAGTGCGCGGCGGCTGCGGCTACATCGAGGAATGGAGCGATCC
The DNA here is from genome assembly GCF_003951285.1 of Variovorax beijingensis. Taxonomy (GTDB): domain Bacteria; phylum Pseudomonadota; class Gammaproteobacteria; order Burkholderiales; family Burkholderiaceae_C; genus Variovorax; species Variovorax beijingensis. Next base: position 58,187 of record NZ_RXFQ01000020.1, on the reverse strand, counting down.
GCGGCTCGTTCGCGATGCGCATCTGGGCTCGATCTGGGAGGGCACGAGCAACATCGTGGCGCTGGACGTGATCCGCGCGGTGAAGCGCGAAGGCTCGCTGCCGGTGCTGCGCACGCACTGCGAGCAGCTGCTGGCCGATGCGGAACTGCCACCGGCCTTTGCAAAGGCGCTGCGCGATGCACTGGCGCGCGCCGCCGCGCTGGCCGAGACCGCCGCGCGCGAAGGCGGCGACGTGCTGGCGCGCCAGGCTGCCTCGGCGCTCTACCACTGCACGAGCAGCATCGCGATGGCCTGGGAGGCCGCGCGCAGCGGTTCGGCCCCGCGCCTGCGCTGGGCCCGGCTGGTGCTGCTGCACCGCGTGCTGCCGCGCGACCCGCTCGCGCCCGACGCGATGCCCGCGGATTGGAACGGTCCGGCCACCACGCGCACCGCCAGGGCCACGGCCTGATTCACGACAACAGAAAAACGGAGACATCACCTTGCGACACCTCACCCCCTTCTTCGCGGCCCTCGCCGCCTGCGCCGCGCTGCTGGGCGCCGCTCCCGCCGCACAGGCCCAGGGACCCTTCCCTTCCAAGCCCCTGGTGCTGGTCGTGCCCTTCCCGCCCGGCGGCCCGACCGATGCCATGGCCCGCACGCTGGCCGCCGAGATGAAGGACCGCCTCGGCCAGCCCATGATCGTGGAGAACCGCGCGGGCGCGGGCGGCAACATCGGCGCCGACTACGTGGCGCGCGCCGAGGCCGACGGCCACACGCTGCTGTTCGGCACCTCGGGCCCGCTCGCCATCAACGCGAGCCTCTACCGCAAGATCAGCTACGACCCGGTCAAGAGCTTCGCGCCGGTGATCCAGGTCGGCTACCTGCCGAACATCCTGGTGGTGAACCCCGCGCTGCCGGTGAAGGACGTGAAGGAACTGGTCGCCTACGCCAAGGCCAACCCCGGCAAGCTCAGCTATGCGTCGTCGGGCAATGGCGCCTCGTCGCACCTGGCGGGCGTGCTGTTCAACTCGGTGGCCGGCACCGACCTGCAGCACATCCCCTACAAGGGCACCGGCCCCGCGCTCAACGACCTGCTCGGCAACCAGGTCAGCATGACCTTCACCGACATCCTCACCGCGCTGCCCTACGTGAAGGCCGGCAAGCTGCGCGCGCTGGGCGTGGCGACGCTCGCGCGCTCGCAGGCGCTGCCCGAGGTGCCGACGATTGCCGAGCAAGGCTACAAGGGCTACGACGTGAGCGTGTTCTTCGGCATCGTCGCGCCGGCCGGCACACCCGCGGACCGCGTGGCCAGGCTCAATCAAGCCTTCGGCGAAGTGCTGAACTCGCCCAAGGTGAAGCAGATGTTCGCGGCGCAGGGCCTCGAGGCCTCGGCGGACACCTCGCCGCAGAAGCTCGGGCAGTTCATCATGAGCGAGTCGGCCAAGTGGAAGGACGTCGTGAAGAAGTCGGGGGCGCAGCTGGATTGATTTCGCCTTGTTGTCCGGGGCGCGATCCCGCCGACGGGGGACATTCGCGGAGGGGAGTATCCGGTGGCCTGTGCACGCGCCCCGAACAACAGCGCCAAGAACATACCCCAACAGACAAAAGCACGGAACACCGAAATGACATCACCCCAAGGGGCCCTCGCCGGCATCCGCGTCCTCGATATCTCGCGCATCCTCGGTGGCCCCTATTGCGGCCAGATCCTCGGCGACCACGGCGCCGACGTGCTCAAGGTCGAGCCGCCGCAGGGCGACGACACGCGCACCTGGGGCCCACCCTTCAAGGACGGCGTGGCCTCGTACTACCACGGCCTGAACCGCAACAAGCGCGTGCAGCACCTGGACTTCTCCACGGAAGAAGGCCGTGAAGCACTGCTCGCGCTCGTGGCCGAGGCCGACGTGCTGATCGAGAACTTCAAGACCGGCACCATGGAGCGCTGGGGCATCGGCTACGAGGCGCTCTCGGCGCGCTTTCCGCGCCTCGTGTGGTGCCGCGTCTCGGGCTTCGGCGCCGATGGCCCGCTGGGCGCGCTGCCCGGCTACGACGCCGCGGTGCAGGCCATGACCGGCATCATGAGCATCAACGGCGAGGCCGACGGCGGCCCGCTGCGCGTGGGCCTGCCGGTGGTCGACATGGTGACCGGGCTCAATGCGGTGATCGGCGTGCTGCTCGCGCTGCAGGAGCGCAACCGCAGCGGGCGCGGCCAGTTCGTGGAAGCCGCGCTGTACGACAGCGGGCTCTCGCTGCTGCATCCGCATGCGGCCAACTGGTTCATGGATGGCACCGAGCCGCGCCGCACCGGCAACGCGCATCCCAACATCTATCCCTACGACGCGCTGGCCACCGGCACCGACCCGGTGTTCGTGGCGGTGGGCAACGACCGCCAGTTCGCGAGCCTGTGCCGCTGCATCGGCCTGCCCGCGCTGGCCGACGATCCGCTCTACCGCACGGCCGGCGCGCGTTCGGTGCACCGTGCGGGGCTCAAGCAGCAGCTGGAGGCGGCGATGGCGACGTTCGACGGCCGTGCGCTGGTCGAGCAGCTGATGGCCGCGGGCGTGCCCGCCGCGCCGGTGCTGCCGGTGGATGCGGCGCTCGAGCATCCGCACACCGCGCATCGCGAAATGGTGGTGGAAATGGAAGGCGGCTACCGCGGCATCGGCGCGCCGGTGAAGCTCAGCCGCACGCCGGCGAGCTACCGGCACGCGCCGCTCACGCCGGGCGAGCGCTTCCTGCCGGAGTCCGCGGCCGACGCCGGCGGCTCATGATCCGGGCCGCACGTCGGCGCCCGCCTTGGGCGCATGGAAAGCCTGCATGAACGCGCCCTGCAGCTCCGCCGGCAGGTCGGGCCGGTGGCACATCGCATAGCCGAGACTCGGCGGATCGTCAGACAGCGCAACGAAGCGGATGTCGGGCCGCGCGATGCAGGCGAGCGATTCCACCACCAGCCCGATGCCCGCACCGGCCGCCACCAGCCCCACGAGCGAGATCGAGGAGCTCGCGCACTGGTTGACCTGCGTGGTGATGCCGGCGCGCGCAAGGTAGGCGGCGATGCGGTCGAACACCACCGGCCCGATGTCGCGCCGCACCCCGACCAGCGTCTGCTGGCGCAGGTCCGCCGCCGCGATGCGCCCGGCGCCCGCGAGCGGATGGCCGGCCGGCATCACGGCCATGAAGCGGTCGCGGGCCACCTCGCGCACCACGAGGTCGTCGCGCGAGGACGGCGGATGCACCACCGCCAGGTCGAGCCTGCGGTGCGCCACGGCTTCCTCGAGTTCGTCCGACAGGCCTTCGGTGAGCGCCAGCACCACGCCCGGGTGCGCGGCCGAAAAGGCACGCATCGCGTCGGGAAAGAACGACAGCGCCGCAATGGGCGTGACGCCGATCTCCAGCCGGTCGAAGGCGCCGCGCCCGATGGCGCGCGCGGCCTCGTCGGTCTCGGCGGCGCGCGACAGCAGCCGCCGCGCGTGCGGCAGCAGGCGCGCGCCCTGCTCCGTCAGCCGGACGCCGCGCGCCTGCCGGTCGAACAGCGCAAAGCCCAGCGCTTCCTCGAGCCGCTGCACCCGCACGCTGAGCGCGGGCTGCGAGATGGCGAGCAGCGAGGCGGCGCGGCGGATGTTGCCGATCTCGGCGAGCGTGACGAAGCATCGCCATTGCTTGAGTTCCAAGGAGCGGTCTCCAGCGCAGCGCCGCGGGCAGCGGCGATCAGGGCGCGACGGGATTGCCCGGCGTGCCGAGGCTGCCGGCCGCAGCGGCGGCTGCATTGGCGGACGGGCGGTAGGACACGCGCGTCGTTGAAGGTTGCGGCGCGGGAGCGGCGACCGGCCTGGTCACACCGCCCTTGGTAACCGTGACCGGCGCAGCGGGCGGTGCACCCGGCGGGATCGGCGCCACGGGAGCGACAGGCACTCCTCCCGCAGCGGCCGCCGCGGTGACCGGCGCGGCACCTCCGGCAGGCGCATAGCCGGTTTTTCCCGCATTGGGATCGTGCAGCACCACGCTCTTGCCCACGCCCACGCCGGTGCCGATGGGCCCGATGCCGACGCCCACTCCCACGCCGGCCGTGCCGGCCACCACGCCGGTGTCGTTGACCACCACGCCCGCGCCGAGCGGGCCCCAGCCGGTGTTCAGGCCGACGGAGAAATTGCCGTCCCTGGTGGCGCCGAGCCCGAGCGAGAGCCCGGGCACCAGCGGAATGCCGATGTGATAGTGCGAACAGCCGCTCACCATTGCCAGCAGCAGCGCCGCCGCAAGGGCCGCGGCTGCACGGGCGGTGCGCGGCCGGGCGTTCACACCAGGAGCGCGTTGACGCGCCTCACGTAGGCCGCGGGATCGGCCGGCAGGCCGCCTTCGGCCAGCAGCGCCTGGTCGAAAAGAATGTTCGCAAGATCGTCGAAATGCTCGGAGCCGTCGAGCTTCTTCACGAGCGCGTGCTCGGCGTTCACTTCGAGCACGGGCTTGAGGTCGGGCGCGGGCTGGCCGGCCTGCTTGAGCATGCGCGCGAGCTGCGTGCTCATGCCGCCGTCCTGCACCACCAGGCAGGCTGGCGAATCGACCAGGCGCGTGGTCACGCGCACGTCGCCGGCCTTGTCCTTGAGCGCTTCCTTGAGCTTCTCGAGCAGCGGCTTGAAGGATTCGGCGGCTTCCTCGGCGGCCTTCTTCTCGGCCTCGTCCTGCAGCTTGCCCAGGTCGACCGCGCCCTTGGCCACGCTCTGCAGCGGCGTGCCGTCGAACTCGGTGAGGTAGTTGAGCGCCCACTCGTCGACGCGGTCGGTCATGAGCAGCACCTCGATGCCCTTCTTCTTGAAGACCTCGAGCTGCGGGCTGTTCTTGGCGGCGGCGAGCGTATCGGCCGTGATGTAGTAGATCGCGTCCTGGCCTTCCTTCATGCGCGCCTTGTAGTCGGCAAAGCTCACGCTCACCGCATCGCTCGTGGTGGAAGCGAAGCGCAGCAGCTTGGCGATGCGGTCGCGGTTGCCGAAGTCTTCGCCCAGGCCCTCCTTGAGCACGGCGCCGAACTCTGCATAGAACTTGGCGTACTTGCCGGACTCGTCGGCGTACTCGGCCGCTGCCTCGGCAGCCGGCGTGGCTTTCTTGTCGACCACGTCGGTGACGTCGGCCGCGCTTTCGGTGGGATCGGGTGCGGGCACCGATTCGCCGGAGCCCACGTCGATCTTGCCTTCGGCGCTTTCGGGCGCGGTCTTCTGCTTTTTCGCCAGGTCTTCGAGCATGCCGAGCACGCGCTTGGTGCTGCCTTCGCGGATGGCCTTCACGTCGCGGCTTTCCTGCAGCAGCTCGCGGCTCACGTTGAGCGGCAGGTCGGACGAGTCGATCACGCCCTTCACGAAGCGCAGGTAGCTGGGCAGCAGCGCCTCGGCATCGTCCATGATGAAGACGCGCTTCACGTAGAGCTTGACGCCCGCGCTCTTCTCGCGGTTCCACAGGTCGAACGGCGCCTTCGACGGGATGTAGAGCAGCTGCGTGTACTCGGTGCTGCCCTCCACGCGGTTGTGGCTCCAGGCGAGCGGGGCCTCGTAGTCGTGGCTGATGGTCTTGTAGAACTCTTCGTACTGCTCGGTCGTGATGTCCTTCTTGGGGCGGCTCCAGAGCGCGTTGGCCTTGTTGACCGTTTCCCATTCGCCGGTCTTGACCATGTCGCCGGGCTGGTCGTTCTCGCCTTCCTTCCACTCCTCCTTTTCCATGAGGATGGGCAGCGAGATGTGGTCGGAGTACTTGCCGACGATCTGCTTGAGCTTCCAGGCGTTGAGGTATTCGTCGGCGTCGTCGCGCAGGTGCAGCGTGATGCGGGTGCCGCGCTCGGGGCGCGTGATGTCGGCCACCTCGAAGTCGCCCGCGCCGCCGCTCGTCCAGCGCACGCCCTGCTCGGGCGGCAGGCCCGCGCGGCGCGATTCGACCGTGATCTTGTCGGCCACGATGAAGCCCGAATAGAAGCCCACGCCGAACTGGCCGATGAGCTGGGCGTCGGCCTTCTGGTCGCCGCTGAGCTTGCTCACGAAGTCTTTGGTACCACTTTTGGCGATGGTGCCGAGATTCTCGATGGCCTCCTGGCGCGACAGGCCGATGCCCTTGTCGGTGATGGTGATGGTGCGCGCGGCCTTGTCGAAGGAAAGCCGCACGTCCAGTTCGGTCTGGTCCTCGTACAGCTCGGGATGGTCGAGCGCCTCGAAGCGCAGCTTGTCGCAGGCGTCCGATGCGTTCGAGATCAGCTCTCGCAGGAAGATTTCCTTGTTCGAGTAGAGCGCATGCGTGACGAGGTGCAGCAGTTGCGCGACTTCGGCCTGGAACGGGAGTTTCGTATTGGAAGAATCAGCCATGGAAAGAGAAGAAATATCGAAGCCAAAAAATTCTAAGCCGGACAGCCGCCACCGGGCGCCCGGCTTACCAACTCCGCGAGTTGGGGCTTGCGCCCCGGAAAAACAATAGTCCCCGTTTCTTGCGGCGGCGTGAAGCCCCGGGCGGACCTTATCTGGCCTGGGACTCGACCTCGCGGGTCCAGCGGTCGATCAGCCGCTTGCGCTCGGCGGCCCTGCCGTATTTCTCGAAGTCGTACTTGATGAGCTTCACGTCGCTCATCGAGGGAATGCGCGCATCGGGCTTGAAGGTCTTGTTGGCGGGCGACTGGAGGCTGCCGACCTGCCCGCCGATCGCCTGGCCGACCGGGCTCATGAGCCAGTCGTAGTAGCGCTTCGCATTCTCCTTGTTGCGCGCGCCCTTGACCAGCGCGATGCCGCCCACCTCGTAGCCCGTGCCCTCGCAGGGCGCGGCCGTCTTGACCGGGAATTTGTCGTAGCGCCAGCGCTCGAAGCCGAAAATGAAGCTCACGCCCACCGCCACTTCGCCCTTGGCGACGTTGGGCGCCTGCGCCTGGCCGCTGCGCGTGTAGCTGGTGACGTTGCGGTGCAGCTTCTTCAAATAGTCGAAGGCGGCGTCCTCGCCCATCTGCTGCACCAGGCCCGCGATGATGGTGTAGGCCGTGCCGCTCGATGCCGGATGCGAGATCTCGATCTCGCCCCGGTATTCGGGCTTGACCAGGTCGGCCCAGCATTTGGGCTCGTGCAGCTTCTTGCGCTCGAGCAGATCGGTGTTGAAGCCGAAGCCGATGGCGCTGGTGTAGAAGCCGCCCACCATGTTCTGCGACATCGCGTACTGGCGCACCGACCAGTCGTGCAGGTCGTCGATGTAGGCCGGCCGGTAGGCTTCGAGCAAACCTTGCTCGGCGGCCTGCAGGAACGGGTCGCCGGTGCCGCCCCACCAGATGTCGGTCTTGGGGTTGGCGGCCTCGGCCCGCAGCTGGGCGCCGATCTCGCCGGTGCCCTTGTGCGCCTGCTGCACCCGGATGCCGGTCTCGCGCGTGAAGGCCGTGGCCGCGGCTTCGCACCAGCCCGCGTCGGTGCTGCACAGCGCATTCACCGTGCCTTGCGCCGCAGCGCCCGAGGAAAAAAGCAAGGCCATGGCGCCCGCGCATGCGGCAAGGGCCGCGATATTCCTCTGGGCAAAGTGGCGCATGCGTTCTCCGGTGAATGAGTGATGGCTGAATGATGAAAGGCGACGAGAGGATAGCGGGCAAAGCCGCTCAGCGGGCCGCGAGCAGCGGCGGCAGGTGCTCGGCCAGCCAGTCGACCACCACCCGTGTCTTGTGGGGCAGGTAGCGGCTGCGCGAGCGGATCACGTTGAGTTCGAAGCCGAAAGGCCGAGGCTCCTCGAACACGCGCACCAGCGTGCCGGCTGCCAGCGCATCGGCCGCAAGCCAGGCCGGCAGGCGCGCCAGCCCCATGCCGCCGATGGCGGCTTCGAGCAGCACCTCGGCGCTGTCGCAGCGCAACCGCGAGGGCAGCACCACTTCGACTGGCCGGCCTTCGGCGTCGTGGAAGCGCCAGGGCGAGATCTGCCCGTCGCGCGCATAGAGCACGGCCTCGTGCGAGGACGAGGTCGAGGACGATGCGCCCAGCTCGGCCACGCTGCCGGGGCGCCCGCGTTCGGCCAGGTAGGCCGGCGCGGCGCACAGCGCCATCCATTGCACGCCGACCGGCCGCGCGACCAGCTCGGCGCTGTCGGCCAGCTCGCCGCTGCGGATCGCCAGGTCCAGACCGTCCTCGACCAGGTCCACGCGCCGGTCGTTGAAGGAAAGCTCCAGCGACAGCCCCGGATGCCTGCGCGCCAGCGCCAGCAGCAGCGGCCCGACCTTCAGCCGCCCCAGCATGGCCGGCATGCTCAGGCGCACCAGTCCGGCCGCGGTGCTGCGCGCGGCATCGGCCATGGCTTCGGCGGCATCGAGCTCGGCCAGCACGCGCCGGCAGCGCTCGTAGTAGCCGTGGCCTTCCTCGGTGAGGCTCTGGCTGCGCGTGGTGCGCAGGAAGAGCCGCGTGCCCAGCCGCGCCTCGAGCCGCGCAATGCTCTTGGCCACCGCGGAACGCGTGACGTGCAGCCGCTCTGCCGCACGCGCAAAGCTGCCGGCCTCCACCGCGGCCACGAACTCTTCGATGCCCTGCAGGCGTGGACTCATTGGATACTTTCAGGCGCCATGAAGTTGAAAATTATCCGCCACTGGATAGATCAACTCGCCAATAGCATGAAGGCCTCTTTTTTTCGTGGAGGCTTTTTTCATGCAGGCAAGCAGAACGCTCAGGCGCTGGCAACTTTCTTCCTTCGGCCGCGAGCAGCTCGAACAGGTGGAGCTGCCGCTGCCCACGCCCGGTCCGGGCCAGATCCTCGTCGAGGTGGGCGCGGTGTCGCTCAACTACCGCGACCTGCTGATGATCCGCGACGGCATGGGCATGAAGTTCGACCTGCCCTTCACGCCCGGCTCCGACATGGCCGGCACGGTGGTGGCCGCGGGCCCTGGCGTGCAGCGCCTTGCCGTGGGCGACCGCGTGGTCAACACCTTCTGGGGCGGCTGGATCGACAGCCACTGGCCGGCCGAGGCCGTGCCGATGGGCGGCCCCGGCCCGGGCATGCTGGCCACGCACGTGCTGATCGACGCAGCCTGGGCCGTGGCCGCGCCGGCCACGCTCGATTTCGCGCAGGCCAGCACGCTGCCGTGCGCCGGCCTCACGGCCTGGTTCGCGCTGGCCGAGACCGGCGCGCTGCGGCCCGGCCAGACCGTGCTGGTCCATGGCACCGGCGGCGTGGCGCTGTTCGGCGTGCAGCTTGCGCGGCTGCATGGCACGCGCGCCATCGTGGTCTCGGGCAGCGAAGAGAAGCGCGCGCAGACGCTGGCGCTGGGCGCCGCCGAGGTGCTGATGCGAGGCGGCGACTGGCCGGCCGAAGTGCGCCGGCTCACGCAGGGGCGCGGCGCCGACCATGTGCTCGAACTCGCGAGCGGGCCGAACCTCGACCGCTCGCTGCAGGCGGTGGCGCAGGGCGGGCGCGTATCGATCATCGGCATGCTCGGCGGCGAGACGCTCAGCGCTTCGTACTACGCGATGGTGCTCGGCCGCGTCACGGTGCAGGGCATTGGCGTGGGCCATCGGCGCGCGCTCGAAGACCTGGTGCGCGCCGTCGACGCCAATGCGCTCGAGCCCGTGATCGCGGCGCGCTACGCCTTCGATGAGTTGCCCGATGCGCTCGACCACCTCGCGCGCGGCGCCTTCGGCAAGATCGTCGTCGTGCCCTGACAAAGCGCTTTAGCGGTTTGCGCAACGCGTGTCAGAAACAAAAGACTGCCGAACTGTGAACAGGTTCCGCCAGATGCAACAACATGCGTGACGCATGCTGTTTACGTTCCTAGAATCCGCCCGCGCATGGCCTGGGGGCCACGCAACTTTTCAACTTCTGAATGGATGGAGCAGATGGAACATAGCACCTACAAAAAGTGGTCGGCCGAGTTCATTGGTACTTTCTGGCTCACGCTGGGCGGCTGCGGAAGCGCGGTCCTGGCGGCGGCCTTTCCCAACAACCTGGGCATCGGCTTCCTGGGCGTCTCGCTGGCGTTCGGCCTGACGGTGGTGACCGGTGCCTATGCACTCGGCCCCATCTCCGGCGGCCACTTCAATCCTGCGGTGTCGATCGGCCTCGCGGCCGCGGGGCGCTTCAAGGCCTCGCAGCTCGCGGGCTACATCGTTTCGCAGGTGCTGGGTGCGATTGCCGCGGCCGGCGTGCTCTACCTGATTGCCACCGGCAAGCCCGGCGCCGACATCGGCGGCTTCGCCACCAACGGCTTCGGCGAGCACTCGCCCGGCAAGTACGGCATGACCGCCGCGCTGGTGTGCGAGGTGGTGATGACCGCGGTGTTCCTGATCGTGATCCTCGGCGCCACTGCCAAGCGCGCGGCCGGCGGCTTCGCGGGCCTGGCCATCGGCCTGTGCCTCACGCTGATCCACCTGATCTCCATTCCGGTCACCAACACCTCGGTGAACCCCGCGCGCAGCACGGGCCCGGCGCTGTTCGGCCCGTCGTACGCGGTGTCGGAGCTGTGGCTGTTCTGGGTCGCGCCCATCGCGGGCGCGATCATCGGCGCGGTGATCTACCGCGCGCTGCTCGCCAACAGCGACGACTGATTGATCAGCTGCCGCTGGCCGACTGCACGAGCGGCAGCGAGGTCGACTGCCCGATCGACTCGGTGCCCGTCGCATGCGAGGCCGCATAGGCACCGGCCTGCACGTCGGACACCGGCGTCGTCGAGTTCATGGCCGGCGCGCTGGTCGACTGGCCGATGGACTCGGTGCCGCTGGGCCGCGCGGCGGCCATCGCGCCCGCCTGCACGTCGGGGTTCTCGGGCGAATTCATCTGCAGCGGGTGGTAGTCGGAGCCGTCGGTCATCTCGGCCGCCGCATTCACGGCACCGAGCGCCGCGAACGCGGCGAAGGAGCCAAGGGCAAGAAGCTTGAAGGAAGTGCGCATGGTGTGTGCTCCTGGTGGTTTGTCTCCGGCCGCGTGCCGGCGCGCGAACTGCGCGCGGCAGGGCCTGCATGCACTCTAGGCAGCCCGTCTGAGCCGGGCGTGAGCAGGAAATTAGCCCGGCGTGAGCGGCGCCGGTGCCGCAAGCGCCGCCGGCGGCAGGTGCACCCGCGCCAGCAGGCCCGGCCCGCCGCCCTCTTCTGCTTCGTCGCGGTTGCGCAGCTCGATGCGCAGGCCATGCCGCTCGGCGGCGGTGCGTGCAATGGCCAGCCCGAGCCCGCTGCCGCCGGCCGGAGCGCCCGGCACGCGAAAGAAGCGGTCGAACACGCGGCCGATGGACGAGCCCGGAATGCCCGGGCCGTTGTCGAGCACGTCGACCACCGCGTGGCCATCGACCTCATGCAGCCGCACGTCGACCACGCCGCCTTCGGGCGCATAGCGCAGCGCGTTGTCGATCAGGTTGTCGAACACGCTGCGCAGCTCGGCGGCCGGCGCCTGCACCACGGGGGCGATCGAACCCTCGAAACCGATGTCCACGCGGCGCGCGTCGGCCAGCACCATCAGCTGGCTCACGCTCTCGCGCAGCAGGGTCTCGATGTCGACCGCCTCGCGCGAGGGCGCGAGCGGGCGACCTGGCGCATCCTGCCGCGAGAGGCTCAAGAGCTGCTCGATCAGGTGCTGCGCGCGCGTGACGCCGGCCTCCAGCTGGTTGAAGCGCTCGGTGGCTTCGCCCGCGGGCACGTGCGCGCGCAGGTTCTCGATCTGCAGGCCGATCGCGGCCATCGGCGTGCGCAGCTCGTGGGCCGCGTCCTGCACGAAGCGGCGCTGCGTGGCGAAGGCGCTGCGCACGCGCGACAGCAGTTGGTTGAAGGCCTGCACCAGCGGCGCGATCTCGTCCGGCACGCGCGCCAGCGACAGCTCGGTAGGGCGGCGCTCGTCCTGCGAGGCCACGTCGCGCGCCACCGCGCGCAGCGAGCGCGAAGCCGCCGACACGATGAGCCACAGGATCAGCAAGGCCAGCGGCAGCAGCAGCGCGATGGGCAGGCCTTCGAGCAACGCGCGGCGCAACGCCCGGCGCCGGCGGTAGTCCTCGTTCTGCAGCACCTGCACGCGCGGCTGGTCGGCGCGCGGCCCGGCCTCGGCCGTGAACACCCGCCAGCGCGAAGGCGCGGGCGCATCGGTGCGTGCATCGCCGAAGCCCGGCTGCGGCTGCAGTGGCACCACGGCCAGCGGCGGCCAGGAACTCGCGCGCAGCGTGCGGCCGTCGGCGCTCCAGATCTGCACCACGAAGGCGCCGCGGACAAGGGCGGCGTTGCCGTCGAGCGGACGCGGGCTGCGCGGCGGGTCGCCGCCCGCATAGGAATCGGCCACCAGCCGCATCTGCTCGTCCAGCGCGTTGTGCACCAGGTCGCCATAGGCCACGAAGGTGAACCACGCCGTGAGCGCCGCCGCCGCCAGGTGCAGCGTGACGAGCCAGAACAGGAGCTGCGTGCGCAGCGAGCGCGGGCGCCACCAGCGGCCCGGCGCCACGCTCATGCCACGACGCGCCAGCCGAGCCCGCGCACGTTGCGGATCGATTCGGCGCCGAGCTTGCGGCGCATGCCGTGGATCAGCACGTCGATGGCGTTGCTGGTCACTTCCTCGCCCCAGCCGTAGATGCGGTTCTCGAGTTGCTCGCGCGAGAGGATGGCACCGGGCCGCTCGAGCAGGGCGTGCAGCAGTGCGAACTCGCGCGCGGTGAGCGCCTCGCGCACGCCGCCAGTCACCACCTCGCGCGTGGTGAGGTCCAGCTGCATCGTGCTGCCGCCGATCAGCGAATGCGCGGCGCCGTCGCGCCGGCGCACCACGGCCCGCATGCGCGCGAGCAGTTCGCGGAATTCGAAGGGCTTGCGCAGATAGTCGTCGGCACCCAGGTCGAGGCTGTGGATGCGGTCGTCCAGGCCGTCGCGCGCGGTGAGCACCAGCACCGGCGTGGCGTCGCCGCGCTCGCGCGCGCGGCGCAGCACCTCGGTGCCGTCCTGCCGCGGCAGCCCCAGGTCGAGCAGCACGCAGGTGTAGCCGCCGTCGCCGAGCGCGCTTTGCGCCAGCTCGCCGTCGCGCACCCAGTCGGCCGACCAGCCCGCGCCCTCGAGCGCCTGCTTCAGGCTGCGCCCGATCATCTCGTCGTCTTCCACCAGCAGCACACGCATTGCGGCGACTCCTTGGGCGGCAAGGTAGCACGCGATCGGGATGACCGGTAGTGCCCTGCGCCGTGGCGCAGCGTAGGGGCGAAGTCTTAGGCGGGGCTTAGGCGCCGTGCAGGCGCAAGGGTCACAGCACGCGGACCTCGTGCCGCTCGTCCTCGCCATCCGCCGCAAAGGCCAGCAGGCGCAGGGCCTCTTCCTCCACGCCGAGCCGGCCGGCCTTCGGCCAGCGCGTGAAGGGCTCCAGCACCACCGCGGCCGCGTTGTTCTTCGCGCGCTCGATCTTCCAGACGCCCGCGACCAAACCGTCGAGCAGCACCGTGCCGCGCACGATGCCGTTGACGGTGAACACGCGCGCGCGGTGCGCCTCGCTCATCACGCGGCTGCGGTCGGCATGCGAGAGCAGCAGGTTGTCCCATTCGGCGACGAGGCGCGGCGGCGCGGGCGTGTCGGGGTCGGGTCGCGGTGCGCGCGGCAGGTCGAACAGCTCCTGTCCCTGCTCGCCGATGAAGGTGCGCAGCTGCGGCCGCAGGCGATCGGCCACGGCCTTCCAGCCGGTGAGGCCCGACCACGCGCCCGCATCGGCGAGCGTGGCGGGGCCGAAAGCCGCGAGGTAGCGCAGGAGCAGATCGTCCTGCGTGGCCGGTGGAACATCGGCGGCGGATTCGCCGAGCCATTGGGCGATGGGCTGCAGCCGTGCGCCCTGGTGCGAGTTCCAGCTGCCCGCGGGCGGCAGGTGCACCAGCGGCACGCTGTTGCGGATGAGGGCGGCGAGCGAAGCGGGCTCGCGGTCTTTCCAGCGCGCCGCAAGGGCCTGGCCGAGCTCGGAACCGGTGAGCGGGCCTGCGCGCAGCAGCGCGAGGCCCGCCTCCACCACGGCCGCGCGGTCGATGCCTTCGAGCGCCCGCGCGTGGCTGCTGCCCTTCAATCCTCGCAGATGCACGGGCTCGAGCAGCGGCCGCCAGGCCAGCGCATCGGATGCGGCCATCAGGTGCAGGGTCGCGCGCATCGTCGACATGCGCACGACGCGGCGCTGCTTCAGGCTTTCAGTCAGCTGCCCGCGGCGAAAGCCTTCGAGCCGGCTCCACAGGCCGATATAGGGCGGGTTCGGCGCCTGCGCCTGCAGCCCCGCGAGCTTTTCGATGGCCTGCGCGGGAGTCGCCTTGCGCCGCTCCAGCAGCATCTGCCGCGCCAGCGTGGCCCGGTTCAGTGCGCGCTGGCTCAGCACCACGGCCATCGGCAACGGCTCAGAACTTCTCGTGCGGACCGAGGTAGCGCCACTGCCCGACGGGCAGGTTGCCGAGCATCACCTTGCCGATGCGCACGCGCTTCAGGCCCACCACCTTCAGGCCGACCAGCTCGCACATGCGGCGGATCTGGCGCTTCTTGCCCTCGGTGAGCACAAAGCGCAGCTGCTCGGGGTTCTGCCATTCGACCCGCGCCGGCTTGAGCGGCTGGCCGTCGAGGCTCAGGCCGTGGCGCAGCCTGGCGAGCATCGCGGGCGGAAAGACCGCCTGCACATTGGTCGTGACCGGATCGTCGTCGTCCATGCGCACCAGCTGTCCGGTGGGTGCGGGCTGGCCCAGGCCGTGGTAGGCCACGCGCACCAGGTACTCCTTCTCCATCACCGAGTCTTCGCCGATCAGCTGGCGCGCGATGCGTCCGTCCTGCGTCATCACCAGCAGGCCGATGGAATCGATGTCGAGGCGGCCGCAGGGCGCCAGGCCGCGCAGCTGCTGCGGGCTGAAGAAGAAGCGCGCGTTGTCCTCGGCCCAGCGGTTCTGCGGCGTGAAGAGCGTCACCGCGGGCTCGTGGCCGTCCTCGGCCTGGCCGCTCACGTAGCCGATGGGCTTGTTGATCAGGATGGTGACCTGCGTCGCCTGCTGGCCCTTGGCGGCCTTGTCGACCTCGATGCGGTCGGAGGGCGTGACCTTCACGCCCATTTCGGCCGGCCTGCCGTTCACCTTCACCCAGCCGTGGGCGATCCATTCGTCGGCCTCGCGGCGCGAGCAGAGGCCGAGCTCGGCCATGCGTTTGTTGAGGCGGATCGGGGCGGGGGCGTCGGTCATGCAGGGGGCGCGGTCGGTTGGGGCGGGTCACGCCCGGTGAAGCGGTGCGCAGCCGCATTTTCGCCGATGGCGGTCGCCTGCGGGATGTGTCGCAATGCATGGGGATAATGCGCGCCAATGGCCCGCCGACGGCCCCCACCCGCATGACCAAAATCCTGATCCTCAGCGTGAGCGCCGGCAACGGCCACGTGCGCGCAGCGCAAGCCCTCGAAGCCGCGGTGCAATCGACCCCGCCGCACACGGCGGTCCACATCGATGCCATGGCCCACGTGGCCGGCGGTTTCCGCAAGGTCTACACCGACTGGTACATCCAGCTCGTGAACCGCGCGCCCGAGCTGTGGTCGTACCTGCACCAGCGCACCGATGCCACGCCGCACCATTCGACTTCGCAGCGCCTGCGCCGCGGCATCGAGCGGCTGAGCACGGGCGCCCTGGTGCGCGAGATCCGCCGCGAAAAGCCCGACGCCGTGATCTGCACCCACTTCCTGCCCGCCGAGCTGCTGATGCGCGAGCGCAACCGCGGCCGCATCGACTACCCGGTGTGGCTGCAGATCACCGACTACGACCTGCACAACATGTGGCTGGTGCCGGGCATGGCCGGCTACCTGGCCGCCACGGAAGAAGTGGCCTTCAGGCTGCGCGCGCGCGGCATTCCCGCCGAGCGCATCCACGTGACGGGCATTCCGGTGATGCCGGCCTTCTCGGAACCCGACGCGCCGGCGCTCGCGCGCAATGCCTGCGCCGCCGCGCTCGGCCTCGACCCCGCGCGGCCGGTGCTGCTGATGGCCTCGGGCGGCGCGGGCGTCGGCGACCTGGCGAGCATGGTCGAGCGCGTGCTCTCGCTCGGCGGCGACAGCGGCTTGCAGGTGATTGCCGTGGCCGGCCGCAACGCCGAGGCCCACGGCAAGCTGCAAACCCTGGCTGCCCGACATCCGGGGCGCGTGGTCGCCATCGGCTTCACCAACGAGATGCACAAGCTCATGGCCGCGGCCGACCTGGTCGTGACCAAGCCCGGCGGGCTCACGGTGTCGGAGTGCCTGGCGCTCGGCAAGCCGATGCTGCTGATCTCGCCGATTCCGGGCCAGGAAGAGCACAACGCCGGCTTCCTGATGGAAGAGGGCGCGGGCTGGCTCGCCTACGACGCCATCGGCCTCGACTACAAGGTGGCGCGCCTGATGGCCGACCCCGCCAAGCTCGCGGCCATGGCCGAACGCAGCCGCGCGCTCGGCAAGCCGCGCGCGGCGGCCGCGGTGCTGCGCCACGTGCTGGGCGAAGCCGCATGACGGGCGCCGTGGAAAAGACGGGTGTGGCCCGCACGCTCGGCTACCTCGCATGGGTGGTGGTGATGGCCTTCTTCTTTGCCAACGCCGAGATCCAGATCGAAGGCGGCGCCGGCTGGGCCACCTCGCTGCCCACCTGGCGCATCGAGAACAGCATCTGGCTCGACATCTTCTGGGGCGGGCGCGCGATGACGGGCTACCACGCCTGGGTCTTCACCTTCATGGTGCTGGTCTTCTTTGCGCCGCTGGCCTTCAACGGGCGCTGGACCTGGCGCGACGCGGGGCTGGCCGTGGCGGGCCTGATCGTGTTCTGGGTCTGCGAGGACTTTCTCTGGTTCATGATCAACCCGGCCTTCGGCTGGGCCCGCTTCAATGCGGTGGATGCCTTCTGGCACAAGCACTGGATCTGGGGCGCCCCGGTCGACTACTGGGGCGGCCTGGCGGTGGCCCTGCTGATCCTGGTGACGCGGCACTGGCGGCGCGCGAAATGAGCGCAAGGAAGCACAAGCGCAGGAACGGCAGCGGCGCCGCCGCGGCGCACGCCGCGCCGCGCCCCGGGCACTGGGCCGATCCGCTCGACACGCTCGGGGTCGAGAACCTGCACCGCATCACGCCCACGCTGTACCGCAGCGCGCAGCCGCGCATCGCCAACGTGGCGGCGCTGAAGGCGCTGGGCATCCGCACCATCGTGAGCCTGCGCTCCTTCAACGACGACAGGAAGGTGTTCGCGGGCAGCGGCGTCCGCCTGGTGCGCGTGCCGATCAACACCTGGTCGATCGACGACGCCAAGGTGCTGCGCGCGCTGGTGGCCATTCGCGAGGCCGAGAAGCAGGGGCCGGTGCTGATCCACTGCATGCACGGCGCCGACCGCACCGGCGTGGTCGCGGCGGCCTACCGCATGGCGGTGCAGGGCTGGGACAAGGAGAGCGCGCGCCAGGAGATGTTCCGCGGCGGCTACGGCTACCACACGCTGTGGCGCAACATTCCGCGCTACATCGAGCGCTTCGATGCAGGGAAGATGGGCCATGCGCTGGCCCATGCACCGGCGATTCCTGCGGTGTCCTGAAGGCGCCTGCAGCTTTCGCGCACCGCTCCTATACTGGCCGCCCCGTGGCCCCGGCCACCTTCGAACCTGCCTCTTTCACGAGGCACAAGGGGCTCATCCATGGCACTGCAACTGCGCTCCCTCATCCGCGCGAACGGCGAACTCGAACTCTCGCTGCACGACGAACCGATTCCCGAACCGCAGGCGCACGAAGTCGTGATCCGCGTCGAGGCGTCGCCGATGAACCCGTCGGACCTGGGCCTGCTGTTTGGCGCGGCCGACATGGGCACCGCCAAGGTTTCCGGCACGCCCGAGCGGCCCGTCGTGACGGCCACCGTGCCCGAGCGCGCCATGCCGGCCATGGCCGGGCGGCTGGACCAGTCGATGCCGGTCGGCAACGAAGGCGCCGGCGTGGTGGTCAAGGCCGGCTCGTCGCCCGCGGCGCAGGCGCTGCTGGGCAAGACGGTGGCCGCGATCGGCGGCGCGATGTATTCGCAGTACCGCGCGGTGGCGGCGGCCCAGTGCCTGGAACTGCCTGCGGGCACGGCGCCGGCCGAAGGCGCTTCGTGCTTCGTGAACCCGCTCACGTCGCTGGGCATGGTCGAGACGATGCGGCGCGAAGGCCACAAGGCGCTGGTGCACACGGCCGCCGCATCCAACCTGGGCCAGATGCTCAACAAGATCTGCCAGAAGGACGGCATCGCGCTGGTCAACATCGTGCGCAAGCCTGAGCAGGAGGCGCTGCTGCGCGGCATCGGCGCAAAGTACGTGTGCAACGCGAGCTCGCCCACCTTCCTCGAAGACCTGACGCAGGCCCTGGTCGAGACCGGCGCCACGCTGGCTTTCGACGCCACGGGCGGCGGCAAGCTCGCGGGACAGATCCTCGGCTGCATGGAGGCGGCGCTGAACCGCACCGCCAAGGAATACAGCCGCTACGGCTCGACCACGCACAAGCAGGTCTACATCTACGGCGGCCTCGACCGCTCGCCGACGGAGTTCGTGCGCAACTTCGGCATGGCGTGGGGCATGGGCGGGTGGCTGCTGTTTCCGTTTTTGCAGAAGCTCGGGGATGAAGGCGTGCAGCGGCTGAAGGCGCGCGTGGTGGCGGAGTTGAAGACCACGTTTGCGAGCCATTACACGCGGGAGGTTTCGTTGTTCGAGGCGCTGCAGCTCGATGCGATCGGGGTGTACGGGAAACAGGCGACGGGGGAGAAATTTCTGCTCAATCCCAACAAGGGCGTGGCGGCGTAAGTGCCCCGGCAAGGCGCGGCGTCCGCCAGCTAAACCACCAGCCGATACCCCACCGCAGTCTCCGTCAACAAATGCCGCGGCTGCGCCGGATCGGCTTCCAGCTTCTGCCGCAGGTGCCCCATGTAGATGCGCAGGTAGTGGCTCTGGTCCGTGTGCGACGGGCCCCATACCTCGCGCAGCAACTGGCGCTGCGTGAGCACGCGGCCGGCGTTGGCGACGAGCACTGACAGCAACCGGTACTCGGTCGGCGTGAGATGCACTTCGGCGCCGGCGCGGCGCACGATGCGCGCGGCGCGGTCCAGTTCGACCTCGCCGAAGCGGAACACCGCTTCTGCCGGATCGTCGCCGCCGGCCGCGCGCGGCCGGCGCAGGTTGGCGCGTACGCGCGCGAGCAGTTCGCCGGTGCCGAAGGGCTTGGTCAGGTAGTCGTCGGCGCCGGCATCGAGCGCGGCGATCTTGTCGGCCTCGTCGCTGCGCGCCGACAGCACGATGATCGGCACGGCCGACCAGCCGCGCACATCGCGGATCAGCGACACGCCATCACCGTCGGGCAGGCCGAGGTCGAGCACCAGCAGGTCGGGCTGGCGCGTGCCGGCCGCCGCCAGGCCATCGCGCAGCGTGCCGGCCTCGTGCACCAGCCAGCCTTCGGCCTCGAGCGCGCCGCGCACGAAGCGCCGGATCTGCGGCTCGTCCTCGATCACGATGGCGGTGGGCGATGGCATGGGTTCAGAGCTGGGCTTCTTCGGCCGGTTCCGGTGGTTCCCGGCGCGGCAGGGTGACCGTGAATTCTGCACCGCCGCCCTGCGCATTGGCCGCGGCAATCTCGCCGCCGTGCGCACTCACCACCGCGCGGCAGATCGCGAGGCCCAGGCCCACGCCCGGCGTGGCCGACTCGGTTTCGCCGCGGGTGAACTTGTCGAACAGCTTCTGCTCGCGGCCCAGCAGTGCGGCGGGCAGGCCCGGGCCGTGGTCGCGCACCGTGAGCATCAGCGTGCCGGGCTCGGCCCGCGCGCCGACCACGATGGGCGGCGCGCCGTACTTGGTGGCGTTCTCGATCAGGTTGACCAGCACGCGCTCGATCAGCACGGCATCGAACTCGACCAGCGCAAGCCCGGGCTCGAGCGCGGTCTGCACCACGGTATGGCCGAGCGCGGGGCGCGCCGCGCGGATGGCCGAGCCGACCACCTCTTCCACCGACTGCCAGTCGCGCCGCAGGTTCACCGCGCCGCCCGCAAGGCCGCTTTCGAGCCGCGCCATGTCGAGCAGGTTGTTGACCAGCGCGTGCAGTTCATGCGCCTGCGCGACGATGGCGCGCGCCGCCTCGGCGTGCGCCTCGGGCGGCAGCGTCTGCAGCGATTCGGCCAGCGCGATCAATGCGGTGAGCGGCGTGCGCACGTCGTGCGAGATGGCGCCGAGCAGCGCGTTGCGCAGGCGCTCCGATTCCATCTCGACCACCGCCTGCTGCGCCACTTCCACATAGTGCACGCGCTCCAGTGCAATCGCGATCTGCCGGGCCAGCGTGTCGAGCTGCTGCGCCTGCTCCGGAATCAGCAGCCAGCGCGGCTGCGCCGGCGAGAGCGCGAGCACGCCGCGCACGCGCATCGGCGCCTGCAGCGGCACGTAATGCCAGGGCTGCGCCGCCAGCGTGGCGGTGGCCAGGCCGGCGGGCTGGCCGTGGCGGAAGGCCCAGTCAGCCACCTGCGCATCGAAGCCCTCCGGCGGGCTTTTCGGCAGCACGAGCTGGTCGGCCGCATCGGTGACCAGCACCAGCGCATGGCCGCCGAAGTGGCCCCGCACCGCGGCGGCGCCCAGTGCCACCACCTGTGTGCTCTCCAGCGCGGCCGAGAGTTCGCGGGTGAGTTCGAACAGCGAGCGCGCGCGCCGCTCGCGGCTGGTCGACACGCCGGCCGCAAAGCGCAGCCCCGCCATCAGCTGGCCCACGAGCAGGCCCACGCCGAGCATGATCGCGAAGGTCAGCACATACTGCACGTCGCTCACCGCGAACGACAGCCGCGGCGGCACGAAGAAATAGTCGAACGCCGCCACGTTGAGCAGGGCCGCGAGCGCCGAAGGCCCGCGGCCGAAGCGCATGGCCACGCCGACCACGCCCAGCATGAACAGCATCACGATGTTGGACAGTTCCAGCACGGTGGCCAGCGGCGTGCAGACCAGCGTGAGCGCGACGCTCGCGGCCGTGGCCCAGGCATAGCCCGGCCAATGGACGGGCGCCTTCTCGTGGTCGTCGTCGTCGGCGCGGGTGCCGGCGATGGGCGCACGCGACAAGCGGCGCGAACTGTCGGCGCGGCCGACCTCCATGATGTCGAGCGCGGGCGCGCGCCGGGCCAGCGCGCGCGGCAGCGGCAGCGGCGTGGCGGGCCACCAGCGGCGCCAGCCGGTGGGCGGCTCCGGTCGCCCCAGCACCAGCGTGGCGCAGTTGAGCCGCCGCGCCTGCTCGGCCAGCTGCTCGGCCACGTCGGAACCGGTGAGCACCGCGGTGGCCGCGCCCAGTTCCTCGGCCAGCTTGAGCACCGCGAGGATGCGGTCGCGCTCCTCGGCGGCGAGCCGCTGCAGCCGCGGCGTCTCGACATAGGCCGCGTGCCAGCGCACATTGAGCTGGCCCGCAAGCCGCGCCGCGGTGCGCACCGTCTGCGCGGCGCCTTCGTGCGGCCCGACGCATGCGAGGATCGCGCCCGAGGTGTTCCAGGCCTGCAGTTCGCCGCCCTGCCCATTGCTTCCGTTGCGGCCGGCCGCGCCCGACTGCTCGACGCGCCAGCCGCGCACGTCGTCTTCCACATGCTCGGCGGTGCGGCGCAGCGCAATCTCGCGCAGTGCGATCAGGTTGCCCTTGCGGAAGAAGTTCTGCGCGGCACGCTCGGCCTGCTGGGGCAGGTAGACCTTGCCGGCAGCAAGCCGCGCCGCGAGCTCGTCGGGCGTGACGTCGACCAGCACCACCTCGTCGGCTTCGTCGAGCACGGTGTCGGGCACGGTCTCGTGCACCCGCACGCCGGTGATGGCGCCGACGGTGCCGTTGAGGCTTTCCAGATGCTGCACGTTGAGCGCCGACCACACCTCGATGCCCGCGGCCAGGAGCTCCTGCACGTCCTGCCAGCGCTTGGCATGGCGCGAGCCGGGCGCATTGGTGTGGGCCAGTTCGTCGACCAGCAGCACGGCGGGCCTGCGCGCGAGGGCGGCATCGAGATCGAACTCGGCCAGCGTGCGGCCGCGGTAGTCCACCTCGCGCGGCGGCAATAGCTCGAGCCCCGCGAGCAGCGCCGCGGTTTCGCTGCGGCCATGGGTCTCGGCCACGCCGACCAGCACGTCGCGCCCCGCGGCGTGCTCGCGCTGCGCGGCGCTGAGCATGGCCCAGGTCTTGCCGACGCCGGCGCTGGCGCCGAAATAGATGCGCAGCTTGCCGCGCAGCGCACGCGCCTCGTCGCTGCGCAATTGCGCAAGCAGGGCATCGGGATCGGGGCGGGCGTCAGGTGACATGGCGGTGGCTGCGCAGGTTAGCGCATCGGGCCGCCCTTGCGGCGCTTGGCATGCCGCCGCGCGGTGCGCGAAAGCGCCCACCAGGCAAAGACCAGCGGCGCGAAGAGCGCTGCGAACGCCAGCAGCAAGTGGAAGAGGTCAGTGGCCATCGAGCGCGAGATTCAATGCCAGCACATTGACGCGCGCTTCGCCCAGCAAACCCCAGAGCGGCGCCTGCGTGTGGCTGGCGACCAGCGCATTCACCTGCTCGGGCGGCAGGCCGCGCACGCGTGCCACGCGCGCCGCCTGGTAGTGCGCGGCGGCGGGGCTGATGTCGGGGTCGAGCCCGCTGGCCGAGGCCGTGACCAGGTCGACCGGCACGGCCGCGGTGTTGCCCGGGTCGGCGGCGCGCAGCGCCTCGATGCGCGCCTTGACCGCATCGGCCAGCGCCGGGTTGAGCGGCCCGAGGTTCGAGCCGCCCGAAGCGCTCGCGTTGTAGGGCTGCGGCGCGGTGGCCGAAGGCCGGCCCCAGAAGTGCTTCGGATCGCTGAAGTTCTGTCCGATGAGGCTGGAGCCCACGGCGGTGCCGCCCTGCACGACCAGGCTGCCGGCGGCCTGCGACGGAAACAGTGCCTTGGCGGCGCCGGTGACGGCCAGCGGATAGACCAGGCCGGTGAGCGCGCCCAGGAGTGCGAACAGCACGAGCGCGGGACGAATGACGTTGTTCATGGTGAAGAACTCCTCAGACCAGATGGACTGCGACCAGCAGCCAGTCGATCAGCTTGATGCCGACGAAGGGAACGAGCAGGCCGCCAAGGCCGTAGATGGCCAGGTTGCGGCGCAGCAGCGCGGCCGCGCCCACCGGCCGGTAGCGCACGCCCTTGAGCGCGAGCGGAATCAGGAACACGATGACCAGCGCATTGAAGACCACCGCCGACAGAATGGCCGACGACGGGCTCGCGAGCCGCATCACGTTGAGCGCGCCGAGCTGCGGATAGGTCGAGACGAAGATCGCCGGAATGATCGCGAAGTATTTCGCCACGTCGTTCGCGATCGAGAAAGTGGTGAGCGAGCCGCGCGTCATCAGGAGCGCCTTGCCGGTTTCCACCACCTCGAGCAGCTTGGTCGGATTCGAATCCAGGTCGACCATGTTGCCGGCCTCCTTCGCGGCCTGCGTGCCGCTGCCCATGGCCACCGCCACATCGGCCTGCGCGAGGGCCGGCGCGTCGTTGGTGCCGTCGCCGGTCATCGCGACCAGGCGGCCTTCGGACTGGTACTTGCGGATCAGCGCGAGCTTGTCCTCGGGCGTGGCTTCGGCCAGGAAGTCGTCGACGCCGGCCTCGGCCGCGATGGCCGCGGCGGTGAGCTTGTTGTCGCCGGTGATCATCACGGTCTTGATGCCCATGCGGCGCAGCTCGGCAAAGCGCTCCTTGATGCCGGTCTTGACGATGTCCTTGAGCTCGACCACGCCGAGCACGCGGTTGCCCTCGGCCACGGCCAGCGGCGTGCTGCCGCGGCGCGCCGTTTCCTCGGACGCGCGCAGCACCTCGGCCGGCACGCTGCCGCCCAGCGATTCGACATGCCGGCGGATCGCATCGACGGCGCCCTTGCGAAGCAGCACCGCGTCGGTGTCGAGGCTGTTGGATGCGGCCGGCAAGTCGACGCCGCTCATGCGGGTCTGCGCGGTGAAGGGCACGAAGCGCGCGCCTTCGACCGATGCGGCCTCCAGGCCGTCGCGGCGCGCAAGGTCGACGATGCTGCGCCCTTCGGGCGTTTCGTCAGCCAGCGACGCGAGCATCGCGGCGCGGGCGAGGCGGCCCTTCGGCACACCGGGCGCGGGCAGGAAGGCGCTGGCCTGGCGGTTGCCGTGCGTGATGGTGCCGGTCTTGTCGAGCAGCAGCACGTCGACGTCGCCGGCCGCCTCCACCGCGCGGCCCGAGGTGGCGATCACGTTGGCCTGCATCATGCGGCTCATGCCGGCCACGCCCACCGCCGAGAGCAGGCCGCCGATGGTGGTCGGGATCAGGCACACCAGCAGCGCCACCAGCGCGGTGAGCGACACCACGGTGCCCGCACCCGCGGCCTCGACGCTGAACGCCGAGAACGGCAGCAGCGTGACGGTGACCATCAGGAACACCAGCGTGAGCGCCACCAGGAGGATGGTGAGCGCGATCTCGTTGGGCGTCTTGTGGCGCTTGGCCGCCTCGACCATGCCGATCATGCGGTCGAGGAACGACTCGCCCGGGTTCACCGAGATGCGCACCACCAGCCAGTCGGACAGCACGCGCGTGCCGCCGGTCACGGCCGAGAAGTCGCCGCCCGACTCCCGCACCACGGGCGCCGATTCGCCGGTGATGGCGCTCTCGTCGACCGAGGCCACGCCTTCGATCACTTCGCCGTCGAGCGGAATGACGTCGCCGGTCTCGACCAGCACCACGTCGCCCTTGCGCAAGTTGGGCGCCTGCTCCGGCAGGAACGCCGCGCCGTGGTGCGGCTCCTTGAGCTTCTTGGCCCAGGTGTCCTTGCGCAGGCCGCGCAGCGAAGCGGCCTGCGCCTTGCTGCGGCCCTCGGCCAGGGCTTCGGCAAAGTTCGCGAACAGCACGGTGAACCACAGCCAGACGGTGATGGCCAGCACGAAGGCCGGCTTCATGCCGGTGTCGCCGGGGAAGCTCAGCGAATGCACCCAGAGCAGCGTCGTGAGGATGCTGCCGATGTAGACGATGAACATCACCGGATTGCGCCACTGCGTGCGCGGATTCAGCTTGGCGAAGGCGCCCCACAGCGCGGGCTTCACCAGCGCCGCGTCGAGCAGCGAGAGGGAGGTCTTTGAGTTGGTCATGGTGCGCTCCTTCATTTCCAGAGCACGAGGTGTTCGACCACCGGCCCCAGGGCCAGCGCCGGCACGTAGTTGAGCAAGCCGACCAGCAGCACGGTGCCGATCAGCAACGAGACGAACAGCGGCCCGTGCGTGGGCAGCGTGCCGCCGGTGACGGGCAGGCGCTGCTTGGCCGCGAGCGAACCGGCAATGGCCAGCACCGGCACGATCACCGCGAAGCGGCCGAGCCACATCGCAAGCCCGAGCAGGCCGTTGTAGAACGGCGTGTTGGCGGACAGGCCCGCAAAGGCGCTGCCGTTGTTGTTGGCAGCCGAACTCAGCGCGTAAAGAATTTCGGAGAAGCCATGCGCACCGGGGTTCGCGATGCCGGCCTTGCCCGCGCCGGCCATCACCGCCACCGCCGTGCCGGCCAGCACCAGCACGGGCGTGACCAGGATGGCGATGGAGATCAGCTTCATCTCGCGCACCTCGATCTTCTTGCCAAGGTACTCGGGCGTGCGGCCGATCATCAGCCCCGCGATGAACACCGCGAGCATCGCGAAGATCAGCATGCCGTACAGGCCGCTGCCCACGCCGCCGAACACCACCTCGCCGAGCTGCATCAGCACCATGGGCACCATGCCGCCGAGCGGCGTGAAGGAATCGTGCATCGAAATCACCGCGCCGCACGAGGCGGCCGTGGTGACGGCGGCAAACAGCGCCGAGGCATCGATGCCGAAGCGCACTTCCTTGCCTTCCATGTTGCCGCCGCCTTGCAGCGCGCCATGCAGCTGGTCGACGCCCAGCGCGCCAAGGAGCGGATTGCCGGCCTGCTCGGCGGGGGTGATGACCATCACCGCGGCCACGAACATCACCGTCATCGCCGCGAGCACCGCCCAGCCCTGGCGCAGGTCGCCCGCCACGCGCCCGAACGCGAAGCACAGGCCTGCCGGAATCAGGAAGATCGCGATCATCTGCAGCAGGTTGCTGAGCGCGGTCGGGTTCTCGTACGGATGCGCCGAGTTGGCGTTGAAGAAGCCGCCGCCGTTGGTGCCGAGCATCTTGATGGCTTCCTGCGAAGCCACCGGGCCCATGGCGAGCGTCTGCCCGCCCGCCGTCGTGGCCTCGACGGTCTGCACGGTCTTGTAGGCATCGAAGTTCTGGATCGTGCCCTGGCTCACGAAGAACACCGCGAGCACGAACGACAGCGGCACCAGCACCCAGAGCGTGATGCGCGTGAGGTCGGCCCAGAAGTTGCCGACCAGGCCCTTGGCCTTGCCGTCCCCGCGCCGCGCAAAGCCGCGTATCAGCGCGAAGGCCACCGCAATGCCCGTGGCGGCCGAGAAGAAGTTCTGCACCGCGAGCCCGAGCATCTGGGTGAGATAGCTCATGGTCGATTCGCCGCCATAGCCCTGCCAGTTGGTGTTGGAGACGAAGCTCACCGCGGTGTTGAAGGCCGAGTCGGGCGATACAGCGCCCATGCCCGCGGGGTTCAGCGGCAGCCAGCCCTGCAGGCGCTGCAGCGCATAGACGAAGACCGCGCCCACGGCGTTGAAGGCCAGCAGCGCGAGCGCATAGCGCAGCCAGTGCATCGACTGCTCCGGCTTGGTGCCGGCGATCTTGTAGAGCGGTGCCTCGACGCGCTGCATCCAGCGCGGCACGCGCTCGCTGCACAGCACGGCAAGGAACTTGCCGACAGGCCAGGCCAGCACCAGCAGTGCGGCAAGGAAAAGGGCCAGCAGGCCCCAGGCGGAGGCAGTCATTTCAGAATTCCTCTGCGCAGATCAGCGCGAACACGAGGTACGCGAACAGGACCACGGCCACCAGCGCGCCGAAGCCATAGAGCGCTTCGAGGCCGATCACGATGCGTCCCCTTGCGCCGATGCCGCCGCGTTCTTTGGCACGCCGAGCCGGTCCAGCCCCACGGCCATGGCCGCCACCACGGCCCACAGCGCCAGCAGGGCGCCCATCCAGACGAAGTCCATTCATCACTCCTCAAGCGAAAACAAGGACTCGAGTCTCGGCAGGCGCCCGTAAAAACAGGGAACAGAGTGGGCCGGGGCGCATAAAGAAACCGTAAAGGCGTCCCCTCCTTTTCAAAGTGCTCGACAACACCTCGGCCGCCGCTTGATAATCAAAGCAGCTTCTTTGAATAAAAAAGAATGACCACGCGCCCCCTCGACGCCAAGCCCGGCTGGATGCCGCACCAGCCGGCGGACCGCATCCTGTCCACGCTCAAGACCCGCGGCGCGCTCGGCATTCCCGACATCGCCAAGGTGCTCGACGTCACGGTGGAGGCCGTGCGCCAGCAGATGGCCAAGCTGCAGGCCGAGGGCCTGGTCGATGCCGAGAGCCGCCCCGCGGGCCGCGGCAGGCCCACGCAGATATGGCGCCTCACCGGCGCCGGCCACGCACGCTTTCCCGACACGCATGCCGAAATGACGGTGCAGATGATCAGCGCCGTCATCAGCGTGTTCGGCGAGAAGGGCATGGACCGGCTCATCGGCGCGCGCGAGGAGGCGATGCGTACCAGCTACCGCGAGGCCATGCGCGGCGCGCGCAGCCTCCGGAACAAGCTCGAGCGGCTGGCCGAGATCCGCAGCCGCGAGGGCTACATGGCCGAGCTGCGGCCCGAGGGCGAGGGCTTCCTCTTCATCGAGAACCATTGCCCCATCTGCACCGCGGCGCGCGCCTGCACGGGCTTTTGCCGCAGCGAGCTGCAGCTCTTCGACGAAGTGCTGGGCCCTGGCGTGAGCGTGAGCCGCGTCGAGCACGTGCTCGCGGGCGCGCGGCGCTGCGCCTACCAGGTGAGCCCGAAGAGCGCGCCTTGATTCGATTCGATTTCTAAACCCGAAAGGAAAAACCCACCATGGAACACACCCTGCCACCCCTGCCCTACGCCCTCGACGCGCTGGCACCCGAGTACTCGAAGGAAACCCTCGAGTACCACTACGGCAAGCACCACAACGCCTACGTGGTGAACCTCAACAACCTGCAAAAGGGCACCGAGTTCGAATCGATGCCCCTGGAGGACATCGTCAAGAAATCCAGCGGCGGCATCTACAACAACGCCGCCCAGATCTGGAACCACACCTTCTTCTGGAGCTGCATGAAGCCCCAGGGCGGCGGTGCTCCGAGCGGTGCGCTGGCCAAGGCCATCGATGCCAAGTGGGGCAGCTACGACGCCTTCAAGGAAGCGTTCGTGAAGTCGGCCGTGGGCAACTTCGGCTCGGGCTGGACCTGGCTGGTGAAGAAGGCCGATGGCTCGCTGGACATCGTGAACATGGGCGCCGCGGGCACGCCGCTGACCACCGGCGACACCCCGGTGCTGACGGTGGACGTCTGGGAGCACGCCTACTACATCGACTACCGCAACCTGCGCCCGAAGTTCGTCGAGACCTTCCTGGCCAAGCTGGTGAACTGGGACTTCGCGGCAAAGAACTTCGGCTGAGCCGGGTTCGGCCCGGGGGGCATCCTCATCACTCGTTGATGAGGTTGAGGATGTTGCCGTCCGGGTCCTTGAACCACGCGACCTTCATGTCGCCCATGACATGGATGTCGTCTTCAAGCTTGGCGCCGGGCATGTCGTAGTGCTCGAAGCGCACGCCCTTGGCCTTGAGCGCGGCCACGAGGCGCTCGATGTCGCCACCGACCGACCAGGTCACGGCCGTGGCCTGGTTGGTACCCGCGAAGGCCGAGCGGTATACGTTGATGCGGGAGTTGCCGCTGCGATAGACGACCACCTCGTCGCCCTCGGCATCGACCTGCGCCAGGCCCAGCGTGTCTTCATAGAAACGGCGCGCCACGGCGAGGTCCTTCACCGCGAGATTGGCCACCGCGTTGATATTTCCGAGCATGAGAGTCTCCTGTGAAGCCCATCGCGCAGTGGAAGCGCGGCGGGCGAGCCAAAAATACTCAACCATTTGGTGGAGTATTTGGCGTTGGCGGGCCGCTGTCAATCCATCGGAAAATACCCCGCCAGCCGATATGGGACCCATCGCGAATGAAGAATCCGCACGGTCCCGCTTCCGGCACACTGCACCCCTGGTGCAGTGTGCCGCCATCCACGGCTGCTGCAACCCCGAATCGCTCAGACAAAGAGACAAGCAAACCCATGATCCGCAGACACTTCGGCACGCTGGCCCTCGCGCTGGCACTTCCCCTGGCCTTCACCGTCCCCGCGCAGGCACAGCCCTACCCCGCCAAGCCCATTCGCATGGTCGTGCCCTTCCCGCCCGGCGGCGGCACCGACATCCTGGCGCGCCTGGTCGCGCAGAAGCTCACCGAGGCCAACCACTGGACCGTGGTGCCCGACAACCGCGGCGGCGCCGGTGGCACCATCGGCATTGCCGAGGCCGCGCGCGCCGCGCCCACGGGCTACGACATCGTGATGGGCCAGAAGGACAACATGGTTGTCGCACCCTGGCTCTACAAGAACCTGAGCTACAACCCGGTGAGAGACCTCACGGCCGTGGCCCACGTGGCCTACACGCCGGTGGTGATCGTCACGCAGGCCAGCTCGAAGTTCAAGACGCTCGACGACGTGGTGAAAGCCGCGCGCGCCGCGCCCGACACCGTCACCTACGGCTCGCCGGGCAACGGCACCACCATCCACCTGGCCGGCGAGATCTTCAACGGCGCCGCCCAGATCAAGATGCGCCACGTGCCCTACAAGGGTTCCAACGCGGCCATGATGGACGTGCTCGCGGGCAACGTCGACCTGATGGTGTCGTCGGTGCCTTCGGCGCTGGCGCAGATCAAGGCGGGCAAGCTGCGCCCGCTGGCCGTGACCTCGGCCAAGCGCAGCACCTCGCTGCCCGAGACACCCACCGTGGCCGAGCTCGGCTACAAGGGCTTCGACGTGTCGACCTGGTACGGCCTCTTCGTGCCGGCCAAGACGCCGAAGGACGTGATCGCCACGCTGAATACCGAGGTCAACAAGCTGCTGGCCACGCCCGAGATGAAGGCCGCCATCGTCGCGCAGGGCGCCGAGCCGCAGAGCATGACGCCCGAACAGTTCGAGACGCTGCTGAAGACGGACTACGAGAAGTGGAAGGGCATCGTGCAAGCCTCGGGCGCGACCATCGAATAAGCGCCGCGGCCGCAGAATGGCGTCTCCACCACAGGCCGCAGCGACGGCATGGAGACACCGATGGCAGCACAGCGCAAGAATCCGAAGAACGCCCTTCTGTTGAAGGCCGCCGCCCTGGCAGCGGTTGCCGCCCTGGTGCAGGGCTGCGCGCAGACGCCGGCCGGCACCACCGCAGGGCTGCCGGCCGCCCCGTCGGAGGCCAGCGTGGCGGCCCATGTGGCCACCGCCACGCGCGCGGCGGGCACCGACCTCCAGGCCCTGCTGACCCTGTGCAAGCCCGCCCCCGCCGCCCGGCCGCCGCAGGACGCGCTCGACAAGAGCCTCACCGGCTTCATCAACCGGCCCGCGCCGCCGCCGGGCCAGGCCTTCGACAACCTGTACTTCGTGGGTGCCGACTGGGTCAGCGCCTGGGCGATCAGGACCTCGCAGGGCATCATCCTGATCGATGCGCTCAACACGCAGGCCGAGGCCGCGTCGCTCATCGAAGGCGGCATGCGCAGGCTGGGACTCGACCCGGCGCAGATCAAGTACGTGATCGTGACGCATGGCCACGGCGACCACTACGGCGGCGCCGGCTACCTCGCGCAGAAGTACCGCGCGCGCGTGGTGATGAGCGAGGCCGACTGGACCATGACCGAGACCAGGCTCGAGTTCGCGACGCCGATCTGGGGTGCGCCGCCCAAGCGCGACATCTCGGCGAAGGACGGCGACCGCATCACGCTCGGCGACACCAGTGTCACGCTGTACCTCACGCCGGGCCACACCATGGGCACGATCTCGCCCGTGTTCGAGGTGAGCACGGGCGGTCGCAGGCACCGCGCGATGCTCTGGGGCGGCACCGGCTTCAATTTCGGCAAGGACGTGCCGCGGCTGGACGCCTACATCGGCGCCACGCAGCGCATGGGCGCGATCGCGCAGAGCCAGCGCATCGACGTGCTGCTGTCGAACCATTCGAACATCGACGGCTCGCAGGCCAAGCTCGCCGCGCTGCGGCAGCAGCCTGCGCCGGCCGCGAACCCCTTCGTTCTGGGCACACCGACGGTGGAGCGCGCGCTGGCCGTGATGGGCGGATGCGCGCAGGCGCAGCGCGACCGGTTCGCGATGCAGTAGCGCCGGATCAGTCCGGCGTGAACTTCTTGTTGAAGATGTCGACGTCCGACGCCAGCTCGAAGGTCGCCAGCTGGCCCATCTTGCCGTCGCTCAAGCGGCAGGCGGAGAACAGGCTGTAGCGGCCCTTGAAGTAGAACTCGTCCATCACGATCAGCGCGTACGGGTACGGCACGAAGACCTGGTGCTCGAAGATGACGCGGTGCACGTTCCTCGGCGACGGAAAGAGCTTGTAGTCGCCGGTGTCGATCGACTTTGCGGTGGCCATGGTGTGCTCGCTTTGCCGGCGCTCAGGCCGGGTCGCGCACGTCGGCCACGGGGTTGCGGCCGAAGTCCTCGCGCGCCAGGTACTTGAGCACCTTGGCCGCGGCGGTGGCCGGGCTGTCGAGCCGGCCTTCCTCCTTCATGCTCACGAAGCGCGTGCGGTCCGGAAACTTCTCGGCCGATGCGCCGCGCAGCTGCACCTGCATGTCGGTGTCGATGATGCCGGGCGCGAGCGAGACGATGCGCGCGCCGTTCGGTGCAGCGGCTTCCTCGAGCGCCACGGCGCGCGAGAAGTGGTCCATGCCGGCCTTGGCCGCGCAGTACGGCGCCTGGCTGCCCATGGCATTGCGCCCCAGGCCCGAGGAGATGTTCAGCACCTTGCGCGCGCCGCGCCATTCGCGGGTGGCGCCCAGGAAGGCGGCCGTCAGCAGCATCGGCGCCTCCAGGCCGATGCGCAGCGCCTGCGACAGTTCGGCGCCGACCGCGCTCGCGAGCGGTGCTGGGTTGCCGACGGTGCCGGCGTTGTTGATCAGGGTCACGCTGTCGAAGCGCTGGCCGTCGAGCGTCTTGAGCCAGGCCGAGAGTCGCGCCGATGCGGCGACTGGATCGGACAGGTCCTGCTCCCACTGGATGAGTTCGGCGCCGGCCTGTTGCGCCAGCTCCGCGAGTTGCGGCTCCTGCCTGCGCGAGATGCCGAGCACCATGTGGCCGGCTTGCAGCAGCTGTTCGGCCATGGCGCGGCCCAGGCCGCGCGAGGCGCCGGTGATCAGGGTGAGATGGGAAGAAGCGGTCATCGGGAAAGTCTTTCTGGAACGAAGGCGCGAGGTTAAGCGGTATCGGGAGGCCCCGGGCTCAGCCGGTGCGGAACTGGTTGCGCAGGAAGGCCCGATGCCGCGCGATGTGCTGCAGCTGCGCCGGCGCAATGGTGCCGCCGAGGTCGACCTCGTCGGCGCCGTTGAGCACCGCGTTGGCATGGGTCATCGCACGCGCCACGACTTCTTCCTCGCTCACGCCGAGCTGCGCCGCAAGGTCGAGCGCCACGCGGCGCATGGCACGCTGCGAGAGCATCCACATCGCGCCGAAGCGGTCCCAGGCCAGCGCGGCCTCGTCGGCCTTCTCGCGCTCGGCAAGGATCTCGGCGAGCGGCTTGGCGAGCACCGCGTCGAGGGCGTCGATCTTCTCGGCGAGCGCCTCGTTGCGCGCGAGGGCTTCCTCGAGCGTCGGGCCGGTGTCTTCGGCCTTGGCCCTGGGCGCCTCGGGCGGCGGAACGAAGGCGGCCTGCGCATCCGCGGGCACGATCTGTAGCTGGTCTTTGAGGGTCATGGATTTTCCGTTTCGGGTGAGCGGCTGTTTTTCTTGTTCGACATCGCGCTCGCGCGCAGGCCCGGCAGGTCGAGCACGCGCAGCCCACCGTACTCCACGCGGATCAACCCCTCTGCCGACAGGCCGTTGAGCGCCTCGTTCACACGCTGGCGCGACAGGCCGACCAGGTAGGCCAGCTCCTGCTGCGTGATGCGCAGGACCTCGCCCACGCCGGGGTAGAGCACCGGGTTGAACAGCGACACGAGGTTGCGCGCCACGCGTGCGTCGGGGTTGTTGAGCCGGTCGATCTCCAGCGCCGCGATGAACTGGCCGAGCCGCTCGTTGAGCTGGTTCATCACGAAGCGGTTGAAGCCGATGGAATGGTCCAGCAGCCAGTGGAAGCTCTCGATCGGCAGCCCCGCCACCACGCTGCGCCGCAGCGCCTGGATGTTGTAGCGGTAGGGCTCGCGCTTCATCACCGTGCCTTCGCCGAACCAGCCGCCGGGCGGCACGCCGGTGTAGGTGACGGAGCCGCCGTCGGCGTTGTCGTTGCTCATCTTGAGCAGGCCTTCGACCACGCCGAACCAGTAGGTGGGCGAGCGGCCGACGCGGCAGACCAGGTCGCCGACTTCGGCCTCGCCCACCACCAGCGCGGCTTCGGCGCGGCGGCGCTCGGCCGGCGTGAGCGTGGGCAGCCACGGAATGCCGTCAAGTTCGGCAGCGTTGGCGGGACGCGCGCGGTCCTTGATCGAACCGCCGGGCACGCCGTGTGGGGATTGGCCGCGAGGCATCGGGAAACTCCGGGGAGTAGTGTCCCTAGGATTGTCGTTGGAACGACAACCTGACGTCAAAGTGGGGCCTACGATCCGCCCACTGTGCAAACCACCGCCCCCACCTTTCCCCGTCTGCTGCTTGCGCATGCGCAAGCCCAGCCCCAGGCGCCCGCCATCCGCGAGAAGGATCTCGGCATCTGGCAAACATGGAGCTGGAGCGCCGTGGCGCAGGAAGTGCGCGAGATGGCCTGCGGCCTCGCGAGCCTGGGCTTCAAGCCCTTCGACAACCTGTCCATCGTGGGCGCCAACCGCCCGCACCTGTACATGGCGGTGCTCGCCGCGCAAAGCCTGCGCGGCGTGCCGGTGCCGCTCTACCAGGACGCGGTGGCCAGCGAGATGGTCTTCATGTTGCAGGACGCGGCCATCGACTTCGTGATCGTCGAGGACCAGGAGCAGGTCGACAAGCTGCTCGAGTGCCGCGAACTGCAGAAGGACCAGCAGCACGGCATCCGCCACATCATCTACGACGACCCCAAGGGCCTGCGCCACTACGACCAGCCCGGGCTCATGAGCTACGAGCAGCTGCGCGAACTGGGCCGCGAATTCGACAAGACCCACGTCGGCTACTACGACCGCGCGGTGGCCAGCGGCGAGGCCACCGACGTCGGCGTGATCCTCTACACCTCGGGCACCACCGGCCGGCCCAAGGGCGTGTGCCAGACGCACGCGAGCTTCATCGCGGCGGGCCGCGGCGGCGTGGAGACCGACAGGCTCGGCCCCGGCGACAACATCATGAGCTACCTGCCGATGGCCTGGGTCGGCGACCACCTGTTCTCTGTGGCGCAGTGGCTGGTGGGCGGCTTCACGCTCAACTGCCCCGAGTCGTCCGAGACGGTGATGAACGACATGCGCGAGATCGGACCGAGCTACTACTTCGGCCCGCCGCGCACCTTCGAGGGACTGCTCACGGCCGTGTCGATCCGCATGGAAGACGCGGCGGCTCCGAAGCGCTGGCTGTATGCGAAATTCATGGCGCTCGCGCAGCGCGTGGGCGCGGACATCCTCAACGGCGCGCCAGTGAGCATGGGCGACCGGCTGATGTATGGCCTTGGCAACCTGCTGATCTACGGACCGCTGCGCAACGTGCTGGGCATGAGCCGCATCCGCGTGGCCTACACGGCCGGCGCGGCCATCGGGCCCGACCTGTTCCGCTTCTACCGCTCGATCGGCGTCAACCTCAAGCAGTTCTACGGCCAGACCGAGACCTGCGCCTACGTCTGCCTGCAGCAGGACGGCAAGGTCAAGCTGCAGACCGTGGGCACGGCCGCGCCGGGCATCGAACTGAAGATCGCCGAAGACGGCGAAGTGCTGGTGCGCGGCGTGTCGGTGCTCAAGGAGTACTACAAGCGCCCCGACGCCACTGCCGAGGTGCTGGATGCCGAAGGCTACTTCCACACCGGCGATGCCGGCGTGCTCGACAGCGAGGGCCACCTGCGCATCATCGACCGCGCCAAGGACGTGGGCAAGCTCGCGAGCGGCGCGATCTTTGCGCCCAACTACATCGAGAACAAGCTCAAGTTCTTCCCGCAGATCAAGGAAGCCGTGTGCTTCGGCAACGGGCGGGACGAGGTCTGCGCGGCCATCAACATCGACTTCGAGGCGGTGGGCAACTGGGCCGAGCGCCGCGGGCTGGCCTACGGCGGCTACGTCGACCTGGCCGGCAAGCCCGAGGTGCTGGCGCTGGTGGGCGAATGCATTGCCAAGGTGAATGCCGACCTGGCGAGCGAGGATGGCATGGGCGAGACGCAGATCGCGCGCTTCCTGGTGCTGCACAAGGAGCTCGATCCCGACGACGACGAGCTCACCCGCACGCGCAAGGTGCGCCGCGGCTTCATCGCAGAGAAATACGCAGTGCTGGTCAGCGCGCTCTACGGCGGCAAGACCGAGCAGTACATCGAGACCCAGGTCAAGTTCGAGGACGGACGCACGGGCGTGGTGAATGCCACGCTGAAGATCGTCGAGGCCAGGACCTTCCCCATCGTGAAGGCGGCCGCATGAGCAGCAACAGAAAAGTCGGCGAGGTCATTCTCGACGTGCAGAACATCAGCTTGAGCTTCGGCGGCGTGAAGGCGCTCACGGACATCAGCTTCGACGTGCGCGAGCACGAGGTGCGGGCCATCATCGGGCCGAACGGCGCGGGCAAGAGCTCGATGCTCAACTGCATCAACGGGGTCTACTGGCCGCAGCAGGGCTCCATCACCTTCCGCGGCAAGACCTTCAAGCACATGAACTCGCGCCAGGTGGCCGAGATGGGCGTGGCGCGCACCTTCCAGAACCTCGCGCTCTTCAAGGGCATGAGCGTGCTCGACAACATCATGACGGGGCGCAACCTGCGCATGAAGTCCAACCTCTTCCAGCAGGCGATCCGCTGGGGCGCGGCCGAGCGCGAGGAAACGAAGCACCGCGAGTTCGTCGAGCAGATCATCGATTTCCTGGAGATCCAGGCGCACCGCAAGACGCCGGTCGGCCAGCTTCCCTACGGCCTGCAGAAGCGCGTCGACCTGGGCCGCGCGCTCGCCATGGAGCCGCAGGTGCTGCTGCTCGACGAGCCGATGGCCGGCATGAACGTGGAGGAGAAGCAGGACATGAGCCGCTTCATCCTCGACGTGAACGACGAATTCGGCAGCACCATCGTGCTGATCGAGCACGACATGGGGGTGGTGATGGACATCTCGGACCGCGTGGTGGTGCTCGACTACGGCAAGAAGATCGGCGACGGCACGCCGGACGAAGTGCGCAGCAACGAGAACGTGATCCGCGCCTACCTGGGGGTCGAACACTGATGGCCTTCTTTCTCGAAACCCTCTTCGGCGGCCTCATGGTGGGCATGCTGTATTCGCTGGTGGCGCTCGGCTTCGTGCTGATCTTCAAGGCCTCGGGCGTGTTCAATTTCGCGCAGGGCGCGATGGTGCTGTTCGCCGCGCTCGCGATGGCGCGCTTTGCCGAATGGATCCCGATGTGGACCGGCATCGAGAGCCGCTGGTTCGCCAACGGCGCGGCCTTCGTCGTGGCGGGCCTGGTGATGTTCGCGGTGGCGTGGCTGATCGAGCGGCTGGTGCTGCGCCACCTGGTCAACCAGGAAGGCGCGACGCTGCTGATGGCCACGCTCGGCATCGCCTACTTCCTGGACGGCGCGGGCCAGACGCTGTTCGGCAGCAACATCTACAAGATCGACATCGGCATGCCGAAGGACCCGATCTTCCTGCTCGACAAGGTGTTCGAGGGCGGCATCCTGATCAACAAGGAAGACCTGTACGCGGCCGCGATCGCGGCCGCGCTGGTGGCGCTGCTCTCGCTGTTCTTCCAGAAGACCGGCACCGGCCGCGCGCTGCGCGCGGTGGCCGACGACCACCAGGCCGCGCAGTCGATCGGCATTCCGCTCACGCGCATCTGGGTCATCGTGTGGTGCGTGGCCGGCGTGGTGGCGCTGGTGGCCGGAATGATCTGGGGCAGCAAGCTCGGCGTGCAGTTCTCGCTCACCACGGTGGCGCTGCGCGCGCTGCCGGTGGTGATCCTCGGGGGCCTCACCTCGGTGCCGGGCGCCATCATCGGCGGGCTGATCATCGGCGTGGGCGAGAAGCTCTCGGAGGTGTACCTGGGCCCGTACGTGGGCGGCGGCATCGAGATCTGGTTCGCCTATGTGCTGGCGCTGGTGTTCCTGCTGTTCCGGCCGCAGGGGTTGTTTGGCGAGAAGATCATCGATCGGGTCTGAACATGTTCTACAGAGAAAACGGCCAGTTCAAGACCAGCTACCGCGCCGACCAGCAGGTCTTCCCGATCCTGCAGGACCGCGTGGCGATCGGCCTGCTGCTGATCTTCGCGTTCGCGGTCGTGCCCTTCCTGGCCAGCGACTACCTGATGCGCGCGATCCTGATCCCGTTCGTGATCATCTCGCTGGCGGCGCTGGGCGTGAACGTGCTGGTGGGCTACTGCGGCCAGATCTCGCTGGGCTCGGGCGCCTTCATGGCGGTGGGCGCCTACGGGGCCTACAACTTCTTCGTGCGCTTCCCGGGGCTGCCGCTGATTCCCGCGCTGATCCTGGGCGGCCTGTGCGCCACGCTGTTCGGCATCCTGTTCGGGCTGCCCAGCCTGCGCGTGAAGGGCCTCTACCTCGCGGTGGCCACGCTGGCCGCGCAGTTCTTCAGCGACTGGATGTTCCTGCGCATCAAGTGGTTCACGCTCGACACGCCCTCGGGCTCGGTGTCGGTGTCGAACCTGCAGGTCTTCGGCTGGCCGATCGAGAGCGCCGCGAGCAAGTACCTGTTCTGCCTCGCGATGCTGGTGGTGATCGCCGTGCTGACCAAGAACCTGGTGCGCGGCGCCATCGGCCGCGAGTGGATGGCGATCCGCGACATGGACGTGGCGGCCGCGGTGATCGGCATCCGTCCGATGTACGCCAAGCTCAGCGCCTTCGCGGTCAGCTCGTTCATCATCGGCGTGGCCGGCGCGCTCTGGGCCTTCGTCTACCTGGGCGCCTGGGAGCCGGCGGCGTTCTCGGTCGACCAGTCGTTCCGGCTGCTCTTCATGGTGATCATCGGCGGGCTCGGCTCGATCACCGGGGCCTTCTTCGGCGCGGCCTTCATCACCGTGCTGCCGATCGTGCTGAACCAGGTGCTGCCGGTCATTGCCGGCTGGTTCGGCGCGCAGATCTCGACCGTCGGCATCGCGCATGCGGAGCTGATGATCTTCGGCGGGCTCATCGTGTGGTTCCTGATCGTCGAGCCGCACGGGCTGGCCAAGCTGTGGTCCACGGGCAAGCAGAAGCTGCGCCTGTGGCCCTTCCCTCATTGAAGACAGCAATGCTTTTTTCGAGCGTGACTTTCCCATACAAAACCAGGAGACAACCATGAAGCTGAAATCACTCGCACTCGCCGTGGCCGCCGCATCCGCGCTGGCAGGCGCGGCCCCTGCGTTCGCGCAGGCCAATGAGCAGTTCATTCCCGTGCTGTCGTACCGCACCGGCGCCTATGCGCCGAACGGAACGCCCTGGGCCAATGGCTATGTCGACTACCTCAAGCTGGTGAACGCGCGCGGCGGCATCAACGGGGTGAAGATCTCCTTCGAGGAATGCGAGACCGGCTACGACACGGCGCGCAGCGTGGAGTGCTACGAGCGCCTGAAGGGCAAGAACGGCGGCGCCTCGCTGGTGCAGCCGCTGTCCACCGGCGCCACCTTCGCCATCACCGAGAAGGCGCCGGTCGACAAGATCCCCGTGGTGACCGTGGGCTACGGTCGCAGCGAAAGCGCCGACGGCACGGTGTTCAAGTGGAACTTCCCGATCGCCGGCACCTACTGGGTGGCGGCCGACGCGATCATCCAGGCCGTTGCCAAGAAGGAAGGCGGGCTCGACAAGCTCAAGGGCAAGAAGATCGCGCTGATCTATCACGACAGCCCCTACGGCAAGGAGCCGATCCCGCTGCTGCAGGAGCGCGCGAAGATGCACGGCTTCGACCTGCAGCTGCTGCCGGTGACGGCGCCGGGCGTCGAGCAGAAGGCCACCTGGCTGCAGGTTCGCCAGGCACGGCCCGACTACGTGCTGCTGTGGGGCTGGGGCGTGATGAATTCCACCGCGCTCAAGGAAGCGCAGGCCACCGGCTTCGCGCGCGAGAAGATGTACGGCGTGTGGTGGGCCGGCGCCGAACCCGACGTGAAGGACGTGGGCGACGGCGCCAAGGGCTACAACGCCGTGACCATGCAGCACGGCGCCGAGCCGCAGTCCAAGCTCGTGAAGGACGTGGTCTCGATGCTGCACGACAAGAACCAGGGCACCGGTCCGAAGGAAGAAGTGGGGCAGGTGCTCTACATGCGCGGTGCCATGAGCGCGATGCTCGGCGTGGAAGGCATCCGCTCCGCGCAGGAGCGCTTCGGCAAGGGCAAGGTCATGACGGGCGAGCAGGTGCGCTGGGGCCTGGAGAACCTCAACCTCACGCAGGCCAAGCTCGACGGCCTGGGCTTCGCCGGCGTGATGCGCCCGATCAGCACCTCGTGCACCGACCACATGGGCGCGGCCTGGGCGCGCATCCATACCTGGGACGGCAAGGCATGGAAGTTCACGTCCGACTGGCTGCAGGCCGACGAGCAGATCATCAAGCCGCTCGTGAAGTCGACCGCTGCCAAGTACGCGGCCGAGAAGAAGCTCACGGCGCGTACGCCCGCCGACTGCCAGAGCTAAGCCCGCCCCAGCCTTCGCCAGTCCCTGGAAGCACCATGAGTTCACCCAGCATCGTCCTCAACGTCAACGGCATCGAGGTCATCTACAACCACGTGATCCTCGTGCTCAAGGGCGTCTCGCTCGTGGTGCCCGAGGGCGGCATCGTGGCGCTGCTGGGTGGCAACGGTGCCGGCAAGACGACCACCCTGCGCGCGGTGTCCAACCTGCTGGCCGGCGAGCGCGGCGCGGTGACCAAGGGCAGCATCGAGCTGCGCGGCGAGCGCATCGAGGCGCTGTCGCCCTCCGAGCTGGTCAAGCGCGGCCTGATCCAGGTGATGGAGGGCCGTCACTGCTTCGCCCACCTGACCATCGAGGACAACCTGATGACCGGCGCCTACACGCGCACCGACGGCAAGGCGGCAATTGCCGAGACGCTGGAGAAGGTGTATGCGTACTTCCCGCGCCTGAAGACGCGGCGCACTTCGCAGGCCGCCTACACCTCGGGCGGCGAGCAGCAGATGTGCGCGATCGGCCGCGCGCTGATGGCCAACCCGACCATGGTGCTGCTCGACGAGCCCTCGATGGGCCTCGCGCCGCAGATCGTGGAGGAGGTGTTCGAGATCGTGAAGGACCTCAACACCAAGGAGCGCGTGACCTTCCTGCTCGCCGAGCAGAACACCAACATGGCACTGCGCTACGCCGACTACGGCTACATCCTGGAGAACGGCCGCATCGTGATGGACGGCGAGGCCAGGAGCCTGCGCGAGAACGAGGACGTGAAGGAGTTCTACCTTGGCGTCGGCGGCGCGGACCGCAAGAGCTTCCGCGATGTCAAGAGCTACAAGCGCCGGAAAAGGTGGCTCGCATGACCCACCCCCGTTCCTCGCTCACTTCGTGTAGCTCGATTCCCCCCTCGAGGGGGCGCACCCGGCGGCCCGGCAAAGCCGGTTCCGCGGGTGCTCGCGAGCGGGCAGCGCTGCGCTCGTCGCCATCCCATGAAGAAGGGCATTGAATCCATGACCGACCACTACGACGCCCTCGAAATCCGCGACCCCGCCGAACGCGAGCGCGACCTGCTGGCTGCGCTGCCGAAGCACATCGCACAGGCCCAGACCGCCGCGCCCGCGTTTGCCAGGATCCTGGGCGGCGTGAAGCCCGCCGACGTCACCACGCGCGAAGCACTCGCCAAGCTGCCCGTCACGCGCAAGACCGAACTGCTCGAGCTGCAGAAGCAGCGCCGCGCCGACGACCCTTTCGGCGGCTTTTCCACCATCGGCCGCGGCACCCGCATGCCGCGCGTGTTCGCAAGCCCCGGCACCATCTACGAACCCGAAGGTGAAGCGCGCGACTACTGGCGCACGGCGCGCGCACTGCATGCCGCCGGATTTCGCCCCGGCGAGCTCATTCACAACAGCTTCAGCTATCACATGACGCCCGCCGGCTCCATCATGGAGAGCGGCGCGCGCGCCATGGGTTGCACCGTGTTCGCGGGCGGCACCGGCCAGACCGAGCAGCAGCTCGAAGCCATGGCCGACCTGAAGCCCGAGGGCTATGCGGGCACGCCGAGCTTCCTCAAGATCCTCTTGGAAAAAGCCGAGGAAAAAGGCCTGAAGCTGCCCTCGCTCACCAAGGCGCTGGTGTCGGGCGAAGCCTTTCCCCCGAGCCTGCACGACTGGATCGCCGCGCACGGCGTGCAGGGCACGCAGTGCTATGCCACCGCCGACCTGGGCCTGATCGCCTACGAGACCAGCGCGCGCGAAGGCCTGGTGCTCGATGAAGGCGTGCTGGTCGAAATCGTGCGCCCCGGCACCGGCGACCCGGTGCCCGACGGCGAGGTGGGCGAGATCGTCGTGACCACCTTCAACCCCGACTATCCGCTGGTGCGCTTTGGCACCGGCGACCTTTCCGCCGTGCTCGCGGGCACCTGCCCCACCGGCCGCACCAACAAGCGCATCAAGGGCTGGCTCGGCCGCGCCGACCAGACCACCAAGGTGCGCGGCATGTTCGTGCACCCCTCGCAGGTGGCGGAGATCGCGCGCCGCTTTCCGGAAGTGCAGCGCGCGCGCCTCGTGGTCTCGGGCGAGATGGGCGACGA
Source organism: Variovorax beijingensis (assembly GCF_003951285.1). Taxonomy (GTDB): domain Bacteria; phylum Pseudomonadota; class Gammaproteobacteria; order Burkholderiales; family Burkholderiaceae_C; genus Variovorax; species Variovorax beijingensis. Next base: position 16,396 of record NZ_RXFQ01000020.1, on the reverse strand, counting down.
CCAGATGACCTTCAGGCTCGAATGCGCGGCAGGTGCACCGGCCGGGCTCGAGGCGCGCATTGCCGATGCGGTGCGCGAAGTGACCAAGCTGCGCGGCACCATCGAGCTGGTGGCGCCGGGCACGCTGCCGAACGACGGCAAGGTGATCGAGGACGCGCGCAGCTACAAGTAGCGGCGGTAGAGCCGGCGCGTGACCGTGCGCATCCCCAGCACCAGCAGCACGAGGTAGATCGCCGCCATCAGGGCGGCGAGCGCCGCGAGGCGGCCGCCGCTGCTCACGCCCGAGAAGCTCGCGCCCGCGATCCACAGCAGCCCGCCGAGCGCCAGCGCGGCGCAAACTGCCTGCAGCAGCACGAAGGCCGACACCGCGGCCGCCACGGCCCGGAACGGACGCGTGTGCACAGGCCCTGGCGCGGCGCCGAGCCAGCCGCCCCAGAACGCCAGCGCCCAGATCAGCAGCGGCACTGCGAACCAGCCGAGCAGAAGCGGCACCGCGTCCGAGTCCCTCGAGGTGTCGACCCAGCCGCTCGCCACATGGCCGGTCCACACCTGCAGCGAGACAAAAGTCGCGGCGGCCACGAGGCCCACCGCGCGGCGCGGCGGTGCCGCGCCCGCGCCGCCATCCGCCGCGCCCGGCGATGAACCCGCGGGCCCGCTGCCGCGCCCCCGCAGCGCGAAGCGGGCGGCCAGCCACACGCTCGCGACGAGCACGAGCATCTGGATGGCCGACTGGACGAGCATCGACACGGCCATGACCGGCCGCAGGCCGTACGTGCCGACGCGTTCATGCAGCGGCCCACCCGGCATGAAGAGCAGCTGCGCCTGGTAGAACAGCGGCGTCAGTGCAAGCATGTTGACGACCATCGCCGCAAGGAACACGGCGCCGAAGCGGCTGCCAGGGCCGCGAAGCTGCGCGATGCGGGCCGCGCCGCGCTCATCGAGCGCCTTGCGCGCATGGCACCACGCCAGCGTGGCCGCCAGCAGCCACACCGTCACGGCACGCGACAGCAGCGGCACCCATACGCCGGGTTGCGCATACACGCCGCGCATCTGCTCGCCGTGCGGCGAGAAAGGCAGCAGTTGCGCCGCCATGCCCAGCACGAACAGGGCCGCATCGACCGCCACCGCGATCCATGCGAAATTTCCGGGCAGGCGCTGCGCGCGCTCGAACGAAGAAGATGCCGCCATGGGATGGGAGCGTACCGGAACCCGCGGCCCCATCCGCGTGCGCGCTGCGCCGCCGCAGGCTCAGTGGATCGCCGCCTCGTGCGCGAGCTCGAACATCGTCGTCATCTCACGGATGAACGCGGGCAGGTCGCCGGGCTTGCGGCTCGTCACCAGGCCGCTGTCGACCACCACCTCCTTGTCGATCCACGTCGCGCCGGCGTTGTGCAGGTCGGCGCGCAGCGAAGGCCATGAGGTCATCCTGCGGCCCTTCACGCCGCCGGCATCGATGAGCGTCCATGGGCCATGGCAGATGGCCGCGATGGGCTTGCCCGACTCGACGAAGGCGCGCACGAAGGCCACGGCCTTCTGGTTGATGCGCAGCGCGTCGGGGTTGGCGACGCCGCCGGGCAGCAGCAGCGCGTCGAACTCGTCGGCATTGGCGTTCTTGAGCGGCACGTCGACCTCGAAGGTGTCGGCGGGCTCGAGCTGCTTCCAGGCGCGCACGCTGCCGTCGAGCGGCGAAACGATCTGGGTCTGCGCGCCGGCATGGTCGAGCGCCTTGCGCGGCTCGGTCATCTCGGCCTGCTCGAAGCCGTCCGCCACGAGGATGGCAACCTTCATTCCGTCCAGTGAAGAAGAGATGGTGGGCATGGGTGAGTCACTCCTTGAAGGTGGTTCTTTTGATGGCAATGACATTTCACCCTAGGGCCCACGCCCGCGGCGCGCATCGGCGCCCGCCGGGTCCGCCTGTCGGACGGTTCGACGGGCGGCAACCTTCTCTTACGACATGCCTGCCGCTATTTGCGGCAGCTGGCCGGCAGCGCCTTTTCGGACAGGTCGTCGCCGGCCACGCAGTTCCAGGCAATGCCGTCCTCGGTGGCCGAGGGCTCCATGCGCAGCGTGCCCTTGGCCTTTGGAAGCACCGCTTCGACCACCATGGTGTCGGGGTCGAGCGTCAGCTCCGAGCCGCCGGGCAGGGTTTCGGGTGCGCCGGCCGTGGCCAGGGAATCGGGAATCTCTTCCTTCTGCTTGTAGTAGTTGCCGAGCGCTTCGCGCACCGGTGCGGCTTCGGACCAGGCCTGCGAGACGGCCGCGCGCGACTCGTATTGCTGGTAGGCCGGCAGCGCCACCGCAGCCAGCACGCCGATGATGGCCGCCACCACCAGCAGCGCCAGCGCGCCGCCGCCGGCACGGCCGGTGTACGGCACGAAGACCGCGAGCAGGTAGGCCACCGGATTGCGGCTCGGCAGCTTCGCGCCCGGATCGATGGCGCGCGCGACGCGCTTGGTGAGCCAGGGATAGCCGGCGATCAGTTCATGGAACGAGGCCCAGAAGCCGCTGTTGCCCACCGACTGGTCGGCGTAGCGCTGCAGGTCGACGTGGCGCCATTGCTGCGCGCCGGCGGCCAGCGCCACCAGCGCGCGGGGCGCGGAGTCTGTCTGCTTGCAGCAGGCGGCGCCGTGCAGGTCGCAGGTGTATTCCTGGGCCCGCGAATAGGCGGCGCCGAGCAGCGGCAGCCACAGCACCGGGGCGCGCCAGATGTGGCCCGTGAGGTGGCCGCGCCGGATGTGGCCCAGCTCGTGGCCGATGTAGAAGTTGATGCCGTCGGGCTGGGCTTCCATGGCGTCGACCACGTCGGACAGCAGCACCACGAAGTTGCGGCCGAAAAAGCGCGTGGCAAAGGCATTGAAGATGCCGTCGCCGTGCAGCAGGTAGGCCTCGGGCGGGTTCTGGATGCCCAGATGGCCGCAGCAGGCCAGGAACCGTGCATGCAGCTCGGGCAGCTGGGTGGGCGAGAGCTTCACGGCCGTGCCCTTGATCCAGGCGATGACGGCCGACTGTGCGAACACGTAGGCGATGAAGCCGAGCAGCACATAGACGAGCGCGATGCCCAGGGTGCCCAGGACCAGCAGCACCCAGACCAGCAGCCCGAGCCAGAGCGTGATGTTGCCGAGCCAGCGCTCGCGCGGATAGACCCATGGATCCATTGGAATTTCCTCCTCGATGCGGCCCGAAGGCCTGCGGTGTTGTGGTTTTTCTTCGCGCCTCCCCAGGCGCGACTTGCGAGCGCGCATCATGCCCCAGGAAGGGGCGGATTTCGGCCCATGCCTAAGGGCTATTCGCTATTCGTCAGGTCATGGTCAGCCCTTATGATCGCGGCCGTTTTTGAATTTCACCAACCCGAGAGACACTCATGAAGAAACTGCTTGCATTCACGGCGTTCGCCGCTGCTGCCGCCGGCGCCTATGCCCAGGATTTCCCCGCAGGCAAGACCGTCACGCTGGTGGTGCCTTTCTCCGCCGGCGGCCCGACCGACCGGGTGGCCCGCGATCTGGCCGAAGCCCTGCAAAAGACCCTTGGCACGACGATCGTGGTGGACAACACCGCGGGCGCCGGCAGCTCCATCGGCACCGCCAAGGTGGCCCGCGCCGCGCCGGACGGCTACACGCTGCTGCTCAACCACATCGGCATGTCGACGATGCCGGCGCTCTACCGCAAGCTGCCGTTCAACGTCGAGAACGACTTCGAATACCTCGGCATGGTCAATGAAGTGCCGATGACGCTCATCGGCAAGCCCGGCCTGCCGGCCAACAACTACAAGGAACTGACGGCCTGGATCGCGGCCAACAAGGGCAAGATCAACCTCGGCAATGCCGGCCTGGGCGCCGCCTCGCACCTGTGCGGCCTGCTGTTCCAGAGCGCGCTCAAGGTCGAGATGACGCCGGTTCCCTACAAGGGCACCGCGCCGGCCATCGCCGACCTGCTGGGCGGCCAGATCGACCTCTTGTGCGACCAGACCACCAACACCACCTCGCAGATCGAGGCCAAGAAGGTCAAGGCCTATGCCGTGACCACGACCAAGCGCCTGACCACGCCCGCTCTCAAGGACCTGCCGACGCTCGCCGAATCGGGCCTGAAGGACTTCGAGGTCACGATCTGGCACGGCGTGTACGCGCCCAAGGGCACGCCGGCACCGGTGCTGAAGAAGCTCAACGAAGCCATCAAGGCCGCCATGAAGGACCCGGGCTTCATCAAGCGCCAGGAAGGCCTCGGCGCCGTGATCACCACCGACAAGCGCACCGAGCCGGCCGAGCACAAGAAGTTCGTCTCGGCCGAGATCGCCAAGTGGGGCCCGATCATCAAGGCCGCCGGCGTGTACGCCGACTGATTGCTGCCTTCCCGTTCAAAAGCCGCCGCACCCTTTCGGGCCGGCGGCTTTTTTCTTGGGGGAGCGCGCCTGCCTACTTCGGCCGGATCGCGTCGGCCGTGCCCTGGATGAAGGCCTTGATGCTCTCGATGTCGTCGCCCGAGAGCTTGCCCGTGAAGTCGGGCATGCCGCGCGCCATGGCCGGGCCCTTGAGGATGAACTTGTCGAGGTTCTCGATGTAGGCCGCATCCATGTAGCCGAGGTTCGGGATGTTGCCGCCGCGGTCCACGCCCGGCACGCCGTGGCAGAACACGCAGTTGCTCACATAGAGCATCGTGCCGGCCTGGACCTTGGCGGGGTCGTACTTCACGCCCTGCACCAGCTTGTCCATGCGGTACTGCACGAAGTCGGGCATCTTCGCGGTGCCGCCCACCGCAAAGGTGTAGACCGTGCCCGGACCCTGCCGCTCGGTGGCGCGCTGCGCGAGGCCGTACACGCCGCCCCAGCCCACCGCGACCGACACATACTGCTTGCCATCGACCATGTAGGTGGCGGGCGCGGCCACCACGCCGGTGCCGGTGGCCGTTTCCCAGAGCTTCTCGCCGGTCTTCGCGTTGTAGGCCACCAGGCGGCCGTCGGCCGTGCCCTGGAACACGAGGTTGCCGGCGGTGGTGAGCGTGCCGCCGTTCCAGGGCGAGACGTAGTCCACGCCCCAGGCCTCCTTCTGCGCCACCGGGTCCCAGGCGACGAGGCGGCCGAAGGGCTTGCTCTTGGGCGGCTCGGCGTTGATCGCCATCGCGGTGTTCCAGCCCAGCGCGGCGTGCGGGCGGCCGGGCGCGTTCTGGTCGAACTTCCAGTCCTTGTCGTCCATCAGGTTGACCGGAATGTTCTGCGCCGGCAGGTAGGCCAGGCCGGTCTGCGGGTTGAACGACATCGGGTGCCAGTTGTGCGCACCGAAGGGGCCGGGGATGCTGTCTCCGGGCTTGTCGTTCTGGCGCGCGGCGGCGATCTCGACGGGACGGCCGTTCTTGTCGTAGCCGGTGGCCCAGTTCACGTCGACGAAATTCTTCGCCGAGATGAACTTGCCGTTGGTGCGGTCGATGACGAAGAAGAAGCCGTTCTTCGGCGCATGCAGCAGCACCTTGCGCGCCTTGCCGCCGAGCGTGACGTTGGCCAGGATCATCGACTGGGTGGAGGTGTAGTCCCAGTTGTCGCCCGGCGTCTCCTGGTAGTGCCACACGTACTTGCCGGTGTCGGGGTTCAGGGCCACCACCGAGCCGAGGTAGAGGTTGTCGCCGCCCTTGGGGCTGCGCTTCCTGTGCGCCCAGGGCGAGCCGTTGCCGGTGCCCACGTACATCAGGTTGAGCTCGGGGTCGAAGGCGAAGCTGTCCCATGCTGTGCCGCCGCCGCCGGCTTCCCAGTATTTGCCGCTCGGGTCCCAGGTCTTGGCGGCGCGCGCCATCGATTCGTCCTCGAAGGGCTTGGCCGGGTCGCCCGGCACCACGAACCAGCGCCACTTCTGCTCGCCGGTCTTCGCGTCGTAGGCCGTGACGTAGCCGCGCACGCCGTACTCGGCACCGCCGTTGCCGATGATGACCTTGCCCTTGAAGACGCGCGGCGCACCGGTGATGGTGTAGGAGCCCTTCTGCCCCTCGATGGTGTTCTTCTCCCAGACCTTCTGCCCCGTGGCGGCGTCGAGTGCGATCAGGCGGCCGTCATAGGCGCCGACGTAGACCTTGCCCTCGTGCAGCGCCACGCCGCGGTTCACCACGTCGCAGCAGCCCCTGAAGCCCTTGGATTTATCCACCTGCGGATCGAAGCTCCAGAGCTTCTGCCCGGTGCGCGTATCGATGGCATGCACCACGCTCCACGACGCGGTGACGTACATGATGCCGTCCACCACCAGCGGCGTGGCCTCGACGCCGCGCGTGGACTCGAGGTTGTAGGACCAGGCCAGGCCCAGCTGCTTCACGTTGCCGGCGTTCACCTGGTCGAGCTTGCTGAAGCGCGACTCGGCGTAGTCCAGGCCGTAGCTCGGCCAGTCGGGGGTCTTCTTCTCAGCCGCATTGGCGCGGATGAAGTCGCCGTTCACCTGCCTGGCGGCCGAGGCCTGGGCCGCGGCGGGCGAGCTGCCCAGGCACAGCAATGCACCGGCGAGCACAAGCAAACCGGAGTGGATCTTTTTCATCGTGGGTCTCCTTTGTGCCGCAAGGATCGTTTTTGCCGCACTCGCGTTCACCTTCGGGATTTCCCCAGTCCGGCGCTGTTCCATTGCGGAACACATTCGACAGGGGCAGCGATCTCCCTTTCCTGATTCCCCCGATTTGCGAGGAGCGGCGAACAGCATGGCTTTCGAACGGCTGGGCACGGCAACCGCGCCGCGCCAACTTTTTTCCAGCACGCCGGCACAGCGCGTGGCGCTCGCGCGGCAGCAGTTCTTCGAGGAAGGCGTGCGGCCTTCGGGCCTGGTCGGCGAGGCGGTGATCCAGTCGTGGCTGCGCTGCACCCGCAACCACAGCGACCGGCAGCGCATCGTGCCTTTCGATGCGGTCACGCCGAGCCGCCTGCACGCCACGCTGGCGCGCAACCGCGAGCTGCTCGAGGTGGCGCGGCAGGAACTCGCGAGCATGGAAAGCGCGCTCGCAGGCACCGACTGCCGCGTGATCCTGACGGACGGCGAAGGCGTGGTGGTGCACGTCACGCACCAGCCGGCCGCCGCGCACCAGCCGGTGCTGCGCAAGACCGCGCGCGTGGGCGTGAACATCTCCGAGCGCATCGTCGGCACCACGGCGCCGGGCATCGTGGCAACCACCGGGCAGGCCTGCACGGTCGACGGCGCGGAGCACTATTTCGACGTGCTGTCGCAGATGCAGTGCGCCGCGGCGCCGATCCGCGACGTGGCGGGCCGGCTCGCGGGCGTGCTCGACATCACGATGGAGGCGCGGCGCTTCGGCTTCGATGCAGCCTCGATGGTGGGGCTCTACGCCACGACCATCGAGAACCGCCTGCTGCAGGCGCAGTCGCGCGACCACCTGATCCTGCGCTTCCAGGCCAGCCCCACCCTGCTGGGCACGCCCATGGAAGCGCTGGCCGGCGTGGCGCCCGACGGCACCATCGCCTGGCTCAACAGTGCCGGCGCGCGGCTGATCGGGCGCCTGCCCGAAGAGGCCTGCGAGCGCGATGTCGAATCGATGCTGGGCCACGACCTCGCGAGCCTGCTGCGGCTCGAAAGGCGCGAAGCCGCGCAGCCGCTGCGCCTGGCGAGCGGCCTGGGCGTGTGGGTGCAGGCGCGCCTGAAGGCCGCCGACGGCGTGGACTTCAGGCATGCGGTGGCGGTGCCCGGCGAAGCCGGCACGGCGCTGTCCGCCGAGCCTGCGGCGGCGGCCGAGCCGTTGGCGGCGCACGAGCGCACGCCAGCGATCGCCCCGCACCACGCACAGGCGGAAGCGCTGCCGGGCGAAACCCTGCGCGAGCACAGCCGCAAGCTGATCGAGGAAACGCTGGCGGCGCAGGACGGCAACGTGTCGCAGGCGGCGCGGCAGCTGGGCGTGTCGCGCGGCACGCTGTACCGGCGGCTGCGCGGCTGGCGCGAACAGGACAAGGGCACGCCGCCGCGCGCGCCGGGCTGAACGCTCAGCGCCTGGGCAGCGCGTAGGCGATCACGTGGTCGCCGGTGCGCGTGCCCAGCGAGCCGTGGCCGCCCGCGGCCACCACCACGTACTGGCGCCCGTCGCTGCCGCGGTAGCTCATCGGCGTGGCCTGCCCGCCCGCGGGCAGGCGGCTGCGCCAGAGCTCCTTGCCGTTGGCCACGTCGTAGGCGCGCAGGTAGTAGTCGAGCGTGCCCGAGAGAAAGGCCACGCCGCCGGCCGTCATCATCGGCCCGCCGAGGCTGGGCACGCCCATCGCAAAGGGCAGCGGCAGCGGCGAGCTGTCGCGCACGGTGCCGTTCTTGTGCTTCCACACCACCCGGCCGGTGCGCAGGTCGGCCCCCGCCACATGGCCCCAGGGCGGCGCCTGGCACGGCAGGCCGAACACCGAGGTGAAGGCGCGCAGCTGCACCGCGAACGGCGCGCCGAAGTTCTCGTTCAGCGCGGGCAGGCTGTCGTTGGGCCGGTCCTTGCCCTGCACGTGGAGCGAGGTGTCGTCGGTGCGCGGAATGAGCCTGGACACGAAGGCCAGCGAGGCCGGCGTGGTGAACGCCATCTGCCGCACCGGGTCGACCGCCACGCCGCCCCAGTTGAAGACGCCGAAGTTGCCGGGGTAGATCAGCGAGCCCTCGGTCGACGGCGGCGTGTAGCGGCCTTCGTAGCGCAGCCGGTGAAAGGCGATGCGGCAGGCCAGCTGGTCGAACACGGTGCCGCCCCACATGTCGGCCGGCGTGAGCGCGGGCGGATCGAAGGACAGCTCCGACACCGGCTGCGTGAGCGAGGTGTGGTCGCCCGCGGCGGGCCCCTGCGGCGCGGGCCGTTCATGGACCTTGGCCACGGGCTTGCCGTCGCGGCGGTCGAGCACGAACAGCTCTCCCTGCTTGGTCGGCTGCACGAGCGCGGGCACCGTCTCGCTGCCGATGCGCAGGTCGACGAGGCTGGGCTGCGAGGGCACGTCGTAGTCCCAGAGGTCGTGGTGCACGGTCTGGAAGCTCCAGCGCACGCGGCCGGTGGCCAGGTCGAGCGCCACCACCGAGGACGAATAGCGCTCGGCCCCTTCGGTGCGCTTTCCGCCCCACTGGTCGGGCGGCTGGTTGCCGGTGGGCACGTAGACCAGACCGAGCGCCTCGTCCACGCTGGAGATCGACCAGCTGTTCGGCGAGTTGGCCGTGTACGTTCGGTCGGCCGCAATGGGTGCGGTGTCGTCCGGGTTGCCCGAGTCCCAGTTCCACACCAGCGCGCCGGTGTCGATGTCGAAGGCCCGGATCACGCCGGAGGTCTCCTTGGTCGAGACGTTGTCCAGCACCGTGCCGCCCACGATGACGAGCGAACGCGTCACCACCACGGGCGAGGTCGAATAGTAGGCGCCGGGCTTCACGTTGGGCATGTTCTTCCAGAGGTCGATCTGGCCCGTGCCGCCGCCAAAGCGCATGCAGGGCCTGCCGCTTTCGGGGTCGAGCGCGATGACGCGGCCGTCGGCCGTGGGCATGAAGAGCTTGGCGTCGCAGTCGCCGCCCGCGGTGGGTGGCGATGAAGCAGCCGCGGCCGGCGCGGGCCGCACCGCGCTGCCCGGGTCGTAGGACAGGCCGCGGCAGGTCAGGTGCTGCAGGGCCAGCGGGCGCCGGATCTCGGGCGTGTAGCGCCAGAGCTGCTCGCCGGTGGTCGCGTTCAGTGCCACCACCGACTGGTGCGGCGTGCAAAGAAAAAGCCGCTCGCCGATCTTCAGCGGCGTGACCTCGAAGGTCGTCTCCTCGGGGTCGCCGCTCTGGCCGCGCACGTCGCCGGTGCGGAAGTGCCATGCCTCCTGCAGCTCGCCCACATTGGCCGGCGTGATCTGGTCGAGCGCCGAATAGCGCTGGCCCATGCCGTTGCCGCCGTAGGCCGTCCAGTCGTCCTTCGGCGGGGCGGGTGCGGCATTCGCCGATGCCGCGGCGGCTGCCGTCGGCGCCGGCATGGTGCCCTCCACGCGCGTCGCATCGCGCGTCCACGAGAACACCGCGGCGGCCAGGAAAGCCAGCAGCACCACGCCGAGGAAACCGCGCGCGGGCGCCACGCCCGCGGCGCTGCGGCGCCCGAGTGCACGCGCCACCCAGGGCGTGAGCAGGAACACGCCGAGCACGAAGAACACGTCGCCGCGCGCCGCCAGCGGCCACCAGTCGAATCCCACTTCCCACAAGGCCCAGACCAGCGTGAACGCCACCACGGCCGCATAGACCCAGAGTCCCGCGCCGCTGCCGCGCGGAAGCAGCACCGCAGCGACGATCAGCCCGAGCCCCGCCACGAGGTAGTACCACGAGCCGCCGAGCACGACGAGCCAGGCGCCTGCCGCCCCCAGCCCCAGGCCCGCAAGGCCGATGACAACAGCGGTGATGGTCAGCAGCGCGGAAGAAGGCGCACGAACGCGCGCGGCGGCATCGGGCATGGCTTGGGCTCCAGGTTTTTTCTCGAACCTAGGCCAGGGCCGCGGCGATGCGCGTAGGCGGTTTGCGCATGTCGCCGTGCATCACCGGAATCGCGGCCGCCAGCCGCCGATCTTTTTAGACAGAAGGTATTCGGTATTCGTTGCGCGCGGCGCGGGCCCGGCGCGTGCGCGCATCGGGCTGCAGCGGCCGGAGGTATTCGTGCAGCGCCAGCGCGGCGGCGCCCACGGCGGGTGCAAGCGCGCGATAGCGCGCGATGCGCAGATCGGGTGCGGGCATGCCGGCCGCATCGGCATGGCGCCCGACGCTCTCGAAGGCCGCCTGCGCAAGCCCGAGATGGCCGGTGCAGGACTTGCCGCCGAGCACGATGGCGCGCGGATCGAAGGTGACCCACAGGTTCTGCAGCAGCACGCCGAAGAAGGCCGCCGCATGCGCCATGCCGGGCGCTTCGCGCTCGAGCGCGCGCGAGCCGAAGAAGGCCTCGGCGCAGCCGCGGCGCCCGCACGAGCACAGCGGCCCATCGAGCTGCAGGATGGTGTGGCCGATCTCGCCCGCCATGCCTTGCGCGCCCGTGAAGAGACGGTCGTTCAGCACCACGCCGGCGCCCACGCCCACGTCGCAGCTCACGAAGATCAGCGGGTCCGCGCTCTCGCCGCCGGAGAACTCGTACTCGCCGAGCGCGGCGGCATCGGCGTCGTTCTGCAGCTGCACCGTGACGCCCGGGAGCCCCGCCGCGGCAAAGGCTTCTTCCAGCGCGGGCAGCAGGCTCACGTTGCGCCAGCCGAGGTTGGGCGCGAAGCGGACCATGCCGGTGCAGTCGTCCACCGCGCCGGGCACGCAGACGCCGATGCTCGACAGGCGCAGCCCCAGTGCGTTGAGCTGCCCGTGCGCTGCCGCGGCCATGCGCGCAACCTGCGCGCAGGCGCCGGCCGGTGCGCTGTCGGCCAGCGCCTGCGTGTCGGCATGCAGCACCTCGCCCTGCAGCGAGACGCAGACCAGGCGCACCGTCTCGACCGCGATCTCGACACCCATCAATGCGCGCACGCCGACGTTGATCTGCAGCGGCGTGGACGGCCGCCCCAGCCCATCGGCGACGGTGGTGCCCGCTTCGCTGAGCCAGCCCTCGTCAAGCAGTTCGCGCACCAGCAGGCTCACGGTCGACTTGGTGAGGCCGCTCTCGCTCGCAAGCCGTGCGCGCGACAGGCCCGGGCGCGCACGCAGGAGGCGCAGCAGCACGCTGCGGTTCATGCGCTTGAGCAGCTGCTGGTCGCCGATGGTCACGGGGCCACCCTGCCTTCGTTCACCTGTGAGCCTGCTCTTTTCCCTCGGGGCGCTTGCCGGCGATGATCATGCCGAGCACTTCGTCTTCGGTCACGTCCGCGGTGCGGTAGGTGCCCACGAGCTTGCCGTTCTTCATGACCGCGACGCGGTCGCTCAGCGAGAACACGTCGGGCATGTCGTGCGTGATCAGGAAGATGCCGACGCCGTCGGCCTTGAGCTGCTTCACGAGCCCGCCGACCATCGCGGTTTCTTCGGGGCCGAGCGCGGCGCAGGGCTCGTCCATGATCAGGATGCGCGCATTGAAGTACAGCGCGCGCGAGATCGCCACCACCTGCCGCTGCCCGCCCGAGAGCCTGCGCACCGGAATGCGGATGTTGGTGAAGTTCCTGTTCAGGCGCTGGAACACCTTGCGCGCCTGCACTTCCATGAAGTGGTCGTCGAGCGTGTTCCAGCGCGTCATCTTCTCGCGCCCGAGAAAGAGGTTGGACACGGAGTCGAGGTTGTCGGCCAGCGCGAGGGTCTGGTAGATGGTCTCGATGCCGAGCGCCTGCGCCTCGGCGGGCGTGCGGATGTGGACCTTCTCGCCTGCGATCAGCGTGTCGCCCGAATCGACCGGGTAGGCGCCCGCGAGCATCTTCATGAGCGTGGACTTGCCCGCGCCGTTGTGGCCGAGCACGGCCACCACTTCGCCGGGATGGAGGTTGATGCTCACGCCGTCCACGGCCTTCACGCCGCCGAAGGCCTTGCGGATGTCGCGCAGTTCGACGAGGGTTTTGGATGTGTCGATGGTGCTCATCTCAGTTCTCTCCAAAGCGCTTGCGATAGAGAACATCGAACACCACCGCCACGATCAGCACCTGCCCGATGATCACCATGCGCTTGCCGATCGGTACGTCGAGCAGCAGCATGCCGCTGTCGAGCGACTGCATGATCAGCGCGCCCAGCACCGAGCCGAAGATCGAACCGGTGCCGCCCGCGAGCGCCGTGCCGCCGATCACGGCCGCCGCGATCACGTACAGCTCCATGCCCGTGCCGAGAGAGTTGGTGCCCGCATTGAGCCGCGCGATCGACACGATGGCCGCCACCGTCACCAGCACCGCGAGCAGCGCGAACAGCATCAGCGTGACGCGCTTGACCGGAATGCCCACCAGCGCCGCCGCATCGGGGTTGCCGCCCATCGCGAACACGTAGCGGCCGAAGCGCGTGCGGTGCACGATGAACGACAGCACGATCGCCACCACGGCCCAGATCAGCACCGGGATCGGCAGGCCCTGCGGCGCGTCCTTCGAGGCGATCTGATAGTTGTTCATGACCGCCGCGAAGACGAAGACCACGGCCGCGGGCACCGCCGTGAGCAGCAGCTCCAGCCACAGCGGCTCGTTGGGCATTTCGTGGTGCGCGCGCGCGCGGCGCTTCTGCAGCATGCGCGCGAACAGCACCAGCGCCACGAAGCCCGCGAGGATCCACGTCGCGGTGGTGCCGATGCCGCCGTCGTAGCCGCCGCCCAGGCGCTGGAAGAACTCGTCGTTCACGGGCTGCGTCTTGCCGTCGGCCACCAGGAAGGCCGCGCCTCGGAACGACATCAGCCCGCCGAGCGTGACCACGAACGAGGGCACGCCCAGCATCGCCGTGAGCCAGCCCTGGTAGATCGACACCAGCAGCGCCACCGCAAGGCCCGCGAGGCAGGCCGCGGGCCACGACCAGCCCGAGGTGTACTGCAGGTAGGCGATCAGCACGCCCACGAAGCCCATGACCGAGCCGACCGACAGGTCGATGTGGCGCGCCACGATCACCAGCACCATCACCGTCGACACGATGCCCACCACCGCCGTCTGCTGCGCCACGTTGTAGAGGTTCTCGGGCGACAGGAACACGCCGCCCGACATCACGTTGAAGACCACCCCCATGGCGATCAGCAGCACGCTCATCAGCAGGAGCCGCAGGTCGACGCCCGTGCGCCGCCACCAGCCTGGCGTTGGATTGCTCATTTTTCAGATCCTCTCGAAGGAACAACAGGTGTGCGGCAGCGCTCCGGGCGGGCTCATGGGCCGGCCGGACGCGGCAGTGCGGCGCGGATTGGCGGCGCTGCTCGCGGCTGTGCTACTTGCAGGCCGCGGGTGCGCTGGCCGCCGGGACGCCCTTGCAGAGCTCGTCCTTCTTGATCCAGCCGGCCTTCACGACCACGTCGAGGTTGTCGCGCGTGATCGGCACCGGCGTGAGCAGGCGCGACGACAGCGAGATCTTCTTCGGCCCGGAATTCCAGGGCGCGGCCTTCTCGACCGGCTTGCCCTGCGACAGCGCGATGGCGGCGCTGGCGGCTTCGCGGCCGAGTTCGCGCGAGTCCTTGAAGATGGTGGCGGTCTGCGTGCCCAGCGCAATGCGGTTGAGCGCCGCGAAGTCGGCGTCCTGCCCCGACACCGGAATGCCGCGCAGGCCCTTGGCCGTGAGCGCGGCCACCGCGCCGCCGGCCGTGCCGTCGTTAGCAGCCACCACCGCGTCGACCTTGTTGGCGTTCTTGGTGAGGATCTGCTCCATGTTCTTCTGCGCCACCTCGGGCTTCCAGCCTTCGGTGTATTCGTCGCCGACGATCTTGATGTCGCCCTTCTTGATGGCCGCGTCCAGCACCTCCTGCTGGCCCGCGCGCAGGAAGTCGGCGTTCGGGTCGCTCGGCGAGCCCTTGATGATCACGTAGTTGCCCTTGGGCTTGACCTTGAAGACCTCGCGCGCCTCCATGCGGCCGACCTCGACGTTGTCGAAGGTGATGTAGAAGACACCGGGCGCCTCGATCAGCCGGTCGTAGGCCACCACGGGCACCTTCTGGCGCGTGGCCTTGGTGACGGCGGGCAGGATCGCGTCCTTGTCCATGGCCAGCACGATGAGCGCCTTGGCGCCCTTCGACATCAGCCCCTCGATGTCGCCCAGCTGCTTCTCGGGCGAGCCGCCCGCGTCGGCGCTGATGTACTTGGCGCCGAGCTTCTCGAGCTGCGCCTTGATCGCGGCCTCGTCGGTCTTCCAGCGCTCTTCCTGGAAGTTGGACCAGCTCACGCCGACCACGGTCTGGGCCACTGCGCCCACGGCAGAAAGGCCGAAGGCCATGGCGGCCAGGGTGTGCTTGAGTTGCATGGATGTCTCTCCTTGGAAGGGTGTGCCCGGCGAAGAACGCCGTGTAAGAAATTAGTTAGTTTGAAGGGCGAACTAACTATCCCATCGCGGCCACGCGCTGGACACCCGGGAATTCCCGGGGGAACGCGCCCGCTCGCCGGACGGATCGAGCATCAAAAAAATCGATGCTCAGCAAGAAAATATATCGTTTTCGATTATGAGATTCGCTGCTTAAAGTCCCGCCCATCCTGAACTCACAGACCGATGGCCGCCATGAATGCATCCCCCACGAGAATTCCGTTCCACCTGGCTTTCCCCGTTCGCGACATTGCCGAAGCCCGCGCCTTCTACGGCGACCTGCTCGGATGCCCCGAGGGCCGCAGCGCGCCCGAGTGGGTCGACTTCGACTTTTACGGCCACCAGATCGTGGCGCACCTGGCGCCGGGTGAATGCGGCCACAAGGCCAGCAGCGCGGTCGACGGACACGAGGTGCCGGTGCGCCACTTCGGCGCCATCCTCCCGATGGACCAATGGCAGGCGCTGGCCGACAAATTGGTGGCGCGCCAGACCCGGTTCGTGATCGAGCCCTACATCCGCTTCAAGGGCGAGCCGGGCGAACAGGCGACGATGTTCTTCCTCGATCCGTCGGGCAATGCCATCGAGATGAAGTCGTTCGCGAATCTCGATTCGCTGTTCGCCGTCTGAAGGCGCCAACGACAGTCCATCGTGATGAATCATTGAACCATGCATCGATTCTTGAGATGCTCGGTTCATGATCAACGAACTCAGAACCTTCATCGCCGTCTGCCGCCACGGCACCTTCGCCGCCGCGGGGGAGCGGATCGGCCTGACGCAGTCGGCAGTCAGCAGCCAGGTCAAGCGGCTCGAGGAAGCCCTGGGGTTCGAGCTGTTCGAGCGGACCGGCCGCTCCGCCACCTTGAATGCGGCCGGCCAGACGACGCTGGCGCGCGCGGAGGAGATCTGCGCGCTCTACGCCAAGCTCGGCGAGCTTCCCGATGACGCCGCGAGCGGCGGGCTGCTGCGCATCGGCGCCATTGCCTCGGCGCAGTCGACGCTCGTGGCGCGGGCGCTTGCACGGCTGCGCAAGCAGCAGCCGCAGCTGCGCGTCCATGTGTCGCCCGGCGTCTCGATGCGGCTGATGGACGAGCTCGACGCCGGCACGATCGATGCGGCGGTGATCATCCGGCCGCCGTTCGGCATTCTTCCGGAGCTGGCGTGGCAGCCGCTGGTACAGGAACCATACGTGCTCATCGCGCCAAAAAAACTGCCGGGCAAGGACTGGCGCGCCCTCCTCCAGGAGCAGCCCTTCCTGCGCTACGACCGCGCGTCCTTCGGCGGCCGCATGGTGGAGAGATTCCTCCGGCGCGAAGGCATTGCGGTCAACGATTCGATCGAACTGGACGAGATCGCTGGGCTCATCCACATGACGTCCAAGGGGCTGGGCGTTGCGCTCGTTCCGCTGGTCGAGGCGCACCTTCCGCTGCCCGCGGGTGTTCGCATGCTCTCGCTCGGCGAGCTCACGTTCCACCGCGAGGTGGGTCTCCTGCAACGCAAGCCACGCGCCAGCCCGCCTGCCGCCGCGCAGTTTGCGCAGTGCCTGCGGGAAGCCG
>NZ_RXFQ01000002.1 GCF_003951285.1 Variovorax beijingensis | reverse complement strand
AGCGGGCCGCACGATGGACGAGATCGTGGACAGCGTGAAACGCGTGACCGACATCATGGGCGAGATCACGGCCGCGAGCCAGGAGCAGAGCACGGGCATCGAGCAGGTGAACCAGGCGATTGCGCAGATGGACCAGGTGACGCAGCAGAACGCGGCGCTGGTGGAAGAAGCGGCGGCCGCGGCGCAGTCGATGCAGGAGCAGGCCGCGAGCCTGGTGGCGTCGGTCAGCGTGTTCAGGCTCGAGGCCGGTGCAAGAAGCGCGCGCGACCCGGCCCTTTCGCCCGGCGCATCCGGCGGTGCCCACGCAGCCCTGGCGCTGCGGTCCACAGAGCCAGCCTTCGCCTAGAAAAAAACAAACCCATCGACCCGGAATTCATGAGAGTCAATCTACCCGTTACCGCCAAAGAATACCTGCTCGATGACGACGCAGCACTGGTGTCGCGCACCGACCTGAAGGGACGCATCACCTACGTCAACCCGGCCTTCGTGGCCGCCAGCGGCTACGCCGTGGCGCAGCTCATCGGCAAGCCGCACAACATGATCCGGCATCCCGACATGCCGCCCGAGGCTTTTGCCGACATGTGGGAAACCCTGAAGCAGGGGCTGCCCTGGACCGGTGTGATCAAGAACCGGCGCGAGAACGGTGACTTCTACTGGGTGCTTGCGAACGTGACGCCGATCCGCCGCAGGGGCGAGGTCGAAGGCTACATGTCGGTGCGCAGCAAGCCCGATCGCGCGGACGTGGCGCAGGCCGAGCAGCTCTATCGCAGGTTCAGGGAAGGCCAGGCCCAGGGCCTGGCGATCCGGCAGGGCGAAGTCGTCAAGCGCGGCTGGACAAGCATCCTGGCCCGCCTGCGCCGTCTTCCCATCCGCCTGCGTGTGCTGGGCTCGGCCACGGCCGCGGCCGTGTCGATGCTGGTGCTCGGCGCCGCGGGCTGGCTCGGCTGGGCCGGCCCCGAAGCCTGGGCCGCGGGCGCCGTGGTGTGCGCACTGGCCTGGGCGGGCTTCGGCTATTTCCTCGACCGCACGGTGTTCCGGCCCATGGACCAGGCGGTGCAGGTGGCGCAGGCCATCGCCTCCGGAGGCATTGCGAGGTTCGAGGTCCGCCCCGAGGACGAGATGCGCCATCTGCTGCGTGCGCTGAACCAGATGAGCGCCAACTTCTCGGCCATCGTGGTGGACGTGGACAGCAACGTGTCGAACGTGGTGTCGGCCTCGACCCAGATCGCGGCGGGCAACCAGAACCTGTCCTCGCGCACCGAGGAGCAGGCCAGCTCGCTGGAGCAGACGGCGGCCTCCATGGAACAGCTCACCGGCACGGTCAAGCAGAACGCCGACAACGCGCGCCAGGCCAACCAGCTGGCGGTCTCTGCCTCGGAAGTCGCCGTGCGCGGCGGCGGCGTGGTCAGCCAGGTGGTGGACACCATGGGCTCCATCAACAGCTCGTCCAAGAAGATCGTCGACATCATCGGCGTGATCGACGGCATTGCCTTCCAGACCAACATCCTCGCGCTCAATGCCGCTGTCGAAGCCGCAAGAGCCGGCGAGCAGGGCAGAGGGTTTGCAGTGGTGGCCTCCGAAGTGCGCAACCTGGCCCAACGCTCGGGCGCCGCGGCCAAGGAAATCAAGGGCCTGATCGATGACTCGGTGGACAAGGTCGAAGCCGGCAGCCGCCAGGTGGCAGAAGCGGGCCGCACGATGGACGAGATCGTGGACAGCGTCAAGCGCGTGACCGACATCATGGGCGAGATCACCGCGGCAAGCCAGGAGCAGAGCACCGGCATCGAGCAGGTGAACCAGGCGATCGCGCAGATGGACCAGGTGACGCAGCAGAACGCGGCGCTGGTCGAAGAAGCGGCGGCCGCGGCGCAGTCGATGCAGGAGCAGGCCGCGAGCCTGGTGGCGTCGGTCAGCGTGTTCAGGCGCGCCGCCTGAAAGCGCAGCCAGCCGAAATGTTCCACCGGGCACTTCATTTTCCGCGCCGCCTGCCGATAGACAGGAAGCAGGCATCGCAAGCGATGCCCGGTGCCAACAAGAAAACGTTTTACAGGTAAAGCCTCATGTCGATGTTCCAAACGGGCCTGTCCGGCCTGAGCGTCGCGCGATCCGCGCTCATGACGACGGCCCACAACACGGCCAACGTATACACCGCCGGCTACAGCCGTCAGACCGCGCTGGTCTCGTCCAACGGCGGCACGACGACCGGTGCGGGGTTCATCGGAAACGGTGCGCGCGTCACCACGGTGCAGCGCAGCTACGACAGCTATCTCACGGCCCAGCTCAACGGCGCCGAAGCCGCGGGCGCGGCGCTCGCCAGCTACGGATCGCAGATCAACCGCATCGACTCGCTGCTGGCCGACAAGACCGCAGGCCTCACGCCGCTGATGCAGAGCTTCTTCGCCAGCGTGCAGGGCGTGGCCAACACGCCGGCCGATCCGGCGGCACGCCAGCAGCTCATCAGCGCGGCGCAGACGCTGGCCAACAAGTTCCGCTCCACCGACCAGTACCTCACGGACCTCAACAGTTCGGTCAACGACCAGATCGAAGGCAGCACCGCGCAGATCAACACCTATGCGACGCAGATCGCGAGCCTGAACCAGCAGATCAGCCAGCTCGGTGCCATGGCCGGCGGCCAGCCGCCCAACGACCTGATGGACCAGCGCGACCAGCTGGTGAGCGAGCTCGGCAAGATCGTGGGCGTGAAGGTGCTGGAGCAGGACAGCGGCCAGTACAACGTCTTCATCGGCAACGGCCAGACGCTGGTGCTGGGCGACCGGGCCGCGCAGCTGCAGGCCGTTTCGTCCGCCGCCGACCCGACGCGCAAGGCGGTGGCGCTGGTCGGCCTCACCGGCACCGTGTCCGAACTCAACGACGACGTGCTCAGCGGCGGATCGCTGGGCGGCCTCTTGGCCTTCCGCGCCGAGACGCTCACCAGCACGCAGAACGCCGTCGGCCGCCTGGCCATGGCGCTGGGCAGCGAGTTCAACGACCAGCACAAGCTCGGCGTCGACCTGAATGGCGTGCTGGGCACCGACTTCTTCTCGCAAGCCGCGCCGGGCGTGTTTTCCAATGCGCGCAATGCGGGCGACATGGTGCTCGGCGCCAGCGTGGCCGATACCTCGCAGCTCACGACCAGCGACTATTCGGTGCAGGTGAAGGACGTGGCGGGCACGCTCACCTACAGCGTCACGCGGCTGTCGGACAAGCAGTCGATGGGCGACTTCACGACCCTTCCCGCCAGCTTCGACGGCGTGAGCCTCGCGGTGGCCAGCGGCACCGCGCAGGCCGGCGATTCCTTCCTGGTGCAGCCGACGCGCACCGGCGCGCGCGACATGGACGTGCTGGTGCGCGACACGGCCAAGGTGGCCGCCGCGTCGCCGCTGGTCACGGGCAAGGCGGTCGGCAACAAGGGCACCGGCGCGCTGAGCCCGGCCGTGGTCGATGCGGGCTACCTGGCCGCGCCGCTGGCCGGGGCGGTCACGCTCGCCTACGATGCCGCGGCCAACACGCTGTCGGGCTTTCCGGCCACCTCCGCAGTCACGGTGACGCTGGCCGACGGCAGCTCCACCAACTATCCCGCCGGCACGGCCGTGCCCTACACCGCCGGCGCTTCCATCCGCTTCGACGGCATCGAGGTCAAGCTCAGCGGCGCGCCCGCCGGGGGCGACACCTTCACCATCGGCAAGAACGCCGGTGGCGTGTCCGACGGCAGCAACGCGCTGCTGCTCGGCGCGCTGCAGCGCAAGACCGCGATGGACGGCGGCACCTCCACCTTCAACGGCGCCTTCGCCAAGCTGGTGAGCGAGGTGGGCAACCGCGCCATGGAAATCCGCGTGGCTTCGACCACCCAGGAAAGCGTGACGGGCCAGATCCGCGCGAGCCGCGATTCGATCTCGGGCGTGAACCAGGACGAGGAAACCGCCAACCTGCTGATGTACCAGCAGATGTACCAGGCCAATGCCAAGGTGATCCAGACCGCGTCGACCATGTTCGACGCGATCCTCGGCATCCGCGGCTGAACCGGCCGCCATTGAAGAAGAACCTACGGAGTCGCGATGCGCATCAGCACCCAATCCTTCTACGCCCAGAGCATGAGCTCGCTGGGTTCGCAGCAGCAGCAGCTGTTCCGCATCCAGCAGCAGCTCGCCGCGGGCACCAAGTTCCTGACGGCCGCCGATGATCCGGTGGCCGCCGCGCGCGCGCTGGGCGTGAGCCAGTCGATGGCGGAGTCGGCGCAGTACGCCACCAGCCGCAGCCGCGCGATGCTCTCGCTCTCGCAGGAAGAGACCGCGCTGAAGTCGGCCACCTCGATCATGCAGAACATGAAGACGCTCGCAGTGCAGGCGGGCAACGGCACGCTGTCGGATGCCGACCGCGCCTCGCTGGCCACCACGCTGCAGGGCAACCTGGACCAGCTCGTGAACGTGGCCAACGCCGACGACGGCAACGGCCAGTTCCTGTTCGCCGGCTTCAAGAGCGCCAGCCAGCCCTTCGTGGCGGGCGCCGGCGGCGGCATCCAGTACATGGGCGACCAGGGCCAGCGGCTGATGCAGATCGACGTGTCGCGCCAGATGTCGACCACGGACGACGGGCGCAGCGTGTTCCAGTCGGTGCAGGGCGGCGCGGGCTACGTGAGCTCGGCGGGCGTGGGCAACACCGGCTCCGGCGTCTTCGGTTCCGTGGGCGTGACCGACGCGGGCGCGGCCAACTACGGCAAGGACTTCGTGATCAGCTTCAGCGGCGGCAACTACACGGTGGCCACGCAGGACACGCCGCCCGTGGTGGCCGCGTCGGGTGCCTACGTGCCGGGTGCCGCCATCTCGTTCGGCGGCCTGCAGATCACCATGAGCGGTGCACCGGCCGATGGCGACACCTTCCAGGTGGCCACCGCGCGCAATGCGGGCACCGACGTGTTCGCCGCCATCGGCGAGCTGGTCGCCGCGCTCAGGCAGCCGCTGGCCGGCAACGGCGACGCGGCGAAGGCCGATCTGCTCAACGCGCTCAGCACCTTCAACGTCAAGATCACCAACGCGCACGACAACGTGCTCACGGTCATGTCGTCGATCGGCTCGCGCATGAACGAACTCGACGCCCTCGACACCAGCGGCGCCTCGCGCGGCCTGATCGACAAGGCCTACCTCTCGGAGCTGGTGGACCTGGACCCGGCCAGCGCCATCTCGGAGTACCTGCAGCGCGAAACCTCGCTCAAGGCCACGCAGCAGACCTTCGCGCGGCTGCACAGCATTGCGCTGTTCAACTACCTGTGAATGCGAACGGGCGTGCGGCTCAGGGCCGCAGCGCCTGCGTCAGCTGGAGCACCGAGGACAGCGCGGCGGCAAAGCGCGGCTCCAGGAAGGCGCCGAGCTGCGGCATCAGCAGCTGCAGCATGCCGATGCCCGCCAGCAGCGTCAGCGGAAAACCGACCGCGAAGATGCTGAACTGCGGCGAAGCCCGGTTCAGGATGCCCATCGCGAGGTTGAGCGTGAGCAGCGCCGTCACCAGCGGCAGCGCCAGCATCAGCCCGTTGGCGAAGATCCGGCCGCCGCCGGACACCAGCAGCATCCAGCCCTGCGCGGCCAGGGGCGCATCGGCGATGGGCAGCGTGTGGAAGCTCTCGGCCAGCGCCGCAAGCATCAGCAGGTGGCCGTCCACCGCCAAAAAAAGAAGAATGGCCAGCATGTGCAAGAGCCGCGCGACGACCATGGTGGCGCCGCCGGCCATGGGGTCGAAGAAGGACGCGAACGACAGGCCCATCTGCAGGCCGATGTACTCGCCCGCGGCCAGCACGGCGGCAAACACCATGCGCATCGTGAAGCCGATGGCACCGCCGATGAGCACCTGCTGCACGAGGATCCACACGCCGCCCGCGGAGACCACCGGCACCGCGGGCATCGGGCCGAGCGTGGGTGCAAGGGCCACGGCCAGCAGCGCGGCAACGGCCACCTTGGTCTGGCGCGCAACGCCGGGCTCGCCGAACACCGGTGCGGTGCTCACCAGCGCCAGCATGCGGACGAAGGGCCACAGGAAGGCCGTCAGCCAGGCGGTCAGCTCCGCCGAGGTGACGGAGAAGATGGCGGGCATGTCAGCGCGCGCTCAAGCGACCAGCTGCGGGATGCTCGAGAACAGCGTGCGGATGTAGTCGAGCATCTGCGCCAGCATCCAGGGGCCGGCGAGCACCAGCACCGCGAACACCGCCAGCAGCTTGGGAATGAAGGACAGCGTGGCTTCGTTGATCTGCGTGGCAGCCTGGAAGATGCTGATGACCAGGCCCACCACGAGCGCCACCAGCAGCATCGGCGCGCCCAGCAGCAGCGAGACGTGGATGGCCTGGCTGCCCAGGGACATGACGGATTCGGGAGTCATTGCGCGCCTCTAAAGATAAAAGCTCTGGGCCAGTGCGCCGATCAGCAGCTGCCAGCCATCGGCCATGACGAACAGCATCAGCTTGAAGGGCAGCGCGATGGAGGCGGGCGGCACCATCATCATGCCCATCGACATCAGCACGCTGGCCACCACCAGGTCGATGATCAGGAACGGAATGAAGATGGTGAAGCCGATCTGGAACGCGGTCTTCAGCTCGCTGATGACGAAGGAGGGCAGCAGGATGCGCAGCGGCACCTCCTCCGGCCCCTGCATGTCGGGGATCTTCGCGAGCCTGGCGAACAGGGCCAGGTCGTTCTCGCGCGTCTGCTTCAGCATGAAGGACTTGAACGGCGCAATGCCCTTCTCGAGCGCCTTCTCGGCCGTGATCTTGTTTTCGGAGAAAGGCTTGTAGGCCTCGTCGTGGACCTTGTCGAACACCGGCGCCATCACGAAGAAAGTCAGGAACAGCGACAGGCCCACCAGGATCTGGTTGGGCGGCGACGACTGCGTGCCGATGGCCGTGCGCAGCAGGCCCAGCACGATGAGGATGCGCGTGAAGCTCGTCATGCTCAGCAGCAGCGCCGGCAGGAAGGTGAGCGAGGTCAGCATCACCAGCGTCTGCACGCTGAGCGACCAGGTCTGGCTGCCGCCCGGGCCGGGCGTGCTGGTGAGGCCGGGCAGGCCCTGCGTCCACGCCGCCGTCGGCAGCGCCAGGGCGAGCAGCATCAGCGCGAAGCCGAAAAGGCTTCGTTGGCGGGCGGTGCGCATCATGGGTGGGGCCGCTGCGCAAGGCCGAGGGAATCGCGCAGCTTCTGGGCGAACAGGCCCGCCGCGCCGGCCAGGCGGGCGTCGGGCATTGCGCTGGCCGCCGGCGCCGTGGGCAGCGCTTGCGCCGGCAGCGAATGCAGTGCGTTGATGCGGCCGGCCGCGACGCCCAGTACCAGCCAGGTGCCGCCGACCTCGACCACGACCACGCGCTCGCGCTGGCCGACCATGGTGCTGGAGACCACCTTCACCAAATGGCCGCCGCCCAGGCGCTGCAGGCCGAAGCGGCGCGCGGCCCAGGCGCACAGGAAGATCAGGCCCAGCACCGTGAACATGCCGAAGCCGGCCTGCAGCAGGCTGGAGGCACCGACCGCCGGTGCCGCCTCGGCGGGCGAGGGCACGGTCGGCAGCGCCGCGTGGGCCGCGAGGCCGCAGGCCGTGGCCGCGACCGAAGCCGCGGCCTGCCGCAGCCGACGGACGGAGAGGTTCATGACCGGCCGAGCTTCTGCATGCGCTCGGAGGGCGTGACGATGTCGGTCAGGCGGATGCCGTACTTCTCGTTGACCACCACCACTTCGCCCTGCGCGATCAGGTAGCCGTTGATCAGCACGTCCAGCGGCTGGCCAGCCAGGCCGTCGAGCTCGACCACCGAGCCCTGCGAGAGCTGCAGCAGGCTCTTGATGGTGATGCGCGTGCGGCCGAGCTCGGCCGTCAGCTGCACCGGCACGTCGAGGATGCGCTCCACGTCCACGGGCGAGCCGGCGCCGGTCGCCTGGGCCTGCAGCGGCTGGAACACGCGGCTGCCGGCGGGAGCGGCGGCCGGTGCGGGAGCGATCGCCGGCGGGGCGGCAGGGGCGAAGGCGGGAGCGGGCGCGGAGGCCGCGGTCTGCTCGGCCAGCGCGCTGGCCCAGTCGTCCGCATCGCTGGTGGATGGGGTGTTGTCAGTCATGGTCGTTCTTCGGATCGCTGTCTTGGTGGGAGATCATCTGCAGCACGCGCAGGGCATAGCGCTCGTTCGACACCCCGTAGCCGCATTCCATGACCGGAATGCCGTCCACGCGCGCGGTGATCGACGACGGAAGCTCGATGGGCAGCACGTCGCCCACCTGCAGCTTGAGCACCTCGCCGATAGTCGAGGGCAGCGTGATGAATTCGGCGCTGAGCTCCACGTCGGCGCTCTGCATCTGCTGCGACATCTGGCGCACCCAGCGCTTGTCGACCTCGATCTCGTCCTGCACCGGGTTGGACAGCAGGTCGCGGATCGGCTCGATCATCGAATAGGGAATGCACACGTGCAGGAAGCCGCCCACCGGGCCGAACTCGATCTGCAGCGTGGTGTTGATCACCACCTCGTTGGGCGCGACGATGTTGGCGAGCTTGCCGTGCATCTCGGCGCGCACGTAGTCGAAGCTCAGCGGGAACACCGGCTGCCAGGCGTCGGCATAGCACTGCAGCGTGAGGTTCAGGAGGCGCTTGATGATGCGCTGCTCGGTGCGCGTGAAGTCGCGCCCCTCGACGCGCACGTGGTAGCGCCCGTCGCTACCGAACAGGTTGTCGACCACCAGGAACACGAGCTTGGGATCGAACACGAACAGTGCCGTGCCGCGCAGCGGCTTCATGTGCAGCATGTTGATGTTGGCCGGCACCGGCAGGTGGCGCACGAATTCGCCGTACTGCTGGATGTGCACCGGCCCGACCGAGATGTCGGGGCTGCGCCGCATGAAGTTCAGCAGCGAGCTGCGCAGGTGGCGGGCAAAGCGCTCGTTGATGACCTCCAGCGTGTGCATGCGGCTGCGCACCACGCGGTCGGGCGCACCCAGGTCATACACCGGCAGGCCGTCCGTGCGGGCGGCGGCGCCATCGCTCTGCTCGGGCGCGCCGCCGGTGACGCCCTGCAGCAGCGCGTCGACCTCGTCCTGGGAGAGCACTTGTTCATAGGCCATGGATCGGCGGTCCGGAAAGGGTTACTGCACCACGAAGGTGTTGAAGGACACGCTGGCGATCTCCTGCGGCGGCAGGCCGGCGCCCAGCGGGCGGCTCAGCTCGACGCGGATCTCCTCGGCCAGGCGGGCCTTGTCGGCAGTCGTCACCAGCGATTCGGGCGGGCGGTTCGACAGCAGCAGCAGCACCCGGCTGCGGATCTCGGGCATGAATTCGACGATGCGCGCCTTGGCCTGTTCGTCGCGCACCTTGAGGGCCATGCCCACATGCAGGAAGCGTCCGCGGCCTTCGGACTGCACGTTGACGGTGAGCGGCTCCAGGGTCACGAAGATCGGCTTTTCCGGCACCGGTGCAGCGGCTGCGGCAGGCTCGGCCGATGCGCGCTGGCGCAGCAGGAAATAGCCGCCGGCGGCGGCCAGCGCGCCAACCAGCGCGACGATCAGGAGCACGATCCACAGCTTCGATGAACGTGCGGGGGAAGGGGGAACGGGAGCGAGTGCGACAGGGGGACTGGTAGCCATATGGGTGCTGCGAAGCGAATCGGTTTCGGACTATTCTTTGCCAGGTGACTGGCAGGCGAAGGGCTGATCAAGCGCGGGAAAAGGCCTCAGATCCCGCGTTCACCATCTCATGCGAAGGTGTCGACGCCGGCACTGGGCCTGCGAAGCGTGGCGGGCGCCGGCGTGCCGCGCAGCGGCTCGGCGGTGGCAATGGCTTGCGCGCGGCTGGCCCCCGGGTAGTCGGCCTGGCGGGGCGATCCCTGCTGCTGGGGCTGCTGGCCGAAGGCGCTGCCTTGTCCGGGCGAGGGATGCGACTCTGCGCCGACCGAGGCCTGGCCCAGGCTGATGCCGTGGTCGGCAAGGCTGGTGCGCAATTGCGGCAACGCCACTTCGAGCGCCTTGCGCACGCTCTCGTGGGCCGAGGCGAACATCGCCTGCGCCTGGTTGTCGCCCATGGTGAGCGTGACCTTGAGCGGGCCGAGGCCGGCGGGGTTCAGGTTCAGCTCGGCCACCTGGTAGCCCGCCGCGGTCATGCGCAGCACCTGGTGGCCGATGGCCTTGCCCCAGGCGGCCGAGCCGACGGACGGCTCCACGCTGAGGATGGGCGTGTGCGGCGAAGCCGGGGGCACGTTCGTACGCGCGGCGGCGGCCGCGGCCGGCGTGAACGGCATCGAGGCGGGCACGCTGGTGGAGGCGGGCGCCGCGTCGGATGCGGCGGCCAGGTCGGCGGTCTTGTCGGCGGAGATCATGGCGGGGGCCGCTGCCGAATCGGTGTCGGCATCGGCGGAGAGGGAGGCGGTGGATGCACCGCGTGGTTCGGTGACGGTGGCTGCGGTAGCCGCGGTGGCGGCTTCGGGTGCTGCAGCATCGGCAGCCGGGGTCGCGGCCGGGCTTGCGCCCGCGGCGGGCGGCGGCGGCACAGCGGCTGCGGCCTGCACGGCGGCGCGTGCATCCGCCGGTTGCGCAGCTTCCGAGGCCGTGGCCTGATGCGCGCCGTTTGCCGGTTTCGCCTGCGCGGTGGCTTCGTCTTCGGCATCCACCGCGATGGCCGTCTTGCCTGCCGCAGCGTCCGCGGTATCACCAGCCAGCGCGTCGACCGGCGCATCGCCCGGCGCCAGGGCCTGGATGCCATCGGGCATCGAGGCCGCCGCAGGCGCACCGGCGGCCAGCGCAGCGGTGGCGGCGGAGGGCGGCGCCACCATGGGCGCGAAAAAGGACATCGGCAACAGTTCGGCGGGAAGCTCGTCCTTGCGATCGCCGGCGCGCGAGGCCTTTCGGCGGTGCGTGGCTTCGAGCGCGGACGATTCGGCTTCTTCCGGCGCCTGCGCTGCACCCGCGTTGCGAGAGCGGGACAGCGCCGCATCGAAGCTGCGGCCGCCGGGCTCCTCGGCATTGCGGCCGCGTGCGCCGGAGGCCGCGGAAGAAGCCGCGGAGGCAGCCGCGTTCGGGCTGAAGGAAGGGGCAATGGGGGAAGGCATGGCGGCGGATGCGTCAGGGTGTCGGTTGGGAGGCGCGGTCGAAGAACTTGCGTGCCGTGCGTTCGTCGCTGTCGCGCTGCTCGCGCCGCGCGCCGACCACGAGTTCCTGCCGCCGCGCGCGTTCGGCCAGCGCGTCGAAGGAGTTGAGGCGCCGCTTGTGCTGCTGCCACTCGCTGCGGCCATGGTCGAGCCGGCTGGCCGCCTGCGCGGCGATGGCCTGCTGCTGCTGGATGGCGCCGTCGAGCGTGCCCAGGAAGTTGCGGTAGTTGTGCCATTGGGCCGAGGGCAGGCCGTTCTCCATCAGCACCTGCAGCTGGTCGCTGTAGTCCTGGCGGTACTGCAGCAGCAGCTCCAGCTTCTGGTGGGCGCTGACCTGCGCGTTCTGCAGCAGGCCGAGCTGCCGCGCGGCATCGTCGGTCCTGGTGCGGGCGAGGTCGGTGAGCGTGTCGAGCGGAAGCTTGTGCGGCATGGCAACTCCTGTGAAGGGGAATGGATCAGGCGGATTCGAAGAGGCTGCCCATGCGCTCGATGGACGCGGCGTAGTCGCAGCGCTCGTGCATCGATTGCTGCAGGAAGGCCTCGATGCGCGGATAGAGCGCGATGGCCTGGTCGAGTTGCGGGTCGTGGCCGGCCGCATAGGCGCCGACGCTGATCAGGTCGCGGTTGCGCTGGTAGCGCGAGAGCGCCTGCTTGAAGCGGCGCACGGTGTCGAACTGCGAAGGCGCGATCAGCGCCGTCATCGCGCGGCTGATGGAGGCCTCGATGTCGATCGCCGGGTAGTGGCCGGCCTCGGCCAGCGTGCGCGACAGCACCACGTGGCCGTCGAGGATGGCGCGCGCCGAATCGGCGATCGGGTCCTGCTGGTCGTCGCCTTCGGACAGCACGGTGTAGAAGGCCGTGATCGAGCCGCCGCGCCCGTTGGCATCGCGCGCGCCGTTGCCGGCGCGCTCCACCAGCGCGGGCAGCTTGGCGAACACCGAGGGCGGATAGCCCTTGGTGGCCGGCGGTTCGCCCACGGCCAGTGCGATCTCGCGCTGCGCCATCGCATACCGCGTGAGCGAATCCATGATCAGCAGCACGTCGCGGCCCTGGTCGCGGAAGTACTCGGCCAGGCAGGTGGCATAGGCCGCACCTTGCAGCCGCAGCAGCGGCGAGTTGTCGGCCGGCGCGGCCACCACCACCGAGCGGGCCAGGCCTTCCTCGCCCAGCGTGTTCTCGATGAAGTCCTTGACCTCGCGGCCGCGTTCGCCGATGAGGCCGACCACGATCACCTCGGCGCTGGTGTAGCGCGCCATCATGCCCAGCAGCACGCTCTTGCCGACGCCCGAGCCCGCGAACAGGCCCATGCGCTGGCCGCGGCCCACCGTGAGCATGGCGTTGATGGCGCGCACACCCACGTCGAGCACCGAATCGATCGGCGCGCGCGCGAGCGGATTGATCGGCGGGGCGCCCAGCGGCACCCTGCGGCTCACGTCGAGCGGGCCGAGGCCGTCAAGCGGCCGTCCGGCGGCATCGACCACGCGCCCGAGCATGCCTTCGCCCACCGGCAGCCGCTTGGTGTGGGCATCGCCGGAAGCGCCGCCCGCGAACTGCGCGGGGCCGGGCCGCGCAAACACCCGTGCACCCGGCAGCAGGCCGGCCACTTCGCTTTGCGGCATCAGGAACAGGCGGTCGCCGGCAAAGCCGACCACCTCGGCCTCGGCATGGCGCTGCGGATAGCCGGGCGGCAGTTCGATCAGGCAGTCGCTGCCGACTGGCAGCTGCAGGCCCACGGCCTCCAGCACCAGGCCGACGGCGCGCGTCAGGCGGCCCGAGGTGGCGATGGTCGCGCACAGGCCGACCTCGCCGCGGGCCTGCGCGAGCGAGCCGAGCCAGGACTTGAGGTGCGGGTTGACCGCGCCGGGCGCGGCGGTGCTTGCTGTGGCTTGCATGGCTTCAGGCTCCATCGGGTTCGGCATCGCGGTTGAAGGCGCCGGCCACGCGCTTCCAGCGGGTCGCGAGCGTGGCGTCCATCTCGCCGCTCGCGGAGCGCACGCGGCAGCCGCCGCGGGCCAGCGTGTCGTCGGCGCGCAGCTGCCAGCCGGCGGCCTGCAGTTCGCCGCCGAGGCTGTTCTTCACCAGCGCCAGGTCTTCGGGGTGCAGCAGCAGGCGCGGTTCGCCCTGCAGCGCGGGTTCGGCGTGCAGCAGGTCCTGCACCAGCGCAAGAACCCATTCGGGCTCGACGCGCAGGGTGCGATGGATCACCTGGCGCGCGACGTCGAGCGAAAGCGCCAGGATGGCATCGCCGAGCTCGCTTTCCGCGCTGCGCAGTGCGGCCGGCAGCGCTGCGGCCAGTGCGCGCAGCTGCTCGGCATGCGCGCCGGCCGCGGCCAGGCCGGCAGCCAGGCCTTCGGCGCGCCCTTCGGCATGGCCTTGCGCCCAGCCTTCGCGGCGGCCTTCGGCCTCGCCGGTGGCGCGCGCTTCCAGGCGCAGGCGCTCGAGCTCGGCCTCGCGTGCCAGCGCGGCCGGGTCGACGCGCGGCGGTGCGGGCGCTTCGATGCCGGCGCTGCGCGCTGCGAGCGCGTCCGCGTCGATAGCGCCCATCTCCCAGCGCTGCCAGGCGGACAGGCGCGCACGCGCGGCAGCAGGGAAGGCGTCAGACGAAGTCATCGGTTCCAGGCGCGGCTACGACGATCTCGCCGGCATCCGCCAGGCGGCGCACGACCTGCAGGATCGCCTTCTGCTCGGTCTCGACCTGCGACACGCGCACAGGGCCGCGCAGCTCGATGTCCTCGCGCAGCGTCTCGGCCGCGCGCTGCGACATGTTCTTGAGGAACTTGTCCCGCAGCTCGGGCGCCGAGCCCTTGAGCGCGACGATGAGCGAATCGGACTCGATGTCTTTGAGCAGGCGCTGGATGTAGCGGTCCTCCAGGTCGAGCAGGTTCTCGAACACGAACATCTCCTCGACGATGCGCTGGGCCAGCGCCTCGTCGTGGGCGCGCACGTGGGCAATGGCCTCTTCTTCCTGCGCGCTGTTCATGAGGTTGACGATCTCGGCCGCGGTGCGCGCGCCGCCCAGGCGGCTGCGCTTGAGGCCTTCGCCCGAGAGCATCTCGGTGAGCACGTCGGTCAGTTCGGCCAGTGCGGCCGGCTGCACGCCGCCGAAGGTGGCCACGCGCAGGATCACGTCGTGGCGCAGGCGCTCGGGTAGTCGTTCGAGCACCTCGGAGGCCTTCTTGCGGTCCAGGTGGACCAGCAGCGTGGCCAGGATCTGCGGATGCTCGTCGCGCACCAGCTCCACGACTTCGCTGGCTTCCAGGTCGTTGAGCCGCTCGATGCCGCCGTGCGGCTCGTCGGGCTGCAGGATGTCTTCGAGCAGGTTGCTCGCGCGGTCGTCGCCCAGCGCCTTGCGCAGCACGGCGCGGATGTAGCTGCCCGAGCCCAGGTGCAGTGCGGACAACTGCTCGGTCTCCATGCGGAACTCGGCCAGCACGGCCGCGAGTTCGTCCTTGGAGACCTGGCTCAGCCTGGCCATCGCGACGCCCAAGGCCTGCACCTCGGTGGCGGGCAGGTGGTGCAGCGTGGCCGCGGCGCGGTCTTCGCCCAGGGACATCAGCAAGATTGCGCTTTTCCGGGTGCCTGCGTCGCTCATGTGTTCATCCAATGCTTGATCAGCGTGGCCACCAGGCGCGGGTCCTGGTCGGCGGTCTGGTGTGCGTAGTCAAGGTCGGCCTTCTGGCGCTCGATCTCGCGCTGCCGCGCGTTGGTCTGCGCGGCCGCCTCGTCGTCGGCCGCGCCAGGGGCGGCCGGCGCCGCTTCGGGCACCGCGGCGGCGGGTGGCGCGAGGTGCTTGCGCAGCAGCGGCCGCAGCACCGCGAACCAGGCGAACAGCGCAAGGCCGGCAATCAGCAGGTACTGCGCGATGGTCATGGCGAGCCCGAGGTTGGCGGGGTCGCGCCAGAACGGCAGGGCGGGCCCGGCCTGTCCGTCGCCGCCTTCGCGGGCGAAGGCGCTGTTGACCACGTTGAGCGAATCGCCGCGCTCCTGGCTGAAGCCCATCGCTTCCTTGACCAGGTTGCGGATCTGCTCCACCTCGGCCGGCGTGAGCGCGCGCTGGCTCGGCTTGCCGGCACTGTCCGCGGCTTCGCGGTGGTTCACCACCACGGCCACCGACAGCCGCTTCACGCCGCCCGCGCCTTGCTGCACATGGCGGATCGAACGGTCGAGTTCGTAGTTGGTGGTCGTGTCCTTGCGCGAGCTGCCCGGTGCCGTGCTGGCCGCCGTGGCGGTTGCGGCGGCTCCCGGCACAGGTGCCGCGGCGTTCGGCGGCGCGGTGATGGGCGCGCTCGGCGTCTGCGGCGGCTGGTTCGACAGCGCACCCGGCACGCCGCCCGGCGGCGTGGCGCCCTGCTGCATCGATTCGCTCGACTGCTGGCTGCGGATGGCCGCGGCGCGCGGGTCCTGGTTCGGCTTGTAGCTTTCCTCGGTGCGCTCGACCACGGAAAAATCGATCTCGGCCGCCACCTGCGCGCGCACATTGCTCGCGCCCACGATGGGCTGCAGGATCGCCTCGATGCGGCGGATGTAGCCCTGCTCGATTTCCTGCGCGTACTTCAGCTGGCTCACGTCCAGCCCGCGCGCGCCGGCATTGGCGGCCGACAGCAGGTTGCCGTGCTGGTCGACCACCGTCACGCTCTTGGCATTGAGCTCGGGCACGCTGCTGGAGACCATGTGCACGATCGCGCTGACCTGGCCTTCGTCGATGCTGCGGCCGCGGTGCAGCGTCAGGATCACCGAAGCCGAGGGCTTCTTCTGGTCGCGCACGAAGAGCGAAGGCTTGGGCAGGGCCAGGTGGATGCGCGCCGACTCGACCGAGCCGATCGATTCGACCGAGCGCGCCAGTTCGCCTTCGAGCCCGCGCTGGTAGTTGACCTGTTCGGCGAAGTTGCTGGTGCCGAACTTCTGGTTGTCCATCAGCTCGAAGCCGACCCCGCCGCCCTTGGGCAGGCCCTGCGACGCGAGCCTCAGGCGCACTTCGGGCACCCTGTCGCGCGCCACCAGGATCGCGCCGCCGCCCTCGGCGAACTTGTAGGGCACGTTCATCTGCTGCAGCGACGCGATGATGGCGCCGCCGTCGCGGTCCGTCACGTTGGTGTAGAGCACGCCGTAGTCGGGCGCGCGGCTCCAGAGCAGGAACGCCGCCGCGGCCGCGGCGATGGCGGCCGCGCCGACGATCAGCGGCAGCTTCGGCTGGGCGCGCAGGCGCTCCGCAAGGCCGGAGGCAGGCGAGGGCGCCGGGCTGGCGCCCGCGGGGGCCGCCGAACTCATTGCGCAACCTCCGCCGCGGCCGGGTGCACGGGGCGGCGCGGATTCTTGGCGAGGGGCTGGAGGCGTCGATGTTCTGGGGTCATGCCGAGGGGGCCGTGGTGTCGTCAGCGAGCTATGGGTTCGGCGTTGATTCTCAGCAGCCGGGCCATATTCGATTGGTCGAACAACTGCGGGTTTTGCCGTCAGTTGGGCGCATGTCGCCGCGGCTTCGCCTGCTACGCTGAAAACACGCGGGAAGGCCCCTGGTCCTCCTTGTCCCCATCCAGTTTCACGAGAGAGAAGAGAAAGCACGCCATGTCGATTACCGCCATCGAATCCGTCCTGCAGCAGATGCGCGCCACCGCGCTCCAGAGCGGCATTGCGCAACCCGCCGCCGAGGCGGCCCAGCCCGGGGGCTTTGCGGCCGAACTGCGGCGCTCGCTCGACAGCATCAGCACCGCGCAGACCAAGGCCTACAGCCAGGCCGAGGACTTCGAAATGGGCAAGCCCGGCGTGGCGCTGAACGACGTGATGGTCGACCTGCAGAAGGCCAACGTGGCGTTCCAGACCGGGCTGCAGGTGCGCAACCGGCTGGTAGCCGCCTACCAGGAAGTGATGAACCTACCCGCCTGAACCCGGAGGTTGTGGGGCGCGCATCTTTTTTTGCGCCGGACTCTAAATGTTTGAAAAGCCCTGCCGATAACTAAACCAACGATGGCTTGAGTCTCACAGTGGGAGCGGGTCCAGCGTTGCGGCCTGAGGGCCGGAGTCCACAACCTTTGTCTATCAGGAGTCGAACATGGCGCAAGTCATCAACACCAACAGCCTTTCCCTGCTCACGCAGAACAACCTCAACGCGTCGCAATCGTCGTTGAACACGGCGATCCAGCGCCTGTCTTCCGGCCTGCGCATCAACAGCGCCAAGGACGACGCTGCCGGCCAGGCCATCGCCAACCGCTTCACGGCCAACATCCGCGGCCTGACGCAAGCCTCGCGCAATGCCAACGACGGCATCTCGCTGGCGCAGACGACGGAAGGCGCGCTCAAGGAAGTGAACAACAACCTGCAGCGCGTTCGCGAACTGTCGGTGCAGGCCGCCAACGGCAGCAACTCCGGCAGCGACCTGCAGTCCATCCAGGACGAAATCAAGCTGCGCCTCGGTGAAATCGACCGCGTCTCGAAGCAGACCGACTTCAACGGCGTGAAGGTTCTCTCGTCGTCGGCCAAGCCGCTGACCGTCCAGGTCGGTGCCAACGACGGCGAGACCATCACCATCGACCTGAAGGAAATCAGCGCCAAGACGCTCGGCATGCAAGGCTTCAACGTTGCCGGCCCGACCGCCACGGCTGCCTTCGCATTCGACGGCGTGACCGGTTCGGCTGCAGGCGATGCGCCCACGGCTGCCCAGCTGCAGGCCCTCTACGGTTCCACCACGGCCGTCACCACGACGACCGTCGCCGAGAAGACCACCGACGACCTGTCGACCAAGCTCGGCCTGGCCGCAGGCGGCGCCACGCTCACCGGCAACACGGTTGCCGACAAGAACGGCAACCTGTTCGCTGAAGTCTCGATCACGCCCACCGGCGCCGGCGAAACCTCGTCGTTGATCAACCAGGGCTTCACCGGCGCGGTCGACGGCACCGCCATGTTCCGCTACATCGCGCTCGACCCGGCTTCCGCCGACACGGCCACGACCGCCGGCACGGCCGCTTTCACCGTCGACACCTCGAAGGTCTCCGTTGCCAGCCTGCAGACCGGCGCGACGGGCAGCCCCCTCGAAGCGATCGACGCGGCACTGAAGCAAGTCGACGACCTGCGCAGCTCGCTGGGTGCGGTTCAGAACCGTTTCGACTCGGTGATCTCCAACCTCGGCACCGCGATCACGAACCTGTCGTCCTCGCGTTCGCGCATCGAAGACGCCGACTACGCAACCGAAGTGTCGAACATGACCCGTGCGCAGATCCTGCAGCAAGCCGGTACCTCGGTGCTGGCCCAGGCGAACCAGACCACGCAAGGCGTGCTGTCGCTCCTGCGTTGATCTGAGAAGAAGGCATTGCGCAGCCGTCCGGGCGAAAGCCCGGTTCCGCCTGCGCTGTTCCCTGCGGCCTGGCCCCGGCCAGGCCGCAGACGACAGCGAAAGCAATCAAGACAAGAAGGTGGAAATCATGTCGATCCCCGTAAGCCCCGCGGCAGACGGCTCGTGGTGGATGCAGGCGCTCTCCGAGCGCACCGCCGGCAAGGCCGCCGCGGAGGCCGTGGCCGCGCCATCGGACGCCGTGGAAGAAGCAGCCACGCCCGTGCAGGTCGCGCAGGCGGTGAAGGAAGCCAACGCTTCGCTGCACAGCCGCGGGGTCGGGCTGCAGTTCGAGATGGACGAAGACACCGACAGGCTCATCGTCAGGGTGATCGACCGGGAAAGCGGCGAGGTCATCCGCCAGATCCCTTCCGAGGAAGTGGTGCGCATCGCCAAGGTGCTGGGCAAGGCGCCCGGCCTTTTGGTGAGCCGGGAAGCCTGACAGGCGCCGCTTTCTCATTCACAGACATCAGGAAATCTCAACATGGCATCGATCAGCAGCCTGGGCGTTGGCTCCAACCTCGAGCTGAGCACCTTGCTCACCCAGCTCCAGACGGCGGAGAGCCAGCCGCTCGTGGCGCTCCAGCAGCGCCAGGTGAGCTACACGAGCAAGCTCTCGGCCTACGGCACGCTGCAAAGCTCGCTCGGCACGTTGCAGGCCGCGGCCAAGAAACTGTCCGACCCCGCGCTCTTCCAGGGCGTGAAGGCCGCCTCCAGTGCGGCTGACGTGCTGACCGCGGCAGCCGGAAGCGCGGCCACGGCCGGCACCTATGCCATCCAGGTGACGCAGCTTGCGCAGTCGCAGTCGCTGGTTGCGGCCGGCCAGGCAAGCACCACCTCGGCCATCGGCAGCGGAACCATCACCATCGATTTCGGCGCCATCACCGGCGGCACGCTCGATGCGGCAACGGGCACGTACACGGGTGCAGGCTTCACGCCGGACACCGCCCGCACCGCCGTGCCGATCACCATCGACGGCAGCAACAACACGCTCGCGGGCATCCGCGACGCCATCAACGCGGCCAAGGCCGGCGTCTCCGCCAGCATCGTGAACGACGGCAGCGGCACGCCCAACCGGCTCGTGCTGACTTCCTCGCAGACCGGCGAGACCTCGAGCATGCGCGTCTCGGTGGCCGGCGATGCGGCGCTGCAGAACCTGCTGAACAACGATCCCGCGGGCACGCAGAACCTGAAGCAGACGGTGGCGGGGCAGAACGCAAAGCTCACCGTGAACGGCATCGCCGTGACCAGTGCGAGCAACACCGTCAAGGAAGCCATCCAGGGCACCACGCTGACGCTGCTCAAGACGGGCGCCAGCAACCTGTCGACCGAGGCCGACACGGCCGCGGTGGAGTCGGCGATCAACGATTTCGTCAAGGCCTACAACAGCTTGCAGGCCACGGCCAACAAGCTGACCACCTACGACCAGGACTCCAAGACCGGTGCCGCGCTGGTCGGCGATTCGACGCTGCGCAATCTGCAGACGCGCATCCGGCAGGCGCTCACCACGCCGCAGGCCGGCGGCCCGAACGACATGAAGGTGCTGTCGGAAATCGGCGTCGCCTTCCAGAAGGACGGCACGATGGCGGTCGACTCGGCCAAGCTGAAGTCGGCGCTCGCCAGCAACCTGGCCGGCGTTTCCGGGCTGTTCGCGAGCGCCACCGGCAGCACCGCCGGCTACGGCAAGCAGTTGAGCGCGCTGGTGGACAACCTCACGTCCACCGGCGGCGCCCTCAAGGTCGCTTCCGATGGCATGACGGCCTCGCTCAAGCAGCTCGACGAGCAGTACGCCGACATGAAGACGCGCGTGGACGCCAAGGTGGAGCGCTATCGCGCGCAGTTCACCCAGCTCGACCTGCTCATGAGCCAGATGAACAGCACCAGCAACTATCTCACGCAGCAGTTCGCGAGCATGCAGAGCAGCAGCAAGTAGCCATTCCAGCGGAGCAGCCATGTACACCCCTCACACCTTCAGAACCGGCGCCAGCGCGTATGCACGCGTCGGCATGGAAACGCGCACCATGAGCGCGTCGCCGCACCAGCTCATCGTGATGCTGTTCGACGGCGTCGTCACCAGCATCGGCATGGCCCGCCACCACATGGCGGCCGGCGAGATGGCCGCCAAGGGCAACGCGATTTCCAAGGCAGTGAGCATCGTCGACAACGGCCTGAAGGCCGGCCTCGATGCCAAGGCCGCCGGCGCGGCCGGCGCCGAACTGGTGGACAACCTGTCGGCGCTCTACGA
The DNA here is from genome assembly GCF_003951285.1 of Variovorax beijingensis. GTDB lineage: Bacteria > Pseudomonadota > Gammaproteobacteria > Burkholderiales > Burkholderiaceae_C > Variovorax > Variovorax beijingensis. Next base: position 478,960 of record NZ_RXFQ01000002.1, on the reverse strand, counting down.
CTACGTCATTCGGCGGCTGCTCTACGCCAACCTGCACAACGAGCCCAAGGCGCTCGACGAGGCCGAGGCGCTGCTCGAGAACGTCGCGTCGGCATGGCGCGAGATCGGCGGCGCCAGTGCCGGCAATTGACACCTTCACATTGGAAGCGCAGGCCGTGCCAGTCCGCCACGAAGTCATCCATTGCTATGGCGAGCTCGCCTCGGCCATGTCGCTCATGGCCTCGCTGGCCCGCGCGAGGGAGTGGGACCGGCTGCCCGAGCTCGAGGCCCGCTGCGCGGCGCTGGTCGACCGGCTCAAGGCCGTCGGCGCGGTGTCGCTGGACGCCGCTCAGCTCGAGCACGTGCGCGGCCTGATCGCGCGCATCCACGCCGACCAGGACGAGGTGTGCGGACTGGTCAAGCCGCAGCTCGAGCGCCTGGTGGCCAAGATGGCCCAGCTGCAGAACCGCAGCGATCTTGGCAAGGCCTACGGCCTGCCGCACTGATCGCTGGACGCTGCATCCAAAGCCATGAACAGACCGATCGGACCTGCCGTCGATGCGCTGCTTGCCTCGAAGCTTTCTTCGGCGCGGCCGGACCTCGCCGTGCTGCAGACCGAGGTCGGCACCAGCATGCCGGTGGGGCCGATGGCCGAGATCCAGAAGGTCAAGAACGATGTCCGGCTGCCGTCCCATGCGCCGCTCGAAACGCGCCTTGAGGCTGGCGCCGCGCCTGCACTGCCGCGCGCCGATGCGCCGCCCTCGATCGACACGCAGTGGTCGGCGGCGGCACGCGTCATCAGCGCCGTGCTGGCGGACCTCGATGCCGAACCGGAGCCGGTGCGCGGTGCGGCGCCGCTGTGGGCGTCGCCGCAGGAAGCTCCGTCCGGCGCCATGCTCGCGGCCGCGCTGGGACGATCGGTGAGCGGCAGCGGGCTCTTCTATGAATCGCATCTGCTCGAATTCGCCTTGGGGCAGCGCACGCTGTCGCAACTGGCCGAGGAGCCGCAGGTTCGCCTGACGCAGCTGCAGCCGTTGCAGCGGCCGGCCGTGCCTGGCACGCCGCAGCCGCTTGCGCTGTCCCGGCCGGTTGCGGTCCAGCCTGCTGCCGCGGCGCCGCTCTTCGCTGCCGGCGAACCCGCTCCCGCGCCGCCCGGTGCATTGCCGCAGGCACTGCCGTCCGAGATGATTTCGAGCACCGGCGCGCCGTTCGCACAGACTCACCAGGCCGCGGTTGCTTCGGCAAGCCATATGGCCGCGTTGACCGGCGAAGAGCGCATGGCCAGCCTCGGCGCCGGCGAAACCGTTGCAGCCAATGCTTCGGCGCGCGCGGCAGTGCCGGCCGCGGCCGAGCTGATCCATCCGCAGACCGCCGCGCTGGTGCACCAGCAGCTCGACCTGCTGGCCACCGCCGTGTTCCGCTGGAGCGGCCAGGCGTGGCCGGATGTGCCGATGGCGTGGTCGATCCACGAAGAAACCGGGCAACCCGGCGATGCGCCGGAAGGCCGCGGCGGTGATCGCGGCACACCTGCGCGCCGCTGGACGACCACGGTGTCGCTCACGCTGCCGAAGCTGGGCGCGGTGGATCTTCGCCTGAGCCTCGCGGGCGAACTGGTCCAGGCGCACCTGGCCGCAAGCGAGGCCGCGACGCTGGCCCGTCTGCGCAGCAACGGCGGCGAACTGGCACCGCGTCTCGAGGCTGCGGGCCTGCGGCTGCAGGACCTGCAGATCACGGCCATGGAGCGCACCGCATGACGGCCCCCGCGCAGCCGCGCCAGGGCGCCGTGGCCCTGTCCCACGCCGACACCGCGAAGGCGCCGGTGGTCGTGGCCAAGGGCTATGGCGTGACGGCGGAATCGATCCTGCGGCAGGCGCGCGAGAACGGTGTCTACGTGCACGCCTCGCCAGACCTGGTCCGGTTGCTGATGCAGGTGGACCTCGATCGGCAGATCCCGCCGCAGCTCTATCTGGCGGTGGCCGAGGTCATGGCGTGGATCCACGGAATCGAGAACGGCAGGGGCCAGACGGCAGGCCGACCCGACTAATGTTTTTTCATTGAATCGTCATTATTTTTGAGAACCAGTCGCATCGACGTAAGCCCGTCGTGCGATTGCAACAAAAGCTTACATGTACTTGTAGTCCTGTTTACAGTTTGAGTAGTGCAGAAGGTTACAAGTGTTAAATATTGTGAATAATTCGATCAGGACATGACTGAACGGAGTGCATTTTGGAAACGGATAACGTGATGAGCGTAGCCAACGGCGAAATCTCCCGGGAAATCGGCGACATCAACCTCGCCTACATGCTGCTGGCGCAGAAGCTGGTGAAGCAGGACCGCGTGGCGGCGATGTTTCGGCTTGGCGTGAGCAGCGAACTGGCCGACATGCTGGCCAGCATGTCGCTGGCGCAAATCGTCAAGCTGGCGGCGTCGAACTTCCTGCTGTGCAGTTTCCGGCTGGACGAGCATGCCTCGATGTCCGCGGTGGTTGGCGAAGGTAAGGATACGATGCTGCAACAAGCGCACATGTCGATCCTGATGTCGGCACGAAGCCTGCAGACCCGAAAAGCAGCGGTGGCTGCATGACGCGCAAGAGCGTGCTGGGCGAGGTGCGGGAAGTGCAGCTCGCGATCCAGCTGATCCAGCTGGGCGCCCGGCTGCAGTTCCTGGAATCGGAGGTGGGCCTGAGCCGCGAGCGGCTGATCCGGCTCTACAAGGAAATCAAAGGGGTTTCACCGCCCAAGGGATTGCTCCCCTTTTCGACGGATTGGTACATGACGTGGCTGGCGAATATCCATTCGTCAATGTTTTACAACATGTATCAATTCATGAAAATTCATTCGGACGAAGAAAAAGTCTGGATATTGATTAAAAGCTACAAACTTTATTTGCAGCAAATTGCGGCGCAGGACAGCGAGCCAATTCTGGATTTCACGCGCGCCTACACGATGGTGCGCTTTTTCGACAGCGACATGCTGCAGCTGAGCACCTGCTGCCGCTGCTCGGGCCAGTTCGTCGCGCATGCGCACGACCACAAGAGCGGCTACGTGTGCGTGCTCTGCCGGCCGCCGTCGCGGGCGGGCAAGGTGCGCGGCGCCAAGCGCGGCGCTGACGGCGAGGCCGCCGCGCTCGGCATCGAAGGCATGGGTTTTGGCGTGGAGGCGGCGCCGGGCGCCGCGGGGCTCCACTGACACGGACCCTGCCCGCCGGGCAGGGCTTTTGAATCGACGCCTCAAGGGCAATAGGGGAAGCGCGTGCTCCTTTTGGTTGGGTATCTGGTGGTGATTGGCGCCGTCTTCGGCGGCTATGCACTGATGGGCGGGCACTTCGGCGTGCTGTTCCAGCCGGTCGAGCTGCTGATGATCGGCGGCGCCGCGCTGGGCGCCTTCCTGGCCGGCAACAACGGCAAGACGATCAAGGCCACGCTCAAGGAGCTGCCGCTGCTTTTGCGCTCGTCCAAGCACAACCGGCAGCTCTACCTGGACCTGCTCGCGCTGCTCTACGAGCTGCTGGCCAAGGCGCGCAAGGAAGGGATGATGAAGCTGGAGTCCGACGTGGAGGCCCCGGCGCAGAGCGAGATCTTCAGCCGCTACCCCGAGATCCTGGCCGATGCCGGCGTGATGGAGTTCCTGTGCGACTATCTGCGCCTGGTCATCAGCGGCAATACCGATGCGTTCGAGATCGAGGCGCTGATGGACCACGAGATCGAGACCATCAAGCACGAGGCCGAGATGCCCGTGCACAGCCTCTCGCGCGTGAGCGATGCGCTGCCCGCGCTGGGCATCGTCGCGGCCGTCATGGGCGTGGTTCATGCGCTGGGCTCGGCCGACCTGCCGCCCGCCGAAATGGGCGCGCTCATCGCGCACGCCATGGTGGGCACCTTCCTCGGCGTGCTGCTGGCCTACGGCTTCGTCTCGCCGCTGGCTTCGCTGATCGACCAGAAGGTGTCCGAGGGCATGAAGCTGTATCAGTGCACCAAGGTCACGCTGCTGGCCAGCCTCAACGGCTACGCACCGCAACTGGCGGTGGAGTTCGGCCGCAAGGTGCTGTTCTCGACCGAGCGGCCCAGCTTCACCGAGCTGGACAGCCACGTGCGCGAAGTCAAGGCGCGCTGAGCGGCGCGGCGCATCGTCATGGGCACGGAAAAGCACAGGGTCGTGGTCAGGCGCGTTGCCGCCCACGGGGGCGGCGGGCACGGCGGCGGCTGGAAGATCGCCTATGCCGACTTCATGACCGCGATGATGGCGTTCTTCCTCGTGATGTGGCTCTTGTCCAATACCTCGCCGAAGCAGCGCGAAGGCATCGCCGAGCACTTCCGCATGCCGCTGAAGGTGGCGATCAGCGGCGGCGAGAAGAGCAGCACCAGCATCAGCGTGGTTCCCGGCGGCGGCATGGACCCGAGCACGCGGGCCGACGGCGAGGTGCAGCGCGCCGACGCCGAGGACGACGCCGATGCGGACCGCCTGGCCAGCATGAAGGAGCGGCTGGACAAGCTCATCGAGAACAGCCCGGTGTTCCGGCAGTTCCGCTCGCAGATCCTGATCGACATCACGACCGAGGGGCTGCGCCTGCAGATCGTCGACAACGAGAACCGCCCGATGTTCGACCTGGCCAGCGCGCAGCTGGTGCCGCACATGCGGGCCATCCTGCGCGAGATCGGGCCCACGCTCAACGAGCTGCCCAACAAGCTCACGCTGTCGGGTCACACCGATGCCTTTGTCTACAGCAACGGCGACCGCTCCTATGGCAACTGGGAGCTGTCCGCCGACCGGGCCAATGCCTCGCGGCGTGAACTGGTGATGGGCGGCATGGCCGAGAACAAGGTGCTGCGCGTGGTCGGCCTGGCCGACAGCATGCACCTGGACCGGAGCCATCCGCGCAATCCGATCAACAGGCGCATCAGCATCATCCTGCTCAACCACCGCACGCAGCAGCAGATCGAGAACGAGAACAGCGGCGGTCGCGGCGCCGGCGCCATCCTGCCGGCAAGGTCGAAGGCTTCGCCGCCGCTTTCCGCGCCCACCGACAACCTCAAGGTGACCGTCAAAGGGTCGCCGGCACCCACGCACCCCTAAAGACATTGACGCCGGCACGCATGCACGCCGGTTCGGAGCAACGATGGATCTCAGTCAGTTCACACAGGCATTTTTTGTCGAAGCCGTCGAGCTTCTGGCACAGATGGAGCAGCTGCTTCTCGAGCTGGACGCCGAGGCGCCCGACAGCGAGCAGCTCAACGCCATCTTCCGTGCCGCGCATTCGATCAAGGGCGGCGCGGCCACCTTCGGCTTCGTTGCGCTGACCGACACCACCCATCTTCTGGAAACCCTGCTGGACCGCGCGCGCCACGGCCAGCTGACGCTGAGCCGCTCGATGATCGATTCATTCCTGGAAACGAAGGACGCCTTGCAAGAACAACTGATCGCCTACCAGGCCGAGAACGAACCCGACCCCGAGCGCGTGGCGCACATCTGCGAGGTGCTGCGCCAGCTGGCGCTGGAGAGCGATGGTGCCCAGGCCGCGCCTGCACCCGCACCCGCACCCGCACCCGCACCCGCACCCGTGCCCGTGCCCGTGCCCGTGCCCGTGTCCGTGTCCGTGCCCGCTGCCTCCGCTGCCTCCGTTGCCTCCGCTGCCTCCGCTGCCTCCGCTGCCGCGGCGTCCGCGCAGGGCGGGGCGCTGCGCATCCGGTTCTCGCGCCTGTCCGACAGCGAATGCGACCTGCTTGCCGACGAACTCGGCAACCTCGGCAAGCTGCTGTCGCGCACGCGCAGCGGCGACCAGCTGACGGTGGTGCTCGACACCAGTTGCGCGCCCGACGACATCGTGGCCGTGTGCTGCTTCGTCATCGACGAGTCGCAGATCGAGATCACGGCCGAGCCCGCTGGCGATGCGGCTCCTGCGGCCGCGCCCATTGCCGCCGCGCCACCAGCACCGGCGGCCGTCGCACCGCAGCCAGCCGCGCCGACGGCCAGCGCGGCACCCAGGCCGGTGTCCGCTTCGGCCGCCGCGGCGGGCGCCAAGGATTCGAGTTCGATCCGTGTCGACGTGGAGAAGGTCGACCAGCTCATCAACCTGGTGGGCGAACTGGTGATCACGCAGTCGATGCTCACGCAGGCCGCCACCATGCTCGACCCGGTGGAATGCGAGCGCTTCCTGAGCGGCCTGGGCCACCTGGAGCGCAACGCGCGCGACCTGCAGGAATCGGTGATGTCGATCCGCATGATGCCGATGGACTATGTGTTCAGCCGCTTCCCGCGCGTGATCCGCGACGTCAGCGCCAAGCTTGGCAAGGAAGTGCGCCTGGACACCTTCGGCAAGGAGACCGAGCTCGACAAGGGCCTGATCGAACGCATCATCGATCCGCTCACGCACCTGGTGCGCAACAGCCTGGACCACGGCATCGAGACGCCGGCGCAGCGCATCGCCAAGGGCAAGGAAGCCGAAGGGCAGCTGCTGCTGTCGGCGCAGCACCATGGCGGCAACATCGTGATCGAGGTCAGCGACGACGGCGCGGGCCTGAACCGCCAGAAGATCCTCGCCAAGGCCATGCAGCAGGGCCTGCCCGTGACCGACACCATGCCCGACGACGAGGTGTGGCAGCTGATCTTCGCGCCGGGCTTCTCCACCGCCGAGCAGGTGACCGACATCTCGGGGCGCGGCGTCGGCATGGACGTGGTCAAGCGCAACATCCAGGAGATGGGCGGGCATGTGGAAATCAGCTCGCGCGAGGGCTGGGGTACCACCACCCGCATCGTGCTGCCGCTCACGCTGGCCATCCTGAACGGCATGTCGGTCAAGGTGGGCAGCGAGGCCTACATCCTGCCGCTGAGCTACGTGATCGAGTCGCTGCAGCCGCGCACGGAGCACCTGCACTCGATCACCAGCGACGGCCATGTGATCAAGGTGCGCGGTGAATACCTGCCGCTGATCGAGCTGCACGGCGTGTTCGACGTGGCCGGCGCGCAGACCGATCCGACCCAGGGAATATTGGTGATCGTGCAGGCCGGCGAGACGCGCTTCGCGCTCCTGGTGGACGAGCTGCTCGGCCAGCACCAGGTGGTGGTCAAGAACCTGGAGACCAACTACCGCAAGGTGCCGGGCATCTCGGCCGCGACGATCCTGGGCGACGGCAGCGTGGCCTTCATCATCGACGTCGATGCCATGCCGCGCATCCAGCGTGCGCATGTGGAGCGCGCCACCGTGCTGGCCCGCGCGGCCCGCACGGAGCCGGTCGCGGCCTGACAGATACAACCCACGGAGACGATGCAATGCGTTTTGATTTTTTCCGGCGCGCCGCGGCCGAGGAAACGCCCGCAGCCCAAGGGGCCCGAGGCCTGGCGATGCCGCGCAATGCAGAGGGCTACGTGGCCTACACCTTGCTGCTCGATGCGCACAAGCGCGTTGCAGGCTACAAGCTCGCCTGGCGCGCGGCGGCCAGGCCCGAAGAAGCTCCGGATGCGATCAGCCAGTTCAAGTCGCTCGTGGCCTGCGTGACCGAGCACCTCAACCCGCCGGACACGCCATGGCGGCTGGGGCGCAGCGAACTGTTCTTCGATGTGAACGCAGAGGCGCTGGCGCTGGGCGCATTGCAATCGCTGCCGCCCGAGTACACCGTGCTCTGCCTGGAGCTCGGCGACCTGGCCAACGAGGAGCTGCGGCCGATCCTGCACTTCCTGCACGAGCAGGGGTTCAGCTTCATGCTGTGCCGCGCCACGGCGCTGCCCGAAGATCCCGAGCTGCTCGGCCTGGTGAGCCATTTCGACGTGGGTGCCGGTGATCCCCTGCTCGTTGCGGCCGCGCGCGGCAAGGAACAGCCGGACCACATGCCGATCCAGCCGATCGCCACGCGCATGGCCTCGTGGAAAGACTTCGAGGCCTGCGCCGCGCGCCGCATCGACGTGTTCGCCGATGCGAGCTGCGGCCTGCCGCCGCCGCCTGCGGCGAGCACCGGCGGCCACGCGCTGCAGCCCGAATCGGTGCTGATCATGCGGCTCCTGCAGATGATCCAGCGCAACGAGGACCTGCGCGAGATCGAGGCCGCCCTCAAGCGCGATGCCGCGCTTACCTACCGGCTGCTGCGCCACATGAATTCGCCAGCCGTGGGTGCGGGCGTCGAGATCCATTCGCTGCACCATGCGGTGACGATGCTCGGCTATTCGCCGCTGTTCCGCTGGCTCTCGCTGCTGCTGGCCACGAGCAACCCCATGGGCAGCCCGCCCTTCATGATGAAGAGGGCCATCATGCGCGGCCGCTTCGTCGAGCTGATGGGCGAGATCATGCTGCCGCGGGGCGAGTCGGACAACCTGTTCGTGGTCGGCATGTTCTCGCTGATCGACCAGCTGCTGGGCATTCCGATGCAGGAGGTGCTCAACAAGGTGCAGCTTTCCGATTCGGTCCAGCAGGCCATCCTCACGCGCGGCGGCGTGTACGGCCCCTTCCTCTCGCTGGCCGAGGCCTGTGAGCTGGACACCGGCGAGGCGGCGCGCCTGGCGGAGGCGCTGCTCCTGAGCGCCGGCCAGGTGAATGCCGCGCATCTGTCGGCACTGGCCTGGTCGCAGGACGTGACCCCGGTCGAAGCGGCCTAGCGAGCACGCGCATGGACTCCGAATTCCTCTTCACCGACGGCGACTTCTCGCGCATTCGCACGCTCATCCACCGGCGCGCCGGCATCGCGCTGGGCGAGCACAAGCGGCAGATGGTGTACAGCCGGCTCTCGCGCCGGTTGCGCGAGCTCGGGCTGCCCGAATTTTCAGCCTATCTGGCCATGCTGGAAGACAGCCGCGACGGCCAGGAGTGGCAGCTGTTCATCAACTCGCTGACCACCAACCTGACTTCGTTCTTCCGCGAGGCGCACCACTTTCCGGTGCTTGCGGAGCTGGCGCGCAAGTGCACCCAGCCGCTCACCGTCTGGTGCGCGGCCGCATCGACCGGAGAGGAACCTTATTCGATCGCGATCACGCTGATGGAGGCGCTCGGCGAGCGTGCGAGCGCAGCGCGCGTGATTGCCACCGACATCGACACCGCGGTACTGGCTCGCGCTTCGGCCGGCATCTTCACGATGGAGCAGGCCAACCGCATGTCCACCGACCGCCTGCGGCGCTTCTTCAACAAGGGCACGGGCGCGAACGCCGGCAAGGTGCGGGTGCGCCCCGAGGTGGCCGCCATGGTCAAGTTCTCGCGGCTCAACCTGCTCGATACGTCATGGCCCGTGAAGGAGCCGGTGGACGCGATCTTCTGCCGCAACGTGATGATCTATTTCGACAAGCCCACGCAGAAGAAGCTGCTCGACCGCTTCATGCCGCTGCTCAAGCCGCACGGCCTGCTGTTCGCGGGGCATTCGGAGAACGCCTCGCTGGTCAACCAGAGCTTCAAGACGGTCGGGCAGACGGTGTACGCGCTGGGCAAGGCGCGTGCATGAACACCCATGCGAACACCAATCTTGCTGCGCAGAAGGGCTTCCTGCCCGCGGCCGTGCCGGGTTCGGTGGCCACGCACCACTACTTCGACCGCGACTTCGATTGCGCCGCGGTCAAGCTGCTGCCGGCGGAGTACTACGTGACCGACGCCGGCGTTCTCTTGACGACGGTGCTGGGCTCCTGCGTGGCCGCCTGCATCACCGACGTGGAGGCGGGCGTGGCGGGCATGAACCATTTCATGCTGCCCGACGACGCCGAGGCGGGCTCGCGCGAGCAGGCCGGCGCCATGCGCTACGGCGCCCATGCGATGGACGTGCTGATCGCCGAGCTGCTGCGCGCGGGCGCGCGCCGCGAACGGCTCAAGGCCAAGGTCTTCGGCGGCGCCGCAGTGCTGGCGAACATGACCATGCTCAACATCGGCGGGCGCAATGCCGATTTCGTCCTGCGCTACCTCGAGAAGCAGCGCATCGCCGTCGCCGCGCAGGACCTGCGCGGCCTGCATGCGCGCCGCGTGTGCCTGCTGCCAGCGAGCGGCAAGGCCGTGGTGCGCAAGCTGCGCGCGCCGGTCGACATCCAGGCGGTCCAGCGCGACGAGGGCGAACTGCTGCGCAAATGGTCTGCCACATACGGCAAGGGAAGCTGGATCGCATGAAGAAAATCAAGGTACTTTGCGTCGACGACTCGGCGCTGATCCGCAGCGTGATGACCGAGATCATCAACAGCCAGGCCGACATGACGGTGGTCGGCACCGCGGCCGATCCGCTGCAGGCGCGCGACCTCATCAAGGTGACGAACCCCGATGTGCTCACGCTCGACGTCGAGATGCCGCGCATGGACGGCCTCGAATTCCTCGAGAAACTCATGCGCCTGCGGCCGATGCCGGTGGTCATGGTGTCGTCGCTGACCGAGCGCGGCTCGGAGATTGCGCTGCGTGCGCTGGAGCTGGGCGCGATCGATTTCGTGACCAAGCCGCGGCTCGGCGTGCGCGACGGCCTGCTGCAATACACCGAGCTCATCGCCGGCAAGATCCGCACGGCCGCCGCGGCGCGGCTGCTGCCGGGCCGGCACGGCGCCTCGGCCAAGGGCGCGGCGGACGGCGATCCGCAGGAGCCGCTGCTGCGCAGTCCGCTCCTGAGCACCGAGAAGCTCATCATCATCGGCGCCTCCACCGGCGGAACCGAGGCCATCCGCGAGGTGCTGCTGCCGCTGCCGCCCGATGCGCCCGCGGTGCTCATCGCGCAGCACATGCCGGCCGGCTTCACGCGCTCGTTCGCGCAGCGCCTGAACGGCCTGTGCCGCATCACCGTGAAGGAAGCCGAGCATGGCGAACGCGTGCTGCCGGGCTACGCCTACATCGCGCCCGGCGGCTTTCACCTGTCGCTCGGGCGAAGCGGCGCCAACTACGTGGCGCAGCTCGACCAGGAGCCGCCGGTGAATCGCCATCGGCCGTCGATCGACGTGCTGTTCGATTCGGCCGCCAGGCACGCCGGCAAGAACGCGATCGGAATGATCCTCACGGGCATGGGCAGGGACGGCGCCGAAGGCCTGCTGCGCATGAAGCGGGCCGGCGCCTACACCTTCGCGCAGGACGAGGCCAGCTGCGTGGTCTTCGGCATGCCGCGCGAGGCCATCGCCTTGGGCGCCGCCGATGAAGTGGCGCCGCTGGGAGAGATGGGGCGCCGCGTGCTGGCCCATCTGCGCACTTTCGGCGAACGCACGAACCGGGTTTGAAAAACGAACTGTTGGAGTTGAAGAATCGTGATTGACAAGAGCATCAAAATTTTGGTCGTGGACGACTTTCCGACCATGCGGCGCATCGTGCGCAACCTGCTGAAGGAACTCGAGTTCCTCAACGTCGACGAAGCCGAGGACGGCGCGGCCGGCATCGAGAAGCTGCGCGGCGGCAACTTCGGCTTCGTGGTGTCGGACTGGAACATGCCCAACATGGACGGCCTCACCATGCTGCAGACCATCCGCGCCGATCCCGAGCTGGCCAAGCTGCCGGTGCTGATGGTCACGGCCGAGGCCAAGAAGGAGAACATCATTGCGGCCGCGCAGGCCGGCGCCAACGGCTATGTGGTCAAGCCCTTCACGGCGGCCACGCTCGAGGAAAAGATCACCAAGATCTTCGAGAAGCTCCAGAAAGAGGCGGCCTGACATGACACACGCTGCGCTCGAACCCGCGGAGCACGGGAACACGGCCGAAGAGTTGCTCGGGCGCATCGGGCAGCTGACCCGGCAATTGCGCGAAGGCCTGCGCGAGCTGGGGCTGGACAAGCAGGTGGCCAAGGCCGCGCAAGCCATTCCCGATGCACGCGACCGCCTGGGCTACATCGCCTCCATGACCGAGCGGGCGGCGCACCGGGCGCTCAACGCCATCGACCTGGCGCAGCCGCTGCAGGAAGACCTCGCAAGCAACGCCAAGGGCCTCAGCCGGCGCTGGGACGAATGGTTTGCGAACCCGGTCGAGCTGGACCATGCGCGCCAGCTCGTGATGGACACGCGCGGCTATCTGCAGGACGTGCCGCAGAAGGCCGGCGCCATCAACACGCAGCTGATCGAGATCCTGATGGCGCAGGACTTCCAGGACCTCACGGGCCAGGTCATCAAGAAGATGATGGAAGTGGTCAACGACGTCGAGACGCAGCTGCTGCAGGTGCTGATCGACAACTCGCACCTCGACAAGCACGCCGAGAAGCGCCACGAGGCCGAAGCCAGCAGCCTGCAGAACGGTCCGCAGGTGGTGCCGGGCAACCCGGAGGCCGTGACGGGCCAGGCGCAGGTGGACGACCTGCTGGAGAGCCTCGGGTTCTGAGGCTGTGCGGGTCCGCCGGCTTACCATCGGGGCATGACTTCCGGCCCCCAGGCAGACCACGAGCAGAGGCTTGCCGCCATGGTGGCGGCATCGGACGAGTTGATGGCCGCACTGCGAGCCGTGCGCTCGCTCGGGCTGCGGTCCTGGTGCATTGGCGCCGGCGCCATCCAGTCCCTGGTGTGGGACATCCTTCATGGGTTCGATCGGCGCTCGGCCGTCGAAGACCTGGATGTCGTCTACTTCGACGCGAAGGCCGGTCCGGAGCACGATGCCGGCCTCGAGAATCGGCTTCATGCGGCCATGCCAGGCTTTCGTTGGGAAGTGACGAATCAGGCGGGCGTGCACCGCTGGCTTGCCGGCGCCCTCGGCCAGGTGGTGCCTCCTCTCGCATCGCTGGAAGAAGGCGTTGCGACCTGGCCGGAGTTTGCAACCTGCGTCGGCGTCTGGCTGAACGAGGATGAATCGCTGGGCGTGGTCGCGCCGCATGGACTCGATGACCTGTTCGCGCTGCGTGTCCGGCACAACCCCCTGCGGGCAAGCCTTGCGACCTACCGGCAGCGGGTTGCGGCAAAACGGTTCGGCGAGCGGTGGCCGCGGCTTGCGATCGAGATGGGCTGAAGGGACAGGATGCGGCCAGCAGCCGACTTTCCATTCATGAACAACTTCGAGATCTACACCCCCACGGCCGAGGAAGTGCACTCGGGCGAGCTGGGTCGCCGCATGCGCCAGTTCAACTACCGGTTTGTCGGCGAATACGGACAAGTGCAGCCGGTCTGGCTCAGCGCGAAAGACCAGGGCGGCGCGCTCATAGGCGGCCTGCGCGGATTTGTATTCCTGCACTGGCTGAACGTGGAGTTGCTGTTCGTGGACGATGCAGCGAGGCACCAGGGCGTGGGACGCAGGCTGCTCGCCGTGGCGGAACAGAAAGCCCGCGAGCTGGGCGCCCGCAACGCGACGCTGAACACATTCGAGTGGCAGGCCCGCGCGTTCTACCTCAAGCAGGGGTACGAAGAGTTCGGACGCATCGACGACTACATTCAGGGCTTCTACATGGCGTACATGAAGAAGGCGCTGGCGCCATAGCGGCTCCGAATGCCTGCTTTTAAAGTGAGGAGAGGAAGGATATGACGCTCAAACGCATGGACAACGTCCTTATCGTTGTCGACGATCTTGAAGCGACCAAGGCCTTCTTCATCGAACTGGGTCTCAAGCTCGAGGGCGAAACGACCGTGGAAGGGCCCTTGGTTGGACAACTGATCGGGCTCGAGGATGTCCGCGCCACCCTGGCGATGATGCGCACGCCCGACGGACAGGGCATCGAGCTGGACAAGTTCCATACGCCCAACGCGGTCAGGTTTGGTCCCGTGGACCAGCCGGTGAACACGCTGGGCATCCGCCGCATCATGTTCGCCGTCGATGACATCGGCGCCGTCGTCGCGCGCATGCGCGCCCACGGGGCCGAGATCATTGGCGAGATGCAGTACGGGGCCACCTACCGCCTGGCCTACATCCGCGGACCCGAGGGCATCATCGTCGGGCTCGCCGAGCAGCTCGGCGCAGGCGCGCCTGGCGCATAGCCCCGCCATCGAGCGGCCGCCCATGCCAGATTCGGGCGAGGCCAGCCTGGCAAGGGGCACAGTGCACTTCGCCTTGAACTTTCATCACTGTTTGACGGACCGCGTGATGTGGAAGCGTCGTCGTGCGGGCAGAAATGCTTAGAGCGAATCCTTCAACTTCGCCCGCAGCCGGCTGATCGCCTGGCTGTGCAGCTGGCACACGCGCGACTGCGTCACTTCCAGGATCGCGCCGATCTCGCGCAGGTTCAGCTCTTCCTCGTAGTAGAGGTTCAGCAGCAGCTGGTCGCGTTCGGGCAGCGCGGCAATCGCATCGACGAGCTCATGGCGGAAACCCGCTTCGAGCAGCTGTGCGAGCGGATCGTCGCCGCCAAGCCGGGCGTCGGCCTGCGCCTGGCGCTCGAGCCAGGGGTTTTCGGATTCGCCGTCCTGTGCGAAGTCTTCCACGTAGAGCAGCTGGCAGCCCTGGATGTCCTGCAGCAGCGACTGGTAGTCGTCCAGCTCCATCTTCAGTTCCCTGGCGATCTCTCCTTCGCTGGCGGAGCGGCCGAGCCGGTGTTCCAGCGCCTGGATGGCCTGTTCCACCTTGCGCGCCGATTGGCGCAGGCCGCGCGAGCCCCAGTCGTTCGCGCGCAATTCGTCGAGCATGGCGCCGCGGATGCGCTGGCTGGCAAAGGTCTCGAACTGAGCGCCGCGGTTGTCCTGGTAGCGCGTGGACGCGTCGAGCAAGCCGATCATGCCGGCCTGGATCAGGTCGTCGAGCTCCACGCTGGCGGGCAGCTTGGCCAGCATCTGGAGCGCCATGCGGCGCACCATCGGCTGGTGCTGCTTCAGCAGGTGGGACTTTTCAATGGTTCCCTGCGCGGTGTACACGGCCGTCCCTTTCTTCCGTCTCTTGCTCTTGTGCCGTCGCGGGCTCCGGCGCCAGCGCCTCGGGCCGCCAGAGCGCGGTCCGGTTGTCCTGCGGCCGCACGGTCGGGCGCCAGGGCCACTGCGCGACCGCGGCGGCGATGACGCGGAAATCCACGGCCGCCGGGCTGGCCGGGAAGGCCTCCACCACGGTGCGGGCGAGGCGCCTGGCATCGGCCAGGTGCGGGTCGGCGCGGACCCAGCCGGCCGGCTGTATGGAAACCGCCAGGTAGCGGCTGCCGGTGTCGACCAGGTTGGCCATGGTCTGGCGCGCGGCCTCGGGGTCGGCCACGCCATTGACCAGCAGGCGAAGCTGCCGCAGCGCGTGCGCGTAGTGCAGCCGCTTGATGCCCGAATAGGTGGCGGTGATGGAAGCCGGGTGGGGCTGCAGCACCACCACCAGCTCGTCCGCCAGCCGCGCGAGCGGCGACAGGTTGCCGACGGCGTCGAGCGCCGCATCGACCAGGATCATGCTGCCGTCCCAGAGCAGGCGCGGGTCGGTGTGGTCGGGCTGCCCGCCGAGCGGCGCCGGCAGCACGTGCACGCCGCACTCGGCGCGCGCGGCGGCGCCCTCGCAGGTCAGCCGCTGCGAGGCGACGTCGGCCAGCGTTCCGAGCGGATCGGCGGCCCATGCCGCACACGCCGTATCCGGCCCTGGCCTGTGCTCGTCGAGCAGCAGCACGTCCTTGCCCATGTGGGCCAGTGCGGCAGCCAGGTTCATGGCCGCCGTGGTGGCGCCCGGCCGGTTGCCCATGCTTGCGATCGCGATGATGCGCGCCGATGGCTGCGCAAGCAGCCGCCGCAGCCCATCGGCTTGATCCGACACCAGCTTGCTCACGTGTCCAGCGCCTCCAGCAGGAAGAACAGCTTGCCCATGCCGGCATACAGCACGTTGCCCGACACGGGGCGGCCGGGCCGCGCGGGCCGGCCGGTCAGCTGCGACAACAGCGCGCGGGTGCGGCCGGCCCAGTCGCCGTTTGCCTGCTGCAGGCGCCAGACGGTGGTGGTCACCTGGCCTGCGATGAGCAGGCGCTTCATCATGTGCGGATCGCCCGCCTCGCCGAGGCCGCCCAGCACCGAGAGGCCCTGGCGAAGCAGGCGCAGGCAGGGCTCGGCCTCGGCGGCCCAGCCCTGCCACTGCGCGAGCTGCTGCGGTCCGATGTCGCGGCCGATGTTGGTGAGCGCATAGCTCTGCGCCAGCACCTTGTGGCTGCGCGCATCGGTCAGGCGCGTGGCAATGCAACGAAGGCCGGGCAGGCCGCCGTCGCTGCGCAGCGTGACCCGGGCCTCGGCCACCGATTGCAGCGCGGCACGGCCCTTGAAGACCACGGCGCGCGCATCGCCGAAATTGAAGTCCAGGCCGGTCAGCGTGGCGTATTCGCCGGTGCGCGGATCGGTCACCGCCGTGGAGCCCGGTGCGCGCGCCATCCATTGCTGGCGCTGCACCTGCCACTGCAGCATGAGCTCGGCCGCGGGCAGCCGCGGCAGCATGTGCACCACGGCCTTGCCGAAGTCCTGCTGGCGCAGCCACTGCACCTGCCGCACGCCGGGCTTGCGCGTGGGGTCGGTGGCGTTGCGGGTCGCGGCGGTGGAGAGCCACTGGTTGGGCGCCGCGAGCGGTTGTCCGCCGCGGTCGGACAAGAGCAGGCTGCCCTGGCACTGGTAGGCGTCGCCGCCTTCGTCGGACTTGAGCCCGACCTGGCCGCTGAGCGCCAGCACGTGCGTGTCGCAGCTTGCGCTGATCTCGCTCGCGGCATGCGCCATGAGCGCCTGCAGCACCGCCTTGTGGCCGATGTCCTCGTCGGCGGCCATCCGCCAGAGTGCGCGCGCCTGCTCGAAGCCGAGCGGCGCGGCCGCCAGCGCCGACGCCGCGGCGGCCACTTCCTGCGCGTCGTGCGCCATGGCGCGGATCAGCTGGCGGTATTGCAGCCGCTGGCGTTCGGCCTCCGCGTGGGCCGCGGAGGCTTCGGCATTCGCCGATCCGTCCTGCAGGTCGCCTTCGCCGGGCACGAACAGCGCGCTGCGGCTGTTGGCCTGGAACGCGCTGTCCACCAGCTGGGCGCGGTCGGCGCGCATCAGGTTCTCGGGCACCTTCTGGCCGCTCGAGACGTAGTGCACCGGCAGGCGGTGGCGGATCACGGTGTCGATCAGCGCGCCGGGGTGCGTGGCCTCGTCGACCTTGGTGAAGATGCAGCCCGCGAGATCGCTGCCGCCGCCGTGGCGGTAGGCGTGCACCACCTCGTTGAGCGTGTCGCCGTGGCTGGTGGCGTTGAGCAGCAGCAGCCGCTTCACGGGCCGCTGGCTGCTGCAGAGCATGGCGATCTGGTCGGACACCGCGCGGTCGCGCTGGCTCATGCCCACGGTGTCGATCAGCACCATGTGCTTGCCCTGCAGGTCCTGCAGCACCAGGTGCAGGTCGGCCGCGTCCTTCACGGCATAGACCGGCACGTTGAGGATCTGGCCGTAGATGCGCAGCTGCTCGTAGGCGCCGATGCGGTAGCTGTCGGTAGTGACGAGCGCGAGCTTGTCGGCGCCGAAGCGCATCACGCAGCGCGCCGCGAGCTTGGCCGTGGTGGTGGTCTTGCCGACGCCGGTGGGGCCCATCAGCGCATAGACGCCGCCCTGCGCCAGCAGCGCGTCCTCGTCCTCGTGCACCGGCAGCGTGCGGATCAGTTCGGAGCGCACGAAGGCCATGCCCTGGGCATAGCTCTGGCCCGTGGGCAGGTGCTCCAGCATGGCCTTGGAGAGGCGGGCGCTGAAGCCGGCGCCCAGCAGAGTGCGCAACAGGCGCCCGCGCATCGGATCGCGCCGCTGCTTCTCGTTCCAGGCCACGCCGGCCAGTTGCTCCTCGATCATGCAGCGCATCGAATGGAGTTCGCCGAGCACGCTGTCCGCGGCCAGGGGCGCGGGGACTGCGGCAGGCGCTGCGATGGGTCCTGAGACGGGGGCAATGGCGGGCGCCGGAGCGGCCATGGCTGCCGTCAATGGCTGGGGTGTCGGCGGCGCGGCAGCGGCGCTCGCACGCACGCCTTCCACGTCTTCCTGCACCATGGCCACGATCTCAACGCCTTCGGCGGTCACGCGGTTGGTCAGCACGATGGCTTCGTCGCCGAGTGCCTGGCGCGCCAGGCGCAGCGCTTCCCGGCTGGTGGGCGCGACGAACTTGCGCGCGCTGGTGCGGACGTCTGTCGGGATGTTCAAACTCTTCCTCCGATGGTGGCGGTGATCTTGATGTTGCGGGTGTCAGGAATCTCCGCATGGGAGAGAACCTTGAGCTGGCGGAAGCTGCGGCGCAGGAAGCGCGAGAGCAGCACGCGCAGCGAATGCTGGACGACCAGCACCGGCGCCAGGCCCAGCTGTTCCTGGCGCGCGATGGCGGCGCGGGTCTGCTGCATCAGGCTGTTGGCCAAGCCGGGCTCGATGCCGTTGTTGTTGGTGAGCGCCTGCTGCAGCACGCCGTCGAGCGCGCCGTCCAGGCCGATCACCTGCAGTTCGGAATCGCCCGGGAACAGCTGCTGCGTGATCGCGCGGCCGAGCGCCAGGCGCGTGAGCGAGGTGAGTTCGGCCGCGTCCTTGACGGTGGGCGCATGCTCGGCCATCACGTCGAGGATGGTGCGCATGTCGCGGATCGGCACTTCTTCGTCGAGCAGGTTCTGCAGCACCTTGTGCAGCGTGCTCAGCGAGATGATCTTGGGCACCAGGTCCTCGGTGAGCTTGGGCGCGGTCTTGCCGATCTGGTCGAGCAGCTGCTGCACTTCCTGGCGGCCGAGCAGCTCGGCGGCGTGGGTCTGGATCAGGTGGTTCAGGTGCGTGGCCATCACCGTGCAGGCATCGACCACCGTGTAGCCGAGCACCTGTGCCTCCTGGCGCAGGCTGGCGTCGATCCACACCGCGGGCAGGTGGAAGGCGGGGTCCTGCGTCGGCGTGCCGGGCAGCGTGCCGCTCACCTGGCCGGGGTTGATGGCCATCCACTGGTTGGGGAAGGCCTCGCCGCGGCCGATCTCCACGCCTTTCAGGCTGATCACGTAGGTGTTGGGCGCGATCTCCAGGTTGTCGCGGATGTGGACCACCGGCGCCAGGAAGCCGATCTCCTGGGCCACCTTCTTGCGGATGCTCTTGATGCGGCCCAGCAGCTCGCCGTTCTGGGTCTGGTCCACCAGCGGGATCAGCCGGTAGCCGACCTCCATGCCGAGCGGGTCGACCAGTGCCACATCGTCCCAGGTCGCTTCGGGCGCCTCGGCCGAGGGCATGGCCGCGGCCTGGGCTGCGGCGGCCTGCTCGGCAGCGGCCTGCGGCGCGCGCTTGAGCATGCGCCGGCCCAGCCATGCGAGGCCGCCCGCGATCAGCAGGAAGGCCAGGTTCGGCATGCCGGGGATCATCCCCATCAGCCCGATCAGGCCGGCCGTCAGAAAGAGCACCTGCGGATTGGAGAACAGCTGGCCGGTCAGCTGCCGGCCCACGTCTTCGTCGGTGGTGACGCGCGAGACGATCACGCCCGCGGCGGTCGAGATCACCAGCGCCGGAATCTGCGCCACCAGGCCGTCGCCGATGGCCAGCAGCGTGTAGGTCGTGGCGGCGGTGCCGAAGTCCAGGCCATGCTGGACCATCCCGACCACCAGACCGCCGATGATGCTGATCACCATGATCAGCAGGCCGGCGATCGCGTCGCCGCGCACGAACTTGCTGGCGCCGTCCATCGAACCGTAGAAGTCGGCTTCCTGCGCGACTTCCTGGCGGCGCTTGCGCGCCACGTCCTCGCCGATCAGGCCGGCGTTCAGGTCGGCGTCGATCGCCATCTGCTTGCCCGGCATCGCGTCGAGCATGAAGCGCGCGCCCACCTCGGCGATGCGCCCCGCGCCCTTGGTGATCACCATGAAGTTGATCAGCACCAGGATGATGAACACCATCACGCCGACCGCGAAGTTGCCGCCCACCAGGAAATGGCCGAAGGCCTCGATCACCTTGCCCGCCGCGTCCGGCCCGGTGTGGCCGTGCATCAGCACCACGCGCGTGGAGGCCACGTTGAGCGACAGGCGCAGCAGCGTGGAGAACAGCAGCACGGCCGGGAAGGCCGCGAAGTCCAGCGCCTTCATGGTGTACATGCTCACCAGCAGGACCATCACCGACATCGCGATGTTGAAGGTGAACAGCAGGTCCAGCAGGAAGGGCGGCAGCGGCAGCACCATCATGCTCAGGATCAGCACGATCAGGATGGGGCCGGCAAGGCCCTTCCACTGGGTGCCGGAGAACAGTTGCGCCTGCAGGCGCGTAAAGGTGGCCATGGCGTTCATGCGGCGGCGGTCTTCGGCGAGTATTCGAGCGATTCGGGGATCGGCAGGTCGGCCGGCGTGCGCGGCGCTTCGCCGCCTTCGCTTTGCCAGCGCTTGAGCTGGTAGACCCAGGCCAGCACCTCGGCCACCGCGGTGTAGAGGCCGGCCGGGATCTCGTCGCCGAGCCGGGTGTGCTTGAAGAGCGCGCGCGTGAGCGGCGGCGCCTCGAGGATCGCCACGTTGTTCTCGCGCGCGATCTCGCGGATGCGCGCGGCCATCAGGTCGCTGCCCTTGGCCACCACGCGCGGCGCGCGCATGTCCTGGTCCACATACTTGAGCGCCACCGCGAAGTGCGTGGGGTTGGTCACCACGATGTCGGCCTTCGGCACCTCGGACATCATCCGCCGGCGCGCCATCTGCTGTTGCTGGCGGCGGATCTGCGCCTTGATGTGCGGATCGCCCTCGCTCTCCTTGTGTTCCTTGCGCAGGTCTTCGCGCGACATGCGCAGCTTGCGGTGGTAGCTCCACAGCTGGTAGGGAACGTCGGCCAGCGCCACCAGGAACAGCGCGGAGGCAATCAGTGCGCAGTTGTGCGCCACCAGCACGATCATCTGCGGCAGCGCGGCGCGCTCCGATTGCGCCATCAGCGCGGAGACCTCGTCCACGTTGCCCATGATCACCAGCCAGGCCACGCCGCCGATCAGCAGCGACTTGGCCAGCGCCTTGAACAGCTCCGACAGGGCCTGCGCCGAAAACATGCGGCCCACGCCGGCCACCGGATCGAGCTTGCTGAACTTGGGCGCCAGGGCCTTGGCCGAGAGCAGCCAGCCGCCGAGCATCAGCGGCGCCGCCACGGCCGCCACCAGCATCATGCCGAACAGCGGTGCAAGCGCGAGCAGCGCCTGCTGGCCCATGAACCCGGCGCGCGCCAGCATGTGGGAAGGATCGAACGCCGCGGCGCGGTCGAAGTGCAAGCCCTGGGCCAGCGCGCCACGCAGGATGGCACCGAGCGAATCCGCCGTGAGCCACAGGCCGGCAACGGCGGTGCCCAGCAGCACGAAGGTCGCCAATTCGCGCGACCGCGCCACGTCCCCTTCCTCGCGGGCCTTTTCGAGGCGCTGCGGTGAGGCGGGTTCGGTTTTTTCGAGGTCGCTTTCTTCAGCCATTGATGCTCCGGGCGAGCGTTGGCGACAGCACGCCTGCTCATGGCTGATTGTTCGTTTGGGAGCCTCCGGACAATTGATCGATCAGCGCGGGCATTTGCCCGCTGCTTGGACGATCGGTGCGGCGCCTAGCCGGCCGGGGAACCGGCCGAGCCGGCGCCGTCCGCGGTACCGGGCGCGGGGACTGGCACGGGCGCAGGCGCAGGCGCCGCCGCATACGGCATCAGCGGCAGCTGCTCCGCGTCCAGGCGCTCCAGGATGGTGAACAGCAGGTCGCTGCGCACGCTGCCCGCCAGGCGCGGGCTCGGCACATAGGCAATGGCCTGGAAGATCAGCAGGCCGCCTTCGATGCCTTCGAGCGTGAGCGAAGGCGCCGGCGTTTCCAGCACGCTCTCGTGGGCGCGGCATGCGTCCAGGATGAGTTCGCGCACGCGCTGCGCGTTGGTGGTCAGCGGCATCGGCAGGCGGATCAGCACCCGGCCCTCCGCGTTGGTCAGCGTCATGTTGCGCACGGTCTTCGTGATGAACTCGGAGTTCGGCACGATCACCGTCGAGCGGTCCCCCAGCTGGATCTCCGTGGCCCGCACATTGATGCGCCGCACGTCGCCCTCGGTGGTGCCCAGCACCACCCAGTCGCCCACCTTCACCGGCTGCTCGGCCAGCAGGATGAGGCCCGAGATGAAGTTCTGCACGATGGCCTGCAGGCCGAAGCCGATGCCCACCGACAGCGCGCTGGCCACCCACGCGATGCGCTCGATGCCGATGCCCAGCGCCGACAGCGAGAACGCGACCACCAGGATGCCGCCCACGTAGCCCAGCAGCGTGGTGATCGAGCTCTGCATGCCCGGCTCGAACTGCGTGCTGGGCAGGTAGCTGCGCGCGAGCCAGCGCTTGAAGACCCTGAGCACGATGAAGCCGATCACCGCCACCGCGACGGCGCTCAGGATGGCGCCCGGCACCAGCTGGAATTCGCCCACCTTCACGCCGGTGCCGAACTTGCCGCTGCGCTGGAACACTTCGCTGGGACCGGTACCCAGCGGTGCCGCGAGCGCGATCAGCATGTAGAAGAACAGCGCCACCCGGCTCAGGCCCGAGAGCACGGTGGCCGCCTGGTCGAGCGTCTGCGGCGCCAGGCCGAAGCTCTTCTGCAGGCGCTGGCCGAAAGTGCTGCGCGAGGACACGCCGGCCATGAAGACGTCGTCGGCGAACTTGAACAGCACGTAGAAGGCGGCCGCGACGATGCCGCTCCAGGTGAGCTGCGAGGCCAGGAAGCTCGCGAGCGCCACGTAGCCCACCCCCACCAGCACCCAGATGGCCGCCATCAGCACGCCGATGCAGGCCACCAGCAGGCCTACCCACATCGGCCGCTCGGGCGGATCGGCGTCCGGCGTATCGGCGCGCATTGGCCGGAGCCGATGGAGCACCGCGCCAACGAGCGCGGTGAGCACCAGCGCGGTGAGCACGTGCGTGGCAACCACGGCCGCGAAGCTGGCTTCGACCAGCGCATTGATCTCGACCGGCGCCCAGGCCAGCGCAGCCACCATCGCCACCAACCACGGCAGCGGTGCGAGGCGGGTGGCCATGGCATCGGGAATCGGCGGCAGCCGCCACGATGGGCGGCTGGTGGCCAGCAGTCCGCGGCCCAGTCCGATGACGAAGGCCATGAACACCAGCGCCTGCGCCATCGAACGCATCGCCTTGCGCGCCTGCGGCTCCCAGGTGGCGTATTCCTCGAGCACCCACACGAAGCCGTGCGCCGCCACGGCCACCAGCAGCACATGGCTCGCCACGACGGCAATCACCAGCAGCGAACGCCGCAGCCGGCCCGCCGGCAGCAGCCGCGCGGCGATCCGGGTCAGCAGATGCTCGGCCACCCAGGTGCCGAGCACCGCGAGCAGCACCGCCAGGATCAGCGCCCAGAGCACCGCCATGCGGGGGCCTTGCTGCATGGCCTGCGAGAACCCGTCGCGCAGGCCGGACACCATCGTCTTCAGGCGCGCCAGATCGCTCGGCCAGGCCTCCTGCAGATCGCGCCAGAACTCGCCGGTGAGCGGCGAGGGCGCGCGCTCGGTGATCTGCGCCTCGAAGAGCGCGCGGCGCTGGGTCACCAGCTCGGCGCCGCGCTGCCGCACGTCGATGGACAGCAGCCGCGCGAGCCGGATGTCGGCGTCCAGCGCGTTGCGCTCCTTCGTGAGGCGGGCGCGCTGGCGCGTGATGTCGGGGTCTTCGGTGGCACCTGCGGCCGGCGGATTGCCGAGCTCGCCGAGGCGGGCGTTCAAGTCGGCCAGCTCGCCGGCGCGCGCGGCAACGAACTTGTCGGCCTGCGTGCCGATGTCGTTGATCTGCGCCAGCAGCTGGCGCGTGTCCTCGGTGGCGTCGGTGGAGGCGGTGATCTTCGTGAGCTGCTCGCGCAACTCGGCCACCGTGGGTTCGGGCGCCGGGGCCGCGGCGGCGGCCGTGATGCCGCCGACGCCGCTGGTGCCCGGCTGTGCCGCCGCGGCGCCGCACATCAGCAGCAGGGCGGCCAGGCAAAAGGCAATCGGGCGGGGGATCGAAAACATGGCTGCCATCATAGAAGGCGCCATTTCCGGCCCGCGGCGCGGGGCGTGACAGCGTGTGTCTGTCGGGCAGCGCCGGCGGGGAGCGGTCAGACGGCCGGGCTGAACAGGTCGACCCGGTCGGTGATGATGCCGTCGGTGCCCAGCTCGACGAGCCGCTGCGCGGCCCATTCGTCATTCACGGTGTAGCTCAGCGCGCGCATGCCCGCGCCCTGCACCTGCGCCACCGTGGCGGCGTCCCAGAGCGCGTGGTTGCAGACCACCGCGGCGCAGTCCAGGCCGGTGGCCGCGGCCAGCCAGCCGTCCCGCAGCGTGTCGAGCAGGAGCCCGCGCGGCAGCTCGGGCTGCACCGCCCGGGCGCCCGCGAGCGATTCGGCCTGGAACGAGGTGAGCAGCGGCGGTATGGCCGCGCCCTGCCATAGCCGGGCCGCGAGCCGCGCCACCGTTTCGCCGGTTTCGCGCTCGGTGCCCGGCGTGGGCTTGATCTCGATGTTGAGCAGGTGGCCGTTGGCCAGGCAGAAGCGCGCGAGGTTCTCGAGCGTGGCGAGCGGCTCGCCCGCGAAGGCGCGCGAATGCCAGCCGCCGGCGTCGAGCTGAGCCAGCGCGCTCCAGGGCTGCGCACCGCCGGTGCCGTGGCCGTTGGTGGTGCGCTCCAGCGTGGCGTCGTGCATCAGAAAGGCCACGCCGTCGGCGCTGAGCTTCGCATCGCACTCGAACATGCGAAAGCCGTGCGCCGCGCCCAGGCGAAAGGCCGCCAGCGTGTTCTCGGGCGCCAGCCTGCCGGCGCCGCGGTGCGCGATCCAGCGCGGATAGGGCCAGGGCTTCATCCGTGCCGGCATCGTTCAGTCGGCCCGCTTGCCGGAGCCGGCGTCGAACCAGTGCAGCTTGTCCTCGCGCGCCGCGATCCGCACGGTGTCGCCCGCGACCGGCGGGTGGTCGCTTTCGTCGGTGCGCATGATGATCTGCTCGTCGCCGATGCGGCCGTACACCAGCCGCTCGGCGCCGAGCAGCTCGACCGATTCGACCTGCACGGACCAGCCGCTCTCGTCCAGCGTCAGGTGCTCGGGGCGGATGCCCAGGATCTGGCCGGGCCGCACGCCGGGCGCGTGCTGCAGCAGGTTCATCGGCGGCGAGCCGATGAAGCTGGCGACGAAGGTGGTGGCGGGCCGGTTGTAGACCTCTTCGGGCGTCGCGAACTGGTCCATCACGCCGGCGTTCATCACGATGATGCGCTGCGCCAGCGTCATGGCCTCCACCTGGTCGTGCGTGACGAACAGCGAGGTGATGCCCAGCTCGCGGTGCAGCTTCTGGATCTCGATGCGGGTCTGCGCGCGCAGCTTGGCGTCCAGGTTGGACAGCGGCTCGTCGAACAGGAACACCTGCGGCTGGCGCAC
The DNA here is from genome assembly GCF_003951285.1 of Variovorax beijingensis. GTDB lineage: Bacteria > Pseudomonadota > Gammaproteobacteria > Burkholderiales > Burkholderiaceae_C > Variovorax > Variovorax beijingensis. The sequence continues at coordinate 453,885 of NZ_RXFQ01000002.1, read as the reverse complement.
GATGGCGCGGCCCATGGCCACGCGCTGGCGCTGGCCGCCCGACAGTTCGCGCGGCTTGCGCTCGAGCAGGTGGCCCAGCTCGAGGATCTTGGCCGCCTTGTCGACGCGGGTCTTGATCTCGGGCACCGGCACCTTGGCGATCTTCAGGCCGTAGGCCATGTTCTTGAACACGCTCATGTGCGGATAGAGCGCGTAGTTCTGGAACACCATGGCGATGTCGCGCTCGGACGGTTCGAGGTTGTTCACCACGCGCCCGCCAATGGAGATTTCGCCGGCCGAGATTTCCTCCAGGCCGGCCACCATGCGCAGCAGGGTGGACTTGCCGCAGCCTGAAGGGCCGACGATGACAACGAATTCGCCTTCCTTGACATCGGCCGAGACGCCGTGGATGACCTGATTGGCCTTGGCGCCGTGACCGTAGCGCTTGATGACGTTGCGAAGAGAGATGGCAGTCATTGTGTCGTTTGCTTCTTTGTCGGTTACTTCTCGGTATCCACGAGGCCCTTGACGAACCAGCGCTGCATCAGCACCACCACGATAGCCGGCGGCACCAGCGCGAGGATGGCAGTGGCCATCACCAGGTTCCAGTCCACCGCGGCGTCGCCCGAGGCGATCATTCGCTTGATGCCGATCACCACCGGATACATGTCCTCGCTGGTGGTGGCCAGCAGCGGCCACAGATACTGGTTCCAACCATAGATGAACTGGATCACGAACAGTGCCGCGATCGATGTCTGCGACAGCGGCACCAGGATGTCCTTGAAGAAGCGCATCGGCCCGGCACCGTCCATGCGGGCTGCCTCCACCAGTTCGTCGGGCACGCTCAGGAAGAACTGCCGGAACAGGAAGGTGGCAGTGGCCGAGGCAATCAGCGGTACCGTCAGCCCCGCGTAGGTGTTGAGCATGTTGAGGTCGGCCAGCACCTTGTAGGTTGGCAGGATGCGCACCTCGACCGGCAGCATCAGGGTCACGAAGATCATCCAGAAGACGATCTTCTTGAACGGAAAGCGGAAGTACACGATCGCGAAGGCCGACAGCAGCGAGATCGCGATCTTGCCAATGCTGATGACCAGCGCCGTGACCAGGCTGATCCACATCATTCGCCCCACCACCACGCGCGCGCCCTGGGTGTCTGCGCCAAGCAAGGCGGAGCTGTAGTTCTCGAACATGTGGCCGCCCGGCAGGAGCGGCATGGGCACCCGCAGGATCGCGTCGCGGGTATGGGTGGACGCGACGAAGGCCAGGTAGATGGGGAAGGCCACGATGGCAATGCCCAGGAGCAGCACCGCATGCGACAGGATCGTGAGGCTGGGGCGGCGTTCAACCATGGTGTTGCATCCGGCAAAGGGCGAGGGAAGAAGCGGGGGAATGGACGGTCATCAGTACTGGACCTTCTTTTCGACGTAGCGGAACTGGATCACGGTCAGCACGACAACGATCATCATCAGCACCACCGACTGCGCGGCCGAGCCGCCCAGGTCCAGCGCCTTGAAGCCGTCGTGCCAGACCTTGTAGACCAGGATTGCTGTGTCACGTCCAGGCCCGCCTTCGGTCGTCGCATGCACGATCGCGAAGGTGTCGAAGAAGGCGTAGACCACGTTGATCACCAGCAGGAAGAAGGTGGTGGGCGACAGCAGCGGGAACTGGATCGTGAGGAAGCGCCGCAGCGGCCCGGCGCCGTCGATGGCGGCGGCCTCGATCAGCGACTTGGGAATGGATTGCAGGCCAGCCAGGAAGAACAGGAAGTTGTAGGAGATCTGCTTCCAGACGGCGGCCACCACGATCAGCGCGAGAGCGTGGTTGGAGTTGAGCAGATGGTTCCAGTCCATGCCCATGTAGTGCAGAAAGTACGACACCACGCCGATGCTGGGCGAGAACATGAAGACCCATAGCACGCCCGCAATCGCCGGCGCCACGGCGTAGGGAATGATCAGGAAGGTCTTGTAGACCAGGCTCCCGCGCAGGATGCGGTCGGCGAAGATGGCCAGCATCAATGACAGCGCGATGCCGCTGCCGGCCACCAGAACAGAAAAGAGCGCCGTGACCTTGAAGGACTCGATGTAGGCCGGGTCGTCGAACAAGGTCTGGAAGTTCTCCAGGCCGACGAAGACGGAGGAGGTGCCGAAGGCGTCTTCCGTCTGCATGGATTGCCAGATGGCCTGGCTTGCCGGCCAGAAGAAGAACACCAGGATCACCGCCATCTGCGGCGCGACCAGCAGCCAGGGCAGCCAGGCAGATCGAAAGAGGACGCGTTTTTCCATGGGGAGTTAGGACATTGGCTCGGAAAAAGAAGAACCCACCGGCCCTGCGGTGGGCGCGGCGGGTTGCGAGTGTAGTGGGTGAGGCGCCGGAGATGCCGGCGCCTCACACCCGGCTCAGCCCTTGTTCGCCTTCTGGAAACGCTCGAGTTGCTCGTCGCCGCGCTTGACGGCAGCGTCGAGTGCCTCCTTGGCGGTCCTCTTGCCGCTCCAGATCTGCTCGGTCTCCTCGTCGATGATGGTGCGGATCTGCACGAAGCTGCCCAGGCGGACGCCGCGCGACTTGTCGGTGGTCTTGCGGATCATTTGCGTCACTGCGACGTCGGTGCCCGGGTTTTCCTTGTAGAAGCCCGAGGCTTCGGTCAGCTTGTAGGCCGCCGTGGTGATGGGCAGGTAGCCGGTGCGCTTGTGGCTGTCGGATTGCACCTTGGTGTCGGACAGGAAGGTGAAGAAGCTTGCCACGCCCTTGTAGTGGTCGGCCGGCTTGCCGGACATGACCCACAGGCTGGCGCCACCGATCACGGTGTTTTGCGGCGCGCCCTTCACGTCGGGGTAGTAGGGCATGGTGGAGATGCCGTACTTGAACTTGGCGTCCTTGGCCACGCGCGCGTACAGGCCCGAAGAGCCGGTCATCATCGCGCATTCGCCCGAGGGGAAGGCGGCGTCGGCCGTGTTGTTGCGGCCCTTGTAGATGAAGGTGCCGTCCTTCGACATCTTGGCCAGGTTCTCGAAGTGGCGCACCTGCAGCGGCGAATTGAAGGCCAGGCGCGCCGAGGTGCCGCCAAAGCCGTTGTTCTGCGTGGCATACAGGGTGTTGTGCCAGGCCGAGAAGCTCTCGAGCTGGGTCCAGCTCATCCAGCTCGTCGTGAAGGGGCACTTGTGGCCGCTGGCCTTGAGCTTGTCGGCCGCAGCGATCACCTCGGGCCAGGTGGTGGGAGCCTTCTCCGGGTCGAGGCCTGCCGCCTTGAAGGCGTCCTTGTTGTAGTAGAAGATGGTCGTCGAGCTGTTGAACGGGAAGCTCAGCATCTGGCCATTGGGCGCGGTGTAGTAGCCGGAGACGGCGGGCACATACACACTGGGGTCGAACTTGGCGCCGCCCGATGTCATCACCTCGCCCACGGGCTTGATGGCGCCCCTGGAGGCCATCATGGTGGCGGTGCCCACCTCGAATACCTGCAAGATGTCTGGCGCATTGCCGGCTCGGAAGGCCGCGATGGCGGCGGTCATCGATTCGTCATACTGGCCCTTGTAGGTCGGTACGACCTTGAAGTCCTTCTGACTGGCGTTGTACTGCTTGGCGAGGTCGTTGACCCACTCGCCGAGCGGGCCGCTCATCGAATGCCACCACTGGATCTCGGTCTGGGCATGTGCCACGTTGAACAGCGTGGTGGCGGCCAGCGCCGATGCCAGCGCGAGCGTCTTGAATCGCATGAAGACTCCTGATGGGAAAATGAAAGCGCGGATGCTAGGCCATGTGGATGACACGGCCGCGTCACATTTGCGCACGGACTGTTGTTAAATTCCAATCGGGAAAACCCCTTTGGCGCAGGGCTTCCCGCAGGGTGCGCGTCCTCATGCTGCGGCGCAGCATGCTAGCATCGACCTCCCCCTTTTTCGGCCTAGCCTGTTGCCGCGGCCGGGGCTTCCGCGAGTACGCCATGAGCAGCAAAACCTCCCTCGAAAAAAGCCGGATCAAGTTCCTTCTGCTCGAGGGCATCCATCCTTCGGCGGTGGAGGTCCTGCGCGCTGCGGGCTACACCAACATCGAGTCGCTGCCCGGTGCGCTCCCCGACGCGGAGCTCAAGGCCAAGATCGCAGACGTCCACTTCCTGGGCATCCGCTCGCGCACCCAGCTGACGGCCGAGGTCTTCGCGGCGGCCCAGAAGCTGGTGGCGGCGGGGTGCTTCTGCATCGGCACCAACCAGGTCGACCTGGAGGCCGCGCGCGAGCACGGCGTGGCGGTCTTCAACGCGCCGTACTCCAACACCCGTTCGGTGGCCGAACTGGTGCTGGCCGAAGCCATCCTGCTCTTGCGCGGCGTGCCCGAGAAGAGCGCGGTGGCGCACCGCGGCGGCTGGCTCAAGTCGGCCGAGAACGCGTTCGAGATCCGCGGCAAGACGCTCGGCATCGTGGGCTACGGCTCCATCGGCGCCCAGCTGTCGGTGCTGGCCGAGGCACTCGGCATGAAGGTGGCCTTCTACGACGTGGTGACCAAGCTGCCCCTGGGCAATGCGCACCAGGTGCGCGAACTGCACCAGTTGCTGGCCCAGAGCGACATCGTGACCCTGCACGTGCCCGAGACGCAGGCCACGCAATGGATGATCGGCGCGGCCGAAATCGCCGCCATGAAGCCCGGCGCCATCCTGATCAACGCCTCGCGCGGCACGGTCGTCGAGATCGAGCCGCTGGCCGGGGCCCTGAAGCAGAAGAAGCTGCTGGGTGCCGCGATCGACGTGTTCCCGGTCGAGCCGCGCACCAACAAGGACGAGTTCCAGTCGCCGCTGCGCGGGCTGGACAACGTGATCCTCACGCCCCACATCGGCGGCTCGACGATGGAGGCGCAGGCCAACATCGGCCTGGAGGTGGCGGAAAAGCTGGTGAAGTACAGCGACAACGGCACCTCGACCTCGTCGGTCAACTTTCCCGAGGTGGCGCTGCCGGCCCACCCCGGCAAGCACCGGCTGCTGCACATCCACCGCAACGTGCCGGGCGTGCTGTCGGAGATCAACAAGATCTTCTCGGACAACAACATCAACATCTCCTCGCAGTTCCTGCAGACCAACGAGAAGATCGGCTACGTGGTGATGGACATCGACGCGGCCTATTCCGACCTGGCGCTGGAAAAGCTGGCGAAGGTGAACGGCACGATCCGCAGCCGCGTGCTGTTCTGAGCTTTCGGGAGCTCTCCAATAGGGGAACAGCGCCGGCCCAAGGCAAGACCCCGGGCGCTGCCCTAAAATCCCACCCCCGGCTAGATGGGCGCGCAGCGCCTGGCCGAGGTGCCACCCCCGATGAATGCTCCGACCGCGTTGACCACGCTGTTGTCGCAGGCCGCAGAGCCTGTACGACTGCGCGAGATCCCCTATAACTACACCAGCTTTTCCGATCGCGAGATCGTGATCCGCCTGTTGGGCGCGCGCGGCTGGGAACTGCTCCAGACCCTGCGCGCCGAGCGCCGCACCGGCCGGTCGGCGCGCATGCTGTACGAAGTGCTCGGCGACATCTGGGTGGTGCAGCGCAACCCCTACCTCGTCGACGACCTGCTCGACAACCCGCGCCGCCGCGGCCAGCTGGTCGATGCCCTCCGGCACCGCCTGGCCGAAGTCCAGAAGCGCCGCACCCCCGACAGCGACCTGCCGCGCGACCAGCTCGTAGGCGAACTCACGGGCCTCGTCGGCCAGGCCGTTGCGGCCTTCGACGCCGCCTTTCGCGACGTGGCGGCCCTGCGCCGCAAGGCCACGCGCGTGCTGGGCCGCCTCACGGCCAAGGACAACATCAAGTTCGACGGCCTCTCGCGCGTCTCGCACGTCACCGACGCCACCGACTGGCGCGTGGAATATCCCTTCGTGGTGCTCTGTCCCGATACCGAGGCCGAGATGGCCCTGCTCGTCAAGGGCTGCATCGAGCTGGGCCTGACCATCATCCCGCGCGGCGGCGGCACCGGCTACACCGGCGGCGCCATTCCGCTCACGTGGAAGAGCGTGGTCATCAATACCGAGAAGCTCGAGGCCATGACCGAGGTCGAACGGGTCTCGCTGCCCGGCCTCGACAACCCCGTGCCCACCATCTGGACCGAGGCCGGCGTCGTCACCCAGCGCGTGGCCGACGCCGCCGAGCGCGCCGGCTACGTGTTCGCGGTCGACCCGACCTCCGCCGAGGCCTCGTGCGTGGGCGGCAACGTGGCCATGAACGCGGGCGGCAAGAAGGCCGTGCTCTGGGGCACGGCGCTCGACAACCTCGCCTCGTGGCGCATGGTCACGCCGCAGGCCGAATGGCTCGAAGTCACGCGCATCGGCCACAACCTCGGCAAGATCCACGACGCCGAGAGCGCCGAGTTCGAGCTGCAGTACTACGCCACCGACGGCAAGACGAAATTGCGCACCGAGCGCCTCGACATTCCCGGCCGCACCTTCCGCAAGGAGGGCCTGGGCAAGGACGTGACCGACAAGTTCCTCTCGGGCCTGCCCGGCATCCAGAAAGAAGGCTGCGACGGCCTCATCACCAGCTGCCGCTGGGTGGTGCACCGCATGCCGGCGCACACGCGCACGGTGTGCCTCGAATTCTTCGGCAACGCCAAGGACGCGGTGCCCAGCATCGTCGAGATCAAGGACTTCATGTTCGCCGAGCAGAAGCGCTCCGGCGTGCTGCTCGCGGGCCTGGAGCACCTGGACGACCGCTACCTGAAGGCCGTGGGCTACGCCACCAAGTCGAAAAAGCACGGCGGCCTGCCCAAGATGGTGCTGTTCGGCGACATCGCGGGCGACGACGCCGACGCGGTGGCGCGGGTGACCTCGGAAGTGGTGCGCATCGCCAATTCGCGCAGTGGCGAAGGCTTCGTCGCCATCAGCCCCGAGGCGCGCAAGAAATTCTGGCTCGACCGCAAGCGCACCGCCGCCATCAGCAAGCACACCAACGCCTTCAAGATCAATGAAGACGTGGTGATTCCGCTGCCGCGCATGGCCGAGTACAGCGACGGCATCGAGCGCATCAACATCGAGCTCTCGCTGCAGAACAAGCTCGCGCTCACCGACGCCCTCGAAGCCTTCCTGCTGCGCGGCAACCTTCCGCTCGGCAAGACCGACGACGCGCACGAGATCCCGGCCGCCGAGCTGCTCGAAGACCGCGTGGCGCAGGCCGTGGCGCTGGTGCAGGGCGTGCGCGCGCTCTGGGCCGAATGGCTGCGCGACGTCGACACGCTGTTCCCGCAGCTGCAGGACCACACGCTGCGCGCCAGCTGGAAGACCCAGCTGCGCCAGCCGCTGCAGGAAATCTTCAGTGGCGCCGAGTTCATGCCGATCCTGGCCGAGTGCACGGCCATCCACAAGCAGGTGCTCAAGGGCCGCGTCTGGGTGGCGCTGCACATGCACGCGGGCGACGGCAACGTGCACACCAACATTCCGGTCAACAGCGACAACTACGAGATGCTGCAGACCGCGCACGCCGCGGTGGTGCGCATCATGGCGCTGGCGCGCAGCCTCGACGGCGTGATCTCGGGCGAGCACGGCATCGGCATCACCAAGCTCGAGTTCCTGAGCGACGAAGAGCTTGCGCCCTTCATGGATTACAAGCGCCGCGTCGACCCCGAAGGCCGCTTCAACAAGGGCAAGCTGCTGCGCGCGCCCGCCGGCGAAACCGCGCTGCCGCACGCCGACCTGACCAACGCCTACACGCCGAGCTTCGGCCTCATGGGCCACGAGTCGCTGATCATGCAGCAGAGCGACATCGGCGCCATTGCCGACAGCGTGAAGGACTGCCTGCGCTGCGGCAAGTGCAAGCCGGTGTGCGCCACCCACGTGCCGCGCGCCAACCTGCTGTACAGCCCGCGCAACAAGATCCTCGCAACCTCGTTGCTGGTGGAGGCCTTCCTGTATGAAGAGCAGACCCGGCGCGGCATTAGCATCAAGCACTGGGAAGAGTTCGAGGACGTGGCCGATCACTGCACGGTGTGCCACAAGTGCCTCACGCCGTGCCCGGTGAAGATCGACTTCGGCGACGTGTCGATGAACATGCGCAACCTGCTGCGCAAGATGGGGCAGAAGAGCTTCCGTCCCGGCAACGCGGCCGCGATGTTCTTCCTCAACGCGACCAATCCGCAGACCATCAAGGCCGTGCGCGCGGGCATGGTGGGCATCGGCTTCAAGGCGCAGCGACTGGCCAACGACCTGCTGCGCGGGCTTGCCAGGAAGCAGACGGCCGCGCCGCCCGCCACGCTCGGCCCGGCGCCGGTCAAGGAGCAGGTGATCCACTTCATCAACAAGAAGATGCCGGGCAACCTGCCGAAGCAGACCGCGCGCGCGCTGCTCGACATCGAGGATGCCGACTACGTGCCGATCATCCGCGACCCGAAGGCCACCACCTCGGAAACCGAGGCGGTGTTCTATTTCCCGGGCTGTGGTTCGGAGCGCCTCTTCTCGCAGGTGGGTCTCGCCACCCAGGCCATGCTCTGGCATGCGGGGGTGCAGACGGTGCTGCCGCCGGGTTATCTCTGCTGCGGCTATCCGCAGCGCGGCAGCGGCCAGTTCGACAAGGCCGAGAAGATGATCACGGACAACCGCGTGCTGTTCCACCGCGTGGCCAACACGCTCAACTACCTCGACATCAAGACGGTGGTGGTGAGCTGCGGCACCTGCTACGACCAGCTGCAGGGCTACCAGTTCGACAAGATCTTCCCGGGCTGCCGCATCATCGACATCCACGAGTACCTGCTCGAGAAGGGCATTACGCTGGCCGATGCAAGTGGCGGCGGCTATCTCTACCACGACCCCTGCCACAGCCCGATGAAGCTGCAGGACCCGATGAAGACCGTGAAGGCGCTGGTCGGCGACAACGTGCTCAAGAACGACCGCTGCTGCGGCGAATCGGGTACGCTGGGCGTGTCGCGGCCCGACATCTCGACGCAGATCCGCTTTCGCAAGGAGGAAGAGCTCAAGAAGGGCGAGGCCGCCTTGCGCGCGAACGGCCAGGTCGGCGAAAAGGACAACGTCAAGATCCTGACCAGCTGCCCGAGCTGCCTGCAGGGCCTCTCGCGCTACGGCAACGACCTGAACAACGGCCTTCTCGAGGCCGACTACATCGTGGTCGAGATGGCCAACAAGATCCTCGGCAAGGACTGGATGCCTGAATACGTCGCGGCGGCCAACCAGGGTGGGATCGAGCGGGTGCTCGTATGAAGGTGCAGGGCTGTCCCTTCTGCGAAGGCCCCGGCGGCCGCATCGTGTTCGAGGGCGCGAAGCTTCGCGTCATCCATGCCGAGGAGGCCGGCTTCCCGGCCTTCTACCGCGTGATCTGGCGCGAGCATGCGGCGGAGTTTTCCGATCTCGATGCGGCCGACCGCGTGCTGTGCATGGAGGCGGTGACGGTGGTCGAGCAGTGCCTGCGCGAGCATCTGGCACCGGCCAAGATCAACCTTGCGGCGCTCGGCAACATGGTGCCGCACCTGCATTGGCACGTGATCGCGCGCTTTGCGGGCGACACGCATTTTCCGGGCTCCGTCTGGGCGCCGGTGCAGCGCGAAGCCGATGCGGCCCAGCAGGCCGATGTGGCTGCGCGCCTGCCAGCGCTCGAGAATGAGATGATGGCCCGATTGGGCACTAGGAGCTTCTGATGGCAGGTTTGCAAGCCGGCGCACCGACGCCGCAATCGATCACCGTGCACGGCCAGTCGCGCGTGCTCGAGGTCGGCTTCTCGGATGGCGCGACCTTCCGCATTCCGTTCGAGCTGATGCGCATCTATTCGCCGTCGGCCGAGGTGCAGGGCCACGGGCCGGGGCAGGAGGTGCTGCAGACCGGCAAGCGCGAGGTCGAGCTGGTCGACCTGAAGGCGGTGGGCAACTACGCCGTGCAGCCGGTCTTCAGCGACGGCCACGACACCGGCATCTTCTCGTGGAACCTGCTGTACGAACTCGGCGCGAACCAGGCCGCGCTCTGGGCCGAATACGAGCGCCGGCTTGCCGCCGCGGGCGTCGATCGCGATGCGCCGATGATCGACAAGGGCGGCTCCGCCTGCAGCAGCCACTGACTCGCCGGCCCTGCTACTGAAAAGATAGCCTCGCACGCAGGCACGGCGCGACCTGCCGCGGCCCGCTATTTCAAGAAAAAGCAACAAATGTCCGCCGTCTTCGCAGGGTCGCCTTCTTGAGGTGTGTGCTTCCGGCCTAATATCAGACCAATGAGCACCACCCACTTCGGCTTCGAAAAAGTCGACGAAAGCGAGAAAGCGCAACGTGTGCGCGGCGTCTTCGATTCCGTCGCGACGCGTTACGACCTCATGAACGACCTGATGTCGATGGGGTTGCATCGTGCCTGGAAGGCCTACACCGTGATGGTGGCCAACGTGGGCGAGGGCTCGCGCGTGCTCGACATCGCGGGCGGCACCGGCGACCTCGCGCTGGCCTTCTCGAAGAAGGTGGGCGCCAGCGGCCAGGTGGTGCACACCGACATCAACGAAGCCATGCTGCGCACCGGGCGCGACCGCCTGCTCGATGCGGGCGTGGCGCTGCCCACGCTGGTGTGCGACGCAGAGAAGCTGCCGTTCCCCGACAACCACTTCGACGTCGTGACCGTGGCCTTCGGCCTGCGCAACATGACGCACAAGGATGTTGCGCTGAAGGAAATGAACCGCGTGCTCAAGCCGCGGGGCAAGCTGCTGGTGCTCGAGTTCTCGAAAGTCGCCAAGCCGCTCGCCAAGGCCTACGACTGGTATTCGTTCAACGTCCTGCCGCGCCTGGGCAAGCTGGTGGCCGGCGACGACGCCAGCTACCGCTACCTGGCCGAATCCATCCGCATGCATCCCGCGCAGGACGAACTCAAGACCCTCATGAAAGAGGGCGGTTTCGGGCATGTGGACTATCACAACATGACGGGTGGCGTGGTCGCCCTTCATGTTGGAATCAAATGTTGATGACGCGAATTCTTCGCTCTAAAGAGGAGACGACATGAAAAGTTTGAGTTCTTTGTTCCTGGCTTGCGTGCTGGCCCTGGTCAGTGTTCAGGCAGACGCAGCTCGCATCGGCGGCGGCAAGTCGGTCGGCCGCCAGTCGTCCAATGTGACGCAGCGCGAATCCGCAGCGCCCACCGCACCCGCGCAGCAAAGCGCGACCAACGCAGCGCCGAGGCCCGGAACGCCGGCACCTGCCGCCGCGGCGCCCAAGCGCCCCTGGGGCGCGATGCTCGGCGGCCTCGCCGCCGGCCTGGGCCTGGCGTGGCTCGCGAATTCGCTGGGCCTTGGCGCCGGCTTTGCGAACATCCTCCTGATCGGCCTGCTCGTGATGGCCGGGCTGTTCGTCTGGCGCATGTTCAAGGCGCGCTCGGCCGCGTCGTCGGGCGCCAGCCGCCCGGGCGGCTTCGCCTTCGAAGGCGCCGGCAACCCGGCGAACGCCAGCGCGCCCGCGCAGTACAGCCCCGCCAATGTCGGCAACGACGCTTCGGCGCGGCCCTGGGAGCGCAACACGGCCGCCTTCGACGCCACCCCCGGGCATGGCAGCAGCCTTTCCGCGGCAGGCGCGGCGGCCGGCGGCAGCCTGATCGGCTCGGCGCTCTCGGGCTCGCAGTCGTGGGGCATTCCGGCCGGCTTCGACGTGGACGGCTTCCTGAGCGCCGCCAAGCGCAACTTCGTGACGCTGCAGGACGCATGGGACCGTGCCGACGTCACCATGCTGCGCTCCATGATGACCGACGACATGGTCGAGGAAATCCGCAGCCAGCTGGCGGACCGTGCTAGCCACACCGGCGGCGCCTCGAACAAGACCGAAGTCGTCATGCTCGACGCCAAGCTGCTCGGCATCGAGGAACTGGCCGATGCCTACCTCGCGAGCGTGGAGTTCTCCGGCATGATCCGCGAAGACGCTTCGGCCGGCCCGGGCCCGTTCCGCGAAGTCTGGAACATGACCAAGCCCACCAGCGGGACCAGCGGCTGGCTGGTGGCGGGCGTGCAAGCCCTGCAATAGTTCGCCCCCAGGCTCCGCGCACTTCGTGTCGCTTCTCCTACCCCCTACCGGGGGCAACACCAGCAGCCCGGCAAAGCCGGTTCTGCGGTGTTTCTGGAAAAGGGCATGCAGTCCATGAGTCGCCGGGCGCTACAGTGACGGGATAATGGGGACATGGCTACACCATCGTCCCCATTTTCTTTTCTCGACGACCTGTTCAATCGCATCGGCGAGCGTCTGCAGCCGCCCGCCTGGGCGGTGCACGAGATCCAGCACCGCGCGGTGCTGTTCCTGAACCATGTGCTGCAGCAGGAACCCGAGGCCCAGCAACGGCTGCTCAGGCAGCAGGGGCGGGTGGTGCGCTTCCAGTGGCGCTTCGTGACGATGGAGATGGTGGCCACGCCGGCCGGCCTGCTCGACCTCGCGCCCGCCGGCTCGGTGCCCGAGCTCACGCTCACCGTCACGGACGAATCCCCCTTCGAACTGGCGCGCGCCACGCTGCGCGGCGGCAAGCCCTCGGTACAGATCATCGGCGACGTGCAGCTTGCCGCCGAGGTCAACTGGCTGGTGGACCATGTGCGCTGGGACGTCGAGGACGACCTCGCCCGCCTTGTGGGCGACGTGCCGGCGCACACCATTGCCAATGGCGCGCGCCGGGTCGTGGACGCGCTGCGCCAGTTCGTCGGCGGTCGCAAGCCCCCGCAGGCCGGCGGCCCGTCGACCGGCTCGGCGAGCACGGCCGAATGAGGCGCTTCTACCGCGGAATCTTCATCGTCTGGGTCGCGCTGCGCTACGGCCTGGACGAGCTCGTGCTCACGAGCTTCCAGAAACCCTGGCTGCGCGTGGTGGCACGCATCGTCTCGATCGGCCGCAATCTCGACGCACCCCGCGGCCAGCGCCTGCGCGAGGCGCTCGAACGCCTGGGACCGATCTTCGTCAAGTTCGGCCAGGTGCTGTCGACCCGGCGCGACCTGCTGCCGTCCGACATTGCCGACGAGCTCGCCTTCCTGCAGGACCGCGTGCCGCCGTTCCCCTCGGCGGTGGCCATCGCCACCATCGAGCGCGCATTCCGCCGCCCGGTGGGCGACGTGTTCGTGCAGTTCGACGAGACGCCGATCGCCAGCGCGTCGATCGCCCAGGTCCACTTTGCGACCATCCGCACCGACGAAGGCGAGGTGCGCGAGGTCGCGGTCAAGGTGCTGCGCCCCAGCATGCGCGGCGTGATCGAGAAAGACCTGGCGCTCATGGCCATGATGGCCGGCTGGGTCGAGAAGCTCTCGCCCGACGGCAAGCGCCTGAAGCCGCGCGAAGTGGTCGGCGAGTTCGACAAGTATCTGCACGACGAGCTCGACCTGGTGCGCGAAGCGGCCAACGCGGCCCAGTTGCGCCGCAACATGGCATCGCTCGACCTGGTGCTGATCCCCGAGATGTTCTGGGACTTCTGCCACCCCGAGGTGATCGTGATGGAGCGCATGAACGGCGTGCCCATTGCCCAGCTCGACCGCCTGCGCGCGGCGGGCGTCGACATTCCCAAGCTGGCGCGCGACGGCGTCACGATCTTCTTCACCCAGGTGTTCCGCGACGGCTTCTTCCACGCCGACATGCACCCGGGCAACATCCAGGTGAGCCTCGCGCCGGAGACCTTCGGGCGCTACATCTCGCTGGACTTCGGCATCATCGGCACGCTGACCGAGTCGGACAAGGAATACCTGGCGCAGAACTTCGTGGCCTTCTTCCGGCGCGACTACAAGCGCGTGGCCGAGCTGCACCTGGAGAGCGGCTGGGTGCCCGAAGGCACGCGCATCGACGAGCTCGAAGGCGCGATCCGCACCGTCTGCGAGCCGTACTTCGACCGGCCGCTGAAGGAAATCTCGCTCGGCATGGTGCTGATGCGCCTGTTCCAGACCTCGCGCCGCTTCCACGTCGAGATCCAGCCGCAACTGGTGCTGCTGCAGAAGACCCTGCTCAACATCGAGGGGCTGGGCCGCCAGCTCGATCCGGAACTCGACCTCTGGCACACCGCCAAGCCCTTCCTCGAGAAGTGGATGGTCGACCAGATCGGCCCGAAGAAGCTGTTCCAGCAGCTCAAGGCCGAAGCGCCGCGCTACGCAAAACTGCTGCCGGAATTGCCGCGCCTGCTGCACGATTTCCTGGAAAATCGGCCCGCCGACCACCGCCGCGAGCTGCTCGAGCTGCTGGCCGCCCAGAAGCGCACCAACCGTCTGCTGCAGACCATCATCTACGGTGGCATAGGATTTGTATTGGGGTTGCTTGCCATGCAATTGCTGGTGCGCGTGAAATTGTTCTAGAGGAGTGTCCCCGTGCTGCTGACGCTGGTTGTCGTTTATCTGCTGGTCACCATCGCGATCGGCCTTTACGCCGCCAAGCGGGTGAAGAACACCACCGATTTCGCCATCGCCGGGCGGCACCTGCCGCTCTTCATGATCGTGACGACCACCTTCGCGACCTGGTTCGGCTCCGAAACGGTGCTCGGCATCCCGGCCAAGTTCATCGAAAGCGGGCTGAACGGCGTGATCGAAGACCCGTTCGGCGCGGGCACCTGCCTGATCCTGGTGGGCCTGTTCTTCGCGGGCAAGCTCTACCGCATGACGCTCCTGACCATCAGCGACTACTACCGCGAGCGCTACGGCCGCGGCGTCGAGGTGGCCTGCTCGCTCATCATCATGCTGAGCTACCTGGGCTGGGTGTCGGCGCAGGTCACGGCGCTGGGGCTGGTGTTCAACGTGCTCTCGGCCGGCGCCATCTCCATTCCGGCGGGCATGGTGATCGGGGTGGTGTCGATCCTGGCCTACACCCTGTTCGGCGGCATGTGGTCGGTGGCCGTGACCGACTTCATCCAGATGATCATCCTGGTCGCGGGGCTGGCCGTCATCGCCACGTTCGCCGGCAACATGGCCGGCGGCGCCGACAAGGTGGTGGCCTTTGCGCTCAGCAAGGACCTCTTCAGGTTCTGGCCGGAGCCCAACTGGCACGACATGGTGTTCTTCTTCGCGGCCGCCATCACGATGATGCTGGGCTCCATTCCGCAGCAGGACGTGTTCCAGCGCGTGATGTCCGCCAACAGCGTCAAGGCCGCGAGCCGCGGCCCGGTGATCGGCGGCGTGGCGTACATCCTGTTCGCCTTCGTACCGATGTTCCTGGTGGCGAGCGCGCTGCTGATCATGCCGGAGCAGACCGCCGCGCTGCTGAAGGAAGATCCGCAGAAAGTGCTGCCAACGCTGGTGCTCGAGAAGATGCCCTTCGTGATGCAGGTGTTCTTCTTCGGCGCGCTGCTGTCGGCCATCAAGTCGACCGCCTCGGCCACGCTGCTGGCCCCGAGCGTCACGTTCACCGAGAACATCTGGCGCCAGTTCCGGCCCGCGGGCACCGACCGTCAGAACCTCATGACCATGCGCATCACGGTGCTGGTCTTCAGTGCGGCCGTGCTGGCCTATGCCATCCGCATGCAGGGCACCCCCATCTACGAACTGGTGTCGGGCGCCTACCAGGTGCCGCTGGTCGGCGCCTTCGTGCCGCTGGTGTGCGGGCTCTACTGGCGCCGCGCCACCACGCAGGGCGCCCTTGCCTCCATTGTGCTGGGCATCGGCACCTGGCTGCTGTTCCTGGCCATGCCCTGGGGCGGCGAATTCCCGGCCCAACTGGCCGGCGTGCTGGCCTCCTTTGCCGGCATGGTGGCCGGGTCGCTGGCGCCGCAGTGGGTGGCCGACACCCGCACACCGCACCGGATGCTGGCTGTCTAGGAGCGCCCCCCGGCGGCGCGGGGGCGCCCTTATAATCGAGGGCTTTGCGAGCGGCCTCTGCTTCATTTTTGCGCCGCTTTTTCACTCAATTCCATGCCTATCTACGCCTACAAGTGCAGCGCCTGCGGCTTCGCCAAGGACGCCCTGCAGAAAATGTCCGATGCACCGCTCACGGTGTGTCCGGCGTGCGGCGCAAGTGCATTCGAGAAGCAAGTCACCGCTGCCGGTTTCCAGCTCAAGGGTTCCGGCTGGTACGTGACCGATTTCCGCGACGGCGGCGGCAAGAAGGCCGAGCCTGCAACCGCGGCTGCCGCGGCCAAGAACGGCGACACCGCCGCCGTGCCGGCCGCCAGCACCGCGGAAGCTTCCAGCCCAGCGCCTGCACCGGCCCCAGCCCCCAGCCCCGCGCCGGCGGCTGCCGTAAAGAGCGACTGAGAACGCCCCATGCTCGCCCTGCGCAAATGGCTGTTCTCCGGCTTGCTGGTGATCGTTCCGCTGTTCATCACCCTGGCGGTGCTGAAGTGGATCATCGACACGCTGGACCAGACGCTCTGGGTGCTGCCGGCAGTCTGGCAGGCATGGCTGCACGACAACAACGTGCGCGGGCTCGGCGTGCTGCTCACGCTGGCCATCCTGCTGGGCGTGGGTGCCATTGCGAGCAATTTCGTGGGCAAGCGCCTGCTCGGATGGGGCGACGCCGTGGTGCGGCGCATTCCGGTCGTGCGCTCGATCTATTCCAGCGTCAAGCAGGTGTCCGACACGCTGTTCTCCGAGAATGGCAACGCCTTCCGCACGGCGGTGCTGGTGCAGTGGCCCCGCGAGGGAGTCTGGACCATCGCCTTCGTGACCGGCATGCCCGGCAGCGACGTGGTCGAGCACCTGGGCGGTGGCGACTACCTCAGCGTCTACGTGCCGACCACGCCCAATCCCACGGGCGGTTATTTCGTGATGCTCAGGCGCAGCGACTGCATCGAACTCAAGATGAGCGTGGACGAAGCGCTCAAGTACATCGTCTCGATGGGGGTGGTCGTCCCCGGCGGCCCCTCGTCCATCGCGAACAAGTAAAACGCGCCTTCGCGGCGCCGGAATCCAAGATATGGCCATGCGTACTCACTATTGCGGTCTTGTGACCGAAGCCCTGATGGGCCAAACCGTCACCCTGTGCGGCTGGGTCAACCGCCGCCGCGACCATGGCGGCGTGATCTTCATCGACGTGCGCGACCGGGAAGGCTACGTGCAGGTGGTGTGCGACCCCGATCGCGCCGCCACCTTCGCCGTGGCCGAGAACCTGCGCAACGAGTTCTGCGTGCAGGTCACCGGCCTGGTGCGCGCCCGCCCCGAAGGCACCACCAACGACCAGCTCAAGAGCGGCAAGATCGAAGTGCTGTGCCATGAGCTCAAGGTGCTGAATCCGTCAGTCACGCCGCCGTTCCTGCTGGACGACGACAACCTGTCGGAAACCACGCGCCTCACGCACCGCGTGCTCGATCTGCGCCGCCCGGCCATGCAGCGCAACATGATGCTGCGCTACAAGGTGACGATGGAAACGCGCAAGTTCCTCGACGCCAACGGCTTCATCGACATCGAAACCCCGATGCTCGGCAAGTCCACGCCCGAAGGCGCGCGCGACTACCTCGTGCCCAGCCGCGTGCACGACGGCAGCTTCTTCGCGCTGCCGCAGTCGCCCCAGCTCTTCAAGCAACTGCTGATGGTGGCCGGCTACGACCGCTATTACCAGATCGTGAAGTGCTTCCGCGACGAAGATCTGCGCGCCGACCGCCAGCCCGAATTCACGCAGATCGACATCGAGACCTCGTTCCTCGCCGAGGAAGAGATCCGCGAAATGTTCGAGGGCATGATCCGCAACGTGTTCCGCAACGCTGCGGGCATCGACCTGCCGGTGTTCCCGACCATGACGTACGGCGACGCGATGTTCAAGTACGGCTCGGACAAGCCCGACCTGCGCGTGAAGCTCGAGTTCACCGAGCTCACCGAGCTCATGAAGCGCGTCGAGTTCAAGGTGTTCTCGAACGCCGCCACCATGAAGGGCGGCCGCGTGGTCGCACTGCGCGTGCCGGGCGGCGGCGCCGAAGGCGGGCTCTCGCGGGGCGAGATCGACGCCTACCAGGAGTTCGTCAAGATCTACGGCGCCAAGGGCCTGGCCTACATCAAGGTCAACGATGCCGCGGCCGGCCGCGAAGGTCTGCAGAGCCCGATCGTCAAGAACCTCGACGATGCGGCGCTGGCCGAGATCATCGCCCGCACGGGTGCGCGCAACGGCGACATCCTGTTCTTCGGTGCCGACAAGGAAAAGGTCGTCAACGACGCCATCGGCGCGCTGCGCGTGAAGATCGGCCACAGCACCTTCGGCAAGAAGGCCGGCCTGTTCGACGACCGCTGGGCGCCGCTGTGGGTGGTCGACTTTCCGATGTTCGAGTTCGACGAGGAAGGCCAGCGCTGGAGCGCCGTGCACCATCCGTTCACCGCACCGAAGGACGGCCATGAAGACCTCATGGACACCGCGCCCGAGAAGTGCATTGCCAAGGCCTACGACATGGTGCTCAACGGCATCGAGATGGGCGGCGGCTCGGTGCGTATCCACCGCGAGGAAGTGCAGAGCAAGGTGTTCCGCGCGCTCAAGATCAGTGCCGAGGACGCGCAGCTCAAGTTCGGCTTCCTGCTCGACGCGCTGCAGTACGGCGCCCCGCCGCACGGCGGCATCGCCATCGGCCTGGACCGCCTGGTCATGCTCATGACCGGCGCCGAGTCGATCCGCGACGTGATCGCCTTCCCCAAGACCCAGCGCGCGCAGGACCTGCTCACGCAGGCACCGAGCCCGGTCGACGAGAAGCAGTTGCGCGAGCTGCACATCCGGCTGCGCAACGTCCAGCAGCAACCTGCCTGATGCGCCCATGACCGCCAGCGCCCGGCCCTGGAAGATTCCGGAGTCGGTGCTGGTCGTCATCCATACGCCGGCGCTCGAGGTGCTGCTGATCCGCCGCGCCGATGCCGAAGACTTCTGGCAGTCCGTCACCGGCAGCAAGGACCTGGCCGACGAACCGCTGCTGCTCACCGCGGCGCGCGAGGTGGCCGAGGAAACCGGCATCCAGTGCGGGGAGGGCAGCCCGCTCGCGTCGCAACTGGTCGACTGGCAGTTGCGCAACGTCTACGAGATCTATCCGCGCTGGCGCTCGCGCTATGCGCCTGGCGTGACGCACAACACCGAGCATCTGTTCGGCCTGTGCGTGCCCGAGCGCGTGGTGCCCGCGCTGGCGCCGCGCGAGCACACCCACTGGAAGTGGCTGCCCTACCGCGAGGCGGCCGATGCGTGCTTTTCCCCGTCGAACGCCGAAGCCATTCTGTTGCTGCCAGAATTTGCGCGATGAACCTGCCGGCATACAACCTTCGGGTGGCTACCTACAACATCCACAAGGGTGTGCAGGGCATCGGGCTGGCCCGGCGCCTGGAGATCCACAACCTGGGGCATGCCATCGAGCAGCTCGATGCCGATATCGTCTGCCTGCAGGAAGTGCGCAAGATGAACCGGCAGGCCGCGCTCCGCTTCGAGCGCTGGCCCGAGCTTCCGCAGGCGGATTTCCTCGCGCCCGAGGGCTATACCGCCGTCTACGAGACCAACGCCATCACGCGCCACGGCGAGCACGGCAATGCGCTCCTGACCCGCTGGCCGGTGATCCACACCGGCCACCAGGACATTTCCGACCACCGCTTCGAGCAGCGCGGCCTGCTGCATGTCGTCATCGAGGTGGAGGGCCGGCCGGTGCATGCCATCGTGGTGCACCTGGGGCTCATCAAGGGCAGCCGCGTGCGGCAGGTTGCGCGGCTGCGCGAGTTCATCGAGCGCGAGGTGCCGGCCGGCGAGGCGGTGGTCGTTGCCGGCGACTTCAACGACTGGGGCGCACGCATGCGCTACGCCATGAACGCCATGGGCCTGCGCGACACCAGCGACCTGCGCGGGCCGCGAACCCTCACTTACCCTTCGCGCCTGCCGGTGGCGCAGCTCGATTTCGTCTACGGGCGCCAGCTCGAACCCGTGGCCTGTTCGGTGCCGCGCGGCCCGATCTGGGCGCGCATGTCCGACCACCTGCCGCTGGTGGCCGATTTCGCGCTGGCATGAATGGCGCGTGCGCGGTGTTCCCTGCCGGCCCCGGCCGGAATGCGTTCGCTGATACCATGCGCGGATGCTGAGGAAAACCGACGTGGAACCGCGCCCTGATGGCAACAACGACGACGAGGGCACGCCTGTCTCGGTGAAGATCCGCGAGCGGCTGACCGCCGCGCGCAGGCGCTTCAATGCCAACGACAACATCGCCGAGTTCATCGAACCCGGCGAGCTCGAGTCCTTGCTCGACGAGGTCGAGGTCAAGATGAAGGGCGTGCTCGAGAGCTTGGTGATCGACCTCGAGAACGATCACAACACCGGCAACACCGCGCGCCGCGTGGCCAAGATGTACCTGAACGAAGTGTTCAAGGGCCGTTACGTGGCGCCGCCTTCGCTCACCGAATTCCCGAACGCCGAGCACCTCAACGAGCTGATGATCGTCGGCCCGATCACCGTGCGCAGCGCCTGCTCGCACCACTTCTGCCCGATCATCGGCAAGCTGTGGATCGGCATCATGCCCAACGAGCACACCAACGTCATCGGCCTGTCGAAGTACGCGCGCCTGGCCGAATGGGTCATGGGCCGCCCGCAGATCCAGGAAGAGGCGGTGGTGCAGCTGGCCGACCTGATCCAGGAAAAGACGCAGCCCGACGGCCTCGCGCTCGTGATGGAAGCCGAGCATTTCTGCATGGCCTGGCGCGGCGTGAAGGAAATGGACAGCAAGATGATCAATTCCGTCATGCGCGGCGTGTTCCTGAAGGACCCGAGCCTGCGCCGCGAATTCCTTTCCCTGCTGCCCCGAAGGAGCTGAACATGCTGGTCCGACTTCTCTACGCCAGCCGCGCGGTCGATACCAGCCCCGAGGCCGTCGAAGCCATCCTTGCGCAATCGCGCACGCACAACACGGCCTGCGGCATCACCGGGATTCTTTGCTATGGCGCGGGCACCTTCCTGCAGGCCATCGAGGGCGGGCGCACGGCCATCAGCGAGCTCTACGGCCACATCCAGCGCGATGCGCGCCACAAGGACGTGGTGCTGCTGCACTACGAGGAAATCTCCGAGCGCCGCTTCGGCGGCTGGACCATGGGGCAGGTCAACCTCTCCAAGCTCAATGCCTCGACGCTGCTCAAGTACTCGGAAAAGCCCGAGCTCAATCCCTACGCGGTGTCGGGCAAGGTCTCGCTCGCGCTGCTCGAAGAGCTGATGGCCACAGCCGCCATCGTCGGGCGCCATTGAGCCCCGTTCTTCCGGGGTGCCGCTTTCCGCCTTTGCGCTGATCCTGCTTGCGGGGATCGTTCATGCCAGCTGGAACATCGCCGCCAAGAAGGCGAATGGCGACGCACGCTTCGCATTCCAGAGCGGCGTGTTCATGGCCATCGTCTGGGCGCCCGTGGGCATTGCGCTGGGCTGGCGCGTGGTGCCGGGCTGGGGCTTGCGGGAGTGGGGCTTCGTCGCGCTGAGCGGCGTACTGCACGTCTTCTACTACGTCATCTTGCTGCGCGGCTACCGCAAGTCGGATCTCACCGTGGTCTATCCGCTCGCGCGCGGCTCGGGCCCGCTGCTGTCGTCGCTGGTCGCGATCCTGTTCCTTGGCGAGCGCATCAGCCTGGTGGGTGTGGCGGGCATCGCGGGCGTGGTGCTCGGCGTGTTCCTGGTGGCGGGCGGCCCGGGCCTCTGGCGCAAGACGCATGATCCTGCCCAGCGCGCGCGGGTACACAAGGGCATCCGCTACGGCGTGCTGACCGGCGCCTTCATCGCGGCCTACACGGTGGCCGACAGCTATGCCGTGAAGTTCCTGGCGATGTCGCCGATCCTGCTCGACTACTTCAGCAATTTCGTGCGCGTGGGCCTGCTGCTGCCCGCGGCGCTGCACGACCGCGCCGCCACCGCGCGGATGTGGCGCGCGCAGTGGAAGTACGCACTGCTGGTGGCGGCGATCAGCCCGGTCTCCTACGTGCTTGTGCTCTATGCGGTGCAGCAGGCGCCCATTTCGCATGTTGCGCCGGCGCGCGAGGTCTCGATGCTGTTCGCGGCGCTGATCGGCGGCCACCTGCTGCGCGAGGGCGACCGCCTGTTGCGGCTGCTGGGCGCCGGCTTCATTGCGGCCGGCGTGGTCGCGCTCGCGCTGGGGTGACGATGAGCCTGGCGCTGCTGTTCGGCTGCGATTTCTCTTGTGCACCCACGGTGCGCAAGCCGATCGTCGTGGCCAGCGGCAGCACCAGCGGCAGCACCAGCGGCGATGCGGGCGAACTGGTGCTGGCGGGCCTGCAGCGCTTCACGGCGCTCGATGCCTGGGCCGGGTGGCTGCGCAGCGAACCCGCATGGATCGGCGGCTTCGATTTTCCGTTCGGACTGCCGCGCGAGCTGGTGGAGCATCTGCAATGGCCGCGAGAGTGGAATGCGCTCATGAGCCACTATGCGGGCCTTGGCCGCGCCGAGATCCGCGCCACCTTCGCGGCCTTCTGCGCTGCCCGCCCGGCCGGCGGCAAGTTCGCGCACCGGACGACCGACGGGCCCGCGGGTTCGAGCACGTCGATGAAATGGGTCAATCCGCCCGTGGCTTTCATGCTCCATGCGGGCGTGCCGCCGCTGCTGGACGCGGGCGCGAGCCTGCCGGGGCTGCACATCGGCAGCAACGGCAACCGCGTTGCGCTGGAGGCCTATCCGGGGCTGCTCGCGCGCGAGCTGATCGGCCGCCGCAGCTACAAGAGCGACGAATCCGCGAAGCAGACGCCCGAGCGGCTGGCCGCGCGCACCGACTTGCTGGCGGCGCTCGAAGCCGGCACCACGCGGCTCGGCCTGCGGCTGGCGTTCAGTGGCGCCCAGCGCGCCGAGCTGCTGGGCGACGCCCGCGGCGACCACATCGATGCGGTGCTTTGCCTCGTGCAGGCCGCCTGGGGCGCGCAGCGCGCTTCCACGCCCGGTCCGGGCTACGGCTTGCCGGAGCAGCTCGATCCGCTCGAAGGCTGGATCGTCACGGCTTGACCCTTCCGTCCTACAGGGTTTCGCGCCGCTGGCCATCCCGGCCTGCGCGGTCCGAAAGCTAGAGTGAGCCGTGGCCCCTTCGGACCACGCCTTTCCCTGCTCCCTGCGAGCGACTGGAGGATTTCAAATGAACAATATTCGTCAAACAACCATCACGATGCCGTCTTCGCGCGCATGGCTCGCCGTGCTGCTGGCCGGCGCCGCGCTGACCCTCGCCGCGTGCGACAACGCGGGCAACCGCACGGCGGGCGAGAAGCTGGACAGCGCCATCGAAAAGACCGAGAAGGCAGCTGACACGGCCGCCGCCAAGACCGCGGAGGCCCTCAAGGATGCGAAGGCGAAGGTCGACGCCTCCGGCACCGCTGCGGAGGTGAAGGATGCCGCAAAGAACGCCGGCGCGGCCGTGAGCGCCACGGTGGACGACGCCGCGATCACCGCGTCGGTGTCCGCGGGCCTTGCCAAGGACCCGGACCTGAGTGCGATCAAGATCGACGTCGACACCAAGGGCGGCGTCGTGAGCCTGAAGGGCCCCGCACCCACGGCGGCAGCCAAGGCGCGCGCCGAGGAAATCGCCAAGGGCGTGCAGGGCGTGACCTCGGTGAACAACCAGCTCGAGGTCAGAAGCTGACCGTTTCCCTTGCCCAGCAAAAAGCCCGGTTCGTCCGGGCTTTTTGCTGGGAGAGAGGGCTGCTTTCGGCCCCCAGAGATCGGCACTCAGTGGCCGAGCCAGTCCTTGAGCTCGTCCGCGTGCTCTTCCTCGTCGGAAAGAATGTCTTCCAGCATGCGCCGGGTGGTCGGGTCCTTGTCGCCGATCAGCGCGATCATCTGCCGATAGGTTTCCACGGCGATGCGCTCGGCCACGAGATTGGCGCGCACCATGGCCTGCAGTTCGGTGGACTCGTCGTAGCTCGCGTGGCTGCGATCGAGCAGGTGCGTTGGATCGAAGTCCGGCTCTCCGCCCAGTTGCACGATGCGCTCCGCAATGCGGTCGGCATGGCCCGACTCTGCGTTGGCGTGCACCAGGAATTCTTCGGCGATCTTCGGCGACGACACGCCGTTGGCGGTGAAGTAGTGGCGCTTGTAGCGCAGCACGCAGACCAGCTCGGTGGCCAGCGCGTCGTTCAGCAGCTTGAGGACATCGTCGCGCCAGGGGCCGTAGCTCGGCGTGACCGCACCTTCGTCGAGGCTCTTGGCCGCAGCGCCGATGGCCTGTTCGTCGAGCACCAGGCGCTGATGTCGTGCCGCGCCCGTGGTGGTGGAAGCATTGGCATTCATGGAGAATCCTTTCGTGGGCTGGTGTTTTTCTGCATCAACGTGTTGACGACGTCAGCCACGTCGGATGTCTTGAGCACAGCCGCCAGCACCGCCGTGAAGGAGAGCAGGCGCCACGGCTTGGTCAGCACGATCACCGCCCCTGTGGCCGCCGCCAGCGCCATGAGCTTGGCGGGTTCCTTGCGGGCATAGTGCTCGAGCACGGGGCGCGCGAGCTGGCCCACCGCATGGGCCGGATGGCGGCGCCACCAGCGCTCGGTCATGCTGCGCGCCATCGATGTCCATTGATTGCGGCCGCGCGCCGAGGGCTCACGGTCCATGGGCTCGCCGGCGGCGTGCATCCCTGCCGGATGTTCCCGCGCTGCGCGGCGCCTGCCGCGGTAGCCGTCCTCCGGCTCGTCCTCGCCGTTCAGCTGCCTGACGAGCGCACGGCGCGAGATGGCCAGCCGCTCCTGCGGCGTCAGGAAACTGCGCTCATCTGCGCTCATGGCGATCTCCTGCTTCGTGCAATGCCCTGAGGTCGGCCTCGACCTGGGCGCGCAGATCGTCGAATCCATAGCCGGGGAACGGCCGGGCGGCCATCCAGGCGCAGATCGCGGCGATCACCAGCGCAACGCCGGGCACCGCCACCAGCACCCAGTGGAAGCTGCCGTGGAGCACGCCCATGAGCACGGCCACACCGATGAGTCCCAGGGCCAGCAGGGCGCTGCCAACCGCCAGCACGCCCGCCACGATGCGGGCAACGATCCCGCGCCCCGCTTCCGAGGCCTCCTGTCTTACCAGTGCCGCGTAGTTGGCGGCGTGGTCGGCGATGAGTTCCGGATGCCCGAGCACCGTGGAAAAAATCGGATGAAGCATGGTGCGCGGAACGGGTGGAACTGCGTGCGTGCCTTCAGCGGATCAGATCAATAGTCGTCCCGGCGGTTGCGGCTGGCCAGCACGATGAGGGCGGTGATCGCGGCGCCGGCTGCGGCTGCAATCAGCACCGAGCGCACGGGCTGGTCGGAGATATAGCGTCCGGTGACGTCGGCCGCCTGTTCCAGCCGGCGCTGTGCGCGCGCGCTGGTGGTGGAGGCGGCATCGAGGCCGCGCTGCACTGCCTGCTGCACGCGTGCGGCCAGCTGTTCGACCGCGGGTTCCGCGTCGCGGCGCAATTCGCGGACCTTCTCGCCGGCCGCATTCACCGCGTTCTGTGCATAGGCCCGGGTCGTTTCCACCGCATCGTTGGCGGTCTGGCGGGCCTCGTCGGCAATTTGCGAGGGAGTCTTGGTCGTGTTCATGAATTTTCCTTTCCGGAGAGATGAATTGCGGGAGCCTGTGGATCGTACCTACGCTACTTGCGTCGTAGCAAGCCGGCCAGGAAACTGGCGATGGCAAGCACGGCGAAGATCACGAAAAGGATCTTCGCGATCCCTACCGCGCTGGCTGCGATGCCGCCGAAGCCGAACACGGCGGCGATCAGCGCAATGACCAGAAACACCACTGCGTAATACAACATGTGGACTCCTTCGAGGCTTCGCTCGTTCGTTGTTTGGAAATTGCTCGCTCAAGAGGAAATGAACGGCAGGTGGACAACCTTAAGTGGACCCCCCTGCGAGGGGCTGTCAGCGACTGGGCGCGGGGAGCGTAGGAGATGGCCGAGTTCCTTGCGCGCCGATCCGCAGGAATACCGCAGGGGTGCGGCATGCGCTCAGAGCGGCTTCGCGATGGGCAGCATGGCGCTCACGCGGGTTCCCCGGCCCGGGGTCGACGAGATCGTGAGCTTGCCGCGGGCCGCCTCGACCCGGTGACGCATGCCGGCCAGGCCGTGCGTCGACGGACGGATGCGCTGGGGGTCGAAGCCCTTTCCGTTGTCGGCCACTTCCACGACCGCGTGGTTTTCGTAGTTCTTCAGGACGATCGTCGCTTCGCTGGCCTCGGCGTATTTGCCGATGTTGGTCAGGCTCTCCTGCACCATCCGGTAGATCGTGAGCTGGCGCGACTCGTCCATGGCCACCGCCTCGAGCGCCATCTGGACCTGGATGCCCGAGCGCTCGGCGAACTCGCGCCCGAGGATCTCGAGCGACGCGACCAGCCCGAGGTTCGACAGCGACGACGGCCGCAGGTCCTCGATGATGCGCCGCTTGAGCGCGATGCCGCTGTTGAGCAGCTCGGTCAGGTGCTGCAGCCGCTGGGTTGCGTCGGGCGCTTCCAGCAGCCGCGACTTGAGGCGGGCCACGTCCAGCTTGGCGGCGGTCAGCAGCGAGCCGAGCTCGTCGTGCAGTTCCCGCGCGAGATAGCCGCGCTCGGTTTCGCGCACGTCCTGCAGGTGAGTGGCCAGTTCGGCCAGCGATGCGGTGCGTTCGCGCACTTCGTCTTCGAGCGCGTTTCGCTCGCGCTGCAGCGTTTCCTGCTGGCGCTCACCGATGGTGCGCAGCGCATGCGCCTGCCGCAGGTACAGGAAGAAGGCAATGAACGCGGCAAGCGCCACGATGGCGGTACCGATGCGCGCCAGCCGCAGCGACTTCATCACCTGGATCTGGCTTTGGTGCAGGGTTTCGCTGCTGATGTCCGCCAATTCGCCAGCCGTCTTGCGAATGGAATCCATTTCCTCGCGCCCCACGTCCGTCGTGATGACGAACTTCCAGGCCTCCTCCTTGCCGTCCTGCCGCAGCCGCACGCTCATGTCCATTTCGGCGATCTTGCGCAGGACGTGTTTCGAAAGTTCCGCCAGCCGCGTGCGCTCGGCCGGGCGTTCGGCGTACAGTTGGCGTAACGCCGCAAGGTGGCCGTCGACCTGCTTGACCGCCGTGTCGTAGGGTTGCCGGTAGCTGGCTTCGCCGGTCAGGAGGTAGCCTCGCTGGCCGGTTTCGGCATCGAGCATGTTCTGCAGGATCTGGTTGAGCGTACTGCGCACCCTCAGCGCCGCGTCGATGTCTGCCAGGGCGCGGCTCGACTGGCGGTAGCCGGCCTCGTTGATTCCAACGAGGGCCAGCGCGGCCAGCGCCGCGAGCAGCAGGCTCACGGCCATTTTTGGAGGGGCTAACCAATGCATGAAACTTTCGAAGGTGCTTTCAACACAAGTTCGTGAATAATTGACAACAACCAGGGGACCGGCATGCCGCGGCTTCCACAGACGCGACACAACGAAGAAAGTAACAGATGATCAAGATTGGAATTGTGGACGACCACGCCATCGTCAGATCCGGCCTGAGGCAGTTCTTTTCCGAACACGTGGACTTGCGCGTGGCCGGCGAAGCCGCCAGCGGGCGCGAGGCCATCGAGCTCGTGCGAACCACGGAACTCGACGTGCTGGTGATGGATCTTTCCATGCCGGGGCAGAGCGGCATCGACGCGCTCGCCATGATCCGCGCCAAGGCGCCGGACGTGGGCATCCTCATCCTGAGCGGCTACCCCGAAGAGCACTACGCGATGAATCTCATCCGCCAGGGTGCGAGCGGCTATCTCAACAAGGAGTGCGAGCCGATCGAGATCGTCAACGCCATTCGCACCATCTCGCTCGGCCGCCGCTACATCACGCCGGCCGTCGCGGAATTGCTGGCGCGCCAGCTCGACCGCAAGGACGACGCGGCACCGCACGAGCAGTTGTCGGAAAGAGAATTCCAGGTGTTCCTGAAGCTCGCCAAGGGCGAGACCGCGGGCGACATCGCCAAGACGCTGTCGCTGTCGGTGAAGACCGTCAGCACCTACCGCACGCGCCTGATGGAGAAGATGAATCTCTCTTCCAACAGCGACCTCACGTACTACGCACTGAAGAACAAGCTGATCGATTGACGGCAGCGACCGGTCGTCGTCGGGGGAGAGGCAGCCGGTTGCGGCTTCCTCTTCAGCCGGGGCTGCCTGTGGGGCGGTGAGCCGCCGCCTGCAGGATGCAGAAGTCGACCAGGGCGTCGATCTCGTTCGACTTGTCGAACACCGCATCCACGCCGAACTCGGCGCATCGCCGCCGGATGTCGGGCGTTGCATAGTTGCTGAGCACCACCACTTTCTGGTTCGCCCTGCGCGATGTGCAGGCCTGGAGCACGCCCAGGCCGCTGCCTTGCTTGAGGAAAAGATCGACCACCGCCAGGTCCCACTCTTCGCTGTGGTCGTGCAGCCACTGCCTCGCATGGGCTTCGGTTTCGGCAAAGCCGACCACCGTCGTGCAGGTAAGTTCTTCCAGGGTGCCAATGAGGTTTTCACGGATCGTGAGGTTGTCTTCGACGATGTATGTCTGCAATCTTGTCTCCATGCCGAACCGCGCTTCCTCAGACGTTGGCAGGTGTCTTCGACGCCCTGCGGGCGAATGCCTGCACACCGGAAATTTGAGGCGCCACCGACGAGCATCATGCAAGGTTCGGAGGAAGGGTGTTGTAGGCGGGTTCTGACGAAGGTGCCGGCGAGACCGTTCCGTAGGCAATGCCTCACGGTTTCTGCGGTCCATTGCCGACCTGCGACGCGCTGCATCGGATATATCCAGTTGGCATGGCAACGAACGTCCTTCGCAACCGGCCGCTCTGGCTCAAGCTGCTTGCGGCTTTCGTGCTGCTGCTTGCCGCACTGGCGGCGCTGCTGGCGTTCTTCCCGTGGGACACCTTGCGCGAACCCATCAATCGCTACGTCAGCGAGAAGACCGGGCGCAAGTTCGAGATCACGCGCCGGCTCGATGTGGGCATCGGCCTGCGCGGCGCCACCGTCAAGGCCGACGGCATCGAGTTTGCCAATCCGCCCTGGGCCCGCGACCCCTATCTGGTCAAGGCCGAGCGCGCCGAGTTCGACATCCGGCTCTGGCCCCTCATCACGCAGAAGGTCGTGATCCCGCGCCTGGCGCTTTCCTCGCCCACGCTGGGCCTGCAAGTGGAGCCGGACGGCCGCCGCACCTGGGCGCTCGGCAAGGACACCTCGGATCCCGGCACCGTGCCCGTCATCGGCCTGATGCAGGTGGACGGCGGCGCGGTCGATTTCCTCGCCAAGCACCTGGGAGTGGACCTGCATGCGGACGTGAGCTACGACACCAGCCGCGGCAGGCTTCCCCTGAGCTTTCGCATCAAGGGCCGCTACAAGGGCCAGCCGCTGAGCGCCGAGGGCCGCACCGGCAACGTGCTGCAGCTCAGGGCGGCCGGCCAGCCGCCGTTTCCGCTGGAGGTCGATGGCGCGGCCGGCCACACGCGGCTGAAAGCCTCGGGCACGGTGACCGACCTTGCCGACCTCGACGGCATCCAGGCCAGGTTCGATCTCAAGGGCCAGACACTTGGCGCCCTGTTTCCGCTGCTGGGCATCGCGCTGCCCGAGACCTCTCCCTATGCATTGAGCGGCGACCTGCGCAAGAGCGGCAAGCTGTGGGAGGTGGCGGGACTCAAGGGCAGGCTCGGCCTTTCGGACATCGCCGGCGACATGCGCTTCGACAAGGCCGGCCAGGTTCCGCACCTGGCGGGGGAACTGCGCTCCAAGGTCATGGACATGGACGACCTGGGCCCGCTCATCGGCCTGCCTCCCACCGAGCGCTCGGCCAAGGCGGTCGAAGGCGTGGCGCCGCCTCCCACCATCAAGCAGGTGAAGCGTGCAGCGGGCGCCAAGGTGCTGCCCACTGCGACGCTCGACTTCGACCGCCTGCGCGCCATGAATGCCGACGTGAAGTACGCGGCCGAGCGCATCCGCAACGTGCGCGACGTGCCGCTCGACCACGGCAGCGTGCAGATCAAGCTGAACAACGGCGTGCTCGCGCTCGACCCGCTCGACCTCGGCGTGGGCGGCGGCAAGCTGGCCGGCGCCATCCGCATCGATGCCACCCAGAACCCGGCGGACATTCGCGCCTCGCTCGACCTGCGCAACATGCAGCTCAACCGCCTGGTCCCGAAGATCGAAACCATGCGCAGCAGCTTCAGCAGGCTCGATGGCCGCATCAACCTGTCGGGCCGGGGCAACTCGGTGGCCAGCTGGCTCGGCGGCGCCTCCGGGGACGTGGTCGCGCTCACGGGGCGGGGGCGGTTCAGCAACCTGCTGCTGGAGTTCATGGGGCTGGATGGCGCCGAGATCATCAAGTTCCTGCTGCGTGGCGACCAGAACGTGGAGCTGCGCTGCGCCGCCATGGCCTTCGACGTCGACAAGGGCGTCATGACCAGCCGCAGCATGGTGCTCGACACGGCCGACACCGTGTTCTACGCCACTGGCCAGGCCAACCTGGCGACCGAAAAGCTCGATTTCGTGGTCCGGCCCGAGCCGAAGGACGCGAGCATCCTGTCGCTGCGCTCGCCGCTGGTCATCGGCGGCAGCTTCGGCGCGCCCACCGGCGGCGTGCAGGCCGGTCCGCTGGCCGAGCGTGGCCTGGCCGCGCTGGTGCTCGGCGCGCTCAATCCGCTGCTGGCGCTGGCCGCGACCATCGAGACCGGTCCGGGCCAGGATGCGGATTGCAAGGGCGTGCTGGCGGAGGCTCAAAAGCCCAGTGCGGGCGCGGCAGCTGTGGGCGCGGCCAAGGCGAAAGGCGCGAAGAAGCCCTGACTGAACGGCGCCCGCTCAGGCGCCCGCGCGCTGCGCGCACACGCTGCAATGCGGATCGCGTGCAATCTTCAGCGTATCGAATGCGGTGCGCCGCCCGTCGAACATCAGGAGCTTGCCCGCCAGCGACGGCCCGATGCCGGCGAGCAGCTTCAGCGCTTCGCTGGCCTGCAGCGTGCCGATGGTGCCCACCACCGGGCCGAACACGCCGAGCACCGCGCAGAGCGTTTCCTCGAAGGCCGCGTCGGGCGGAAAGATGCAGGCATAGCAGGGCGAGGCTTCATCGCGCGTGTCGTACACGCTCAGCTGGCCGTCGAAGCGGATGGCGGCGCCCGCCACCAGCGGCTTGCCATGCGCCACGCAGGCGCGGTTGACCGCGTGGCGGGTGGCAAAGTTGTCGCAGCAGTCGACCACCACGTCCGAGGCCTCGACCAGGCGTGAAAGCAGCGCCTCGTCGGCACGAAGGGCGTGCGTCTCGATGGCGATGTCGGGATTGATGGCGCGCATGGCCTCGGCGGCCGATTCGACCTTGAGCCGGCCCACGCGGTCGTTCGTATGGGCGACCTGGCGCTGCAGGTTGGTGAGGTCGACCTCGTCGTCGTCCACCAGCGCGATGTGCCCGACGCCGGCGGCCGCGAGATACAGCGCCACCGGAGACCCCAGGCCGCCCGCGCCGATCACCAGCGCACGACCGGCACCGACGCGCGCCTGCCCGTCGATGCCGAACTCCTCGAGAAGAATGTGGCGCGAGTAGCGCAGCAGGTCGTGATCGTCCATGCGCGCCTCGGCCCGCCTCAACGGCTTCAGTTTTCCTTCTTCTCTTCCTTGTTGTCGACGATGACCTGCGTCTTGCTGACCAGCACCGGCTGGCCCTTGAGGCGGTTGAGCGCCTGCATCAGCGGGAAGTCCTTGTCGGTGCCGAATTCGGGCACCTTGCGGTCCTGCGGCGGCTTCTTGGCTTCTTCCTCGAGGCGCTTGCGGGCTTCGTCGCGGGCCTTCTCGCGTTCCGGGTCCTTGGTTTCAGGGCCCTGGCCGCTGGCCAAATGCTTCTCGAGGTCGGCCTCGCGCATGCGCAGGGCGGCGAAGGGGCTGCCCTCGGCGCTTTCGTCGATCAGCACGTTGGGCACGATGCCCTTGGCCTGGATCGAGGTACCGCTCGGCGTGTAGTAGCGCGCCGTGGTGATCTTCAGGCCCGTGTCCGGTCCGAGCGGGCGCACCGTCTGCACCGAGCCCTTGCCGAAGGTCTGGCTGCCCATGATGGTGGCGCGCTTGTGGTCCTGCAGCGCACCGGCCACGATTTCGCTCGCGGAGGCCGAGCCCTCGTTCACCAGCACCACCAGCGGCACGGTCTTGAGGGCCGCGGGCAGGTTGCGCAGCGGGTCGCTGCCGGAGCGGCGCTGGTAGAACTCGGGCGCCGCCTTGTAGACGGACTTGCTCTCGGCCAGCTGACCGTCGGTCGACACCACGGTGACGTTCTCGGGCAGGAAGGCGGCCGAGATGGCGACGGCCGCGTCGAGCAGGCCGCCCGGGTCGTTGCGCAGGTCGAGCACCAGGCCCTTGAGGTTGGGATCTTCCTTGTAGATGTCCTCGACCTTCTTCACGAAGTCGTCGACCGTGCGTTCCTGGAACTGCGACAGCCGGATCCAGCCGTAGCCCGGCTCCATGACCTTGCCGCGCACCGACTGGGTACGGATTTCCTCGCGCGTGATCGTGACCGGGAAGGTGCGGCTTTCGTCCTTGCGGAAGATGGTCAGCAGCACCTTGGTGTTGGCCTCGCCGCGCATGCGCTTGACGGCTTCGTTGAGAGACAGGCCGCGCACGGCCGTGTCGTCGATCTTGGTGATCAGGTCGTTGGGCTTCAGGCCCGCGCGGAAGGCCGGCGAGCCCTCGATCGGCGACACCACCTTGATGAGCCCGTCTTCCTGGGAAATCTCGATGCCCACGCCGACGAAGCGGCCGGTGGTGCCTTCCCTGAATTCCTTGAAGGACTTCTTGTCGAAGTACTGGGAATGCGGGTCGAGCCCAGCCACCATCCCCGAGATGGCGTCGGAAATGAGCTTTTTCTCGTCGACCGGCTCGACATAGTCGCTCTTGACCATGCCGAACACCGCGGCGAGCTGCTGCAATTCTTCGAGCGGGAGCGGCGCGAGCGAACCGCGTGCAACCGTCTGCAACGAGACGGTGGTCAAGACGCCGGCAACGGCGCCGGCGGCAACCCAGCCGGTAATCTTCAGTTTCTGACCCATCATGAGTGATTGTCCTTGTCGGCTGTCGAACCAATATACACAGCTTGGAAGCAAATTGCCTGCCGGGGTTCCACGGGGGAGCGCCGCCGAGGGGTTTTCTTTCTTCAGCCCTTGCCCTGCGAGGCCACAGCTGCGGCGGCCTTTTCGGCGGCTGCAGCGTCGCCGAGGTAGTAGTGCCGCAGCGGCTTGAGTTCGTCGTCGAGCTCGTAGACCAGCGGGATGCCGTTCGGAATGTTCAGGCCGACGATGGCGTCGTCGGAAATGCCGTCGAGGTACTTGACCAGCGCGCGGATCGAGTTGCCGTGCGCCGCAACCACCAGGCGGCGCCCGGCGCGGATGGCCGGGGCCATCGATTCGTTCCAGAACGGCAGCACGCGCGCGACCGTGTCCTTCAGGCATTCGGTCAGCGGGATCTGCTCGGGCGACAGCTTGGCGTAGCGCACGTCGCTGCGTTCGCTGCGCGGGTCGTCGGCTTCCAGCGGCGGCGGCGGGGTGCTGTAGCTGCGGCGCCAGACCAGCACCTGCTCGTCGCCGTACTTCTTGGCGGTTTCGGCCTTGTTGAGGCCCTGCAGGCCGCCGTAGTGGCGCTCGTTCAGGCGCCACGAATGCACCACGGGCAGCCAGGTGCGGTCGAGCTCGTCCAGCGTGTGCCAGAGCGTGCGGGTGGCGCGCTTGAGCACGCTGGTGTAGGCCACGTCGAAATCGTAGCCCTCGGCCTTGAGCAGCCGGCCGGCCTGCTTGGCCTGCTCGATGCCGGTTTCGGTCAGGTCGACGTCGGTCCAGCCGGTGAAGCGGTTTTCGAGATTCCAGGTCGATTCGCCATGGCGGATCAGTACCAGTTTGTGCATGTGGGAAGCCTTTGGCAGCGCTTGGGAAAACCAGCATTCTAAAATCCCGGGTTTGCCATCCAAGGAACCCCCGTGAAATTGATCGAATTCGTCACCGCGAACTGGATGCTGATCCTGATCGCACTCAGCTCGGGTGGCATGCTGGCCTGGCCGCTCGTGCGCGGCGCCGGCGGCGGCACGCTCACGGCCCAGGGGGCGGTGCATCTCATCAACCGCGAACGCGCGGTGCTGGTCGACGTGCGCGAACCCGAAGAGTTCGCCACCGGCCACATGATCGGCGCCAAGAACGTGCCCCTGAACCAGCTCGAGGAAAAACTGACCGGCGCGGTCAAGAACAAGGGCGTGCCGCTGCTGCTGGTGTGCGCCACCGGCGCCCGCGCCCAGCGCGCGGTGGCCATGGCCAAGAAACTCGGCTACGAGCAGGCCCAAGCGGTTTCCGGCGGCCTGAAGGCCTGGAAAGAGGCTAACCTGCCGGTTGAAAAAGCCTGAGGCTTCCCCAAGGTAAAGCGTATGCAAGCCGTCAAGATGTACACCACCGCCTTCTGCCCGTATTGCGTTCGCGCCAAGCAGATCCTTAAGTCCAAGGGTGTCGAGGAGATCGAAGAAATTCGCATCGACAGCGATCCCGCGGCCCGCAGCACCATGATGGAAATCACCCAGCGCCGCACGGTGCCGCAGATATTCATCGGCGACACCCACGTGGGCGGCTGCGACGACCTGGTGGCGCTGGACGGCCGCGGCGGCCTGGTTCCGCTCTTGCAGGCCGCCTGAAACACAAAGCAGCCGGGCGTCACGGAAGTGGTCCGGCCGCGGGGCGATAATCGCCTGCTCATTCATCTGCAGCCCGCTGCGGGAAGCTCTCCCCGGCGGGCATTGTTTTGATCCTCGAAAGTTCAGCCATGGCCGACCAGCAAGCCCAAGATCCCGTTTTCCAGATCCAGCGCGTCTACCTCAAGGACCTGTCGCTCGAACAGCCCAATTCGCCCGCCATCCTGCTCGAGCAGGAGCAGCCCACGGTCGACATCCAGCTCGGCGTGGACGCCCAGCCGGTGGCCGAAGGCATCTTCGAGATCACCGTGTCGGCCACCGTGCAGACCAAGATCCAGGACAAGACCGTGTTCCTGGTCGAAGCCAAGCAGGCCGGCATCTTCGAGATCCGCAACCTGCCCGAAGACCAGATGGGCCCGATCCTGGGCATCGCCTGCCCGCAGATCGTCTATCCGTACCTGCGCGGCAACGTGGCCGACGTGATCCAGCGCGGCGGCTTCCCGCCCGTGCATCTGGCGGAAATCAACTTCCAGGCGATGTACGAGCAGCAGCAGGCGCAGGCCGCCGGCCAGCCCTCGCCGATCGTCACGCAGTAAAGCCGGCGCAGCGCCGCAACGCCGATGAAGATCTGCGTTCATGGCGCCGGTGCCTGGGGCACGGCGCTGGCTGTCAACGCGGCGGGCCGCCACGAGGTCACGCTCTGGGCGCGCGATGCGGCCCAGGCAGAGGCGATTTCCAAGGCGCGCGAAAACGTCCGCTACCTGCCCGGCCTGGCGCTGCCGCCCGCACTCACCGTGCGCGCCGGCGATCTGCACCAGGCCCGGGCGGGCGCCGAACTTGTCGTGGTGGCCACGCCCATGGCTGCCCTGCGCCGGCAGCTCATGGCCTTGCGCGGCACGACCGCGCCGGTGGCGTGGCTGTGCAAGGGCGTCGAACCCGCGCTCGATGCTTCTTCTCCCACCTCCTATGGCCTGCTGGCCCATGAAATCTGGGGACAGGTCGCGCCTGAACTGATGGCCGGCGTGCTCAGCGGCCCGAGCTTTGCGCAGGAAGTCGCCGAAGGGCGTCCGACGGCGCTGGTGGCCGCCAGCCCCCATGCCGCGGTGCGCGACGCGCTGGTCGACGCCTTCCACGGGCCGGCCCTGCGCGTCTATGCCAATGACGACATCGTGGGCGTCGAGGTCGGCGGCGCCGTCAAGAACGTGCTGGCCATTGCCACCGGGCTGTGCGATGGCCTGGCGCTGGGGCTCAATGCACGTGCGGCGCTCATCACGCGCGGCCTGGCCGAGATGACGCGCTTCGGGCTGGCGCTCGGTGCCCGCGCCGAGACCTTCATGGGCCTTTCCGGCCTTGGCGACCTGGTGCTGACGGCCACCGGCGACCTCTCGCGCAACCGCAAGGTGGGCCTGCTGCTGGCCCAGGGCCAAACGCTGGCGCAGGCCGTGGCTTCGCTGGGCCATGTGGCCGAAGGCGTCTATTGCGCACGTACCGTGGTGCAGCGCGCACGGGGCCTGGGCGTGGAAATGCCCATTGCCGAAGGCGTGGTCGCGCTGCTCGACGGCCGGCTGAGCCCGCAGGAGGCGGTGGCCTCGCTGACCGGCCGCGATCCGGTGCCTGAATCCGTCAGGGGCTAGGGAACGCATACCTCAAGTCGCATGCGAAGGCCCTGCCGCACGCCATGAATCACCCACAAGACTGAAGAGACAAGACAGCCATGAGCCTTCGCTTTGATTTTTCGGCGCCGGCCGTGGCCGCGCTGGCCCAGGCCGACGCCGCCCGCGCCCTGCAGGAAGACGTGGCCGACGGCGACCTGACCGCCTCGCTGGTCGACCCCGGCCGCCGCGCCCATGCCCGCGTGCTGGCGCGCGAGGCGGCCGTGCTCTGCGGCGCGCCCTGGGTCGAAGCCACCGTGCGGCAGCTCGATCCGCAGGCCCGCATCCGCTGGCTGTGCGGCGAGGGCGAGCGTTGCGCGGCCGACCAGACCGTGCTCGAGATCGAGGGCACGGCGCGTGCATTGCTGACGGCCGAGCGCACCGCGCTCAATTTTCTTCAGCTGCTGAGCGCGGTCGCTACCAAGACGGCCGTCTACGCCGACGCGGTGCGCGGTACGCGCGCGAGCATCGTCGACACCCGCAAGACCCTGCCGGGCCTGCGTCTTGCGCAGAAATACGCAGTGCGCATGGGCGGCGGCGTGAACCACCGCATCGGCCTCTACGACGCGGTGCTCATCAAGGAAAACCACATTGCCGCGGCCGGTGGCGTGGCCGCGGCGCTGCGTGCGGTGGCTCCGGTGGCGCAGCGCGCGGCCTTCGTCGAGGTCGAGGTCGAAACCCTGGCGCAGCTGCGCGAGGCGCTGGAGGCGGGCGCGCGCATGGTGCTGCTCGACAACATGGACCTGCCGACCCTGCGCGAAGCCGTCCGCATCAACGCGGAGGCCGGCGAGGACCGCAAGGCCGTGCTCGAAATTTCGGGCGGCGTGACGCTCGAGGGCCTGCGCACGCTGGCCGACACCGGCGTGGACCGCATCTCCGTCGGCGCGCTCACCAAGGACGTGAAGGCCATCGACTTCTCGATGCGTTTCCAGGAAGGCTGAGCGCGTCCATGGCTGCCCCTTCTTTCGTCATCGACGTCGACTACGAACAACCCGCGGCCGGGGCCGGCGCGGCCTGCGACACGCGCCATGCCTGGGCGCGCGTGCCGCCCGAACCTTCGCCCGGCGAACGCATCGCGCTCAAGGAACGCATCCGCCGCCTGCTGCGCGAGCGCAATGCCGTGATGGTGTCGCACTTCTACGTGCACCCCGACCTGCAGGACCTGGCCGAGGAAACCGGCGGCATCGTGAGCGATTCGCTCGAGATGGCGCGCTTCGGCCGCGACCATGCGGCGCAGACGCTGGTGGTGTCGGGCGTGCGCTTCATGGGCGAGACCGCCAAGATCCTCTCGCCCGAGAAGCGCGTGCTGATGCCCGACCTGGACGCCAACTGCTCGCTCGACCTGGGCTGCCCGGTCGATGAGTTCAGCGCCTTCTGCGACCGGCACCCCGACCGCACCGTGGTGGTCTACGCCAACACCAGCGCGGCCGTGAAGGCGCGCGCCGACTGGCTCGTCACCTCGAGCTGCGCGCTCGACGTGGTGAGCGCCCTGCATGCGCAGGGCCGCAAGATCCTCTGGGGCCCTGACCGCCACCTGGGCGACTACATCCAGCGCCAGACCGGCGCCGACATGGTCAGTTGGAACGGCGCCTGCATCGTGCACGACGAGTTCAAGTCGCTCGAGCTCGAGCTGCTCAAGAAGGCGCACCCGGCCGCGAAGGTGCTGGTGCATCCCGAGTCGCCGGCCGACGTGATCGCGCTGGCCGACGCGGTGGGCTCCACCTCGGCCATCCTGAACGCGGCGCAGCGCATGGATGCGAGCGAATTCATCGTTGCCACCGACACCGGCATGCTGCACAAGCTGCGCACGCTGAACCCCGGCAAGACCTTCATCGAGGCCCCCACGGCCGGCAACGGCGCCACCTGCAAGAGCTGCGCGCATTGCCCGTGGATGGCGATGAACGGGCTGGTGGAGCTGGCGAACGCGCTTGAAACCGGCGCGGGAGAAATTCACGTCGACCCGGTGCTGGGGCTGCGCGCGAGGGTGCCGATCGATCGGATGCTGGCGTTCACGGCGGGGCTCAAGAACGGGCAGGCGCCGGGGAGCCTGGTCGCGGGCATCGGCGCGGCCTGACCCCGTATTGCTCCTTCCCCCGCTGGGGGAAGGCTGGGATGGGGGCTGCCCCCCGCTTTCGAGGCGGCGCGGGAATGAAGGCCGCCGTGCCCCCACCCCGCCCCTCCCCCGGGAGGGGAGGGAGCAAAACCTAGAACTCCAGCGTACAGCTGTCCCCCAGCGCCTCGCGCCACACGCGCACCCGCGCGAGCGAGGGACGGAATTCCGGCAGCGCATCCGCAATGAACAGGCACAGGTTCTCGAGCGTCGGCGGATGCAGCCCCGCCACGTCGTCGAGAAGGTGATGGTCGAGCTGCTCGCGCACATCCTCCAGCCGGCGGCGCAGCAATCCCAGGTCGACGACCATGCCCGTCGCGGGATCGCGCTGGCCCGCGAGCCAGACTTCGGCATGGTAGGTATGGCCGTGGATACGGCGGCTGCCTTCGGCTTCGATCTCGCGCTTGAGCGTGTGCGCGGCGTCGAAGAAAAAGCGTTGGCTGATGGTGAATCGCATCTGAAAAGTCTCCGCGCTCAGCGGATGCCGGTGATCTTGTGGGTCTGCACGCTGAGGCGCCACGCCGGATGGCGCATGCATTCGGCAATGCACAGCTCGGTATTTGCGATGCGGTCGGGCCCGTCCATCGGCTGCAGGAAGCGGTGTGTGAACTCGCCGGTGCGCGCCATGGTGCCGAGATCGAACTCGGTTTGAGGCCACACCAGCTTGAGTTCCTGCCCGCGCTGCTGCACCCACGGCGCGCCGGCCTTGGGGCTGATGCAGAGCCAGTCGATGCCCTCGGGCGCGGCGACCGTGCCGTTGCTTTCCACCGCGATGCGAAAGCGCCGCGCATGCAGCGCATCGACCAGCGCGGCATCCACCTGCAGCAGCGGCTCGCCGCCGGTCAGCACCACCAGCCGGTGCTCGGCGTCGTCGGCCGGCCATTGCGCGGCGATGGTGTCGGCCAGCAGTTCGGCATTCCTGAACTTGCCGCCCAGCGTGCCGTCGGTGCCGACGAAATCGGTGTCGCAGAAACGGCAGACGGCCGTGGCGCGGTCTTCCTCGCGGCCGGTCCAGAGGTTGCAGCCCGCGAAGCGGCAGAACACGGCCGGCATGCCGGCCTGGCCGCCTTCGCCCTGCAGGGTGTAGAAGATTTCCTTGACGCTGTAGGTCATGAGGGCATTGCGTCGATTTCGAGGTTGTCGATCAGCCGCGTGCCGCCCAGCCGCGCCGCGGCCAGCGCCACGAGCGGCTCGCCAGCCGAGGGCGCCTGCAGGTCGGAACGGCGCCGCAGCACAAGATAGTCCGGTTGCCAGCCGCGCTGCGCCAGCGCCTGCATTGCCCGCGCTTCGATCGCGGCCAAATCGCGTTCGCCGGCTTGCACGGCTTGGGCCATCGCCTTCAGCGCCTTCGAGAGCTGCACGGCTTCCGCGCGCTCGGCCTCGCTCAGGTAGCCGTTGCGCGACGACAGCGCGAGCCCGTCCTCCGCGCGGAAGGTCTCGCTGCCCACGATCTCGATCGGCAGCGCGAACTGCCGCACCATATGGCGGATCATCATCAGCTGCTGGTAGTCCTTCTTGCCGAACACCGCCACGCGCGGCTGCACGCACTGGAAGAGCTTCATCACCACCGTGCACACGCCCACGAAGAAGCCCGGGCGGAAATGGCCTTCGAGGATGTCGGCCAGCGCCGGGTCCGGGTGCACCTTGCAGGTCTGCGGCTCGGGGTAGAGCGCCTTTTCGTCGGGCGCAAAGAGCACGTCGCAGCCGGCCGTGCGCAGCTTCTCGCAGTCGCTGTCCCAGGTGCGCGGGTAGGTGTCGAAATCCTCGTGCGGCAGGAACTGCAGGCGGTTCACGAAGATGCTCGCCACGGTGACGTCGCCCAGCGGCCTGGCCTGCCTGATCAGCGCGAGGTGGCCGTCATGCAGGTTGCCCATGGTGGGGACGAAGGCGGGGCGCTCGAAGGCGGCCAGATGGTCGCGCAGCTCGGCGATGGTGTGTGCGATGTACATGGTCTCGGTTCCTTCCTTACCAGGCGTGGAGTTGGTCGTCGGGGAAGCTGCCGTCCTTGACGGCCTGCACGTAGGCTTTGAGGGCGGGCAGCACGCCCGGCGCGTCGGCCATGAAGTTGCGCACGAACTTCGGCATCTTTCCGAGGTTGATGCCCAGCATGTCGTGCAACACCAGCACCTGGCCGGCGGTGCCCTTGCCCGCGCCGATGCCGATGGTGGCGCAGTGCTTCAGTTCGGCGGTGAGCTCGGCGGCCAGCGCGGCGGGCACCATCTCCAGCACCAGCATGGTGGCGCCCGCGTCCTGCAGCGCATGCGCCTGCTGCTTCAAAAGCGCGCCGGCGTCGCCCTTGCCCTGCACGCGGTAGCCGCCCAGCGCACGCACGGTCTGCGGCGTCAGGCCCAGGTGCGCGCACACCGGAATGCCGCGCTCGACCAGGAAGCGCACCGTCTCGGTGGTCCAGCCGCCGCCTTCGAGCTTGACCATGTGGGCGCCGGCCTGCATCAGCACCGTGGCGCTGCGCAAGGCCTGCTCGCGCGACTCCTGGTAGCTGCCGAAGGGCAGGTCGGCAATCAGCCAGGCCGTGCCCTGCACGCGGCGCAGGCCGCGCGAGACGCTGTCGGTGTGGTAGCGCATGGTGTCCAGGCTCACGCCCACGGTGGTGTTCAGGCCCTGGCAGACCATGCCGAGCGAATCGCCGACCAAGAGGCAGTCGATGCCGGCCGCGTCGGCCATGGCCGCAAAGGTGGCGTCGTAGGCGGTGAGCATCGAGATCTTCTCGCCGCGTGCATGCATGTCGGCCAGGCGCGGCAGGCTCAGGGGCTTGCGCGAGGCGGGCGTCGAAGCGGGCGGCAGCGTGCCGTAGGGCGAGGCTTGCGTGGTTTCCGGCTGTGGGGTGGTGGTGTTCGACATGGTTGGGTTTCTCCCTGCGGGCGTCGGTGGCCGGGCATCCTTGAGTGAAGAAAAGACGAAAACGGGGTGGTCAGTCGGCCGGCGGCACCAGCACCGTCGGCGCGGTGGGCTCGGCGAGCGAGGGATAGTCGCGGCTGAAATGCAGGCCGCGGCTTTCGTGGCGGGCCTGCGCGGAGCGCACGATCAGCTCGGCCACCTGCACCAGGTTGCGCAGTTCGAGCAGGTCGCGCGTGACGTGGAAGTTCGCGTAGAACTCCTGGATCTCGGCCTGCAGCAGCGCGATGCGGTGGCTCGCGCGCTCCAGGCGCTTGTTGGTGCGCACGATGCCGACGTAGTCCCACATGAAGCGGCGCAGCTCGTCCCAGTTGTGGGAGATGACCACGGCCTCGTCGGCGTCGGTCACCCGGCTTTCGTCCCAGGCCGGCAGTTCGACGCGTTCGCGCGCCGGTGCCGCGGCAATGTCAGCGGCCGCGGCGCGCGCGAACACCATGCATTCGACCAGCGAATTGCTCGCAAGGCGGTTGGCGCCATGCAGCCCGGTGCAGGCGGTCTCGCCGATGGCGTAGAGGCCGGGCAGGTCGGTGCGCCCGGCCAGGTCGCTCAGCACGCCGCCGCAGGTGTAGTGCGCAGCCGGCACCACGGGGATGGGCTCGCGCGTGATGTCGATGCCCAGCTCGGCGCAGCGCGCGAGGATGTTGGGAAAGTGTTCCTTGAGAAACTCCGGCGGCTGGTGCGAGATGTCGAGATGCACGCAGTCCAGCCCGTGCTTCTTCATTTCGAAGTCGATGGCGCGCGCCACCACGTCGCGCGGCGCGAGTTCGGCGCGCTCGTCGTGCCGGGGCATGAAGCGCGTTCCTCCCGCCAATTCGGGCAGCTTGAGCAGCCCGCCCTCGCCGCGCACCGCTTCGCTGATCAGGAAGGACTTGGCATGCGGGTGGTAGAGGCAGGTCGGGTGGAACTGGATGAACTCCATGTTCGACACCCGGCAGCCCGCGCGCCAGGCCGCGGCAATGCCATCGCCGGTGGCGGTGTCGGGATTGGTGGTGTAGAGGTACACCTTGCCCGCGCCGCCGGTGGCCAGGATGGTGTGCGGCGCGCGGAAGGCCAGCACCTCGTCGGTTTCATCGTCGAGCGCATAGAGGCCGATGCAGGCGGGGTCCTTCAGGCCGAGCTTGGTGCCAGTGACGAGGTCTATCAGCGTGTGGTGCTCGAAGAGCGTGATGTTGGGCGTGCGGCGCACCTGCTCGATCAGCGTCCGCTGCACGGCCGCGCCGGTGGCGTCAGTCACGTGCACGATGCGGCGCTGGCTGTGGCCGCCTTCGCGCGTCAGGTGCAGGCCGCCGCCTTCCTCCGAAAACGGCACGCCGAGTTCGCGCAGCCAGCCGATGGCCTGCGGCGCGCCCTCGACGACGAAGCGCGTGGCCTCGGGGTCGCAGAGGCCGGCGCCGGCCACCAGCGTGTCTTCCACATGGGCGTCGAAGCTGTCGCCCGCGGCCAGCACCGCGGCAATGCCGCCCTGCGCCCAGGCGCTGGAGCCGTCGTTGAGCGCGCGCTTGGTCAGCACGGCCACGCGGTGCGTGGGCGCCAGGTGCAGCGCGGCCGAGAGGCCTGCAAGGCCGCTGCCGACGATGAGGACGTCGAAGTCGTGCACGGCGGAATTCTTGAAATTGAAGGGGGAGGGCTCAGGCTGGCGAGTAGGCCAGCCGCACGTAGATCGGCGCGAAGGCTTCGGCCTGCGTGATGTCGATCAGCGTTTCCTTTGCCAGCTCGAGCATCGCGATGAAGGTGACGATCAGCACCGGCGCGCCGCGCGACACGTCGAACAGCTTCTCGAACTCGACGAAGCGCTGCCCCTGCAGGTGGCGCAGCACGATGCTCATGTGCTCTCGCACGTTGAGCTCCTCGCGCGAGATCTTGTGGTGCTGCACGAGCTTGGCGCGCTTCATGATGTCGGCCCAGGCGTCGCGCAGCTCGATCACGTTCACGTCGGGAAAGCGCGGCTTGAGCGACTGCTCGATGTAGACCTGCCCCTTCCAGAAGTCGCGCCCGTAGGTCGGCAGCGCGCTGATGGCGGCGGCCTGCAGCTTGGTCTGCTCGTACTCGAGCAGGCGGCGCACGAGCTCGGCGCGCGGGTCTTCGGCCTCTTCGCCGTCCGCCACCTTCTTCGGCGGCAGCAGCATGCGCGACTTGATCTCGATCAGCATCGCGGCCATCAGCAGGTATTCGGCCGCGAGTTCGAGGTTGGTCTGGCGGATCTCGTCGACGTAGCTCAGATACTGCCGCGTGAGCCCCGCCATCGGGATGTCGAGGATGTTGAAGTTCTGCTTCCTGATCAGGTAGAGCAGCAAATCGAGCGGGCCCTCGAAGGCCTCGAGAAAGACCTGCAGCGCCTCCGGCGGGATGTACAGGTCCTTCGGCATCGCGAACAACGGCTCGCCATAGAGCCTGGCGAGCGCGACCTGGTCGACCACTTCGGGCATGCTGGCCACGAGCGTGTCGCTGTCCTCGTTGCCCTTCATCGGGTGCTTGCTATCATTTCAATAGCTGCGCGCGACGGCGGCGAACGATGGATGCCGGCTGGGCACCATTACTTGACTTGGGTCTGGTAGACGTAGGGCTGCTGCGGTACGCGGGCTTCGCTGTACTCCTCGAGCAGGCTGCGGTCGAGGTGCTTGTCCCAGAGCAGGGCGCGGCCGGCACGCTGTTCGGACTCCAGCGTCGGCTTCTTGGCTTTCATCTCCTCGATGAAGTTGGTGATCTCGGAGGTGTAGTGGGGGCGGCGGAAGATGGACATAGACTGGACCTTTGTGGTGCGAATTTTACCGGGGATGGAATGAAGCAGCGAAAACAGTGGCGGATCGGCATGGCGGCGGCACTGCTGGCGGGTGTGATCGGGCTTGCGGGCTGCGACAACCAGCGCATCGGCGAACTGGAGGAAGGCGTCTCCACCGAAGCCGATGTGCGCGCCAGGTTCGGCCAGCCCGAGAACATCTGGGACGCGCCCGGCGGCCGCGTGTTCGAGTACAACCGCCAGCCGCAGGGCCAGAAGAACTACATGATCACCATCGGCGCCGACGGCAGGATGAGCGCGCTGCGCCAGGTGCTG
The DNA here is from genome assembly GCF_003951285.1 of Variovorax beijingensis. Lineage (GTDB taxonomy): Bacteria > Pseudomonadota > Gammaproteobacteria > Burkholderiales > Burkholderiaceae_C > Variovorax > Variovorax beijingensis. The sequence continues at coordinate 409,783 of NZ_RXFQ01000002.1, read as the reverse complement.
ACGCCCGAGAACTTCGCCAGGGTGCAGCCGGGCATGATGATGGAAGACCTGCGCAAGATGCTCGGCAAGCCGGCAAAGATCACGCCCTATGCGCTCAAGCGCGAAACCGAGTGGGAATGGCGCTGGGTCCAACCGCCGAATTCGCCCATGGTGTTCACCGCCACGCTCAACGACGACCAGCGCGTGGTGCGCAGCGGCTCTTCGCCCGACCGGAGCACCGAGGCGAACTCCGGCTCCTAGTCCGCCGCTTGCGGCTGGCCGCGCGTCAGCTCGTCGGCAAACCCCGAGCGCACGATCACCTCGAGCGGCTGCGGCTGCAGCGACTCCACCCGCAGCAGCCCGCCGCGCGCCAGCACCGCCCGGTGCAATTGGCGCAGTGCGTCGACGCCCGTGGCGTCCAGGTAGATGAGGTGCGTGGCGTCGAGCACCACCGTCATGCCGCGCGGCGCGCTTTCGGCCGCATTGACGGCCTCGTCCAGCTTGGCCGCCGCCCCGAAGAACAGCGCGCCATAGAGCCGGTAGGTAAGCACCGGCGGCTGCATCGTGACCAGTTCGACGCTGAAAAGCTCGCTCATGCGCCGGATGAAGAGCGCGCAGGCCAGCACAAGGCCCACCTGCACCGCCACCGTCAGGTCGAACACCACCGTGAGAAAGAAGGTGCCGAGCATCAGCAGCCGGTAGTGGCGGCTGAAGTGCCGCAGCTGCCCCGGCGTGAACTCGCGCCATTCGCCCATGTTCAGGCCCACGAAAACCAGGATGCCCGCCAGCACCGCGAGCGGCACGTGGCGCGCGAGCGGCGCGGCCAGCAGCACCACCACCATCAGCGTGAGCGCATGCACGATGCCCGCGATCGGCGAACTGCCGCCCGAGCGGATGTTGGTCACGGTGCGCGCGATGGTGCCGGTGGCCGGCATGCCGCCGAAGAAGGGCGTTACCACATTGGCGATGCCTTGGGCCATCAGCTCCTGGTTCGGATCGTGGCGCGGCTGGTCGCTGAGCTGGTCGGACACGCGCGCACACAGCAGCGACTCGATGGCGCCCAAGAGCGCGATGGTGAGCGTCGGCGTGACCAGCTGCTTGACCGTTTCCCATGAAAAGTCGGGCAGCGCAAAGCCCGGCAGGCCCTCGGGAATGCCGCCGAAGCGCGTGCCGATGGTTTCCACCGGCAGCTCGAAGCCCCACGACACCAGCGTGAGCGTGACCAGCGCGACGATCGGCCCCGGCATGCGCGCACCCACCTGCACCGCGCGCGTGCGCGCCATGCGCCCCGCCAGGCGCTGCACCGCATGGCCCACCTTCGATTCGTCGCTCAGCAGCAGCGGCCAGATCGCGAGGCCGCCCAGGCACGCCAGCCCGAGCGCAAAGGCATAGGGATTGAAGGTGCCGATCTGCAGCGCCATGGCATGCAGCTGCGAGAACACGTCCGCCGGCATCTTGGCGACCGTGAGCCCAAGCAGGTCCTTGAGCTGCGACAGCAGGATGAGCACCGCAATGCCGTTGGTGAACCCAACCACGATCGACAGCGGCACGAAGCGCACCAGCCGTCCGAGCCCGAACAGCCCCGCCGCGAACAGCAGCACGCCGGCGCAGGCGGTGGAAATCAGCAGGTTGGCCACGCCGTAGCGCTCGACGATGCCGTAGACGATCACGATGAACGCGCCGGCCGGTCCGCCGATCTGCACCGCCGAGCCGCCCAGCAGCGAGATCAGGAAGCCCGCGATGATCGCCGTCCAGATGCCGGCCTCGGGCTTGAGCCCGGAGGCGATGGCAAAGGCCATGGCCAGCGGCAGCGCCACGATGCCCACCGTGGCGCCGGCCCCCAGGTCCTTGAAGAAGCGCTCCCGGCTGTAGCTCGCCATGGCGTCCAGCAGGCGCGGGCGGAAGCGGGTGATGTTCAGCGGTGACTGCATGTGGCGCCCATTGTGTACCGCGCCTTGGTCGCGCAGCCGGCTCAGTCGCTGTCGGGAATCACCGCGTCGGCGGCCGCGCCCACGGCCTTGCCGGTGATGCGCGCGGTGCCGATGGCGGCATCGGCAGCGAGGCCGACCGCGCCGGCGCCCACGCTCACGGCGGTGCTGGCGACGGTGACCACGGCGCAGCCGCCCAGCAGCAGGGCGCCGGTGAGGCCGAGCGCCGCGAGAACGAAAGGTCGGAAGCGGGGACGAGGGCTTTGCATGCGCGGATTTTGCACCGCGTGCTCATTGCCGTGCCAGCCCTGCCAGGATCGCCTCGCGGTCCTGGTCCAGCCGCGGCGGCTGCCTGGCGACCTGCGTGCGGTGTGCGCCCACATGCACCGGATTGCCCGCCACCGTGAGCGGCCGGCCGCCCTGCGTGCGGACCTGTACCAGCATCTCGCGCGCCTGCACCTGCGGGTCGTTCACCACCGCGGCCACGTCGTTGTAGCCGCCCGTGGGAATGTTGTGCTGCATCAGCAGCGCCTGCCAGTGCGCGCAGGGCGCCGCGGACAGGCGCTGCTCCAGCAACTGCTTCAGCGCCTCGTGGTGCCGGCAGCGCTCGGGGTTGGTGGCAAAGCGCGCATCCTCGGGCAGCGCCGGCAGCTCGAGCGCCGCGCACAGGCGCTGGAACAGCGCGTCGTTGCCCGCCGCGATCACGAACCAGCCGTCGGCCGCGCGGAACACGTCGAACGGCGTGATCGACGGATGCCGCGAGCCGATCGGCCCCGGCGCGCGCCCGTCGGCCTCCATGCGCGAGATCGCGTTCTCCAGCAGCGCGACCTGGCAGTCGAGCATCGCCACGTCCACGCGGTCGCCCAGGCCCGTGCGCCCGCGCTGCAGCAGCGCGGCCTGCGTGCCGATGGCAGCGTACAGGCCGGCGCCCAGGTCGCCGATCGACACGCCCACGCGCGTGGGCGGCGCGCCCGGGTGGCCGGTCAAGCTCATGATGCCGCCCATCGCCTGCACCACCATGTCGTAGGCGGGGCGCCGGCTGTAGGGGCCGGTCTGGCCGAAGCCCGAGACCGAGGTGAACACCAGCCGCGGAAAGCGCGCATGCAGCGCGGGCCAGTCGTAGCCCAGCTTCTCCATCGTGCCGGGCCGGAAGTTCTCGACCAGCACGTCGGCCGTGGCCAGCAGCTGCTCGAAGACGGCCCGGTCGGCCGGCGCCTTCAGGTCCAGCGCGATCGATTCCTTGTTGCGGTTGACCGACATGAAGTAGGCCGAGTCGCCATCGACGAAGGGGCCGATCTGCCGCGCGTCGTCGCCCAGGCCGGGCTGCTCCACCTTGATCACGCGCGCGCCCAGGTCGGCGAGCAGCAGCGTGCAGTAGGGCCCTGCGAGCACGCGGGTCAGGTCGATGACGGTGAAGCCCTGCAGCGGGCCGCCTGGCGAGCCTTGCGATGCGGCCGGGGTCATTCGACGGCCGCGCCGGAGCGCTCGGTGAGTTCCTTCGATTTCGCGCCCTCGGCCAGCGCCCAGCTGCGGAACTCGGCCAGCGACTTCGAGGGCGCCGCCTCGTTGCCCGATTTTTCGAGCCGCGCCTTCACGTCGGGATCGGTGAGCGCCGCCACGCTGGCGTCGAACAGCTTCTGCGCCAGCTCGGGCGGCAGGCCGGCCGGTGCGAACAGGCCGAACCAGAAGGTGAAGTCGTAGCCCTTCACGCCGGCCTCCGCGACGCTCGGCACGTCGGGAAAGAGCGGCGAGCGCTGGCCCGAGGTGACGGCCAGCACGCGCAGCTTCTGGCCCTGCGCCATCGGCAGCACCGAGGGCGGCGTGCCGAAGGTCAGTTGCACGTCGCCGGCGGCCACCGCCTGGATCGACGGGGCGCCGCCCTTGTACGGCACGTGCAGCATGGTCACGCCGGCGGCCTTCTCGAACGACAGGCCCGCCAGGTGCGTCACCACGCCGGTGCCCGACGACGAATAGGCCAGCTTGCCCGGGCTCTGCCGCGCCTGGGCAATGAGCGCCTGCACGTTCTGCGCGCTCACGTCCTTGTTGACCGCGAGCAGCATCGGCGCGGAGCTCCAGCGCGAGATGGGCACGAAGCTCCTGGCGCCGTCGTACTTCACGGCCTTGTAGAGCAGCTTGTCGCTGCCGTAGAGGTTGCCGCTGCCCAGCAGCAGCGTGTAGCCGTCGGGCGCCGCGCGCGCGACCTGGTCCGACGCGATGGTGGTGCCCGCGCCGGGCTTGTTGTCGATGACGATCGGCTGCCCGAGGATCCTGGCCAGCTTGTCGCTCACGATGCGCGCCACCGCGTCGGCGCCGCCGCCGGCGGGAAAGCCCACCACCAGCGTGATCGGGCGCGAGGGGTAGCTGTCCGCGAGGGCGCCGGCCGAGGCGAGCCATGCCGCGGCCGCGAGCGCAACGGCCCGGATTTCTTTCTTCATGCGTTGTCTCCTGTGTCTTGTCGGGGCGCCGGGGGAGGGCCGCGCTCAGCGGCCCTTGAAGACCGGCGGACGCTTCTCGCGCCAGGCGCGGCCGCCCTCGGCCAAGTCTTCGGATGCGACGGTGCGCTGCACCTCGCGCTGGATCGAGGCGGCGTCCGCCGTGCCGCGCGCGATCTGGTTCAGGTGCTTCTTCATGCCCAGGAGCGCGAGCGGTGCCATGCCGGCGAGCGTGGTGCGCAGGCGCAGCACTTCGGCGTCGAGCGCCGCCGCGTCGTCCACCAGCTGCGTGAGGAATCCGCAGTCGCGCATCGCGCTGCCGTCGAGCTTCTCGGCCGTCAGGAAGAGCCGCTTGGCCGTGTCCAGCCCGAGCCGCGAGACATAGCGCTCCATGCCGCTCTGGTAGTAGTGCAGGCCGAGCCGGGCCGCGGGCATGAACATTTCGGCAGCGCGCACGCCCACGCGGAAGTCGCAGGCCAGCACCAGGTCGGTGGCGCCGCCGAACACGCCGCCGTGCACCGCCGCAATGGTGACGGCGCGGCAGTTTTCCAGCGCATCGACCATCTCGCCGAAGCTGCGGCCTTCGGTCTGGCTGCTGGTGGCGACCTCTGATATATCGTAGCCGCTGCAGAAGTACTTGCCCTCCGAGCGAACGACCAGCACCAGCACGCCGGGCGAGCCGTTCACCGTCTCCAGATGGCCGACGATGGCCGGCAGGTCCTCCGGCGTCAGCTTGTTGGCGGCCTGCGGACGGCGCAGCGTGAGGTAGGCGACGTGGCCGTCGATCTGGAGGGTGGGAAGCATTGATGTACCAAAGAGATCAATTGATATATCTACAAGGTTAGCTAATATCCACGCACCCATGCAACCCGCGAAAACCCTCGACGCCAGCAGCCTGCAGGACCAGATCCGCGGCCGGCTTGAAAAAGACATCCTGGACGGCACGCTGTCGCCCGGCATGCCGATCGACGAAAAGGCGCTGGCCGCTAGCTTCAACATCTCGCGCACGCCGGTGCGCGAGGCCCTGCTGCTGCTGAGCGCGCGCGGGCTGGTCGACATCGTTCCGCGCACCGGCATCTACGTGCGCCAGCTGCGCGCGAACGAACTCGTCGCCATGATGGAAGCGCTCGGCGAACTCGAAGGGGTGCTGGCGCGGCTGGCGGCGCTGCGCATCGGCCCGGCGCTGCGCATCGAACTGCAGGGCGCGCTCGAAGGCACCGCCGCGTGCGCGCAGGCGGACGATGCGGAGGGCTACCAGCTCGCCAATGCCGCGCTGCACGACGTGATCTACCGCGCGAGCGGCAATCCGTTCATCGTCGAGCAGGCGCAGACCGTGCGCCTGCGCATCGCGGCCTACCGCGGGCGGATGTTCGAGAAGCCCGGGCGCCTGGCCGCCTCGCAGCGCGAGCACGAGCGGGTGGTGGAGTGGATCCTCAAGGGCCACGCGGACAACGCCGCGGAGGCGATGCGCGACCACATCTCGGTGGGCGGCAAGGTGTTTGCCGACCTGGTGCTGGTCAACAAGCTCGGCTAGCGACCCAGCCGCAGCCTTCTTTCAGCGAACGCGCATGCCCGGCGTCGCGCCCGGCCAGGGCTCGAGCACGTGGATGCCGGGGTTGGCCTTTTCGTCGCCATGGCTCGCGGCCAGCACCATGCCTTCGCTGGTGCCGAACTTCATCTTGCGCGGCGCCAGGTTGGCGACCAGCACCGTGAGCTTGCCCACGAGCTGCTCCGGCTGGTAGGCCGAGGCGATGCCGCTGAACACGTTGCGGGTCTTGTCCTCGCCGGCATCGAGCGTCAGGCGCAGCAGCTTGGTCGAGCCCTCGACCTTCTCGCAAGCCACGATCTTCGCGATGCGCAGGTCGATCTTCGCGAAGTCGTCGATGGTGATGGTGGGCGCAATGGCTTCGCCGCCCGGCAGTGCATCGGTCGCCGTTTCCACGGCGGCCGCAGGCGCCGGCTCGGCGGGTTCGAACAGCTTGTCGACCATCTTGGCGTCGGCGCGCTGCATCAGGTGCTTGTATTCGCCGATGGCATGGCCGGCCGGCAGGCTCTGCGCGGCGTCGGCCCAGGCGAGCGGCTCGATCCTGAGGAAGGCCTCGACGTTCACCGCCAGCGCCGGCAGCACCGGCTTCAGGTACAGCGTGAGCAGGCGGAAGGCCTCGATGCACACGGTGCACACGTCGTGCAGCCGCGCTTCCTGGCCTTCCTTCTTGGCCAGTTCCCAGGGCTTGTTCTGGTCGACGTACTCGTTCACCTTGTCGGCCAGCGCCATCACCTCGCGCAGCGCGCGGGCGTAGTCGCGGCCGTCGTAGAGCGAATGCAGTTGGGGCGCCGCATCGCGCAGCGCGAACAGCAGTGCGTCGCCGTCGGCCGACACCTCGCCCAGCTTGCCGCCGAAGCGCTTGCCGATGAAGCCCGCCGCGCGGCTCGCGATGTTGATGTACTTGCCCACGAGGTCGCTATTGACGCGGGCGACAAAGTCCTCGGGGTTGAAGTCGATGTCTTCGTTCCGGCCGTTGAGCTTGGCCGCGATGTAGTAGCGCAGCCATTCGGGGTCCAGGCCGATCGACAGGTACCGGAGCGGGTCGATGCCGGTGCCGCGGCTCTTGCTCATCTTCTCGCCGCTGACCGTGAGGTGGCCGTGCACGTACACCGCATCGGGCGCCTTGCGGCCGCTGAAGTGCAGCATCGCGGGCCAGAAGAGGGTATGGAAGGTGATGATGTCCTTGCCGATGAAGTGCACCTGCTCCAGGTCGGGATCGGCCATGTACTCGGTGTACGAGATGCCATCGCCGCCAAGCTCGATGCAGCGTTTGTCGAGCAGGTTCTTGAGCGACGCCAGGTAGCCCACGGGCGCGTCGAGCCACACGTAGAAGTACTTGCCCGGCGCATCGGGAATCTCGATGCCGAAGTAGGGCGCATCGCGGCTGATGTCCCAGTCGCCGAGGCCGCCCTTGCCTTCGTCGTCCTTGTAGAGCCACTCGCGGATCTTGTTCTGCACTTCGGACTGCACATGGCCGGGCGCGGCGGTCCATTCCTTCAGGTAGGCCTCGCAGCGCGGGTCCGAGAGCTTGAAGAAGAAGTGGTCGGAACTGCGCAGCTCGGGCTTGGCGCCCGACAGCGCCGAGTAGGGGTTGATCAGCTCGGTGGGCGCATAGACGGCGCCGCACACCTCGCAGTTGTCGCCGTACTGGTCCTTCGAATGGCAGTTGGGGCACTCGCCCTTGATGAAGCGGTCGGCCAGGAACATGCCCTTTTCGGGGTCGTAGAACTGCTCGACGCTCTTGGTTTCGATCAGGCCGTTGGCGCGCAGGTCGCGGTAGATGTCCTGCGCGAGCTGGTGGTTCTCGGGCGCGTCGGTCGAGTGCCAGTTGTCGAACGAGATGTAGTAGCCGTCGAGATACGGTTTGCGGCCGGCCGCGATCTCGGCCACGAAGGCCTGCGGCGTCACGCCGGCCTTGTCGGCCGCGATGGTGATGGCCGCGCCGTGCGCATCGTCGGCGCAGACGAAGTTGACCTCGGCGCCATTCATTCGCTGGTTCCGCACCCAGATGTCGGCCTGGATGTATTCCATCATGTGGCCGATATGGAACTTGCCGTTGGCATACGGCAGGGCAGTGGTGACGAAGAGCTTGCGCGGGGCGGACATCGGGGAGGGCGCTTTCGGGGAGTGGCGAACTTGCGGGAACCGGGCATTTTAGGTGGCAGCACCGCGGCATGCCGAATGCCGTCGATCCGGGCGGCTGCATCGGCGGTTTTGCGCACCCGGTGACCCGCAAGGCGCCGGGGTGTCTCCGGCGCGACGTATGCTCCATGCCGCGCGTTTCGCGAACGTCCTCTCTGCTGATAGGGCGAAGAGATATACAAGATGGATATACAGAAAGCGAGTTTCCGATGACCACCCCCATTCCCGCAACCCTGATTCCCGGCGATGGCATCGGCCCAGAGATCGTCGATGCCACGCTGGCCGCGCTCGATGCGCTGAAGGCGCCCTTCGAGTGGGACCGCCAGATTGCCGGCCTTGGCGGCGTCCAGGCCTCGGGCGATCCGCTGCCGCAGGCCACGCTCGACAGCATCCGCCGCACCCGCCTGGCGCTCAAGGGTCCGCTCGAGACGCCCTCGGGCGGCGGCTACCGCTCGTCGAACGTGCGGCTGCGCGAAGAATTCCAGCTGTACGCCAACCTGCGCCCCGCGCGCACCATCATTCCGGGTGGCCGCTTCGACAAGATCGACCTGATGGTCGTGCGCGAGAACCTCGAGGGCCTGTACATCGGCCACGAGCACTATGTGCGCATCGACGGCGACCCGCACGCCGTGGGCATGGCCACCGGCATCAACACGCGCCAGGGGTGCCTGCGCCTGCTCGAATACGCCTTCGAGACCGCCGTGGCCACCGGCCGCAAGAAGGTCACGCTGGTGCACAAGGCCAACATCATGAAGGTGCTGACCGGCCTGTTCCTGGAGACCGGCCTGCGGCTCTACGAAGAAAAGTACAAGGGCAAGTTCGAGCTCGACACCATCATCGTCGACGCCTGCGCGATGAAGCTGGTGCTCAATCCGTGGCAGTTCGACATGCTGGTGACGACCAACCTGTTCGGCGACATCCTGTCCGACCTGGTGGCGGGCCTGGTGGGCGGCCTGGGCATGGCGCCCGGTGCCAACATCGGCGCCGATGCGGCGATCTTCGAGGCCGTGCACGGCTCGGCGCCCGACATCGCCGGCAAGGGCATCGCCAACCCCACGGCACTGCTGCTGGCCGCTGCGCTGATGCTCGAACACGTCAGGCTGCCCGAGCTGGCGACGCGCCTGCGCAAGGCCATCGACGACACGCTCAACATCGACAAGGTGCGCACCGGCGACCTGGGCGGCAGCGCCGGCACGGCGGCGTTCACGAAGGCCCTGGTCGCCCGCATCCAGAACGGCTGAAGCGAGAGGCGGCTTTCCGTGGCTTCATGAGAAAGCTGCTGCTCCTGCTGGCCTTGTGCCTGGCCGGCGCAGCCGGGCTGGCCGCCGCGGCCAACGCCGAGCCGCGCTACACCGTCGTGAAGATCGACCTGCGCAGCGAACGCCTCGAGCTGTTCCTGCGCGACGACAGCGGCGCCCCGTTCAAACGCCTCGACCGCCTGGAAGCCTGGCTCGCCGCGCGCAACCGGCAGCTCGTGTTCGCAATGAACGCCGGCATGTACCACGCGGACTTTTCCCCGGTCGGCCTGCTGGTGCAGGAGGGGCGCGAGCTTTCGCCGCTCAACCTGGCGGCCGGCACGGGCAACTTCTTCCTCAAGCCGAACGGCGTGTTCCTGGTGTCGGAGGCGGGGGCGCGCGTGGTCGAGTCGTCCGAATATGCGGCGCTGCCGAAAGAGGGCGTTCGGCTGGCGACCCAGTCGGGCCCGCTGCTGCTGCGTCGCGGCGTGGTGCATCCCGCCTTCATTCCGGATTCCGATTCGCGCAAGATCCGCAATGGCGTGGGCGTGTCGGGTCACACGGCGATCTTCGTGATCAGCGAGCAGCCGGTGAACTTCTACGAGTTCGCGCTCTACTTTCGCGACGTGCTGCATTGCCGCGACGCGCTCTACCTCGACGGCACCGTGTCGGCATTGCATTCGCTTGCCTTGCGGCGCAGCGACTTCACCAGGGAGCTGGGACCGATACTCGGCGTGGCGGTGCCGTGAACAGCCGGCCCTTGCCGCCATCGTTTTCATTCAGGATCCTTTGAGCAATGACCCAGGCCCTTCCCATTCTTTCGCTCGTCGAAACCCGCGTGCTCGGCGTGCTGGCCGAGAAGCAGCGCACCGTGCCCGACAGCTATCCGCTGACGCTCAATTCGCTGGTGTCGGGCTGCAACCAGAAGACCAGCCGCAACCCGGTGCTCGAACTGAGCGAGGCCCAGGTGCAGGCCGCCATCGACAGCCTCAAGGGCTACAGCCTGGTGGCCGAAACCAGCGGCGGCCGGGCGTTTCGCTACGAACACAACATCGACCGCGTGCTGCGCATTCCGTCGCAGTCGGTGATCCTGCTCACGGTGCTGATGCTGCGCGGCCCGCAAACGGCGGGCGAACTGCGCATTGCCTGCGACCGCATGCACAACTTCGCCGACATCTCGTCGGTCGAAGGCTTTCTCGACGAGCTCGCCGAGCGCCCGGCCGGCGCGCTGGTTGTGAAGCTCGCGCGCCTGCCGGGGGCGCGCGAAAGCCGCTGGGCGCACTTGTTGAGCGGCGCGCCGGCGGAAGAAGTTGCGGGGCCTGGCGGCGCATCGGCCGACGGGGCGCATGCATCGCACGATGCATCGCTCGGCGAGGTGGCCGCGCTCAAGGCCAATGTGGCGCGGCTCGAGGCCGAGCTTGCATCGCTGAAGGCGCTGGTGGGGCGGGTGTGCTCGGAGCTTGGGATTTCCGACGCGGGATAGCGGGTGACAGCAGCACATGCTTGAGCATTCGGATCTTTCGGCGAACGATGCGCGCGCCCAGGCCTTCATCCGCGACGGCTTCCTGCGCATCGACAACGCCTTTGCGCGCGGACTCGCGGCCGAGGCCCGCGCGATCCTCTGGCGCGACACCGGATGCGATCCGGACGATCCGTCGACATGGACAAAGCCAGTCGTCCGGCTCGGCATGTATGCGCAGCAGCCCTTCGTCCAGCCCGCGAACACGCCGCTTCTGCACAGTGCCTTCGACCTGCTCGTCGGCCCGGGGCGGTGGCAGCCGTGCCGCAGCATGGGCACCTTCCCCGTGCGCTTTCCCTCGGCCGAGGATCCGGGCGACGCCGGCTGGCACATCGACGCGAGCTTCGGGCTGGAGAACCCCGACTTCATGACGTGGCGGGCGAACGTCCGCTCGAAGGGACGTGCCTTGCTGATGCTCTTTCTTTTCTCGGATGTGGGCGAGGACGATGCACCCACGCGCATCCGCGCCGGCTCGCATGCCGACATCGCCCGCGTGCTGGCGGCGGCGGGCGAGGAGGGCCTGTCGCTGGGAGAGCTGGCGCGCAATGGCTTTGCCGAATCCGCCGGGCGCCCCGAGGTGCTGGCGACGGGCGCCGCGGGCACCGTGTACCTGTGCCACCCGTTCCTCGTGCATTCGGCGCAGCCGCACCGCGGCAGGCATCCGCGCTTCATGGCGCAGCCGCCGCTGCTGCCGGCGCAGCCCTTCAGTCTCGAGTCGCCTGTGCGCTGCCCGGTGGAAGAGGCGATCCGGCAGGCGCTGAACGGCTGAACTCGCCCGGTCAGGCCGGCACGACCGGCGCGTCGCCCGGATTCTCCGGCGCGGGCTGCGCCTTGCTGGCCAGCTGCAGCAATTCGTCCACCTCCCAGTGATCGTCGGCATGCGCGCCGTACTTGCAGGCCACGACGCGCCCGTGCGTGTCGACCAGAAAGTCGGCAGGCAGGCCCAGGATGCCGTTCTCCGCCCGGGTGTAGAAGCGCCTGGCGGCCAGGATCCACCGCAGCCCGCTCCAGAAGACGCGGGGGTGCAGGAGTGCCCATGCGGAGGTCTCGACCCCGAACGCCTTGAAGTGCTTCTTGTCCGCGTCGGCGACGCAATCGAACGGCAGCTGCGCCTGGTACTTGAGCATTTCTTCGCGCGAAGAATGAAAGAAGACCACCTGGCGGATGCCCGCCGCGGCAATTTCCGCCTGGCGCCTGCCCATGGTGAGCAGGTGGAAGTTGCACACGGGGCACCCCGCGAAACGCCGGAACTGAAGGTGCACATAGCGCGGCACCGGGTCCGGAACATGGACGGGCTTGCCGTGGATGGTGCTTGCGGCAATGGAGGGAGCCGTGTCCCCGGGTGAGAGTTTCATGAATCCGTTCCTTTAACGTACAGTGTACGTAATTAACTATACTCGCAGCTTCGAAACTGCGTCAATATCTGCCTCATGGGACGACCCGCCAAATTCACGCATTCGCAGCTCCAGGCCGCCGCATTGGCGCTGGTCGACAGGGAAGGGCTGGCAGGCCTTTCCATGCGCGCACTGGCCGGCGAGCTCGGCACCGGCGCCATGACGCTCTACAACTACGTCTCGCAGCGCGAGGACATCGACCTGCTGGTGGTGGAGGCGGTGATCGGCGAAGCGCGCTGGCCGCTTGCCGGCTACGCGCAATGGCAGGACGAAGTCCGGGCCATCGCCACGGCGCTGTGGCAGGCGGTACGGGCGCATCCGCATGCCATCCCGTTGATCCTCACGCGCCGCAGCCGCTCGCCGGCCGTGTTCGAGGTGACCGAAGCCCTGCTGCGCGCGCTGGCCCGCAGCGGGCGCTCGGGACCGGCCCTGCTCGTTGCGTTCCGCGCCGTCTCCGGGCTGATCACGGGGCTTGCGCAATCGGAGCTGGCGGGGCCGCTGGCGCTGCAGGCCGAGGAGTCGGCGGAGCTCACGATCGCGCGGTTCCGGGCCTTGCCGGCCGAGCGCTTTGCGCACCTGATCGACATTGCCAATGCGGCCGCGGGCAGCACGGCGGACGGCGAATTCCGGGCGAGCCTGGATCTGCTGCTGGCGGGGCTGTCCGCAGACCGCGGCGGCGAGCGCTGATCGGCTTCAGGCGGCCGCATCCCACCCGAAGAACCGCAGCACTTCGGCCTGCTGGCGCATCGTGTCGGCCCGCCCGAGCGCCATCAGCTCGCGCGTGTAGTCCGCCTCGAACAGCAGGTAGCTCGCGAGCGCGCCGCCCTTCACATCGGCCGCCACCCTGGAGCCGCCCAGCAGGTGGCGCACCGCGCCGGGCAGCGCATCGACATGGCGTGCCGCAATCACGTCCAGGCGCTCCGACGGCGCGATCACCAGCAGGTCGAGCGGGCGCAGCGTGCTCGACGCGCGTGCTTCCTCGGGAATGAGGCCGAGCGTGTGGTTGATGCGCCGCAGCCGCTCGATGTCCACCGCCAGCGCATCGAGAAAGATGCTCGACAGCGCATGGCCCGCAATCTGCGCCATGGTGGGATAGCCGCTGTAGGTGTTGGGCGCGTCGGCGTCGCGCGGCTCGTGCATGCGGCCCGCGCCGATCACCAGGATGCGCCGGGCACCGAGGTGGATGGCCGCCGCGATGGGTGCCGACTGGCGCATCGAGCCGTCGCCGAAATATTCGGTGTGCCCCTGCATCGGCAGCGCGGTGGCCGGGAACACGAAGGGAATGGCCGACGAGGCCAGCAGGTGCGCATGGCTGATGCGGTCGCGCACCGACAGCCGCTGCGAACGCACCCAGGGCTCCATCGGCACCGCGGCTTCGAAGAAGGTGACGTGCTCGCCCGAGCTGTAGCTCGACGCGGTCACGGCCAGCGCCTGCAGGTGGCCCTGCTGCATGAGCTGCGGCAGGCGCTCGAGCGGCACCATGCGCGCCAGCAGCTCGGCCAGCGGCGCGTTGTCCAGCAGCGAGCGCGGCTTGATGCGCATCCAGTTGGCGGCAAAGCGCCCGAGCCCGAGCAGCATGCGCCAGCGCGTGCCGCTGCCGAGCACCGAGAGCAAATCGGCGCGGTAGACCTGCCCGGCGTGGAAGTCGCGCCAGACCTGCGCGATGCGCTCGACGGCTTCTTCGAAGTTGTCGGCGCCGCAGGCCAGCGCCGCAGCGTTGATGGCGCCGGCCGAGGTGCCGGTGATCACTTCGAAGGGATTGCGCCGGCCCGCAAGGCCCGCTGCGCGCCGGATCCCGGCAATGGCCTCGAGCACGCCGACCTGGTAGGCGGCCCGGGCGCCGCCGCCGGTGAGCAGGAGACCGGTGGCGGGGGGTGTCTCGGGCATTTGATGGGTGTTGTTGTCCCCGGTGGGGGAAAGGCGATGCGTGCGCACCCGGGGGCGAGCCATGAGACCCACTAGACTACCCGGCATTCAGGAGTTAGATCAATGGCACTCACCCCAGAGGGGCTCATGGACGCGCTCAAGGCCGTCGCAGACCCCAACACCGGCAAGAATTTCGTGGCGACCCGGTCGCTCAAGAACCTGCAGATATCGGATGGCGACGTGTCGTTCGACCTCGAGCTCGGCTACCCGGCCAAGAGCCAGCACGCGGCCCTGCGCAAGGCGCTGGTGGCAGCCGCCAAGACGGTGCCGGGCGTGAGCAACGTCTCGGTCAACATCACGACCAAGGTCATCAGCCATGCGGTGCAGCGCGGCGTGCAGCTGATGCCCAACGTGAAGAACATCATCGCGGTGGCGTCCGGCAAGGGCGGCGTGGGCAAGAGCACCACGGCGGCCAACCTGGCGCTGGCGCTGGCCGCCGAAGGCGCGGCCGTGGGGCTGCTGGATGCCGACATCTACGGCCCGAGCCAGCCGATGATGCTGGGCATCGAGGGCCGGCCCGAGAGCGAGGACGGCAAGACCATGGAGCCGCTCGAGAACCACGGCGTGCAGGTCATGTCGATCGGCTTCCTGGTCGACCAGGACGAGGCCATGATCTGGCGCGGTCCCATGGCCACCCAGGCGCTGGAGCAGCTGCTGCGCCAGACCAACTGGAAAGACCTCGACTACCTGATCGTCGACATGCCGCCGGGCACCGGCGACATCCAGCTGACGCTTTCGCAGCGGGTGCCGATGACCGGCGCGGTGATCGTCACCACGCCGCAGGACATCGCGCTGCTCGATGCCAAGAAGGGCATCAAGATGTTCGAGAAGGTCGGCGTGCCGATCCTGGGCATCGTGGAAAACATGGCGGTGCACATCTGCTCCAACTGCGGCCATGTCGAGCACATCTTCGGCTCCGAGGGCGGCAAGAAGATGGCCGAGCAGTACCAGATGGAGTACCTGGGCGCACTGCCGCTGGACATCAACATCCGCCTGCAGGCCGACAGCGGCAAGCCGACCGTGGTGGCCGACCCCGACGGCGAAGTGGCCGGCATCTACAAGGCCGTCGCACGCCAGGTGGCCGTGGGCATTGCCGAGAAGGCCAAGGACTTCTCGGCGAAGTTCCCGACCATCTCCATCAGCAAGAACACCTGATCGGCGGCGCGCCCCGTGAATCTTCTCGCGTCGATGCGCTATCTGGTTGCGCTCAGCGAGCACAAGCATTTCGGACGCGCGGCGCAGGCCTGCCACATCACGCAGCCGGCACTGTCGAATGCGCTGCGCTCGCTCGAAAGCGAGTTCGGCGTGGTCATCGTCAAGCGCGCACGCGTCTACGTGGGCCTCACGCACGAAGGCGAGCGGGTGCTGGCCACGGCCCAGCGCATGCTGCGCGACAACGAAGTGCTGCAGCAGGAGTTGCGCAGCGAAGAGGGCCATCCGCGCGGGCGGCTGCGCATGGCGGCCGTGCCCACCGCCATTCCGATGCTGTCGCGCTTTGCCGCGATGCTGCACGAGCTGCACCCGGGCATCGTGCCGGCGGTGCTGTCGATGAGTTCGCAAGACCTGGAAACGGGGCTCGAAAGTCTCTCGGTCGACCTCGCGCTCGGCTACACCGAGCGCATGCACCTGCCGGGCATCAAGCTCACTGCATGGCCGCAGAGCGTGGAGCACTACTTCCTGCTGCGGCGCGCCCCCAAGCCCTCGGCCGACCGGCTGCGCATCGGCCAGCCGATGTCGTGGGCCGAGGCCGGCCAGCGGCCGCTGTGCCTGCTCACGCCCGACATGCACAACCGCTCCATCATCGACCAGGCGCTGCGCGACGCCGGCATTGCGCTGGAGCCGGCCATCGAAACCAACTCGGTACTTACCCTTGCATTGGCCGTGCTCGCGGGCACCGTGAGCAGCGTGCTGCCGGGGTCGATGGTCGCGGCCGTGCGCAGCTACCGCGAGCTGGAGGCCTTGCCGCTGGTCGCCCCCGAGGTCAAGACGCCGCTCGGCTTCATGACCCAGACCGGCGTGCGCCCCTCGCGCGCGCTCGATGCCGCCCTGGTGTTCCTGCAGACGCCGGCATGGCGCGAGCAGGTGCGGCTGCACAGCGGCGCGCTCGGCGAATAGCCTCGGCCCGGCGCCGTCCCGGGCGGCCATTTAGTTATTGAATCGATCGATGTGCCGATCGAATTTGACGCGCCCGGGGCCGCCCCACACACTCGGTCAGCCCTCATGCATTGCTGGGGGCATTCCCGAGACATCGAAAAAAGGCCCAGGCAGTGAACAACCACCCAGCCACGACCCGCGAGACAACAACAAAGGCAGCGAGCACGCACACCATCGTGCCGCTCGCCACCGCCGACGAGATGCGCGAGCGCATCCGCCGCAAGAGCAAGCTCAAGGGCCGCCAGCCCGAGGAAGCGGCGCTCCTCGAAGTGCGCACGCTGATCGGCGCGCGTCCGGCCGAGGGCCACCGGCGCGACCTGCTCATCGAGCACCTGCACAAGCTCAACGACGCCTTCCGCTGCCTGCACGACCGCCACCTGGTGGCGCTGGCGCGGGAAATGAACATCCCGATGGCCGAGGTCTACGAGGTCGCGACCTTCTATCACCACTTCGAGGTGGTGCGCGGCGACGATGCCGCGCCGGGCCTCACGGTCCGCGTGTGCGACGGCCTGGCCTGCGAACTGGCCGGCGCCAAGGATCTGCTGGCGCGGCTGCCCGAACTGCTCGGCGTAGAGGGCGGCGACGTGCGCGTGATTGCGGCGCCCTGCATCGGCCGCTGCGAGCAGGCGCCCGCGGTGGCCGTCGACCGGCAGGCCGTGCCGCTCGCGACCACGGCGAAGGTGCTGCAGGCGCTGAAGTCCGATCCTGCTGAAGCCACGGTCGCGTATTTCGACGCGGCCGCGTTCGCCGAGAGAAGCATCTCGCCGCTGCCCGGCGCCATCGAGCGCATGCCGGCCTTCACCGACTACGCCACCTACCGTGCACACGGCGGCTATGCGCTCGCGTCGGCGCTCGTCAATGGCGAGGAAGACGCCGAGGCCATCATCAAGACCATGGAAGACTCGGGCCTGCGCGGCCTGGGCGGCGCGGGCTTTCCGGCGGGGCGCAAGTGGCGCATCGTGCGCGACCAGCCGGCGCCCCGGCTCATGGCGGTGAACATCGACGAAGGCGAACCCGGTACCTTCAAGGACCGCACCTATCTTGAGCGCGATCCGCACCGCTTTCTCGAAGGCCTGGTGGTGGCGGCGCAGATCGTCGGCATCGAGCAGTGCTACATCTACCTGCGCGACGAATACCACGACTGCCGCGCGCTGCTCGAAACCGAGCTGGCGCGGCTGCAGGCCGACCCGCCCTGCGCGCTGCCGCGCATCGAGCTGCGGCGCGGCGCGGGCGCCTACATCTGCGGCGAAGAGTCGGCCATGATCGAAAGCATCGAGGGCAAGCGCGGCGAGCCGCGCATGCGCCCGCCGTACATCGCGCAGGTGGGCCTGTTTGGCCGCCCGACGCTGGAGCACAACTTCGAAACCCTCTACTGGGTGCGGGACATCGTCGAGAAAGGCGCGGCCTGGTTCAGCGGCTTCGGCCGCCACGGCCGCAAGGGCCTGCGCAGCTTCAGCGTGAGCGGCCGCGTGAAGCACCCGGGCGTCAAGCTCGCGCCCGCGGGCATCACGGTGCAGGAACTCATCGACGAATACTGCGGCGGCATGCTCGACGGCCACTCGCTCTATGCCTACCTGCCCGGCGGCGCGTCGGGCGGCATCCTGCCGGCGCGCATGAACGACATTCCGCTCGACTTCGACACGCTGCAGCCCTACGGCTGCTTCATCGGATCGGCCGCCGTGATGGTGCTGAGCCAGCACGACCGCGCCCGCGACGCCGCACTCAACGTGATGCGCTTCTTCGAGCACGAAAGCTGCGGCCAGTGCACGCCCTGCCGCGTCGGCACCGCCAAGGCCGCGGCGCTGATGCATGCGCCGGTGTGGGACAACGCCACGCTCGAAGACCTCGCGCAGGTCATGGGCGACGCCTCCATCTGCGGGCTCGGCCAGGCGGCCCCCAACCCGATCCGCTGCATCCAGCAATATTTCCCGGAGGAGGTGGCATGAACGCCCCGACCAAGCTCGCGGAGCTGATGCCGCAAACCATCGAATTCACGCTCGACGGCCAAGCCATCCAGGCCTTCGACGGCGAGACCATCTACAAGGCGGCCGAGCGCCACGGCGTCGAGATTCCCCACCTGTGCTTCAAGGACGGCTACCGCGCCGACGGCAACTGCCGCGCCTGTGTGGTCGAGGTGAAGGGCGAGCGCACGCTCGCGCCCAGCTGCTGCCGCAACGTGACGGCCGGCATGGAAGTAAAGGCCACCAGCGAGCGCGCGCTCAAGAGCCAGAAGATGGTGGTCGAGATGCTGCTGTCCGACATGCCCGACAACGGCTACAAGTGGATCGGCGACGACGCCACCCAGCAGCACGGCGAGCTCAGCGCCTGGGCCAGGAAGCTCGACATCGCGGTGCGGCCCGAACTCAAGGCGCTGCGCCGCGAGCAGCCGAAGGCCGACATCTCGCACCCGGCCATGGCCGTCAACCTCGATGCCTGCATCCAGTGCAACCGCTGCGTGCGCGCCTGCCGCGAAGAGCAGGTCAACGACGTCATCGGCTACGCCCTGCGCGGCGCAGGCAGCAAGATCGTGTTCGACCTGGACGACCCGATGGGCGACAGCACCTGCGTGGCCTGCGGCGAATGCGTGCAAGCCTGCCCGACCGGCGCGCTGATGCCCAAGAGCCACATCGGTTCGCAAGAGGTCGATCGCAAGGTCGATTCGGTGTGCCCGTTCTGCGGCGTGGGTTGCCTCGTCACCTACAACGTGAAAGACGAGAAGATCGTCAGCGTCGATGGCCGCGACGGCCCGGCCAACCACAACCGCCTGTGCGTGAAGGGCCGCTTCGGCTTCGACTACGCGCACCATCCGCAGCGCCTGACCAAGCCGCTGATCCGCAAGGCCGGCATGCCCAAGGATTTCAGCGACGCGCCGCGGCCGGACGACTGGAGCGAATATTTCCGCGAAGCCACCTGGGAAGAGGCGCTCGCGCTCACCACCGGCAAGCTCTCGGGCCTGCGCGACAGCTACGGGCCCAAGTCGCTCGCGGGCTTCGGCTCGGCCAAGGGCAGCAACGAAGAGGCCTACCTGTTCCAGAAGCTCGTGCGCACGGGTTTCGGCAGCAACAACATCGACCACTGCACGCGGCTGTGCCACGCCTCCAGCGTGGCTGCGCTGCTCGAGGGCGTGGGCTCGGGAGCGGTGAGCAACCAGGTCAACGACGTGGAGCATGCGGGGCTGATCTTCGTCATCGGCTCCAACCCCACGGCCAACCACCCGGTCGCCGCCACCTGGATGAAGAACGCCGCCCAGCGCGGCGCCAAGATCGTGCTGGCCGACCCGCGCCGCACCGACATCAGCCGCCATGCCTGGCGCACGCTGCAGTTCAAGGCCGACACCGACGTGGCCATGCTCAACGCGCTGATCCACGCCGTGATCGACGAAGGCCTGGTCGACCAGGAGTTCGTGCGCACGCGCGCCAGCAACTACGAGGCGCTGCGCGAGAACGTCAAGGGCTACAGCCCCGAGGCGATGGCGCCGATCTGTGGCGTGCCGGCCGAAACGCTGCGCGAAGTGGCGCGGGCTTTTGCCACTGCCAAGGGCGCGATGATCCTCTGGGGCATGGGCATCAGCCAGCACGTGCACGGCACCGACAACGCGCGCTGCCTCATCGCGCTGGCCACCGTCACCGGCCAGATCGGCAAGCCGGGCTCGGGCCTGCATCCGCTGCGCGGCCAGAACAACGTGCAGGGCGCGAGCGACGCCGGCCTGATCCCGATGATGTTCCCCAACTACCAGCGCGTCGACAACCCGGCGGTGCATGCGTGGTTCGAGAACTTCTGGGGCACGCCGCTCGACGCGACGCCGGGCTACACGGTGGTCGAGATCATGCACAAGGCGCTCGCGCCCGACAGCGATCCGCACAAGGTGCGCGGCATGTACATCATGGGCGAGAACCCGGCCATGAGCGACCCGGACCTGAACCATGCGCGCCATGCGCTCGCGAGCCTGGAGCACCTGGTGGTGCAGGACATCTTCATGACCGAGACCGCCTGGCTCGCCGACGTGGTGCTGCCCGCGAGCGCCTGGCCCGAAAAGACCGGCACGGTGAGCAACACCGACCGCATGGTGCAGCTGGGCAAGCGTGCGCTCAACCCGCCGGGCGACGCGCGGCCCGATCTCTGGATCATCCAGCAGATCGCCAGGGGCATGGGCCTCGCGTGGAACTACGAGGGCGAGGAGTCGGGCGTGGCCGCGGTCTACGAGGAAATGCGCCAGGCCATGCATGCGGTGATCAGCGGCATCAGCTGGGAGCGGCTGCAGCGCGATTCGAGCGTGACCTACCCTTGCCTGAGCGAGGAAGACCCGGGCCAGCCCACGGTGTTCATCGACGACTTCCCCACGGCCGACGGGCGCGTGAAGCTGGTGCCGGCCGACATCATTCCGGCCGACGAGCGGCCCGATGCCGAATACCCCTTCGTGCTCATCACCGGCCGCCAGCTCGAGCACTGGCACACCGGCAGCATGACGCGCCGCGCTTCCGTGCTCGATGCGCTCGAGCCCATGGCCACCGCGTCGATGAACCAGGCCGACCTGCTGAAGCTCGGCCTCGAGGCCGGCGACGTGATCACCATCCAGTCGCGCCGCGGCGAGGTCGCCATCCACGTGCGGCGCGACGACGGTACGCCCAGCGGCGCGGTGTTCGTTCCCTTCGCCTACTACGAGGCGGCGGCCAACCTCATGACCAATGCCGCGCTCGATCCCATGGGCAAGATCCCGGAGTTCAAGTACTGCGCGGTGCGCATTGCGCGCGGCGGCCAGCCGATGGCGGCGGCCGGCTACGGCACCGGCTCCGGCGTGCTCGCGGCGGGGGACTGAGGCGGGGCGGCGAGGGCGGGGGCCATGGTTTAACCTTGGCGCCAAGCTCCTCCCGCACCGTTCCTTCGCATCACCACCGGCATGAAAACCAGAGTCCAGTTCCGCCTGCGCATCTACAGGGACGACAGCATCGCCTTCGGCCCCGGCAAGATCGCCGTGCTGGAGGCGGTGGCGGAAACCGGCTCGATCTCGGCCGCGGCGCGCCAGCTGGGCATGTCGTACCGGCGCGCCTGGATGCTGATCGATGAGATGAACAACGCCCTCAGTTCCCCGGCCGTGAACACCGCGGCCGGCGGCTCGCGCGGCGGCGGCACCGCGCTCACGCCCGTGGGCGAGGAAATCGTCAAGCACTACCGCGCCATCGAGCATGCCGCGCGCCTGGCCACGGCGGCCGACGTGCGCGCGCTGACGCGCCTGCTGGCACCCTGACCTGATCCCCGCGCTGTATCCCAAGGGATATCGGCGCCATCCTCCCGCACCCGCCACGCACGCTCCTTAGAGGAGAGCGTCCGTTCGTGCAACAATTGCGTTGTATCTTCATGAATACGACGAACACCCTCATCGCCTCGGCCGACTGGTTCCCGCTGGTGCTGTCGCTCAAGGTGGCCGCGGTCGCGACCCTGCTGGCGCTCGTGGCCGGCGTGGCGCTGGGCTGGGTGTTCGCGCGCAAGCGCTTTCCGGGCCATACGGTGCTCGAGGCGGTGTTCATGCTGCCGCTGGTGCTGCCGCCCACGGTCATCGGCTACGCCATCCTGGTGGCGGCGGGGCGCCACAGCCCGCTCGGCAGCTGGCTGCGCGAGCACCTCGACTACAGCATCATCTTCAGCTGGCATGGCGCCGTGGTGGCGTCGGCCGTGGTGGCGCTGCCGCTGGTGCTGAAGTCGGCCAGCGCCGCCTTCGCGGGCGTGGACCGCTCGCTCGAAGCCGCCGCCAGCACGCTGCGCCAGTCGCCGTTCTCGGTGTTCCTGCGCGTGACGCTGCCGCTGGCCTGGCCCGGCATCCTGGCCGGCACGCTGCTCGCGTTCGCGCGGGCCATGGGCGAATTCGGCGCCTCGCTGATGGTGGCGGGCTCCATTCCGCAGCAGACCCAGACCCTGTCGATGGCTATCTACGACGCGGTGCAGGCCGGCCACGACGACCTGGCGCTGCTGCTGGTGCTGGTGACTTCGCTGCTGTCGGTCACCGTGCTGGTGCTGTCGAACCGCTTCTTCTCGCTGCGCTGACCGGCCCGATCCCAACCTCCAGACCCACATGCGCGCGTTCCACCTCCTGTTTCTTGTCCTGGCGATGGCGCTGCCGCTCGGTGCGGCGGCCCAGCAGATCACCGTGTCCGCGGCCGCCAGCCTGACGGACGCGTTCAAGGAACTGGGGCCGAAGTTCGAGGCCGCGAAGCCGGGCGCCACGGTGCGCTTCAATTTCGCGGCCTCGGGCGTGCTGCTGCAGCAGATCGGACAGGGCGCCCCGGTCGACGTGTTCGCGAGCGCCGACCAGGAGACGATGGGCCGTGCCGCCGAGCAGAAGCTCATCGATGCGGCCACGCGCCGCAACTTCGCGAGCAACGCCCTGGTGCTGATCGAACCGGCCAGGGGCGCGGTCGGCGTCCAATCGCTGCAGGACCTGGCCGGCGCGGGCATCCGGAAAATTGCCGTGGGCAAGACCGCCACCGTGCCGGTCGGCCGCTACACGCGGCAGGTGCTGGAAGGCGCGGGGCTCTGGAGCCTGCTCGAGCCGAAGTTCGTGCAGGCCGACAGCGTGCGCCAGGTGCTCGACTACGTGGCCCGCGGCGAGGTCGAGGCCGGTTTCGTCTACCGCACCGATGCGGCCGTGATGAGCCAGAAGGTCCGGGTCGCCTTCGCGCCAACGGCCGCCATGCCGGTGACCTACCCGGTCGCGGTGGTCGCCGAAAGCCGCCAGAAAACGCTGGCCGGCGACTTCGTGGCCTTTCTTTCCAGCGAGGCCGCGCGCGAGGTGCTCGCGCGCCACGGTTTCGGCAAGCCATGATCGACGTCGACCTGAAGCTCACCGTCACCGATGGCGCGCGCCGCTTCGACCTGGCGGCGCGCTTCGCGACCGACGTGCCTTTTGCCGCCCTGTACGGCCCCTCTGGCGCGGGCAAGACGCTCACGCTGCAGGCCATCGCGGGGCTGCTGCATCCGTCCGCGGGCCATGTGCGGCTGGACGGCCGCACGCTCTACGACTCGGCCCGCGGCATCGACGTGCCCGCGCCGGCGCGGCGCATCGGCTACCTGTTCCAGGACTATGCGCTGTTCCCGCACCTGTCGGTGCGCGAGAACGTGGCGTTCGGCCTGACCGCCTGGCATCGGCGCCGGCTGCCGCCGCGCGAGGCCGAGAGGGTGCAGGCGCTGCTCGAAGGCTTCGGCCTGGCGGCGCTGGCCGACAGCCGGCCGCAGAAGCTCTCGGGCGGCCAGCAGCAGCGCGTGGCGCTGGCGCGCGCGCTGGCGTGCGAGCCGCAGGTGCTGCTGCTCGACGAGCCCTTTGCCGCGCTCAACCCCATGCTGCGCAGCGAACTGCGCCACGAACTCGCGCAAGTGCGCCGTCAGTGGGGCATTCCGGTGCTGATGATCACGCACGACATCGAGGACGTGCTGGCGCTGGCCGACGTGGCCTTCGTCTACAACCACGGCCAGGTGGTGCGCGAGATCGACCTGCACAACGCGCAGAGCCGCGATTTCGCGCTGCGCGAGGCGGGCGGCGTGCCGGCCGCCGAGGCTTCGCCGCTGCACCGCAAGCTGCGCGGCCTGCTGATGCAGGATGCGGGATGACCCTCGGCGCGAAAGCGGCATGCGGCGGCGCTACGATCGCCGCATGAATCCTTCCATCGATGTTGCCGTCGTGATGCGCCGCGAGCGCGTCGACAGCCGTTGGCAATCTTGGCGCTGGATCCTCGAAAGCGTCGGCCCCGACCAGCCCGGCTTCGGCACCGAGCCGCGCCTGCTCGAGGCGAACGGGAGCGCGCAGCGCTGGCTGCACCCGGGCTTCAAGGCCGAGCTGTTCCGCGACGACGTGGAGGGCTACCACCTGAACGCCACCACGCCCGCGCCCTGCTGGTTCGTGCTCTGGCGCATGGAAGAAGAGCCCACCGTCGCCGACGAGCCGATCGCGCGGCCGGTGGTGGTGAGCCTCAGCTACAACGAGGCCGGCCGCTGGCTCGACGCGCAGGAAACGGTGGAGCAGGTGCCCGCGCCCGAAGAGGTGATCGAGTGGATGCGCAGCTTCGTGCAGGCGCATTACGTGATCGAGCCCAAGCGCCGCAAGCGGCCCGAGAGTTTCCGCCCCCTGGTCGACCGCTTCGGCAATGCGGCCAGCGTGTCGACCGAGAAGAAGCGCGGACGTGGAGCGGGCGATGTCTGAGAATTTCTTCGGCCGCTGGTCGCGGCGCAAGCAGGAGGCGCGCGAAGAGGTGCCGCCCCCTCCCGCCGTGCAAAAGGTGGAAGAGGTGGCCGTAGCGCGCATCGATACCGCAGCGCCTCTTCCCGCGGCTGCTGACCCCGCAGCCGGCCCTTCCTCCGAAGCGCAAGGGGAAATACCCCCGCCCACGCTCGCCGAAGCACAGGCGCTCACGCCCGAGTCCGACTTCCGGCCCTTCATGGCCAGGAACGTCGCGCCCGAGGTAAAAAACACTGCTTTCAGAAAGCTCTTTGCCGACCCGCAGTTCAATGTGATGGACGGCATGGACACTTACGTCGACGACTACTCCCAATCGACGCCGATCCCCGACAGCGTGCTGCGCCAGATGGCCAGCGCCAAGTTCCTCAGGCTGTTCGAGCACGAGGAAGAAGCCGAGGTGCAGCAGGAACCCGGCGCACCCGCGGAAACCCCGCAAGCCGCCACGCCGCCGGACGTGGCACAGTCCGAGCCTCCGGAGGAATTCCTCCCCAGCCAGCAGGTTGCAAACGTGCAGCCCGCAAGCCAGAAGACCGATGACCACAACGCTGATCTGCGACTGCAACCAGACGATGCCGCTCGAGCCGAAGACGCTCGGCGCGGCGCTGGCTGAGTCGCTGCCCCTTCATTCGACCCTGTGCCGCCGCGAGGCGCCGGCTTTCCAGCGCGCCATCCGCTCGGGCGACGAGGTGGTGGTCGCCTGCACGCAGGAGCGCCGGCTGTTCACCGAGCTGGCCGAACAGACCGAAGGCGCGACCTCGCCGATCCGCTTCGTGAACATCCGTGAAACCGGCGGCTGGAGCCGCGACGCCAAGAGCGCCAGCCCCAAGATCGCCGCGCTGCTGGCCGTGGCCCATCTGCCCGAGCCCGATCCGGTCTCGACCGTGAGCTACGCGAGCCAGGGCCGGCTCCTGATCGTCGGCCCGCTCGACGCGGCCGAGAAAGCCGCGGCGCTGGTGGCCGATTCGCTGCAGGTGTCGATCTTTTCCACCGGCCCGGGCGCCGCCGGCGGCGCGCAGGAACGCCGCTGGCCCGTGATGGCGGGGCGCATCGCATCGCTCACCGGCTGGCTCGGTGCTTTCTCGCTGCAGTGGACGCGTGACAACCCCATCGACCTCGACCTGTGCACGCGCTGCAATGCGTGCCTCGGCGCCTGTCCCGAGCAGGCGATCGGGCTCGACTACCAGATCGACCTGGCGAAGTGCACTTCGCACCGCGACTGCGAAAAAGCCTGCAGCGTGGCCGGCGCCATCCATTTCGGCCGCGCGCCCGAGGCGCTCGATGCCGAGTTCGACCTGGTGCTCGACCTGGGCGCGAACGCACTGATCGACTGGCATGCGCCGCCGCAAGGTTATTTCCACCTGGCGGACGGGCTCGCGCATGCCGAAGGCCTGTCGACCCTGCTGCGCCTGCGCGAGCTGGTGGGCGAGTTCGAGAAGCCGAAGTTCTTCGACTACAAGCAGAAGCTCTGCGCCCACAGCCGCAACGAAGTGGTGGGCTGCAACGCCTGTGTCGAGGTCTGCTCGGCGCATGCCATCTCCAGCGACAAGGAGCGCCAGCGCATCGTCGTGAATCCGCAGCTGTGCGTGGGCTGCGGCGCCTGCACCACCGTGTGCCCGACCGGCGCGCTGGGCTACACCTACCCGCGCACGCCCGACCAGGGGCGCAAGCTGCGCACGCTGCTGGCCACCTATCTTGGCGCCGGCGGCCGCGACGCCACGGTGCTGCTGCACAACGAAGAAGGCGGGCAGGCGCTGGTCGAACAGCTCGGCCGCGCGGCCCAGCTGGGACGCGGCAAGCGCGACGGCCTTGGCGGCGTGCCCGCGCATGTGCTGCCGGTGGCGCTGATGCATGTCGCGAGCACCGGCATCGACCTGTGGCTCAGCGCCATCGCCTTCGGCGCCTCGCAGGTGGCCGTGCTCTCCACCGGCGAGGAAGCGCCGCAGTACCTCGATGCGCTGAAGAAGCAGATGGCCGTCGCGCAGGCGCTGCTCGCGGGCCTGGGCTACACCGGCACGCATTTCCACCTGGTCGAGGCCGGTACGCCGGCCGCGCTCGATGCGGCCCTGGCCGGCCTGCGCGCCACGCGCCAGCGCGTGCCCGCCACCGCGGCGCGCTTCGCCGTGGGCGCCGAGAAGCGCGGCACGCTCGAGATGACGCTCGACCACCTGATGGCGCAGGCACCCGCGCTTTCGGCGGCGCCTGACGATGCCGCCGCACCGCTTGAAATTGCGCTGCCCGCCGGTTCGCCCTTCGGCGCGGTCACGGTGAACAAGGACAGCTGCACGCTGTGCCTGGCCTGCGTGAGCGCCTGCCCCGCCAGCGCGCTGCAGGACAACCAGAATGCGCCGCAGCTGCGCTTCATCGAGAAGAACTGCGTGCAGTGCGGGCTGTGCGCAGCCACCTGCCCCGAGAACGCGATTGCGCTGGTGCCGCGCCTCCTGGCCGCGCCTGAGCGCAAGCAGCCCGTGGTGCTCAACGAGGCCAAGCCCTGGGCCTGCATCCGCTGCAGCAAGCCGTTCGGAACGCAGAAGGCCATCGAGGCGATGCTCGGCAGGCTCGCGGGCCACGCCATGTTCCAGGGCGAGGCGCTCGAGCGGCTCAAGATGTGCAGCGACTGCCGGGTGATCGACCTGTACAGCGCACAGAACGAAATGAAGATCACGCAGCTATGAGCCAGTTCCCTCCGATGACCTCTGCCCTCGACGAGGAAATTGCGCGCGCCGAGGTCTACGGCCTGCTCGCGCGCCTCTGGTATGCGGCGCCCGACGCCGACCTGCTTGGCGCCTTCGGCGTGGCGCCGACCGAGGCGCCCGCGGCCGGCGCCTTCCTCGAGGAGCCCTGGCGGCAGCTGGTCGGCGCGGCGCGCGGCACCGATGCGGCCGCGGTGCATGCCGAGTACGACGCGCTCTTCGGCGGCATGGGCAAGCCCGAGATCTACCTGTTCGGTTCGCACTACCTGAGCGGCTTTCTCAACGACAAGCCGCTGGCGCAGTTGCGCACCGACCTGGCCCGGCTGGGGCTCGCGCGTGGCGAGGCCGTGTCCGAGAGCGAAGACCATGTTGCCTGCCTGTTCGAGGTAATGCGCTACCTTATTGCGGGCGACGACGCGGCGGTGGCCAACCTCGCGCAGCAGCAGGCTTTTTTTGCCACCCACCTGCAGTCGTGGCTGCCGACGCTGTGCGATGCGGTGGCCCAACATCCGAAGGCGCATTTCTATGCGTCGCTGGCCGGCTTCACCCGGGCCTTCGCCGAGGTCGAGGTCCAGGGCTTCGACATGCTCGGTTGATCGTTTCAAAGGAAGAGTTCGATTGTCGGGAATAAGGGTCTCGACTAGTATCCAGATGTATGCAAATCGGTTCATATCTGGTTTGCCCCCCAGCCACTCCTGGAGATCACATGCAGGACAGCCAAGCGGCCGGCACCAAGCCGGCCTCGCGTCGAGGTTTCTTTATAGGTGCCGCCGGCGCCGGTGCCGCGGTTGCCGCGGTTTCGGTGCTCCCCAAGGTCGCGCCGGCCCCCGCGGCCGTCGAGGCCGTTGCGCCCGCGGCGAAGCCCGCGCCTGAAAAAGGCGGCGGCTATTCGCTGAGCGAACACGTCAAGCGCTATTACAAGACCGCTTCGGCCTGAAGCGGAAGGTCCAAGATGTTGCTGACCAAGAAAACAGTCCCCGCGAACAATGTCTCGCGGCAAGGGGAGCGCGAGTCGTCCTCCCCGTTCATCCACAGCCTGCGGCGCGGCCTTTCGGGTGCGCTGCCCACCATGGACCGGCGTGCCTTCCTGCGGCGCTCCGGGCTCGGCGTCGGCGTGGGCCTGGCCGCGGGCCAGCTCACGCTGATGCGCAAGGCCGAAGCGGCCGGCGAAGCGCGGCCCACAGCGGTAGGCGCCGGCAAGGTCGAGATCAGGCGCACCGTGTGCTCCCACTGCTCGGTCGGCTGCGCCTCCGATGCGGTGGTCGAGAACGGCGTCTGGGTGCGCCAGGAGCCGGTGTTCGATTCGCCGATCAACCTTGGCGCGCATTGCGCCAAGGGCGCCGCGCTGCGCGAGCACGGCCACGGCGAATACCGGCTGCGCTATCCGATGAAGCTGGTCAACGGCAAGTACGAACGCATCAGCTGGGACACCGCGCTCGACGAGATCACCGCCAAGCTGAAGGACCTGCGCCAGGCCAGCGGGCCCGATTCGGTCTACTGGATCGGTTCGTCCAAGCACAGCAACGAGCAGTCGTACCTGCTGCGCAAGTTCGTGAGCTTCTGGGGCAGCAACAACTGCGACCACCAGGCGCGCATCTGCCACTCGACCACGGTCGCGGGCGTCGCGAACACATGGGGCTACGGCGCCATGACCAATTCGTACAACGACATGCGCGGCGCCAAGGTGGCGATGTACATCGGCTCCAATGCCGCCGAAGCCCATCCGGTCAGCATGCTGCACATGCTCCATGCCAAGGAGCATGGCTGCAAGATGATCGTGGTCGACCCGCGCTTCACGCGCACCGCGGCCAAGGCCGACGAGTACGTGCGCATCCGTTCGGGCTCCGACATCGCCTTCCTGTTCGGCATCCTGCACCACATCTTCAAGAACGGCTGGGAAGACAAGCAGTACATCAACGACCGCGTCTTCGGCATGGACAAGGTGCGCGAGGAAGTGCTGGCCAAGTGGACGCCCGACAAGGTCGAGGAGGCCTGTGGCGTGAAGGAGGCGCAGGTGCTCAAGGTGGCGACCTGGCTCAACGAGAACCGCCCCGGCACCATCGTGTGGTGCATGGGCCAGACGCAGCACACCATCGGCAACGCGATCGTGCGGGCCTCGTGCATCCTGCAGCTTGCGCTCGGCAACGTGGGCAAGTCGGGCGGCGGCACCAACATCTTCCGCGGCCACGACAACGTGCAGGGCGCCACCGACGTGGGCCCGAACCCCGATTCGCTGCCCGGCTACTACGGCATCGTCGAAGGCTCGTGGAAGCACTTCGCCGCCGCCTGGGGCGTCGACTTCGAATGGATCAAGGGCCGCTTCGCCTCGCCCGCGATGATGAGCAAGCCCGGCATCACCGTGTCGCGCTGGATCGACGGCGTGCTCGAGAAGAACGAGCTGATCGACCAGGACTCGAACCTGCGCGGCGTGTTCTATTGGGGCCATGCACCCAACTCGCAGACCCGCGGCCTCGAGATGAAGCGTGCCATGGACAAGCTCGACCTGCTCGTGGTGGTCGACCCGTATCCTTCGGCCACCGCGGCCATGGCGGCCATGCCCGGCAACCCGGACGATCTCAACAAGAACCGCGCCGTCTACCTGCTGCCCGCATGCACGCAGTTCGAGACCAGCGGCTCCGTCACGGCGTCGAACCGTTCGCTGCAGTGGCGCGAGAAGGTCATCGAGCCGCTGTGGGAAAGCCGCAGCGACCACATGATCATGCAGCAGTTCGCCGACCGCCTGGGCTTCGGCAAGGAGCTGAGCAAGAACTACAAGATGCAGAAGGTCAAGGGCATGGACGAGCCCGTGCCCGACGACATCCTGCGCGAGATCAACAAGTGCGTCTGGACCATCGGCTACACGGGCCAGAGCCCCGAGCGGCTGCAGGCCCACATGCGCAACATGGGCGCCTTCGACGTGCGCACGCTCAAGGCCAAGGGCGGGACCAAGGACAAGGTCAACGGCTACGACATGACGGGCGACTACTTCGGCCTGCCGTGGCCCTGCTTCGGCACGCCCGAATTCAAGCACCCCGGCTCGCCGAACCTCTACGACACCTCCAAGCACGTGATGGACGGCGGCGGCAACTTCCGCGCGAACTTCGGCGTGGAGCGCGACGGCAAGAACCTGCTGGCCGAGGATGGCTCGCATTCGCTGGGCGCCGACATCACCACCGGCTACCCCGAGCTCGACCACGTGCTGCTCAAGAAGCTGGGCTGGTGGGACGAACTCACCGAGGCCGAGAAGCCCAAGGCCGAAGGCAAGAACTGGAAGACCGACAGCTCGGGCGGCATGATCCGCGTGTTCATGAAGAACCACGGCTGCCACCCTTTCGGCAATGCCAAGGCGCGCGCAGTGGTCTGGAACTTCCCCGACGCGATCCCGCAGCACCGCGAGCCGCTGTACGGCAACCGGCCCGACCTCATGGCCAAGTACCCGACGCACGACGACAAGATGGCGTTCTGGCGCCTGCCCACGCTCTACAAGAGCGTGCAGCAGAAGAACATCGCCGACAAGGTGGCCGAGAAGTTCCCGTACGTGATGACCTCGGGCCGGCTGGTCGAATATGAAGGCGGCGGTGAGGAAACCCGCTCGAACCCCTGGCTCGCCGAACTGCAGCAGGAGATGTTCATCGAGATCAACCCCAAGGTCGCGGCCGAGAAGGGCATTCGCAACGGCGAGCGCGCCTGGGTGCACACCCCCACGGGCGCCAAGCTCAATGTGCAGGCCCTGGTGACCGAACGCGTGGGGCCCGACACGGTCTTCATGCCGTTCCACTTCTCGGGCCACTGGCAGGGCGTCG
Source organism: Variovorax beijingensis (assembly GCF_003951285.1). Classification (GTDB taxonomy): domain Bacteria; phylum Pseudomonadota; class Gammaproteobacteria; order Burkholderiales; family Burkholderiaceae_C; genus Variovorax; species Variovorax beijingensis. Next base: position 378,811 of record NZ_RXFQ01000002.1, on the reverse strand, counting down.
ACATGCTCGGCTACTACCCCGCAGGCGCAGCCCCCGTGGTGCGCGGCGAGGCGATCAACACCGCAACGACCTACGGGTACGACAGCGTGACCATGATGCAAGAGACCAAGACCACGGTCTGCAATGTGGAAAAGGCATAAGGAAGCACCATGGCACGAATGAAATTTGTCTGCGACGCGGAACGCTGCATCGAATGCAACGGCTGCGTCACTGCCTGCAAGAACGAGAACGAGGTGCCCTGGGGCGTGAACCGCCGCCGCGTGGTCACGCTCAACGACGGGGTGCCGGGCGAGAAGTCGATCTCGGTGGCCTGCATGCACTGCTCCGACGCGCCCTGCATGGCCGTGTGCCCGGTGCAGTGCTTCTACCGCACCGAAGAAGGCGTGGTGCTGCATGACAAGGACGTGTGCATCGGCTGCGGCTACTGCTCGTACGCCTGCCCGTTCGGCGCGCCGCAGTTTCCGTCGCAAGGTACCTTCGGCGTGCGCGGCAAGATGGACAAGTGCACCTTCTGCGCCGGCGGCCCCGAGGCCAACGGCTCCGAAGCCGAGTTCGAGAAGTACGGCCGCAACCGGCTCGCCGAAGGCAAGCTTCCGGCCTGCGCCGAGATGTGCTCGACCAAGGCCCTCCTGGCCGGCGATGGCGACGTGGTGGCCGACATCTTCCGCACCCGCGTGGTCCAGCGCGGCAAGGGCGCCGAAGTCTGGGGCTGGGGCACCGCCTACGGCTCGCAGCAGGCTGGCACCCCGCCGGCCGGTGGAGTCCGCAAGTGAAGCGGCCGGGCCTCGTCTTCGCGGGCGTTGCGCTGGTCGCAATGTGCCTCGCGGCCTGCGGCGAGAAGCCGCAGACCAACGCGCAGGGCGTCAAGCACGACGCCGTGCCCTGGAGCGGCACGGGCACCAAGGAGAACGCCGGCACGGTGTTCACCGCGCCCGGCTGGCAGGTCGGCGACAAGACCGCCTGGCAGCAGCAGCTCAAGACCCGCACGCAGAACGGGCAGAACGAATACAACAAAGAGAACTGAACGGAGAGCCCATGAAGCAAGCGCTGACCGCTCTCGTTCTTCTTGCCGCGCTGGGTACGGCCTTCGCGCAGGCGCAGCCGCCGGCCGACCCTGGAACGACCTCCGCACCCGCGGCACCTGCCGCAACCGCCGCACCGGAGCCCGCCGCGGGCGGCATCCGCGGCCAGAACATCTTCGAGGTCAAGCCCGAAGCCAGCGCCGACCCCAACTACGCGAACCAGACCAATGGCGAGCGCATGAAGGTGCAACCCGGCAACAACGCGCCGATGTGGCGCCAGGTGGGGCAGGGCGTGACCGGCTACAGCAGCCTGCCGAAAAGCGAGGCGCCCGAGGCCGGCAACCTGATCCAGCCTTTCGTGCAGTACCCCGGTTCGCGCTTCACCAATGCCGGCGAAGCCTGGCGCCAGGTGCGCAACGACTGGATCATTCCCTACGGCGCGGCATTGCTGTTCGTCGTGCTGCTGGCGCTGGCCATCTTCTATTTCACGCGTGGTCCCATCCGCCTGCACGGCCAGGAAACCGGCCGCAAGATCGAGCGCTTCACCCCGTTCGAGCGGGCCACGCACTGGTCGAACGCCATTGCATTCGTCACGCTCGCGATCTCCGGCATCGTGATGGCCTTCGGCAAGTTCTTCCTGATGCCGTGGATGGGCGCTTCGCTCTTCGGCTGGATTGCCTACGCGCTCAAGAACGTCCATAACTTCGTCGGGCCGCTGTTCGTGGTGACGATCGTGCTCATGGTCTTCACCTTCATTCGCGACAACCTGCCGCGCGCCAGCGACCTCCAATGGCTCGCGCGCTTCGGCGGCCTGTTCGGCGGCAAGGAAGTGCCGTCGCACCGCTTCAATGCGGGCGAGAAGTTGGTCTTCTGGGGCGGCGTGCTGTTCCTCGGCTTCTTCGTGATCGGCTCGGGGCTTTTCCTGGACAAGCTGCTGCCGGGCTTCGTCTACACGCGCGGCGAGATGCAGGTGGCGCACATGGTCCACGGCATCGCAACCTTGCTGATGATCGCGATGATCATGGGCCACATCTACATCGGCACGCTCGGCATGACGGGCGCCTACAAGGCCATGCGCACCGGCTACGTCGACGAGACCTGGGCCAGGGAGCATCACGAACTCTGGTACGACGACATCGCCGCGGGCAAGATCCCTGCGCAGCGCACGCTGCCGGCCGGCTCGGCCGCAGCACCGGCCGCGCGGCCCGTGAGACCCGCCGAAGGAACACCCTCATGAAGCTGCCGTTGAATCTCTCTTGCGCGTCGCTGCTGGTGCTCGCGCTGGCCGCGCCTGCGGCATGGGCCAAGCTGCCGCCGCCGCCCGCCACCCCCGAGGCCAAGGCCAAGGCCGCCGAAGCTGCCGCCAAGACCGCCTGGAGCGGCAAGGTCGATGCCTACAAGCTCTGCCAGGCGCAGGACCGCGTCGCGGCCAAGTACCGCGCCAGTGCCACCGCGGCCGGCAAGCCGGTGCCGGCCGCGCCTGCCACGCCGCCTTGCGCCGACCCCGGTCCCTTCGCCTTTACGCCGCCGGCCGACGCCAAGCCCATCGAGGCTGCGGGCGCGCATTCGCCGGCCACCACGGCCGCATCGCCGCCCAGCACCACGCAGCCTGCCGCCACCGCCAATCCCACGCCGAAGGCGCAGTGACGACGCCGCTGCCGTTGCCGCTTCCGCGTCTCACCCAGGCCCGCGCCGCACTGACGCGCGAGGTCGAGGTCGTCGATGAGCATGGTGTGCGCGGCACTGTCTCCATCCCGGCCGAGCGCGACCTCACGGTGTACGTGGACCGTCGCGAACTCGTCACGCTGATGACGCTCGGCGCCCAGCCCGAACTGCTGGTGCTGGGTTATCTGCTGAACCAGCGCCTCATCGAATCGGCCAGCGACGTCGAGTCGGTCACGGTCGACTGGGAGGTCGGCGCCGCCGCCGTCAAGACGCACGCCGGCATCGACCGCATCGAGGAGCGTACCGCAAAGAAGGTGGTGACCACCGGCTGCGGCCAGGGCAGCGTGTTCGGCGACCTGATGGCCGACATCGACAAGCTCCAGCTGCCGCCCACGCGCATGACGCAGGCACAGCTCTATGCGCTGGTCAATGCGATCCGGCTCCAGGAGAGCACCTACAAGTCGGCCGGCTCGGTGCATGGCTGCGCGCTGTTCACGCTCGAGCCCGGCGGCACAGAGGCCACGATGCACTCCTTCGTGGAAGACGTGGGCCGCCACAACGCCATCGACACCATCGCGGGCTGGTGCGCCATGCAGCCGGCCGGCGTGCTGGCCGGCGACCGCGTTTTCTACACCACCGGTCGGCTCACGAGCGAGATGGTGATCAAGTCGGCGCAGATGGGCGTGCCCATCGTGGTCTCGCGCAGCGGCATCACGCAGATGGGCCACGAGGTGGCAACCCGCGTGGGCCTGTGCGCCATCGGTCGCGCGACCAACAGGCACTTCGTCTGCTACGCGGGCGTCGACCGGCTGGTGCTGCAGCCGGAACTCGCGCGCCGCAATCCGGCCTAAGGCCTGTTCCCCTACTTGCGACAAGCCCCTGAAAGGCGCCGGCGCACGCGCGTCGGCTATCGTCTCGCCCATGAATGCCTCCTTCCGCCTTGGCTGGCGCACCCTGTGGCGCGATCTGCGCGCCGGCGAACTGCGCCTCTTGATCGTTGCCGTTGTGCTGGCGGTGGCCGCCCTCACGGCGGTCGGCTTCTTTGCCGACCGGCTGAAGGGGGGGCTGCAGCGCGATGCGCGGCAGCTGCTCGGCGGCGACGCGGTGGTCGTGAGCGACAACCCCACGCCTGCGACCTTCATCGCGCAGGCCCGCGCATTCGGACTCGAGGGCACCGGCACCTATGGCTTTCCGACCATGGCGCGGGCCGACGATGCCCAGGGCGGTGCGAGCAAGCTGGTGGCCCTGAAGGCCGTGACTGCGGGTTACCCGTTGCGCGGCAACCTGCAGACCGCAAGCGCCCCCGATGCGCCGGGCAGCATCACACGCGATATTCCGCCGGCGGGCGAGGTCTGGGTCGACGCCTCGCTGCTGGATTCGCTCGCGCTCAAGGTGGGGGATGCGCTTCTTCTTGGCGACAGCAGTTTGCGCATCGGCCGCGTGATCACGCTCGAGCCTGACCGCGGGGCAGGGTTCATGAGTTTCTCGCCGCGCGTGATGCTCAACCAGGCGGACGTGCCGCGCACCGGTCTCGTGCAGCCTGCGAGCCGTGTCGGCTACCGCTACGCGGTGGCGGGCGAGGATGCGGCCGTCAAGCGCTTTTCCGACTGGGCCGAGGCCACGATCAAGAAGGGCGAACTGCGCGGCGTGCGGCTCGATTCGTTCGAAGGCGGACGCCCCGAGATGCGCCAGACGCTGGACCGCGCCGAGAAATTCCTGAGCCTTGTCGCGCTGCTCGCGGCGCTGCTGTCGGCCGTGGCGGTGGCGCTGGCCGCGCGCGGCTTCGCGGCCAGCCACCTGGACGACTGCGCCATGCTGCGCGTGCTCGGCCAGAGCCAGCGCACCATCGCACTGGCCTATGCGTTCGAATTTGCTGTCGTCGGCATCGTGGCCAGCAGCCTGGGCGTGGCGATCGGCTTCGGCGTGCATTACGTGTTCGTGGTGCTGCTCGCGGGGCTGGTCGAAACGGCGCTGCCTGCGGCCACCGTGTGGCCCGTGGCCTTCGGCCTGGGCATGGGGCTCACGCTGCTGTTCGCCTTCGGCCTGCCGCCGGTGCTGCAACTGGCCCGGGTGCCGCCGCTGCGCGTGATCCGCCGCGACGTCGGCGGGCTCAAGCCTGCGTCACTCGCGGTGCTGGGCATTGGCGTGGCCGGCTTCGCGGCCCTGCTGATCGCGGCCAGCAGCGACCTGAAGCTGGGCCTGATCGCCGTCGGCGGCTTCGCAGGCGCGGTGGCCGTGTTCGCGCTGCTGAGCTGGCTCGCGGTGAAGGTGCTGCGCCGCAGCGTCAATGAAAGCACCGCGCCGCGCTGGCTGGTGCTGGCCACGCGCCAGATCTCGGCGCGGCCGGCCTATGCGGTGGTGCAGGTCAGCGCGCTGGCCGTGGGCCTGCTCGCGCTGGTGCTGCTGGTGCTGCTGCGCACCGACCTGGTCGCGAGCTGGCGCAAGGCCACGCCGCCCGATGCGCCGAACCGCTTCGTGATCAACGTCATGCCCGACCAGAGCACGGCGTTCCAGAAGTCGCTGCGCGATGCCGGCGTGCGCAAGTTCGACTGGTATCCGATGATCCGCGGCCGCCTCGTGGCCGTCAACGACAAGCCGGTGTCGCCCGACGACTACCTGGAAGACCGCGCCAAGCGCCTGGTGGACCGCGAGTTCAACCTCAGCAACAGCGTGGAGGCCCCGGCGCACAACAGCATCGTGGCCGGCGCATGGAAGCCCGATGCGCCGGGCGAAGTGAGCGTGGAGGAAGGCCTGGCCGAGACGCTCGGCCTCAAGCTCGGCGACGTGCTGCGCTTCGACATCGGCGGCATGCAGAACGATGCGCGCATCACCTCGCTGCGCAAGGTCGACTGGGGTTCGATGCATGCGAACTTCTTCGTGATGTACACCGTGGCCGCGCTGCCCGACGTGCCGGTGACCTACATGGGGGCCTTCCGCGCGCCCGAAACCCGCGGCTTCGACAACGCGCTGGTGCGCAGCTACCCCAACGTGACCAACGTCGACATGAGCGCCACTATCAACCAGGTGCAGCGCGTGCTCGACCAGGTGATCCGTGCGGTCGAGTTCCTGTTCGGCTTCACGCTCGCGGCGGGGCTGGTGGTGCTGTTCGCCGCGGTCACGGCCACGCGCGAGGAGCGCGCGCGCGAGTTCGCCGTGATGCGCGCGGTGGGCGCGCGGGCCAGCCTGCTGCGCCAGGTGCAGCGCGCCGAACTGGCGGGCGTGGGCCTGCTGGCGGGCTTCCTGGCGAGCATCGTGGCCTCGGCCATCGGCTGGGGCCTCGCGCGCTACGTGTTCGACTTCACCTGGACGGCGTCGCCCATCGTGCCGGTCGCCGGTGCGCTCGCGGGCGCGGTGCTCGCGCTGGCGGCGGGTTGGTGGGGCTTGCGCGACGTGCTGCGCAGGCCGGTGGTCGATACGCTGCGGCGCGCGGCGGAATAAGATTTTTCTTTCCGCGGGGGTGAAGAGGGCGGGGAATGCAATACATTCCCCGCCCTGCAATCATTCATTCGACGAGAAGAAAACCCCTCCATGCGCTTGGCGTCATTCCAGATCACCAACTTTCGCTCGATCAACGACAGCGGCTCCATCGATACCCCACAGATCACGGCGATCCTCGGTCGAAATGACAGCGGCAAATCGAACCTGCTGCGTGCACTGCACAGCCTGAACCCGGCCGGAGGCCTGGCCGAACTCAGTCCGATCAAGGACTTTCCGCGGCACCGCCGCCTCGAGGAGTGCCAGGGCGATACGCCGGTCGTCGCGACGCGCTGGGCCCTCGAAGACAGCGAGCGGGCCGAGCTGGCGCAGATGCTTCCGCGCGCGGCCAATGTGCGCCACGTCACCGCGGGCCGGGGCTACGGCACGGCCCGCTGGAGCGGCCTCGAAGGACTCGGCGACCTGTCGCTCGACGTGTCCGACATCAAGGGCAAGGTGCGCAAGATCGTGCCGGCCGTCAAGGCCGCAGCCGAGAAGCTTGCCGACGACGCGCGCGCGACGCTGGAGCAGGCGGCCGACGCCTTCGACGCCGCGATGATCCTGAGCCCCGACTACATCCGGTGGTCGGCGGGTGCGGTGGCGGCGCTGCAGTCGCTGCGCAAGGCAATGGCTGCCACGGATGCCGAACTCAGCGACAAGCAGGAGCAGATGCTGGTCGAGCTCGAGGACGTGGCCCGCGCTATCGCCAACGACACGCCGGCGCTCGCGAGGGCGAAGGAATGGGTGCTGCAGAAGCTGCCCCGGTTCATCTACGTGGACGAGTACCCGGCGCTGCCCGGCCGCCAGAACATTGCCGAGCACCTCGCGCGCAAGGGCTGGGGGCAGGACGCGCCCGGGCAGCGCAACTTCGAGAAGCTCTGCAAGGTCGCGGGGCTCGATCCGCAGCAGCTGCAGGACCTGCTGGAGAAGAACGACCAGGCCACGCGCAACCAGCTCGCCAACCGCGCCGGCTCGGTCGTCACCGCCGAGATCCGCCGGCTCTGGAAGGACCGCGAGCTCAAGGTCCGCTTCAACCTGGACGGGCCGTACATGGACACGCTGGTGTCCGACCCGAACCGCGCCTACGACGTGGAAGTGAACCTGGACGAGCGCAGCCGCGGCTTCCAGTGGTTCTTCTCGTTCTACGTCACCTTCTTCGCGGACACCAAGGGCGCCGGCGATGCCGTCCTGCTGCTGGACGAGCCCGGCCTGCATCTGCATGCGCGCTCGCAGGCCGACCTGCTCGCGCACTTCGAGCAGGATTTTGGCAACCAGATCATCTACACCACGCACTCGCCGTTCATGGTGCCCGTGCACCGGCCCGACGCGGTGCGTACGGCCAGCATGAGCGAAGCCGCCGGCACCACCGTGAGCAACAGGGCCGAGGGCGACGCGCGCACGCTCTATCCGTTGCAGGCCGCGCTCGCGCTGAGCCGGATGGCGGGCGAGGCCGCGAAGCCGCAGCCAAAGGAGAGCACTGCGCGTGCCGGGGTGCCGTCGCGCGAGGTCAGCGAACCGGCGGCAAGTCTTCCTCGCTGAACACGGCGTCACAAAAAACCGGTGGATCTTCCTGTCCAATAGCGGCATGGACCATTCACCGAACGAGCTCGCAGAGCGCCTGACCGAACTCGAGATCAAGTCGAGCTATGCCGAGGACCTGCTGGAGCAGCTCAACATGACGATCTACCGGCAACAGCAGCAGATCGACAGCCTGATCCTGCAGGTCACCCAGCTCAGGCAGCAAAGCCAGAATGCGGGGCAGGACGGGGCGGCGCGCAACTTGCGCGACGAGCTGCCGCCGCATTACTGAGCGCTGTTGTTCGGGGGCGCGCTCCCGCCGACGGGGTACGCGGCGAAGCGAATGTCCTCTGGCCTGCGGCCTCCCCCTTGATTTCGCTGCGCAAGGCACCTCATCGGCGGGAGCGTAGGACAGAGCAGTCTTTGCAGCGGTGCACAACGAGCGTGCCCAGTGCACAGGGCATCGGGTGCTCCCCGCAGCGAAATAAAGGAGGAGGCCGAAGGCCGGAGGACATTCGCGGAGGGGAGTACCCGGTGGCCTGTGCACGCGCCCTGAACAACAGCGCCCTGAACAACAGCGCCCTGAACAACAGCGCCCTGAACAACAGTGCCCTGAACAAGATCAGCCGTGCGAGTGCCAGAGCACCGCAAAGAAGTGGCAGGTGCTGCCCGCCAGCACGAACAGGTGCCATACCGAGTGCGCAAAGCGCACCCTGTTGTCGAACAGGAAAACCACCGCACCCGCGGTGTAGAACAGCCCGCCGGCCACGAGCCATCCCAGGCCCGCCGGCGACATGCGCTCGTACAGCGGCACCGCTGCCATCAGCGCCATCCAGCCCATCGCCACGTAGAGCCCCGTCGACCACAGCGGATGCCGCAGCCGGTTGAACAGCTTGGCGCCCACCCCCAGCGCCGCCGCGGCGCAGATGCAGCCGAACAGCGTCCAGCCCCACGGCCCGCGCAGCACGCCAAAAAGGAACGGCATGTAGCTGCCCGCGATGAAGAGATAGATGGCCGCGTGGTCGAGCCGGTTGAACCAGGCCTTGGCCCGGCCCAGCGGCAGCGCGTGGTAGAGCGTGGAGATCAGGTACAGCACGATGGCCGTGCCAGCGAAAAGCGAGGCGCCGACGATGCCTGCGGCCTGGCCCTTCTGGGCGGCGCTGTAGACCAGGATCGGCAGCGAGGCCACGGCCAGCAGCAGGCCGAGGCCGTGGCTCAACGCATTGAAGACCTCTTCGAGCGCAGTCTGGGCGCGGGCCGCAGACGCCGGTTTGTTGGAAGCCATGCTATTTCACCTTTTACTTGACCTGCTGCTTGCCGAGCTTGCGCGCCAGCGTGCGCCGGTGCATGCCAAGCCGCCGCGCGGTCTCGGAAATGTTGAAGCCGGTTTCGGCCAGCGTCTCGTGGATGCGCTCCCATTCGAGCGTCTTGATCGAGGTCGAGCGGTTGGTCAGCTCCACCTCCGTGGTGCCGGTGGCGCGGCCGAAGGCGGCCTCGATGTCGTCGGTGTTCGACGGCTTGGCCAGGTAGTGGCAGGCGCCGAGCTTGATGGCTTCGACTGCCGTGGCAATGCTGGCGAATCCGGTCAGCACCACGATCAGCATCTTCGGGTTGTGCCGGTGCAGCATCTGCACGCAGGCCAGGCCCGAGGCCTCGCCGTTGAGCTTCAGGTCGACCACCGCATAGCCGGGCGAATGGGCCTGCAGCAGCGCTTCGACCTCCTCGGCATTGCTGGCCTGCGTGACCACGTAGCCGCGGCGCTCGAACGACTTGCCGAGCGTGCGCGCGAAGGCCGCGTCGTCTTCCACGATCAGCAACTGGCGTTCAGCTTCGGCGGTTTCCGTCATGGCCTTGCGTTTCGATCGGTGAGGGTGTCGGCAGTGCCGATGGCCTCGGCCGCTTCGTGTTCGTCGTCGTCGTCTTCTTCTTCCAGCACGATGGCCGCGAGCGGCAGCGTGATGGCCACGATGGCGCCGCCCTCGGGCCGGTTGTGCACCGCCACGCGGCCGCCCAGGGTGCGCGCCACGTTGACCACCAGGAACAGCCCGAGCCCGCCGCCCGGGCGGCCCTTGCTCGACTGGTAGGGCTTGCCGAACTCCTTCAGGATGGCCGGCAGGAAGCCCCGGCCCGCATCGGTGACCGTGAGGGTCAGCGCATCGGCATCATGCGCCACCTCGAAGCGCAGCCAGTGCGGCGAGGCTTCCAGGGCATTGTCGAGCACGTTGCAGATCATCTGCTTGAGCGCCGAGTCGGAGACCATGGGCAGGTCCCGGCCAAATCGGTTCTCGTAGTCGAACTCCTCGACCGGACGCGTGCTGCGCCATTCCTCCACCAGTTCGTCGAGGAAGGTGCTCACGGTGGTTTCTTCCGAGGATTCGCCGCGCGCCTCGCCGGCCGACAGCAGGATGCCGCTCACGATGCTCTTGCATCGCTGGATCTGCAGTTCCATCTCGGCCACTTCGGTCAGCAATTCGGGGTCGGAGCTGAAATGCGGCAGCCGGCGCCAGTCGCCCAGGATCACGGCCAGCGTGGCAAGCGGCGTGCCCAGCTCGTGCGCGGCGCCCGAGGCCAGCAGGCCCATGCGCACGATGTGCTCCTCTTCCGATGCACGCTGGCGCAGGTCGGCCAGCCGCGCATCGCGTGCACGCAGGTTGCGGCTGATGCGCGTGATGAACACCACCAGCAGCGCGGCGTTGAGCGCAAAGCAGATCAGCATGCCCTGCACGTAGGGACTCCAGAGCCCGCGATCGTGGTCGAGCGGCAGCGCGAGCGGGCGCGAGAAAAGCGCCAGCCCCGCAAAGCAGAGGCTGGTGACGACCACGATGGTCCAGGTCGACCAGGCCTTCAGCAGCACCGCGCCCAGGATGACCTGCAGCAGGTACAGGAAGACGAAGGGATTGGTGGCGCCGCCGCTCAGGTAGAGCTGTGCGGTGAGCGTGGCCACGTCGACCAGCAGCGCAAGAAAGAGTTCGCCATTGGTCACGCGGCGGGGGCTGCGCGAGCGCAGCAGGCTCACCCCGTTGAAGAGCGCGAGGCAGGTCAATACCTGCAGCATGTGCTCCAGCGGCAGCCGGATGCCGAAGCCGTAGTGCACGACCAGGATGGTGGCGACCTGCCCGACCACCGCGAACCAGCGCAACTGGATCAGCTGCTGCATGTTCTTGTGGCCGGTGGCGTTGTCCAGGCTTGCCACGCCCGCGCGCGGCGGATGCAGTTCCCCCGCGACCGCGACGGCTTCAGTCGCGGCGGGCATCGGAGCGGGAGGTGGCGTCGGCATCGGCGGTATTTTCGCCTGTGCCGCCGCCGGTCCTGCCGGCGCGCCGGTGCCCCTCGCGCCAGACGAACCAGGCTGCGCCAAGGACCATCAGAGCAAGGCCGTACCAGGTGATCGCATAGACCAGGTGGCTGTTGGGAAAGGCAATGACCGTGAGGCCCGCGGCCGGCCAGGCGGGGGCCGTGCCGGGCGGGGAGGGCGCGGCCTCGGCATCGACGAAATATGGCGCCGCGTCGTGGAGGCCGCGCGCCGCGGCAATGGCCTGCACGTCGCGCGAGAACCAGCGGTCGGCGGCCGGTTCATTCCGGCGCAGGAAGCCGCCCTTGGGCTCGCTGATGCGCAAGAGGCCGGCCACGGTGCTTTCGCCCTGCGGCTCCGTGGCTGCACGGGCGGCGCGCTCGCGCGCCTCGGGTGGCACGAAGCCGCGGTTGACCAGCACGATGCTGCCGTCGGCGGCCTGCAGCGGCGTCAGCACCCAGAAGCCGGCGCCGAGCCGGGTGCTGGCCTGCACCAGGGTTTCCTTGTCGTGGAGGAAGCGGCCGGCGATGCGCACGTGGCGGTATTCGTCGGCGGCCGCGTTCACCAGCGGCCAGCGTTCGCGCCCGGGCGCTTCGGAGGCCGGGGCATGCACGCGCTGCTCGACGCGGGCGATGAGATCGAGCTTCCAGGCCCGGCGCTCGACCTGCCAGGTGCCGAGCGCGAAGAAGCCGGCAAAGGCCAGGGCCGCACAGACCGCCAGAGCCACCCGGACCGCCGCGCCTCGCTGGCGGCCGGCCGAGGTGTCGTCGTGGGTGCTGGGGTCTGGCGGCGGGGGCGTCAAGGCATGTTCTTCATGTCGTGCACCGACATCGGCATCATGTTGGCGTTCATGTGGTACATGACCCAGAGCGATCCGGCCAGCGTGATGACGACGAGCACGATCGTGAAGATCAGCGCCAGCATGTTCCATCCGCTCTCGGACTTGGCGTCCATGTGCAGGAAGTAGATCATGTGGACCACGATCTGCACCGCGGCAAAGCCCAGGATCACGAGCGAGGTGGTGCTGGTCTTGCCGAGCACGTTGCCCATGACGAGCCAGAACGGAATCGCGGTCAGGATCACGGCCAGCACGAAGCCGGTCATGTAGCCCTTGAAGGTGCTGTGGCTGACGGGGCCATCGTCGTGATGGTCGTCGTGCGCATCGTGTGCGCCATGGCCGTGCGCTGCGGATTCGGTGTGGGCGGTGCTCATGCCATCGATCCCATCAGGTAAACAAAGGTGAAGACGCCGATCCACACCACGTCCAGGAAGTGCCAGAACATCGACAGGCACATCAGGCGGCGGCGGTTGGCGGCGCTGAAGCCGTGCTTGGGCAGCTGGAACATCAGCACGACGAGCCACACGATGCCGAAGGTCACGTGCAGGCCGTGGGTGCCCACCAGCGCGAAGAACGACGACAGGAACGCGCTGCGCTGCGGGCCCGCGCCTTCGTGCAGCAGGTGCGCGAACTCATAGAGCTCCAGGCCGATGAAGCCCGCGCCCAGCAGGCCCGTGATGGCCAGCCAGGCCAGCGTGCCGCCCATGCGCTTTCTCTGCATCTCGAGCACTGCGAAGCCATAGGTGATCGACGACAGCAGCAGCAGCGAGGTGTTGACCGCCACCAGCGGCAGGTCGAACAGGTCGGCGCCCGAGGGGCCGGCCGCGTAGCTGCGGCCCAGCACGCCGTACACCGCGAACAGGCAGGCGAAGATGAGGCAGTCGCTCATCAGGTAGAGCCAGAAGCCGAGCAGCGTGCCGTTTTCCGGGTGGTGGTCGTTGCCGACGTGGAACAGCTCGAACACGGGCGGCTTGCCCGTGGCGTCGCTGTGGGCGTGGCCGGCCCCGGGGGAGTGGAGGGCGGTGGTATCAGACATGGGCTGCTGCCAGGAGGCGGGTGCGTTCGTTCTCGGTGCGAACGACCTCTTCCGCGGGGATGTGGTAGTCGCGCTTGTAGTTGAAGGTGTGGATGATCACGGCCGCCAGCATGGCGAAGAACGCCACGCCCGCCACCAGCCACATCTGCCAGATCAGCGCGAAGCCGCAGGCCCCGGCCAGGGCCGCGATGATGAAGCCGGCGGCGGTGTTCTTGGGCATGTGGATGGGCGTGAAGCCGTCGACCGGGCGGGCATAGCCGCGGCGCTTCATGTCGGTCCAGGCGTCGTTGTCGTGGATGCGCGGCGTGAACGCGAAGTTGTAGGCCGGCGGCGGCGACGAGGTCGACCATTCGAGCGTGCGGCCGTTCCACGGATCGCCCGTGGTGTCGCGCAGCGACTCGCGGCGGATGTAGCTCACCACCAGCTGGATCAGGAACGAGGCGATGCCCAGCGCGATCAGCACGGCGCCGAAGGCGGCCACCTGGAACCAGATCTGCAGCGACATGTCCTGGAAGTGGCTCATGCGGCGCGTGACACCCATCAGGCCCAGCACATACAGCGGCATGAAGGCGAACCAGAAGCCCACGATCCAGAACCAGAACGAGCACTTGCCCCAGAACGGATCGAGCTTGTAGCCGAAGGCCTTGGGGAACCAGTAGGTGATGCCCGCCAGCATGCCGAACAGCACGCCGCCGATGATCACGTTGTGGAAGTGGGCGATCAGGAACAGGCTGTTGTGCAGCACGAAGTCGGCCGGGGGCACCGCGAGCAGCACGCCAGTCATGCCGCCGATCACGAAGGTGATCATGAAGCCGATGGTCCACATCATGGGCAGCTCGAAGCGGATGCGGCCGCGGTACATGGTGAAGAGCCAGTTGAAGATCTTCGCGCCCGTCGGGATCGAGATGATCATCGTCGTGATGCCGAAGAACGAATTCACGCTGGCGCCCGAGCCCATGGTGAAGAAGTGGTGCAGCCACACGAGGTACGACAGGATCGTGATCACCACCGTGGCGTAGACCATCGAGGCGTAGCCGAAGAGGCGCTTGCCGCTGAAGGTGGAGACCACTTCCGAGAAGATGCCGAAGGCCGGCAGGATCAGGATGTAGACCTCGGGGTGGCCCCAGATCCAGATCAGGTTCACGTACATCATGGCGTTGCCGCCGAGGTCGTTCGTGAAGAAGTTGGTGCCGATGTAGCGGTCCAGCGACAGCAGCGCGAGCACGGCCGTGAGCACCGGGAAGGCGGCCACGATCAGGACGTTGGTGCAGAGAGCCGTCCAGGTGAAGACCGGCATCTTCATCATCGTCATGCCGGGCGCGCGCATCTTCACGATGGTGGCCAGCAGGTTGACGCCCGACAGCAGCGTGCCGACCCCCGCGATCTGCAAGGACCAGATGTAGTAATCGACCCCCACGTCGGGGCTGAAGAGAATGCCCGACAGCGGCGGGTAGGCGAGCCAGCCGGTCTTGGCGAATTCACCCACGAAGAGCGACGCCATCACCAGCCCGGCGCCGAAGGTGGTCATCCAGAAGCTGAAGTTGTTCAGGAACGGGAAGGCCACGTCGCGCGCGCCGATCTGCAGCGGCACCACGAAGTTCATGAGGCCCGTGACCAGCGGCATGGCCACGAAGAAGATCATGATCACGCCGTGGGCGGTGAAGATCTGGTCGTAGTGGTGCGGCGGCAGGAAGCCGGCGTTGTCGCCGAAGGCGATGGCCTGCTGGGCCCGCATCATGATGGCGTCGGAGAAGCCGCGCAGCAGCATCACCAGGCCAAGGATGATGTACATGATGCCGATCTTCTTGTGGTCGATGCTGGTGATCCAGTCGCGCCACAGCACGCCCCACACCTTGTAGTAGGTGATGGCGCCCAGCAGTGCGAGGCCGCCGAGGACGACCGCAATGAAGGTGCCGATCAGGATCGGCTCGTGGTAGGGAATCGCCTCCCATGTGAGGCGGCCGAAGATGAGCTTCGTCAGGTCAAGGTTCTCGAACATCGTCATTCTTCGGTGGTGCACATCGCCGTGACGTACTTGCGCGTGGGCGAATCGGTGAGGGTGTCAGCCTGCCAGGCCTTCTTGGTGGCAATGTTGAACGCGCCGGGCTTGCCCAGCCCGCCGTCCGCGTCGATGGCCATCATTTCCTTCATGCACATCTTGTTGCGGTCGACGCAGAGGTTGAGGATGGCGTCGTACAGGTCGGGCGCCACCGTGGCGTAGTGCCGCACCGGCTCGCGCTCGCTCGGCACTTCGAGCTTCTTGTACTGCTCGCGCGTGAGTTCGCCGTCCTTGCCGGCCTTGACCTTCTGTACCCACTGGTCGAAGTCGCCGTTGCTCAGGCCGTGGAACTTGAAGCGCATGCCCGAGAAGCCGGCGCCGCTGTAGTTGGCCGAGAAGCCCTCGAACTCACCGGGCTTGTTGATGACCGCGTGCAGCTTGGTTTCCATGCCCGGCATGGCGTAGATCTGGCCGGCCAGCGCGGGAATGAAGAAGGAGTTCATCACCGAGGAGGCCGTGATCTTGAAAGTGATCGGGCGGTCGACCGGCGCGGCCATTTCGTTCACTGTGGCAAAGCCCTGCTCGGGGTAGATGAAGAGCCATTTCCAGTCGAGCGCCACCACTTCGACCACCAGCGGCCTGGCCTCGGCGGGGATCGGGCGCTCGGCGTCGAGCCGGCTGAGCGGCCGGTACGGGTCGAGCGTGTGAGTGCTGATCCAGGTGATGGCGCCCAGCGCGATGATGATCAGCAGGGGCGCGGCCCAGATCGCGAGCTCGAGCTGGGTGGAGTGGTCCCAGTCGGGGCTGTAGTCGGCCTCCTTGTTCGACTGGCGATAGCGCCAGGCAAAGAAGATGGTCAGCGCGATCACCGGAATGATGATGATCAGCATCAGCACGGTGGAGACGACGATGAGGCGTCCCTGCTGGTTGGCGATGTCGCCGGAAGGGTTCATGAGCACCGTGTTGCAGCCTGCCAGCAAGGCAAGCGGAAGCAACAGGGGCCATCGGCGAAGAGATTTGAGGGTGGGCATGCCGAAAGAGAGAAGTGCGTGGGCTGCGCAAAGACTCCACAATCTACGGCCAAAGGCTTCTGCCGCCTATTGGACGTTTTGTCCTATGGCGGGAATCCTCGTTCGGTGAGACGCTTGGACCCTGTTCAATGGTCTACCTTGGTCACTGCCGGTGACACCCGAATTAAAAAACGCAATGACGACGACGTCCAGCATCAGTCCGCAAGGCGCACAGCCTGTGCCGAACACGTCCGGAAACGACGCCCGGCAGGGCGACGAACATTCACACATCGCGCCAGGCGAGATCGCCGTGGGCGTGATCATCGGCCGGGCGTCGGAATATTTCGATTTCTTCGTCTACGGCATTGCCTCGGTGCTGGTGTTCCCGGCGGTGTTCTTTCCGTTCGAGGCGCGCCTCGAGGGAACCCTCTACGCCTTCGTGGTTTTTTCGTTCGCGTTCATTGCGCGGCCGTTCGGAACTGTCATTTCAATGGCCATCCAGCGACGGTTCGGGCGGGAAGCCAAGCTGACCATTGCGCTGTTCGTGCTGGGAACCTCTACCGCCGGCATTGCCTTTTTACCGGGCTATGCGAGCCTCGGGTTCACGTCGATCGTGCTGCTGTCGGTGTTCCGCTTCGCCCAGGGCCTGGCGCTCG
This sequence comes from Variovorax beijingensis, assembly GCF_003951285.1. Taxonomy (GTDB): domain Bacteria; phylum Pseudomonadota; class Gammaproteobacteria; order Burkholderiales; family Burkholderiaceae_C; genus Variovorax; species Variovorax beijingensis. Next base: position 362,301 of record NZ_RXFQ01000002.1, on the reverse strand, counting down.
GCGGCTCGTGGGACGGCCTGCCGTCGCTTCTGGCCCTCAATGCGCCGGAAAACCGCCGCGGCTGGTACGCCATGCTGGGCCAGCTGGGCGCGCCGCTCGGCTTTTTCGTGGCCAGCGCGCTGTTCGCCTACCTCTATGCCAACCTGCCGCCCAAGGACTTCCTCGACTGGGGCTGGCGCTACACCTTCTACGTGGCCTTCGCGATCAACGTGGTGGCGCTGTTCGCGCGCCTGCGGCTGGTGGCGACCGAAGAATATTCGCGCCTGCTCGAAGAGCGCGAGCTGCAGCCCACCAGCGTGGTCGAACTGACCCGTTCGCAGGGCGCCAACCTGCTGATCGGGGCGTTCGCCGCGCTGGCCAGCTATGCGCTGTTCCACCTGATCACGGTGTTCCCGCTGTCGTGGATCACGCTGTACTCCGACCAGTCGATCACCGAGTTCCTGGTGGTGCAGATGATCGGCGCGGTGTTCTGTGCCGGCGGCATCGTGGCCTCGGGCCTGGTTGCCGACCGCGTGGGACGGCGTTTCACGCTGGGCGGGCTGGCCGCGATGATCGCGGTGTTCAGCGGCTTTGCACCCACGCTGCTCGACGGCGGCCGCATCGGACAGGACATCTTCATCCTGCTGGGCTTCGTGCTGCTGGGCCTCTCGTACGGCCAGGCGGCTGGCGCCGTGACCTCGAACTTCGAGCCCAAGTACCGCTACACCGGCGCCGCGCTCACGGCCGACCTGGCCTGGCTCATCGGTGCCGCCTTCGCGCCGCTGGTGGCGTTGGGGCTGTCGGCGAATTTCGGGCTGGCCTACGTGAGCGTCTACCTGCTGTCCGGTGCCGTCGGCACGCTGGCGGCGCTGGGGCTCAACCGGGCGCTGGTGCGCGACTGAGCGGCGGATCGCGGCCGTCTCTCCCAAAAAAGGGGCCGTCGGGCCCCTTTTTGCTTTCTGCCGCGCGGGCTTAGGATCACCCCATGTTCACAGCCGCCATCTTCGACATGGACGGGCTGCTCATCGATTCGGAACGGCCCATCATGGCAGCCTGGATCGAAGCGGCCCGCACGCTCGACATCGAGCTTTCGCATGCCCAGTACCTGCAATGCGTGGGGTTGGCCATGGCCGAGTCGAAGCAGATCCTTGCGGCGCTGCTCGGCGGCGCGGCCGCCTACCAGCACGCGGCGGCGCAAGTGACCGCCGCGCTGCAGCTGGAACGCGCCGACGGCGACGCCCGGCCGCTCTTTCCCATCAAGCCCGGCGCGGCCGAGCTGCTCGCTGCCTTGCGCGGACGCAGCATACGCTGCGCGGTCGCCTCGTCGTCCGGGCGCGGCCAGATCGCGGCCTGCCTGGGCAGCCTCGACGTGCTCCATCACTTCGAGGCCTTCGCAGGCGGCGACGAGGTGGCGCGCGCCAAGCCCGATCCGGCGCTCTACCTGCTCGCGGCCGAGCGCCTGGGCGTCGACCCCGCGGAATGCGTGGCCTTCGAGGACAGCGAGAACGGCGCCAAGGCCGCGCTGGCGGCGGGCCTTCGGGTCGTGGTCGTGCCGGACCTCAAGCACCCGCCCGCTGCGATCATCGAGCGGGCATTCCATGTGCTCGACTCGCTGCACGAGGCCATCGCGCATGTGCCGCGATGGTTTCCCGTGCCGCTGGAGCGGCTCGCGTAATCGGGGCTCAGAGCACTTCGTCGCGCAGCTGCGGAAACACCTTCGACACCTTGGCGAGCAGGTAGTCGCCGTAGCGGCCGTTGAAGGCGTGCACGTTGGCGCGGTCCCAGCGCTCGGCGCTGTCGTCGCGCGCCTGGGCACCCCCGAGGCCTTCGATGCGCTGTACGCGCGCCTCGAAGTTCGGATCGAAGAACAAAGGAAACGAGAGCCGGTCGCGTCCCGAAGTGTTGCGCTTCACGCGGTGCGGCGTCGACTTGTAGAGCCCGCCGGTCATGCGGTCGAGCATGTCGCCGATGTTGCAGACGAAGGAGTCCGGGATCGGCGGCGCATCGATCCAGCCGCCGGGCGTGTGCACCGCAAGGCCGCCCACGTCGTCCTGGTGCAGGAGGGTGAGCAGGCCGTAGTCGGTGTGCTCGCCCACGCCCCATTGCACGTCGAGCCCCTCGGGTACGGGTTGCGAGGGGTAGTTGAAGAGGCGGAACAGGATCAGCGGGTCGGCCGTGTAGCGTTCGGCGAAATACGACGCCGGCAGGCCGAGGCTCAGCGCGATGCCCTCCATCAGCCGGTGGCCCAGCTGCGTGACGGCCGCCATGTAGGCGAGGATGGTTTCGCGCAAACCCGGCACGTCGGGAAACAGGTTGGGCCCGTGCACCGGCGTCTTCGCCTGCACCAGCGGGTGCGATGCGGGCAGCTCGGTGCCGAGGTAGAGGCCTTCCTTCCAGTCGGGCCGGCCCGAAGTCAGCTCGCCGCCGAGCGGGAAGTAGCCGCGCCAGGCGCGACCGCCCAAAGCCATGCGCCACTGCATCTTGGTTTCTTCAGGCAGTTCGAAGAAGCGGTGGCTCAGCTCTTCGAGCCGCCGCACCAGCGCCGCGTCGACGCCGTGGCCCGTGGCATAGAAGAAGCCGTGCGCGCGGCAGGCGGCGCCGATCTGCGCGGCCACGCCTGCGCGCTCGGGCGCGCCGGCCACGAGCGGGGCGACGTCGATCACGGGAAGCGTCTCTGGGTTGGTCATGGGCGTGGAGAGCATCTCATGCGCCGCGCGCGAACGGCGAGCGGATGTCCGAAAGAAACTGCTGCGCGCGCGGATGCTGCGGCCGGTTGAAGAAGTCGTCGGGCGTGGCGCGTTCGAGCACCTTGCCCTCGTCCATGAAGAGCACGCGGTCGGCCACCTCGCGCGCAAAGCCCATCTCGTGCGTGACGCAGACCATGGTCATGCCGTCGCGCGTGAGGTCGCGCATCACGAGCAGCACCTCGCCCACCATCTCGGGGTCGAGCGCGCTGGTGGGTTCGTCGAACAGCATCAGCGGCGGCTGCATGGCCAGGGCGCGGGCGATCGCCACGCGCTGCTGCTGGCCGCCCGACAGCTCGCTCGGCCATGCGTTGGCCTTGGGGGCCAGGCCCACGCGCTGCAGCAGGGCCATCGCGCGCTCGTCGGCCTCCTTGCGCGAGAGGCCGCGCAGCTGCATCGGCGCCATCGTGCAGTTCTGCAGCACCGTGAGATGCGGAAACAGGTTGAACTGCTGGAACACGAAGCCGATGCGCGAGCGGAACGCATTCACGTCGGTGCCCGGCGCATGGATGTCCTTGCCGTCGATGAGGATGCGGCCCGACTGGATCGGCTCCAGCCGGTTGAAGGTGCGGATCAGCGTCGACTTGCCCGAGCCCGAAGGCCCGCACACGACCACCACTTCGCCCTTGCGGATGGTCTCGTCGATGTCGACCAGGGCGTGGTAGCTGCCGTACCACTTGTTGACGTTCTGGAGTTCGATCATGCGGATACCTTGGGAGCCGAGACGGAGCTGGCGGTGGACATGCCGCGCCGCGCGAGCCGGCGTTCGAGCCAGTAGGCGAAGCGCGAGAGGCCGAAGCACAGGATGAAATAGGTCAGGCCCAGGATCAGGTAGATCTGCGCGGGCTTGGTGAACACCTGCGTGTTGATCTGCGTCGCAATGAACGACACCTCGGCCAGCCCGATGATGTAGCCGAGCGAGGTCTCCTTGATGGTCGAGACGAACTGGTTCACCAGCGAGGGCAGCATGCTGCGCAGGGCCTGCGGCAGTACCACCAGGCGCATCGCGCGGCCATAGTCCAGGCCCAGCGCACGGGCGGTTTCCATCTGGCCGCGCGGCAGGCCCTGGATGCCGGCGCGCACGATCTCGGCCAGGTAGGCCGCATCGAACACCACGAGCGCGATCAGCATGGTGGTGAACTGGTCGGTCTTCACGCCCGTCACGCTCGGCAGGAAGAAGTAGGCCCAGAAGATCACCATCAGCAAGGGAAGGCCGCGCACCACGAAGACGAAGCCCGTGACCGGCCAGCGCAGCCAGCGCCACGGGCTCACGCGCGCCAGGCCGAGCACGATGCCCAATGGCAGCGCGAGCACCAGGCCGCAGGAGGCGAGCAGCAGCGTGAGCACCAGTCCGCCGAGCGGCCCGTTCGGGTACTGCCCGATCAGGAAGTAGACCCAGTAGTCATTGATGATCTCTAGCATCTCATCAACATTTCTAGATGGTCCGCACCGGGAACCGATGGTGGTACCAGGTCGCCAGCCCGGTGATGGCCAGCGACACCGTCAGGTACGCCGCACTCGCGAACGCGAACGACTCGAAGCTGCGGAAGGTCGCGCTCTCGACCTGTCCGGCCTGGTACATCAGCTCGGCCACGCCGATCACGGTGGCGATGGAGGTGTTCTTCCACAGGCTCAGCGTCTGCGAGATGAGCGGTGGCACCGTCACGCGCAGCGCCTGCGGCAGCACCACGCGGCGCATGGAGCCCAGGAAGCTGAAGCCAAGCGCGCGGCCGGCCTCGAACTGCACCGTGGGAATCGCGCGGATGCCGCTGCGGATGTCTTCCGCCATGAAGGCGGCCGTGTAGAGCGACAGCGCGATGATGGCGCTGTAGGCCTCGATGTGTCCCGCATAGAGCCATTGCTTGATGCCCTCGGGCAGCAGCTCGGGCGCGCCGAAGTACCAGAAGAGCATGTGCGCGAGCAGCGGGATGTTGCGGATGGTCTCCACGTACGCAAAGCCGAGCCAGCGCAGCGGCGCGAGCGGCGAAAGGCGCAACAGCGCCACCACCAGCGCGATCGGCAGCGCCAGCACGAGCGAGGCCGCGAGCAGCTGCAGCGACAGCCATAGGCCCGCGACCAGCATGTCGTGGTACTTGCCGGTCAGCAGCAGCGAATAGTCGAACAGGAGCATGGGGGGCGACAGTATCACCGCCGTGGACTGTTCAGAGGCCGCGAGCCCCCATCCCGGCCTTCCCCCGGAAGGGGAAGGAGAAATACCATGTCAGTCGATCTTGTCGCTCTCGAGCTTGAAGTCGCGCGTCTGGAAACCGGAGGCCGTGTTCGGCCCGTACCACTTGACGAAGATCTTCTGCGCTTCGCCCGACTTCTCGAGTTCGCGCAGCGTGTCGTCCACCACGGCCTTGAGTGCGCTCTCGCCCTTCTTGATGCCGATGGCCAGCGCCTCGGTGCTCAGGTTCTGCTTGAGCACCACGTACCTGGCCTTCTGCGGGCCGAGCTTGGCGTAGCTGCGCAGCAGCGCGGCCTCGTCGTCCACGTAGCCCACGCCCTTGCCCTGCTGCAGCGCCTGGAAGGCCTGCTGGCTGGTGTCGAAGGTCACGACCTCGGCGGTGGGCACGGCCTTGCGGATGTTCGGCTCCTGCGTGCCGCCGCGGATGGTCAGCACCTTCTTGCCGGCAAGCTGCGGCACATCGGTGATGCCGCTGTCCTTCTTCACGATGGCCTTCTGGCCGGTGACGAAGGTGGTCAGCGAGAAGTCGATCTGCGCCTCGCGCTCCTTGTTGTGCGTGAGGCCGGCGGCCACCAGGTCCACATGGCCCTGCTGCAGCTCGGGAATGCGCGCGGCCACGGCAATCTGCTTGAGCACCGGCTTCACGCCGATCTTCCTGGCGATGGCGTTCACCAGGTCGACCTCGTAGCCGACGATCTGCCGCGTCTTCGGGTCGATGAAGGTGGCGGGCTCGTCGGTGCCGAGCACGCCGACCACGAGTTCGCCCTTCTTCTTGATGTCGGCGAGCTGATCGGCATGGGCGGCGATGCCCGTCAGCAGGGTGGAGGCGGCGAGGGCCGCGGCGAGCAGGGTGTGGCGCATGGTTGTTCTCACTCCGGATGAAAAGACGAAGGGCTGGACCCTATCAACAAAACCCGCGATTATTAAATCCTCAATCGACATATGCATATGGCCTTGCGGGATCGGCCCTGGCACGGCCTGGGTTAAATTCGCGGCGCAAAAACCCGCGTCCCAGCCCCCGCGGCATTCATCTTCAGCGAGCTCTTCATGATCATCAAACCGCGCGTGCGTGGCTTCATCTGCGTCACGACCCATCCTGCGGGCTGCGAGGCCAACGTCAGGCAGCAGATCGACTACGTCAAGGCGAAGGGAAGGATCGCGGGCGGGCCGAAGAAGGTGCTGGTCATCGGCGCATCGACCGGCTACGGCCTGGCCGCGCGCATCACGGCGGCCTTCGGCTGCGGCGCCGACACGCTGGGCGTCTTCTTCGAGCGGCCCGGCAGCGAGAGCAAGCCCGGCTCGCCCGGCTGGTACAACACGGCCGCCTTCCACCGCGCAGCCGCGCAAGAGGACCGCTACGCCAAGAGCATCAACGGCGACGGCTTCTCGGACGATGTGAAGCAGAAAGCCATCGATGCGATCCGCGAGGACCTGGGCCAGGTCGACCTCGTCGTCTACAGCCTGGCCGCGCCGCGGCGCACCCATCCGAAGACCGGCGAGGTCTTCAATTCGACGCTCAAGCCCGTCGGCAAGGCCGTGAGCCTGCGCGGCCTCGACACCGACAGCGAAGTCGTCAAGGAAACCGTGCTCGAGCCCGCCACGCAGAAGGAGATCGACGACACCGTGGCGGTGATGGGCGGCGAAGACTGGCGGATGTGGATCGACGCGCTGCAGGCCGCCGGCGTGCTGGCCGATGGCGCCAGGACCACGGCGTTCACCTACCTGGGCGAGCGAATCACGCACGACATCTACTGGAACGGCTCCATCGGCGCCGCCAAGAAAGACCTCGACCAGAAGGTGCTCGGCATCCGCGCCGGGCTGGCCGCCAAGGGCGGCGATGCGCGCGTCTCGGTGCTGAAAGCGGTCGTCACGCAGGCGAGCTCGGCGATTCCGGTGATGCCGCTGTACCTGTCGCTGCTGTTCAAGGTGATGAAGGCCGAGGGCACGCACGAGGGCTGCATCGAGCAGGTCCATGGGCTTTTTGCCGACAGCCTCTGCGGCAGCGCGCCGCACATCGACGAGGAAGGCCGCCTGCGCGCGGACTACAAGGAACTGTCCCCGCAAGTGCAGGCGCGCGTGATGGCGCTCTGGCCGCAGGTCACGAGCCAGAACGTCCACGAACTCACCGATCTCGCCGGCTACAAGGCGGAGTTCCTGCGCCTTTTCGGGTTCGGCATCGAAGGCGTGGACTACGAGGCCGACGTGAATCCCGACGTGGGAATTCCGAACCTCGTGCAGGCCTGACAGGCGCACAGAGGGATACTCCCGCCATGCAGATTCACGAAAAGCCTCCCGCTGATACCCCCTTCGAATGGATCGGCGGCGAACCCCGGGTGCAAGCGCTGGTCGATCGTTTCTACGACCTGATGGAGCTCGAACCGGCCTATGCGCAGCTGCGCGCGGTGCACGGCACCAGCCTCGACAACGCGCGACAGCGCCTTTTCTGGTTCCTGTGCGGCTGGCTCGGCGGCCCGCAGCACTACACCGACCGCTTCGGCCACCCGATGCTGCGCGCGCGGCATCTGCCGCAAAGCATCGGCGGCCACAGCATCGGCATCAAGGAGCGCGACCAGTGGCTGGCCTGCATGGACCAGGCCATGGGCGAGACCGGCGTGCCCGAGGGATTGCGCATGCGGTTGCGCGACTCTTTCTTCCAGACCGCGGACTGGATGCGCAACCGTGGCGAGCCATAGAACAAACAACGATTCCGAAAGAGACTCTCTTCAATGAATTCCATCGTCATCATCGGCGGCGGCCACGCCGCGGCCCAGCTTTGCGCGGGGCTGGCTGAAGCCGGGCAGGGCGCGCGCGTGCACCTGGTCTGCGAGGAGGCTTGCGAGCCGTACCACCGGCCGCCGCTGTCGAAGGCCTTTCTCAAGAGCGCCGAGGAAACCACGCAGCCGCACAAGGCCGCCGACTGGTACCGCGAAGCGGGCATCACGCTGCATCTGGGCGATGCGGCCGTGGCCATCGACCGGGAGGCGCACACGGTCACCCTGCGCTCGGGCGCGATCCTGCCGTGGGAGCGGCTGGTGCTGGCCACCGGCACGCGCGCGCGCCAGATGCCCGACCTGCAGCCGGGGCTCGAGAACGTCGCGAGCCTGCGCGCGGCCGATGAGGCGCATCGCCTGCGTTCGCGGCTGGCTGCCGCGCAGCTGGTCACGGTGCTGGGCGGCGGCTTCATCGGGCTCGAAGTGGCGGCTACCGCCAAGGCGCTCGGCAAGAGCGTGCAGGTGATCGAGAGCGCGCCGCGGCTGCTGGGCCGCGCCGTGTCGCCCGAGCTGTCGGCGCACGTGCTCGCAACGCATCGCGCGGCGGGCATCGACATCGTGCTCGGCGCGCGCACCGGCGCATTCGAGGTCGAGGGCGAGCGGCTGCTGTCGATCCAGGTCAACGGCGTGAAGCAGCCGGTGGACCTGCTGCTGCTCGGCATCGGCGCCGTGCCCGAGACCGCGCTGGCGCAGGCCGCGGGCATCGAGTGCGCCGACGGCATCGTGGTCGATGGCCACATGCAGACCAGCGCGGCCGACGTGCTCGCCGTGGGCGACTGCACGCGCTTTCCCGATCGCCGTGCGGGCCGTGCGCTGCGGCTCGAATCGGTGCAGAACGCGAATGACCAGGCGCGCACGGCCGTGGCCACGCTGACCGGCGCGCCGCGCCCGCACGACGCGGTGCCATGGTTCTGGTCCGACCAGGGCAGCATGCGCCTGCAGATGGCGGGCCTGATGCCGGCCGAAGGCACGCCGGGCCTGTCCAGCGTGCGCCGCGCCGGCCCCAAGCCCGATGCGTTCTCGCTGTTCCACTATGTCGACGGGCAGCTGGCGTGCGTCGAATCGGTCAATGCGCCGGTCGATCACATGATGAGCCGCAAGCTGCTCGAAGCGGGGCGCAGCCCCGATGCGGCGGCGGTGGCGGATGTGTCGATCCCGCTGAAGAACCACCTGTCCTAGCGCCCTGCCGCAGTCAGCGCCGAGCCGGCGCCAGCAGCACGACCAGTGCACCGGCCCCGCCCTCGGCCGGCTTGGCCTGCACGAAGGCGATCACCTCGTTCTTCTGGATCAGCCAGCGCTGCGTCTTGGTCTTGAGCACCGGCTGCTTGCCGGGCGAGCCCAGGCCCTTGCCGTGCACCACGCGCACGCAGCGCAGCCCCTGCTTGTAGGCGTTGCGGATGAAGCCGCCGAGCGCCTCGCGCGCCTCGTCGCTGCGCAGGCCGTGCAGGTCGACCTGGGCCTGGATGCTCCAGTCGCCCTTGCGCAGCCGCGCGGTCACGTCGGTGCCGATGCCGGGGCGGCGAAAGCTCATGGCGTCGTCGACGTCGAGCAGGGTGGTCACGTCGAACTCGTCGGACAGCGACTCGCGCAGTACGCGCTGTTCGTCGAGCTGGTGCTGCACCGGAATGGGCGCCGGCGGCTCGGGCGCGAGCGGCACCACGGCCTTGCGGCGCAGCGGCTCGGTCGCACCGATGGCGCGTGTGAACAGGTCTTTTTCGGCGGCGCGTTTGCGTTCCGCCACCGCCTTGGCGGCGGCTGCCGCCGCTTCGCGCTCGCGGGTCTCGGCCAGCGTGCGCTGCACCTGCTTCAGATCGGCCAGGTTCTTGATGGGCGGCGTACGGGAGGCCATCAGAGCAGCCCTTTCTCGGCCATCGAATAGCTCTGGCCGGCGCTGACGATCACATGGTCGAGCACGCGCACGTCGATCAGCGAAAGCGCGGCCCTGAGCGTCTGGGTGAGCGACTCGTCGGCCCGCGAGGGCTCGATGCTGCCGCTCGGATGGTTGTGCGACAGCACCACGGCCGCGGCCTGGTGGTGCAGCGCACGCGTGACCACTTCGCGCGGGTAGACGCTGGTCTGGGTGAGCGTTCCGCGAAACAGCTCCTCGAGCACGATCAGCCGGTGCTGCGCATCGAGAAACAGCACCGCGAACACCTCGTAGGGGCGCGATCCGATGTGCAGCTGCAGGTACTGCTTGACCGTGCCGGGCGAGTCGAACACCGTGCGCTCCTTCAGGCGCTCGGCCATGGCGCGGCGCGCCAGTTCGAGCACGGCGATGAGCTCGGCGCGCTTGGCGTCGCCACCCATGCCCTTGATCACCTTCAGGTCCTCGGCGCCGGCCTGCAGCAGGCCCGAGAGGCCGCCGAAGTGGTCGAGCAGTTCCTGCGCGAGCTGGAGCACGTTTTTTCCCGCCACGCCCGTGCGCAGCAGCAGCGCCAGCAGCTCGGCGTCGGCCAGCGCGGCGGCGCCTCGCGCGATGAGCTTTTCGCGCGGGCGGGCGTGGGCGGGGAGATCCTTGAATGCCATCGAAAACCTGGGTGAAACCTTGAAAGAGCGGGCGGAAGCCCCGGCTCCTTAAAATGCAGTCCAGTTTATCGGGACACCCACCTTGTCTTTGCCTACCTCCGCTGCACCCATGTCCCACGTTGTGACTTCCGGCTCGTTCCTGACCCTGCATTACCGGCTGGCCGGTCCGGCGGGCGACATCATCAACACTTTCGCCGACAAGCCCGCGACCCTGTCGCTGGGCACCGGCGAGCTCTCGCCCGCCATGGAGCAGCGGCTCATGGGTCTGGAAGAGGGCACCCATGCGACCTTCGAGCTGCCCGCGGGAGAGGCCTTCGGCGAGCGCAATCCCGAGATGCAGCAATGGGTGGCCCGGAAGCTGCTCGCGCAGATGGGCGATCCCGACGAGCAATACGCGGTCGGCGACGTGGTGCAGTTCCCCACGCCCGACGGCGCGGGCAGCTACGCGGGTGCGGTCGTCGAATCGAACGAGACCGCGGTGCGCTTCGACTTCAACCATCCGCTGGCCGGGCAGCCCGTGACCTTCGAGGTCCGGCTGATCGGCGTTCTATGAGCGGCCCGGCTGCAAAAACCGCAGGACGCCTGGCATGAATCCGAACATCGAGGAAGTCATCCTTGCCGAGCCGCGCGGCTTCTGCGCCGGCGTGGACCGCGCCATCGAGATCGTCGAGCGCGCCATTGCCAAGTTCGGCGCGCCGATCTACGTGCGCCACGAGATCGTGCACAACACCTACGTGGTGAACGAGCTCAAGGCCAAGGGCGCGATCTTCATCGAGGACCTGGCCGACGTGCCGCCCGGCGCCACGCTGGTGTTCAGCGCGCATGGCGTGAGCAAGGCGGTGCAGCAGGAGGCGCGCGACCGCGGCTTCGACGTCTTCGATGCCACCTGCCCGCTGGTGACCAAGGTGCATGTCGAGGTCGCCAAGCTCGCCAAGGAGGGCTACGAGTTCATCATGATCGGACACAAGGGGCACCCCGAGGTCGAAGGCACCATGGGCCAGCTCTCGAGCGGCATTCACCTGGTGGAAGACGTGGAAGACGTGGCGAAGGTGTCGCCCGCGCAGACCGAGAAGCTCGCCGTGGTCACGCAGACCACGCTCAGCGTGGACGACGCGGCCGAGATCGCGGCGGCCGTGCGTGCGCGCTTTCCGAAGGTGCGCGAGCCCAAGCAGCAGGACATCTGCTATGCCACGCAGAACCGCCAGGACGCGGTCAAGATCCTGAGCCCGCAGGTCGACCTGGTGATCGTGGTCGGCAGTCCCACCAGCTCCAACAGCAACCGGCTGCGCGAACTGGCGCAGCGCCTGGGCACCGAAAGCTACATGGTCGATTCGGCCGACGAACTCAAGCCCGAGTGGTTCGAGGGCAAGGGCCGCATCGGCCTCACGGCCGGCGCCTCCGCCCCCGAGGTGCTGGTGCGCGAAGTGATCGAGCGCGTGAGGGCGCTCGGTGCGGTGTCGGTCCGCAAGATGGACGGCATCGAGGAAACCATCAAGTTTCCGCTCCCCAAGGGCCTCAAGCTCGACGACATTCCCCCTCCTGGACACATCTCTTGAACAACGAAAACACTCACTGGCGCTCTGAAACGGAGAGCGCCTCCCGCAGGCTGCGCGAACGCGCCGGCGGCTTCCTGCGCCAGACCCCGCTCTGGAAGCTGCCATCCGCGGCCTTCGGCCTGGCGGCACCGGGCGTCGAGGTGTGGCTCAAGCTCGAGCACATGCAGGTGAGCGGCAGCTTCAAGGCGCGCGGCATGATTAACCGCCTGCTGGCCAACGACATTCCCGAAAGCGGCGTGATCGTGGCCTCGGGCGGCAACGCGGGCATTGCCACCGCGGCGGCGGCCAAGGCGCTGGGCGTGCGCTGCCAGGTGTTCCTGCCCGGCGTCTCGCCCGAAGCCAAGCGCGCCCGCCTGAGGGCGCTCGGCGCCGAAGTGGTGGTGGTCGGCGAGCTCTATCCCGATGCCCTGGCGGCCTGCCTCGCGCGCCAGAAGGAAACCGGCGCCTTGCTCACCCATGCCTACGACCAGCCCGAAGTCGTGGCCGGTGCGGGCACGCTCGGCCAGGAGATCGAGGCGCAGGGCGGCCTGCCCGATTCCGTGCTCGTGAGCGTGGGCGGCGGCGGACTGATCGGCGGCCTCGCCGGCTGGTTCGAAAAGCGCGCCCGCGTGGTGGCGCTCGAGCCCGAAAAGGCGCCCACGCTGTACCGCGCCCGCCAGGCCGGCGAGCCGGTCGATGTCGAGGTGGGCGGCGTTGCAGCCGATTCGCTCGGCGCGCGCCGCATCGGCGCCATTTCCTGGGACATCACCCAGCACTACGTGCAGGATGCGCTGCTCGTGTCCGACGAATCCATCCGGGCCGCGCAGCAGTGGCTGTGGAAGGAAATGAAGCTCGCCGTGGAGCCGGCCGCTGCGCTGCCGCTGGCGGCACTGCAGACCGGCGCCTACGTGCCGCGCGAAGGCGAGAAGGTCTGCCTGATCGTCTGCGGGGCCAACGTCGACCCGGCAACGGTCGCCTGAAGCGGACGGCGAGGCCGCCGCGGGGGGCTTATTTCTCGCAATTGACCATCCACGGCACGCCGAACTTGTCCTTCAGCATGCCGAAACCGGCGGCCCAGAACTGTGGCCCGTACGGCATCGTGACCTCGCCGCCCGCGGCCAGCGCGTCGAAGAGCTTCTTTCCCTCGTCCACGCTGTTGCCCTGCACCGACAGCGAAAAGCCCTTGTGCCCCTCGAAGGGCATGCCAGGCGGCATGTCGGAGGCCATCAGCTGGTGGCCGCGGGCCTCCAGCGTGGCGTGCATGATCTTGTCCTTGTACGCGGCGGGCGTTTCGGCCCCCATGGGGCTTTCGCCGAAGCTCATGCTGAAGATGACCTTGCCGCCCAGCGCCTTGGCGTAGAAGGCCAGCGCCTCGGCCGCGTTGCCGTTGAATGTCAGATAGGCTTGCATCGCTCTTTCCCTTTGGTTGAGGTTGCGGGAGCGCGATGCTACGCCCACCTAAAATCCCCCCATGCTTGACATCACTCTGCTCCGCAAAGACTTGGCCTCCGCTGTGGCCGGCCTCGAAAAACGCAAGAAGAACCAGCCCTACCTCGACGTGTCGGCGTTCACCGCGCTCGAGGCCGAGCGCAAGACGCTGCAAACCCGCACCGAGGAAATCCAGGCCCGGCGCAACACGCTGAACAAGCAGATCGGCCCGCTCAAGGCCAAGGGCGAGTCGGTCGATGCGCTGATGGCCGAGGTCAACGCGCTCAAGGCCGAGCAGGAATCGCAGTCCAGCCGCCTCGAGGAGATCCAGCCCGAACTGCAGGCGCTGCTGCTGGCCGTGCCCAACCTGCCGCACGCCAGCGTACCGGTCGGCGAGGATGAAACCGGCAATGTCGAGATGCGTCGCTGGAGCCCGCAGGGCGGTGCCGGCGCCAATGCTGCGCCACTGCCCTTTGCGGCAAAGGACCACGTCGACCTGGGCGCGCCCCTGGGGCTCGACTTCGAGATGGGCGCCAAGCTCGCGGGTTCGCGCTTCACCGTCATGAAGGGGCCGATTGCCCGGCTGCACCGCGCGCTCGCGCAGTTCATGCTCGACATCCAGACCGAGAAGCACGGCTATGCCGAGTGCTACGTGCCCTACATCGTCAACGCCGCCACGCTCAGCGGCACCGGCCAGCTGCCCAAGTTCGAAGGCGACCTGTTCGCCGCCAAGAAGGGCGGGCAGGACGGCGAGCCCGCGCCCGACCATTCGGCGCTCTATCTCATCCCCACCAGCGAAGTGCCGCTCACCAACTTCGTGCGCGACGAGGTGGTGGCCGAGGCGCAATTGCCGATCAAGCTCACGGCCCACACGCCGTGCTTCCGCTCCGAAGCCGGCAGCGCGGGGCGCGACACGCGCGGCATGATCCGCCAGCACCAGTTCGACAAGGTCGAGATGGTGCAGATCGTCCATCCCGAAAAGAGCTACGACGCGCTCGAGCAGATGACCGGCCACGCCGAGGCCGTGCTGCAGGCGCTCGAACTGCCATACCGGGTGGTGCTGCTGTGCACCGGTGACATGGGCTTTGGCGCCACCAAGACCTACGACCTCGAGGTGTGGCTGCCGGCGCAGAACACCTACCGCGAGATCAGTTCGGTATCGAACTGCGAAGCCTTCCAGGCGCGCCGCCTGCAGGCCCGCTTCAAGAACGCACAAGGCAAGAACGAGCTCGTCCATACGCTCAACGGCTCGGGCCTGGCGGTCGGCCGCACATTGGTTGCGGTGCTCGAAAACCACCAGAACGAGGACGGCTCGATCAACGTGCCCGCTGCGCTGCGGCCCTACCTCGGCGGACTGGAACTGTTGCGCGGTTGAACGGGCGGGGCTTCAAAAGCCCGGTTTGGGTCTGCTATAATCGCAGGCTCGACAGCACCGGAGAGGTGGCAGAGTGGTCGAATGTACCTGACTCGAAATCAGGCGTACTAGCGATAGTACCGAGGGTTCGAATCCCTCCCTCTCCTCCAGGAATGGCCCCGCAAGGGGCTATTTTTTTGCCCGTTCGACGGCCGGCCATCCGCGCTGGCGAAACCGGAGCCTTTCGTTTTCATGCTTTTCGCGTTTTTCGCGACCGCTGTTCGCGGCGTCCAGCCAAGCTTCGAAGCAACTGTATCGGCCCGTTAAGATCGCCACCTCCCCATGCCCCCGCATGCCGGGATTTTTCCTTGTAGTCGAATGAACAAGAGGCTCCGCGCCACATGGCCAATCCGTCGATCGCGAGCGTGACACCGGTCCCGGCTTCGGCCGACGAAGCCGAATCCTGGGTTCGCGGCGAGCTGATCCGCAGCCTGATGCGATCCGCGCGCGGGTCTTATATCGTCTCGGCGGCGCTCATGCCAGCGATGGTCGGCCTGAACTGGAGCTACGTGCCCCACTGGGAGCTGCTCACGTGGCTCGCCGCGGGCCTTATTGCCACGGCCTGCCGGGCCTGGGGTGCCAGGGTCTATGCGGTGCGCTACGCGGGCAGGAGTGCGGCGGCGCAGCTGCAGTTCACCGAACGCTATGGCTTCATCTGGAGCACCAGCGCGATCGTGTGGGGCTTGTCGATCCTGCTGTTCTTCGAGCGCACGCCGCAGGTCAACCAGTTCATGAGCTGGCTCATCGTGGCCGGCGTCGGCACCTTTCCGCTCAACGGGCTGGCGCTGCATCCGCCGCTGCTCAAGCGCTACGTCAACACGCTGTTCATCACGATGCTGGGGGCGGTTCTGATCCGGCTCGTGAGCATCAACCTCGTGGAGCCGCATTTCCAGTACGGCTTCCTGATGCCCATCCTGCCGATCCTGCACTGGTTCCTGCTGCTGCGCGCGGGGCGCCACATCCACGAGACGGCGCGCAACAGCCTGGAGCTGCTGTTCCACAACCACATCCTGATCAAGTCGCTCACGCAGCAGCGGCAGGCCGCGGTGGCGGCCGTGGCCATGAAGAACCGCTTTCTCGCGAGCGCCGCGCACGATATGCGCCAGCCGGTGCTGGCCCTGTCGCTCTACGCCGACTGGCTGCGCAACGAGCCCGAACTGGTGCTGGAACTCGCGCCCAAGATCGTTCGCGCCACGCATGCGGTGAATGCGCTGTTCGATTCGATGTTCGACCTGGCGCGCATCGATTCAGGCCAGGTGCGCCTGCACATCGAGCGCGTGGACGTGGCCGAGCTGCTGCACGACCTCGAGCTGCAATACCGCCCCGTGGCCGAAAGCCGGGGGCTCGATTTTCGCGTGCACGTGACCGAAGGCAGCTTCCTGACCGATCCGATCCGGGTGCGCCGCATGCTCGGCAACCTGCTGGCCAACGCGATCAAGTACACCACCGACGGCGGCGTGCTGCTGGCCTCGCGGCAAACGCGCGACGGCCTGCGCGTGGAGGTGTGGGACACCGGCATCGGCATTGCGCCCGAGCACCTGCGCGACGTGTTCCTGGAGTTCTACAAGGTGGCCGACCATGCCGGCACCTCCGACGGCTTCGGCCTGGGCCTGGCCATCGTCGCGCGCCTCTCGCACGTGCTGGGCCACCCCGTCAGCGTGCGCTCCCGCCTGGGCAGCGGCAGCGTGTTCCGCGTCGCCCTGCACGACGCCGACGAAGCCGTGGCCCAAGCCCGCGTCAGCGCCTCCGGCGGTTGAGCTCCGGCCAATAAAAAACCGCGCACAAGGCGCGGTTCAAACCTTCCAGGAACACCGCGGAACCGGCTTTGCCGGGCCGCTGGTGTTGCCCCGGCGAGGGGGTTGGCGAAACGACACGAAGTGAGCCGTTTCGGGGGGGCTCAGTTTCCGGAAAGCAACCCGTTGGTCCGAGCGTAGTGCAGCGCCTGCGTGCGGCTCTTCACGCCCAGGCGGCGGAACAGGCGCCACAGGTGCACCTTCACGGTGTGCTCGCTGATCTCGAGGTCGGTGGCGATGTCGCGGTTGCTCATGCCCTTGTCGAGCATGGCGATCAGCTGCGTCTGGCGCTTCGACAGCTTGCTGTTGCTGGCCAGCGCCGGCTCGTCCGCCTCTTCCGAGCCCGCCATCAGCAGGCCGCGCAGCGCAGCGGCCAGTTCGGCCGAGCTGGCCGACTTCTCGATGTAGGTGTCGGCGCCGGCCTCGATGCAGGCGTCCTCCATGTCCCCGGCCGGTGCCGCCGAATAGACGGCGATCGGCACGTTGGGATAGACCTGCTTGACAGCGACCACGCCCGAGACGCCATTGGTGTCGGGCAGCTTCAGGTCAAGGCAGAAGAGCGTTGGCTCGCCGCGCTGCTGGACCGAACTCGCGAGCTTGTCGAGACGCTCGAGCTCGACGATGTTTTCGGCCGGCCGCAGACGCCGCAGCACCATCACGATCGCGTCGCGCATCAGGGGGTGGTCGTCGATGACATAAATGCTCATGTTTTCTTCCTTAGTGATCGCACGGTCTTCTCTCGTCAGTCCTCGGCGGGCAGGCCGATGGATATTGCCGGATCAACTTCCGTTGGTAGAGGTCGTTGTCTCCGCCAGTGCTTCCAGCGCCTCTTTCGCGGCGCGCAATTCTTCCGGGCCTACCGGCTCGAGCTGCTCGGCGAGCGTGGCCAGTGCCGCGCCGCGCTGCTGCTGCAGGGCGGCGATGGCGCGGCCGGCTTCCTGCGGCGAGGCGAATCCGCGGCTCTGCAGCAGGGCAGTGCCGTGGGCATCGAGCAGCTTGAAATAGAACAGGCCGTCGCGCTCCCGGTACTGCTTGAAGCTTGGCTTGGCAACCTTGGCTGCCTTGCGGGCACCGCCCTCGTCGCGGCCTGCCGCAAGGTTGCGCAGCCCCACCGCGTGGCGCAGCTCGGCCATGAAGGGGCGCGAGAGCTTGCGCGCCTTTTCGGCGCCGATGAGCAGGATGCGCTCGATCTGTGCGGGGTCGTTCATCAGTGCCTCGTAGCGCTCGCGCAGCGGCGCCACTTCGAGGTCGATGCGCTCGAACAGCATCTGCTTGGCGTCGCCCCAGCCGATGCCGTCGGCGTACGCCTTGCGCAGCGCCTCGGTTTCTTCGGCGGTGGCAAAGGCCTGGTAGATCTGGAACAGCGCGGAGCCTTCGGTGTCCTTGGGCTCGCCGGGCGCACGCGAGTCGGTCACGATGCTGGCAATCTGCTTTTGCAGCTGCGCGCGGGGCGCGAACATGGCGATCGTGTTGCCGTAGCTCTTGCTCATCTTGCGGCCGTCGAGGCCGGGCAGGGTGGCGACGGCGTCGTCGATCTCGGCTTCGGGCAGCGTGAAGTGCTCGCCGTACTGGTGATTGAAGCGCTGCGCCATGTCGCGCGCCATCTCGATGTGCTGCACCTGGTCGCGCCCCACGGGCACCTTGTGCGCGTTGAACATCAGGATGTCGGCGCCCATCAGCACCGGGTACATGAACAGGCCCGCCGTCACGTCGGCGTCGGGGTCTTCGCCCTTGGCGATGTTCTTGTCGAGCTGCGCCTTGTAGGCGTGGGCGCGGTTGAGCACGCCCTTGCCGGTCACGCAGGTGAGGAACCAGGTCAGCTCGGTGATCTCGACGATGTCCGACTGGCGGTAGAAGGTGACGCGTTCGGGGTCGAGTCCGCAGGCCAGCCAGCTGGCGGCGATCTCGAGCGTGGAGCGCTGGATCAGTGCCGGCTCCTGCACCTTGATCAGCGCGTGGTAGTCGGCCAGGAAGAAGAAGCTCTCGACGCCCGGCGCGACGCTCTGCCGCACCGAATGGCGGATCGAGCCGACATAGTTGCCGAGGTGCGGCGTACCCGACGGCGTGATGCCGGTCAGGACGCGCAGGGGAGCAGAAGAAGACGAAGCCATGGCAGGAGAGGACAACTTAACGCAGCAATGCCGTGAAAGGGGAGATGAACAGGTTGATGGCCGCATAGCCGACGTCCATCAGCGGACGCAGCCAGAAGGTGCTGACGATGCCCGCGAGCACCAGGCCCATCACGATGAAGAAACCGAAGGGCTCGATGCGCGCCAGGAAATTCTGCGCCGGCCCGTTGGGAAGCAGGCCTGCGAGCACGCGGCCGCCGTCGAGCGGAGGCAGCGGAAAGAGGTTGAAGGCCCACATCACGAGATTGACCAGCACGCCGCCCTGTGCCATCTTGATGAAAAAGGTTTCATCGATGCCGGCCGCAACAAGCCCCACGAACACCAGCGCCCAGAGGATGGCCTGCACGAAGTTGGACGCTGGCCCTGCCAGAGCGACCCAGATCATGTCGCGCTTCGGATGGCGCAGCCGCCCGAAGTTCACCGGCACCGGCTTGGCATAGCCGAACAGGAAGGCCCCGGAGGTTGCGAAGTACAGCATCAGCGGCATCAGGATGGTCCCGATGGGGTCGATGTGCTTCATCGGGTTGAGCGTGACGCGGCCCATCACCTCGGCGGTGTTGTCGCCGAGGTGGCGCGCCACATAGCCGTGCGCCGCCTCGTGCACCGTGATCGCGAAGACCACGGGCAAAGCGTAAATAAGTACGGTCTGTATCAGGTTGGAAATATCCACTGGGCGATTGTGTCAGACGGAGTGAACGCTGCGGTGCCGCTTGTCAGAGGCCAAGCACCGCCAGCGCGCCGCGGCCCTGCCGCACCACCACCGGATCGTCGCCCGTGCCCATGGGCGTGAGGTCCACCACGGTGGTGGGTTGCGAAGGGCAGGCGCCGGCGTCGATGACGGCGCCGATCTGCTTTTCGAAACGCTCGCGGATGGTCTGCGCGTCGTTCAGCGCCTCGGTCTCGCCGGGCGCGATCAAGGTGGTGGCCAGGAGCGGTGCGCCGTGCAGCATCAGCAGTTCGAGCAGCACCCTGTGGTCGGGCACGCGCAGGCCGATGGTCTTGCGCTGCGGATGGCTCACGCGCCGCGGCACTTCCTTGGTGGCCTCGAGCAGGAAGGTGTAAGGCCCGGGCGTGGCGGCCTTCAGCAGCCGGTACTGCTTGTTGTCGACGCGCGCGTAGTTGGCCAGCTCGCTCAGGTCGCGGCAGATGAGCGTGAGGTGGTGCTTCTCGTCGACCTGGCGGATGCGGCGCAGCTGGTCGACCGCATCCTTGTCGTCGAGGTGGCAGGCCAGCGCGTAGCTCGAATCGGTGGGCACGGCCACGATCTCTCCGCGCTGCAGCAGCGCGGCAGCCTGCTTCAGCAGCCGCTGCTGCGGGTTCTCGGGGTGGACTTCGAAATACTGGGCCATGAAAAAGACTCCTGATCAGGATTCGGCCGGCTCGATCGGCACGCGGCGCTCGCGCACCGTGAGCCAGGCGCCGGCCGCGCCGCACACGGCGATCATCGACATGCCGACGAGCGAGAAGCGGTCGGGCACGTGGAAAAAGACCAGCCAGCCGCCGAGCATGGCAAAGGCGATCTGTGCATAGAGGTACGGCGTGAGCGTGGATGCGGGCGCGCGCTGGTAGGCCAGGATGAGGATGAAGTGTCCCACCGTGCCCATGAATCCCATGAGGCACAGCAAGGCCCACCAGTGCCACGAGGGCAGGGCCGTCCACACGAAGGGCAGCGCCAGCGAGGCGATCAGCGTGCCCACCCAGCCGGTATAGAAATGCATCGTGAGCGGATTCTCGGTCTGCGCCAGCTTGCTCGTGAGCACCTGGAACCAGGCGTTGGTCAGCACCAGCCCGATCGGCAGCAGCACGGCCCAGCTGAATGCATCGCCGCCCGGGCGCAGGATGACCAGCGTGCCGGCGAAGCCGCCGGCCACCAGCACCCAGCGCAGCGCGGAGACCTGCTCCTTGAGCGTGGTGGCCGCAAGCAGGGTGATGACGAGGGGTGCAATGAGCACGATGGACGTGAACTCGGCCAGCGGCATGTAGCGCAGGCTCAGGAAGGCCAGCGTGCTCGACACCAGCAGCAGTGCGCCGCGCAGCAGCTGATAGCGCGGATGCTGCGTGCGCAGCAGGGCCGTGCCGTGCCGCGGCAGCAGCACCGCGGTGGTGGCCACGGCCTGGAAGGCATAGCGGAACCACACGCCCATCAGAATGGGCACCGCGGCGGTGGATGTCTTGGTGGCGGTGTCGAGCGTGGCAAAGCAGGCCACCGCCACCAGCACCATGCCGATGCCCGCGAGGATGCGTTCGGATTCGAGGTCGCGCGTCTGGCGCGCCGCGGCGCGGGCATTCGCCAGTGCCGCCGTTGCCGCGCCGTCGCTGCCGGGCCCGGGGCTCTGGCTCACTGCTGGATGCGGTGGCTGAGCAGTTCCCACACCGGCGTGAGCGCACCGGGCAACGGTGGCAGCTTGCCGAGATCGCAATGGCTTTCGTCGGGGCTGTGGAAATCGCTGCCGCGCGAGGCGGCGAAATCGAATTCGAGCGCCTTGTCGGCGTACTCGACGTATTCGGCTGTCGTATGGCTGCCGGTGACGACCTCGATCGCCTGCCCGCCATGCGCCTTGAATTCGAGGAACAGCGCGTATTCCTCGTTGGCGGTGAACTTGTAGCGCCCCGGATGCGCGATGACGGCCATGCCCTTGGCGGCCGTGATCCATTGCACCGCGTCCTTCAGCGAGGCCCAGCGGTGCGGCACGTAGCCGGGCTTGCCTTCGGTCAGGTACTTGCGGAACACCTCGGAGGTGTCGCGGCAGTGCCCCTGCTCGACCAGGAAGCGCGCGAAGTGGGTGCGCGAGATGAGCTCGGGGTTGCCGACGAACTTGAGCGCGCCGTCGTAGGCGCCGTGGATGCCCACCCTGGCCAGCCCCTCGGACATTTCCTGCGCGCGCTTGCCGCGGCCGCCGCGCGTGTCGTAGAGGCCCTGCGTCATCGCGGCATCATCGGGGTCGAAGCCCAGCCCGACGATGTGCACGGTTTCGTTGGCGAAGGTCACCGAGATTTCGGTGCCCGTGAGATAGCGGATGCCGTTGGCGCGCGCCGCGGCGGCCGCGCGGTGCTGGCCGCCGACCTCGTCGTGGTCGGTGAGCGCCCAGAGTTCGACCCCGTTGGCGGCGGCGCGCGCGGCCAGTTCTTCGGGCGTCAATGTGCCGTCGGAGACCACGGAATGGCAGTGCAGATCGGCATTGAGAATGGAGGACACATTTGCATTCTATTGGGTCTGGAACATCGATGCGGGCGCATGGATGCTATTGTGATTGCTATTAAATAAATAGCATTACTGCGGCGGCCGACGCGGCTCAGCGCTTCTTGCGAAAAGCCGCCCATGCGGCCACCGCGGTGAAGCTCGCGACGATCGCCACCACGATCCAGAACCCGTGCCTGTGCTCGGCCAGCGGAATGCCGCCCACGTTCATGCCGAACAGGCCCGCCAGGATGTTGATCGGCAGCGCAAGCACGGTCACCACCGTCAGCACGAACAGGCTGCGGTTGTTGTCCTCGTTCACGTTGGCGGCAATTTCCTCCTGCAGCAGCTTGATGCGCTCCTGCAGCGCCTGCATGTCGCGCAGCACCATCGAAAACTCCTCGGTCGAACCGCGCAGCTCCTGCGCATCGGGCTCTGCCATCCAGGCCGGCGGCCCCTGCAGCAGGCGGAAGAGGGCGGCGGGCTCGGGGGCCAAAAGGCGTTGCAGCCGCACCAGCAGCCGGCGCAGCACGCCGAGCCGGGCGCGCTTGTGGTCGAGCCGGCCGGCCAGCAGTTCGTCCTCGATGCGGTCGATGCGCGAAGTGACGCCGCGCACGATCTTCACCAGCACGTCGGCCTGCGCGCGCAGCAGGTGCTCGAGCAGCTCGGTGCTCGAGCGCGGCGCGTCGCCGGCCTTGACCGCCGTTCGCAGCGCGTCGACCGAGCGCAGCGGCTTGGTGCGCGCCGTGACCACCAGCCGCGGTCCCACGCTGATCCAGAGGGTGGAGATGTCCGAGGGCTCGAAGCTGAACTCGAAGTGCACGTCGTTGATGACGGCGATCAGCGAATCGTCGGCGCGCTCGATGCGCGTGGAGGGCAGGCCCTCGTGCAGCGTTTCGTAGAAGGTGTCGGACAGGCGCGCATGGCGCAGCAGCCAGCGCTCGGCCTGGGCGTGGCTCAGGTTGAAGTGCAACCAAACGAATGCAGACCCCCACGCTCGGCACTTCGTGTCCTCGCTGCCCCCCGAGGGGGTGCTCGCTTGCTTGGGGCGGCCCGGCGCTGCGCTCGGGCCATCTTCTACCGAGCTGATGTCCAGCCAGGCCGCAGCCTGCGCCGAGTCGATCGCCCGCACGGGCTCCGGCGCCGTGGCGTCGAAGAGATAGCCGCAGATCAGTCCGGCTTCGTCGCCGCCATATGAATTGGCGGCCAGGTCATGGAGTGCCGGCAAGGTGCGTTGGATCAGGAAAGACGGAGGGTGTGCACCGGATGGTGTTCGCCATATGTGACAACTTCGTGTCGGCAGCCTGCGGACCGTCACGCAACCGTCATGTGCGGCGGGCAGCATGCCCGTTCCACCCCACATCTCCTTTTTCCCCATGATGCTGACGAGCGCACTTCCAGACCACGAAGACCTGATGCAACGCATCGCCCGCGACTTGATCGACAGCTACGACGAGGAGCTCGAACTGGAGATCGAGGACCGGAACATCGACGGCCTCGACTCCGCGTCGCGCACGAGCGACAAGGCCGCGCGCCAGGCCTACTTCAAGGAACTGTTCCGGCTGCAGGGCGAGCTCGTGAAGCTGCAGGACTGGGTGCAGCACAGCAGGCAGAAGGTGGTCATTCTTTTCGAAGGCCGCGACGCGGCAGGCAAGGGCGGCGTCATCAAGCGCATCACGCAGCGCCTGAACCCGCGCGTGGCCCGCGTGGCCGCGTTGCCCGCGCCCAACGACCGCGAACGCACGCAGTGGTACTTCCAGCGCTATGCCGCGCACCTGCCGGCCGCCGGCGAGATGGTGCTGTTCGACCGCAGCTGGTACAACCGCGCCGGCGTGGAGCGCGTGATGGGCTTTTGCACCGACGACGAGTACGAGGAGTTCTTCCGCACCGTGCCGGAGTTCGAGAAGATGCTGGTGCGCTCGGGCATCAAGCTCATCAAGTACTGGTTCTCCATAACCGACGACGAGCAGCACATGCGCTTTCTCGGGCGCATCCACGACCCGCTCAAGCAATGGAAGCTGAGTCCCATGGACCTCGAAAGCCGACGCCGCTGGGAGGAATACACCAAGGCGAAGGAAATCATGCTGGAGCGCACCCACATTGCGGAAGCGCCGTGGTGGGTGGTGCAGGCGGTCGACAAGAAGAAGGCGCGGCTGAACTGCATCAGCCACCTGCTGGGCCAGCTGCCCTACCAGGAGGTACCGCATCCGCCGGTGGAACTGCCCGCGCGCGAGCGCCATGCGGACTACCTGCGCCAGCCCGTGCCGGCCAGCATGATCGTGCCGGAGATCTACTGAGGCCTCGCGCCGCTTGTTTGGACGGCTGGCGCTTTGCCCTCACACTGCGCCCATGGCCCGTCGTTCCACTGCTTCCCTGTTCGCCCGCGCGTATGAGCGCAACCTGAAGGCCCTCACGAAGATCACGCTCGGCAACAGCAAGCGCGTGACGGGCCAGGTGCAGCGCGCAACCGCCAAACGGCTCAAGCCGCCGCCGGGCAAGGGCGACTGGCTCGGCGGCATGGCGCTGGGGCCTGGCGGTGCGCGCGGCTACCACCTGTTCCGCCCGGCCGACCTGCAACTGCAGCCTGGCGAGAAACTGCCACTCATGGTCATGCTGCACGGCTGCGGCCAGAGCGGGCGCGACTTTGCGGCCAGCACACGCATGAACGCGCTTGCGGTGCGCCAGCGCTTCCTGGTGCTCTACCTGGAGCAGGACAGGCTGGCCCATCCCCAAGGCTGCTGGAACTGGTATGAGCGGCGTTCGGGCAAGGCCGACGCCGAGGCCGCCACCTTGATGGCGGCCATCGACCAGGCCTCGATGCTCTATCCGGTGGACCGTGAACGCATCGCGCTGGCGGGCCTGTCGGCCGGGGCCAGCATGGCCGCGCTGCTGGCCACGCGCTATCCGGCGCGCTTTCGCGCCGTGGCCATGCATTCGGGCGTGGCGCCGGGCGCCGCGAAATCCTCGGCCACGGCCCTGGGCGCGATGCGCGGGCAGCACACGCCGCCGATGCCGACCACCGCGGTCGGCAAGGCCATGGGCGCGGCCGCCGTGTTCGCGACCCTGCCGCCGATGCTGGTGATCCATGGCGAGGCCGATGCCGTGGTGGCGCCGAGCAATGCCGTCAACAGCGCAGCCGTGTGGGCCACGGCCGTCGGCGCCAAGCCGGGGCTCGCGCGCACGCTGCAGCGGGGCAAGCGGCATGCCATGCGAGTGACCGAATTCCGGCGCAAGGGCCGCACGCTGGTCGTGCTGTGCGAGATCGCGGGACTCGGGCATGCCTGGAGCGGCGGCGCTGCCCAGCTGCTCTTCAGCGACCCGGCCGGGCCTGATGCCTCGCGCATGGTGTGGGGCTTTGCGGCGGCGCAATTCAAGCTCGCGGCCAGGACCAAGGCGGCCCTTCCGGCGAGCGCCTAGGCGGCAACGCCTGCGCGGCGCGCCATGCGCCCGGTGCCATGCCCATCCGGCGCTTGGAACTGCCGACGCCCGCTGCCTTGGGGGCCGGCGATGACCTCAGAGGTCATTGCCCCGGCGCCGCGCCAGCCCAACACTCGATGCCATCATGTCGCAGCCATCGAACGTCGCCGCCCCGGCGGCATCGCTTTCCTCCGCCGCGAGCCGCGGCGCCGGCACCCTCGGCCTCTGGGTCATGCTCAGCGGCACCTTCCTGGTGGTGCTGGACTTCTTCATCGTGAACGTGGCGCTGCCCTCGATGCAGCGCGAACTGCACGCCTCCGCGGGCACCTTGCAGATGGTGGTGGCCGGCTACGGCCTGGCCACGGCCGCGGGGCTGATCACCGGCGGGCGGCTCGGCGACCTGCTCGGCCGCCGCCGCATGTTCATGCTGGGCCTGCTGCTGTTCACGCTGGCGTCCGCCGCATGCGGCCTGGCGCCCAATGCCGAACTGCTGGTGGCGGCCCGCGTGCTGCAGGGCCTGGCCGGTGCGCTGCTGCAACCGCAGGTGCTGGCGATGATCGGGCTGGCCTACACGGGCGAAAGCCGTGCGCGCGCCTTCGCGGCCTACGGGCTCACGCTGGGCCTGAGCGCGACGCTTGGGCAACTGGTGGGCGGGCTGTTGATCCACGCCGACCTGGCCGGTCTCGGCTGGCGCAGCTGCTTTCTGATCAACCTGCCGATCGGCCTGCTGGCACTGGTGCTTGCGCCGCGCGTGATTCCGCCGCTGGCGAACGGCAACAGCACCGCCGGGAGCCGGCTCGACCTGGCCGGCATGCTGCTGGTGGCGGCCAGCTCCGTGGCCGTGGTGCTGCCGCTGGTCGAGGGCCGCGAGCAGGGCTGGCCGCTGTGGAGCTGGCTGTGCCTTGCGGCCGCGGTGCCGCTGTGGGCCGTGTTCGGGCGCCAGCAGCGAAGGCTCGCGGCGCGCGGCGGTGCGCCGCTGGTGGCGCCGGCGCTGTTCGCGAACAGCCGCTTCGTCACGGGGCTGCTCACCACGCTGGCCTTCTACGTCGGCAATGCCTCGTTCTATTTCGTGCTTGCGCTCTATCTGCAGCAAGGCCTTGCGCTGGATCCGCTCGGCTCGGGCCTGGTCTTCACCGCGCTGGCGATCGGCTTCTTCGCAACCTCGATGGCCGGGGCTCGGCTCGCACGCCGCTTCGGCGGCAAGCCGCCCATTGCGCTCGGCGCGCTCGTGCTGGCGGCGGGCCATGCGCTGCAGCTTGTCAATGTGGCGCCGGGCCATGCGCACGTGGTGGCATGGATGGTGCCGCTGCTGGCCGTGCAGGGCGCCGGCCTCGGCATGGTGATGGCACCGCTGGTGTCGACCGTGCTGGCCGGCTTGCCTGCGCAGCATGCGGGCGTGGCCTCGGGTGTGCTGTCGATGGTGCAGCAGGCGGGCAATGCGCTGGGGGTGGCGCTGATCGGCGTCCTCTTCTACGGGCGGCTGGGCGGCGCGCCCGGCAATCATGGCGCCGCCTTTGGCGTGGCGCTGGCCTACCTGATGGCGTCGGCGCTGCTGGTGGCGGTGCTGCACCGGCGCGGCAGCCGGCTGCCGTCCGCCAAGGAATGAAAGCGCCGCGGAGATCGTCGCGGCCATCGCCGCCTTGAGTACCTCCGTGTACGCCACCCGGCGTATTTCTCGCGGGCGGGCGAATCCGCAGACTCCTCTCCATCGTCCGGCCCGTGCCGGCGACCAGGTTTCAACCACCCCGGAGCAGGAGTCCACATGCAACGTCGTTTCACACTCAAGGCGCTCACCGCCGCCGTCGCCCTGGCCAGCATTTCCGCTGCGCCGGCCTTTGCCGCCGACACCATCAAGGTCGGCGTGCTGCACTCGCTGTCGGGCACGATGGCCATCTCGGAAACCGTGTTGAAAGACACCGTGCTGATGGCCATCGACGACATCAACAAGAAGGGCGGCGTGCTGGGCAAGCAGCTCGAGCCCGTGGTGGTCGATCCGGCTTCCAACTGGCCGCTGTTCGCTGAAAAGACCAAGCAGCTGCTCGGCCAGGACAAGGTCTCGGTGATCTTCGGCTGCTGGACCTCGGTGTCGCGCAAGTCGGTGCTGCCGGTGGTCGAGGAAATGAACGGCCTCCTGTTCTACCCTGTGCAGTACGAAGGCGAAGAGCTCAGCAAGAACGTGTTCTACACCGGCGCCGCGCCCAACCAGCAGGCCATTCCGGCGGTCGACTACCTGATGAGCAAGGAAGGCGGCGGCGCCAAGCGCTGGGTGCTGCTGGGCACCGACTACGTCTACCCCCGCACCACCAACAAGATCCTGCGCGCCTACCTCAAGAGCAAGGGCGTGAAGGACACCGACATCGACGAGAAGTACACCCCCTTCGGCCACAGCGACTACCAGACCATCGTCGCCGACATCAAGAAGTTCTCCTCGGGCGGCAAGACCGCGGTGGTCTCGACCATCAACGGCGACTCCAACGTGCCCTTCTACAAGGAACTCGGCAACGCCGGCCTCAAGGCCAAGGACGTGCCGGTGGTGGCCTTCTCGGTGGGCGAGGAAGAACTGCGCGGCGTGGACACCAAGCCGCTGGTGGGCCACCTCGCTGCATGGAACTACTTCATGTCGATCAAGAACCCGACCAACACGGCGTTCATCAAGCAGTGGAGCGACTACGCCAAGGCCAAGAACATCGCCGGCCACAAGGACAAGCCGCTCACCAACGACCCGATGGAAGCCACCTGGATCGGCATCCACATGTGGAAGCAGGCCGTGGAGAAGGCCAAGAGCACCGACACCGACAAGGTGATCGCGGCCATGGCCGGCCAGACCTTCACGGCTCCCTCGGGCATCGTCTCGAAGATGGACGAGAAGAACCATCACCTGCACAAGAGCGTGTTCATCGGCGAGATCAAGGCCGACGGCCAGTTCAGCGTGGTGTGGAAGACGCCGGGTCCGGTCAAGGCCAAGCCGTGGAGCCCGTACATCGAAGGCAACGACAAGAAGCCGGATCAGCCCGCCGGCAAGTCGCTGTAAGCGTGTTTCTCCCTCCCCCGGAAGGGGAGGGAGCCATACCAACTTCCATTCTCATGATGCTTCGACGACCCCTTCACTGTGCACTCGCCGCCATGCTGTTCATGGCATCGGCCGTCCACGCGCTGACCGCCGACGAAGCCCGCGCCATTGCCTCGGGCGAATCCGAGGCGCGTATCACTGCGCTCAACAAGGCCGTGCTCACGGCCGACGACAAGACTGCCGCGTTCATCCAGGCCATGACCGAGGACGCGGTCAAGTACACCGAAGACAAGGTCTTCGTGATGAAGGACGACAAGGGCTACGACCCCGTGACCGGCGCCGAGCTGAAGGTACCCGACACGGCCGAGGACGTCGTCAACAACAACCTCATGCGCGGCGCGCTCGATGCGGCGCAGGCCGCGCTCAAGCTCACGAGCAAGGACGACGCGGTGCGCGCCGAAGCCGCGCAGGCGCTCTTCAAGGAGCCCGACGAGTCGCGCGTTCCGATGGTCGAGAAGGCGCTGGCCGCCGAGACCAACCCCGGCATCAAGGCGCAGCTCCAGCTGGTGCGCGCCGCCAGCATGCTCGGCAGCGCCGACAAGGCCAGGCGGCTTGCCGCGGCCAAGGAGCTCGGCGCCAACACGAGCCCCGACACCAAGCTGCTGCTCAACCAGCGCCTTGCCGACGAGACCGAGGCCGACGTCAAGGCCGCCATCGTCGCCTCCATTGCCAGCATCGATGGCTCGCTGGTGTGGGGCGACCGCATCAACGCGGTGTTCAGCGGCATCAGCCTGGGCTCGGTGCTGCTGCTGGCCGCGCTGGGCCTGGCCATCACCTACGGCCTGATGGGCGTCATCAACATGGCGCATGGCGAGCTGATGATGATCGGCGCCTACGCCACCTACGTGATGCAGGGCATCTTCCAGCGCTACATGCCCGAGGCGGCCTTCGGCTGGTACCTGGTGGCGGCCATTCCTGTGGCCTTCCTGAGTTCGGCGCTGGTGGGCGCGGTGCTCGAGCGCGGCGTGATCCGCTTCCTCTACGGCCGGCCGCTCGAGACGCTGCTGGCCACCTGGGGCATCAGCCTGATGCTGCAGCAGCTCGTGCGCTCGCTGTTCGGCGCGCAGAACGTGGGCGTGGAGAACCCCGGCTGGATGAGCGGCGGCTTCACCATGCTGAGCAACGTCACGCTGCCGTGGAACCGCATCTGCATCATCGTCTTCGCGGTGCTGGTGCTGCTTGCGATGGGCTGGCTCATCGGCCGCACGCGCCTGGGCCTGTTCGTGCGCGGCGTCACGCAGAACCGGCCGATCGCCTCCTGTATGGGCGTGAACACCGCGCGCATCGACACCTACGCCTTCGCGCTTGGCTCCGGCATCGCGGGCCTTGCGGGCTGTGCGCTGAGCCAGATCGGCAACGTCGGGCCCGACCTGGGCCAGAGCTACATCGTCGACAGCTTCATGGTGGTCGTGATGGGCGGCGTCGGCCAGCTCGCGGGCACGGTGTATGCGGCCATGGGCCTGGGCATTCTCAACAAGTTCATCGAAGGCTGGGCGGGCGCGGTGCTCGCGAAGATCGCGGTGCTCGTTTTCATCATCATCTTCATCCAGAAGCGCCCGCAAGGCATCTTCGCGATGAAGGGCCGGAGCGCGGAAGCATGACCACCCCCAGTCTTCGCGCACTTCGTGTCGCTTCGCCAACCCCCTCAAGGGGGCAACACCAGCGGCCCGGCGAAGCCGGTTCCGCGGTGTTTCTGGCACAGAGCCTTCAGGCAACATCGCTATGACCGCTGTGACTCTTCCAAAGAAAGGGCCGCTGTTGGGCGGCAAGGGCTGGACAGCCTTCTTCGTCGCGCTGATCGTGGTGTGCGCGGTGGCACCGGTGCTCAACATGGTGGTGCCGGCCGGCAGCCCGCTGCACATGAGCGACTACGCGGTGGCGCTGGTCGGCAAGATCATGTGCTACGCGATCTGCGCGCTGGCCATGGACCTGATCTGGGGCTACACCGGCATCCTCTCGCTGGGCCACGGCCTGTTCTTTGCGCTCGGCGGCTACATGATGGGCATGTACCTGATGCGCCAGATCGGCCGCGACGGCAACTACAAGAGCGACCTGCCGGACTTCATGGTGTTCCTCGACTGGAAGACGCTGCCCTGGCACTGGACCTTCAGCGACAGCTTCATTGCCACGCTGATCCTGATCGTCGCGGTGCCGGGCCTGATTGCCTTCGTGTTCGGCTTCTTCGCCTTCCGCTCGCGCATCAAGGGCGTGTATTTTTCGATCATCACGCAGGCCATGACCTTCGCCGCGATGCTGCTGTTCTTCCGCAACGAGACGGGCTTCGGCGGCAACAACGGCTTCACCGACTTCAAGCGCATCCTTGGCATTCCGATCGCCACGCAGGAAATGCGCATGACGCTCTTCGCGCTCACGGGCTTGACGCTGCTGGGCTTCTTCCTGTTCGCGAAGTGGCTGATCGCAAGCAAGTTCGGCCGCGTGCTGCAGGCCATCCGCGACGCGGAAACGCGCGTGATGTTCTCGGGCTACAACCCGCTGCCCTACAAGCTCACGATCTGGGTCATCTCGGCCGTGATGTGCGGCGTGGCCGGTGCGCTGTACGTGCCGCAGGTGGGCATCATCAATCCCGGCGAGATGAGCGCGGCCAACTCCATCGAGATCGCGATCTGGGCCGCGGTGGGCGGGCGCGCCACGCTGATCGGGCCGATCATCGGCGCCTTCATCGTCAACGGCGCGAAGAGCTGGCTCACGGTGGCCTACCCCGAGTACTGGCTGTACTTCCTGGGTGCCTTGTTCATTGCTGTCACGCTGTTCCTGCCGAACGGCATCGTGGGCCTGGTGCGCAAGTGGCTGTCGAGGGAGAAGGCGCCGGCCGGCGTGAGCGCCGGCCGCAAGGAAGCACAGCGCGCCATGGCCGCCGCGCAAGGCGTGGAGCCGGAGGCGCTGCACGCGCCGCTGGTGGCCGAAGTGAAGGGAGCGCGCGCATGAGCCGCCGGGCCGCTCCCAAGGCGAATACCGCAGCGCGAAGCGCGGAGGTTTCTGAAATGAGCCGCCGGGCCGCTCCCAAGGCGAATACCGCAGCGCGAAGCGCGGAGGTTTCTGAATGACGCCCGACCTGATGGAAGCCGGCGCCGAGCGCGCCGCCCGCGCCAAGGGCATGCACTACGCGGGCGGCAGCACCGAATCGGGCGGCCGTTCCGCGGACTTCGGCCGCATTGCAACGCCGGGCGAAGTGGACGTGACGCATGGCCGCATCCTCTACCTCGAAGACGTGAGCGTGAGCTTCGACGGCTTCAAGGCCATCAACAAGCTGTCGCTCGACATTGCGCCGGGCGAGCTGCGCTGCATCATCGGGCCGAACGGCGCGGGCAAGACGACGATGATGGACATCATCACCGGCAAGACGCGGCCCGACGAGGGCACGGTGTTCTTCGGCAGCACCATCGACCTGCTGCGCCATCGCGAGGCCGACATCGCGCAGCTGGGCATCGGCCGCAAGTTCCAGAAGCCGACGGTGTTCGAGCATCTCACGGTGTTCGAGAACCTCGAACTCGCGCTCAAGACCAACAAGGGCGTTCGCGCCTCGATGCTGTTCAGACTCGACTCGGCGCAGAGCGATCGGCTCGCCGAGGTGCTGCAGACCATTCACCTGGCCGACAGCGTGTCGCGCCTGGCCGGCAACCTGAGCCACGGCCAGAAGCAGTGGCTGGAGATCGGCATGCTGCTGATGCAGGATCCGAAGCTGCTGCTGCTCGACGAGCCCGTGGCCGGCATGACCGACGAGGAAACGGCGCGCACCGCCGAGCTGTTTCTCACGCTCAAGGGCAAGCATTCGCTGATGGTGGTGGAGCACGACATGAGCTTCATCCGCACCATTTCGGAGATCGTCACCGTGCTGTGCGATGGGTCGGTGCTGGCGCAGGGCACGCTGGACGAAGTGCAGGCGGATGAACGGGTGATCGAGGTTTATCTTGGGCGCTGATCTTGTTCGGGGCTCGGCGACGGGGGCTGTGGTCAGAGCGGTGGTGCGCCCCCTGTCTTCCTCCCTCTCCCTCCGGGAGAGGGCAGGGGTGAGGGCCGACGGCCTTGGCACGACGACCACCGCGCCGCATGCCGGGTGCCCTCAACAAGAACAAAGGAAGGCGCCAACAAAATGCTGACAGTAAAAAATATCCACCAGTACTACGGCGGCTCCCACATCCTACGAGACGTGAGCTTCGAGGCCACGCTCGGCAAGGTCACGGTGCTGCTGGGCCGCAATGGCGTGGGCAAGACCACGCTGCTCAAGTCGCTGATGGGCCTGGTCCCCATCAAGAGCGGCAGCATCGAGCTCGAAGGCAAGCCCATCCACAAGGCGACTCCTTATGAAAGGGCGCGGGCCGGCATCGGCTTCGTCCCGCAGGGCCGCGAGATCTTCGCCAGGCTCACGGTCGAGGAAAACCTGCGCATGGGCCTGGCCTACAAGAGCGGCAGCACCCCCATCCCGTCGGAGCTGTTCGACCTGTTCCCGGTTCTCAAGCAGATGATCAACCGCCGCGGCGGCGACCTCTCGGGCGGCCAGCAGCAGCAGCTTGCCATTGCGCGTGCGCTGGCGCCCAAGCCCAAGCTGTTGATCCTCGACGAGCCCACCGAAGGCATCCAGCCCAGCATCATCAAGGACATCGGCCGCGTCATCCGCATGCTGGCCGACCGCGGCGACATGGCCATCGTGCTGTGCGAGCAGTACTACGACTTTGCGCAGGAGCTCGCCGACGACTACCTCGTGATGGAGCGCGGCGAGGTCATTGCGCGCGGGCTCGGCAAGGACATGGAAGCGCAGGGCGTGCGCCAGCTCGTCGCGATCTGACGAGGGGCCGAAGAGGCCGGCCGGCATGCCGGTATCGGCCCTGCAGCATCACCGTATCGGCAGAAATTCAGGGTTTACCCTAAAATCAGGCCTCTGCCCGCCGCCGCCGGGCACCCTCCCAGGAGCCTGGCCTTGAACGCCTCCCCACCCGCGCTGGACAGCGCGGACACCGACATTTCCGTTGTTTCCCCCGCCGCACGGCCCGTCAACTTCCTGCGCGCCGTGCTCGCGCTCGGCGTCGGCGGCTTCGCCATCGGCACCGGCGAGTTCGTGATCATGGGTCTCCTGCCCGAAGTGGCCAAAGACATCGACGTCAGCATTCCGCAGGCCGGCCACGTCATCAGCGCCTATGCGCTCGGCGTGGTCATCGGCGCCCCGGTGCTCGCGGTGCTGGCGGCTGGCTGGCGCCGCCGCGCGCTACTGATCGCGCTCATGGCCGTGTTTGCCGCCGGCAACTTCGCGAGCGCGATGGCGCCGGGCTACATGTCGCTCAACCTGCTGCGCTTTGCGACCGGACTGCCGCACGGCACCTACTTCGGCGTGGCCGCACTGGTGGCCGCTACGCTCGCGCCGCCCGGGCGCCGCGCGCGGGCCGTGGGCCTCGTGATGCTGGGGCTCACCGGCGCCACGCTGGTGGGTGTGCCGATCGCGGCATGGCTCGGCCAGCTGTTCGGCTGGCGCGCCGCCTTCGTGTTCGTCGGCCTCATCGCGCTGGTGGCGGTGGCGCTGCTGCGCCGCGACATCCCCGACCTCGCCCCGCCCGCGGGTGCCAGCCCCTGGCGCGAGCTCGGCGCGCTCAAGCGCAAGCAGGTGTGGTTCACGCTCGGCATCGGCGCCATCGGCTTCGGCGGCATGTTCGCCGTGTTCAGCTACATCAAGCCCACGCTCATCGAGGTGGCCGGCCTGCCGCTGGGCGGCGTGCCCTTCGTGCTCGCGCTGTTCGGCCTGGGCATGGTCACCGGCAACCTCGTCGGCTCGCGCCTGGCCGACAAGTCGCTGATGCGCACCATCGGCGGCCTGCTCGTCTATGCGGCGCTGGTGCTCGCGATGTTCTCGTTCGCGGCGCACCACGTGGTCGCCGCGGCGATCAACGTGTTTCTCATCGGCACCACCGTGGCCATCGGCCCGGCGCTGCAGATCCGCCTGATGGACGTGGCCGGCGACGCGCAGACGCTCGCCGCCGCGCTCAACCACTCGGCCTTCAACATGGCCAATGCGCTGGGCGCCTGGCTCGGCGGCGTGGCCATTGCGGCCGGGCTGGGCTGGACCTCGACCGGGTGGGTCGGTGCGCTGCTCGCGCTGGCAGGCGTGGGCGTGTTCGCCTGGGCGCTGATGAGCGCACGGGCGAGCGAACGGGCTCATGCGCGGCCGGCCGACAAGGTGGCCTGCGAGGGCTCCGCCGGCTAGCGCACATGGCGCTCTCGATGCGCGCGGCGCGCATCTTGAAAGCACCCGAGCGCTGCAGCCTCGCGCCGTCGTGACTATGATGGCCGTCGCCCTTCCATCGCCCGGAGCGACACTCCCATGAGCATTCCGACCACCCGACTCGGCCGCACCGGCCTCACCGTCTCGCGCCTTGCGCTCGGCACCATGACCTTCGGCCTGCAGACCGACGAGGCCGTGTCGCACCAGATTCTCGACAAGGCCGCCGAGGGCGGCATCAACTTTCTCGACACCGCCGACGTGTACCCGCTCGGCGGCACCGTCGAAACCACGGGCCGCACTGAGGAAATCATCGGCCGCTGGCTGCAGAAGCAGGGCGCCGCGGGCCGCCGCCGCTTCGTGGTGGCCACCAAGGCGGTCGGCAAGGTCGGCCCCAACAGCTGGGACCAGGGCGCATCGCGCAAGCACCTGCTCGACGCCATCGATGCCTCGCTCAAGCGGCTGCAGACAGACCATGTCGACCTGTACCAGCTGCACAGCGATGACCGCGAGACGCCGCTCGAAGAGAGCCTGGAGGCGCTCGACGTCATCGTCAAGTCGGGCCGCGCGCGCTACATCGGCGTGTCCAACTTCCTGGCCTACCGGCTCGCCCGCGCGCTCGGCAAGGCCGAACTGCACAGGCTCACGCGCTATGTGTCGGTGCAGCCGCGCTACAGCCTGCTGTTCCGCGAGATCGAACGCGAGCTGCTGCCGCTCGCGGGCGAAGAGGGCCTGGGCGTGATTCCCTACAACCCGCTGGCCGGCGGCCTGCTCACCGGCAAGTACAAGCCCGGCGCCACGCCCGAGCAAAATACCCGCTTCACGCTCGGTACGGCCGGCGGCATGTACCAGGACCGCTACTGGAACGAGCGCAGCTTCAACACCGTGACCCAGCTGCACGAGCTGGCCGACGAAGCCGGCGTGCCGCTGGCCACGCTGGCAGTGGCCTGGGTCATGGCCAACCCGCTCATCACCGCGCCGTTGCTCGGCGCCAGCCGCCCCGAGCAGCTCGACGCCACGCTGGCCGCGGCCAGCTACAAGCTGGACCCTGCGCTCAAGCAGAAGCTCGACGAGCTTACGGCCGAATACCGCAAGGGCGACGCGCCCCGGTAGGCACCCAGGAGTGAACCCGGAGAAGCTCGCGCTGCTGCCATGGCACAGCTGATGTCGCTGCTGGTGCAGAACGCGATCGCGATCGTCTTCGCGGCGAGCTTTGCCGCGCGCCTCGGATTGCCGGTGCCCGCGGCCGCGGTGCTGGTGGTGTCGGGTGCGCTGCTGGCGGCCGGCAATGTATCGGTGGCGGGCGTGGTGCTGGCCGCGGTGCTGGCCAATGTGCTCGGCGACGGCGCATGGTTCTATGCCGGACGCCGCTTCGGCTACCGCTTCATGCGGCTTCTGTGCCGCGTCTCGCTGTCGCCCGATTCATGCGTGCGGCGCGGCGAATCGCTCATCGGCCGATGGGGCGGCCTCTCGCTGGTGGCCGCCAAGTTCGTACCGGGCGTGTCGGTGGTCGCGCCGCCGATGGCCGGCGCGCTGGGCATGTCGGTGTGGCGCTTCATCGGCTTCGACATTGGCGCCGCGCTGGTCTGGACCGGCGTCTTTCTCGGGCTGGGCTGGATTTTTCGCGACCAGATCCAGGAGGTGCTCGCCATGCTGGCCCAGGCCGGCGGCATCGCGACCCTGGCGCTGGTGGTGGTGCTGGCCGCGACGCTGGCGGTGCGCTACTGGCGCCGGCGCATGTTCATGCGGCTCACCGGCATGCCGCGCATCAGCGTGGACGAGCTGCACGAGCTGCTCGCGAGCGAGGCGCCGCCGCTGGTCATCGACGTGCGCGGGGAGGCCGGCGTGCAGGTCGATCCACGCCGCATTCCCGGGGCGCTGCCCTATACGCTCAAGGCGCTGCAGCAGCGGCATCCGGAACTGCCGCTTGTCGGTGGGCGCGATGTGGTCCTTTACTGCAACTGCCCCAACGAGGTGTCGGCCGCCCTGGCCGCGCGCGTGCTGCTGGCGCGCGGTGCGCGGCGCGCGCTGCCGCTGACGGGCGGGCTCGATGCCTGGGTGGCCTCGGGCCGGCCGACGAGCCTGCACTGAGCCCGTTCGGCGACGACGAGGAAAGGCGGCTCAGTCCAGCCGGACCATCGGGCAGGACAGGACCCCTCGCTCATCGCGAGGCGAATGGCGCCAGCCGGGCAGGGCGCGCTTCCGGTAGGCTCCGAGCGACGGGTAGCCCTGCACGCTCCAGCCGTAGGTGCTGACCTGCTCCGCCTCGATCACCTCGTAGCGGCACTGCCGGCTGCGGGCCGCGAGGCGAAAGGCGATGCGGCCATGGTCCCTCGCAAGGTCTTTCTCCAGCACGCTGTGGCGGGTGGGCTGGCAGATGCTGAAGCGCGAATTCCATTCGTCTCCGGTGTACGTCCCTGTGTCCTCACGATCTCAAGGTGCATGCCCTTGCCCGGTGGTAGTCTTGCCCCCCGATGAACCTCCGCACCAAGATCGTCGCACTGGCCGTTGCACCGCTGCTGGTTGCGCTGGTGCTGGTGGCCCTGGCGGTGCGCCACCAGGAGCATGACCTGGCGCAGCGCGAGCGCGCGCTGATCGAGAAAAGCTACATGGCCCAGCGGCGCAGCGAACTGCGCAGCTACGTCGACCTTGCCGTGAGCACCGTGCGGCCGCTGTACGACGCGGGCCAGGACGACGAGGACACCCGCAGCGAGGCCCTGCGCCGCCTGGCCGCGCTCGACTACGGCGACGACGGCTACTTCTTCGTCTACGACATGCAGGGCCGCTCGCTCATGCATTCGCGCCAGCCCGACCTCGTGGGCCAGAACCTCTGGGACATGCACGACTCGCGCGGGCGCTTCACCATCCAGGACCTGATCGCGGGCGCGCGTGCGGGCGGCGGCTATGTCGAATACGAATGGCGCAAGCCCTCCAGCGAGCAGATGGCGCCCAAGCTCGGCTACGTCACGGCGCTGCCGCGCTGGAACTGGATGGTCGGCACCGGCCTGTACCTGGACGACATCGAGGCGACCATGCAGGCGCTCGACCGCCAGATGAGCGCCAACGTCACCACCACGCTGCTCTGGATTGCCGGCATCGCGGCGCTGTGCCTGGGCGTGGTGAGTGCCACCGGGCTGCTGCTCAATCTCAGCGAGCACCGCACGGCCGAGGCCAAGCTGCGGCTGCTGGCGCGGCGCGTGGTGCAGTCGCAGGAAGAAGAGCGCGGCCACCTCGCGCGCGAGCTCCATGACGGCACCAGCCAGACGCTGGTGTCGGCCAAGCTGCTGATCGAATCGGCGGTGGATGCGCTCGACCGTGAACGCCAGCCCGCGCCGCCCGCACTGAGCAAGGCGCTGCAACGGCTCAACGATTCGCTGATCGAGGTGCGCCGCATTTCGCACCGCCTGCGGCCGGCCCTGCTCGACACGCTCGGCCTGCCCGCCGCGCTCGAGCGCCTGGGCGACGAATTCGCCGAAGAGGGCGCCATCGATGCGTCGATCATGATCGAGGGCGAGGCCTTCGAGCTCTCGCAGGAGGCCAAGACCGCGCTCTTCCGCGTCACGCAGGAGGCGCTCACCAATGTGCGCAAGCACGCGCAGGCGCACCGCGTGCACATTGCGCTGGGCTTTTCCGACGAAGAAGGCGTGCGGCTTGCGATCGGCGACGACGGCATCGGCTTCGACGTGGAAGCGATGCAACTCGATGCGCGGCGCGGCATCGGCTTGCGCAACATGCGCGAGCGCATGGAATCGATCGGCGGGCGCCTGGACGTGCAGTCGGGCGAAGGCGGAACAACCATCGTGGCCGAAGTGCCGGCGCGCAGCGCGAGGCCTGAACCGGCATGAAGAAAGACGCCGCCCCCATCCGCCTCTTCCTGGTCGACGACCATCCGCTGGTGCGCGATGGCCTGCGCGCACGGCTCGGCGCCATGCCGGGGCTGGAGATCGTCGGCGAGGCGGGTAGTGCGGCCGAGGCGCTGGCGCTCATTGAAACGCTCCAGCCCGACCTGCTGCTGATGGATGTCGGCATGAAGGACATGAACGGCATCGACCTGGCCGCGCTGGTGCTGCAGCGCCATCAGCCCGCGCCGCACGTGGTGATGCTCAGCATGTACGACAACCCCGAATACGTGCAGAAGGCCCTGCAGGCGGGCGCGCGCGGCTATGTGCTGAAGGACGCACCCGCGGCCGAGATCGTCGCCGCCATCGAGGCGGTGTCGGCCGGCGGCACCTTCCTGAGCCCGGCCGTGTCGAAGAAGCTGTTCCGCAACCAGGCGCCCAGGCCGCTGCTCACGCCGCGCGAGAGCGAGATCCTCAGCGCGCTGGGCCGCGGCGAATCGAGCAAGCAGATCGCGCGCGACCTGGGGCTGAGCGTGCGCACCGTGGAGGCGCACCGGCAGAGCATCAAGCGGCGGCTGGGCATCGAGGGGCAGGCGGAACTCATCAAGTATGCGGTCGAGCATGCGCGGGAGTTCGGGCAGGGCTGAGCCGCGCTGCCTTGCCTCGATCAAAGCTCCTGTCCCGATCAACCACATTCATCCAGGCCCGATTCCCATGTCCGATCTTCCCCACAGCCCCGCCGCCGACCGCAACAAGCAGCCCATCCTCGAGGCGCTGGCCCGCGTCCTCGGCGAGCGCGGCAGCGCGCTCGAGATCGCATCCGGCACGGGCCAGCACGCCGCATGGTTCGCCGCAGCAATGCCTGGGTGGACCTGGCAGCCCACCGACGCAGACGCGCGCATGCTCCCCGCGATTGCAAGCCGCGTCGCGCAGGCCGCGCTGCCCAATTTCCGTGCGCCGCTGCTGCTCGACGTGATGGCGCCTCGATGGCCGTCGCAAGGCGCCGCGTTCGCCCGAGGAGAAGAAAAGTTCGATGCGATCTACTGCGCCAACATGCTGCACATTGCGCCCTGGGCCGCATGTGCCGCGTTGATGCAAGGGGCCGCGCGGCATCTGCTTGCCGATGGATTGCTGATCACCTACGGGCCCTATTTCGAAGAAGAGGGCACGCCGGCGCCGAGCAACCTGGCGTTCGACGAAGACCTGCAAGCCCGCAATCCAGCCTGGGGCATACGGCGCCTGGAGGACGTGCTGGCCGAGGCGCACCGCGCAGGGCTTGCGCTGCGCGAGCGGCATGCGATGCCCGCGAACAACCTGCTGCTGGTCTTCGGCTTCTAGGCTCAGCGCACGCGGGGCACCGCAGCGGTCAGCAGCCCCAGCGCCTGGTTCAGCGTCGAGCCCGCGAAGCGCGATCCCCTCGAATGGCCGATCCGCACCACGACGAGATCGTGCGACGGAATCACCACCACGTGCTGGCCTCCTGCGCCGAGCATGTAGTACGCCGACGTCGGCGCCGCGAGCGAGCTCATTCCGTTGATCCAGAAGAAGCCGCCGTAGATCGGGCGCTTGTCCGCGGCCCATGCGGGCGCCACGCTGCTCACGAAGTTGACGAAGCCCTCGGGAAGAATGCGCTCGCCGTTCCACACGCCGTCCTGCAGGTAGAGATTGCCAAGGCGCGCCCAGTCTCGCCCCGACATGAAGTCGTAGCCCTGCGTGAGAAAGTTGCCGTAGGGGTCGGTCTCGATCACCATGGAGCGGATGCCGATCTTGTCGAAGAGCGCGCGCTGCGGAAACGAAAGATATTCCTCACCGCTCTTTTCCACCGCGAGGCGAATCAGGTAGTTGGCCAGCACGGGATCGGTGTTGCGGTAGCGGCCCACCGCGCCGGGCGGCCATTGCTGCGGCCGGGTGGCGGCATAGTTGAAGGCGTTGATGCGGCCCGTGTAGTAGTAGACGTGATCGGGGTAGGCGCCGTTGGGATCGAAGTCCGGATCATCCGGCGCCTTGATGCGCAGGCCGCTCGACATCTGCAGGATGTCCGAGATCTTGATCTGCTGGCGCGCATCGCCGGCGCCTTGCCACTCGGGAATCGGCGCCGGCTGGTCGAGCCTGTACACGCCCTGCTTGATGAGCACCCCCATCATCGTGGCCACCACGCTCTTGCCCATCGACCACGATTCGAGCGGCGTCGTCGGGCCGATGCCGCTCATGTAGCGCTCGGCGACGATGCGGCCCTTGTGCGTGACCACGAAGGCCGACGTGTAGGCCTCGGGCACATCGAACGCGGCATCGACGGCCCGGGTCACCTTGGACATGTCGACCTCGGCCGGCGGCGGGTCGCCCGGCAGCACGTCGCCCATCGGCCATGGCTGGGTCGCGGGGTCGGGCAGCGCGCTGCTGACTTCGACGGGCGTGAAGAACACGTCGTCCCGCCCGGCCGGCAGCGTGACGCAGCCCTGCGAACCGAAGTGGCGCGCCACCAGCGTCGGGCCGTTGGGAATCGAGATGCGAACCTCCTTTTTCACGCGGTCGACCACGGGCTTGCCGACGTTCTTGCGCTGCTCGTACGGCCCCACGAAGTAGCCCAGGCTTTCGGCGGCGACCTCGGGGTCGATGCCGGTGATGAACACGGCGGAGCACATCGTCTTGGCATAGCCGGAGGTGTGGTGCTCCAGGGCGTTGCCGGGCGGCGGCACGTAGGGCGTGTTGAGTTCGAGGGCCCGTGCGCGGGCAATCAGCGCCTCGCGCTCCGGCAGCTGTGCCGTGGTGGGTGTCGATGGGGCGCCGATGCCGATTCCTCCGCCACCTCCACCCCCGCCGCCGCCGCCACCTCCACCGCATGAGACCAGTGCGACCGCCAGGCCCAGGGCCGCGGCGGTGGTGGCGAGGGAGCGGCGGATCGAGCACTTCATTGGCGGTCCTTGGGTTTTCGCGAGAGTCGATGGCGGTGCGCAACTTTCGACACCGGCGGGATTGTGGGTGAATCCCGTAAGGGCGGCTAGCGTTTTCGAGTGCGGTGCGCGATGTAGCGCCAAGGTTCTCATCATTGGATTCGATGATTGGAGAGTCCCCGCATCGTGCTTGCCTGCAGGACGCGGCAATGTTTCATGATCGCAGGAGAAGGCTCGTGTGAACGTAGCCTTTCGGGTGGCTGGCAGCACGATCTTGGGTCGATAAGATGCGGCGGACTCACAGTGGTCCATGGTCAGTTCGCTGGACCAAGCTAGATAAGCACAGGAAGGAAAAACAGATGCCACTTCCCGAAATGGCAAAGCCGGTCTCGGCATTGATACCTTTCGATCACCGTGGAGCGGCAACGGATACCTCTACTCCGATCTGCACGCGTCGCGTCGGGTTGTCTTCTGGCCGATAAGCCGATGAAGCCTCCGATCTTCGCCCTGTGCGGGGCTTTGCTCGGCGTCGTTCTGTTTCTGGGCATGCCCATCCTCTTTTCACTCGCGTTTCCAGGTACGGGGATTGGGCATCACGGCGAGGATGAAGCCGCTCGGATGCTGCGCGTGTATGTCGTCATGGGGGGGGCGGCCTCTGCCGCGCTGGGTGCTTGGGTCGGCGCCGTCGCCGCGACGAGTCCACGTCGGGCGCTTGGCATGCTTGCTGCCATTGCAGCCGCGAGCATTGCCTTCGGCATCGTTCCGATCCAATTGCCGATGAGGCCCGAGAACGCGATGGCTGTTGGAATCGGAGCCTGGGCCATCGTCAGTGCGGGTCTCGCGGCGTTGGTGGTACGCAAGAAGAGCGAAACCTCTGCGTAGTGCCAACGCTTCAGCTTCAAGATGCTAGCGGCACATGTCGTACCCGCCGGTCTCCAGGTGGAAGTGGTCCCTGTGCGCGGCGTTGTAGTCGGGTCCCAGCGCACCGTTGAAGAATCGGCAGGCGCCGCGGTGCGCATCGCGCAGCAGCAGCGCCGCCGGATCGTCCGTGCTCGCGGCACTGCTGCGGGGCCAGGCTTGCAGCACCGTGATGCGGCGGCCGTCGGCCAGCGTGAGGCCGGCGACGTCCAGCGCATCGGCCGTGGCATGCCGGCTGCGCGAAGGGCCCGGCATGGCATCGTCGCCGCGGTTCACGTTGCGGCAGGCATAGCTGCCGAGATGCTCGATGGCCACCACCGGCTGGCCGAAGCGCTGCCTGGCGGCCGGCTGCAGCGCGTGCCGCTCCCACATGAAGAAGGACAGTGCCATCGGGCAGCTCAATGAAGGCGCCGTGCCCAGGCGCACGCCGGCGGAGCGCAGCCTCACGGCGTTCCTGAAGCCGCAGCCGGGGCCGGTGACGCGGTCGGGCAGCAGCTCGTACTGCATGCCGGTCTGCGCCAGCGCCGCAAGGCAGCGCGCCGGCTCGCGGCGGGCCCGCTCGAGCTTGAAGCCGGTCAGCCAGTCGGGCGGCGCCGCCACGTCGAGCGGTGCCCACGGATTGAAGCGCTCGGGGATCTCGATGGTGCCTGTTGCGACGGCCCATGCAGCCGCGGCGAGCGCGGCGCATACCGCGGCCATGCCGAGCCAGCGCTTGCGGCGCGAAGGCGCGGGCTTTGCCGGGGGCTCGGAAGGATCCAGGGCCATGATCTCGATGAATGCCAGACAAGGCGCCGTGCCTGAAGCCTTCCTCAGGGCTGCGCGGCGATGAGCGGATCGAGTTCGGCCCGCACGCGCCTGATCGCCACTTCATGCCGCAGCGTCTGGGCGCCGCGTCCGTAGGTCATGGCCTTGCGGATCAGCCGCAATTGTTCGCGCTGCAGCTGCGTCTTCAGGCGCCTGGCCCGCAGCCCGAAGGTCCAGCCCATCTGCCTTCGAATCTTGTAGCGCTGCAGGGGCGCACCCAGGCGGATCCACTCGTCGTCGCGGATCAGCTCGCGCTCCGGCACGAAGTAGGCGGCCAGCGCATGCAGGTAGGCGCCGTTTTCGCGCGCGGCAACGCGCCAGAAGAGCCCGGCCGCAACCAACGCGGGAATGCCCTTGACGGCGAGCATCACGGCCATGTCACCGTAGCCGCCGTCGAAGAGGTCTTCGAGCCATGGGGAGTTCCAGATGAAATGCATCGCCCATGCGAGCGCGAAGCACAGAACGGCGCAGGCGATCCTCGCCGCCAGCGAACGCTCGGGATGCAGCAGGAACCAGGCCACGCCGAAGGACGCGATCGTCGTGTAGGCCGCATGGCTCCACAGCCCGCTCAGCAGCCCGCGCGTCAGCAGGTTGATGAGCACCGGAGACACCTGGTTCTCGAGCGGAAAATGCATGGAGGCGTTGACGGTGTAGCTGAGGTTCTCGACCACCTGGAAACCCAGTCCTGCCATGGCACCGACGATCAGCACCGACAGGTAGGTCTGGAACTGGTTGCGTGCCACCAGCACCAGCAGGATGACGCCGGCGATCTTCAGGAACTCCTCGGTGATCGGGCCCGCAATGGCCGGCCCCCAGAGCGCCACGAAATCCGGCGACACCAGCTTGGCGCACAGGCTCTGGATGGCGATGTTCGCCGGCGCGGCAAAGTAGACGGCGCCGAACCCGCCCCACGCAAAGGCCAGCACGAAGGCTTCCGGCGGGTGCTGCTCGAGCAGGTCGAGCATGCGAAAGACCAAAAGAAAAAGCAGCGTGTAGATGCCCCACACCAGGATGCCCAGCAGGGCCGTGACGGGGACGACACGGAAACCCATCGAGAACATGTTGATGGTGTAGAGCAGGCCGTTGACGATCAGCGCCGCCAGCAGCCAGAAGGCCGCGCGCTGCGGCTGGAAGAACGAATCGGTGCCGATCGGCCAGTCGCCGCGGTCCTGCTGGCCTTCGAAAGCGGGCGGGCTCACTGCGGTGCCTCCAGGTCCATGGATTCCAGCATGCGCCGCGCGTCGGCCATCGCCTCGTTCAGGCCGTCGCTGGCGCCGTAGCAATCGATCTGCACGAGCGAGCGGCGCTGCAGGTCGACCACCTGCCAGAAGCGGCCGGCCAGCTTCGATCCGTAGTACGCAAAGGTCTTGCCCTGCAGGCCCCATGAAGTGACGAAGTCGGACACGTCGCCATCGATGTTCAGGCGCTGGCCGCGCTCCATGAGCCTTTGCTGCCGCATCAGCGGACCGTCGGGCCCGCCGGCCCATGCACGCGTGGTCACCAGGAACTTGTGGCCGCCCTTGAACAGCATCAGCGACTGGCCAGCCCTGGAGCGCGACACGTCCATCTCCCATCCGCTGGCGGGAACGAACCTGGCATGGCCGACGGACACCGTTTCGCCCGCGGGCAGCGGCCGGGCGCCGGGCGTGCGGCTGTCCCAGAAGCTCAGGCCGCCCACGTAGGCGGCAATGGCAAGCAGCACCGCGAGCGCGCCTGGCCAGGTGCGGTACGGTATGC
This sequence comes from Variovorax beijingensis, assembly GCF_003951285.1. GTDB lineage: Bacteria > Pseudomonadota > Gammaproteobacteria > Burkholderiales > Burkholderiaceae_C > Variovorax > Variovorax beijingensis. Next base: position 317,714 of record NZ_RXFQ01000002.1, on the reverse strand, counting down.
GGCGGGATGGCTCGGGCATGCGGCGATCGTGCCATACGATGGCTGGCGCTGGCCCTCTGCGCTTTGCATTGCTTCGATGCATGGCTATCCTCCACGGTCATTGCAAATGAAGCACCCTCAGACATGAAAAAGTCGCACGCGAGCACCGGCCAGCCGGCATCGGAGCTCATCTCGCAACGGATCGCCGAGCTCGGCGGCTGGCGCGGCGAAACGCTGGGCCGCATGCGCAAGCTCATCAGGCAGGCGGAACCGGACGTGGTCGAGGAATGGAAGTGGATGGGCACGCCGGTCTGGTCGTATGGCGGCATCATCTGCACGGGCGAGTCCTACAAGGACAAGGTGAAGCTCACCTTCGCCAAGGGCGCCTCGCTGCCGGATCCCGCCAGCCTCTTCAATGCGAGCCTGGACGGCAACATGCGCCGCGCGATCGACATCTTCGAAGGCGACGAAGTCGACGAGGCCGCCTTCGGGGCGCTCGTGCGCGAGGCGGTCGCGCTCAACAGTGCCGGCAAGCCGAAGCCTGCGAAGAAAAAGACGGCCAAGTCCTGAAGGAACCAAATGCCCGACGCATCCGCACCCACGCCACGTCCCCGCATGCCGCTGCTGCTTCTTCGGCTGCTGCCCATAGGCGCCTGCCTGCTGGTGCTGGGCTGCGCAGGCCCGCGGGCGCCGCAGCCCGGGGCCGGCTACGGGCCGCCTCCCGTGCTCACGGCCGAGCAATCGAGCGGCGTCGCGATCCATGCGCTGGGCCTGGTCGGCACGCCGTACCGCTACGGCGGCAACACGCCGGAGGGAGGCTTCGATTGCAGCGGGCTCATCGGCTACGTGTACAGGAACAGCGCGGGCCAGGCCACGCCGCGCACCGTGGCGCGGATGGCCGGCTTCGGCCGCCCGGTGCCCACGTCCGAGCTGCGTTCGGGCGACCTGGTGCTCTTCGGCGCGTCCACGCCGTCGCATGCGGGCATCTACGTGGGGGCTGGGCAGTTCGTGCATGCGCCCTCGACGGGCGGCGAGGTGCGGCTCGACCGGCTGGACGGCATCTACTGGTCGCGCCAGCCGATGCAGGCGCGCCGGCTCTAGCCTCGAAGAGAAACGCTGCCCCAATCTCACTCAACGCATGGGTGTTGCCGTTGGTTCTAGGGGGATGCCTGCCTTGGGGGGTCTGGCCGGTATGGCATGCTGTGCCGGTATCACCGAAGCTCGGAGAGGTCTCCCATGAAAAAAATCTTCGCCCTGGCCGTCCTGGGCCTTGCCACCGTCCTCCCGGCGTTCGCGCAGCGCGGCGACCCCTACGAGAACGACCGCCGCTACTGCGCCAGCGGCCGCTCCGGCGTCGACTTCAACACCTGCATGTGGCGCATCCAGCGCGACCGCGAGGAGCGCTATGACCGCCGCGAGCAGCGCGCCTACGAACGCGAGCAGCGGCGCGAATACGAGCGCCGCGAGCGCTGGGCCGAACAGCCGCCTCCGCCGCCGGCCTACCGCCGGTGGGACGGCCCGCCGCCCGGCGAGCAGCCCCGGCTCAGCGACATGCAGCAGCGCGCGCTGGACAACTGCAACCTGCTGGCGCCGCGCGACCAGCCCCGCTGCCGCGCGACGGTGATGTCGACGGTTCGCTAGCAGGGTTTTCCATTACGCAAAGCCACGCACGCGGGCCGCGCGGTCCGACGGATGCGCCCGCGCGCCCCTGCGGCAACACTCCCGGGTTCATTCCCAGGAGACATTCCCATGCACAGCATCCGCCGCCACCTGGTGTGGCTCGTCGTGGCCGTGGCCGGCGCATTCGCGCTGGGCACCGTGGCCCTCACGCGCGGTGAAAGCGTCAACGCCCTGTGGGTGGTGACCGCCGCGGTCTGCACCTACCTGATCGCCTACCGCTACTACAGCCTGTTCATCGCCGAGAAGGTGCTGGGGCTGGACGGCAACCGCAAGACGCCGGCGCACCGCCACAACGACGGCCTGGACTACGTGCCGACCGACAAGAACGTGCTGTTCGGCCACCACTTCGCGGCCATTGCGGGCGCCGGTCCGCTGGTGGGCCCGGTGCTCGCCGCGCAGATGGGCTACCTGCCAGGGCTGCTGTGGGTGCTGGCGGGTGTGGTGTTCGCGGGCGCGGTGCAGGACTTCATCATCCTGTTCATTTCCACCCGGCGCGACGGCCGCTCGCTCGGCGACCTCGTCAAGCAGGAGATGGGCACGGTGCCCGGCATGATCGCGCTGTTCGGCACCTTCATGATCATGATCATCATCCTCGCGGTGCTGGCGCTGATCGTGGTGAAGGCGCTGGCCGAATCGCCCTGGGGCACCTTCACCGTGGCGGCCACCATTCCGGTGGCGCTCTTCATGGGCGTGTACCTGCGCTACATCCGTCCGGGGCGCATCGGCGAGGTGTCGCTGATCGGCTTCGTGCTGCTGATGCTCGCCATCTTCGGCGGCCAGGCCGTGAGCCAGAACCCCGCGTGGGCGCCGCTCTTCACCTTCGACGGCAAGGCGCTCACCTGGATGCTCGTGGGCTACGGCTTCGTGGCCGCGAGCCTGCCGGTGTGGCTGCTGCTGGCGCCGCGCGACTACCTGTCGACCTTCCTGAAGATCGGCACCATCATCGCGCTGGCGCTGGGCATCGTGTTCGTCATGCCCACGCTGCAGATGCCCGCGCTCACGCAGTTTGCGCAGGGCGGCGGGCCGGTGTGGTCGGGCAGCATGTTCCCGTTCCTGTTCATCACCATCGCCTGCGGCGCGGTGTCGGGCTTCCATGCGCTGATCTCCTCGGGCACCACGCCCAAGATGCTCGACAACGAGCGCCATGCGCGCTTCATCGGCTATGGCGGCATGCTGGCCGAATCCTTCGTGGCGGTGATGGCGCTGGTGGCGGCTTCGTGCATCGAGCCCGGCATCTACTTTGCAATGAACAGCCCGGCCGCGCTGGTGGGCAGCACTGCGCAGCAGGCGGCGCAGACCATCTCGAGCTGGGGCTTCGTGGTCACGCCCGAGATGCTCGTGCAGACCGCGAAGGACGTGGGCGAAAGCACCATCCTCGGCCGCGCGGGCGGTGCGCCGACGCTGGCCGTGGGCATGGCCCACATCCTCCACCAGGTGATCGGCGGGCAGGCCATGATGGCCTTCTGGTACCACTTCGCGATCCTGTTCGAGGCGCTCTTCATCCTCACGGCCGTGGACGCCGGCACCCGCGCCGGCCGCTTCATGCTGCAGGACCTGCTGGGCAGCTTCGTGCCCGCGCTCAAGCGCACCGATTCGCTGCCGGCCAACCTGTTTGCCACGGCGCTGTGCGTGGCGGCCTGGGGCTATTTCCTCTACCAGGGCGTGGTCGATCCGCTGGGCGGCATCAACACGCTGTGGCCGCTGTTCGGCATCTCCAACCAGATGCTGGCCGCGGTGGCGCTGCTGCTGGGCGTGGTGGTGCTGTTCCGCATGAAGCGCGAGCGCTACGCATGGGTGGCCATTGCGCCGGCCGCATGGCTTCTGGCCTGCACGCTCACGGCCGGCTGGCAGAAAATCTTCTCGCCCGATCCGAAGATCGGCTTCCTCTCGCATGCGGCCCGCTACACCGAAGGCCTGGCCAACGGCGTGCTGGTGGCGCCGGCGAAAACGCCCGAGGCCATGTCGCGCATCGTCTTCAACGACCGGCTCGACGCGGCGCTGTGCGCGCTCTTCATGTTCGTGGTGCTGAGCGTGCTGGTCTACAGCATCAAGGCCTGCCTCGCGGCACGCGCGGCCCACCGGCCGACCGCGCAGGAGACGCCGTTCGAACCGCTCGCCACCTCGGCGGCGCGCTGAGCAGGAGGGTGCCATGGCTCTCGCATTGCCGGAGGCCGGGCGCTACTTCGCCCGCTCGCTCAAGCAGTCGCTGCGGCTCATGGTCGGGCTGCCCGACTACGACGCCTACCTGACCCACATGGCGGCCACGCACCCCGAGCAGCCGCCGATGAGCTACGAGGCCTTCTTCCGCGAGCGGCTCGAGGCGCGCTACGGCGGAGGCAAGGGGCGCTGCTGCTGAAGAGCGCGGCGGCGCCGCGCGCAAACAGTGCGGCCGTGTTTACAATCCCGCCGTTCGCGCGAAGCGAACTTTTGTTGCAGGAAACGCCGGCCATGCGCCGGTATGAGCCGGGCAAAGGACCCAACCCAGATTTTCTCCAGGCAGGGCGCATGCGGTTTCTCCATCCGATCGATGGAAGAAGCTGCATGGCGCTTCGCGATTCAAAAAAATCGCCCTGAGGGAAATTCTCCATGTCCGCTCGCCCGCCCGCCGTGCGCCTTCGCTGCACGCCGCTCTTTATTGCCACCCTTGCCGTGCTGCATTGCGCGGCCCAGGCCCAGACCTCCGCCAGCACGCTGCAGGAGATCACCGTCACCTCCGAGCAGGAACCCGGCTATGCCCCGTCGGTCGGCAGCACGGCCACCAAGGGCAGCGCGCCGCTGCGCGACATTCCCCAGGCCGTCAACGTACTGCCCGCGCAGCTGCTGCGCGACCAGGGCGCAACCTCCATGCAGGACGCGCTGCGCAATGCGCCCGGCGTTTCCTTCAATGCGGGCGACGGCCAGCGCGACCAGGTGGTGATCCGCGGCTTCACGGCCATCGCCGACTGGTTCGTGGACGGCGTGCGCGACGACGCGCTGTACTTCCGCGACCTGTCGGACACCGAGCGCATCGAGGTGCTCAAGGGCCCGGCCGCCGTGCTGTACGGCCGCGGCTCGTCGGGCGGGCTGGTCAACCGCGTGACGAAAAAGCCGATCTTCGAGCGCCCCTTCGGCGAGGTGTCGCTGGGCCTGGGCACCCACGACTTCAAGCGGCTCACGGCCGACCTCAACCGGCCCATCGGCGAGAACATGGCTTTCCGCCTCAACGTGGCGCGCGAAAAGTCGGGCAGCTACCGCGACCAGCAGTTCATCGACCGCTACAGCATCGCGCCCTCGCTGGCCATGAAGTTCAGCCCGCAGACCGACCTGCTGCTGCAGTACACCAACGCCTACGACCAGCGGCTGACCGACTTCGGCATTCCGGCGCTCAACGGCCGCCCGGTGAACGTGCCGATCGGCACCTACTACGGCTCGGCCTTCGCGAAGCGCGACGACACCACCACCACGCGCGTGCAGTCCTTCACCGCCACGCTCAACCACCGCTTCAGCGACACGCTGAGCCTGCGCAACACCACGCGCTACTACAGCTACGAGCTCGACCGCTTCAACACCCTGCCCAGCGGCACCACCGACCCGGTGCGCATGACCGTGGGCCGCACCCGCGGCTTCGTCGACCGCGACGAGAGCGGCTGGTTCAACCAGACCGACCTGACATGGCGCAACGAACTCGGCGGCTTCAAGCAGGAATGGCTGATCGGTGCCGAGCTCGGCAAGCAGGACAAGCGCGCGTACACGGTGTCCTCGGCCACCGGCTTCGAGCGCGTGAGCATCCTGCACCCGGTCTCCGCGCCGCCGCCGATCCCGCTCGCAAGCTACCTGGCCAACGGCGCGATTCCGAGCAACACCACCTTCAAGACGGCCGCGCTCTATGCGCAGGACCAGATCACGCTGGCGCCGCAGTGGAAGGCGCTCGTCGGCGGACGCTACGACGACTTCCGCCAGGAGACTTCCTTCGAGCGCACGCTGGCCCCCTTCTCGCGCACCGACCGCAAGTTCAGCCCGCGCGCGGGCCTGGTCTGGCAGCCGAGCGACTCGCAGTCCTACTACGTGTCGTACAGCCGCTCGTTCCAGCCTTCGGCCGAGACCTTCGCGCTGTCGGCCAACAACGCGGCCAACGATCCCGAGATCACCGTCAACAAGGAGATCGGCGCCAAGCTCGACTTCCTGGACGGCGCGCTCAACTTCACCGCCGCGCTCTTCAACCTGGAGCGCTCGGGCATCAAGAACACCGACCCGTCCAACCCGGCGCGGCAGATCAACGTGGGCACGCAGCGCACCAACGGCATGGAGCTGGCGCTGGCCGGCAAGCTGCCGGGGCGCTGGGACGTCAGCGCGGGCTACGCCTACCTGGACGGCCGCATGGTCAAGTCGCTGGCCACCGTGAGCTCGCTGCAGTTGCCCATCGGCGCCGCGATGCCGGTGCAGGGCAAGGTGGCGCCGCTCACGCCGCGGCACTCGGCCTTCGTGTGGCTCATGAAGGACCTGGGCCATGGCCTGAGCGCGGGCGGCGGCGTGAACTACGTGGCCGCGCGCTATGCCTCGCTCAGCAACCTGGTGACGCTGCCTTCGTACGTCACGGCCGACCTGGCCGCGAGCTACAAGACCGAGCGCTATGAACTCTCGGTCAACCTGAAGAACATCACGGGCAGGAAGTACTTCGTCTCCGCGCACGGCAGCGTCGACAACCTGATCATGCCGGGGCCGGGACGCGAGCTGCAGGTGGCACTCACCGCGAAGTTCTGAAGAGGATGGCTCGCAAGGACTCAGGCGCCGGCTGAGCCTGGCTGCGTGAATTCCAGCTTCTTGCGGCCGGCGCTTGCTGCCACGATGGCCTCCACGCAACTGAGTGGTGGAGAACATCGATGGCATCCGAATTGAATCAAATCGCAAGCGGGTCGCTGCGCTGGCGCATCGGCCTGTCGGCCGCCCTCTGCCTTGCGGCGGCGCTCTCCGTGGCCGAGCCGCTCGATGCGGGCGTCGTGCTGCATGCCGAGCAGCGCTTCCAGCTGGCACTGGAAGCGCAGGCCGCCCGCGACTACCGATCGATGCTCGAACAGCTTCGGCAAGCGGCGGCGGAGGACAACGCCGAGGCGCAGGAGATGCTGGGCATGGTGCTGCTGGCGGGGCCGACGCTGTACGGCTCCGCCATCAAGGCCGACCGCTGCGAGGCCCGCCAGTGGATGCTGCGCGCCGCCTCGCAGGGCAGCGACACGGCCAGGGTCCAGCTCGCCTTTCTCAACAGGTTGCGCCAGTCTCCGGCCGGCAGGAACGCCTGCGGCTGAGCCAGCGAGTGCGCTGAGCGTGCAGTGACGCCTGGTTACCGCATGGCGCGCGGGGATGCGTCCCTGGAAAATGAAGGGCTAGACTCTTCGTTTGCCAAACCCTCCGCTGCGAGGCCGACTCATCATGAAACCCTGGTTGATTCCCATGGCGCTTGCCCTGGCGGGCACCGCCCACGGCGCCGAAAACTGCGAAGCCCTGCGCACCCAGATCGAAGCGAAGATTGCCGCAGCCGGCGTGACGCGCTTCACCGTCACCACCGTCGATGCCAATGCAGAGGCGGCCGGCCAGGTGGTGGGCAGCTGCGATCTCGGCAGCAAGAAGATCGTCTACCAGCGCGAAGGCGCACCCGCAACTGGTGCGGCGCCGGCGCGCCCGGGCGCGGGCCCGGCTGACGAAGAGATATTGACGGAGTGCAAGGACGGCACGGTGTCCGTCGGCGGCAACTGCAAGAAATAGGCAGGAGCCAAGCCTTGTCATCTTCAAAAGCCTTTCGCATTGCACTCTCGGCCTCTGCCGCCGCCATTGGCGGCATTGCGGCGTACTGGACCCTGCTGGCCACGCGGCAGGGGCACATCCTCTTCAACGCCCGGAAGCTTCCGGTCGTCCATCTGTCCGACGACTTTTCCACCTACTCCCACACCGTGCCGGGCGGCATGGTGCGCGGCTATGTCTATCACCCGCAGGGCGAAGACGCGCTGCAGGACCTGTTCATCTATTTTGCCGGCCGCGGCGAGGACGTCCGCGCCACCGCGCAGGCGCTGCACTGGCTGCCGGAGGGCTTCGGATTTGCGGCCGTCAACTACCGCGGCGTGGCCGATTCCGAGGGGCACCCCTCCGAGATCGCCTCCGTGGCGGATGCGATCCAGTTTGCCAATCACCTGCGCAAGGCCTTTCCGCAGGCGCGCCTGCACGTGGTCGGCCGCAGCCTGGGTACGGGCGTGGCCATCCAGCTGGTGGCGCAGCAGGATTTCTCGAGCCTGCAGCTGGTCACGCCCTACGACTCGATGCTCGAGGTGGCGAAGAAGCGCTTTCCCCTGGTTCCGCTGGCGCTCTTGCTGCGGCACCGCTTCGACTCGCTCACGCACTGCAAGGAGGTGGCCGCCAAGACCCAGGTGCTGCTGGCCGAGCGCGACGACGTGGTGCTGCCCGAGCGCTCGCAGAAGCTGATCGCGGCCTGGCCGACGCCCATCAGCGTGCAGACCGTGCCTGCCTCGGACCACCACAGCATCATGGGCATCGAAGCGACCTGGCTCCATCTGGTCGACTTCGCGCTGACGGCCATTCTTCCCGAGCCGGTGGCAGCCTGAGCCGCTGGAGCTGCCTTCAGCCGGCACCCAGGGCGGCAAAGCCGCATTCAAGATCCCGCAGCAGGTCCGAAGGCGCCTCGAGCCCCACGTGCAGCCGGATGACCGCGCCGCGCGCGCTCCAGTCGGTCACGCTGCGGGCCGCGCGCATGTCGGCCCAGGCCACCAGGCTTTCATAGCCGCCCCACGACGAGCCCCGGCCGAACAGCGACAGTGCATCGACGAAGCGCTCGACCGCGGCATTCTCGATGCCCGGCTGCAGCTCGAACGAGACGAGCCCGTTGGTGCCGCGGCAGTCGCGCTTCCAAAGTTCGTGGCCAGGGTGCTGCGGGAGCGCGGGGCAGAACACGGCCGCCACTTCGGGCCGCGCCTGAAGCCAGTGTGCCACTTCCATGGCATGCCGCTCGTGCACCTGCAGCCGCGCGGACAGCGTACGCATGCCGCGCAGCACCAGCCAGGCATCGTCGGGGCTCACGGTCATGCCGAAGGCGTCGCAGCGCTCGTTGAGCGGCTGCCAGGCTTCGCGCGTGGTGGCGACGGTGCCCATCATCACGTCGGAGTGGCCCGAGAGGTACTTGGTGGCGGCCATCAGCGAGATGTCGGCGCCCAGCGCGAGCGGCCGGTATTGAACGCCCGAGCCCCAGGTGTTGTCCGCGGCAACGAGCGCGCCGCGCGCATGGGCGAGCTCGGCCAGCCGGGGCAGGTCGCACATCTCGTAGACCAGCGAACCCGGGCACTCGGCATACACGAGCTTCGTGTTGGGCTCGAACAGTTCCTCGATGCCGCTGCCGTCCGCGGCAAAGAAGCTGCAGCGGATGCCATAGGGATCGAGGAAGGAATGCACGAGCTTGCGCGCCGGCTCGTACACGCTGTCCGACATCAGCACATGGTCGCCGGGCTTCAGGTACGACAGCAGCACCATGCCGATGGCGGCAAGGCCGGTGGGAAAGAGGCGCGTGCGGTGGGCGCCTTCGAGTTCGCTCACCGCGTCCTCGAGCGCGAAGCTGGTGGGCGTGCCGCGTGCGCCGTAGCTGAAGGCGCGCTCTTCGCCGCGCCGCGCGCGCGTCTCGCGCATGGCGGCCACGCTGTCGAACAGCACGGTGCTCGCGCGCACCAGCGGCGTGTTGACCGGCGAGCCGCCGAAGTAGGCCGGGGCCTTGCCGGCGTGGGCGAGCCGGGTGTCGAGGGCCTGGCCTGCGGGGTCTTTGGGCGAATCGGACATGGCGTGTTCCAGCGGGCGCGGGCCCCTATGGTGCGTCAATCCGCCTTCGCGCCCGAAAGCTTGACGATGCGCGACCAGCGGTCGATGTCCTGGCGCAGCTGCGCGGCGAAGGCTTCAGGCGTGTTGGCCACCACCTCGCTGCCGCCGTCGTTCACGAGCTTGGTCACTTCGGGCAGGCGCAGCGTGCGCACGATGGCTTCGTTCAGGTAGGCCACGCGCTCGGGCGGCGTGCCGGCCGGCGCGAAGAAGCCGTACCAGTCCTCGAAGCGGGCATTGGCGTAGCCCAGCTCCTCGAGCGTGGGCGCCTTGGCGAACACGCCGATGCGGCGCGGGCTGGTGACGGCCAGCACGCGCAGCTTGCCGTTCTGCACCATGCCCGCGACCGAGGAGGTCGAGGTCACGAGCAGGTCGACCTGCCCGCCGAGCAGGTCGGTGAGCGCGGGGCCGGCGCCCTTGTAGGGCACGTGCGTCATGTCCACGCCGCTGTCCTTTTGCAGCACCACGCCGACCAGGTGCGAGAGCGTGCCGTTGCCCGGCGTGGCATAGGTGACCTTGCCGGGGCTGGCCTTGGCGCGCGTGGCCAGGTCGCCGAAGGTCTTGTAGGGCGAATTGGCTTCCACCACCAGCGCGAGCGGCGCCGCGTTGATCTGCGTGATCGGCACGAAATTCTTGATCGGATCGAAGCCGGGCGCCGAGTAGAGCGATGGGTTCACCGCCATGATCGACACCTGCGAGGTCAGCACCGTGTAGCCGTCGGGCTTGGCCTCGGCCACCGACTTGGCGCCGATGTTGCCGCCCGCGCCGCCGCGGTTGTCCACCACTGCGGCCTGGCCCATGATTTCCGGCAGCCGCGTGGTCACCAGCCGGGCCGTGGCGTCGTTGCCGCCGCCCGGGGGAAAGGGCGAGACGAACTTCACCGCTTGCGAAGGAAAGCCGTTGCGCGCGGGCAGCGGCTGGGCCGAGGCAGGCTGCAGGGCCATGGCCGCGAGCCATGCGGCAGCGACAGAAAGACGGGCAAGGCTCGGAATGCGAAAGACAGACGACATGACGGGACTCCTGGAATAGGAACTGACAACGACGAACGAACGGAGAAAGTGAAACCGGGGGAGCTAGGCGTGCGGCGCGGCGGAAGCGGCCGGCAGCCTGAAGGCCGAGCGCTCCTGCGCGTCGAGCTGCGCGACCAGGCCGGTCTCCCAGGCGAGGTAGCGGCGCGCCGCTTCCTTGTTGCCGTCGTGGCGGTCGTGCACGAAGAACAGGTAGTCGATGCAGTCCGCATCGGCGGGCAGGGCGGGCGTGGCCTGCACCGGCAGGCCGGCGCCGCGCCATGCGGCCATGCCGCCTTCGAGTTGCAGCGGCTTGGTCGAGAGGCCGGCCAGCTCGGACGCCGCGGCCCAGGCCGCGAGCGCAGCGTCGTCGGCCACCAGCACGAGCTGGCGCGTTTCGTTCTTCACGTCCTGGGCCAGGCGCGGGCGTATCGACCAGCGCGCCCCGGGAACATGGCCGGCGCGGAACTGCATGCTCGGGCGCAGGTCGACCAGCGCCACGTCGCCCTGCGCAAGGCGGGCGGACAGCGCCTGTGCATCGATCGTCGCCAGCGCAGGTGCGGCCGGCGCAGCGGGGGGCGCGAGCGACAGCCCGCTCGCGAGCCCGCCTTCGAGCACGCTCGCATCGTGGCCCATCTGGCGCAGCCAGTGCGCAATGGTGGGCGCGCGCACGCCATCGTCGTCGAACAGCACGAGCCGCGCGCCGCGCACGCCGACGTACTGGTCGCCGGCCTGCATCAACTGCCCGCCGGGCGTGTGCTGCGCGCCGGGCAGTGTGCCGGCAGCGAATTCCTCGGGCGTGCGCACGTCGCAGAGAAACAGGCTGCGGCTGGCATCGCCGGCCCATTGCTGCGCGGTCTGCGCCGTGACCGTGGGCACGTCGAAGCGCTCGGCCAGTGCCTTGGCGGCCGGCCGCAGATCGGTGTTGCCGCTGTCCGCCGCATAGCGCCGCGTGCCGCCGTGTTCCAGCGCGTGGTCGTTCAGGTACCAGCCCTGCGTGCCGTTCTCCAGCGCATAGACCGGGTTGGGCAGGCCCAGGTTGATGAGCGTCTGCGCGCCGATGATGCTGCGCGTGCGGCCCGCGCAATTGATGACGATGGGCGTGGTGGTGTCGGGCACCAGCCGGCGCACGCGGTAGGCCAGCTCGCCGTTGGGGCAGCAGGTGGCCGTGGGGATGTTCATCTTGTGGAACTCGCTCACCGGCCGGCCGTCGAGCACCACCACCTTCTCCTTGCGCGCCAGCATCTCGGCCAATTGGTCGGCGCTCACGCGCGGCGTGTGATAGACCTCTTCGGCCAGCTCGCCGAAGGTCTTCGAAGGCAGGTTGACGCCCGCGAAGAGCGCATGGCCCGCGGCCTTCCAGGCGCGGGTGCCGCCCTGCAGAACGTGCACGGCGGTGTAGCCCAGCACGGCAAGCCGCTGGGCGGCGCGTTCGGCCACGTCGGAATCGCCGTCGTCATACGCGACCACGCGCACGCCGCGGCGCGGCACGAGGCGCGGCGCATCGAGTTCGAGCCGGCTGAAGGGCAGCGGGATGCCGTAGAACAGATGCGCCTCGCCGTACTGGCCGTGTTCGCGCACGTCGAGCAGCGCGATCTCGCCGCCATCGTGCAGCCAGGATTTGAGGGTCTTCGGGTCGATGAAAGAGGTCATGGGAAGCAAGCCGTTGGGACGAACGCGGTCCTGCGAGGCCGCGCTCGGCGCGGCCCGCATGAAAGAAGACGAGGTTGAAAGAGGGGCCTAGCGGCGCGTCTGCACGCCGATGCCCATCGTCTGGTACGTGCCTGCTTCCAGGTCATACGCGGTGCGCTGGTTCAGCGTCTCGAGCGCACGGCCGTACATGTGCAGATGCCGAATGACCTGGTCGCCCTGGATCTCGACCGAGTGGATGTCCTCGGGCATCAGCGCGATGCCCTTGCCGGGCGCGACCACGACCAGCGCGGTTTCCTCGAGCTTGCCGACGCCCGGCACCGAGCCGTCGTCGCGCCGCTCGTACACGCGGTTGTGCTCGGTGCCTTCCACCGCGGCAATGCAGGCCCAGGTGGTGTGGTTGTGCGGCACGATCTTCTTGCCCGGCCGCATCACGTTGAGGTAGAGCGCAAAGCTCTGGTCCGGGTCCTCGGCAATCAGGTAGCGGGCTTGGTGCTCGCCGGCCTCGGGTGCCGGAAAGTCGGCGGCGCCCCAGTAGTCGGTGCGCGCGGCCAGCCCTTGCAGCGCGTCGAGCACCGCATCGAGCTTTTCGCGGGTCGGTTCAGCGCCGCCAATGGCTTTCTTCATCCGGTCGATGGATGCGGCGACCGCCTCGCGGCGTGGGTCGGACAGGGTGCTCATGCAGGGTTCTCCAGTGGGGATGCTTGTCTTGGTGTGCATTCACTGTAGTGACGCGGGCGTGACCCGACAATCCAGCCGGCGCAAGAAATACATCAATAAAATTAATGTATGCCCACGCTCGATCTTGAATTGCTGCGCTCCTTCGCGGCCATCGTCAGCCACCACAGCTTTGCGGCGGCGGCGGTGCATCTGGGGCGCACGCAGTCGGCCATCACGCAGCAGATGCAGCGGCTCGAAGAGCAGGTGGGCCACGCGCTGTTCGCTAAGCAGGGCCGGCAGAAGCGGCTCACCGAACATGGCGAGCGGCTCCTGACCTATGCGCACCACCTGCTCGCGCTCAACGACGAGGCGCTGCGCAGCCTCCGGCAGGGCGAGCTCGAAGGCAACCTGCGCATCGGCGCGCCGCACGACGTGGCCGAGACCATGCTGCCGCTGCTGCTCACCGAAGTGGCGCGCACCTCGCCGCTGCTGCAGCTGGACATCCACATCGGCCGCAGCCCCTACCTCATGACCTCGCTCAAGAGCGGCGAGGTCGACATGATCATCTCCAACCGCGCCGATCCGCAGTTCGATGGCGTGGTGCTGCGCAATTCGCCGACCGTGTGGCTCTGCGCGGCCAGCTACGTGCACGACCCGTCCAAGCCGGTGCCGCTGATCATGGCCGACGGCCCGAGCATCTTCCGCCGCATCGGCCACGAGGCGCTCGACGCCGCGGGCGTGGCCTGGACACCGCGCTACACCTCATCGAGCCTGATCGGCATCAAGGCCGCGCTGCGCGCGGGCCTGGGCGTGACGGCGCGCGGCGTGGAGCAGCTCGATGCGGGCCTGCGCGTGCTGGGCGCCGGCGACGGCATGCCGCGCCTGCCCGACCTGGCCTACTACCTGTACGTGCGCAGCCACGTGGTGAACCCGGTCACGCGGCAGGTGTTCGAGACCTTGAAGACGCACCTGCGGCTGCCGCGCACCGACGTGCCGGCTTGAAACGCTAGGTGGCCCAGATGCGCGGCGAACTCGCCGGCAACTGCCACAGCTCGGCGCGCCAGGCCTGCCACACCTGCCGCAGCAGCTGCATCGCGGGCTCGACCACCGGCGCCAGCACGCGCAGCACGACGATCTCCGCATGCGGACTGGTCGCACCGGCGCTCTCCTGCCGCCCGTGCGCATCGATGGCTGTGCGCGCGAGCGCAAGCAGCGCTTCGCGGCGCGCCCGCGCGGCCGGCGTGCCCGACACGAAGAACAGCGACGCGATGCAGCGATGCCCGCCGAAGCCCAGCGGGCTTTGCAGCAGCCGCTGGTCCGCCGCGTCGATGCGCCCGCGCTCCAGCCACACGCCGGGCACTTCGATGTGCTGCAGATAGGTGCCGCGCTCGAACGGCTGGTTGGCATTCGGCAACCCGAGGGCGGTCACGTCCCAGCCGATCATCTCGGCGCCGGGCTCGGCCTCGATGGTGAGCCGGTTCTCGGCCCGGCAGCCGCTGTAGCAGATGGCCTCCAGCGGCAGCCACTCGAGCCGCGCGCCCTTGGCAAGCCGGATGCGCGTGCGCTGCAGCGCGAGCTCGCCTTCGCAGCGGTAGAAGCGCGACGCGCCCGGCGTGGTGATCAGGCCATGGCTCCCATCGGCCGCCTCGATGTCGATGTCCAGCGTGTCGCCGCCCACCAGCCCGCCTGGCGGATGCACCAGCACGTTGTGGCAGATCGCATCGCCCTCGGGATAGAGGCTCTGGAGAATGCGCAGCGGCCCGTCATGGCGAAAGCGCGCGACGCTGCGGGCGGCTTCCTGTCGGTAGTCGAGATGAAGATGGGCGTGCCAGGACATCCAACGAGTCTATTCGCCCCGCACCGCCGCGCGCGGCGGCTAGCTAGCCCAGGCGCCGTCGTGCGCAGCGCTGGCTTCGTCGAGCAGCGCAGGCCCGATGCATTCAATCGGATGCGGCGAGGCGCGGAACACGTCGCGGCACGACAGCTCGGCATCGCGCTGGTCCTGCCGCTCGCCGCGGAACACGCGCAGCCGCTCGGCGTCGATGCCGAACACCACGCGGCCGATGTTCGACCAGAAGATCGCGCCCGCGCACATCACGCAGGGTTCGCCCGATGCATAGATGGTGGCGCCGGCGAGTTCGTCGCGCGTGAGGCCGCGCCCCGCGAGCGCGCGCAGCGCGTTCATCTCCGCATGGGCCGTGCAGTCGCCGGTCTCGGTGTTGCTGTTGGCTGCTTCGGCCAGCACTTCGCCGGCCGCCGAGACGATGACCGATCCGAAGGGCCGGTTGCCGCGGCGGCGCGCCGCATGCGACCAGACGATGGCCTTGCGCAGGTAGCGTCCGTCGCGCTCGTCGAGCGTGGCTTCTTCGGGGAGCGTGGAATGGAGGTTGCTGTTGCTGGAGTTCATGCCTTGGTGGGAATCATGCGTTCGTTGCGCGATGGCAGCATCGACGTGTTGAAGATGGCGTCGGACGAGGGCTTGACCTTGAGGCCGAATACGTCGGCGACCTCGTCGACCTGCTGCTCGAGCGTGAGCTTGTGGATGTCGCCGAGGCCGTGGCCGCGCGTGTCGGCGGCACCCACATATTGCGCCGTGACACCCCAGCGTTCAAGCTCCATTTTTTCGTCGAGGATGGGTTCGCGCTGGCGCATGGCCGCAATGCTGGGCGCCGGATTGGCAAAGGTCTCGGTGATGGCGCGGTTGGTGGCGCGCAGGAAGGCCGCAACCACCCTGGGGTTCTGCGCGATCAGGTTGCTGCTCGCGAGGATGGCGTTGCCATAGAGGTTGACGCCCGCGTCGGCATACCTGAGCACCGACAGTTCTTCCGGCTTCATGCGCGCGAAGAGCGAAATGGCCGAGTCATGAAAGTAGGTGGCGGCATCGACGTCGCCGCGCACCATCACGTTGTCGCGCGCGCTGAAGTCGGTGGTCTGCCACTGGAAGGCGTCGCTGCGCATGCCCTGCTTGCGCGCCACCATCGGCCATGCGCGGCGGGTCGATTCGACCGCCGCCGCGGCCACCTTCTTGCCCGCGAGGCTCCTGAAGTCGGCCGTGACGCCGCGGTCCTTGCGGCCGATGATCACGAAGGGTGCGCGGTTGTAGTACTGGTACACCGCCTGCACCATCGGGGTGCCGGGGTTCTGCGCGTTGAACTCGACCAGCGAGCTGATGTCGCCCAGGCCCATCTGGTAGACGCCGCTCGCGATGCGCGTGATCGAGGCGACCGAGCCGGCGCCGGTGTCGATGGCCACGTCCAGGCCTTCGTCCCGGTAGTAGCCCTTGCTGTGCGCAAGGAAGAAAGGCGCGGTCTGGCCGTTGATGCGGAAGTCGAGCGTGAACTTGAGCGGGGTCGGCTTGCCGCCGCCCTGGGCAAAGACGGTGGGAGCGGCAAGGGTGGCGGCGCTGGCCGCAAGAAAGAATCGACGTTGCATGTGGGGCCTCGGAATCCTCGGGTCTTGAATCCCTCCGCGCGAGGCGGAAGGCACTTCAAGAGCAATTTCCGGGCGGGCGCACAAAGGTGGTGCGTGCGCTGCTGAACGCTTCTACTCTTGCGGGAATCGTTGCACGAGCCATGCCAGGGCTTGAATGCGTGGCTCGCCCCGGCCACAATGCGGGCGCGCAATTTGCATGGCAGGTGGCGCAGAGTAGAAGCGTTCAGCCCTTGCGGCAGGAAATTGCTCTTTCAGGTTCGTTCGTACCCACGCGCAACAACAGAAGGAGTCCACGCATGCTCGTCACCCAACAATCCGTCTTCCGCAAGTTCTGGCATGCCGTCATGCCGCTCACCGAACTGGCCAACGGCCCGAAGCCTTTCAGGCTGCTGGGCGAAGACATCGTTCTCTTCATCGACGCCGGCGGCCAGCCTGCCGCGCTGCGCGACCGCTGCTGCCATCGCACGGCGAAGTTGTCGAAAGGCTGGTGCGTCGATGCCGAAGGCCAGGCCTGCGGACACGGCGCCATCCAGTGCGGCTACCACGGCTGGACCTACGACCGCAGCGGGCAGGTGATCCGCATTCCGCAGTACGAGGCCGAGCGCAAGATCTCGCCGGAGTACCGCACCACCGCCTACCGCTGCACTGCGCGCTACGGCTACGCCTGGGTGGCGCTGGAGGAGCCCATCGCCGACATTCCGGCGATTCCGGAATTCGACGAGCCGGGCTACCGCACGATCTTCCAGTTCTATGAAGAGTGGCAGACCAGCCCGATGCGCGCCCTCGAGAACTCGTTCGACAACTCGCACTTCAGCTTCGTGCACCGCGCCACCTTCGGCGTGGCCGCGAGCCCGAAGCCGAGCAAGTACGAACTGGTGGAGAACGAGGGCGGCTTCTACGCGGAGACAGTGATCGAGGCGGCCAATCCGGTGAAGTTCCACGCCATCAGCGGCGTGACCGATGCGATCACCACGCGCCACATGCGCAACGCCTACTTCCTGCCGTTCTCGCGCCGGCTCGACATCGAATACCCGAGCGGCGTGCGCCACATCATCATCAACTGCTTCACGCCCATCGACGACGGCCGCATGCAGCTGTGCCAATGGCTGTTTCGCAACGACACCGAGGCCGACTGCACGGCGCAGATGCTGATCGACTTCGACGAGGCGGTCACGCGCGAGGACAAGGACATCCTCGAATCGACCGACCCCGACGCACTGGTCGACACGCGCCGGCGCGGCGTCGAGTATTCGATGGAGTCCGACCGGCCGGGGATGTTGATCCGCAAGCACCTGATGCAGTTGCTTGCGAAGCATGGCGAAGCGGAGGTCTACCGCGGCATGGCCGGCGGGGCGATTCCGATTGCAAAGGCCGCCTGAGCGGCCGCTGCATCAGGCGTGGGCCGTTGCCGGATTCGGGCGCTCTGCGCGCGATGAGCCCTGTTCGTAGCGGTCCATCGCCAGCCCATCGGTGCGGATCTCCGGACGCTGGCCGGTCACGAGGTCGGAGATCAGCTTGCCCGAGCCGCAGGCCATGGTCCAGCCGAGCGTGCCGTGGCCGGTGTTGAGGAACAGGTTCGCATAGCGCGTGGCGCCGACGATGGGCGTGCTGTCGGGCGTCATCGGGCGCAGGCCGGTCCAGAAGGTGGCGCGCGGCAGGTCGCCGCCCGGGAACAGGTCGCTCACCACCTTCTCGAGCGTGGCGCGGCGGTGCGGGTTCAGGCGCAGGTCGAAGCCGCCGAGCTCGGCCATGCCGCCCACGCGGATGCGGTCGTCGAAGCGCGTGACGGCGACCTTGTAGGTCTCGTCGAGCACGGTCGATTGCGGCGCCAGCGCCTCGTCGATCAGCGGCACCGTGAGCGAGTAGCCCTTGACGGGGTACACCGGAATGTCCAGCCCCAGCGATGCGATGGCAGCGCGCGAGTAGCTGCCGAACGCCATCACGTAGCGGTCGGCGGTGAGGATCTTGCCGGCGCTGGTGCGCACACCGGTGATGCGGCCGCCATCGGTTTCCAGGCCGTCGATGGTCTGGCCGAAGCGGAAGTCCACGCCCAGGCTGCGCGCGATGTCGGCCAGGCCGCGGGTGAACAGGTGGCAGTCGCCGGTCTCGTCGTTCGGCAGGCGCAGGCCGCCCGTGAGCCGGTCGCGCGCTCCGGCCAGCGCGGGCTCCACGCGTGCGAGCGCATCGCGGTCGAGCAATTCGTAGGGAACGCCGCATTCCTCGAGCACCGCGATGTCGCGCTGCACCGCGTCGAGCTGCGCCTGGGTGCGGAACAGCTGCAGCGTGCCCCCGGTGCGGTGCTCGTAGTTGAGGCCGGTCTCCGCGCGCAGTTGCTGCAGGCAGCCGCGGCTGTATTCGGCCACGCGCATCATGCGTTCCTTGTTCACCGCGTAGCGTTCGGGCGAGCAGTTGCGCAGCATGGCTGCCATCCAGCGCAGCTGGAACAGCGTGCCGTCGGGGCGGATCGACAGCGGCGCGTGCTTCTGGAACATCCACTTGATGGCCTTCAGCGGAATGCCGGGAGCGGCCCATGGCGTCGAATAGCCCGGCGACACCTGCCCGGCGTTGCCGAAGCTGGTTTCCTCGGCGGGGCCGGCCTGCCGGTCGAGCAGCGTCACGTCGGCGCCCGAGCGCGCAAGGTAGTAGGCCGTGGTGGTGCCGATCACGCCGCCGCCGAGAACGATGACTTTCATGGGTATTTGAGTGAATGAAGGTGAATGCATGGAATCTAAAGCGCATAATCCAGTGGATTTCATTGTTTTTTGACGTTTTGCAGTGAAATTCACTACAGACGGCAAGCCAATTGCCAGCCCCGGAGTGAAATGCCCGAACTCGACCGTATCGACCGCAAGATCCTCGACCTGCTGCAGCGCCAGGGCCGCATTTCCATGACCGAACTCGCCGAGCGCATCGGCCTGTCGGCCTCGCCCTGCGCCGAGCGCGTGAAGCGCATGGAGCGCGAGGGCGTCATCAGCGGCTACCACGCGCATGTGTCGCCCGAGGCGCTGGGCAAGACGCTGCTGGTGTTCGTGGAGATCAAGCTCTCGGCCAAGTCGGGCGAGGTGTTCGACAAGGTGCGCAAGGAACTGCTGCACATGCCCGAGGTGCTCGAGTGCCACCTGGTCTCGGGCAGCTTCGACTACCTCGTGAAGGCGCGGCTGAGCGGCATGAGCGAGTACCGGCACCTCTTGGGCGACATCCTCAAGAAGCTGCCCGTGGCGGCCGAATCGCACAGCTACGTGGTGATGGAGGAGATCAAGGAAACGCTGATGCTCGCGGTCGACCGCTGAAGCGGTTGCGGGCTACCATCGCGCCCGGCATCCACACCCCACAAAGGACATCGGCATGAGCATCACGGTCCGGCGCGACGGCATCACGGGCACGCGTCACATCCTCAAGATCCGCAACCACGAGATTCCCATCGATGCCTCGCCGGCCGGCGGCGGCAGCGATGCGGGTCCGCAGCCGCACGACCTGTACGACGCATCGCTGGCCGCCTGCAAGGCGCTCACCGTGCTGATCTACGCGCGCCGCAAGGGCATGCCGGTGGAGGACATCGAAGTGATCGTCGACCGCGACGACAGCGAGGAGCGCAAGGGCGTCTACCGTCTCAAGTCGAGCCTGCGCGTGACCGGCGAACTGACCGAGGCGCAGCGCGACGAACTGCTGCGCGTGGCCGGCAAGTGCCCGGTGCACCGGCTCATGACCGAGGTGAAGACCGAGATCGAGACCGGCTGGGCCTGAAGAGGCCGCCTCTCTCGTTCAGCGCGCGGCGTTCGCGCGCCTCGCATAGCGGTCGCCCCAATCGGCCAGCGGCCCGAGCGCCGCATTGAGCGATGCACCGAGCTTCGTCTCGGAATATTCCACCCGCGGCGGCACTTCGTGGAACACCTCGCGGTGCACGAGGCCGTCCGCCTCCAGCTCGCGCAGCTGCTGGATCAGCATCTTCTCGCTGATGTCGGGCAAGAGCCGCCGCAGTTCGCCGAAGCGGCGCGCCTGCACGTGAAGCTCCCACAGGATCACCGCCTTCCATTTGCCGCCGATGACTTCGAACGCGGGGCCGATGCCGCAGGAGTAGGGCTTTTTCGCTTTCATCCGCCGATCCTTCTCTGGTTCCATTACATACGTTTTGGTAAGTACCTCACTTTATTGTAGGTACTTGACCGTTGGAGAGTGCAATTCCTACGATGCAGGCCTCTTCACAACTCGCGAATGGACTGCCATGGGCAACAAGCAAATCACCGTGCTGGGACTGGGATCGATGGGCCAGACCCTTGCGCGCCTCTTTCTCGACAAGGGATACACGGTCACGGTCTGGAACCGCACGGCCGGCAAGGCCGACGCATTGGCGGCCCGCGGCGCCCTGGCTGCAGGCAGCGCCGCCGAAGCGGTGCGCGCAAGCCCGGTGGCCGTGATGTGCGTCTACGACTACCGCGCGGCCGATGCCATTCTTGCGATGGAGGGCGTGGCTGCCGCGCTGGACGGCCGCCTGCTGGTGCAACTGACCACCGGCAGCCCACAGGACGCGCGCGACGCCGAGGCCTGGGCGCACCGCCAGGGCGCCAGCTACCTCGAAGGCGCTATCCAGGCCGCGCCCGACCAGATGGGCCAGCCCGACACGCCGATCCTGGTGTCGGGTGCCGAGGTTGTCTTTCGCGCGGCCGAGCCGCTCCTGGGGGTGCTCGGCGGCGGCATCGTCTACCTCGGCGGCAAGGCGAGCGCAGCCGCCGCCATGGACCTGGCCACGCTCTCCACCATCTACGGAACCCTGCTGGGCTTCCTGCATGGCGCGCGCGTGGCCGAGCACGAGGGCTTCGACGTGGCGGAATACGGCCGCATCGTGGCCGGCATCATGCCCACCTTTGCAGGCTTTCTTCAGCACGAAGGCGGCGTCATCCAGTCGGGCGACTTCGCCATTTCGCAAAGCCCGATGCGCATTTCGATCGAGGCAACCCAGCGCATCCTGCAGACGGCGCAGCAGGCGGGCATCAGCACCGAATTCCCGGCGTTCGCGGCGGGTCTTTTCAAGCGCGCCGACGCGGCGGGTCTGGGCGGCGAGGAAGTGGCCGCGCTGATCAAGCTGCTGCGGTCCTGAAAAGGCCGCCGCCAGCCGGATCAAGGGCGAAGAATTACACTATTGGCCCGCTTTACAGGACACTTTCGATAATGAAGTGGGTCATTCTTGCCATCTTCGCGCTCAGCGCGCTCTACGTTCATTTCCGCGGCCAGGTCCGGCATCGTTTCTTCAGGCAGCTGTCCGACCACTCGACCTTCCTGGCGCCGCTGAACGCCTTCATGTACATCTTCTCGAAGGTGCCGAGCACGCCGTACCTGTCGCCCGCGCAGTTTCCCGAGATGCGCGTGCTCGAGGAGAACTGGCAGGTCATCCGCGAAGAGGCGCTGGCCATGCGCAACGGCGGCAGCATCAAGGCCTCGAGCCAGTTCAACGACGTGGGCTTCAACTCCTTCTTCAAGAGCGGCTGGAAGCGCTTCTACCTCAAGTGGTATGACGAGGCGCATCCCTCGGCCGCCGTGCTGTGCCCTCGCACCACCGAACTGCTCAAGGGCATCGGCACCATCAAGGCGGCCATGTTCGCCGAGCTGCCGCCGGGCAGCCGGCTGGTGCGCCACCGCGACCCCTTCGCCGGCTCGCTGCGCTACCACCTGGGCCTGTGGACGCCGGGCGTGGAGGGCTGCTACATCGACGTGGACGGCCAGCGCTACCACTGGCGCGACGGCGAGGCCGTGGTGTTCGACGAAACCTACATCCACTACGCCGAGAACACGACAGACCACGACCGCGTGATCCTGTTCTGCGACATCGAGCGTCCGCTGAAGTACCGCTGGGCGAGCGCGATCAACCGCTGGTTTGCAAAGAACCTGCTGGCGGCGGCCGCCTCGCCCAACGAGGCCGGCGACAAGACGGGCGGCATCAACCGCGCGTTCAAGTACATCTACCAGATCCGCGTGATCGGCAAGCGGCTCAAGGCCTGGGACAAGCGGGTGTACTACCTTGTGAAGTGGGCCATCTTCGGCGGCCTGGCGCTCTGGATCTTCTGGTAAGGCGCACGCCTGCCGTGCGGTGCCCGGCCACCGCCGCCAGCCCATGTCCATCGCAGACAAAGACCTGCCCGTTCCGGTCGACCTTGCCAGCGCCCAGGCGCTGATCGAGGCCGTTCAGCTCGAAGCCGCCGCACGGCAACTCGCCTTGCGCATGCCGCCACCCGAGCCCACCACCTGCTGCGGGCGCGGCTGCAACGGCTGCGTATGGGAAGGCTGGCTGGCGGCCGTGGCCTACTGGCGCGACGAGGCCGCGCTGCTGCTGGCTTAGCGCTACCTAACGCGCTTCCCAGAACCCGCGGTGCGTGGCGATCATCTCTTCCGCCACCTCCGCTACGGGCCCGATCACCTCGATCTTCTTCTGCCCGCGCGCGAACACTTCGCGGCAGGGCAAGCTCAGCGTCGGGTTCTCGGGATGGTCGCCCGTGAGCGCGAGCAGGGCGCTTTCTTCCGCGCCGTAGACCACGCGGCCGATGTGGGCCCAGTAGCTGGTGCCCGCGCACATCGCGCAGGGCTCGAAGGTCGTGACCAGCGTGCATTGCCACAGGTAATCGGCCGGCCAGTTCTGCGCGGCATGCCGCGCCAGCGTGGCTTCGGCGTGATTCACCGTATCGATGTTGCCTTGCTCGGCGAGGATGGTCTCGCCGTCGGGTGCAACCAGCACCGTGCCGAAAGGATGGCGGCCCATCGCCATGGCGCGGCGGGCCACCTCGTCGGCTCGGCGCAGCGCGCGGATGATCTGGTCGCGTGTCATGCGCCGCGCATCGTCATTGGTTCTGGGAGCCGCGGTGCGCCCAGCCGGTGGTGTGCTTCTCGATCACGCTGAAGAGCTCGTACATCAGCATGGCCATCGCGCCCACCACCATCAGGCCCGCGAAGGCCAGGCCCATCTGCATGGCCGAACCGGCCGAAATGAGCAGGTAGCCGATGCCTTCGTTGGCCGCGGTCATCTCGCTGACCGTGGTGCCGACGAAGGCCAGCGTGATCGCCACCTTGAGCGAGCCGAAGAAGTAGGGCATGGAGCGCGGCAGGCCGATCTTCATGAGCACGTCCCAGCGCTTGGCGCCAAGCACGCGCAGCACGTCTTCGAGCTCGGGCTCCAGCGTGGCAAGGCCGGTGGCGATGTTGACCATGATCGGGAAGAAGCTGATCAGGAAGGCCGTGAGGATCGCCGGCCCGACGCCGATGCCGAACCACACCACGAGGATGGGCACGAAGGCCGCCTTGGGCAGCGCGTTGAAGGCCGTCATCAGCGGATAGATCGCCGCATACGCGATGCGCGAACTGCCGATCACGAAGCCCAGCAGCACGCCCACCACGATCGCCAGGCCGAAGCCCGCCATCGTGACCCAGAAGGTGCGCCATGCATGGCCGGCGATGATTTCCTTGAACTCCCAGAACTGGTTCCAGATGCGCAGCGGGCTCGGGAAGATGAAGTCCGACACGCCGAAGCCCGCGCAGATCACCTGCCACAGCAGGATGACGGCCACGAGCAGCAGCCAGGGCGACCAGCGTTCGATTTGCTTGGTGTTCTTCATGGCCCCGCCTTCAGTGGGACACCGCAGCAGCGGCCGTTTGCGCCGCGCTGATGCCCGTGTTGCGGATGGCGCCGATGTGTCCGCGCAGCTCCAGCACGATGTCGGTGAATTCCTTGGTGTAGGTGAGCTCCAGCTCGCGCGGACGCGGCAGCTCGATCTCGCGCCTGACCACGAAGCGGCCCGGGCTCTTGCTCATCACGTACACCGTGTCGGCCAGGAACACCGACTCGCGCAGGTCATGCGTCACCAAAATGACGTTGAACTGCTGCTCGGTCCAGAGGTCGCGCAGGATGCACCAGAGCTCCTCGCGCGTGAAGGCGTCGAGCGCGCCGAAGGGCTCGTCGAGCAGCAGCATCTTGGGTTCGTGGATGAGCGCGCGGCAGATGCTCGCGCGCTGCTGCATGCCGCCGGAGAGCTGCCATGGAAACTTGTCTTCGTAGCCTGCAAGGCCCACCTTCTGCAGCAGCTTGCGCGCGCGCTCGACGTATTCCTTGCGTTTGGCCTTGAAGTTCGAGCGGTAGGGCTCGACGATCTCCAGCGGCAGCAGCACGTTGTCGACCGTGGTGCGCCACGGCAGCAGCGACGGCGCCTGGAACGCCATGCCCGATATCTTGAGCGGCCCGGTCACGGGCTGGCCGTCGATGCGGATCTTGCCCATCGACGGCATCTTGAGCCCCGTGGTGAGCTTCATGAAGGTCGACTTGCCGCAGCCCGAAGGGCCGACGATGGCAATGAACTCCCCGCGCTTCACCTTCAGGTCGATGGCTTCGACCGCGAAATGGTTGGCGCGCAGCAGCTCCTCGTTGTAGGCGAGCCAGACGTCCTGGAAGTCGACGAAGGAAGCAGCGGCCGCGTTCGATGCGTCCGCCATCACTTGCGCAGCACGCCGTTGAGTTCGGCCGCGGGCGGCAGCAGCGCGGCGGTCCACACGGCGTCGGGGCTCACGCGGGTCTTGGTGTTGAAGGCGTCCGACACCTGCGAGGCCATCAGCGACATGCGACCCGCGTTGACCACGCCGAAGCCTTCGCTGCGCGCGTCGGGGCTGTTGATCACGGTGTCGATGGCCAGCTGCAGGCGGCGGGTTTCGAGCTTGCTGTCGATGATGCCGTCGCGCGCCTTGACCGATTCGATGGCCACCGCCGGATTGGCGATGACTTCCTTCGCGCCCCTGGCAAAGGCCGAGAGGAATTTCTTCACCGCTTCCGGGTTCTCCTTGATGAGCTTGGGCGAGGCGATGATCACGTTGCCGTAGAGCTTCACACCGTAGTCGGGGTAGGGCAGCACGACGATGTCGGCGGCCTTGGCGCCGCGCGCCTCCAGGTTCAGCAGCGAGGTGAAGGTGAAGCCGGTGATCGCGTCGATGTCGCCGCGGATCAGCATGGTTTCGCGCAGCGTCGGGTCCATGGCGGTCCAGTTCACGGCGCCGATGTTGTTGGCCTTGGCGAAGATCGGGAAGGCGCGGCGGCCCGCGTCGAACACCGGCGCACCGAGCTTCTTGCCGGCCAGGTCGGCCGGCTTGGCGATGCCGCTCTTCTTGAGCGCCATGACCGAGGCCGGCGTGTTGTTGTAGACCATCATCACCGCGACCGGCTTGTTGGGGCTGTCGGGGTTGTTGGCGTGGAATTCCATCAGCGCCGCAAGGTCGGCAAAGCCCATCTCGTAGGCGCCCGAAGCCACGCGCGTGACCGTGCCGCCCGAGCCGTTGCCCGCGTCGATGGTCACGTCCAGGCCCGCGGCCTTGAAGTAGCCCTTGGCGGCGGGGTGCAGGAACAGCGCGGCCGGTCCTTCGAAGCGCCAGTCGAGCTGGAACTTGATCGGCGTCGTGGGCTGGGCCATGGCCGAGGAGAGGCCGAAGCTGAGGGCCGAGGCGGCGAGGAAGGACTGGAGCAGTTGGCGCTTGTTCATGCGGGATCCGTTGTTAGGTGAATGCTTCCGCATTCAAGCAAAAACGGTGCCCGCACGCGATTGGTGCGAACCCTTCCGCGGAACTGTTGTGGTGCGCGATGGGGCGGCGATGCACCGCCCTGGTTCAGAGAGCCGCGCCGATCTTGCGCAGCTCTGCGATCTGCGGCGCCTTGGGCAGCCAGACCTTGTCGAACTCCGCGATGATCGGCGCGGGGTTGTAGCCCGCGTCGCTCTTGATGGTGATGCCGCTGGCCTTGAACTTGTCGATCAGGCCGAGCTCGGTGGTCACGATGTCCCTGATCTGCGCGTCGAGCGACTGCTTGACCAGGTCGGTGATGAGCGCCTTGTCCTTGCCGTCGAGCGTCTGCCAGATGCGGCCCGACACCAGCGGCGCGAAGGGCATGAAGAGCGCATTCATCGGCAGCATCGTTTTTGCGACGCGGTCGAAGCGCTGGTTCCACGAGAACTCGATGTCCGCTTCGAGCCCGTCGACCTGGCCGTTGGACATGGCGTCGAAAACGGCCGGCGTCGGAATCGGCGTGGGCGCGGCGCCCAGCAGCTGGTAGAAGTCGCGGTACACCGGCGTCGGGTTGATGCGCAGCTTCATGCCCTTGAGGTCGGTCGGCGTGGAGATGGGCTTGGTCGCGAACACCACGCGCATGCCGGTGATGCCCCAGCCCAGGCCGATGGTGCCGGTTTCGCGCGGCAGCACGTCGAGCAGCTTCAGCGCGGCGGGCGTGCGCACCAGCGAGGCCACGTTGGTGGTCGAGCGCACGAGGTAGGGCGCGTTGATGGCCGCCACGCTGGATACGCGCGAACCGAGCTCGGCCGCCTGGATCCAGCCCATGTCCAGCGCGCCGGACTGCAGCTGCTGCATCATGGCCGACTCGTTGCCCAGCTGGCCCGAATGGAACACCGTCGCGCTCAGGCGGCCGTCGGTGGCTTTCTTGAGCGCTTCGCCGAAGGCCAGAGCGGCACGGTTCCACGAGTGGCCGGCCGGCGTGATGAGGCCGAGGCGGAATTCCTTGGCGGCCGCCGCGCGCGACACGGTACCGAAGAGAGCGGACGACGCAGCGGCGGTGCCGGCTGCGGCCTGGACGAATTTGCGGCGAGAGAGGGACATGCGGAGCTCCGGGTTGAGTGAAGGGAAAAGGGGGCGCCTGCCTGATCTACTTGAGCAGGGCCAGCGACAGGCTCGGGAACAGCGACAGCAGCACCAGCGCCGCGCAGCAGATCAGGAAGAACGGAAGGGTGACGATGAACATCTTTCCGGGCTTGGCGCCGGTCACGGCGGAGGCCACGAAGAAGCTCAGGCCCACGGGCGGCGTCATCAGCCCGAGCACGAGGTTGATCACCACCACCACGCCGAAGTGGCGCGGGTCGATGCCGTAGATCTCGGTGGCAATGGGCAGCAGGATCGGCACCGTCATGATCAGCCCCGGAATGCCGTCGATCACGGTGCCGATCACCAGCAGGATCAGGTTCACGAGCAGCAGGAACGCGATCGGGTCCTTGGCCACGGTCTGGATCCAGGCGGCCGTGGCCTGCGGCACCTTGCCGTAGATCAGGAGCCACGAGAACACGGCCGCCGCGGCCACCAGGAACAGCACCACCGCCGAGTAGATCGCCGACTTCAGCAGGATCTGCGGAATCATCGCGAAGCGGAATTCCTTCGTGACGTAGCGGCCCACCAGCACCGCGGCCACCGCGCCCACGGCGGCCGCCTCGGTCGGGTTGGCGAAGCCGCCCAGAATGGAGCCGACGATCACGATGGGAATCAGCAGCGTCGGGCAGGCCGTGAGCACCGTGTGCAGGCGCTGCCGGATGGTGCGCTTCTCGGTGCGCGGGTAGTTGTAGACCAGTCCCATGCAGGCAATCACGATGAAGAACAGCACCGTGAGGACCACACCGGGAATGATGCCTGCAATGAGCATGTCGCCCACCGCCACCTGCGCGAGCACGCTGTACACCACGAACATCACCGAGGGCGGAATGATCGGCCCCAGCATGCCGCCGTACACCGTGATGCCGGCCGCGAAGGTCTTGTCGTAGCCCTGCTTCTCCATCTCGGGCACCATGATCTGGCTCATGATGGCGACCTGCGCGGTGGCCGAGCCGATGATCGACGACACCAGCATGTTGGCCAGGATGTTCACGTAGGCGAGGCCGCCCTTCACCGAACCGATGAAGGCCAGCGCGAGGTCGACCAGCCGCTTGGTGATGCCGCCGCCGTTCATGATCTCGCCGATCAAAATGAACAGCGGAATCGCGATGAGGCTGTAGCTGTCGACGCCGCCGAACATCTGCACCGGGAACGACTGGAACAGCACCGTGTCGCCGGAGTTGAGGATGTAGACGATGCCCGCCAGGCACAGGCAGGCGCCGATCGGCACGCCGACCAGCATGATCAGTAGAAAGAATGCGGAGGTCAGCATGTCAGTTCACCGCGTCTGCGTTGGTCACGTGGAACTCGGCGTGCGTGCGCCTGGGCTGCAGGCCGAGGTCCTCGATGAGGTTGGACAGCGCATGCAGGCTGAGCGTGAGCGAGAAGACCGGCAGGATCAGCTGGACGGCCCAGGTCGGCCAGTTCAGCGTCTGCGTGCGCTCGGTGTAGAGAAAGTTGAAGGATTCGGCGGCGTATTCCTTGGCATCGAAGCCCCAGCGCACGATGCCCGCCGGGTCCATGTAGAGCCAGCACATCGCCAGCAGCGCAAGGCCCAGCAGCAGCACGCCGCACGAGGCGCTGGCCTTGGCGATGCGCACGGCCTTCTCGCCGAGCTTGTCGGTGAGCAGCGTCACCGCAAAGTCCAGCCGCAGCCGCGTCATGGCCGACGCGCCGATGAAGGTGAGCCACACCACGCAGTAGACGGAAGCTTCGTCGACCCAGTAGAGCGGCACGCCGCCATAGCGCGTGACCACGTTCAGCAGCACCAGCGCAATGAGCAGGCCCATCAGGCCCGAGAGCAGCCGGCGTTCGCAGCGCAGCACGAAGTCGGACGCATCGAGCACCCGGCGGGAGAAGCTCCCGCGTTCCAAGGCGTGTTCTGCCATGTGAGAAGAGAAGGGAAGGTTGATGAAGGGCCGGAAGGGCTGCGGTTTCTCTAAATATATTAATAAGATATTTAAAATATCCGATCAGGGTATTAGCAGATTGCATGCCAGCCGAAAAAATGATGGGCGGGCGAAAACGGTGCGTGCACCGGCCGCGCCGCAATGAAAAACGCCCCGCTGCGTACTGCAGCGGGGCGTCGGTTCAGTCAGGGGAAGCGGAAGCGGCCTACTTGAGCGCGGTCGTCGCGTTCGCCACCGCCAGCGCCGTCATGTTGACCACGCGCCGCACCGTCGACGAGGGCGTGAGCACATGCGCCGAGCCTGCGGCGCCGAGCAGGATCGGGCCGACCGTGATGCCGTTGGCGCCCGTCATCTTCAGCACGTTGTAGAGGATGTGCGCCGAGTCCAGGTTGGGGCACACCAGCAGGTTGGCCTCGCCGGTGAGCGTGCTTTCGGGCAGGGCGGTGCGGCGCACCTCTTCCGACAGCGCCGCGTCGCCGTGCATCTCGCCGTCGCACTCGATGTCGGGCGCCATCTGCGCGAACAGGTCGCGCGCGAGCCGCATCTTGCGCGCGGAGCCGCGGCTCGAGGTTCCGTAGTTCGAGTGCGAGAGAAAGGCCACCTTCGGCGGCAGGCCGAAGCGGCGCACCTCTTCGGCGGCCATCATGGCGATGCTCGCCAGCAGTTCGGCGCTCGGGTCTTCGTTCACGTTGGTGTCGGTGATGAACACCGTGCGCTTCTCGAGCGTGAGCGCGTTGAGCGTGGCGAAGCCCGGCGCGCCGCGCTTCAGGCCGATCAGGTTGCGGATGTGCTCCAGGTGCACGTCGAAGCGCCCGACCAGGCCGCAGATCATCGCGTCGGCATCGCCCAGGTGCATCATCAGCGCGGCGATGGTGGTGTTGGAGCGGCGCACCATGGTCTTGGCAGCCTCGGGCGTGACGCCGCGGCGGCCCATGATCTTGTGAAAGCTCTCCCAGTAGATGCGAAAGCGCGGATCGTCCTCGGGGTTGACGATCTCGAAGTCGGTTCCGGCGCGGATGTGCAGGCCGGCCTTCTGGATGCGCGCCTCGATCACGGCCGGGCGCCCCACCAGGATGGGCTGGGCCAGGCCTTCGTCGATGGCCCACTGCGCGGCGCGCAGCACGCGTTCGTCCTCGCCCTCGGCATAGGCCACGCGCTTGGATGCGGCGATCTTGGCAGCGCCGAACACCGGGCGCATGAACATGCCGGTCTGGTAGACGAAGCGTGTCAGGTGCTGGCGGTAGGCCTCCAGGTCCTCGATCGGGCGCGTGGCCACGCCCGAGGCGGCGGCCGCCTTGGCCACGGCCGGTGCAATGCGCAGGATGAGCCGCGAGTCGAAGGGCTTCGGAATGATGTAGTCGGGCCCGAAGGACAGCTCCTGCCCGGCGTAGGCCGTGGCCACTTCCTCGCTGATGTCGGCCTTGGTGAGCTCGGCGATCTCGCGCACGCAGGCCAGCTTCATTTCTTCCGTGATCTTGCTGGCGCCGCAGTCGAGCGCGCCGCGGAAGATGTACGGGAAGCACAGCACGTTGTTGACCTGGTTCGGGTAGTCCGAGCGGCCGGTGGCGATGATGCAGTCTGGCCGCACCGCCTTGGCGAGCTCGGGGCGGATCTCGGGCTCGGGGTTGGCCAGCGCCAGGATGATCGGCTGGCCGGCCATGGTCTTGACCATGTCGGCGCTCATCACGCCGGGCGCGGAACAGCCCAGGAACACATCGGCGTCCTTCACCACGTCGGCCAGGGTGCGGGCGCCGGTGTCTTTCTGGGCGTAGCGCGCCTTGGAGTCGTCGAAGCCGCCCGCGCGGCCCATGTAGATCAGGCCCTTGGAGTCGCAGGCGTAGATGTTGGCGGGCTTGGCGCCCAGGCCCACCATCACGTCGAGGCAGGCAATGGCGGCTGCGCCGGCGCCGGAGACGGCGATCTTGACTTCCTCGATCTTCTTGCCGACCAGCTCGAGGCCATTGATGAGCGCCGCGGCCGAGATGATGGCCGTGCCGTGCTGGTCGTCATGGAACACCGGGATGTTCATGCGCTCGCGCAGCTTCTTCTCGATGTAGAAGCACTCGGGCGCCTTGATGTCCTCCAGGTTGATGCCGCCCAGCGTGGGCTCGAGCGCCGCAATGATCTCGACCAGCTTGTCGGGGTCGTTCTCGGCCAGTTCGATGTCGAACACGTCGATGCCGGCGAATTTCTTGAACAGGCAGCCCTTGCCTTCCATCACCGGCTTGGCGGCCAGCGGGCCGATGTTGCCCAGGCCCAGCACGGCGGTGCCGTTGGTGACCACGCCCACGAGATTGCCGCGCGCGGTGAACTCGGCCGCCATCGACGGATCGGCCGCGATGTCCAGGCAGGGGTAGGCCACGCCGGGCGAATAGGCCAGCGACAGGTCGCGCTGGTTCAGGAGCGGCTTGGTCGGGCTGATGGAAATCTTGCCCTTGACGGGCGAGCGGTGGTATTCGCGCGCTGCTTCGCGAAGTGCTTCTTCGGCGGGTGACAGAGGGGCAGCCATGAAAAGTCTCCTTGTTTCTGACGGGCAATGAGGCTACCGCAAAAACTGCCGCATCCTCTGCGGGTGGGCACGGGTTTTGGCGCGGCGGGGGCGAATTTCCTGCATGCCGACTCGCTAAACTCCCGGCTGTTACCAGGATTTAACGCTTGGCCAACACCCCGTGCATCGGCCCTGCGGCCGTCACCATCCACAACGAAGAACGACCAGGAGGGGAGCGCATGACGCCCGGACCTTTCACGAGTACAGAGCCCGACGTCGTGGTCATCGGCGGGGGCCCGGCGGGCTCCACCGTGGCCGCACTGCTGGCGGACAAGGGCCACGACGTGGTGCTGTTCGAGAAGGCGCACCATCCGCGCTTTCACATCGGCGAGTCGCTGCTGCCGATGAACATGCCGCTGTTCGACCGCCTGGGCGTGCGCACCGAGGTCGAAGCCATCGGCATTGCCAAGCATGGCGCCGAGTTCGTCTCGCCCTGGCATGACCACACCAGCCACTTCTTCTTCGGCGAGGCCATGGACAAGAGCTTTCCGTATGCGGTGCACGTGCGCCGCTCGGAATTCGACGAACTGCTGTTCCGCCATGCCGCCCGGCGCGGCGCGCGCACCTTCGAGGGCCAGCGCGTCATGGGCGTGGACATGGACGCCGGCAAGGGCGCGGACAACCGCGCGCTGGTGAAGATCAAGGCCGAAGACGGCAGCGAAACCAGCTGGCGCCCGCGCTTCGTGATCGATGCGAGCGGCCGCGACACGGTGCTGTCGAACCAGTTCGACGCCAAGCAGCGCAACCGCAAGCACGCCAGCGCGGCCCTGTTCGGCCACTTCGAGAATGCGGAGCGCCGGCCCGGCCGCTACGAAGGCAACATTTCGCTCTTCTGGTTCGACCACGGCTGGTTCTGGTACATCCCGCTGAAGGACGGCACCGTGAGCGTCGGCGCCGTGGCGTCGCCCGCGTACTTCAAGCGGCGCAAGGGCACGCTCGAGGAGTTCCTGATGGAGACCATCGCGCTCGCGCCCAAGCTGGCCGCGCGCCTGAAGAACGCCACGCTGATGGAAGGCGCCACCACCACCGGCAACTACGCCTACGACTCCAAGTTCTGCCGCGGCGACCGCTTCATGATGGTCGGCGACGCCTATGCCTTCGTCGACCCGATGTTCTCGTCGGGCGTCTACCTGGCAATGAACAGCGCCTTCGAGAGCGCCGCCGCGGCCGACCTCTGGCTCAGGGGCGAGATGAAGGAAGCCGAGAAGGCCTTCCGCCGCTTCGACAAGGTGATGAAGCACGGCCCGAAGATGTTCTCGTGGTTCATCTACCGCATCACGTCGCCGGCCATCCGCCGGCTGTTCATGAACCCGCGCAACATCTGGCGCATGCAGGAGGCGCTGCTGTCCATCCTGGCGGGCGACCTGTTCCGCAACACGCCCATCGGCCCGCGCTTCTGGGGCTTCAAGGTGACCTACTACGCCTCGTGCATCGGCATCCTGCCGCAGGCCATCAAGACCTGGGCATGGCGCCGGCGCAATCTGAAAGAGTCTCTGGAGACTGCGAAGACCTGAGCCTCAATCAGGGGTGACGGTGTGCTGCGCCAGCGCCTCGAGCGCGCGCACCAGCGCCGAGTGGTCCTGCTGGCCATGGCCCAATGCGGCGCAGGCATTCATGAGCTGTGCCGCGCCCGCCGTCTGCGGCAGCGCCACGCCCAGCGCCCGTGCGCTCTGCAGCGCCAGGTTCAGGTCCTTCTGGTGCAGCGAGATGCGGAAGCCCGGCGCGAAGGTGCGCTTGATCATGCGTTCGCCGTGCACCTCGAGGATGCGCGAGCTCGCGAAGCCGCCCATCAGCGCCTGGCGCACCTTGGCCGGATCGGCGCCGGCCTTGGACGCGAACAGCAGCGCCTCGCCCACGGCCGCGATGTTCAGCGCCACGATGATCTGGTTGGCCACCTTGCAGACCTGGCCGTCGCCCACGTTGCCCACCAGCGTGACGTTCTTGCCCATTTTCTCGAGCAGCGGCCGCACCTGGCCGAAGGTGCCTTCGTCGCCGCCGCACATGATGGTGAGGCTGGCGGCCTTGGCGCCCACTTCGCCGCCCGAGACCGGCGCGTCGATGTAGCCGCAGCCCAGAGCGATGATGCGCTTGGCGAAGCCCTTGGTGGCAATCGGATCGATGGAGCTGCAATCGACCACGATCTTGCCGCGCGAGTCCTTCAGGCCTTCGGCCACGCCCTGCGTGCCCGGCTCGCCGAACAGCACCTTTTCCACGTCGGGCGTGTCGGGCACCATGATGAAGATCACGTCGGCCTGGCGCGCCACCTCGGCCGCCGAGGCGCAGATGGTGGCCTTCGAGATGAAGGGCTCGGGCGTGTTGCCCTGGGTGTTCACGAAGAGCTGGTGCCCCGCGTCGAGCAGGTGGCCCGCCATGGGCGCGCCCATGATGCCGAGGCCGATGAATCCGATTCTTTGCGATTGCGACATGTCTTTGGTTTCCGATCTGAAGTTGTCTTTTATTGCGTGAGCGCTTCGCGCCAGCCGAGGCCGTTCACGGTGTCGCTGCGCGGCTTGTATTCGCAGCCGATCCAGCCGTCGTAGCCGATCGAATCGATGTGCCTGAAAAGCCAGGGGTAGTTGATCTCGCCCGTGCCCGGTTCGCCGCGCCCGGGGTTGTCGGCCAGCTGGATGTGGCCGATGCGCGCGAGGTGCTTCGACAGCGTGTTGCCGAGCTCGCCTTCCATGCGCTGCGCGTGGTAGATGTCGTACTGCACGCGCAGGTTGGAAGAGCCCACCTCGTCGATCAGCGCCAGGGCCTGGTCGGTGTGCGTGAGAAAGAAGCCCGGGATGTCGAAGGTATTGATCGGCTCGATCAGGAGGCGAAGGCCCGCCGCTTCGAGCTCGGCGGCGGCAAGGCGCAGGTTCTCGACCACCGTCTGGTGCGCGGCCTCGGTGCTCACGCCCGCCGGCACCTTGCCGACCAGGCAGTTGAGCTGCGGGCAGCCCAGCGCCGTGGCGTAGTCGATGGCCATGGCAATGCCTTCGCGGAATTCGCCGGTGCGGTCCGGATGGCAGGCAATGCCGCGCTCTCCCTTGTCCCAGTCGCCGGCCGGCAGGTTGTGCAGCACCTGCTGCAGGCCGTTGGCGCGGAGAGCTGCGGCGAGTTCCTTCTTTTCGAAGGGGTAGGGGAACAGGTATTCCACCGCCTCGAAGCCGGCCTTGGCGGCGGCCTCGAAGCGCTGCATGAACGGCAGCTCGGTGAAGAGCATCGTGAGGTTGGCTGCGAACTTGGGCATGGCGTATGGTTCCTCTTCAGTCCAGCATCTCGGCCGCGACGGCGGTCGGCGCATCGGCCGGATGCTCGGCCAGGGGTTCGAACTCGGTGATGTTGTCGATCTCGGTGCCCATCGCGATGTTGGTCACGCGCTCCAGCATCACTTCGATGACGACCGGCACGCTGAATTCGGCCATCAGCGCCTCGGCGCGCTGGATGGCCGGCGCGATCTCTTCCTGCCTGTTCACGCGGATCGCCTTGCAGCCCAGGCCTTCGACCACTTTCAGGTGGTCCACGCCGTAGCTGCTTTCGATGCCCGCATCGGGCCCCGCGTTGATGTTGTCGAACGCGAGCTGCACGCAGTAGTCCATCTCGAAGCCGCGCTGCGCCTGGCGGATCAGGCCGAGGTAGGAGTTGTTGACCACGATGTGGATGTACGGCAGCTTGAACTGCGCACCCACCGCGAGCTCCTCGATCATGAACTGGAAGTCGTAGTCGCCCGAGAGCGCGACGATCTTGCGCGTCGGGTCCGCGGCGCGCACGCCCAGCGCGGCCGGGATGGTCCAGCCCAGCGGGCCGGCCTGGCCGCAGTTGATCCAGTGGCGCGGGTTGTACACGTGCAGGAACTGCGCGGCCGCGATCTGCGAGAGCCCGATGGTGCTCACGTAGCAGGTGTCGTTGCTGAAGTTGTTGTTCATGCACTGGTACACGCGCTGCGGCTTCATCGGCACTTCGTCGAAGTTGGTCTTGCGCAGCATGGTCTTCTTGCGCTCGATGCACGATCTGGCCCACGCGCGGCGGTCGCGCAGCTTGCCGGCGGCCTTCATCTCCTCGGCCACTTCGACGAAGAGCGCGAGCGCGGCCTTGGCGTCGGACACGATGCCGAAGTCGGGCGTGAACACGCGGCCGATCTGCGTGGGCTCGATGTCCACGTGCACGAAGCTGCGGCCCTTGGTGTAGACGTCGACCGAGCCGGTGTGGCGGTTGGCCCAGCGGTTGCCGATGCCAAGCACGAAATCGCTCGCGAGCATCGTCGCGTTGCCGTAGCGGTGGCTGGTCTGCAGGCCGCACATGCCGGCCATCAGCGGATGGTCGTCGGGAATCGCGCCCCAGCCCATGAGCGTGGGGATCACCGGCACGCCGGTGGTCTCGGCAAAGCGCACCAGCAGGTCGGCCGCATCGGCGTTGATGACGCCGCCGCCGGCCACGATCAGCGGGCGCTCGGCTGCCTGGAGCATGCCGATGGCCTTTTCGATCTGGGCGCGCGTGGCGGCGGGCTTGTAGGGGGTGAGCGGCTCGTAGCTGTCGATGTCGAACTCGATCTCGGCCATCTGCACGTCGAAGGGCAGGTCGACCAGCACCGGGCCCGGGCGGCCCGAGCGCATCAGGTGGAAGGCCTGCTGGAACACCTGCGGCACCTGGCCGGGCTCGCGTACCGTGACCGACCACTTGGTGACCGGCTTGGAGATCGACTCGATGTCGACCGCCTGGAAGTCTTCCTTGTAGAGCCGTGCGCGCGGCGCCTGGCCGGTGATGCAGAGGATAGGGATCGAATCGGCCCAGGCCGAGTACAGGCCCGTGATCATGTCGGTGCCCGCGGGGCCCGAGGTGCCGATGCACACGCCGATGTTGCCGGCCACGGCACGCGTGTAGCCCTCGGCCATGTGCGAGGCGCCCTCGACGTGGCGCGCGAGGATGTGCGAGATGGTGCCGCGCTGGCGCAGCGCGGAATACATCGGATTGATGGCCGCGCCGGGCACGCCGAAGGCCTGCGTCACGCCTTCTTTTTCCATCACCAGCACGGCGGCCTGGACCGCTTTCATTTTTGCCATGGGACTGTCTCCTTGAGTGGCGTCCACTGTAGGAAGCGCGGGCCATTCGAAGAAGACGGCTGCGGGCCATAAAACCTATTCCAACCTGGAATAAGTGATTACGATGCCGGCCATGGACAGATTGTTGGCAATGGAAATGTTCGTGCGCGTGGTCGAGACCGGCAGCTTCTCGAAGGCGGCGCTCGAGTTCCACACAACCCAGCCCACCGTGACCAAGCAGGTCGCGGCCACCGAGGCGCGGCTGAAGGTGCGGCTGCTCAACCGCAACACGCGCGGCGTGAGCCTCACGGAGCCGGGCGCGCTCTACTACGAGAAGTGCAAGAACATCGTGCGCGAGGCCGAGGAGGCCGAGAGCATCGTGCAGCTGCGCCAGAACCAGGCGCAGGGGCTGCTGCGCATCGGCACCTCGGTGGCCTTCGGCCGCCGCGTGGTGGTGCCGCTGGCGCTCGAATACATGCGCCGGCATCCGCAGGTGCAGCTCGACCTGAGCTTCGAGGACCGCTATGTCGACCTCATCGCACAGGGCATCGACGTGGCCATCCGCATGGGCAAGCTGGCCGATTCGTCTCTGGGCGCGCGCTACCTCGGCACCAACCCGTGGGCCATGGTCGCGGCGCCGGGCTACCTGAAGAAGCACGGCACGCCCAAACGCGCGCAGGACCTGAGCGCGCACGTGGCGCTCATCTACAGCAGCGTGGTGGGCGACGAGTTCTGGCGCATGCACACGCCCAAGGGCGATCCGGTGACGGTGCCGGTCTCGGGGCGCTTCCGGTCCAACAACCTTTCCGCGGTGCTGGCCGCGGCGCGCGACGGCCTGGGCATTGCGCTCATGCCGCGCTACGTGGCGAGCGAATCGCTGGCCTCGGGCAAGGTGCTCGAAGTGCTGGGCGACCATAAGCTGCCCGAGCAGGAGATCCACGCCGTCTTTCCCTCGCCCAAGCTGGTGCCGGGCAAGGTGTCGGGCTTCGTGGCCTTCCTGCAGGGGCGCTTTGCCGAGGGCTGGTGGGGCGGCTGAGCGCGCCCGCCGCCTGCTTCAGGCCGGCACGAAGGCGCCGTGCAGGCCCAAGGGCAGTGTGTAGGGCAGCGTGGCCTGCGCCACCGGCCCTGCAGCCAGCCGGTCGGCCGCAAAGCACGAGAGCAGCGTCCTCTGTTGCCCGAAGTCGAGCACGGTGCCCAGGATCCATCCAGGTCCCGTGCCGTCCGGAATGAAGATGTGCTCTTCGACCATGGCCTGCCTGCCGAAGGCGTAGCGCTGGCTGCGGCCGGTCTCGACATTGGTGCGCGCTACCGCCGTGAAGCCGGGCCGGTCGGCCATCGTCTGCGTTGCATGGACCACGTGGCGATGCCGCAGCCCCACGCGGCGCGGATCGATGCGCGGAAACTCGGCGTCGAGCGCCAGCGCGTTCTGCGTTGCGCGTCCCGTGCGAAGGTTCAGCGTGGCCACGGCCAGGTGCGGATCGGCGCGTTTCACCCAGCGCGCACGCATGACCTCGCGGTTGGTGGTGAAGACGGAACCGGCGTTTTCCGAACGCACGTAGTCGATGTGGATCAGCGTGCCGCCCGGCGTGTCTTCCTCCCAGGCGTTGCCCACATGGAACAGGAAGCCGGCCGGCAGCGTCAGCAGCTGGCGCTGCTCCCAGTTCTTCTTGTCGACCACCAGCACGCGCATCTGCAGCTCGGGTCGCCAGACGTGCGCATCGAGAAAGCTCGCGCCGGCTTCCTTGCGCTTGCTGTCGTAGACCAGCGGCGGCATCAGGAACACCAGGTGCCGCTCGGTCACGGCGAAATCGTGAACCATCGGCAGGTCGGCCACCGGCACCGCGGTAGCGCGGCGCAGCGTGCCGTCCC
Source organism: Variovorax beijingensis (assembly GCF_003951285.1). GTDB lineage: Bacteria > Pseudomonadota > Gammaproteobacteria > Burkholderiales > Burkholderiaceae_C > Variovorax > Variovorax beijingensis. The sequence continues at coordinate 279,448 of NZ_RXFQ01000002.1, read as the reverse complement.
GCGCGATCTCATAGAGCGCGAGCATGCTCTGAGCCGCGCTGACGCCGAAGTTCCAGACTGTGCCGTCGGGGCCCGTCCTCGGATGGGCCGAGAACGGCATGCCCGCGAAGTCGGGGCGCCAGGTCTTCACGCCCAGCGTCTCCATCGTGCGCGCGTCGAGGCGCGTGGCCGAGCCGCCTTCCCACAGCGCCAGTACCTCGCCCTGCATCGGCAGCACGCTGGTGTTGGCCACATTGATGCTGTCCGGCGAGGTCGGCGGTTCGGCGCCCGGCGGCATGGTGCCGAAGGCCTCGGCCAGGCGGCGACCGGCCCGCACTTCGGCCATGCGCTTGGGCGTGGCGACATAGCGGCCCTGGTGCCGCACGTCGGCCCCGTCGATCACGAAGCGATGCACCATGCCATCGCCGTCGAACCAGTGGCGATAACGCTCGCCGCCCAGGTCGTGCCCCGCAGGGCCGTTGCGGTACAGCGTGCCGGCGACCGCGTCGGGGAAGCGGCCGCGCACCTTGGCGCGGGTGGGCGGGAGGTCGCCGGGCGGCGTGGCAAAGCCCGATTTCCAGGGCGTGCGGGCGGCTTCGAATTCGGCTTGCCAGTCGTCGGCGCCGCCGGCAGCGCGGGCCAGGGCGGGCAGCAGCGGCAGGGCGCCGGCCGCGGCCAGCCGGCGCAGGAGTTCGCGTCGTTCCATGTGGGCCTCAGCGCAGGTGGACGACGGTCTGGACGTTGGCAGACTCGAGGTTCAGCGCTGCGGCCTCGAAGTCGGGTGCGCCGCGGTTGCCCTTGGCGTCGTTCGAGAAGCCGTAGCGCTCGATGGGCAGGCCCACGGGGTTGGTGTCGAGCTTGCCGTTGCCGTTTTCGTCGGCGAACACGCGCAGCGCATAGCGCCCGGGTGGCAGTCCGCTGAACTGCAGCCGGGCTGTGCCGGCGCGCAGGGGCAGGGTTTGCGCGGCCAGCGACTTGCTGCCGGCAAAGGCCGCGGCGCTGTCGTAGAGCGCCACGTAGAGCGTGGCTTCGGTCGCCGGGCCGTCGGCCACGTTCACGCTCAGGTCGGCCGCGAGCGCGGCCAGCGGAGAGAGCAGCGCGGCGGCGCACAGGGCGCGCAGGCTCGCTGGGGGCGGTAGAAAATTCATGGAAGAGACCTCGTCGGAAGTTGGAGGTCTCGACGATCCCGCAAGCGCCGCGCGCCGCCCAGCGCGATGCGACGAAACGCGGAAACGCCCGCGCGAGATGCGCCCAGCCGGCGCAGGGCGCACCTGCTTCCGCGGCCTCGGGCCCGCGGCCGCGAGCCGGGCTTCAGTTGTCCTTCTTGTCTTCGCCGGGGCTGGTCTCCAACTGGCCCGATTCCACGAACAGGCTCCACGCCGCCATGAACAGCGCCGCGATCACCGGACCGATCACGAAGCCGTTGATGCCGAAGATCGCCATGCCGCCGATGGTCGACATGAGCACGATGTAGTCGGGCATCTGCGTGTCCTTGCCCACCAGCACAGGGCGCAGGATGTTGTCGACCAGCCCGATCACGAACACGCCCACGAAGATCAGGATGCCGCCCTGCCAGAAATGGCCGGTGGCAAGGAAATAGATGGCCACCGGCCCCCAGATGAGCGCTGCGCCCACCGCGGGCAGCAGCGAGAGAAAGGCCATCAGCACGGCCCACAGCAGCGCCCCCTGCACCCCGAGGAACCAGAAGGCCAGGCCGCCGATGGTGCCCTGCGCGATGGCCACCGCCACGTTGCCCTTGACGGTGGCGCGGATCACGGTGGTGAACTTGTTGAGCAGGTAGTGCGTGTGCGGCCTGGCGAGCGGCACGGCCTCGCGCATCGACCTCGAGAGCGCCGAACCGTCGCGCACCAGGAAATACAGCAGGTACAGCATCACGAAGAAGCTGATGACGAAGTCGAAGGTGTTCTGGCCGATGGTCAGTGCCTGGCTGGCGATGAGCTGGCTGCCCTGGGCCGCGCCCGCGGAAATGCGGGCCTGCCAGGCTTCCATGTCGCCAAGGTTGAACCGGTCGAACAGGTTCAGCAGCCATTGCGGCACGGCGTGGAGGATCTGCTGGAAATAGGCCGCGAAATTGATCTGCCCCGAACGGATGCTCTGCGTGACCTGCACGATTTCCTGCACCAGCGACACCCCGACCATGGCCAGCGGAAGAATCACGATGAACAGGCAGATGGCCAGCGTCGACAGCGCCGCGGCGTTGTGCCAGCCGGGCATTTTCTTCAGCAGCCGCTTGTAGAGCGGCGTGAACAGGATGGCCAGGGCCACGCCCCACAGGACCGCGCCGAAGAACGGCATCAGCACCCAGACGAAGGCGACCGTGACGGCGGCGAGCAGGGCGAGGAACACGCCGCGCTGGAGTTGGGGTGAATTCATAGGTGATTCGGACTGTAGCCGAGCCTGAATGCACCGCCATGTCGGTGGGCACCCCTTCGTGCGGAAGCGCTCCGGGGCGCCGGGGCGTCAGCGCCTGGCGCGCGGCAGCGCCACCGGCGCCAGCGTGGCGCGCAGCCGGGCGGGCGCGTCGGGCCCGGCCGTGGTTTCGACCTCGAGCGAGCGCTCCACGTTGCCGATGTGCTCGATCATCAGCTGGCGCGCCCTGGCCGTGTCGCCGGCCTCCAGCGCGGCCACGATGGCGCCGTGCTCCGCGCAGGACTGCCCGGCCTCGTGCCTCGACTGGTAGAGCGTGGCGGCCAGCGTGGTGCGGGCCGTGAGGTCGCGCAGCACGTCGACCAGCAGCTGGTGGCCCATCTGTTCGGCCAGGCAGACGTGGAAATCGGCCAGCAGGAAGGCGCGCGTGGCGGCGTCGGCGCCCTCGATGGCGCGCTGCTCGTCGGCAATGTGGTCGCGCAGCTTGCGGATGGCCTTCTGCAGCGGCCGGCCTTCGCTTTCGGCCAGGATGCCCGCCTCGACGATGCGCCGCGCCGAGAAAGCGTCGCGCGCTTCCTCGGCCGAGGGCTCCACCACGTACCAGCCGCGGCGCGACTGCACCTCGACGAAGCCGCGCGCCTGCAGCTGCATGAGCGCCTCGCGCACCATGGTCCGGCTCACCGCGAAGTTCTCTGCCAGCGCCTGCTCGCCCAGCCGCTCGCCCGGCGCGAGTTTTTGCGCCAGGATGGCCTCGACCACGCGCTCGGCGATGGAGGTGGGATTGACGTCGGTGGTCATCGGTCGTTTTCAGCGGCCGACGGCGCCCGCGCCCAAGGGTGCTGCCGGCACGTCGGGCTCGGCCAGCGGCTCGTCGTCGGGCGAGTGGGTGCCGTCGAGCACGGCATGGGCGCGCTCGCGGTCGATGTCGCCTTCCCAGGCCGCGATGGCCACCGTGGCCACGCAGTTGCCGATCAGGTTGCCCAGCGCGCGCGCAATGCCCATGAACCAGTCGACCGAGAGCACCAGCACCAGGCCGATGGCCGGAATGGCGGGAATCGCGTGCAGCGTGGCGGCCAGTACCACGATGGCCGAGCCCGGCACGCCGTGCGCGCCCTTGGAGGTGACCAGCGCGATCGCCAGGATGGTCAGCAGGTCCGCCATCGAGATCGGCGTGTTGGTGGCCTGCGCGATGAACACCGCCGCGAGCGTGATGTAGATCGAGAAGGCGTCCAGGTTGAACGAATAGCCCGTGGGAATCACCAGCCCCACCGTCGAATCGCGGATGCCCATGCGGCGCAGCTTGGCCATGATCTGCGGCAGCACGCTGTCCGACGAGGTGGTGGCGAACACGATGGCGAGCTCCTCGCGCAGGTAGCGCAGCAGCTTCCAGAGGCTGAAGCCCGACATGCGCATGACCAGCCCGAGCACCACGAACACGAAGACCAGCACCGCGCCGTAGAACAGGGCCACCAGCATGCCCAGCTGCTTGAGCGAGCCGATGCCGTACTTGCCCACCGTGAAGGCAATGGCGCCCAGCACGCCGAGCGGCGCCAGCTTGATGATGATGCCCATGATCTTGAACAGCACCAGCGAGAGCGCGTCCACCACCGCGCCCACCGGCTTGCCGCGCTCGCCCAGCAGCGACAGCGCGCAGCCGAACAGCACCGCGAACAGCAGCACCTGCAGCACGTCGCCGGTGGCAAAGGCGGCGACCACCGTGGTGGGGATCAGCTTCATCAGGAACTCGACCGTGCCGCCGCTCGTGAGCTTGTCGGCGTTCGAGGCATAGGCGCTCATGGCGTTGGCGTCGAGCTTGCCCGGGTCCACGTTCATGCCCACGCCGGGCTGGAACACGAAGGCCAGCACCAGGCCCATGGCCAGCGCAAGGGTGGTGAGCACCTCGAAGTAGATCAGCGCCTTCACGCCGACCCGCCCCACGCGCCTGAGGTCGCCCGCGCCCGCGATGCCGTGCACCACCACGCAGAACACCAGCACCGGGATGATCATCTTGATCAGCTTGATGAAGCCGTCGCCGAGCGGCTTGAGCTTGACGGCGAACTCCGGCATGAAGAGGCCGGCGAGCACGCCGAGCACCAGGGCGATGACGACCTGGCCGAAGAGCGATTTGGCGAAGCGAGGCATGGAGGTCTCCTTGTATGTCTTGGCGGTGTTTGCATGCAAGGATCGCTTTTCTTGCATACAAGCAATGTAGGCAAGAAGGCTTCGGGGCAACCAGAGGGTATTCCCGGGCACCACGGGTGAAGGGGCCGGGGCGGGGCGCCTCCCAGTGTTGTTAACAGTCATCGAGAATGTAACCAGACTGTTCACGTCGATTATCGAGAGTTACATTCGCTGGAACACTCGAGAGCGACATGAACGAAGAAGGCCAGAAGGCGCTGCAGCCAATGATTTACCTGCCCGTGTCGGGCAAGTTTGTTATTGCGTTGATTGGCGCCTGCGCCTGGATGTGGTTCTCGATATGGGCGGCGGACCCCTGGCTGGCCGATCTGACGGATCGGGTCGGGATGGCCCTGGCCATTTTCCTGGTGTATGGCATTGCCATTGTTCCGGGCTTCATGAATGCATTCCTGGCCATCAGCCTGCTGCTGGACAGGAGGCCGCCGCATCCCGCGTTGGCGGTCTATCCCCCGATCTCGATCCTGATTGCCGCCTACAACGAGGAAGCGTCCATCGAAGAGACGCTGGTCAGCATCGATCGGCAGAATTACCCGGGCGAACTGCAGGTGATCGTGATCAACGACGGGTCCGCGGACGGCACGTCGCTGGTCGTCCAGCGTGCCCGGGAACGGTACCCGTGGCTGACCTTCGTGGACCTGGAAAAAAATGGCGGCAAGGCGCGCGCGCTGAACATCGGGTTCAAGGAGGTGGCGCACGACCTAGTCATCACCGTCGATGCCGACTCCTTCCTTTACCGTGGCGCGCTGGCCAGCATCGTCGAGCGCTATCGCGCCGACCCGCCCCATACGCGGGCTGTCGCGGGAAAGATCCTGGTCCGCAACTCGCGGCTGAACTGGATCACCCGCTGCCAGGAATGGGACTACTTCCATGGCATTGCCGCCATCAAGCGCGTGCAGTCGCTGTTCCAGGGCACCCTGGTTGCCCAAGGTGCGTTTTCGATCTACGACCGGGCCGCACTGATCGAGGTTGGCGGATGGCCCGAATGCGTGGGCGAGGACATCGTGCTCACCTGGGCCCTGCTGAAAGCCGGCTATCGGGTGGGCCACTGCGAGGACGCGTGCCTGTTCACCAATGTGCCCACCACCGTCAAGCAATTGGTCAAGCAGCGCCAGCGATGGGCGCGCGGCATGGCAGAAGCCTTCATCAAGCACCCGGGGATCCTGGTCAAGCCGCGCCTGTCGACATTCTTCATCTATTGGAACCTGCTGTTTCCGTGGCTGGATCTGGCATGCACCATCGGGTTCATACCCGGAATAATTCTCGCGTTCTTCGGCCATTACTGGATCGTGGGAATCATGACCCTTGCATTGATACCGGCCACATTCGCATTGAGCCTGCTCATGTTCCGGATCGAACGCCGGATGTTCAGCAAGACAGGCCTGGTGGTGCGAAAGAATGTCCAGGGTTTCTTCGTCTACGTGCTGCTGTACAGCCTGATCCTGCAGCCCGCCAGCGTACTCGGCTACCTCGATGAACTGTTCAGGAAGCCCAAGGCCTGGGGAACCAAATGACGGGGCTGCCGAGGTATCTTGCCGCCGTTGCCCTGGGGTGCCTGGTGCTGACCGCTCCCTGCAGGGCGGAGGAAGAAAAAGCAAACGAGAAGTTGGCCGGCATGGCCTTTGGCCCGGAATTCTTCCTCACCAGCGACAGCGATGATTTTCAGTCGCGGCGGGTGTCGGTGGAGTTCTTTCCCGCCTTTGAAAATGCCGACCGCTACCTGGGGTTCCGGCTCGGCGACTATCAATACAAGCAGGGCAACTGGCAAAGGACAGGCAAGAAGATTTCGTTCCTCGCCCGCTCGGTCGAAACGAAGACCACCGACGGAGGCGCGATCGAGGTCGGCGCGTTCGAGCAGGGCGGGCACACGCTGCTCACCCTCGACGGCAGCTACCGCCTGTCGCCCACGAAGAGCACGGCGGTGGAGTTCCTCGTGACGCGCGACTGGGTCGAGACCCCGAAGTCGCTGGACCGCGGCATCGATTTTTCGTTTGTCGGGGTGGCCGTGGACCAGGGGCTTGGAAGCCATGTGACCCTGGTCGGGCTCGCGGCGCAGCAGTATTTCTCGGACGGCAACCGGCGCGACCACGGCCGCCTGCGGCTGATCTACCAGCCGTCGCTCGACCTGGGTCTGACCCTGCAGGCGCGCTATCGAACCTACCGCAGCAGCCACGAGGACGTGGACAGGGCCTACTTCAATCCGAAGAACTACAGCGAGGCAATGCTGGCGATCGGCTGGCGGCAGCGCTTTTCGGGCTGGACCCTCGCGGTCACGGCGGGGCTCGGCACCGAGACGATCAACCACGAGTTCCGGCAGCCGACGCGGCTGCTGGACGTGAACCTGCAAAGCCCCGTGAGGGGATCGCAGGTCTTCCGCTTTGGCGCCGGCTACAGCCGCAGCACCACCTTCTCGGGGCCCAGCTACCAGTACCGCTACCTGCGCGGGGAGTGGGTGATACTTTTCTGAGGCCGGGCGCCTCTTGCCCGGCTACTTGTCGTGGTGCAGGTAGGTCGCCTGCTTCGGCAGCAGCAGGCTCACCATGAAGGCCACGCCCATCATCGCGGTCACGTACCAGTAGAAGTAGGACTCGTGGCCGATCGACTTCAGGCCCAGCGCCACGTATTCGGCGCTGCCGCCGAAGATGGCGTTGCCCACGGCATACGACAGGCCCACGCCCAGCGCGCGCACTTCGGGCGGGAACATCTCGGCCTTCACGATGCCGCTGATCGAGGTGTAGAAGCTCACCACCGCGAGCGCCAGCGTGATCAGCACGCCGGCCATCAGCGGGCTGCCCACGCTCTGCAGGTTGCTCAGCACGGGCACCGTCATGAGCGCGCCGAGCGCGCCGAACAGCAGCATGTTGCTGCGCCGGCCGATGCGGTCCGACAGTGCACCGAACAGCGGCTGCATGCACATGTAGATGAACAGGCAGGCAGTCATCACGTTGCTGGCGGTCTTGATCGACATGCCGGCCGAGTTCACCAGGTACTTCTGCATGTAGGTGGTGAAGGTGTAGAAGATCAGCGAGCCGCCGGCCGTGTAGCCCAGCACCACGAAGAAGGCGCGCTTGTGGTGCCTGAACAGCTCGGCGACGCTGCCGGCGCCCTTGGCGGCGCGGGTCTGGGTGCTGGCGGTCTCGGTCAGCGTGCGGCGCAGCATCAGCGCCACGATGGCCGCCACGGCGCCCAGCACGAAGGGAATGCGCCAGCCCCAGGCCCTGAGCTCGGCCTCGTCGAGCACCTGCTGCAGCACCACCACGACCACCACGGCCAGCAGCTGGCCGCCAATCAGGGTCACATACTGGAACGACGAGAAGAAGCCGCGCTGGCCGCGCATGGCCACTTCGCTCATGTAGGTGGCGGTGGTGCCGTACTCGCCGCCGACCGACAGGCCCTGCAGCAGGCGCGCGGCCAGCAGCAGCGCGGGCGCCCAGGCGCCGATCTGCGCATAGGTGGGAAGGCAGGCAATGACCAGCGAGCCCACGCACATCATGACGACCGAGGTCACCATCGAGGTCTTGCGGCCCTTGCGGTCGGCCAGCCGGCCGAACAGCCAGCCGCCGATCGGGCGCATCAGGAAGCCGGCAGCGAACACGCCCGCCGTGTTCAGCAGCTGGACCGTGGGGTCCGACTTGGGAAAGAACGAGGGCGCGAAGTAGATCGCGCAGAAGGCGTAGACGTAGAAGTCGAACCACTCCACCAGGTTGCCGGACGAGGCGGCAAAGATGGCGAAGATGCGCTTGCGCTTTTCCTCGAAGGTGTAGGGCGTGGTGGTGGGCGCGTGGGCGCTGGTCGCGTCCGGGCTGGAGGCACCGGCGGTGGCGCTGGCAATGGCGGTCATTCGGGGGTCCTTGTCTCTGGCTGAGGCCCCCCGCGGAGCCGCGGAAAGCCGTGCCGGCAAGTCTGTCCGGCCGGGGCCGCGCTGTCGTCCGTAGGCGCCCGCCGCGGCGCTACGTACGTGTACGCAAGGGTAAATACCTAGAAAAAGTTACAAACCGTGCTCGCGCAGGAAGCGGTCGAGCTCATGGCTGTTCGACAGGCCGAGCTTGGCGAACACATGGGCGCGGTGCGTTTCCACCGTGCGCTGCTCCAGCGGCGCGAGTTCCAGCGCAATGCGCTTGTTGGGCAGGCCCTGGGCTACCAGCCGGGCCACCTGCATCTCGCGCGGCGTCAGCTTGGACCACAGGGCCTCGGCGGCCTGCCGCGCCTGCCGGCGCACGGCGATCTCCTCGGCCTTCTGCAGCGCCTTGGCGATGCTCTCGAGCAGGCGCTCGTCGTTGCAGGGCTTCTCGAGCCAGCCGAAGGCGCCGTTCTGCACCGCCTCGACCGCCATCGGAATGTCGCCGTGGCCGGACAGGAAGATCACCACCAGCGGGCTGTCCTGCGCGCGCAGCGCATCGAACACCTGCAGCCCGCTCATGCCTTCCATGCGCAGGTCCAGCACGACGCAGCCCGGGCGCTGCAGGTCCGCGCCGGCCAGGAAGGCCTCGCCCGAGGCAAAGGCCTGCACCGCATGGCCGCGCGACAGCAGCAAAAGGCCCAGCGAGCGGCGCACGGCCTCGTCGTCGTCGACGATGCACAGGTGGTTGGCAAGGGCGGTCACGGGGATGAGATTTCCAGTTCGAGGGTGAAAACTGTGCCACCACCGGCCCGGTTGGCAAAGGACAACCGGCCGCGGTGGGCTTCGACGATGGTGCGGCAGATATTCAGCCCCAACCCCAGCCCGCCGGCCTTGGTGGTGAAGAAGGGTGCGAACACCTGCTCGGCCTGCGCGGCGTCGATGCCGGAACCCCGGTCCGCCACGCGGATGTGCACGCGGCCTTCGAGCAGATCGGCCTCGACCTCCACCACGCGCTCTTCTGGCGGCGTGGCGAGCATGGCATGCAGGCTGTTGGACAGCAGGTTCAGCAGCACCTGCTCCAGCAGCACGCGGTCGCCGCGCACCGGGGGCAGCGAAGGCGCGATGCGGACCTCCGCGCGCGCCTGGCGCAGCCGCATCTCGCCCTGCAGCAGCGCCAGCGCATTGGTGACCAGTGCCGCCACCGCGCAATCCTCCGTGCCGGCGGTGCGCTGGCGCACGAAGCCGCGGATGCGCCGCACGATCTCGGCGCTGCGCCGGGCCTGCGCCACGGTCTCGTCGAGGCTGCTGGCCAGCAGCGCCTGGTTGCCCTGTTCCGCAAAGGCCTTGGCGGCGCTCGCGAAATTGCTCAGCGCCATCAGCGGCTGGTTCAGCTCGTGGGCCAGGGTGGAGGCCATCTCGCCCAGGCTGGCAAGGCGCTGCGCATGCTGCAGCTGCTCGTCGTTCTGGCGCTGGCGCAGCTCGGCGCGCTTCTGCTCGGTGATGTCCACCACCGAGCTCATCCAGCCGCTGTGGCGGCCATCGGCGTCGATCAGCGGCGCGGTGTAGACCATGGTGATCACCTCGTGCCCGTCGCGGTGCCGCAGGCGCGACTCGAAGCCCGAGCGCGCGGGCTGCCCGCTCATCATGGCCTGGTAGTGCAGCCAGTGCTGCGCCACGTCGTCGGGATGCCAGTAGGGGTAGGGCGGCAGCCGGCCGAGCAGTTCGTCGGCGCCGTAGCCGGTCATCTCGCAGAAGGCGGGGTTGACATAGATGATGCGGCCTTCGAGGTCGCGTGCGCGCATGCCCACCAGCAGCGAGTCCTCCATCGCCTTGCGGAAGGCGTGGGCCTCGTCCAGGGCGTGCGTGCGCTCGCGCACCCGCAGCTCCAGGTCGCGCCGCGCATCGCGCTGTTCGGCGAAGCGGCGCTCGCGCAGCTGCCAGTAGAGCCCGCCCAGCAGCAGCACGCCCGCGCACAGCAGGCCCAGCATCCAGGTGCGCTCGCGCGCGCGGGTGACCTCGGCGTGGTCGGCCATCACGGTCAGCGTCCAGCCCAGGTCGGGCAGCGGCTCGTCCAGCGCGAGGAAGCGGCGCGCCTTGCCGCCGATGTCGGTGCGCACGAGGTAGCCCGGCTGTCCTTCCTCGCGCTCCACCGTCCATGGCAGCGGCGAGAAGCCGGTGCGGGCGCCGTATTGCTGCTCGCGCTTCATGCGGTCCAGGTCGGCGGCGGCGAGGGGCCGCGTGGCCTGGTACATCCAGGCCGGCACCGAGCTCAGGAACACGATGCCGCGCGCGTCGGTCAGCAGGATCGGTTCGCGCGCGAAGGTCCAGGCCTCCTGGAGCTGGCGCAGGCTGATCTTGACCGTCAGCACGCCCAGCACGGCGCCGGCCTCGGCGCGCACCGGGGCGGACATGAAGAGCCCGGGCTCGCCGGTGGTCTGGCCCACGCCGTAGAAAAGGCCGTTGCGGCCCGCGCGCGCATCGATGAAGTAGGGCCGGTTGGCATAGGACTCGCCGACGAAGCTCTGCGGCGTGTCCCAGTTGCTCGCCGCCAGCGTGACGCCCTGCAGGTCGATCAGGTAGAGGGCATCGGAGCCCGCGTGGCGGTTCACTTCCTCGATGTAGCGGTTGGCACGCTGCTGCGCCGCCGGGTCGCGCGGATGGGCCAGCACGTCGAAGACGTCGGGGTGCATGCCCGCGGTGCGCGGCAGGTAGCCGTACTTGCCGGCGGCATCGCGCAGGCCCAGCGCGTGGACCTCCATCGCGCGGCGGATCGAGTCCGCCTGGAAGCTCGCCTCGCGGGCCGCGGCCCACTGGCCCGCCGCGCCGATCAGCAGCAGCGCCACGGCCGCGGCGGCCGCCCAGGCGAGCAGCGCGCGCCAGCGGCCGCGGCGCGAACGGGCCGTTGGTGTTTCGGGCGGGAGGGGAGGCAGGGGCGGCATGGGAGGCGGGGCCGACCGGGGCGGCGACCGGGGATTTTGCCCCGATACCCGGATCGGCCGCCGGGGCCGCCGTACCATCGCGGCCATGCGAACCCTTTCACTCCCGGCCGGCGGCGAGATGCCGGTGATCGGCCTCGGCACCTGGCGCATGGGCGAAATCGCGGGCCGCCGTGCGGCCGATGTTGCCGCGGTGCGCGAAGCCATCGCGATGGGCTACCGGCTGATCGACACCGCCGAGATGTACGGCGAGGGCGGCGCCGAAACCGTGCTCGGACAGGCCATGGCAGAGGCCCTGCGCGCGGGTGACGTGCGGCGCCAGGAGCTCTTCATCGTCAGCAAGGTCTACCCGCACAACGCGAGCCGGCGCGGCACGCCCGAGGCCTGCGAGCGCAGCCTGAAGCGGCTCGGGCTCGACACGATCGACCTGTACCTCTTGCACTGGCGCGGCAGCCATCCGCTGCGCGAAACGGTCGACGCGATGCAGGCGCTGGTGGCCAAGGGGCGCATCGCGCGCTGGGGCGTGAGCAATTTCGACACCGACGACATGGAAGAGCTGGCGCGGCTCGTCGGGTCGGGTCCCGGCTGCGCCGCCAACCAGGTGTACCTGTCGCTCGCCGAACGCGGCCCGGAGTTCAGCCTGCTGCCCTGGCTGCGCGAGAACGGCATGCCGCTGATGGCCTACAGCCCGATCGACCAGGGCGCGCTGGCTTCGGACGGCGCACTGCGGGAGCTGGCCGCACGGCTCGGCATGAGCGCCGCGCAACTCGCATTGGCCGCGGTGATCGCGCGGCCCGGCGTTGCCGCGATCCCGAAGGCCGTGCGCAGCGCGCACCTGCAAGAGAACCTCGCAGCCGCCGACCTCAAGCTCGATGCGGCGACCCTCGCCGAACTCGACCGCCTCCATCCGCCGCCGCGCCGCAAGGCGCCGCTCGCGATGATCTGAGCAGTCTCTAGTGGGCTTCGGCCTGCCTGGCCGCCGCGATCACGGCCTCTTCGTCGTGCTTCGCGCCATTGAGGAACAGGTTCAGCAGCACCGCGCTGATCGACGCCAGCAGGATGCCCGACTCGATCAGCGAGTGAATGGCATGCGGCATCCATTGCTTGAAGTTGGGCGCAATGAGCGGAATCATTCCGATCCCGATCGACACCGCCACGATCATCGCGTTGTGGCGGTTGGTCTTGAAGTCCACGCCCGAGAGGATGCGGATGCCGGTGGCCGCCACCATGCCGAACATCACCAGGCCCGCGCCGCCGAGCACCACCGTGGGCAGCGATTCGACCAGTGCCGCCATCTTGGGCAGCAGGCCCAGCACGACCAGGATCACGCCGCCGGCCACGCAGACATAGCGGCTCTTGATGCCCGTGACGGCCACCAGTCCCACGTTCTGCGAGAAGCTGGTGTACGGAAAGGTGTTGAAGATGCCGCCGATCAGCGTGCCCAGGCCGTCGGTGCGCAGGCCCTTGGCCAGGTCCTTCTGCGTGATCTTCCGGTCGGTCATTTCGCCGAGCGCGAGGAACATGCCGGTCGACTCGATCATCACCACGATCATGATGAGCGTCATCGTGAGGATCAGGACCGGGTCGAACTGCGGCATGCCGAAGTGGAAGGGCAGCACCACGTCCACCCAGGCCGCCTTGCCGACCTTCTCGTAGGTCATGAGGCCGGTTGCCGATGCCACCACCGCGCCGATCACGATGCCCAGCAGCACCGAGATGTTGGCGACGAAGCCCTTGGCGTACTTGACGATCAGCAGGATCGACACCAGCACCAGCGCGGCCACGCCGAAGCCCGACAGGTCCGCGTACTTGGGGTTGGGCACGGTCGGCATGATGGCAAAGCCCTTGGGCACCGCCGGAATCGAGCTGCCCGGCGAGGTCACCTCCGCGAGCCACTTGGCATACACCGGGTCCACCAGCGCAGGCGCCGTCGGCCCCACCGGGTTGCCGAAGATCCAGTTGATGCCCACGCGCATCAGGCTGATGCCGATCACCGCGATGATGGTGCCCGTGACCACCGGCGGAAAGAAGCGCAGCATGCGGCTCACCAGCGGCGCAATCAATATCGACACCACGCCCGCGCCGATGATGGCGCCGAACAGCAGCTGCGCGCCGTTCTGGCCCGGGTTGGCATTGGCAATGGCCACCATGGGCGCGACCGATGCGAAGGTCACGCCCATCATCACCGGCAGCCTGATGCCGAACCACTGCGTGGCGCCCAGCGCCTGGATCAGCGTGGCGATGCCGCAGCAGAACAGGTCGGCCGAGATCAGGAGCGCAACCTCGTCGGGCGAGAGCTTGAGCGCGCGGCCGACGATCAGCGGGACCGCAACGGCCCCCGCGTACATCACCAGCACATGCTGAAGGCCCAGGGCCGCGAGCTTGCCCGAAGGCAGTCGCTGGTCCACCGGATGGACTGTGGAAAGGGTGTCGGCCGTCATTGCGTTTCTCCTGCAGCGGCAAGGGGAAAGGTGCGTGGACGGCACGGGTGCCCGTGGCGTCCACTCGTCGTGTACGCCAAACTGTATACAATTTATGCCGCAATCCGGATGCAGGTAAACCCGGATCAGTTTTCCATCTTCAGCCGCCGCATGAGCCAGTTCGCGGTGAACTCGAAGTGCTCACCCATGTTCGACTCCGCCGTGTGGCCGTCCTCCCCGAACACCAGTTGCGTCACGTTGAAGCCCAGCGCCGCAAGCGATGCGGGCTCGTCCCTGGAGACGAGGTCTTCGCGCGCGCCGTTCACCATGAGAATGGGTTTGCGCAGCTGCGCCGCGGTCGGCTTCTTCAGCTGGCGCGAGAGCTGGAATGCTTCGTAGTACTCGCACATCGCTTCGCGAGGCGTGGTCTGCGGATTCATGTTCGCAAACAGGGTGTAGGGCGCGACGATCCATGCAGGAGCCACCTTGCAATGCGCCTGCCCAAAGCTCGAATCGCTGGGGCCGCCCACATTGACGATCGCCTTGTAGAAGTCGTTGCGCAGGCCCCCAAGCGTTCCCAGGTAGCCTCCCATGCTCCAGCCGTACACGGCCGCCCGGCTCGCGTCCAGGTCGCCGCGGGTCTTGATGTAGTCCGCCACGGCGTCGAGCATCGCATGGGACGCCGGGCGAAACCCGAGCTGGTTTTCCCCGGTGTCCGGGTTCTCCACAATGATGGTGGCGAAGCCGCGGCCCATGAAGTAGTCGCTGTGCCGGATCATCTCGGTCTTCATGTTGTCGAGGCCGCCAAGGATGACCAGCACCGGCAGCTTCTCGTTGCCGCCCGGCCGTGCCGGCGGTGCCCGGAAGTAGCCGATGAATTCCTTCGCACCGGTCTTGAATGCGACCCGTTGCAGCGGCTTTCCGAGGAGCACATGGGCTCGTTCGGTGGCCTGCAGGTCCGCCGCGGGAACACGCTTGGGAAGCCGGTTCATCCGAAAGTAGAAAGCGGCCTTCTTGTATTCGGCCGATGCGGCGGTGCCGTTGCCCCGCTCTTCGAGTGCGCGGGCCCGTTCCAGATGCATCTGGGCAGGCTTGTCGAAAGTTGCTTGCCAGGCTGCCTGCGACGGCCCTGCGTGTTCCGGCAGCGCCGCCGCGATTTCGTCGAAGCTGCGTGCTTCGATGCCGGCATCCTCGAGCCACCAGCAGATGTTGAATTTGAACGAGGGATGCATGCGGGCGATGCCTCCCGGGTACTCCGCCTGCCCCTTGCTGCAGAACTCGGCCATGCTGCCTGCGGTCCTGGCGGCAGGGACGCCCTGGGCCGCGGAGTTCTGCGGCGCTGCCGCGATGCAAAGAACGGCTGCGAAGGCCGTCGAGAGTTTCAGGTTCGATCTGTTGGTCACGGTCTTTTTTCCCTTGTTCAGGTTTCGGTTCGGGTCGGCACACCGGGCAGCCAGCCATTGCCGCGATACCAGGCGAGCGTGTCGGCAACGGTCTGCTCGATCGGGCGAAACTTCAGCTGAAGCTTCTGTTCGCTCTTCGTGTGGTTGAAATGGCTGCGCCCCGCCTCCTTGCGCATCAGCCGCACGGTGGCCAGGCTGAGCAGGATGGGCTTGCCGGTGGTCCGCGCGTAGAGTTCCTGCACCGCCGCCAGCAGATACAGGAGCGGAAAGGGCAAACGGCGCGTCGGCGTCTTGATGCCCGCGATCTTCCCCAACAGGGGCACCAGTTCCTGCATCGTCATGTGGCGGCCGGCTGCCAGGTAGCGTTCGCCGCGTTGCCCGTGCTCCGCGGCCGAAATCTGCGCCCGTGCCACATCGCGGGCGTCGACGACGGAAAAGCTGCCGGGTACCAGTCCGGGCAGTTTTCCGAGCACCACGTCGTTGACGAATTGTCCTGACGAGGTGGGGCCGATATCGGCCGGCCCCCACATCCATCCGGGCAGGACAAAGCTCGCATGCATGTCCGGGTGCGTGTCCAGAAAGGCCGACACGACCTGGTCGGCCATGATCTTGCTGCGGTAGTAGTCGTCGCCGGCGTCGGCCAGGTCGCGCAGGCAGGTCTCGTCCATGGGCACGCCCGGCTCGCCGTTGAGCACCGCGATGGACGAGGTCTGGACGAAGCGCCGGATGCCGGCACCGTAGGCCTGCTCGATGAGCTGCCGCGTGCCGTCCACATTGATGCGCTTGAGCTCTTGCCAGTGGCTGCCGCCCTTGAAGTTGTCCCGGAAGAACGCGGCGGTGTGGAACACCACGCCGCACCCTTGCAGCGCGCCGGCGAAGGCGGGCACATCGGCCATGTCGCCCAGCACCAGTTCGACGCCCTTCACGCCCGCAAACTGTTGCTGGCCCTTGGCCTTCGAGCGGACAAGGGCCTTGACCGAGACGCCTCGCGCGACCAGTTCGCGCACCAGGTTGTTGCCGAGAAGGCCGGTCGCGCCGGTGACGAACGCGGACCTCAAGGCCTTGGTTTTTTCCATATCAATCGAATTTCAAAAATCAAACGAGTTTTGAATGTAGCTGCGGCATTTTCAAATATCAAGTGATTTCTGAATCTCGGCTTCCGGCGTTGCCCCGGACGCAGGTGTTTCGCCAGCCGATATCCAAAGTTCATGTGATATCTTTTGAGACATGAGCCCGACGACAGCAAGAAAGCGCCTGACCCGCGAGGAAAGCCGGGCGCAGACGCGCGAGCGCCTGGTCGAAACCGCGCAGCAGCTGTTTGTGGCGAACGGCTATGGGGGCGCGTCGATCCGCGACATCGCGGACAAGGCGGGCTACTCCCAAGGCGCCTTCTATTCGAACTTCTCGAGCAAGGAAGACGTCCTCCTGGAGCTGCTGCGGCGGCACATGGAGGCGGAAGCGGCGCAGCTTTTCAAGGTGATGGGCAACGAGCAGCAAGAGCCCGGCCAGATGCTTGCCGAACTGGAAGCCTGGGCTTCCACGCTCAATCACGATGCCGACTGGTGCATGCTTTCCATCGAACTTCAGCTGCATGCCAACCGCAGCCGAAGCTTCGCTGCGGAGTATCAGAAGGTGTGGAACAAACACCGGTCCGAGCTCGGCGGCGTGATCGGCCAGTTGTTCGACAAGCTCGGGCGCACGCCTCCTGCCGCACCGGACGAGCTGGCCGCTGCCTTCATGGCCCTGTCGCATGGGCTGGCACTGCAGAGGATCAGCACGCGCCCGGATCCCTCGGGACGGCTGATCATGGTGTTCCTGCGCGGACTGATTGCAGGTGCCGCAGGTGCGGAAGATCCGGGAACAACCGCTGCCGCATCGGCTGGCTCTCCTGCGCGTGCGCCAAGGAAGCGCGCTCCGAAAGCCAGGCGCTGAATTGCCCCCTAGGCGAGCAGCGCCTTCACCAGGTCGAGCTGGCGGTCCGGCTTCTCGGTGCCGAGTTCCAGGCTGGCCTCGATGCGCTCCAGGTGGCCGACCATGCAGAGCACGGCACCTTCCACGTCGCCCTTGCGGCAGATGCGAAGGAAGTCCGAGTGCTCGTCCGACGAGCAATGCGGGTCGTTCGACGAGTGGTAGAGCATCGCGATCAGCGAGCTGCGCGCGACCAGTTCGCGCACCAGCTCGGCCAGCGTCCTGTTGCCGGTGGCCTCGGCCAGCGCCACGTGGAAGTCGCCCAGCACCTTCTCGCGCACTGTGCCCGTGGTGGTGGTCTGGCGCAGCGCGGTGCGCTCGAACTTGATGTGCTGCTCCAGCACCTGGTAGTCGCGTGGCCGTGCATTGGCAATGAACAGGCGCACCACCTCGCTTTCGAGGATGCGGCGCACCGCGAACACTTCGCGCGCCTCCTGCACCGTGGGCTGGCACACGAACGCGCCCTTGTCGGGAATCATCTCGATGAGCTTGTCCTTCGAGAGCATCAGCAAGGCCGCGCGGATCTTGGTGCGGCTCACAGAATAGACGCGGCCCAGTGCCTCTTCGCGCAGCCAGGTGCCGGGCGGAAGGCGCTTCTCGACGATGGCGGTGGCGATGTCCTGCGCGATGCTTTCGATGGAGCTGCCCTTGTCGGTGGCGGCTGCACCGTTCTCGGTGGCAGCGGCAGCGGCAGCGGCGGTGGCAGTGGCGGAGGAGGCGGCGGAGGAGGCGGCGGAGGAGGCGGCGGATTTGGTGCTGGCGCGGGGCATGCGCAGATTGTGGCTCAGCGCAGGGCTGCAGCGCGCGCGCCGGGCACTGTCAGCCGCGCAAGGTGAAGCCCTCGAGCGCGCCCTTCATGGCCTTGGGCAGCGGATGGGCCAACTCGCCGTGCTTGCTGGTCGAGAGCTTCAGCGCGACCAGCGACTCGACCAGCCTGGTGGCCGCAGCCACGCCGTCGATCACCGGCACGCCGAGCAGGCCGCCGATGTGCTCGCACAGGTCGGTCATGCCGGCGCAGCCCAGCACGATGCAGTCGGAGCCGTCTTCCTCGAGCGCGCGCCGGCATTCGTCGACGATGCGCTCGCGCGCCCGGGAGCCGGGCTCCTCGAGCTCGAGCACCGGCAATTCGCAGGCGCGCACCTTGGCGCAGAAGCGCTCCATGCCGTAGATCTCGGCCAGGTGCCAGGCCTGGCCCATCGTGCGGCCGAGCGTGGTCACCACGCTGAAGCGGCTGCCCACCATGCTGGCCAGGTGCATCGCGGCTTCGGCGATGCCCACCACCGGGCCGCGCGCCAGTTCGCGCGCGGCTTTCAGGCCCGGATCGCCGAAGCAGGCGATCACGTAGCCGTCGATGCCCTCGCGCTCGCCAGCCGCAATTTCCTGCAGGAGGCCGGGCACGGCCAGCGCCTCGTCGTAGTGGCTTTCGATGGAAACCGGCCCCATGGCCGGGCTGACCGCGACGATCTGCGTGCCGGCGCTCGCCACCGCGCGGGCGCAGGCGCCGATCTTCTCGGTCATGCTCCAGGTGGTGTTGGGATTGATGATCTTGATGCGCACGGCGCGGCCCTTCTCTTTCAGTGTTTCAAGTCTTGTTGTTGCGGTTCAGCAGGGCGTAGATGACGAAGCCCAGTGCCATGCCGATGAACCATGCATAGTTCGCGCCACCACGCAGCGCCGGCACCATCACGCAGAGGATCGGCACCAGGGCGGAGGGGATCAGCGCCTGGATCGCCTTCGGGTTGTAGCCGCCGCTGTACCAGTATTCGCCCTTGGGGCTCATGGTGTAGAGCGCGTCCACGTCGATGCGCTGCCGGCGCACGATGTAGTAGTCGGCAATCAGGATGCCGAACAGCGGGCCGATGAACGAGCCCAGCACGTCGAGCGTGTAGTGGATGACCTCGGGGCTGTTGTAGAGGTTCCACGGCGTGAGGAACACCGAGCCCACCGCCGCGATCATGCCGCCCGTGCGCCAGCTGATGTGCTGCGGCGCCACGTTGGAGAAGTCGAAGGCCGGCGAGACGAAGTTGGCCACGATGTTGATGCCGATGGTGGCGATCATGAAGGTCAGCGCGCCCAGCACCACGGCGGTGGTGCTGTCGATCTTGCCCACGGTGTGCACCGGATCGGTGATGAGTTCGCCGAACACCGGCAGCGTGGCCGCGGTGGTGATCACCGTCAGCAGCGAGAAGAACACGAAGTTGATCGGCAGGCCCCAGAAGTTGCCCTTCTTCACCGCGTCGAAGCTCTTGCCGTAGCGCGAGAAGTCGCCGAAGTTGAGCATCGGGCCGCTGAAGTAGCTCACCACCAGCGCAATGGCCGAGAGCATCACCGGCAGCGCGTCCCAGCCCTGGAACTTGATGCCGCCGAGGTTCAGGTCGATGTTGCTCCAGCCGGCCTTCCACACCAGCCAGCCGCACAGGATGGCCATCACCACGTACACGGCCGGGCCGGCCCAGTCGATGAACTTGCGGATCGCTTCCATGCCGTGCCAGAACACGAAGGCCTGCAGCACCCACATGATCATGAAGGCCAGCCAGCCCAGCATCGACAGGCCCGCGAAGCCGTGCCGGGCTACGTCGGCATACGGCGCGAGGTTCGGGAACATGTGCAGCGCGAGCACCATGAAGGCGGCCGAGGCCAGATAGGTCTGCACGCCGTACCAGGCCACCGCGATCAGCCCGCGGATGATGGCCGGGATGTTGGCGCCCAGCACGCCGAAGGGCGCGCGGCACACCACGGGGTAGGGCACGCCCGTGACCTGGCTCGGCTTGGCCACCAGGTTGCAGAAGAACTGCACGATCACGATGCCCACCAGCAGCGACACCAGCACCTGCCAGCTCGACAGGCCCAGCGCAAACAGGCTGCCGGCTGTGATGTAGCCGCCCACGCTGTGCACGTCGGACATCCAGAACGCAAAGATGTTGTATTGGCCCCAGGTCTGTTTCTTCAGCGGGGCGAGGTCCTCGTTGGTCAGGCGCGGGTCATAGCCGGGCTTGATGAGGGCGTTCGATTCCGCGTGCGACGCAATGCCGGCTTCGGCAGCCCCCGCGGGGGCATGGCTGACGACTGTGCTCATGGTCTTTCCTCGTGCGAATGGGTGGATGGAGGGACCGTTTCCAGCGCAAATTTCCGCACCGGTGATCGGGTGCGTTATTTGTATACAAAAACAGTGTGCAATCAAGCCCATCCGGCAAATCATATATCCGTAGATTCCCTGAGATGGCGACTGGCCGCGCCAACGAAAAAAGGCGCCCTGGCCCGTGGCCATGGCGCCTTTCGAGGGCGAGCAGCGTCAGTGGGCGGTCAGTCGGCCTCGGCCGGGGACAGCATCGTTCCGCGGCAGCTGGGCGAGCCGCAATGGCAGGGGTATTTCTCGGCGGTCGAGCCGTCGTCCGCGGTCAGCGAGTAGTCGATGAACAGCTCGTCGCCGGCATCCACCGGAACCAGGGTCTGGAACTTCAGCATCAGCTCGCCCGCCTCGTTGTATTCCTCGACGGCTTCGCAGTTGGGGTCGCAGGCGTGGTTCAGGTGGCGCGTGCCGTTGCCGCCCTTGGCGCCGTCGATCGTTTCCTGGTTGGAGAGCGTGAACAGGTAGGTGAGCTGGTCGTTCCACGTCCTGGCGGCGATCTCCTGCTGCGTGTAGCGCCGGCCTTCGTAAAGGCCGAGGAAGGCCTGGGCGGGCAGGTCGCGCGTCGCGAAGGCGCCGAGTCCGTGCACGCCGCTGGGACCGACCCGGATGTAAGGCGTGGAGGAGGTTTGCTTGCGGGGTTTCATGCCGCTCATTCTGCAGGCTCTTCGTCCTGCTGCGCCTGGAACATGCGCGTGAAATCGCAGCATTCCTGCGCCAGCATCACGATCGACGAGGTCAGCGCGCTGCGGTGCTCGCCCTTGTGCATGGCCACGTAGCGCACCACCGGCAGCGCCGGCACCACGTCGATCACCGCGAGCATGCCGGCCGAAACCAGCGGGTCCAGGCACCGGCGCGGAAGGTAGCTCACGCCCAGGCCCGACACCGTGAGCCCGGTCAGCGCCACGAGGTTGCTCACCACGATGGTGTCGGCGGGCTGCACGCCCTGGTCCTTCATCCAGGCGTCGTAGGCGCGCCCCGTGCCCGAGTTCTTGCCCTGCACCAGCATGCGGTGGCGCGCGAGTTCGTGCAGCCGCACGGTGCCGGTGGCGGCAACCACGCCGGGCTTGCACATCCAGGCGCTTTGCACCTTGCCGATGGCCTTGCTCTGCATGCGCGAATCGGCAAAGGTGTCGGGCACGATCACCAGGTCGAGCTCGTCGGCCAGCAGCTTGTCGCGCAGCTGCAGGCTGTCGTCCACGTCGGGCTCGAGGATGACCTTGGGGTAGTGCCGCTGGATCACGCCGACCAGCCGGGGCAGCCACGTCATCGCCGTGAGCTCGGTCACGCCGATGCGCAGCCGCCGCTCCACCACGCCGGGCTTGCTGAACTGCTCGACGGCCGCGTCGCGCTGCTCGAGCAGCCGGGACGCGAGCACGAACATCTCCTCGCCCTTTTCGGTGAGCCGTGCGGTGCGCTGGCTGCGGTCGAACAGCTCGGTGTCGAACAGCAACTCGAGCTCATGCACCCGCTTGGACACGGCCGACTGCGAGGTATGCAGCTGGTTGGCCGCCTGCGCGAAGCCGCCGAGCTTGGCGATCCAGTACAGAGCCTCGAGCTGCTTGAAGGTCATCACGGTGCACGCCCCTCGAATTGAATCCTTTTATTCATCTTATTCAATCACAAAAAATCGCTTTTGGAAATTTGATGGCGCGCCGAAGATTCGCCTCGTGCAGTCCCGCGTATTTCCGGCCTCATCTTCAAAGGAGCATTCCATGAACTTCAAACTGTCCCTCGCTTTCGGCGCCAGCATTGCGCTGCTCTGCGGCGCCGCGGCCGCGCAGGAGAGCCCCACGCTGCGCAAGATCAAGGAAACGGGCACGGTGCAGATCGGCAGCCGCGACACGCAGATCCCGTTCTCCTACAAGACCGGCGGCGAGAGCGCGCCCATCGGCTTCACCAACGAGATCTGCCTGAAGGTGGTGGACGCCATCAAGGCCAGGCTCGGCATGCAGAAGATCGAGGTGCGCTACACGCTGCTCAATTCGACCAACCGCATTCCGCTGGTGCAGAACGGCACGGTCGACCTCGACTGCGCGACCACCACCAACACCGTGCAGCGCCAGCAGCAGGTCGACTTCGCGCCGAGCCATTTCGTCACCAACATCACGGCCGCGGTGAAGAAGAACTCGGGCATCAACTCGATCGCCGACCTGCAGGGCAAGACCGTGGCCACGGTGGCCGGCAGCACCTCGATGCAGCTGCTGCGTGGCTTCCGCAAGACCGAGAACATCGAGGTGCAGGAAATCGCTGGCAAGGACACGGCCGATGCCTTCCTGCTGCTCGCGAGCGACCGCGCCGTGGCCTACGTGCTGGACGACGTGCAGCTGGCCGGCCTCATCGCCAACCAGCCCAACGCCTCCGATTACAAGCTGCTGAAGGACGTGCTGCGCCAGGAACCCTACGGCATCATGATGCGCAAGGACGACCCCGAGTTCAAGGCGATCGTCGACCAGACGGTGACCGAAATGATGAAGTCGGGCGCCATCGACAAGCTCTATGCGAAGTGGTTCATGTCGCCCATTCCGCCGCGCAGCGTGAACCTCAACTTCCCGATGTCCGACGCGGTGCGCGAGGCCTACAGGAACCCGAACAACAAGGGCGTCTGAGAATGCCGGCAAACACACGACACGCCAATGGGCTGGCGTTCTCCGATGCGCTGATGCGCGAGGTGAAGCAGCGCTTTCTCAACGTCGACCACGACCACCACGGGCGCGAGCGCCTCTACTTCGACAACGCGGGCGGCTCGTTCCGGCTCAAGGCGGCGGCCGAGCGCTTCGCGCAGGTCGATGCCATTCCCGACAACGCCGAGCGCATCCACGCCACCGCCGTGGAGTTGCAGCAGACCCAGGCCCGAGGCACGGACGACGTGCGCACCATCCTCAACGCGCGGGGCGGCAGCGTCTACGCGTCGCTGACGGCGTCGGGCGCGATGTTCGACATGGTGCGCGCAGTGGCCGAGAACGTGCCGGGCACCAACATGGTCACCACCGTGCTCGAGCATCCCTCGTCGTTCGACGCCATGAGCCTCTATGCCGGCAAGTCCGGCCGCGAGCTGCGGGTGGCCGGGAGCAACCGCGAGACCGGCGGCGTCGATGCCGACGAGATCGTGCGGCTGGTGGACAAGGACACCTGCCTGCTCAACGTGATCCATGCCTCGAACATCTCGGGCGCCAAGCTCGACCTGGAGCAGATCGTGCGGCGCGCGCGGGAGATCAAGCCCGATCTCTACATCGTGGTGGATGCCGTGCAGCATGCGCCGCATGGCCTGATCGACCTGCAGAAGACGCCGGTGGACGGCATCAACATGGCGCCCTACAAGTTCTTCGGCTGCCGCGGCTCGGGCCTGTCGTGGGTGTCGGAACGCGCGGCGCAGCTGCCGCACCACAAGCTCGCGGGCAAGAAGCCCGACTTCTGGGACCTGGGCAGCTCGGCGCCGTGGCAGTTTGCCGTGCTCACCGAAATCGTCGACTACGTGTGCTGGCTCGGCGGCCATTTCACCGAGGCCACCGGGCGCCGCGCCTTGTTCGAAGCCGGCATCACGCACATCGAGCTGCACGAGCGGGCCCTGCTGTCGGTGCTGCTGGACGGAAGCGGCGAGGCCCCCGGCCTGCGCAGCATCGAGGGCGTAAAGGTCTTCCTCGATCATCCGGACCTGACGAAGCGCGACCTGATCATCGGCATCGGCTTCGCGCACCTCGACTGCACGCAGGCGGTGGTCGAGTACGGCTTGCGCGGCGTGACGGTCTACGAGCGCGTGGCGAGCAGCATCTACTCCAAGCGCATGCTCGACTCCTTCGGCCTCGAAGGTACCGTGCGGGTTTCGCCGCTGCACTGCCACTCGGCGGCCGACATGGAGAAGTTCCTGCGCGTGACGCGGGAGATTGCCCTCAGCGCGAGTGGACCGCGGACAGGAAGCGCCGTATGACCGGCACCACCTGCGCGAGGTGCGTCTCGAGCAGCCAGTGGCCGCCGTCGGTCAGCACCAGCTCGGCCTTTGGAAGGTCGCGCAGGTAGGCGCGCGCGGAGGCCTCGGGCATGTAGCCGTCGTTCGGCCCCCAGACAATGAGCGCGGGCGGCTGGTGCTCCCGCAGGTAGGCCTGGTAGCGCGGAAACCATTCGAGGTTCTGCTTCAGGCCCTCCATCAGCTGGCGCGCGAGTTCCTTGCGCTGCGGCGTGTTCATCAATGGCCAGTGGAGCTTCCACAGGTCAGGCGGAATCTGCGCGGCCTGGGCCTCGGGGACCTCGCCGACGAACTCGGCGCGGAATCCCTCTTCGTTCACCGCCTTCTCGAGCACCGCGCGGTTGCTGGCCGACGGATCGCGCCAGAAGGCCTGGATGGCGCGGTACTTGGGGCCGAGCGTGTCTTCGTAGATGTCGCCGTTCTGGATGATCAGCGCGGCCACGCGCTCCGGATGGCGGATGGCCAGGCGCAGGCCGATCTGCGAACCGTAGTCGTGCAGGTAGAGCGCATAGCGATCAAGGCCCAGCTTGCGGCAGAAGGCCTCCAGAAAACCTGCATAGGCATCGAAGTCGAAGCCGAAGGTCTCGGCCGGCGGCGTATCGCTGAGGCCGAAGCCCGGGTAGTCCGGCGCCACCAGGCGCCACCGGTCCGCCAGCATGGGCATGAGCCGGCGGTACTGGAACGACGAGCATGGATAGCCGTGCGGCAGCAGCAGCACCGGCGCGTCGCGCGGGCCGGCTTCGCGGTAGAAGATCTGCATCCCGTCGACGTCGGCGAAGCGATGCGCGGCCGCATGGGCATCGGCCGTGAAGGTGGGCGTGGAACTGCGTTCGGTCATGCGGCCCATGCTGCGCGCCGGCGCGCACGGGCGGTTGTAGGCGGCGACTGATGTGCGGCGTCGGACGCCCGCAACGCGGGCGCCGCTTGCCGCTTCGGATCAGGCCAGCAGGTCGCTCAGCGTGCGCGCGATCACCTTGGTGGCGCGGCGCAGGTCTTCGAGCACCACGCGCTCGTCGCTGCGCTTGGCGTGCGATTCGAGCACGGTGCGCGGGCCGGCGCCGTAGATCACGCCCGGAATGCCGGCTTCGCCGTAGAGGCGCACGTCGGTGTACAGCGGCGTGCCCATGGCCTTGATCGGCTCGCCGAACACTTCCTGGCCGTGCTTCTGGATCGCATCGACCAGCGGCTTGTTGCCGGCCAGCGGCTTCATCGAATTGGCGAGCAGCAGGCGCTTGATCTCCACCGTGATGCCGGCGCTCTCGGCCGCGGCATCCGCGATCACCTTGCGGATCGTGGCTTCGACCTCGACCGGGTTCTCCTCGGGGATCATGCGGCGGTCGAGCTTGAACAGTACCTTGCCGGGCACCACGTTGGTGTTGGTGCCGCCTTCGATGCGGCCGACGTTGAGGTAAGGGTGCGTGATGCCCTCGACACTCGACGTCACCTGCTGGTAGAGCGTGTTCTGCGCATAGAGCGCATTGAGGATCTTCACCGCGCCCTGCAGCGCATCGACGCCGGTGGTGGGGATGGCCGCATGCGCCATCTTGCCGTGCACCGTCACTTCCATCTGCAGGCAGCCGTTGTGCGCGGTGACCACTTCGTAGCTGAAGCCGGCTGCGATCATCAGGTCGGGCTTGGTCAGGCCCTGCTTGAGCAGCCAGCCCGGACCGAGGATGCCACCGAATTCCTCGTCGTAGGTGAAGTGCAGCTCGACGCTGCCCTTGGCGGGCCTGGCCACGGCTTCGAGCGCGCGCAGCGCGAAGGTGAAGCTCGCGAAGTCGCTCTTGCTCACGGCGGCCGCGCGGCCGTAGAGGCTGCCGTCGGCAATCTCGCCGCCGTAGGGGTCGTGCGTCCAGCCTTCGCCCGGGGGCACCACGTCGCCGTGGGCGTTCAGGGCCACGGTGCGGCCACCGTCGACGTCCTTGCCGTACTTGCGGCGCACGATCAGGTTGGTGATCGACTCGAGGCCGTAGTCCTTCACTTCCTGTTCCGGCACGGCGTGCTTTTCGGCGTCCAGGCCGAAGTCCTTCAGCAGCTCGGCGGTGCGCTCGGCGTGCGGCGCGTTGTTGCCGGGCGGCGTGTCGGTGGGCACCTGCACCAGTTGCTGCAGGAACTGCACTTCCTCGTCGAAGTGGGCGTCGATCCAGGCGTCGAGCTTGGCGTAGTCGGTCATGGTTTTTCTTTTCAGTGGGCTTGTTCGGCGGCGAGGTTGTCCAGCAGCAGCTGGAAGGCCTGCACCGCGAGCTGGATGTCGTCGTTGGTGCTCGATTCGAGCGGGTTGTGGCTGATGCCCGAGTTGATGCCGCGCACGAAGAGCATGGCCTGTGGCATGACCTCGTGCAGCTTCATCGCGTCGTGGCCGGCGCCGCTGGGCATGCGAAAGAGCGGCACGCCGAGCGATTCGACGGCCTTTTCCCAGCGCTGCTGCCATGCGGGCGCGCTCGGCGCGGCGGCGGCGCGCATGGCTTCCTCGATGACGAAGCGCACGCCGCGCCGGTCGGCAATTTCCTGCAGCGCGGCCAGCACGTCGCGCACCACGGCGTCGCGCTGCGGATCGTTGGGCGCGCGGATGTCCAGGCTGAACTTGCAGCGTCCGGGCACCACGTTGATCGAGCCGCTGGGCACTTCGAGCATGCCCACGGTGGCGACGGAGTCGCCGTCCTTTGCCGCGCGCTGCTCGGCGAAGAGAATCAGTTCGGCCACTGCGGCGGCGGCATCGCGGCGCCGGCCCATCGGCGTGGTGCCGGCGTGGCTGGCCATGCCGATCATCTCGCCCACGTAGCGTACACCGCCGTTGATGGAGGTGACGATCCCAAGGGGGATGTCGAGCTCGGTCAGCACCGGGCCCTGCTCGATGTGCACCTCGACGAAGCCGAGGTAGCGGGCCGGGTCGCGCTGGATCTTGGGAATCTCGGCTTCATCGAGGCCGGCATGCCGCATGGCCTCGCGCATCGTGATGCCGTCGGCGTCCTTCTGGTCGAGCCAGCGCGGATCGAAATGGCCGATGAGCGCGCCCGATCCCAGGAAGGTGGCCTTGTAGCGCTGCCCTTCCTCTTCGGCAAAGCCCACCACCTCGAACGCGAACGGCAGGCGTCGGCCCTGGCGCTTGAGTTCGCGCACGCAGGCGATCGGCACGAAGATGCCCAGGCGGCCGTCGTACTTGCCGCCGTTGCGCACGGTGTCGTAGTGCGAGCCGGTGAGCAGCGCCTTCGCATCGGACGTGGTGCCTTCGTAGCGGCCGACCACGTTGCCGACCGCATCGATGTGCACCGAGTCGAAGCCGCAGTCGCGCATCAGGCCCGAGATCTGTGCGGCGCAGGCGCGGTGCGCATCGGTCAGGTAGGTGACGGTGAGCTGGCCCTTCTCGGCGTAGCCCGGGTCGGTGTGCACCGAGAGCGCTTCCTGCCAGTCCCAGACGTCGTTGCCAAGCGAGACGTCGGCGCCGAACTTGTCGTCGAGCCGGATCTCGGCGATGCGGTGGATGTTGCGCAGCGCCTCGCCAAGCTCGAAGTCCGGGTGATGGTGCAGCCGGCGCTCGAAGGTGTCGATGATCTCGCGCTTCGAAAGCCCGGTGCCGCGCGGCCCGCGCACCGCCAGGATGAACGGGAAGCCGAACTTCGCGTTGTAGTCGGCGTTGAGCTGCTGGATCTTCGCGAACTCTTCCGGCGTGCAGTCGGTGAGGCCGGCCTTGCCCTGCTCATGGGTCGACTCGGCCGTGAGCGTCTTGCTGACCATGGCCTTGCCCGCGAGCTCCGGGTGGGCGCGGATCAGGCCCAGCTTTTCGTCGGCCGAGGCAGCGGCCACCGCCTGCACGAGCGCATGCTTCAGGTGTGCGAGCGAGCGGAACGGGCGTGCCGCGAGCGCACGCTCGGCGATCCACGGCGAATGTTCGTAGGTGCCGTCGAGCAGCGCCAGGGCATCGCCCGGCGTTGCTGCGTTCAGTTGGTCGAGGGTCAGGCTCATGACGGGTCTCCGGTGGCGGCCGTTTCGAAGGGATGCGCCTGCTTCCAGTGGCGCGCGATGTCCACGCGCCGGCAGACCCACACGCCCTCGTGCTGGCCGATGTGATCGAGAAAGCGCTGCAGCGCGGTGATGCGGCCGGGCCGCCCGAGCAGGCGGCAGTGCATGCCGATGCTCATCATCTTGGGGCAGTTGTCGCCCTGAGGGTCGCCTTCGGCATAGAGCGCGTCGAAGCTGTCCTTCATGTACTGGAAGAACGGGTCGGCATGCGAGTAGCCCTGCGGCAGCGCAAAGCGCATGTCGTTGCAGTCGAGCGTGTAGGGCACGATGAGCTGCGGCACCACGGTGCCGTCGGTCTTCTGCACCTTCATCCAGAGCGGCAGGTCGTCGCCGTAGTAGTCGCTGTCGTACTCGAAGCCGCCGTAGTCGGCCACGAGGCGGCGCGTGCGCGGGCTGTCGCGGCCGGTGTACCAGCCCAGGGCGCGCTCGCCCGTGAGCTTTTCAATCGCCTCCATGCCCAGGCGCATGTGCTCGCGCTCGGTGGCTTCGTCGAGGTTCTGGTAGTGGATCCAGCGCCAGCCGTGGCAGGCGATCTCGTGGCCCAGCTCCTTGAAGGCCGCGGCCAGCTCGGGGTAGCGTGCCAGCGCCATGCCCACGCCGAACACGGTGAGCGGCAGGCCGCGCTTCTCGAACTCGCGCAGGATGCGCCAGACGCCGGCGCGCGAGCCGTATTCGTAGATGCCTTCCATGCTGATGTGCCGGTCCGGAAAGCTCGCCGGATTGAACATCTCGGAAAGGAACTGTTCGGAGCCCGCGTCGCCGTGCAGCGTGGCGTTCTCGCCGCCCTCTTCATAGTTGAGGACGAACTGCACCGCGATGCGCGCGCCGCCCGGCCATTGGGCGTGGGGCGGATTGCGGCCGTAGCCGACGAGGTCGCGCGGGTAGGGCAGGGTGGTGTCGTAGACGGTCATGGCGTGGATCAGGACAGCGCGAGAGAGATGTCGTTGGTGGGCACCTTGCGGTCGAACGTGAGGTTGGCCTCGACGTGCTCCAGGTGTTCGGTCATGAGGCGCACGGCGCGCTCCTCGTCGCGCGCGGCCAGCGCCTTCACGATGTCGGCGTGCTCGTCATTGGAGTGCTCGGCCGCGCTGGTGCTCTGGTACATGAGCGTGATGAGGGCGCAGCGCGAGATCAGCTCGCCGAGGATCTGCGCCAGCACCTGGTTGCCCATGAGTTCGGCCATGCGCACGTGGAAGTCGCCGAGCAGCTCGGTGCGCCCGGATATGTCCTCGCCCGACACGGCCGACTTTTCGAGCGCCACGTGCTCCTTGAGCGCCTTGATCTTGGCCGGCGTGACGGTGCGTACGAACTCGCGCGTCATCTCGGCCTCGAGCATGCGGCGCACCGCGAAAACCTGCCTGGCCTCGTCGACGGCCGGGGCCGCCACGAAGGCGCCGCGCGCGGGCTCCAGGCGAATGAGCTTGTTCTGCGACAGCTGGAACAGCGCCTGGCGCACCAGCGTGCGCGACACGCCGAAGTGGTCGGCCAGCTTCTGCTCGGCCAGCTTGGTGCCGGGCTGCAGCCGGTGGTCGACGATCGCCTTGGTGAGCGCGTCGACGATCGAACGGGTGGTGGAGGACTCCATGTTTTTCATGATAGACCCAAAGCCGGTAACTGTATACACTTTTGTCCACCGGAATTTCCCGCAGCAGATCGATCTTCGAAGGAGCGCCCCATGGGCTTGAGCACTCACGTACTGGACACGATGCACGGCGGCCCCGCGGCCGGCATGGAGGTGGCGCTGTACACCACCCAAGGCGACGCCGCCACGCTGGTGAAGCGCTTCACGCTGAATTCGGACGGCCGCAGCGACGCGCCGCTCTACGACAACCACTCGCTCGAGGTCGGCACCTACCGGCTGGTGTTCGACGTGGCGGGCTACTTCAGGGCGCGCGGCGTGAAGCTGCCCGAGCCCAACTTCCTGAACAAGGTGTCGCTGGACTTCGGCGTGGCGCACACCGACCAGCACTACCACGTGCCGCTGCTGGTGAGCCCGTGGAGCTACTCCACGTACCGCGGGTCCTGAGGTGTCAATTCCCCTGGGACTGCCCCTCGGTGAGGGTGTCGAGCTGGAAGCGTCCGCTCTTGTCCCACAGCCAGGTGTCGGTCCAGGTGACCGGGCCGAGGCGGGCGGCGGCGGGGAAGGGTGCAGCCTGCAGCACGGCGCGTTCGATCTCGGCGATGACCTCGGGCGCATGCTTGGGTGCGCGCATCCAGTGCATCGACACCACCTTGCCGCCGGCATCGAGATTCACCTGGAGCGTGCCCACGGCATAGAGCAGCGGCGGCAGCTGGCCGCCATAGATGCGCGAGCGGTTGATCTCGTAGATGTGGCGCGCGGCGTCGCGGCGGTAGTCGCGCGCGGTGGCCGCGTTCGACGCGCGCGGCGCGGGGCCGCTGGCGCTGCGGTCGGCGGTGGCCTTGCTGAGCTGGCCGGGCACCGAACCGGTGGTGCCGCATCCGGCGATCCAGAGGGCGCAGAGGGAAGAGGCCAGGAGGGCGAGGCGGCGCGGCGTAAGCTGACGGTTCATCGCCGGGTTTATACCGTGAGTCATCCGCACCCCCGCAACCGAAGGTATCGAGAATGAACGGCTTGGTCGATCAGCTGCTGGCGCGCCTGGCCCGCGAAGACGCGGTGCTGGTGCGCGTCGAATCCACGCAGGGCTCGGCGCCGCGCGAGGCGGGCACCTGGATGGCGGTGTGGGCCGAAGGGCTCACGGGCACCATCGGCGGCGGCCAGCTCGAATTCCAGGCCACGCAGGAAGCGCGCGAGCTGCTCGCGGGGCGGCGCGCCATCGACGGCATCGAACGCTATCCGCTCGGCCCGAGCCTGGGTCAGTGCTGCGGCGGCGTGGTGTTTCTGTCGTACCGCCGCATCACGGCGGCCGACGCGCCGGTGCTGCAGCGCGAGCTGGTCGGGCAGCTCCAGCCCGTGGCCCTGTTCGGCGGCGGCCACGTGGGCGCCGCGCTCGCGCGGCTGCTGGCGGGCCTGCCCTTTTTGGTGCGCTGGATCGACAGCCGCGACGGCGTGTTTCCCGATGCGCTGCCGGCGCAGATCGAGACCGAGCATTCCGAGCCCGTGCAGGACGCCGTGGCCGCGCTCGCGCCGGGCAGCCGCGTGCTGATCATGAGCTTCAGCCATGCCGAAGACCTCGACATCGTCATCGCCTGCCTCAAGCGCCTGCGCTCGCACGGCGACCTGCCCTACATCGGCCTGATCGGCAGCAAGACCAAGTGGGCCACCTTCAGCCACCGGCTCGAGGCACGGGGCTTCACGCCCGACGAACTCGCGCGCATCACCTGCCCGATCGGCGTGCCCGGCATCACCGGCAAGGAGCCCGAGGTGATCGCGGTGGCGGTGGCGGCACAGTTGTTGCAATCGCTGGGCTGAACAGGGTTTTCCCGACGGCGACGCCTTCAAAAAAGCATCCCGCCACTTGTCAAAACTGTATACACTTTCGGTCCACAACAAGCCGCAGCGGAGCGAGGCCCATTTTTTCATGGAGCCTGCGTTCGCGGCACTTTCTCTGCTTACAGCGCCCGCAGTGGTGAGCAGGCTGAAACCCCTTCGCGGCGACACGATGCGCCGCCAGGGTTGAGAGAGCACCACATGGAAAGCTATTACCTCGACTGGGCCAACCTGCTGCTGCGCTGGGTCCACGTCATCACCGCGATCGCCTGGATCGGCGCCTCCTTCTACTTCGTGATGCTGGACAACAGCCTCGAGAAGCCGCAAGACCCCGAGTCGCTCGACAAGGGCGTGGGCGGCGAGCAGTGGGCCGTGCACGGCGGCGGCTTCTACAACATGCAGAAGTACGCGCTGGCGCCCAAGAGGCTGCCGGACCACCTGCACTGGTCGTACTGGGAGAGCTACAGCACGTGGCTCACGGGCTTTGCGCTGTTCACCATGTCGTACCTGTGGAACGCGAGCACCTACCTGATCGACAAGTCGAAGATGGACTGGCAGCCCGGCGCCGCCATCGGCGTGGCACTGGCCTTCTTCGTGGTGTTCTGGATGGTCTACGACGGCATCTGCCAGATCTTCGGCCGCCGCAAGAACGGCGACACCATCGTGGGCGTGCTGATTGCGCTCTTCATCGTGTTCGCGACCTGGCTGGCCTGCCAGTGGTTCGCGGGCCGCGCGGCCTTTTTGCTGGTGGGCGCGATGATGGCCACCACGATGAGCGGCAACGTGTTCTTCTGGATCATTCCGGGCCAGCGCAAGAACGTGCAGGCCCTGCGCGAAGGCCGGCCGGTCGATCCGGTGCACGGCCAGCGCGGCAAGCAGCGCAGCGTGCACAACACCTACTTCACGCTGCCGGTGCTGTTTGCGATGCTGAGCAACCACTACAGCTTCACCTACACGCACAAGTACAACTGGATCGTGCTGCTGCTGATCATGCTCGGCGGCGCGGCCATCCGGCAGTTCTTCGTGGTGCGGCACCGCTTCAAGCTCGGCAACGCGGGCAACCCGCTGCCCTATGCGCTGATCGGCATCGTGGTGCTGGGGCTCACCATCGTCTGGATGAAGCCCGAACCGGCTGCGGCACCCGCGGCGGCCGCAGCGGCGCCTGCGGTGGCGTTCAAGGACGTGCAGAAGGTGCTCGAGCAGCGCTGCTTCATGTGCCACGGCGAGGCCGTGCAGATGAAGAACGTGCGCGTCGACACACCGGACCAGGTGGCGGCGCATGCGCAGGCCATCTACCAGCAGGTGGTGGTGACGAAGATCATGCCGATGAACAACGCGACCGGCATGACGGATGAAGAGCGCGCATTGATCGGCCGCTGGTTCCAGGCCGGCGCCAAGACGAACTGAGAAGATAGGCCGCGGTCAAGAGAGCGGCCCGCCGTTCGCCGCACAATTGCCGGATGGAGACAAAGCAAGCCATGACCGCCTCGAACCCTTCCTTCGGCCCCGCACCCGATCCGCGCGAAGCACCGCGCGCCTTCCTCGAACACCTCTACCGCGTGGCAGTGGACCGCGCGCTGCCGCTGTCCACGCTGGGCGCGCATCTGCCCAAGCCGCCCAAGGGCCGCACGCTGGTGCTGGGCGCCGGCAAGGCGGGCGGCTCGATGGTGCAGGCGCTCGAGGCCCTGTGGCCGGCCGACGCGCCGCTCTCGGGCCTGGTCGTCACGCGCTACGACCACATTCCGCCGCGCCCCGAGGGCGTGCCGCAGCGGATCGAGCTCGTCGAGGCCGCGCATCCGGTGCCCGATGCGGCCGGGCAGCAGGCGGCGGAACGCATCCTCGCGCTCACCCAGGGCCTCACGGCCGACGACCTCGTGCTGTGCCTGATCTCGGGCGGCGGTTCGTCGCTGCTGGTGCTGCCGGCCGAGGGCCTCACGCTGGCCGACAAGCAGCGCATCAACAAGCAACTGCTCGACAGCGGCGCCCACATCGGCGAAATGAACTGCGTGCGCAAGCACCTGTCGCGCATCAAGGGCGGCCGTCTTGCGGCGGCCTGCGCGCCGGCACGCGTGGTCACGCTCACCATCAGCGACGTGCCGGGCGACGACGCGGCCGTCATCGCGAGCGGCCCCACGGTGCCCGATGCCACCACCTGCGCCGACGCGCTGGCCATCCTCGACCGCTACGGCATCGAGGTGCCGGCGCCGGTGCGCGCGCAGCTCGAGAGCGGCGAGCTCGAAACCCCGAAGCCCGACGACGCGGTCTTCGCGGGCCATGAAGTCCACCTGATCGCCACGCCCCAGCAGTCGCTCGAAGCCGCGGCCAAGGCGGCGCGCGCGGCAGGCATCGAAGCGCACATCCTCAGCGACGAGATCGAAGGCGAATCGCGCGAGGTCGGCAAGGTGCATGCCGCGCTGGCACGCGCCGTGGCGCACCGCAGCCAGCCGTTTGCGCGGCCCTGCGTGATTCTTTCGGGCGGCGAGACCACCGTCACCATCCGCCCGCGCCAGCCGGGCCAGGCCAAGGGCCGGGGAGGGCGGGCCGGCGAGCTGTGCATGGGCCTGGCCGGCGCGCTCATGGGCCAGCCGCAGGTCTGGGCGCTGGCCGCCGACACCGACGGCATCGACGGCGTGGAAGACAACGCCGGCGCCTTCGTCGCGCCCGACACGCTGGCGCGCGCCGCCGCGGCCGGCAGGAAGCTGTCGGACCACCTCGACCGCAACGACGCCTACGGTTACTTCGACGCCATCGGCGACCTGTTCGTGACCGGCCCCACCAACACCAACGTGAACGACTTCCGGGCGCTGCTGATCCTGTAGCGGCTGCGGCGGTAAGAAGGGGCCGGCTTCCCGGCTCCGGCGGGCTTTGCGAACTCGGGTTAATCTATGCACCCGGCGGCAATTTGCCGCCGCTGTCGCAAGCGCACCTTCCGGGTGCCGCGCCGCGCACCCAGATTTCCCCTTTTCATCATCCAGTCCTCGAAGGAAAAGTTCGCCATGACCGCCACCTACACCGACACCCGCCTGCTGATCGACAACGAATGGGTCGACGCCACCGGCGGCAAGACGCTGGACGTCGTGAACCCGGCCACCGGCAAGGCCATCGGCAAGGTGGCGCATGCCAGCATCGCCGACCTCGACCGCGCCCTGGCCGCCGCCCAGCGCGGCTTCGAAACCTGGCGCAACACGCCCGCCAACGAGCGCGCCGCCGTCATGCGCCGCGCCGCCGGCCTGATCCGCGAACGCGCCCCTGAAATTGCCAGGCTGCTCACGCAGGAGCAGGGCAAGCCGCTGGCCGAAGCCAAGGGCGAGACGCTGGCCGCCGCCGACATCATCGAATGGTTCGCCGACGAAGGCCGCCGTGTCTACGGCCGCATCGTGCCCTCGCGCAACCTGGCCGCGCAGCAGCTGGTGATCAAGGAGCCGCTCGGCCCGGTCGCGGCGTTCACGCCGTGGAACTTCCCCATCAACCAGATCGTGCGCAAGCTCGGCGCCGCGCTGGCCACCGGCTGCTCGTTCCTGGTGAAGGCGCCGGAAGAAACCCCGGCCTCGCCCGCCGCGCTGCTGCAGGCCTTCGTCGATGCCGGCATTCCGCCCGGCACCGTGGGCCTGGTGTTCGGCAACCCGGCCGAAATCTCGAACTACCTGATCTCGCATCCGATCATCCGCAAGGTCACCTTCACCGGTTCCACGCCGGTCGGCAAGCAGCTGGCCGCGCTGGCCGGCTCGCACATGAAGCGCGTTACCATGGAGCTGGGCGGCCACGCACCGGTCATCGTGGCCGAGGACGCCGACGTGGCACTGGCCGTGAAGGCTGCGGGCGCCGCCAAGTTCCGCAACGCGGGCCAGGTCTGCATTTCGCCGACCCGCTTCCTGGTGCACAACAGCCTGCGCGAGGAATTCGCCCGCACGCTGGTCAAGTACACCGAAGGCCTGAAGCTCGGCGACGGCCTGGCCGAAGGCACGACCCTTGGCCCGCTCGCCAATGCGCGCCGCCTCACGGCCATGGCCCACGTGCTGGAAGATGCGCGCAAGAAGGGCGCCACCGTGGCGGCCGGCGGGGAACGCGTCGGCGACACCGGCAACTTCTTCGCGCCCACCGTGCTGACCGATGTGCCGCTCGATGCCGACGTGTTCAACAACGAGCCCTTCGGCCCGATCGCGGCGATCCGCGGCTTCGACACGCTGGAAGAAGCCATCGCCGAAGCCAACCGCCTGCCGTTCGGCCTGGCCGGCTACGCCTTCACCAAGTCGATCAAGAACGCGCACCTGCTGAGCCAGAAGCTCGAGCTCGGCATGCTGTGGATCAACCAGCCCGCCGCGCCATCGCCCGAAATGCCCTTCGGCGGCGTGAAGGATTCGGGCTACGGCTCGGAAGGCGGCCCGGAGGCGCTCGAGGCCTACCTGAACACCAAGGCTGTTTCGATCATGAGCGTCTGAGCGGCCGTTCGAACTGCTCCGGCTCTTTGCAAAAAACGGCATCGCTTCGCGGCGGTGCCGTTTTTTTATGCGCTTGTTTCGGGGTGCGCTCCCGCCGACGGGGGACGTTCGCGGAGGGGAGTACCCGGTGGCCTGGGCACGCGCCCCGAACAAGAGCGCCAAGAACAAAGCGCCCAAAACAAAACATCACTGCCACCCAAACCGCCGCGCATACCACCCCTTGACCGCCTGCGTGAGCGTTGCATACCCCGCCAGCATCGCGGCCAGCCAGGGAAAGTAGGCCAGCGGAAGCGCCTGCAGCCTGAAGTAGTGCGCGAGCCGCCCCATCGGCAGCCAGATGCCCGCCGCGGCAATGGCTGCGCCCATCGCCAGCAGCGGCCAGGCCGCGCGGCTTTGCAGGAAAGGGATCTTGCGCGTGCGGATCAGGTGCACGACCAGCGTCTGCGACAGCAGCCCCTCCACGAACCAGCCCGACTGGAACAGCGCCTGGTGCGCCACCGTGTTGGCCGAGAACGCGAACCACATCACGGCATACGTCAGGATGTCGAACACCGAGCTCAGCGGTCCGAAGAACAGCATGAAGCGGCCCAGGTCGGCCGGGTTCCAGCTCTGCGGTTTGCGCAGGAACTCGGCGTCCACGTTGTCGAACGGAATCGCGATCTGCGACACGTCGTACAGCAGGTTCTGCACCAGCAGATGCAGCGGCAGCATCGGCAGGAAGGGCAGGAACGCGCTCGCCACCAGCACCGAGAACACGTTGCCGAAATTCGAGCTCGCCGTGAGCTTGATGTACTTCAGCATGTTGGCAAAGGTGCGGCGCCCTTCCACCACACCCTGCTCCAGCACCATGAGGCTCTTCTCGAGCAGGATGATGTCGGCCGATTCCTTGGCCACGTCCACCGCGCCGTCCACCGAAATGCCGATGTCGGCCGCACGCAGCGCAGGCGCATCGTTGATGCCGTCGCCCATGAAGCCCACCACATGCCCGTTCGCATGCAGCGCACGCACGATGCGCTCCTTGTGCGCGGGCGTGAGCTTGGCGAACACCTGGTGCCGCTCGACCAGCGCGCGCAGGCCGGCGTCGTCCAGTTCCTCGATCTCGCGGCCCGGCACCACGCAGCCGGCCTCGATGCCCACGTCGGCGCAGACCTTGCGCGCCACCAGTTCGTTGTCGCCCGTCAGCACCTTGACCGCCACGCCGTGCGCGGCCAGTGCGCGCAGCGCGGGCGCGGTCGATTCCTTCGGCGGATCGAGAAAGGCGACATAGCCCAGCAGCGTGAGCGCCGTTTCGTCGGCCACGCCGTAGGCCACCTGGGCCTGCCGCTGCGCCCCGGCGGCCAGCACCCGACTGGCCACGGCCACCACGCGCAGTCCCTGGGTGTTGAGCTCCGACGCGATGCCGTGGATGCGCGCGAGCAGGCCGGCGTCGAGCGGCAGCACCTCGTCGCCGCGTTCGACCGAACTGCAGACCGAGAGGATCTCTTCCAGCGCGCCCTTGCAGACCAGCAGGTGCTCGCTGCCGCCGTTCTCGACCACCACCGACATGCGGCGGCGCGCGAAGTCGAAGGGCACTTCGTCGATCTTGCGCCAGGCCGTCTGCAGCCGCGTTTCCAGCTGCGTCTCGGCATGGCTCAGCACGGCCTTGTCGAGCAGGTTCTTCAGGCCCGTCTGGTGGAAGCTGTTCAGGTAGGCCATCTGCAGCACATGGTCCGAGGCTTCGCCCCAGGCGTTGGTGTGGCGCTCCAGCACGATGCGGTCCTGCGTCAGCGTGCCGGTCTTGTCGGTGCACAGCACGTCCATGGCGCCGAAGTTGTGGATGGCTTCGAGGCGCTTCACGATCACCTTCTGCCGCGACATCACGACCGCGCCCTTGGCCAGCGTGGCAGTCACGATCATCGGCAGCATCTCGGGCGTGAGACCCACCGCGATCGACAGCGCGAACAGCGCCGCCTCCCACCAGTCGCCCTTGGCCACGCCGTTGATCACCAGTACCAGCGGCGCCATCACCAGCATGAAGCGGATCAGCACCCAGCTCATGCGGTTGATGCCGGCCTGGAACGCGCTGGTGTCCTGGTCGGCGGCGGTCACGCGCTGTGCCAGCGCACCGAAGAAGGTGCGGTTGCCCGTGTGCACGATGAGCGCGGTGGCGGTGCCGCTGACCACGCTGGTGCCCATGAAGAGCAGGTTCTCGCGCTCGAGCACGCCGGCTTCGGGGCCGCCGTGGTCGGTGGTGAATTTCTCCACGGGCATCGCCTCGCCCGTCAGCGCCGACTGGCTGATGAACAGGTCCTTGGCGGCGAGCAGCCGGCAGTCGGCCGGGATCATGTCGCCGGCCGAGAGCGCGATCACGTCGCCCGGC
Organism: Variovorax beijingensis; assembly: GCF_003951285.1. Lineage (GTDB taxonomy): Bacteria > Pseudomonadota > Gammaproteobacteria > Burkholderiales > Burkholderiaceae_C > Variovorax > Variovorax beijingensis. The sequence continues at coordinate 240,999 of NZ_RXFQ01000002.1, read as the reverse complement.
ACCAGCTCGCGCATCGGCACTTCGATGCGCAGCGCGTTCGCAGCGCCGGGCACGGGCCGCAGTACGGTGGCCGTGTTGCTCACCATGGCCTTGAGCCGCTCGGCCGCCTTGCTGGAGCGCGACTCCTGCAGGAAGCGCAGCACGGTCGACAGCACCACCATGCTGCCGATCACGAGCGCGGCCTTCATGTCCTCGGTGACGTAGGAGACCAGCGCCAGCACCGTCAGCAGCAGGTTGAAAGGGTTGCGGTAGCACTGCCACAGGTGCGTCCACCATGGCGGCGGCTGATCGTGGCGAACCTCGTTGCTGCCGAACTGCTTGCGCAGCGCCTGCGCCTGGCCTTCGTCCAGGCCTTGCGGCGAGCTGTGGAGTCCGAGGAGCATCTGGCCGGCATCGGTGCGCGATGCGGCCTGCAGTGCCTTCGAGATGTCTGGGGAGGTGCCGGCGGGGGCGATGCGCGGCCGTGCGGCGCGCGGCGGGTGTTCGCGGCGGATCATGGTTCTTCTCCTTCGGGCGCGGGCCGCGAAGGAGGGAACCGGCCGACTCGGTCAATCAGCGGGCGGGAGTCCTCCGCGGCGCGGCGCGCCGGGTCGTGATGAAAGCAAATGGCATCGAATCAAGAAAAGAGCGGGGCGCGCTGCGGCGCAAGCGAGGGGCTGGGTCCATGGTGGCCTCCTGCGATGAAGATGATGCGGTTGCGGTTCTGCGCGGTGGCTGGCTCAGCGCTGCTTCGGACCGGCGTTCCGGTCGAGCAGCAGGAGGAAGCTGCGGATGCGCCGCGTGGTCCAGAGCGCGGCGGCCTGGTCCAGCGTCTCGTCGATGGCCGCCGGTGCGGCGGCCGCATGGCCTGGCGCATGCGCCGAGGCGCCGCGAACGCGCGGCTGCGCCTGCGGCGACGATGGCTGCTGCTGTTGTTGCCGTTGCTGGCAGGAATGAAACTGACGCATGACAAGGCTCCTTCGCAAGGAAGGGCCTCGTGGCATGAGACCACGCAAGCTGACTGAAAAAGTCAGCGACGAAAACAACGGGATCTGGAAGGGGGAGAGCCGCTTGCCGAAGGAGGCAAGGGGGTCGCACGCTGCGGGCACACAGGCCGCGGCGCGCAAGAAGCCTGCGCTACGGAGCCGGGTGTGTCACGCCTGCCAAAGCACGCGTCTTGTCACTGATCCAACTGGCACTGTCCACGCACGAGGCTCCGAAGTAAAGATATGGGATTGTTGCACCGCGTCATGAGTGCCGTCAACCCATTGGCTCGGCACTGCGCAGGGCTATCGCGCCGCGCTGCAGCGCGGCCGCAAGGGGGCCGCCGCGAAGCTCAGTAGCACTGGAACAGGACGCCGGATTCCGCGGGCGCCTTGCCGACCCAGCGCGGCGTCTGGCCCTTGGCGCTGCAATGGTCGGTGGCCTGCGTGTACGTGGGCGCGCGCAGCACGCCCTCGCGGAAGGGCACCACCTGGTTGGGAGGTACGGAGCAGCCGGTGGCGAGCAAAGCGAGCGGAAGAAGAGTGCGCCAGTTCATCGGGCCATTCTAAGACGCGGCCTGGTGTGAACAGGCCCTAGTCGCAGAGCGCGCGGATCGCGGGCGGAATCGGCACCGCGCGGATGCCGCCGCCTTCGCGCTTCGCCGCGAAGATGCGCACCTCCTCGCATTCGAGGATCAGTTCGTCGCCGCGTGTCACGCGGTAGGTCTGCACGAAGCTCTTGTCGCGCCACTCGGTGATGCGCACCGCGATCTGCAGCGTGTCGCCGTAGCTCGCGGCCTTGACGAAGCGCGTGTGCGTGTCGACCAGCGGCGTGCCGATCACGCCCAGCGTCTGCGCCGTTTCTTCCCAGCGCGGCACGCCGCATTCCGCGAAGAAGTGGCGCGAGGCCGCATCGATCCAGCGGAAGAAGTTGGGAAACCAGACAATGCCGGCCGGATCGCAGTCGCCGAACTCGACGCGCGCGGTGTAGGTGATCTCTTTGCTGTTGCTGCTCATCGGTTCATTCTCGCCGTCGGCGGCCACGGGGCGATGCGCGCGCTCAATCCGCAACGATCTTGCGGTCGCGGATCAGCGCGCCGAAGCGCTGCGAATCGGCCGCCGCGCGCCGCTGGAATTCGGCCGGCGAGCCCGGCAGCGCTTCGCCGCCGAGCGAGGCGATGCGTTCCTTCACAGCCGGCAGTGCGAGCGCGCGGTTGATCTGCGCATTGAGCAGCGCCACCACTTCAGGCGGCGTGCCTGCGGGCGCGTAGAAGCCGAACACGGTGTCGGCGTCGAAGCCGCGCAGTCCGGCCTCGTCGAGCGTGGGCACGTCGGGGAACTGCGGCGAGCGCTGCGGGCTGCCCACCGCCAGCAGCCTGAGCTTGCCGGCGCGCACCTGCTGCAGGCCGATGCCCGGGTCGAACGCATAGTCGATCTGGCCCGCCAGCAGGTCCTGCAGCGCGGGCGCCGCGCCGCGGTAGGGCACGTGCAGCGCGAAGACGCCGGCCTGGCTCTTGAACATCTCGCCGGCCAGGTGCGGCGAACTGCCGTTGCCCGGCGAGCCATACGACAGCTTGCCCGGGTTGGCCTTGAGGTACGCGATGAACTCGCGCACATTGGTGGGCGGCAGCGCCGGCCTGGCCACCAGGAACACCAGCACGCGCGCGGCCGCGGCCACCGGCACCAGGTCCTTCGCGGGATCGAAGCTCATGCGCGAATACAGGTGCGGGTTGACCGACACCATGCCGCCCGAACTCATGAGCAGCGTGTAGCCGTCGGCCGGTGCGCGCGCCACCGCCTCGCCGCCGACGTTGCCGTTGGCACCCGCGCGGTTCTCGATCACCACCGGTTGCTTGAGCGCCTCCTGCAGCGGCTGCGAGACGGCGCGCGCGATCTGGTCGGCGGCGCCGCCGGGCGGAAAGTTGACGACCACCTTGATCGGCTTGGCGGGCCATGTGTCGGCATGCGCCTGTGCGTGCGCGAAGGCCAGCAGCGCGCAGGCGGCGGTGAACAGCAGGCGTCGCCGCCAAGGAAGGGCGTGGTGGGGCATGGGTGGTGTCTCCTGGGTTGTTATGGAATCGGAATCAGGCGGTGGTGGACGGCGGCCGTTTCATCCAGCGGATGGCCTGCGCCTGCACCGGCCGCGGCGCGGCGCCATGGCGCACCAGCGCGGCGTCGAGCGCCTTGCCGCCCTCGTCGGCCAGGGCTGCTTCGCGCGCCGCGGCGATTGCCTTGGCACGCGCCGGCGCCGGCAGCGTTGCCCGGCCCGCGAGTTCGCCGATCATGTGCAGCAGGTTGTGCTTGCCGCGCTCGTTGGTGCTGCCGTAGCCCTTGATGAGCCGGCCGCACAGCGCGAGCTCGCGGCCCAGCGCCCAGGCCTCGCGCGTTCCGGCCTCGACCGCCGCGAGCCAGCGTTCGATCAGTGCCTGTTCCTCGGCGAAGCGCTGGCCGCGGCGGCGCAGCCACTTCAGCGATGACAAGAGGCGCAGCGAGGCCATGCCGAGCACCGAGTGGCTGCCCACCTTGAGCGGCAGCGCCCATGGCTCCCGGCCGCGCGCCTGCCGGCCGCGGTCCCACGCGGTGACGCGGCGTGCCAGGCCCGGCGGCAGCAGCGCGGCGAACTCGGCCGCGCCGGGCTTGAAGTGGTCATAGACCTTCACGATGTCTTCGTCGGCCGCGCGCACTTCCTGCCGCACGCGCTGCGCACGGCTCGCACGGCCTTTCAATGCGGCCACGCGCACGATGTCGTCGAAAGCCATCCACAGCGCGAGCCAGCGCGCCGTCTCGCGGGTGATGGCGAAGCCCTGCGCGCCGGCCGGGTCGGCGGCGCGCTCGGCATCGAGCACCCGGCCCAGCCGCCCGGCGTAGAGCGCGGCGTAGGCGGCGTCCTGGTAGTCGAGCACGCGCGCATGGCCGAGCGCGAGCATGTCGTGCACGGCGGGCGGAAAGCGCCGCGCCAGTTCGTCCGGCAAGGCGCGCGGCGGTGGCGGCGCGTCGCGGGTGTCGGCGGCCAGCACGCTGCTCACGAAAGCAGCCTGAGCGCGCGGCGTGCCCACGGCCTCGAAGCCCGCCGCAAAGCCGCGCAGGCTGGCGGCGGCCGTCTTGCCGAGCTTCTCGGATGCGTGGGCGTCGCCGCCGCGCACCACCTGCTCACAGGCCTCGCGCGGAAACGGAAACAGGCCGCTGCCCGCGATGGCGCCGAGCATCACCGCGCTGACCACCGTGCCGGTCTCGCGTGCCACGGCATTCATGTCGAACACATGGTGTTCGCGGCTGAAGGCCTTGACCACGTCGAGCAGCTGCTGCGCGTCGGCGCGGCCGTCGCCGGGCTGCATGCGCTCGGCGGTGGTGAAGATGCGCGCCGACGAGCTGATGACCAGCGTGCGCAGCGGCGCGCTCATGCCGTTGCCGATCTGGCGCGCGGTCTCGAGCAGCTCCGACGACACGATGGCGTCGAGCGCGCCCGGCACCGGGCTCAGGCTGAACACCGGGCGCCGGCCGGCCAGCTGCGCGAGCGGCACCGGGAACACCTCGATGTAGTAGGTGGTGGCGCCGGTGCGCTGCGCCACGCCAGGGATCGACGTGCTCTGCGCGGCGTAGCCGGCGTGGCGGGCGATCTCGACCAGCCATTCGGTGAGCACGCCGCCGCCTTCGCCGCCAAGGGCGCAGACGAGCAGGGAGATGGGGCGGTTCTGTTCCATGTCGTCTCTCATGCGGGTTGCAGCACGCGCACCATGGCGCCGCGCAGCGCGTGCAGCAGGCGTTCGTGCCACTTCGGGTTCTGCACCACCTCGGCGCGGTAGAAGCTCGGGCACAGCGTGGCCGCATGCGCGTTCTCGCCGCACAGGCCGCAGCCCACGCAGCCGTCGATCACGGTGGCGACGGGGTCGACCTTGAGCGGGTCGGGGTTGTCCTTGAGCGTGAGCGTGGGGCAGCCCGACAGGCGGATGCAGGCGTGGTCGCCGTTGCACACGTCTTCGTCGACGCCGTACTTCACGCGCACCACGCGCTCGCCCTTCTTGAGCAGGCCGGCGATCCAGGGCTTGATGCGGCGCTGCCGCTCGAGCTGGCATTCGCCCTCGGCAATCACCACCTTCAGGCCGTTGAAGTCGCTGGTGAGCGCTTCGGTCAGGGTCTTGCGCATGCGTTCCACGTCGTAGGTGGTCACGGTGCGCATCCACTTCACGCCCAGGCCCGTGAGCGTGGCCTCGATGGTCTGGTTCTTGTCGACCAGGCTCTGCTGCTTGTCGACGGCGCGTTCCTTCATCTCGTCGTCGGGCGTGGAGATGATGTCCTGCGTGCCGGTGGCCGAGGTGTAGCCGTTCTTGAAGATCAGGAGCACCGCGTCGTCGCCGTTGAAGAGCGCGCTCTGCACGCCCGTGAGCAGCCCGTTGTGCCAGAAGCCGCCGTCGCCCATGATCGACAGCGTGCGGCGGTTCATCATGGGCGCCACGCCCGCGCGGCTTGCCAGGCTCATGCCGTAGCCGAGGATCGAATGCCCCATCGAGAAGGGCTCGAAGGTGCCGAAGGCATGGCAGCCGATGTCGGCCGCGATGTGCACCGGCCCGGTCTCCTGCTGCGCGAGCTTGAGGGCCGAGAACACCGGGCGCTCTGGGCAGCCGATGCAGAAGCTCGGCGGCCGGTTGGGCAGCAGCGTTTCGAGCTGGCGCGCCACCGCCTCGCGGCGTTCGCGGTTGCCGGCCAGCCAGGCCTTTGCGGAAGACGAAGCCTCGCTGCTTTCGATGTACTTCGCGGCGAACGTGCCAAGGCCGCCTGCGAGCACCTCGACGCCGTATTCGCCGGCTGCGGGCAGCATGTCCTTGCCGTGCAGCGGCGTCTGGATGTCGCGCCGGCGCAGCAGGGTGGCGATGTCCTGCTCGATGTATTCGGGCTGGCCTTCTTCCACCACCAGCACGGCGCGCTTGCCAACGCAGAAGTCGGCCACCTGCTCGGGCACCAGCGGGTAGGTCACGTTGAGCACCAGGATCGGGATGTCCGTCTCGCCGAAGGCGTCGGCCAGGCCCTGCTGCTGCAGGCTGCGGATGAGCGCGTTGTAGAGCCCGCCCTGCACCACGATGCCGAGATCGGCATGCCGGCCGCCCGGAATCAGCTCGTTGAGCCCGTGCTCCACGATGTAGCGCCGCGCGGCCGGAATGCGCTCGTCGCCCTTGAGCTTCTCGTGGCGGAAGGTGACGGGCGGATGCGCGAGCCGCATGTAGTCGAAGCCCGCGGGCTCGCTCATCAGCGCGCGGGTCGACACGGCGGGCGCGATGTTGTCCCTGCACTCGAAGCTGCCGCGCACGTGGCAGGTGCGGATGCGCAGCTCCATCAGGCAGGGCATGTTCGAGGTCTCGGACAGGCGAAAGCCTTCTTCCACCATGCGCACCATCACGCCCAGGTCGGGCCGCGGATCGAGCAGGCACATGCTCGACTTGAGCGCATAGGCGTGCGTGCGCTCCTGGATCACGCTGGCGCCTTCGCCGTAGTCCTCGCCCACCACCACCAGCACGCCGCCGGTCACGCCGGGCGACGACAGGTTGGAAAGCGCATCGGCCGCCACGTTGGTGCCGACTATCGACTTCCAGGTGACGGCGCCGCGCAGCGGGTAATGGATGGAGGCGCCGAGCATGGCCGCGGCCGAGGCTTCGTTGGAGCAGGCCTCCACATGCACGCCGAGTTCGTCCATGTAGGCCTTGCCCTGCACCATCACGTCGAGCAGGTGCGACACCGGCGCGCCCTGGTAGCCGCCCACGTAGGCCACGCCCGACTGCAGCAGGCCCTTGGTGATTGCGAGGATGCCCTCGCCGTGGAACGTGTCGCCGGCGCCCAGGCGCAGCATCTCCACTTCCTTGCTGAATGAAACTTCCAAGAGATTCGACTCCGTTGATGGGTGGGTTGAGATGGCGACGGTGCGCAGCGGCAAGCGCTCCGCCCGCGCCGCGCTTCGCCGACGCCGTGCCGTGGCGGCGGTTTGCTTACTTGGCCGTCGGCCTGGCGGCTGCGCCGGGAAAGCGCGCCACGTAGTAGGCAAGGGTGTCCAGGTCCTCCGGCGGGATGCCGCTCAGCGCTTCGGTCATGGCCTGCGTGTAGCCCGGGCGCTTGCCCGTGCGGAAGCCGTGCAGGGTCAGCTGCAGGTAGTCCTCGCGCTGCTGCGCGATGCGCGGGACCTGCTGGCCGCCGCTCAGGTCGGCGCCGTGGCAGATCACGCAGCGATGCGTTTGCGCCAGGGCCTGGCCGCGTGCCATGCGCGCCGCATCGGGCGGTGCGGCCGGCGGCGCGGCGGGCAGCGGCGGCAGCGTGGCGATGAATTCCGAGAAGCCGCGCAGGTCCTCGTCCTTCATGGTCTTTGCCACCGCCGACATCGCGGGGTTGTCGCGCCGGCCTTCGCGGAACAGGAACAGCTGGGTGATCGCATAGAACGAATGCTGGCCCGCGAGCACCGGCGTTCCCGCCATGTCGCTGCGCCCGTTCGCGCCATGGCACGAGGCGCACACGGCCGCATAGCGCTGCGCATAGCTGCCCTGCGCCGGCTGCGTGCCCTGTGCGCGGGCGGGCGGCGCCGCTGAAGCGAGGAGCGTCATGGCGATGCCCGCAATGGCCTGCGCGATGAAGAGGAAGCCCTTGCTCATCGGCCGCCGTAGCTGATGCGGTAGATCGCGCCGGCGTGGTCGTCGCTCACGAGCATGGAGCCGTCCTTCAGCACCAGGAAGTCCACCGGCCGGCCCAGGTAGTTGTTGTTCTCGACGAAGCCCGTCATGAAGGGCTCGACCTTCGCGCCGCCCTTGCCGTCGGGCCATGCCACGGCGATGTCGGCGTACTTGACGGTGCGGTTCCACGGGCCGTGGCGGGCGATGAACATTGCACCGCGGTACTTGCTGGGGAACATCTTGCCGTTGTAGAAGGCCAGGCCCAGCGAGGCGGCGTGCGGGCCGAGCAGCGCGGCGGGCTTCGCGAACTCGCCGCAGTTCTTGCCCCAGCCGAACTCGGGGTCGGCGATGTTGCCCTGGTGGCAATACGGGTAGCCGAAATGCTGGTCGGGCCTGGTCACCACGTTCAGCTCGTCGTTGGGCAGGTCTTCGCTGAGCCAGTCGCGGCCGTTGTCGGTGAACCAGAGGTTGCCGGTCTTGGGGTCGAAGTCGAAGCCCACCGTGTTGCGCACGCCGCGCGCCACGGTCTCGATGCCGCTGCCGTCCAGGTTCATGCGGAAGATGCGCGCGTGCGCCTCGTCGGGGTCGCAGATGTTGCAGGGCGCACCCACGGCGTAGTAGAGCTTGCCGCCGTGCACGCGCAGGTAGCGCCAGCTGTGGTCCTGCCCGCCGGGCAGCTTGTCGTTGAGCACCGCGGGCGTGCCGGGGTTGTCGAGCTTGTCCTCGATGCCGTCGTAGCGAACGATCTGCTTGTGGGTGGCGAGATAGAGCGCGCCCTTGTGATATTCGATGCCGGTGGCGAACTCGGTCTTGTCGACGATGGTCTTCGGCTTGCGGTCGCCTTTCTCGGCAATGGCATAGACCTTGTTGCCCACGAACAGCGTGCTCACGAAGACCGTGCCCTTGTCGCCCTGGCGCAGCGAGCGCGCATCGAGCACGCCCGAGGCCCAGGTCTCCGCCTTGAAGCCTGGCGGCAGCTTGAACTTGGCGGTGGGCAGCTGGTCGGGCGCGGTCGGGATCGGGAAGGAGGGCACCGGCGCCATGCGCGTGGCGGCCTCGGTCTTGGGGCGCCCCTTGGCCCAGCCCGGCTCCTCGGCCGGTGGCTGCTGTGCCCAGGCGGCGGTGGCGGCAACGCAAAGCAGGGCGGCTGTTGCCGCATGCGGACGGAGTCTGGCCATGTCTTGTCTCCTTCTCGTTGTGGGGTGCTCTTCTTGTGTTCACCGAACGCAGCGCGATCGGCGACGGCGGCCAGTGTGCGAGCCTGGCGCCGGGTCTTCAATAAAATAATCGAGCTAAGTAATATGCATGCCATGCATATACAGACGATGGACCTCAACCTGCTGCGTCTTTTCGACGCGGTCTACCGCGCCCGCAGCGTGAGCCGCGCGGCCGAGGCGCTGGGGCTCACCCAGCCGGCGGCCAGCCACGGCCTCGGCCGCCTGCGCCTGCTGCTGAAGGACGCGCTCTTCACGCGCGCGCCGGGCGGCGTGGCGCCGACGCCGCGCGCCGAGCGGCTGGCCACCGCGGTGCAGGCTGCGCTCAACACGCTGGAAGAGGCGCTGCAGGAGCCCGGGCGCTTCGAGCCGCAGGCCTCGCGCAAGACCTTCCGCATCCACATGAGCGACATCGGCGAGGGCCGTTTCCTGCCCCCGCTCATGGCGCGGCTCGGCGAGCTGGCGCCCAACGTTCACATCGAGACCCTGCCGTTGCAACCGACGGAAATCGCGCCCGCGCTCGACAGCGGCCGCATCGACTTTGCCTTCGGCTTCCTGCCCAAGGTGCGCGACACGCAGCGCAAGCACCTGCTGAAGGACCGCTACATCGTGCTGCTGCGCAAGGGCCATCCGTTCGCGCGCGGGCGGCGCAGCAGCCAGGCGCTGATCGAGGCGCTGCAGACGCTCGAGTACGTGGCGGTGCGCACGCATGCGGAGACGCTGCGCATCCTGCAGCTGCTCAACCTGGAGGAGCGCGTGCGGCTCACCACCGAGCACTTCATGGTGCTGCCGGCCATCGTGCGCGCCACCGACCTGGCCGTGGTGATGCCGCGCAACATCGCGCGCGGGTTTGCCGAGGAGGGCGGCTACGCCATCGTGGAGCCTGCCTTTCCGCTGCGCGACTTCGCGGTCTCGCTGCACTGGAGCAAGCGCTTCGAGGCCGACCCCGCCAACCAGTGGCTGCGGCAGGTGATCACGGCGCTGTTTTCGGAGCGCACGTAGAAGCAGAAAGAGAAGAAGAAAGCTCGCAGGACACAACCAAAGTACGCGGTCCCGCGCGAATGGATTCCCCTACGGAAAATAGCCCAAGTTGCTGCGGCGCAACATGGAAACCCGTGGGTTTTCCCGTCGAAATACGATGAAAGCCTTCGCATTTCGGGATCCCGAATCGAATGCGCTCTTCCCGATGAATTCTTTCGCGCTCAGTGCTTCGCGCGAGGGCTTTCCGCCCCCAAAAACCGTCATCGAAATTGTTGCAACCACTTGTAGAGTGACTTGGCCATGTGAACGGTTTGTCGCCGCGGGGCCGCCGGCATTTCTCCTTGAACGGCGGGTGCATCACGCGTCCATTCACGCGCACATGCATCGTTGCCGAATTCATTCAAGACCCTGGAGAAATGCATGACTACCGCCGATCAGCCGAGCCGCACCGCGCCCCTTACCTCGGGTCAGATGGCGATGTGGCTCGGCGCAAAGTTCGCGTCGCCCGACACCAATTTCAATCTTGCCGAAGCCATCGAGATCGATGGCCCCATCGACCCCGCCATCTTCCTTGCCGCCATGCGCCACGTGGCCGATGAAGCCGAAGCCACGCGGCTGAGTTTTGTCGACACGGGCGAAGGGCCGCGCCAGGTCGTGGCGCCCACCTTCACCGGCGAGATCCCCTATCTCGACCTGAGCGGTGCAAGCGATCCGCAGGCCGAGGCCGAGCGCTGGATGCGCGCCGACTTCACGCGCAACATCGACCTGGCGGCGGGGCCGCTGTGGCTGTCCGCGCTGATCCGCCTCTCGCCCGTGCGCCACATCTGGTACCACCGCAGCCACCACATCGTGCTCGACGGCTTTGGCGGCGGGCTCATTGCGCGCCGCTTCGCGGACGTCTACAGCGCCATGGCCGAAGGCAGCACGGCCGTGCCCGACGAATCGCGCCTGGCGCCGATCTCTCAGCTGGCCGAGGAAGACAACGCCTACCGCGCGTCGGGCCGCTTTCCGCGCGACCGCCAGTACTGGGTCGAGCGCTTCGGCGATGCGCCGGATCCGCTGAGCCTGGCCTCGCGGCGCTCGGTCAACATCGGCGGCCTGCTGCGCAAGACCGTGCACCTGCCGGCCGCCAGCGCGCAGGCCTTGCAGGCCATTGCGCAAGAGCTCGGGACCACGCTGCCGCAGATCCTCATCGCCACCACCGCGGCCTACCTGTACCGCGCCACCGGCATCGAGGACATGGTGATCGGCATCCCCGTGACGGCGCGCCACAACGACCGCATGCGGCGCGTACCGGCCATGGTGGCCAACGCGCTGCCGCTGCGCCTGGCGATGCGCGCGGACCTGCCGATCCCGGAACTGATCCGCGAGGTCGGCCGGCAGATGCGGCAGATCCTGCGGCACCAGAGCTACCGCTACGAGCACCTGCGCAGCGACCTCAACATGCTGGTCGCCAACCGGCAGCTGTTCACCACGGTGGTCAACGTCGAGCCCTTCGACTACGACTTCCGTTTTGCGGGCCATGCCGCGAAGCCGCGCAACCTGTCGAACGGCACGGCCGAGGACCTGGGCATCTTCCTGTACGAACGCGGCAACGGGCAGGACCTGCAGATCGACTTCGACGCCAACCCCGCGGTGCACAGCGCAGAAGGGCTGGCCGATCACCAGCGCCGGCTGCTCGCGTTCATGGCCGCGGTGATCCGCGAGCCGGGCCAGGCCATCGGCCATGTCGATCTGCTCCGGGCCGACGAGCGCAGGCAACTGCTGGTGGAGTGGAACGACACGGCGCACCCGGTGCCTGCCAGCCATCTCACCGCGCTGATCGAGGCCCAGCTTGCAGCCAACCCGCAAGGCATCGCACTGCGCTTCGAGGGCGAGGCGATGTGCAACGATGAACTGAACCGCCGCGCCAACCGCCTCGCGCACCTGCTGCGCGCACGCGGCGCAGCGCCGGAGCGCACCGTGGCCCTCGCCATTTCGCGCTCGATGGAACTGATGGTGGCCCTGCTCGCCACGCTGAAGACGGGCGCCGCCTACCTGCCGGTCGACCCTGACTTTCCGCAGGACCGCATCGCCTTCATGCTCGGCGACGCGCAGCCGGTGTGCCTCGTCACCACCACGGCGCTTGCGGAGACGCTGCCGATCGGCGCAGGGCAATTGCTGCTCGACCTGCCGCAAACGATTGCCGAACTGGGGAGTTGTCCGGACACCGATCCCGCCGTGGCAATCGACCCCGACCATCCGGCCTATGTGATCTACACCTCGGGCTCCACCGGAACGCCGAAGGGTGCGGTGGTGTCGCACCGCGCCATCGTCAACCGCCTGCGCTGGATGCAGCACCGCTACGGCCTGCGTGCCGACGACCGCGTGCTGCAGAAGACGCCTTCGAGCTTCGACGTGTCGGTCTGGGAATTCTTCTGGCCGCTGATCGATGGCGCGACGCTGGTGCTCGCAAGGCCGGGCGGCCACAAGGACGCGGCCTATCTGGCCGGTCTGATCGCCAGCGAAGGCATCACCACGATCCACTTCGTGCCCTCGATGCTCGAGGTCTTCCTGCTGGAGCCCGCCGCGTCCGCCTGCAGCACGCTGCGGCGCGTGATCTGCAGCGGCGAAGCGCTGTCGCCCGCGCTGCAGTCGCAGTTCCAGCAGCGCCTGTCCTGCGAGTTGCACAACCTCTACGGGCCGACCGAGGCCGCCGTCGACGTCACTTCGTGGGAATGCCCGCGCGAGCCGCAGGCGGCGGCCGCATCGGCGAGCGTTCCCATCGGCCGCCCGATCTGGAACACGCAGATGCACGTGCTGGACAGCGGCCTGCAGCCCGTGCCGCCGGGCGTGGCCGGCGAGCTCTACATCGCGGGCATCGGCCTGGCGCGCGGCTACCTGAAGCGGCCGCTGCTGAGTGCCGAGCGCTTCATTGCCAACCCGTATGGCGAGCCCGGCAGCCGCATGTACCGGACCGGCGACCTCGCGCGCTGGCGCAGCGACGGCAGCCTCGACTTCCTGGGCCGCGCCGACCAGCAGGTGAAGATCCGCGGCCTGCGCATCGAGCCGGGCGAGATCGAATCGGTGCTGCTGAAGCATCCGCAGGTGGCGCAGGCCGCGGTGCTTGCACGCGAGGACGTGCCGGGCGAGAAGCGCCTGGTCGCCTACGTGGTGGCCGCCGATGCGGCCGAACTTCAAGCCGCCGAACTGCGCACGCACCTGGCGCAGGCCTTGCCCGAGTACATGGTGCCCTCGGCCTTCGTGGGCCTGCCGGCGCTGCCGCTCGGCCCGAGCGGCAAGCTCGACCGCAAGGCACTGCCGGCGCCCGAGCTGCAGGCCGCCACGCCGTATGCGGCGCCGCGCACGCCGACCGAAAAGATCCTGGCCGGCCTCTGGGCCGAGACATTGCACCTGCCGCGCGTGGGCATCCACGACAACTTCTTCGAGCTCGGCGGGCACTCGCTGATGATCGTGCAGCTGATCTCGATGATCCGGCAGCAGTTCATGATCGACCTGCCGCTGGACACGCTGTTCCAGGTCTCCACCATCGCCGGCCTCGCGCAGCTGCTCGACCAGGAGACGGTGGCGCGCCCGAGCCTCGTGCCGATGCCGCGCCCGGCGCGCATTCCGCTGTCGTTCGCGCAGCGCCGCCTGTGGCTGATGAACCAGCTCGAGGAAGGCAACCCCGCCTACAACATGCCGCTCGCGCTGCGGCTTTCCGGCGTGCTGGACCGCGCGGCGCTGCACGAGGCGCTGGGCGACCTGGTGCAGCGCCACGAGAGCCTGCGCACGATCTACCCGAACGAGGACGGGCTGCCCTACCAGCACATCCTGGCTGGTGCCGAGGCGCGGCCGGCGGTGATCGAAGCCGACAGCAGCGAGGAAGACATCGCCGCGCAGCTGCATGCCGCGGCGCACCGCGGCTTCGCGCTCGGCACCACGCCGCCGCTGCGCACGCACCTGTTCAGGCTGGCTGCCGACGAGCACGTGCTGCTGCTCCTGACGCACCACATCGTGGGCGATGGCGCGTCGCTGCTGCCGCTGGCGCGCGACCTGAGCGTGGCCTATGCCGCACGCTGCGAAGGCAAGGCGCCGGGCTGGGCGCCGCTGCCGCTGCAATATGCCGACTACGCGCTGTGGCAGCACGAACTGCTCGGCAGCGAAGACGACCCCGACAGCATGGCCGGCCGCCAGCGCGAGTTCTGGCGCGAGACCTTGCGCGACCTGCCCGAGCGGCTGAGCCTGCCCGTCGACCGACCGCATCCGGCGGTGCCCAGCTACCGCGGCGACGTGGTGCCGATGCAGATCGGGCCGCGCGTGCACGAGCGCATGCTGCAGCTGGCGCGCGACGGCCAGGCCAGCGTCTTCATGGTGCTGCAGGCGGCGCTCGCGGGGCTGCTGCACCGCCTGGGTGCCGGCGACGACATCGCCATCGGCACGCCGGTGGCCGGGCGCAGCGACCACGCGCTGGACGAACTGATCGGCTGCTTCGTCAATGCGCTGGTGCTGCGCACCGACCTTTCGGGGCAGCCGAGCCTGCGCGAGCTGATCGCCCGGGTGCGCAGCACCAACCTGGCGGCCTACGCCAACCAGGAGCTCCCGTACGACCGCATCGTGGAGCTGCTGCGGCCGGGGCGCTCGGGCGCCAACCTGCCGCTGTTCCAGGTCATGCTGGGCTTCCAGCAGGGCAGCAGCCGGCTGTCCTTCAGCCTGCCGGGCCTGTCGATCACGCCGCAGCCGGTGGCCGTGGACACCGCGAAGTTCGACCTGTCCTTCATCCTCGACGAGCAGCGCGGCGCCGACGGCCTGCCCGGCGGCATTGCCGGCGGCATCCAGTACAGCACCGACCTGTTCGACCGCGGCACGGTCGAGGCCATCGCCATGCGGCTCGCGCGCCTGCTCGAAGAGGCCTGCGATGCGCCCGACGAACCCATCGGCAGCCTGGCCATCCTGAGCGCCGAGGAAAACCGCCGCCTGCTGGAGGACTGGAGCGGCCCCACGCGCGAGCTGGCGCCGCTCACGCTGGCCGCCATGGTGCAGGCCCACGCGGCCGAGCGCCCGCATGCGGCGGCGGTGGTGCTCGACGATGCGACCGTGAGCTATGCCGAACTCGACCTGCGCGCCAACCGGCTCGCGCACCTGCTGCGGGGCCGGGGCATCGGCGCCGGCGCCATCGTGGCGACGGTGCTGCCGCGTTCGCTCGACCTCGTGGTGGCGCACCTGGCCATCGTCAAGGCCGGCGCGGCCTACCTGCCGATCGATCCGGGCCACATGGCCGGGCGCAGTGCCTTCGTGTTCGAGGAAGCCGCCCCCGCCGCCGTGCTGACCCATGCCGCGCTCCTGCCGCAGCTGGCCGGCGTGCCGCACTGCATGGCGCTCGACGGCGGCGAGACGATGGCCGCGCTGGCGATCCAGCCGGACGGCCTGCCGGCGCAGGCCGCCGATCCGCAGCAGGCCGCCTACGTCATCTACACCTCGGGTTCCACCGGCGTGCCCAAGGGCGTGGTGGTGCCGCATGCGGGGCTGAGCAGCCTGGGCGCCGCGATGATGGAGCGGCTCGCGATCACGCCGGATTCGCGCGTGCTGCAGTTCTCCTCCAGCGGCTTCGATGCTTCGGTGATGGACCAACTGATGGCCTTCCACGCCGGCGCCGCGCTGGTGGTGCCCGCGGCGCAGCAGCTCCTGAGCACGGACCTGGCCGATCTGCTCGAAAGGCAGGCTGTCAGCCATGCGCTGATTCCGCCCGCCGCGCTGGCCACCTTGCCGCCCGGCGAATTTCCGAACCTGCAAACGCTGGTGGTGGGCGGCGACGCGTGCCCCGCCGCGCTGGCCGCGCGCTGGTCGCAGGGCCGCCGCATGGTCAACGCCTACGGCCCGACCGAGATCACCATCTGCGCGAGCATGAGCGCGCCGATGGATGCGACGGAGCCGCCCTCCATCGGCCGGCCGGTCTGGAACACGCGCATGTACGTGCTCGACGACAGCCTGCGGCCGGTGCCGCCCGGTGTTGCGGGCGAGCTGTACATCGCAGGCAGCGGCGTGGCGCGCGGCTACCTGAAGCGCCCCGTGCTGAGCGCCGAGCGCTTCATCGCCAACCCCTTCGGCGAGCCCGGCAGCCGCATGTACCGCAGCGGCGACCTCGCGCGCTGGCGCAGCGACGGCAGCCTCGACTTCCTGGGCCGCGCCGACCAGCAGGTGAAGATCCGGGGCTTCCGCATCGAGCCCGGCGAGATCGAGTCGGTGCTGCTGAAGCATCCGCAGGTGACGCAGGCCGCCGTGGTCGTGCGCGAGGACATCCCCGGCGACAGGCGCCTGGTGGCCTACTTTGCCGCCGCATCCGATCCGCAGCCGGTCGAGCTGCGCGCGCACATGGCGAAGGCGCTGCCCGACTACATGGTGCCCTCGGCCTTCGTGCACCTGCCGTCGCTGCCGCTGACGCCAAGCGGCAAGCTCGACCGCAAGGCGCTGCCCGCACCCGGAGAGCCGCAGGCCGGCGCGCAGTACGTGGAACCGCGCACGGCCACCGAGAAGCTGCTCGCGGGCCTGTGGGCCGAGACGCTGCAGCTGGAGCGCATCGGCATCCACGACAACTTCTTCGAGATCGGCGGGCATTCGCTGATGGCCATCCAGCTCGGCATGCGCATCCGCCAGCAGGTGCGCGCGGATTTTCCGCATGCCGAGGTCTACAACCGCCCCTCGATTGCCGAGCTGGCCGCGTGGATCGACGACAACGCGGGCGGTGGGGCCGAGGCGCTGGACCTGTCGCGCGAACTCGAGCTGCCCGCGCATATCCGCCCGCACGGCACCGCTGCACCGGCGCTGAAACCGAAGCGCGTGTTCCTCACCGGCGCGAGCGGCTTCGTCGGCAGCCACCTGCTGGCCGCATTGCTGCGCGACACCACGGCCTGCGTGGTGTGCCACGTGCGCGCCGAGGACGCGCAGGCTGGCGAGCTTCGCCTGAAGCGCACGCTGGCCCAGCGCCGGCTGGGTGCGGTGTGGGACGAGGCGCGCATCCAGGTCGTGACCGGCGACCTCGGCAGGCCGCGCCTGGGCCTGGACGACAGCGCCGTGCAGCTGGTGGTAGATGGCTGCGACGCCATCTACCACTGCGCCGCGCAGGTCGACTTTCTGCATCCCTATGCGAGCCTCAAGCCCGCGAACGTCGACAGCGTGGTCACGCTGCTCGAATGGACGGCCGAGGGCCGTGCGAAGAGCATGCACTATGTCTCCACGCTGGCCGTGATCGACCCGAACAACGCCAGGGAGGGCACGGTCACGGAGCAATCGGCGCTGGCTTCGTGGAGCGGGCTCGTCGACGGCTACAGCCAGAGCAAGTGGGTCGGCGATGCGCTGGCCCGCGAGGCGCAGGCGCGCGGCATGCCGGTGGCGATCTACCGGCTGGGGGCCGTCACCGGCGACCACGCGCATGCGATCTGCAACGCCGAGGACCTGATCTGGCGCGTGGCGCACCTCTATGCCGACCTGGAAGCGATTCCCGACATGGACCTGCCGCTCAACCTGACGCCGGTGG
Source organism: Variovorax beijingensis (assembly GCF_003951285.1). Lineage (GTDB taxonomy): Bacteria > Pseudomonadota > Gammaproteobacteria > Burkholderiales > Burkholderiaceae_C > Variovorax > Variovorax beijingensis. Next base: position 223,682 of record NZ_RXFQ01000002.1, on the reverse strand, counting down.
ACGACGTGGCGCGCGCCATCCTCGGCCTCGCGGGGCACGAAGCCTCGTGGGGCCAGGTGTTCCACCTGACGAGCCAGGAGGCGCTGCGCGTGCGCGACATTCCGCAGGTCTTCGAACGCATGGGCATGCGGCTGGAGCCGGTGGGGCTCGAGCCCTGGCTGCAGCGCGCGCACCAGAGACTGGCCACCGTGCAGGACCGCGACCTGGCCGCGGTGCTGGCGATTCTCGACCGCTACGACGCCACGGCCACGCCGCCGCAGGTGAGCGGCGCGGCCACGCATGCGCAGCTCGAAGCCATCGGCGCACCGATCCGTCCGGTGGACCGCGAGCTGCTGCAGCGCTACTTCGTCGACCTGGGCATCGACACCAAGGCGCGCCGCGCCGCGGAAACCACCACTTCATAGGAAGGAGCAAGAACGCAAATGGCAAGCTATCTCATCGCGGCCACCGCCTTGCCGGGGCACGTGTTGCCGATGCTCGCGATCGCACAGCACCTCGTGGGCCTCGGGCACGAGGTGCGGGTGCACACCGCGAGCCAGTTCAGGGCGCAGGCCGAAGCCACCGGCGCAAGCTTCACGCCGTTCGCATCCGCGATCGACTACGACTACCGCGACCTCGACAAGCGCTTTCCCGAGCGCCAGCGCCTGTCGTCCGCGCATGCGCAGCTGTGCTTCGGCCTCAAGCATTTCTTTGCCGATGCCATGGCCGCGCAGCACGCGGGGCTGCGCTCGATCCTCGAGGAGTTCGAGGCCGATGCCATCCTGGTCGACACGATGTTCTGCGGCACCTTTCCGCTGCTGCTGGGTCCGCGCGAAGAGCGTCCGGCCGTCGTCGCCATCGGCATCTCGGCGCTGCCGCTGTCCAGCTGCGACACCGCCTTCTTCGGCACCGCGCTGCCACCGTCGAGCACGCCGGAAGGGCGCGCGCGCAACCTGGCGATGAACGCCAACCTCAAGCAGGCGATGTTCGGCGAGGTGCAGCGCCACTTCGACGGCCTGCTGGCGCGCACGGGCTCGCCCGCGCTGCCGGAGTTCTTCGTCGATGCGATGGTCAGGCTGCCGGACCTGTACCTGCAGCTCACCGCGCCTTCCTTCGAATATCCGCGCAGCGACCTGCCTGCATCGGTGCGCTTCGTCGGCCCGCTGCTTGCGCCCGCGAGCCGCGGCTTCACGCCGCCCGACTGGTGGCCCGAACTGGACGACGGCCGCCCGGTCGTGCTGGTGACGCAGGGCACGCTGGCCAACCAGAACCCGGCGCAGCTGATCGGCCCGGCGCTGCAGGCGCTGGCGGGTGATGGCAAGCTGCTCGTCATTGCCACCACCGGCGGCCCGGTGCCGACGGCGCTGGCTGCGAACCTGCCCGCCAATGCCCGCGTGCTGCCGTTCCTGCCCTACGACCGGCTGCTGCCCAAGGTGCATGCCATGGTCACCAACGGCGGCTACGGCTCGGTCAACCATGCGCTGAGCCTCGGCGTGCCGCTGGTGGTGGCCGGCACCAGCGAAGAGAAGCCCGAGATCGCCGCGCGCGTGGCCTGGTCGGGCGCGGGCATCAACCTGGGCAGCGGCCAGCCGGGTGCGCGCCAGATTGGCGATGCCGTGCGCAAGGTGCTGGGCGAGTCCACCTACCGGCAGCGCGCGGCCGCATTGCGCGAGGACTTCGCGCGCCATCAGGCGCTCGCCGGCATCGCCGAGGCGCTGGCGGCGCTGCGCCGCACCACCCCCGCATCCGCGGAAATGGCCTGAACCCCCAAGGAAATCGACATGAGCAATCCGTTCGACGACAAGAACGCCAGCTTCCTGGTGCTGGTGAACCACGAGGGCCAGCATTCGCTGTGGCCCGCCTTCATCGCCGTGCCCGCCGGCTGGCAGGTGGCGCTGGCAGCGACCGACCGGGCCGCCTGCGATGCCTTCATCGAAGCGAACTGGGTCGACATGCGGCCGCGCTCGCTGGCGGCGGCCGGCGGCGGCTGACGGCACCGGGCTCTCGCCATGGGCGCGCTCACGCCCGTGGCCCGGGAATTGCTCTCGCTCTCCAGGGTTTCCCCTTAGGCCGCATACCCGCGTCCACATACGCAATATGGCTCCTGCGGTATGTGGGCACTGGCACAAGCGGCTAACGTCCAGGCTTGGCCGGGAAACCGAGCCGCCCACGAGGCCAAAAAGCATGAGCACAGACAGCAGCAGCAACAACAACACGCAACCCGTCCGCTTCTTCCACCGCGGCAGGATCGTCGACGTCAGCGGCGTCCATCCGACCCGTTCGGTGCTCGACTGGCTGCGCGAGGACGCGCACTGCACCGGCACCAAGGAGGGCTGCAACGAGGGCGACTGCGGCGCCTGCACCGTCGTGATCGGCGAGCTGGCCGGCGACGCTAACGCGCCGGGCACGGTCGGCGGGCTGCAACTGCAGACGGTCAACGCCTGCATCCAGTTCCTGCCCACGCTGCACGGCAAGGCGCTGTTCACCGTCGAAGACCTGAAGGCGCAGTGCACGGCGGTCCAGCCGCAGGACAGCGGCAGGAAGCACGCCGTCCACACGCTGCATCCCGTGCAGCAGGCGATGGTCGACTGCCATGGCTCGCAGTGCGGCTTCTGCACGCCGGGCTTCGTGATGTCGCTGTGGTCCGCCTACGAGCACCACCAGGCCGAGGGCACGCAGCCCACGCGCCAGCAGCTGGCCGACGAACTCTCGGGCAACCTGTGCCGCTGCACCGGCTACCGGCCGATCCTCGATGCCGGGCAGCGCATGTTCGACCTGCCGGCCGTGCGGCTCGACACGAAACCCGTGGTGGCGGCGCTCACTGCCCTGCAGAACGATGGCCTGGACTACGCCGCGCCGCTCGGCGCCCGCATCGACCACTTCCATGCCCCCAGGAGCATCGCGCAGCTCGCCGCATTGCGCGAGCAGAAGCCGCGCGCCCAGCTGCTGGCCGGTTCCACCGACGTCGGCCTCTGGGTCAACAAGCAATTCCGCGACCTCGGCGACATCATCTACGTGGGCGACGTGGCCGAGATGAAGACCATCGAGACCCGGCAGAACGACCGAGGCGGCGAGCTCTACATCGGTGCCGGCGCCTCGCTCGAAGCCGCCTTCGAAGCCCTGGTGCAGCGCGTGCCGAGCCTCGCGGACGTGTGGCTGCGCTTCGCCTCGCCGCCGATCCGCCATGCCGGCACCATGGGCGGCAACGTGGCCAACGGCTCGCCCATCGGCGATTCGCCGCCGGTGCTGATGTCGCTCGACGCCGAGATCGAGCTGCGCCGCGGCGACGTGGTGCGCCGCATGCCGCTGCCCGATTTCTACATCGACTACATGAAGAACGAGCTGCAGCCCGGCGAGTTCGTGCAGGGGCTGGCGGTTCCGCTGGCAGCGATGCGCCGCCAGGTGCGCGCCTACAAGATCAGCAAGCGCTTCGACTGCGACATCTCGGCCCTGTGCGCAGGCTTCGCGATCGAACTCGAGGAGGGCAGCGACACAGTGAAGGCCGTGCGCCTGGCCTTCGGCGGCATGGCCGCCATCGTGAAGCGCGCCGCAAATGCCGAGGCGGCACTCGTCGGCAAGCCGTGGACCCAGGCCAGCGTCGCCGCCGCGAAGCTCGCGCTCGCACAGGACTTCAAGCCGCTGTCGGACATGCGCGCCTCGGCCGACTACCGGCTGCAGGTGGCGCAGAACCTGATCCAACGCCTCTGGCTCGAAACGCGCGCCGAAGACGCGCTGTCGCTCGAAGAGACCAGTGTCTGGAGCGTGATGCCTCATGCCGTGGCCAAAGCCGCGGCCGAAGGAGCCTGACCATGAACAAACCCATCGACGCCCGCCTGCTGCAGCCCGCCGAGGCCTTTGCCGACTACCTGAAGAACACCGCCGCGCGCATCGACCCCGTGGCCGAAGCGATCGCGCACGACCTCGGCGCACGTGTCGGCATCAGCCGGCCGCACGAGTCGGCGCACCTGCACGTGGCCGGCGAAGCGACCTACATCGACGACATTCCCGAAATCGCCGGCACGCTGCATTGCGCGCTGGGCCTGTCGCCCGCCGCCAACGGCCGGGTCACGGCGCTGTCGCTCGATGCGATCCGCGCGATGCCCGGCGTGGTGTCGGTGCTGACCGCCGACGATATTCCCGGCACCAACGACTGCGGCTCGATCGTCCATGACGATCCGATCCTGCTGCCGGTGAAGGACGGCGGCGAGATCCGCTACCTCGGCCAGCCGGTGTTCGCGGTGATCGCCGAGACGCGCGAAGCCGCGCGCCGCGCCGCTTCCAGAGCCAAGGAGGCGATGACCATCGAGGCGCAGCCGCCCGTGCTCACGCCGCAGGACGCGCATGCGCGCGGCCAGTACGTGGTGCCGCCGATGCACATCGTGCGCAGCGGCGGCGCGGCCAACGAAGGCGACGAATCGGCCGTGCGCGCCGCCATCGCCAAGGCGCCGCACCGCCACAAGTCCACGCTCGACGTGGGCGGGCAGGAGCAGTTCTATCTCGAAGGCCAGATCAGCTACGCCATTCCGAAGGAAGGCGGCGCGCTGCACATCCATTGCTCGACGCAGCACCCGAGCGAGATGCAGCACCTGGTGGCGCATGCGCTGCACCTGCAGTCGAACGAAGTGCATGTGGAATGCCGGCGCATGGGCGGTGGCTTCGGCGGCAAGGAGTCGCAATCGGCGCTGTTCGCCTGCGTGGCGGCCATCGCGGCGCGGCAGCTGCGGCGCCCGGTCAAGCTCAGGCTCGACCGCGACGACGACTTCATGATCACCGGCCGCCGCCACTGCTTCTGGTACGAGTACGACGTGGGCTACGACGACGAGGGCCGCATCCTCGGCGCGGAAATCACCATGGTCTCGCGCGCCGGCCATTCGGCCGACTTGTCGGGCCCGGTGATGACGCGCGCGCTGTGCCACTTCGACAACGCCTACTGGCTGCCCAACGTGGCCATGCACGGCTACTCGGGCAAGACCAACACGCAGAGCAACACGGCGTTCCGAGGCTTCGGCGGGCCGCAGGGCGCCATTGCCGTCGAGAACATCATGGACTCGGTGGCGCGCGCGCTGGGCCGCGATCCGCTCGATGTGCGCCGCGTCAACTTCTACGGCACGACGCAGAACAACGTCACGCCCTACCGCCAGACCGTGACCGACAACATCGTTCACGAACTGGTGGCCGACCTCGAAGCCAGCAGCGGCTACCGCGCGCGGCGCGAAGAGATCGCAGCATTCAATGCAAAGAGCGTGGTGCTCAAGCGCGGCCTGGCGCTCGCGCCGCTCAAGTTCGGCATCTCGTTCAACGTCAAGCATTTCAACCAGGCCGGCGCGCTGGTGCATGTGTACACCGACGGCTCGATCCTCGTGAACCACGGCGGAACCGAGATGGGGCAGGGCCTCAACACCAAGGTGGCGCAGGTGGTGGCGCACGAGCTGGGCGTGAGCTTCGAGCGCGTGCGCGTCACCGCGACCGACACCACCAAGGTGGCCAACACCTCGGCCACGGCCGCATCGACCGGCGCCGACCTCAACGGCAAGGCCGCGCAGGACGCCGCGCGCCAGATCCGCGAGCGCCTGGCCGAGAGCGCGGCCGAGCGCCACGGCGGGAAGGCGAGCGAAGTGCGCTTTGCCAACGACAAGGTCGAGGTCAACGGCCGCTCGCTGGCCTTCAGCACCGTGGTGGGCGAGGCGTACCTCGACCGCAAGCAGCTCTGGTCCGACGGCTTCTATGCCACGCCGGGCCTCAGCTGGGACAAGGACAAGATGCAGGGCCGCCCGTTCTACTACTACGCCTATGGCGCGGCGGTGAGCGAGGTGATCGTCGACACGCTCACCGGCGAATGGAAGCTCCTGCGCGCCGACATCCTGCACGACGCGGGCAAGTCGCTGAACCCGGCCGTGGACATCGGCCAGGTCGAAGGCGCCTTCATCCAGGGCATGGGCTGGCTCACCACCGAGGAGCTGGTGTGGCATCCGCAAAGCGGCAAGCTCACCACGCACGCGCCCAGCACCTACAAGATCCCGACCGCCAACGACTGCCCGCCCGTCTTCAACGTGCGCCTGTTCGAAGGCCAGAACTTCGAGGACTCGATCCACCGCAGCAAGGCGGTGGGCGAGCCGCCGCTCTTGCTGCCGTTCTCGGTGTTCTTCGCGATCCGCGACGCGGTGTCGGCGGCCGGCGGCCACAGGGTCGATCCGCCGCTGAAGGCACCGGCCACGAGCGAGTCGATCCTTCGTGCCATCACCGCCGTCCAGTCCGCCTAGCCACTCGTAGACTTTGGCGCATGTCCAAAGTCCTCCCAATGTCCTACGCCCTCGTCCTCTTCGCGAAACGCCGCGGAACCGGCTTTGCCGGGCCGTGGATGCAGCCCGCTGCCCGGGGGGAACGCCATGCGTGATCAAGCGCTGTTCGACAAGATCGATCTTCATCTCATCCGGGTGCTTCACACCGTGCTGACCGACCGCAGCGTCTCGCGCGCCGCCATTCGCCTGGGCATGTACCAGCCGGCCGTCTCGGCCGCGCTGAAGCGGCTGCGCGAACTCTCGGGCGATCCGCTGCTGGTGCGCTCGGGCTCGGGCATGGTGCCGACCGACGCGGGCCTGCGGATGATCGAGCCGGCCGCAAGCATCCTGCGCGCGGCCGAGATGCTGTTCTCCGATGCGCGCGGTTTCGAGCCGCAGTCGGCGGCCACCACCTTCCGCATCGCAGCAAGCGACTACATGGACCCGCTGTTCCTGCCGATGCTCGTGGCGCACGTGAAGCGGGAGGCGCCGCTGTGCCAGATCGAGATCCATGCGCTCACGCCCGATTCCGACTACCACGGCCACCTCGCGCTCGGCCAGGTCGACCTGGTGATCGGCAACTGGCTCAAGCCGCCGGAAGACCTGCACATGGCGCGGCTCTTTGGCGACGAGGTGGTGTCGCTGGTCAACCAGGACCATCCGGCGGTGCGCCGCGGCTGGGACCTGGAGACCTGGCTCGCGGCCGAGCACATCGCGCCCACGCCCATGCACCCGGGCGGGCGCGGCATCATCGACCAGATGCTCGACGAGCTGGGCCGGCAACGCAACATCACGGCGCGCTGCGCGCACTTCAGCCTGATCCCGGACATGGTGGCCTCGAGCCTTTTGGTGCTCACCACCGGCCGCCAGTACTGCGAGCGCTTTGCCGCGCGGCTGCCGGTGAAGATCCTCGACTGCCCGGTGGCGCTGCCGCGCCTCATGTATTACCAGCTCTGGCACGAGCGCACCCATTCGTCGAGTTCCGCGCGCTGGCTGCGCGAATGCATCAAGGACGTGGCGGCGTCGCTGCGGCCCGCCTTCACTGCGCCGGCCTCGCGCGCCGTCGCGGCCGAGGCCCCCGACCCGCCTTGACGAATCCTTCGGCCGCGCCGGCGTCGCGGCCGGGGCAGCGATTGAACGAACCGCCACATACAACAGCTGGAGACAAGCGACATGAACAGGTTTGAAGAGGTGCCCAAGGTCACCGATCCCCACGCCTCGGGGACAGCCGCGCGCAGCGCGCCGCAGGGCGCGAACTGGCTTGAACGCATGTTCAAGCTGACCGAGCACAACACCACGGTGCGCACCGAGGTCATCGCAGGGCTTACCACCTTCCTGACGATGGCCTACATCATCTTCGTGAACCCGTCGATCCTCGGCGACGCGGGCATGCCCAAGGGCGCGGTCTTCGTGGCCACCTGCCTGATCGCGGCGCTGGGCACGCTGATCATGGGCCTGTATGCCAACTACCCGATCGCCATGGCGCCGGGCATGGGCCTGAACGCCTACTTCGCCTACGTGGTGGTGCTGGGAATGGGCTACACGTGGCAGGTGGCGCTGGGCGCGGTGTTCATCTCGGGCTGCCTGTTCCTGGTCGTCACGGTCACCGGGTTGCGGGAGCTGTTCATCCGGGGCATACCGCAGTCGCTGCGAACGGCGATCACCGTGGGCATTGGCATGTTCCTCGCGCTCATCGCGCTCAAGAGCGCGGGCGTGGTCGCGGCCTCGCCAGCCACCTTCGTCACGCTGGGCGACCTGCATTCGGCACCGGTGGTGCTGGCCACGCTGGGCTTCCTGGTGATCGTGGCGCTCGACCGGCTCAAGGTGCGCGGCGCGATCCTGATCGGCATCCTGCTGGTGACGGTGCTGTCGTTCTTCTTCGGCGGCAACAAGTTCCATGGCGTGTTCGACGCGCCGCCATCCATTGCGCCCACCTTCATGCAGCTCGACATCATGGGCGCGCTCAAGGGCGGCATCCTGAACGTGGTGCTGGTGTTCTTCCTGGTCGAGATGTTCGACGCCACCGGCACGCTGATGGGCGTGGCCAAGCGCGCGGGCCTGCTGGTGCCCGGCAAGATGGAGCGCATGAACAAGGCACTGCTGGCCGACAGCGGCGCGATCTTCGCGGGCTCGCTGCTCGGCACCTCGAGCACCACGGCCTACGTGGAAAGCGCGGCCGGCGTGCAGGCGGGCGGGCGCACCGGCCTCACGGCCGTGGTGGTGGCGGGGCTGTTCCTCGCCTGCCTGATGATCTCGCCGCTCGCGGGCTCGGTGCCGGCCTATGCCACGGCACCGGCGCTGCTGTTCGTGGGCTGCCTGATGCTGCGCGACCTCGTCGAGCTCGACTGGGAAGACACCACCGAGGTGATCCCCGCGGCCGTGACCGCGCTGGCCATGCCCTTCACCTACTCGATCGCCAATGGCCTGGCCTTCGGCTTCATCACCTACGCGGTGCTCAAGCTGTTCACCGGCCGGGCACGGGAAGTGCATGCGATGGTGTGGGTGATCGCGGCGATTTTCCTGTTCAAGTTCGCCTATATCGGCGGACACTGAGCGAAGCGCCGTCGGGCGCCGATGGATGCAGGGACGCTATTAAACTTATAGCTGTCCCCGCTTGTTGCTGTTGAACGAGACAAAACCCACGAAACCCGGCATGACAACCCCCAGACTCCAGCTCGCGAACATCACCAAGCGCTACCCCGCGGTGGTGGCGAACAGCGACATCTCTCTGGCCGTGGCGCCCGGCGAGATCCATGCCGTGCTCGGCGAGAACGGCGCCGGCAAATCGACCCTGATGAAGATCATCTACGGCTCGGTCAAGCCCGACGAAGGCACCGTCACCTTCGACGGCCAGCCCGTCAGCCTGCGCAACCCGCAGCAGGCGAGGGCGCTGGGCATCAGCATGGTGTTCCAGCACTTCAGCCTGTTCGACACGCTCACCGTGGCCGAGAACGTGTGGCTGGGCCTGGACAAGTCGCTGCAACTGGCCGAGGTGGCGCGCAGCATCACGGCCAAGGCCAGCGAATACGGCCTGGACATCGATCCCTCGCGGCCGGTGCACACGTTGTCGGTGGGCGAGATGCAGCGCGTGGAAATCATCCGCGCGCTGCTCACCAACCCCAAGCTGCTGATCCTCGACGAACCGACCTCGGTGCTCACGCCGCAGGCGGTGGTCAAGCTCTTCGGCGTGCTCAACAAGCTGGCGTCGGAGGGCTGCAGCATCCTCTACATCAGCCACAAGCTGCACGAGATCCGCGAGCTGTGCACGGCTTGCACGGTGCTGCGTGGCGGCAAGGTGACGGGCGTGTGCAATCCGCAGAACGAAAGCAACGAGTCGCTCTCGCGGCTGATGATCGGCAGCGAGCCGCCGCCCCTGCAGCACCGGCCGGTGCATGCGGGCGCGGTGGCGCTGCGCGTGAACGCGCTCACGCTGGCGCGGGAAGACCAGTTCGGTGTCGATCTCGACGGCATCTCGTTCGAGGTCCGGGCGGGCGAAGTGGTCGGCATTGCGGGCGTGTCCGGCAACGGGCAGAAGGAGCTGCTCTACGCGCTCTCGGGCGAGGACGTGCGCGCCGAGCCCGCCATGGTGCAGGTGTTCGGCAAGCCGGCCGGCCGGCTGCGGCCGCGCGCGCGGCGCGCGATGGGCCTGCACTTCGTGCCCGAGGAGCGGCTGGGCCGCGGCGCGGTGCCCACGCTCGGGCTTGCGCACAACCTGCTGCTCACGCGCGGCAATGCGGTGGGCAAGGGCGGCTGGATCCGCACCGGGGCGCTCGAAAAGCACGCGCGGGTCATCATCGAGCGCTTCAACGTCAAGGCCGGCGGCCCGAATGCCGCGGCGCGCTCGCTCTCGGGCGGCAACCTGCAGAAATACATCGTCGGCCGCGAGATCGACGCCAACCCCAAGCTCTTCATCGTCTCGCAGCCGACCTGGGGCGTGGACGTGGGCGCGGCCGCGCTGATCCGCGGCGAGATCCTTGCGCTGCGCGATGCCGGCTGCGCGGTGCTGGTGGTCAGCGAGGAGCTCGACGAGCTGTTCGACATCAGCGACCGGCTGCACGTGATCGCCAAGGGCCGGCTGTCGCCTTCCATCGACCGCGCGGCCGCCACGCTGCCGCAGATCGGCGAATGGATGAGCGGCCTCTGGGAGAAGAAGAACAACAACATCAAGGAGGCGATCCATGCTTAAGCTCGAACCGCGCCCGGAGCTGTCGCGCTTCTGGACCTTTGCCTCGCCGATCCTCGCGCTGCTGATCACCGTGCTGATCGGCGTGGCGCTGTTCGCCGCGCTCGGCAAGGACCCGGTCAAGGGCCTGCTGGTGTTCTTCTACGAGCCGATCAAGAGCGGCTACGCGATCGGCGAGCTCACGATCAAGGCGACGCCGCTGCTCATCATCGCGCTCGGGCTGGCGGTGTGCTTCCGCTCCAACGTCTGGAACATCGGCGCCGAGGGCCAGTTCGTGTTCGGCGCCATCGCCGCGGGCGGCGTCGCGCTGATGGCCGACAAGACCACGGGCTCGTGGATCGTCGTGGCCATCCTGGTCGCGGGCACCGTCGGCGGCATGGTGTGGGCGGGCATCGTGGCCTTCCTGCGCGACCGGTTCAACGCCAACGAAATCCTCGTGAGCCTGATGCTCGTGTACGTGGCCACGCTGCTGCTGGGCTACATGGTGTTCGGCCCGTGGAAGGATCCGCAGGGCTACAACTTTCCGCAATCGAAGACCTTCGAGGCGGTGACGCAGATCCCGCGGCTCTTCAAGGGCTCGCGCGTGAGCATCGGGCTGATCATCGCGCTGCTGGGCGTGGGCGCGCTCTGGGTGTTCCTGTTCCGCACGCGGGCAGGCTTTGCGCAGCAGGTCGGCGGGCTCGCGCCGGCTGCCGCGCGCTATGCGGGCTTTTCGGCGCGGCGCGCGATCTGGATCGCGCTGCTGGCCTCGGGCGGCGCGGCGGGCCTGGCCGGTGCGCTCGAAGTCGCCGGCCCGCTCGGCCAGCTCACACCCTACGTGCCGGCGGGCTACGGCTTCGCGGCCATCATCGTGGCCTTCGTCGGCCGGCTGCATCCGGTGGGCATGGTGTTCTCGGCGATCCTCATGAGCATGTTCTACATCGGCGGCGAGCTTGCGCAGTCTCGCCTGGGCCTGCCCAAGTCGCTGACCGGCGTATTCCAGGGCCTCCTGCTCTTCACGCTGCTGGCCTGCGACACCTTGATCGCCTACCGCATCCGCCGCAAGGCCGCTGCGAAGGCGGTGGCCTCCACGATGACGACGAGTTCGCTGCAAGCCAGCACGCCTTTGACCGCGCCGATCGTGCGTTCCACGGAGTCCACATGAAGCACACGATGAATTCACTTCCAGGAACACCGCGGAACCGGCTTTGCCGGGCCGCTGGTGTTGCCCCCGGTAGGGGGTTGGCGAAGCGGACACGTAGTGCCGCGCAGCTTGGGGGCGAGCAACATGTTTGACAGCTACGCACTCCTGCTGGGTTCCACGCTGAGCGCCGGCACCGTGCTCGCGATCGCGGCACTGGGCCTCCTGATCAACGAGAAGGCCGGCATTGTCAACCTCGGCGCCGAGGGCGTGATGCTCTGCGCCGCCATCGCCGGCTTTGCGACCGTCGTCACCACCCACAACCCCTGGCTCGGCTTCCTGGCCGGCATGGCGGCCGGCGCCTTGCTTGCCGCCTTCTTCGGCGTGCTGGTGATCTGGCTCAACACCAACCAGTACGCCACCGGGCTCGCGCTCAGCCTGTTCGGCGTCGGCTTTTCCGCCTTCGTGGGCATCAACTTCGTGCAGGCCAAGCTGCCCGAGAGCGTGTCGTACGCGGTGCCGGTGCTTAGCGACATCCCGCTCGTCGGACCCGCGCTTTTCCGCCACCACCCCATGGTGTATTTCGCGGTCGTCCTGACCTTCGGCCTCATCTGGTTTCTCTACCGCACCCGCGCCGGGCTCGTGCTGCGGTCGGTGGGCGAGTCGCCCGAGTCGGCGCATGCGCTGGGCTATCCGGTGCGGCGCATCCGCTTCATGGCGGTGATCGCGGGCGGCGCGCTGTGCGGGCTTGCAGGGGCGTACCTCTCCACCGTCTACACGCCGCTGTGGGTCGAAGGCATGGTCGCGGGCCGCGGCTGGATCGCGCTGGCGCTCACCACCTTCGCCACCTGGCGGCCGATCCGCGTGCTGCTGGGCGCCTACCTGTTCGGCGGCGTCTCGATGCTGGGCTTCCACCTGCAGAGCAGCGGCGTCGACGTGCCGCCGCAGTTCCTCAGCATGCTGCAGTACATCGCGCCCATCGTGGTACTGGCGCTGATCTCGCGCAACCCGGCATTCATTCGCATCAACATGCCGGCATCCATCGGAAAACCGTTCTACCCCGGCTCATAATCTCGCTTCTCGATTTCCGCCAACCTGTCCTTTTTGAGGATTTCCGACAATGAATGATCTGAACAAGCGCTCCCTGCTCAAGCTGGCCGCCCTCACGGCGGTCGCTTCGGCGGCCCTGATCGGCTGCGGCAAGAAAGAGGAAGCGGCTGCACCGGCTGCAACCCCGGCACCGGCGCCGGCACCCGCTGCCGCCGCGCCGGCACCGGCTGCGCCGCTCAACATCGCATTCGCATACATCGGCCCGGTGGGCGACGGCGGCTGGACCTTTGCGCACGACAACGGCCGCAAGGCGCTCGAGAAGGAATTCGGCGACAAGATCAAGACCACCTTCGTCGAGAGCGTGCCCGAGGGCGCCGACGCCGAGCGCGTGTTCCGCGACATGGTCGGGCAGGGCAACAAGCTGATCTTCGGTACCACCTTCGGCTACATGGAGCCGATGCTCAAGGTGGCCACCGACAGCAAGGACGTGAAGTTCGAGCATGCCACCGGCTACAAGACCGCCGAGAACATGCGCACCTACGACAGCCGCACCTACGAAGGCGCCTACATGGCCGGCATCATTGCCGGCGCCATGACCAAGAGCAACACGCTCGGCGTGGTTGGCTCGGTGCCGATTCCCGAGGTGCTGCGCAACATCAACAGCTTCACGCTGGGCGCGCAGTCGGTCAACCCGAAGATCACCACCAAGGTGGTCTGGGTGAACGAATGGTTCAGCCCGCCGAAGGAAACCGAAGCCGCCACCGCCCTCATCAATGGCGGCGCCGACGTGCTGTTCCAGAACACCGACTCGCCGGCCGTGCTCAAGACCGCGCAGGAAAAGGGCAAGCGCGCCTTCGGCTGGGACTCCGACATGACCGCCTACGGTCCCAAGGCCCACCTGGCCTCGGCCACCATCAACTGGGCGCCGTACTACATCAAGGCCACGCAGGACGCGCTCGACGGCAAGTGGGCCACGGGCCAGAGCTGGTGGGGCGTGAAGGAAGGCGCCATCGACATCGTCTCGATCGCCGAGGATGTGCCGGCCGAAACCAAGGCCAAGGTCGAGGAAGTGAAGAAGGGCCTGAAGGACGGCAGCTTCGCGATCTGGAAGGGCCCGATCCTGGGCCAGGACGGCAAGGAAGTGGTCGCCAAGGATGCGGTGGCCGACGACAAGTTTCTTTCGGGCGTGAACTTCTACGTCAAGGGCGTGGAAGGCAAGGTGCCGGGCGGGGACAAGAAGTAAAGCGGCGCTGCGCGCTTTGCATGAAGGGTCGCCTGCGGGCGGCCCTTTTCATTTGTGGTTCGTGCCGCGCGGCTTCCCTTCGGTCACCCTCCGCGCGCTGTCGACAAAGCCCTGGATCAGGCGCAGGCGCGGCGATGCGCGCTGCCACAGGACGCCGAAGCGCCGCGGTTCCGACGGCAGCGGCAGCGCGATCTTCACCACGCGCTGGCCGTCGAGCAGCGGCGAGGCGATGTCGGGCACCAGCGAGACGCCCAGGCCGCGGTCGACCATCATGGCAATCGCCAGCAGCGAACTGAGTTCGAAGCGTTCCTGCGGCACGATGCCCGCGGCGCGCAGGTAGCGGTCGGCCTGCTTGCCGCCGCCCAGGTTGCGGTCGTAGCGGATCAGCGGCGAGGTGCGCAGCAGCTCGTGCGGATCGCGCCGCGCGAGGCGGCTGGGCGCCAGCAGCACCAGCGGCTCTTCGCGCAGCAGCGACCAGTCGAAGGTCTTGGCAAGCACATAGGGCGGGTAGAGGCACACGGCCGCGTCGAGCTCGCCCTGCTGCACCGCCTTGTAGAGCGTGGCCGTGGTGCCCGACTGCAGGAACACCTTGACGCCGGGATGCGCCTTCACGAAGTGCGCGAGGATGTCCGGCAGCAGGCTGTGGATGGCCGTGTTGATGGTGCCGACCAGGAGCTCGCCGCCGGCCGCGTCGCTGCCGAGCAGTGCCTTGATGTCGCTCACCTCGCGCAGCAGGTTGCGGGCCCGCTGCACCAGCTGGTGTCCGGCCTCGGTGGGCTGCACCGTGCGGCCGGCACGCGCCAGCAGCGGCGCGCCGAGTTCGCGCTCCAGCGTGCGGATCTGCTGCGCCACGGCCGCGGGCGTCAGGTCGAGGCGGCGCGCGGCCTCCGACATGGAGCCTGACTCCACCACCAGAAGAAAGCTTTGCAGATAGGCTGTTTCCATAGAAGATAGATTTTCTATCATCTGATCATAGGAGGCATGTGTTTTTCCGACCTCATGAACCGCACACACTGCGGCGCATGAGAAGCAAACTCTTCGTTCCCGGCACGCGCCCCGAGCTGTTCGCCAAGGCCCTGGGCAGCGCGGCGGACAGCGTCTGTCTCGACCTGGAAGACGCGGTGTCCGAACCGCGCAAGGGCGAGGCGCGCGACGCCGTGCGGCAGCTGCTGCAAGGCGGCGGCATGGCCGCGTCGGGCAAGACCGTGATCGTTCGCGTCAACGCGATGGACACGCCGCATTTCGCGCACGACATCGCGGCCGTGGCCCAGCCTGGCGTGCACCTGATCAACATCCCCAAGCCCGAAAGCCCGGCCCACGTGCGCAGCGCGGTCGAGGCGATCGAGCGCGCCGAGCAGGCCAATGGCGTGGGCGCGCCGATCGGCCTGCTGCTGAACATCGAGGCACCCGCGGCCTTGCGCACCGCGGCCGAGCTCGCGCTGGCGCATCCGCGCGTGGCGGGCCTGCAGCTGGGCCTGGGCGACCTGTTCGAACCGCTGGGCATTGCGCGGCGCGAGCCGGCCGCGATCCAGCAGGCGATGTTCGCGGTGCGCATCGCCGCGGGCGAGGCGGGTGTCCATGCCTACGACGGCGCATTCGCGGACATCCGCGACGCCGAGGGATTCCGCGCCGAAGCCATGCTGGCGCGCAACCTCGGCTTCCTCGGCAAGACCTGCATCCACCCGAGCCAGATCGCGATCGCCAACGAGGTGTTCCGTCCCACCGACGAGGAGATCGCGCACGCATGCAAGGTGGTCGAGGCCGCCCGCGGCGCCGACGCCGGCGGCGTGGGCGCCTACGTGGTGGACGGAAAGATGATCGACATTCCCTTCGTGATCCGCGCGCGCGCCATCGTTGCGAGCGCGCGCAGCCTCGGCCTGCTGCCGGGCTGAGCCTTTCGCTTTTTCAAACAAGACCAGGAGACAAGACAGATGCACATTCCCTCGCCCCTTCGCCCGCGCGCGCTCGCCGTGGCCGCCTTCGCCGGCGGCCTGCTGTTGAGCGGTGGCGCATTCGCGCAGACCGCGACCTACCCGAGCAAGGCCATCACCATCGTGGTGCCCTACCCGGCGGGCGGCTCGAACGACACCTTCGCGCGCCAGGTGGCCAAGGAACTGGGCGAGGAACTCAAGCAGCCGGTGATCATCGACAACCGCCCGGGCGCGAGCGGCAACACCGGCACCGGCCAGGTCGCCAAGGCCGCGCCCGACGGCTACACGCTGGTGGCCGTGTCCTCGAGCATGACGACCAACGCGGCCGTGCAGTCCAGGCTGCCGTTCGATCCGATCAACGGGCTGGCACCCGTGGCCATGTTCGCCAAGGGTCCCTTCATCGTCGCGGTGAACAACGAGTTTCCTGCCAAGACCCCGGCTGAGCTGATCGCCGCCATCAAGGCCAGGCCGGGGCAGTACAACTACGCGTCGTCGGGCTCGGGCAGCGTCAACCAGTTCGGCACCGAGCTGCTCAAGGCCAAGGTCGGCGACATGCAGATCACGCACATTCCGTACAAGGGCATGGGCCCGGCCGTGACCGACCTGGTCGGCAACCAGACGCAGCTCCTGATCTCCAGCGGCCCCTCGCTGCTGCCGATGGTGCGCGCGGGCAAGCTGCGCGCCGTGGGCATCACGAGCCTGAAGCCGAGCCCGATCGCGCCCGAACTCATCCCGATGTCCACCGCCGTGCCGGGCTACGAGTTCGAACTCTGGTGGGGCCTGCTGGCACCGGCCGGCACGCCGCCCGACGTGGTCGCCAAGCTCAACGCCACGGTCAACAAGATCCTGGCCAAGCCCGAGATCGCGGCCAACTTCCTGCGCGAAGGGGCCATTGCCACGCCGCTCGCGCCGGCGCAGTTCGCCACCGTCATTGCCGAGGACGTGGAGCGCTGGAAGAAGCTTGCGAAGCAACAGAACATCACTGCCGACTGAGGAAGAAAGAACCGATCCATGAGCTTCGACGCCTCTCACCACGACGCACGCCTGCCGGCCCGCAGCGGCCCCGCCGGCCCGCTGAGCGGCCTGCGCGTGCTCGACCTCAGCGCCTACATCGCGGGCCCGTACGGCTGCTCGCTGCTGGCCGACCAGGGTGCCGAAGTCATCAAGATCGAGCCGCCCACGGGCGACAACCTGCGCAAGTACCCGTCGACGCTCGAGGCCGAGAGCCGCGCCTTCATCGGCGTGAACCGCAGCAAGCTCGGCGTGGTGCTCGACCTGAAGACGGCCGAGGGCCTTGCCGCGCTGATGACGCTGGTGCGCACGGCCGACGTGCTGGTGCACAACTTCCGGCCCAGCGTGCCGCCGCGGCTGGGCATCGCCTACGAGCAGCTGAAGGCCGTCAACCCGCGCCTGATCTATTGCAGCCTCACGGGCTATGGCGAGACCGGGCCGCTGCGCGAGAAGGCGGGCTACGACCAGGTGCTGCAGACCATGACCGGCATGTGCGCGCTGCAGGGCAAGCGCGGCGAGCCGCCCGAGATCATCTACGGCTCGGTGGTCGACTACTATGCGGCCGCGCTGGTGGCCGCCGGCGTGGCCTCGGCGCTGTACGAGCGCGAGAAAAGCGGCCAGGGCCAGTTCGTCGGCGTGTCGCTGCTGCGCTCCGCGCTCACGATGCAGTCGGCCCGCATGGTGTGGGCCGAGGGCGAGCCCAAGGACGTGGGGCGCGACATGCGCTCGGGCGGCATCACGGGCATCCACCCGACGCGCGAGGGCCATCTCTACATCTCGGCCAACACGCCGCACTTCTGGCGCGCGCTGTGCGACAAGGTGGGCCTGCCCGAACTCGCGGCCGACGAGCGCTACGACTCGGTGCGCAAGCGCGCGCAGCATTTTTCCGAGATCGTGCCGCGCCTGCGCGAAGCGCTGGCCGCGCGCAGCGCGCTCGAATGGGAGGAACTGTTCGGCGAGGAAGTGCCCTGCGCGGCGGCCCGCACGGTCGAGGACATGTTCGACAACGAGCAGGTGCTGGCTGAGGACATGGTCGCGACCTTCGCGCATCCCACGCTCGGCGCCTACCGCGGCTTCACCCGGCCGGTGCAGTTCGGCCGCACGCCGGGCCCCGAGCCCTTTGCGGCGCCCACGCTGGGGCAGCACACGGGGGCGGTGCTGGCGGCGCGCAAGCCTGCGGACGCGGCCGGCTGAGCAAGGCGCATGGACGTCGCCTATCCCCACAGCAGCGGCACGCGCAAGCCCGCCTGCGCCGCGCCCGCGGGCGCCTGCGATGCGCACATGCATGTCTACGACCGCCGCTTCGCGCTCCACGGCTCGCCCGATGCGATGGTCGACAACGCCACGGCCGCCGACTACCGCCTGCTGCAGCAACGCATCGGCACCGAGCGCACGGTCGTCGTGCAGCCGCGCGTCCATGGCACCGACAACAGCGTGACGCTCGATGCCATTCGCACATTGGGCACGGCACGCGCCCGGGGTGTGGCCGTGGTCCGGCCCGACGTGAGCGATGCCGAACTCGAGCGCCTGCATGCGGGCGGCATCCGCGGCATCCGCTTCACGCTCTATACGGCCGCCAATGCGGCGACCGGCTTCGAAATGGTCGAGCCGCTCGCGCAGCGCGTGCATGCGCTGGGCTGGCATGTGCAGCTGCACTGGAACGCCGACCAGATCGCCGGGCATGCGGCCTTGCTGGCGCGGCTGCCGTGCACGATCGTGTTCGACCATCTCGCGCGGCTGCCGCTGCCCGGCGCGCTATCGCATCCCGCATTCGATGTCGTCAGCCGGCTGCGCGACAGCGGCCGCACCTGGATCAAGCTCTCGGGTGCCTACCTCGATTCGAAGACGGGCGCCGCTGGCGGCTATGAAGACACGACCCCCATCGCTCAGGCCTGGGTCCGCCAGGCGCCGGAGCGCGTGGTGTGGGGCAGCGACTGGCCGCACCCGACCGAGTCCGCGGCCGGCAAGCCCGACGACGCGATGCTGTTCGACCTGCTGGGCGGATGGGTTCCGGACGAGGCGCAGCGCCGCCGCGTGCTCGTCGACAACCCCGCGCTGCTCTACGACTTTTCCTGAAACGACAAAGACCGAGACGACCGAATGACGAAGAAACGCATCCTGAAATCGATGGCCGCACTGGCCGCCTGCATTCCGCTGCTGGGCTGGGCCGCATGGCCCGAGAAGCCGATCCGCATGGTGGTGCCGTACGCCGCGGGCGGCGGCGCCGACAACACCGCGCGCGTCGTCGCGCAGCAGATGAGCATCGCGCTCGGCCAGCAGATCATCATCGACAACCGGCCGGGCGCGGGCGGCGTGATTGGCGAGGACAACGTGGCCAAGGCGCCCGCCGACGGCTACACCGTGCTCTACGACGCCTCGGCGTTCTCGGTGAACCCGTCGCTGCGCAAGCTGCCTTTCGATGCCGCGAAAGACTTCATCCCGGTGTCGCTGGTGGCCACCGCGCCGCAGATCCTCGTCGTGCCCGCCACGGCGCCGTACAGCACGGTGGCGCAGTTCCTGGACTTCGCGCGCAAGAACCCCGGCAAGCTGAGCTTTGCCTCGGCGGGCGGCGGCACCGGCTCGCACCTGGCCGGCGAGGCGCTGAACGAGCAGGCCAAGGTCAGCCTGATGCACGTGCCCTACAAGGGCGGCGCGCCCGCACTGACTGACGTGATGGGCGAGCAGGTGTCGGCCTACTTCGGCAACGTGGCGTCGACGCTCGGCTACGTGCAGTCGGGCAAGCTGCGCGCGCTGGCCGTGAGTTCCGCCAAGCGCGTGCCCGGCCTGCCCGACACGCCGACGCTCGCCGAGTCGGGCCTGCCGGGCTACAACGTGGTCGAGTGGAACGGCGTGTTCCTTCCCAAGGGCACGCCGCCCGACATCGTGCAGCGGCTCGGCAAGGTGGTGCAGGCTGCCGTCAACGAGCCGCAAGTCAAGCAGAAGCTGCTGCAGCTTGGCCTGGAACCCGCCGGCACCACGCCGGAGGCCTTTGCGAAGTTCGTGCAGAACGAGACGGGGCGCGTGGGCGCGCTGGTGAAGGCGCGCAACATCCGGGTCGATTGAATCCGGCCTTCTTCATGCAGCCGGCCGCTCAGCCTGCGCAGGCGGCTGCAACCGGCCCGGGGTATTCCATCTCCAGCATGACCCAGTCGCGCCGCGCCGCGCCATGGCGTTCGCCGATCTCGCACAGCGTGCGGTCCAGCTGCGGCACCGGCCTCAGCGACGAAGAGAGCCGCAGGCGCTCCGTCCCTTCGCGGGGCGGCTGCGCCAGCAGCACCAGCCCGCTGCGCAGCCGGACCGGGCCCGAGGCCGATGCGGCATCGACGCCGATGTGCCCGGTGCGCGTCCACGCATCGACGGCCAGCGCGAGGGCGATGTCGTCGGCGCCGTCCTGCACGTCCACGCGCCAGCGCTCGCCGCGCCAGAACGCGGCCTTGTTGAGCAGGAAATCCACTCTGCGGCCGGTGTCCAGATAGAACGGCGAACTGTCGTGCACCGGCGTCCACGAGGCCACGCCGAGTTCCGTTGCAAGAGCCCTGGCTTTCTCCGGCCCGCCGATCGCCTCCACCAGCGCCAGCATCGCCGGCACCGAGGCGGTGATGCCGGTGGTGGTGGCGACGCCGCGGTCCACCACGTAGCGCTGGTGCGGCACGTAGCTGGCGCCGGGGTGGCGCGCGAGCAGCGTGCCGCGGTCGTACCAGTGGCCCGCGAAGCGCCGGCCGTCGAGCAGGCCGGCGCGGCCGACCACGCGTGCGCCCGAGCAGACGCCCACCACCCGCGCACCGCGCGCCGCCTGCTGCTTGAGCCAGGCCGCCACCTGCGGGTTGTCGTCGGCGATCATCGCCGGCACGATCACGTAGTCGGCGCCCGCGGGATGAAGCCGGTCGAATGCGGCGAAGTCCTGCGCCCCATCGACCTCGAGCGCGGGATACAGGCGCACCCGTCCGGCGCGCGGCGCCACGATCCGCACTTCGGCCACATCGGCACGCCGGAGCACCGCATGCGGCAGCAGCAGGTCGGTCATCTCGGTGCCTTCGTTCAGCGCGAGCACCGCCACCACGGGCCGGCCGGCGCGAGGCGGCTTCAGCGCCTCGACGAAGGCCTGCTTCTCGCGCTCGCTGCGCGCCGCGTCGGCCTGCGCGGGCGGCAGCGGCGGCGCGCCCCCCGTGCAGCCCGCCAGCGCAAAGGCTGCAATACTTGCACCGATCAGCGCTCCTATCGATCTCCACATGGCCGTTCCCCTGTCGACTTGATGACGATGCCCCGAGACTACGAATGCCCACCCTGACCCGCAAGGACGAAGAAACCGCGGTTTCTGCCAGCGACGTGGTGCTGGTGGTGTTCGACGGCGTCGAGGTGATCGACGTCGCCGGTCCCGCCAGCGTGTTCAGCAAGGCCGGGCAGATGCATCCCGGCCGCTACCGCCTGCACATCGCATCGCCGGCCGGCGGCACCGTGTCGACGAACGGCGGCCTGAGCTTTTCGGGCACTTGCAGCCTGCAGCAGCTGCCCGCGTCGATCGACACGCTGATCGTCGCCGGCGGCGACGAGCCGGCGGTGCGCGCTGCCATCCTCGAACAGCGCATCGGCGCCT
The DNA here is from genome assembly GCF_003951285.1 of Variovorax beijingensis. Taxonomy (GTDB): domain Bacteria; phylum Pseudomonadota; class Gammaproteobacteria; order Burkholderiales; family Burkholderiaceae_C; genus Variovorax; species Variovorax beijingensis. Next base: position 202,293 of record NZ_RXFQ01000002.1, on the reverse strand, counting down.
GGCTCGAACAGGTGGCACCGCATACGCGCCGCATGGCGAGCGTGTGCAGCGGCGCCTTCGCGCTGGCCGCGGCCGGCCTGCTCGACGGCCGCGAGGCCACCACGCACTGGCGCGTGTGCGACCAGCTGCAGGCGCTGCGGCCGCAGGTGCGGGTGCAGCGCGATCGCATCTATGTGCGCGATGGTCCGGTGTGGACCTCGGCCGGCGTCACCACCGGCATCGAGCTCGCGCTCGCGCTGGTCGAGGACGACCTCGGCCATGCAGTGTCGATGGAAATCGCCCGCACGCTGGCGCTGCCGATGCTGCGCGGCGGAGCGCAGCCGCAGCTGACGCAGGCGCTCCAGGCGCAGGCCTCGGCCAGCCACCGCCTGCGCGAACTGGTGGCGTGGATCGGCACGCATCCGCAGGACGACCTGTCGGTCGAGGCCCTGGCCGAGCGCGTGCAGATGAGCCCGAGAAACTTCGCGCGCGCCTTTGCGGCCGAGACCGGCTGCACGCCGGCGCGCTTTGTCGAACAGGTCCGCGTGGCCGCCGCCGCGCAGCTGCTGCGCCAGACGCGGTGGCCGCAGGACCGCATCGCGAGCCGCAGCGGCTTCCGCTCGGTGGACGCGCTGCAGCGCGCCTTCGCGCGGCAGCACGGCCTGACGCCGCAAGCCTATCGAACCCATGACGACACCTGACGCCACTTCCCTTGCACTGATCGACGACTGTTCCCAAGCCTCGCTGCAACTGCTCGAACGCAACCTGACGCCGCACGGCATCCTGGCCGCCACCCGCACCGAGGCCGCCGTTGCGCGGCGCTACACGCGTATCTTCGGGCGCGACGCGGCCATCTGCGTGATGGCCATGTGCGGCAGCGGCGTGCCCGCGCTGGAGCAGGGCGCCGTCGCCAGCCTCGATGCGCTGGCCGCGCAGCAGGCGGCCAACGGCCAGATTCCCAAGTATGTCGACCCCGACGGCCAGGATGCCGACTTCTGGTACCTGGGCTGCATCGACGCCACGCTGTGGTGGCTGATCGCGGTGGACCATGTGCGCCGCCACGGCCAGGTCGGCGCCACGCACTGGCGCGGCGAGGTGCAGCGCGCGATCGGCTGGCTGCTGGCGCAGGAGCACCAGCACTTCCGGCTGCTGCAGCAGAACGAGGCCAGCGACTGGGCCGACATCATGCCGCGCTCGGGCTATGTGCTGTACACCAACGCGCTCTGGTACGAGGTGAAGCGCCGCTTCGCGCTGGACCATGCCGAGGCGACGCAGCACCACTTCAACCACCTGTTCAATCCGTTCCAGCAGGACCTGCCCGAATACCACCGCGCCCGGCTGCTGCGGCACTACGCGCGCCGCGGGCGGGCCGATCCGGGCCTGTACCTGAGCTTCGTCAACCTGTCCTTCGTCGGTGACGAGGGCGACGTGTTCGGCAACGTGCTGGCCATCCAGGGCGGGCTGGCCGATTCGGAGATGGCGAACCGTATCGTCCGCACCATTGCCGCGGCGCGCGCCTGCGAGCCGTACCCGGTGCGCGTGGTGCTGCATCCGCTGACGCGCGAGCATGCCCTCTGGCGGCCGTACATGGCGCGCCACCAGCAGAACGTGGTGCACCAGTACCACAACGGCGGCATCTGGCCTTTCGTGGGCGGCTTCTGGGTGATGGCGCTGGCCCGCCTCGGGCTGCATGACATGGCCTGGCCCGAGCTTGCGCGCCTCGCGCATGTGAACCAGCTCGGCGGCTGGCGATTTACCGAGTGGTTCCACGGCCGCACGCTGGCGCCGATGGGCATGGCGGGCCAGAGCTGGAACGCGGCAGCCTTTCTGCTCGCCCGGCGTGCGCTGGAGAGCAGCGAAGCGGCCTGGTGACGGCTTGCGTTCCGGCCCGATCGATCAGACCGTGAGCACGATCTTGCCGATGTGACCGGCGCGTTCGAGGTACTCATGGGCTTGCACCACCTCGTCGAGCGCAAAGCGGCGGTCGATGTGCATCTGCAGGGCGCCGCTGGCCAGGCCTTCATTGACGAAGGCCAGTGCGCGGTCCAGCGCAGCTTCATCGCGCGGCAAGCCCATGGTGGCCGAGCCGGTGAATTCCAGGACCGTGTAGACGTGGAAGCGCCAGCTCTTGCGGAACTGCGCAAGCACGGGGTAGCTGAATTCCGCGCCGCCGGAGAGCCCGTACAGCACGTACCAGCCGCGCTGTGCGACGGCGCCGCCGAGCCGCTCCAGCTGCGGACCGCCCACGCCGTCGTACACCAGGTCGGCCCCGCGGCCACCCGTCAGCGCCAGGACGCGCTCCACCACGTCTTCGCCTTGCGTCACCACCACATGGGCCGCGCCCGCATCCAGCAGCGCCTGGCGCTTGGCTGCCGTGCGCGTGGTGGCGATGGCAAGGAGGCCCGCCATGCGCGCCATCTGCAGCGCCGCAATGCCCGTGCTGGATGACGCGCCCGTCACCAGTACCGTCTGGCCGCGCTGCAGGCGGGCCATCTCGAACAGCGGGAAATAGCCCGTCAGGCAGGCCATGTAGGCTGCGGCGGCCTGCTCGGCCGAGAGGTTGCCGGGATGGCGCACCACATGCGAGGCCGGAAAAAGAATGCGCTCGCCATAGGTGGGATACAGGCCCTGGTTGGCGCCGGGCAGCACCGCGACGCGGTCGCCCACGCTCAGGCCATGGACACCCGCGCCCACCGCTTCGATGAGGCCGGCGGCCTCGTTACCCAGGCCGGCTGGCAGCGTCGCGTCCTCGATGTACAGGTTCTGGCGCCACAGTGCGTCGGCCCGGTTCAGGCCGATCGCCTGCACCGCGATGCGCACTTCGCCGGCGCCAGGCCCAGGCGTCGCAACCTCCTCGACCTCCAGAACATCGGCGCCGCCGAAGCGGTGAAAGCGAACCATCCTGCCCATACAAGAATCTCCTTGGAAAAAGCGGGCAGCCCCGGAATGAAGCGGCCGAAGGCATCAATCTAGAAGCCGCAGGGCCATCAAGGAAATCGATTCATACGATATTCGCTATGCATGGAATCGATGACTTCAAGGCGCCTGGATGAAACCGATCGAACTCAGCCGGATTGACCTCAACCTGCTCACCGTGCTGGCGGCCCTCATGCGGGAGCGGCACGTCAGCCGGGCTGCGCAGCGCCTGCACCTGGGACAGCCCGCAGTGAGCCACGCGCTGGCACGGCTGCGCGAGCTCACGGGCGATCCGCTCCTGGTGCGCCAGGGGCGGGTGATGGAGCCGACCGAACGGGCGCTTGCGCTGATGCAGGGACTGGGGCCGGCGCTAGAGCAGATCGAGGCCACGTTCCGGGCGCAGGCGGACTTCGAGCCTGCGCGCGCCGCGCCGGTGTTTCGCATCGGGCTGACCGACGACCTGCAGATCGCGATGCTGCCGCGGCTGCTTCGCGCGCTCAGCGTGGAAGCACCCCGGGCCCGGCTGGTGACCCTGACGGTCTGCTACCGCAACGCCGCGCGCCATCTCGACGAGGGGCGGGTCAGCGCGGTCATGACCTTCCTGAAGGACCTGCCGGCGGGCGCCAGGATACGCAAGGTCCGCACGGCACGCTTTGCACTGCTGCGCGCCGACACCGCAGCCGCAAGACTGACGCTCGACGACTATTGCCGGCGGCGGCATGTGCTCGTGACCTACGCGGGCGACCTGTGCGGCACCGTCGATGAAACATTGAACGAGCTCGGCCGGCAGCGCGAGGTGGCCTTCTCGGTGCCGCAGTTCGGCAGCCTGCCGGCCGTGCTCGCGGGCACCGAGCTGCTCGCCACGGTGCCGGAACACGTCGCCCAGGCGCTGTCGGCGCAGGGCGGGCTTCGCTGCGAGGCGCTGCCGTTCGAGAGTCCGAGCTACCAGATCAAGCTGGCCTGGCGCGCCGTGACCGACAAGGATGCGGCCGAGACTTGGCTGCGCAAGGCGATGCTGCGGGCCTTCAACGACTGACGCGCCGGCTGCGGCCGCGCTTCATGGCTGCGGCTGCGAAAGAACCCACCCGGCCAGGGCCTTCGCCTCTTCATCGGTCACGCGCGATTGGCGGGGCATGATGACGCGTCCCCAGGTGCCCACGCTGCCGCCCTGGATCTTGCCGGCCAGCCGGGAGGGTGCCGCTGCGTCGTTCCGGTAGCGCTCGGCGATTTGCGCGAAGCCGGGGCCGACCTGCTTTCGGAGCATGCCGTGGCAGGCGAGGCAGCCGCGTTCGCGGGCCAGTGCCTGTGCCCCGTCGACAGTGCCGGCGCACGCTGGAGCGGACATCAGCAACGAAACCAGCAGCGGGAGCGGTGGAAGTTTCCGTGTGTTGCGCGATGGCCGTTTTGAAATGAGAGGCATGGGCCCTATACGTTCTGGCGCATCTTCCGGCCGGCGGCTGCGCTTATGCTGTGCGGAAATCACAACGCCGATTTTCCCACCATGACCGACTACCGCCCCGTCTTCGACCAGAGCTTCGGCCAGATCGCCGCCGAGCGCCTGCCCGAACTGCTGCGCGCCATGCCCAAGGCCGAGCTGCACATGCATATCGAGGGCTCGCTCGAACCCGAGCTGATCTTTGCGCTCGCGCAGCGCAACGGCGTGGCCATTCCCTACGCCAGCGTCGAAGAGCTGCGCCGTGCCTACGCCTTCACCAACCTGCAGAGCTTCCTCGACATCTACTACGCCGGTGCCAGCGTGCTGCTGAAGGAGCAGGACTTCTACGACATGGCCTGGGCCTACCTGGAGCGCGCCGCGGCCGACAACGTCGTGCGCACCGAAATGTTCTTCGACCCGCAGACGCACACCGCGCGCGGCGTGCCGATGGAGACGGTCGTCCACGGCCTGCACCGCGCGTGCGCCGATGCAGAGGCGAAGCTTGGCGTGAGCGCGGCGCTCATCCTGTGCTTCCTGCGCCACCTGAGCGAGGAAGAGGCCTTCGAAACGCTGGAACAGGCGCTGCCGTTTCGTGACCTGTTCATTGGCGTGGGCCTCGATTCGAGCGAGGTCGGCCATCCGCCCGAGAAGTTCGCGCGCGTGTTCGCGCGCTGCCGCGAGCTGGGCTTCCACCTTGTCGCGCATGCGGGCGAGGAGGGACCGCCGGCCTACGTGTGGAGCGCGCTCGACGTGCTCAAGGTCGAGCGCGTCGACCACGGCGTGCAGAGCGCGAAGGATCCGGCCCTGATGAAGCGGCTCGCGCAGGACCGCATTGCGCTCACCGTGTGCCCGCTGTCCAACCTCAAGCTCTGCGTGTTCCCCGACCTGGCACAGCACAACCTCGGCGCGCTGCTCGACGCGGGGCTGGTGGCCACCGTCAACTCGGACGATCCGGCCTACTTCGGCGGCTACATGAACCAGAACTTCACCCAGACCTTCGCTGCCACCGGACTCGGCGTGCAGCAGGCCTGGCAGCTCGCGGCCAACAGCTTCGAAGGCAGCTTCATCGACGCCGCCGCCAAGCGCGCCTACGTCGATCGGCTCAACGCCGTCTTCGCGAGCTTCTGATCGGCCGCGGCGGCCCGCGGCACCAGCAGCGGCATCGCCACCAGCGCGAAGGCGCTGGCCGCAAGCCACACCAGCGGCCAGCCCTGCAGCGCGAGCAGGTGCGGGATGGAGAAGGGCGTGATGAAGCACACCAGGAACACGCTGGTGTTCGCCATGCCGAGCGCGGTGCCCGCGCGTGCGGCGCCGGCCAGCGTGGCCAATTCCGTGTAGGCGACGCCGTGCCAGGCCGACACGCAGACCCCGCTGGCCGCCAGCAGCGCCACCAGTGCCATGCGCAGCGCCGCCGAATCGGCGGCATGCGTGCCCGCCGCCATCACCAGCATCGCGAGCCCTGCGAACAGCAGCACGCTGAGCGCACTGCAGGCGCGCAGGTAGGCGGGGCGGTTGCGGCGGCGGTCGGTCCAGCGGCCGCTCCACACGCGCATCACCATTGCGCCGACCTGCACGAAGACCATGGTGGCCGTGATGGCTGCGAGGCCCGCATGGCCGAAATCGTGCAGGAACACCGTGCCGAAGGACAGCACCGCGAACTGCGGCGCGCACAGGATGCCGATGCCCAGCACGATGCGCCAGACGCGGGCATCGCGCAGCGGGCCGCTCTTCGATGCGATCGCCGCCTCGGCGACGTCGGCCGTGGTGCGCGGCGTGTCCGGCGCAACAGGCGGCTCGTGCACCCAGGCCCAGCTCATCGCCGCGCTCAGCGCGCACAGCAGCGCCAGCAGGCCGTAGAGCGCGGCAAAGCCGAAATGCAATGCGACAAACGGCAGCACCAGCGCGCCGACGCCGCCGCCCAGCGGCACCGCGGTCTGGCGGATGCTCATCGCGAGCCCGCGCTCGCCGGCATCGAACCACGTCATCACCGCGCGGCCGCTCGCGCCGTTGACGCTGCCGCCCAGCAGGCCCACCAGCAGCAGCCCGGCACCGAGCCAACCGAGGCCGGGGATGTGCTGCGCGCCGGGCGCGGCCCAGAGCGCCATCGCCACGAGTGCGATGGCCGTGCTGCCAAGGCCCGTGAGCAGCACCGGCCGGTCGCCCCAGCGGTCGGTCAGCAGGCCCCAGGGCAGCTCGCTGACTGCGATGCCCAGGCCCATGAGGCCGAGCACCAGGCCGAGCGTGGCGTTGTCGAGCTGGTAGCCGGTGCGCATCAGCACCGCGGTCATCGGGATGCCGCTGAAGGCCACGGAGAACGCCGCATTGGCGGCCACGCCCGCGGCCAGCACCTTCCAGCGGTGGCGCGGGGAATAGGAAGGGGAGGAGGTCGAATGGATCATGTTGCGGCGCAGTGTCCGCCGTTGCAAAGATTCTGAAAATCAGAAAATAATGAGTGATTCGTCCCAAAAAACAGGACGATTGATGAAAGGTGAATCCATGTCCCAGGTGATGTTCGATCTCGACGTGCTGCGCAGTTTTTCCACCGGCATCGCACTGGGCAGCTATGCGCGCGCGGCCGACCGGCTGGGCCGCTCCACATCGGCCGTGAGCGCGCAACTGAAAAAGCTGGAGGCCCAAGCCGGCACCGCGCTGTTCCGCAAGGCCGGCCGCGGGCTGGAGCTCACCGACGCGGGCGAAACGCTGCTGGCCTACGCCCACCGCATGCTCGAATTGAACGAGGAAGCGAGCGCCGCCATGCGCGGTGCGGACCTGCAGGGCTGGGTGCGGCTCGGCCTGCAGGAAGACTTCGGCGAAACGCTGCTGCCCGCAGTGCTCGGCCGCTTTGCGCGCGCGCATCCCAAAGTGCGCATCGAGGCCTGCGTGGCGCGCAGCGCCGAATTGCGCGAACGGCTCGAACTGCGGCAACTCGACCTGGCGCTGGCGTGGGACACCGGCGGGCAGATAACGCCGCACGGCGAGCGCGTGGCGCGCCTGCCGCTGCATTGGATCGGCCCGAGGTCGCCCGATGCGCTCGACGCGGCCTGGTGGGAGGAGCGCGAGCGCCGCGGCGCCAGCGCGCGCAAGTCGAAGGAGCCGCTGCCGCTGGTGCTGCTCGATGCGCCATGCCCGCTGCGCGAGATCGTCGTTGCCGCGCTCGACCGCGCCGGCACGCCATGGCGCCATGCGTTCACCAGCGCCAGCCTGGCCGCGCTGTGGGCCGCCACGTCGGCGGGCCTGGGCCTGTCGGTGCGTACGCCCTTCGGCCTGCCCGCGCATGTGCGTGCCATCGACCGCACGGCCATCGGCCTGCCGGCGCTGCCGCAGATGTCGCTCATGCTCTATCGCGCACAGGCCGCGGCCGAGGCACCGGTGGCGCGCCTCGCCACGCTGCTGCTGGAGGCCGTGCGCGAGCATGTGCAGGCGGAGTCCGCGCAGCTTCATTGAGCCGCACCGGGCACAATCCCGTAGCCCTTGCGCCGTGCCGATGCGTGAGAATCCGTCGCCGGAGACAAGACAAAAAAAAGAGACACGGCATGACCACGCAGCAAAACTTCCTGCACCTCTGGGACGACAGGTTTCTCTACATCACACCGGCGATCCAGTCGGGGCTCACGGCGCGCTCGTCGGCGACGCTGCTGGCGTCGGTCAGCGGCCATCCGTTCATGCTCGAGGCACTCGATGGCACGCGCGTGCATTGCACCGCCGCGCTGGTGGCCCCGCACGTGTCGCGCCGGCTCGACGTCGACGGCTGCGGGCTGCTGTCGCTCAACCTCGATCCGGCATCGAGCGCCTACCGCATGCTCGCGCGGTGCATGGGCGGCCACGGCATCGAGCCGATCGATGCGCGCTGCTTCGGCAAGCTGCGCGACGACTTCGAACCCGCGCAGAGCGGGCTGCTCGGCGACGGCAGGCTGCAGTCGCTCAGCGCGAAGATGGTCGAGGCGATCACCGGATGCCCGGAACTCGTGCCGCCGATCGACCGGCGCATCGAGCGCGTGCTGCAGGCCATCCGCGAACATGCCGGCCAGATCCCGCTGAAGAAGCTCTCGGCCGTGGCCTGCCTCTCGCCCGACCGGCTGACGCATCTCTTCGCCGAGCAGGTGGGCGTGTCGGTCAAGCGCTATGCGTTGTGGACCAAGGTGCGGCGCACGGTGCAGCAGTTCACCGGCCACCGGCCGCTCACCGACGTGGCGCTGGTCAGCGGCTTCACCGATGCGGCGCACATGAGCCGCACCTTCCAGCGCTACTTCGGGCTGCCGCCGTCGTTTCTCGCGAGCCGGGTGCATGTGACGGCGGATGCGCAGGCGTCGCACGCCTGGGGCCACGCGACCGCCCACTGAGCCGCCCGCATGACAGCGGCTGCGTTCAAGCCGCGGCCTGTCTCCATGCGTAGGCTGCAAGGTGCTCCATCAAGAGAGCATCAACCGGAGACATCCATGAGACAGACATCCTCGCGCGGCGCCGTGCCGCTGTCCCTGCTCGCGTTGGCCACCGCGGCCGCGCTCACCGCCTGCGGCGGCGGCGGAGGCAACGGGTTCTCGTTCCCGCCCGTGGCCGGCAATCCGCCCGGCAACCCGCCGGCCGAAGGCACCTACAAGGCCGAGATCCGCCGTACCGCGATGGGCGTGCCGCACATCAAGGCCGACACCTGGTCCGGCGCGGGCTACGGCTACGGTCATGCGCAGGCCGAGGACAACCTCTGCACCATGGCCGACTCGTTCCTCACCTACCGCGGCGAGCGGTCGCAGTACCTCGGCGGCGACGCGCAGCTCGTGGCCGGCAGCACCATCGGGCGGCCGAAGAACATCGACTCCGACTTCTTCCACAGGCACGTGATCTCGGCCGACGTGCTCGAGAAGATGATTGCCGCGCAGCCCGACAACCTCCGGCAGCTGGTCGAGGGCTTTGCCGCGGGCTACAACCGCTATGTGCGCGACCTGAAGGCCAGCGGCGCGGCGCACGAGGCCTGCCGCAACGAAGCCTGGGTGAAGCCCATCGCGGCCGAAGACATCTACCGCCGCATGTACGCGGCCAATCTCGCGGGCGGCTACAGCAACTTCCTGCCGAACATCGCCAACGCGATCGCTCCGGCACCGGCGGCGTCCACCAAGACCGCCGCACGCGGCAGGCTCCACAAGGCTACGCTGCAACTCGCGGCAGCCGGCATGCGCGTGCCCGAGCTGCAGGTGGGCGGGCACGAAGGTGTCGGCAGCAACATGATCGGCTTCGGCACCGCGGCCACCGGCGACGCGAGCCCGCTGCTCTTCGGCAACCCGCACTGGTACTGGCGCGGGCCCGACCGCTTCTACCAGGCGCAGCTCACGATCCCGGGCCAGCTCAACATCAGCGGCACCTCGTTCCTGGGCATTCCGGTGATCCTGATCGGCTTCAACGACAACATCGCCTGGAGCCACACGGTGTCGACCGCGCGCCGCTTCGGCTTCTTCGAACTCAAGCTCGCGGCGGGCGACCCGACCCGCTACATGCGCGACGGCAGCGCCGTGAAGATGCAGGCGCTGGACATCACGGTCGACGTGAAGCAGGCCGACGGCAGCGTGGCGCCGGTGACGCGCACGCTCTACAAGTCGGAGTACGGGCCGATGGTCAACCTGGCGCCGCTGAACGCCGCGCTGGCCTGGAGCCAGACCACGGCCTTCGCGATGCGCGACATCAACGGCGAGAACTACCGCACCTTCCGCAACTGGCTGCGCTGGAACCAGGCGAAGTCGCTCGACGAGTTCATCGCCATCCAGCGCGAGGAGTCGGCCATTCCGTGGGTCAACACCGTGGCCGTGGGCCGCGGGGCGCCCAAGGCCTGGTATGCCGACATCGGTGCGATCCCCAATGTGTCGCCCACCCAGGTGGCGAGCTGCACGACGCCGCTGGGCGCGGCGATCGGCGCCTCGCTGCCGCGCGTGCCGGTCTTCGACGGCTCCAGGAGCGCGTGCGACTGGCAGACCGATGCCGATTCGGCCCAGAAGGGCGCGCTCGGCGCCTCCCGGATGCCGAGCCTGCTGCGCGAGGACTACGTCGAAAATTCGAACGACAGCTATTGGCTCGCGAACCCGAAGGCGCCGATGACCGGCTACCCGGACATCCTGGGTCCCGCAGGCACGCAGGCCGTGAGCTTCCGCACGCGCCTGGGCAACCTGCTGGCACAGGGGCGGATCGATGGCGCCGATGCGTACGGCGGCAAGGGTGCCACGGCCGACACCGTCAAGCAGATGGTGATCAACAGCCGCGTGCTGACGGCCGAGCTGTTCAAGGACCAGGCTTTGGCCATGGTGTGCGCGGCGCCGACGATCAACGTGGCGACCGATCCGCAAGGCGGCGGCGCCATCGGGCGCGACGTGGACACCGGCCCCGCCTGCGCGGCGCTCCAGGCCTGGGACAACACCGGCACGAGCGGGGCGCGCGGCGCGCACATCTGGGACGAGTTCTGGAACCGCGCATCGCTGCAGCCATCGGCCACGCTCTACAACGTGCCCTTCAGCGCGAGCGACCCGATCCACACGCCGCGCGACCTGAAGCCCGGTGCGCAAGCCGCGTTGCAGCAGGCCTTCGGCGCGGCCATCGCACGCGTGGAAGCCAGCGGCTTCGCGCTCGATGCGAAGCGCGGCGACTACCTGTTCGCCACGCGCGGCGGCCAGAAGATCCCGCTCTACGGCGGCTGCGGCGGGCCGGGCTACTTCACCATCGCCTGCTCGGAGAACCGGCTCGACAAGGGCGGCTACACGATGGACGGCAATCCGAACGGCAACAGCTACATGCAGGTCGTGCGGTTCCCCGAGGGCGGCGTGGAGGCGCACACCTTCCTCGCGTTCTCGCAGTCGGACGACCCGGCCTCGGCGCACAACGCCGACTACACGCGCGCCTACAGCGCGGGGCAGTGGCGGAGGGTGCCGTTCTCCGAAGCCGAGATCAAGGCCGACGCGGCCTACCGCAGTGCGGTGGTGAGCGAATAGGCCCCGCGCGCGGCGCGCAGGCAGCACCGCACTAAAATCCCGACCCCGCATCAGGCGCCCCGGCCTGTTGCGGGGTTTGTCATTTCCGGGGCCATGTAGAGGAACACCATGTACAAAAACCTCGCGGGCCGCGCCGTTCTGGCGTGGGCAGCCGCCTGTTTTCTGTCTCCCGCCTTTTCGCAGCCGCAGGCTTCCAAGGAGCCGCTGAAGATCGGCTTCGTCTACGTCACGCCGGTCACCGATGCCGGCTGGGTGCGCCAGCACGAAGAGGGCCGCAAGGCCGTCGATGCGGCGCTCGGCGGCAAGGTCAAGACCACCTTCGTCGAGAACGTGCCCGAGGGCGCCGACGCCGAGCGCGTGATCCGCGACCTCGCGCAACAGGGAAACCGGCTGATCTTCACGCCCAGCTTCGGCTACATGGAGCCGACGATGAAGGTCGCGAAGGACTTCCCCGGCGTGAAGTTCGAATCCATCACCGGCTACAAGACCGCGCCCAATGTCGCCACCGCCAACGCCCGCTACTACGAAGGCCGCTACCTCGCGGGCATCGCGGCCGGCCGCATGACGAAGACGAACCTGGCCGGCTACGTGGCGGGCTTTCCGATTCCGGAGGTGCTGCAGGGCATCAACGCCTTCGCGCTCGGCATGCGCTCGGTGAACCCGGATGCCAAGGTGGCCGTGGTGTGGCTCAACGAATGGTTCGATCCGCCGAAGGAGCGCGACGCGGCCATGGCGCTGTTCAACCAGAACGCCGACGTCATCGCCTTCCACACCGGCTCCACGGCCGTCATGGCCGCGGCGCAGGAGCGCGGCAAGATGGCCGTGGCCTACCACTCCGACATGCGCAAGATCGCGCCCGACGCGCAGATCGTCGCCGTCACGCACCAGTGGGGCGGCTACTACACCGAGCGTGCGCAGGCGGTGCTCGACGGCCGCTGGAAGAGCGGCAATGTGTGGGGCGGCGTGAAGGAAGGAATGATCCGCGTCGGCGACTTCGGCGGCAAGGTGCCCAAGGCCGTGCAGCAGGAAGTGCTGGCGCGGCAGAAGGACATCGCGGAAGGCCGGCTGCAGCCGTTCCGCGCGGTGGCGGCCGACGTGCGCGACAACGAAGGCCGCACCGTGATTGCCAAGGGTGCGCAGCTGAACGACGAGCAGATCCTGAAGATGAACTGGCTCGTGGAAGGCGTGCAGGGACGCGTGGGGCGTTGACCCGGCCGGGCGCTTGCCGAGTGGCCTGGGCATATAGCACTCATACGCACATGGAAATTGCGGCGGCCCGGGCCTGGATTACCCTCGGCAACCACGATGAAAAAAGCCTACCGCGCCTCCCTCCTGCGATTCGACGACGCCGGCCTGCCCGTTTTCGATGAAGACGGCCTGCTGGTCGTCGCACCCGACAGCGCCGGCCGCCAGCGCGTGCTCGACGCCGGCAGCCATGCCGCCGTGTCGCCGCGCCACCCCGATGCCGATCTGACTCACCTGCCGGGCCGCATCCTCGCGCCGGGGTTCGTGGACATGCACATCCACTTTCCGCAGACCGACATCATCGGCTCGCCCTCGCCGGGGCTCTTGCCCTGGCTCGAGAACTACACCTTCCCGGCCGAAGCCAGGTTTGCCGACCCCGCGCATTCGAACGAAGTGGCCGACGTGTTCTTCGGCGAGCTGCTGCGCAACGGCGTCACCACCGCGCTGGCCTTCGCGACTTCGCACGTGGCCTCGGTCGATGCCTTCTTCGAGGGCGCCGAGCGCCGCGGCCTGCGCATGATCAGCGGCAAGGTGCTGCAGGACCGGCATTCGCCCGACGGCGTGCGCGATGAAACCGAGCAGAGCCTCATCGACTCCGAGGCGCTGATCCGCAAGTGGCACAACACCGGCCGCCTGGGCTACGCCATCACCCCGCGCTTCGCGCCCGCGAGCACCGACGCCCAGATGCGCGGCGCGGGCGAACTGGCCGCGAAGTACGCCGATACATGGATCCAGTCGCACGTGGCCGAGAACCGCGACGAGGTGGCGTGGGTGCGCGAGCTCTATCCCGAGGCGCGCTCCTACCTCGACGTGTACGCCGGCTTCGGGCTGATGCGCGAGCGCGCCGTGTATGCGCACTGCATCTACCTGGACGACACCGACCGCGCGCTGCTGCGCGACACGAAGACGGCCGCGGCCGTGAGCCCGACCAGCAACCTGTTCCTGGGCAGCGGCTTCTTCGACTTCGGCGCGGCCGACCGCGTGGGCTACCCCTACGGCCTGGCCAGCGACGTGGGCGGCGGCACCAGCTTCAGCCCCTTCCACACCATGATGGCGGCCTACTACGTGGGACGCGAGGGCCAGACCAAGGCCGGCCTGAGCATCGCGCCTTCCGAGCTCTGGTGGCGCCACACCGGCGGCGCGGCGCGCGCGCTGGGGCTGGGTGGCGTGGTCGGCAACCTGCAGCCCGGCTGCGAGGCCGACTTCCTGGTGCTCAACCCGCAGGCCACGCCCCTGCTGGCGCGCAAGGCCGCGCGCGCGAACAGCCTCGAGGAGCTGCTGTTCGCGATGATCGTGCTGGGCGACGACCGGCTGGTCGAGCGCACGGTGATCTCGCAGGCGCTGTAGCACCCGGGACGGCGGGGAGGGCGGTGGCCCATGCCACAATTCGCGCCATTCCTCCCCGCAGCAGCAGCATCAGCGACCGCATATGAGCATCAAGAGCGACAAATGGATCCGGCGCATGGCCGAGCAGACCGGCATGATCGAGCCCTTCGAGCCCGGACAGGTGCGCGAGGCCTCCGGCCACAAGATCATCAGCTATGGCACCTCGAGCTACGGCTACGACATCCGGTGCGCCCCTGAATTCAAGGTTTTCACCAACATCCACAGCACCGTGGTCGACCCGAAGAACTTCGACGAGAAGAGCTTCGTCGACATGCACGGCGACTACTGCATCATCCCGCCCAACAGCTTCGCGCTGGCGCGCACGGTCGAATACTTCCGCATCCCGCGCAACGTGCTCACCATCTGCCTGGGCAAGAGCACCTATGCGCGCTGCGGCATCATCGTCAACGTGACGCCCTTCGAGCCCGAATGGGAAGGCTACGTGACGCTCGAGTTCAGCAACACCACGCCGCTGCCCGCCAAGATCTATGCGGGCGAGGGCTGCGCGCAGGTGCTGTTCTTCGAGAGCGACGAAGTCTGCGAAACCAGCTACAAGGACCGCGGCGGCAAGTACCAGGGACAGCGCGGCGTCACGCTCCCCAAGACCTGATCCGCGCATTCTGACCGCCGGTTACGCGGCCGGCGGCCGGGCCAAGTACCATCCAGAGGCGATCCGGCAAACCCGCAAGGCCGGCAAGGAGACTGCGATGAGATGGGAAGGCAACGAACAATCCGAGAACGTCGAAGACCGCCGCGGTGAAGGTGGTGGTGGCCGTGGCGGCGGCGGTTTCATCGGCGGGCGCAGCATCGGCATCGGCACCATTGCCGTCGCGCTGATCGCGGGCTGGATCTTCGGCATCAATCCGCTGACCGTGCTCAGCCTCCTGAGCGGCGGCGGTGGCGAACAGGTCCAGGTGCAGCAGCAACAGCAAGGCCCCGCACCCAAGCCGCCCTCGGGCGACCGCGAGGCGGCCTTCGTATCGACCGTGCTGCGCAACACCGAGGTCGTCTGGACGAACATCTTCCGGCAGAACGGCGGCAGCTACCAGCCGCCGCGCCTGGTGCTGTTCCGCGGTGCCACGCCCACGGCATGCGGTACCGGCCAGGCGGCCATGGGGCCGTTCTACTGCCCCGGCGACAAGAAGGTCTACATCGACCTCGCCTTCTACGACACGCTCAAGAACCAGCTCGGCGCGCCCGGCGAATTCGCGCAGGCCTACGTCATCGCGCACGAGGTCGGCCACCACGTGCAGGACGAACTCGGCGTGACCGCCAAGGTCGACGGCATGCGCGGGCGCCTGAGCCAGTCGCAGAACAACGCGTTGAGCGTTCGCGTCGAGCTGCAGGCCGACTGCTTTGCCGGCATCTGGGCGCACCATTCGCAGGAGTCGAAGAAGTGGCTCGACCCGGGCGACATCGAGGCCGCGATGAATGCCGCGCAGAAGATCGGCGACGACGCGCTGCAGCGCTCCGCAGGCCGCGCCGTGGTGCCCGACAGCTTCACCCACGGATCGAGCGCGCAGCGCCAGCGCTGGTTCGGCGCGGGCTATCAAAGCGGCGATGTCAAGTCCTGCGACACCTTCAATGCACGCAATCTTTGAGCATTGATGGTGAAAAATGCCCGTGGTTATTGAATAGTTTGCTATGAAATAAGTAGCAATGCAGCCAGCGCGGAGTTTGTCGCGCCGCTGTCACTGCCATTTTTTGCGGCAGTGCGACAATAGAAGGCTTAATGACAAGCTCCTTCTCCAATCTATCGCTGGCGGAACCGCTGGCGCGCGCCGTAGCCGAAATGGGCTACGAGACCATGACTCCCATCCAGGAACAGGCCATTCCGGTCGTGCTTTCGGGGCAGGACGTGATGGGGGCCGCGCAGACCGGCACCGGCAAGACCGCGGCGTTTTCGTTGCCGCTGCTGCAGCGCATGCTCAAGCACGAGAACGCCTCCACCTCGCCCGCGCGGCATCCGGTGCGTGCGCTGGTGCTGCTGCCCACGCGCGAACTGGCCGACCAGGTGGCCCAACAGGTCAAGCTGTACGCCAAGTACACCAACCTGCGCAGCACGGTGGTGTTCGGCGGCATCGACATGAAGCCTCAGACGCTCGAGCTCAAGAAGGGCGTCGAAGTGCTGGTGGCCACGCCGGGCCGGCTGCTCGATCACATCGAGGCCAAGAACGCGGTGCTCAACCAGGTGGAATACGTGGTGCTCGACGAGGCCGACCGCATGCTGGACATCGGCTTCCTGCCCGACCTGCAGCGCATCCTGAGCTACCTGCCCAAGCAGCGCACCACGCTGCTGTTCTCGGCCACCTTCTCGCCCGAGATCAAGCGGCTTGCGAGCAGCTACCTGCAGAACCCGGTCACCATCGAGGTGGCACGGCCGAACGAAACGGCCTCCACGGTCGAACAGCACTTCTACAGCGTGACCGACGACGACAAGCGCCGCGCGCTCAAGCAGATCGTGAAGCAGCGCGGCATCACGCAGGCCTTCGTGTTCGTCAACAGCAAGCTCGGCTGTGCGCGCCTGGCGCGTTCGCTCGAGCGCGACGGCCTTCGCACCACCGCGCTGCACGGCGACAAGAGCCAGGACGAACGGCTGAAGGCGCTCGCCTCGTTCAAGGCCGGTGAGGTCGACCTCCTGGTGTGCACCGACGTCGCGGCCCGCGGCCTCGACATCAAGGACGTGCCCGCGGTCTTCAACTTCGACATTCCGTTCAACGCCGAAGACTACGTGCACCGCATCGGCCGCACCGGCCGCGCCGGCGCCTCGGGCCTGGCCGTGAGCTTTGCGAGCGGCGGCAACGATGCGCGCCTGGTGGCCGACATCGAGAAGCTGATCAAGAAGAAGATCGAACTCGAACCCGTCGAGTTCGAGGAAGACCGCCCGCGCGGCCGCATCAACGACGGACGCCGCCACTGGCGCGAAGAAGGCGAAGCCGGCGACGCGCGCGACGTGCTCGACCAGCCGCGCGAGCGCCGCGAGACCGAAGCCCGGCGCGGCGGCGGACGCCCGCACCGCGCACCTTCCGCACCGCGCGATCCGTTCTTCGACAAGCCCTACGAACCGGGCCAGGCCGACGCCACGCCGGCATGGGAAGCCGCTGCCAAGGCGGCGCCTTCACGCGGCATCTCGAGCAACATCAAGACCAAGCGCAAGGTCGCGGCACTCTTCAAGAGCGCTGAGCCGAGCTGACCGGCGCACGGGTCCCGCCTTGGCGAGGCCCAGGTTTCAGGCAAGGCCGGGTGATCCCCGGCCTTTTGCTTTTTGGGCGTGGCCCCGGGCGTTCGGCGTTCAGATCACGCGGAAGTGATGCGTGCCGTCGCGCGCCAGTTGCGCCACCAGTCCGAACTCCCAGTCCAGGTAGGCCTGCATGGCCTCCGCCGGCGCATCGGTGCCTTCGTAGGGCCTGCGGTAGCGGTCGGTGCGCGGTGTCGCGAGCCGCGTCTCGCCCGATTCGGCTTCGAGGCCTTCAGCGAACCATGCCGAGTTGCCGCCGGCCAGCACCAGCACTTCCACATCGCGCTGGCCGCGCGCATCGAGCAGCAGGCGCAGGTCGGCCGCGGCGTAGCGTGCGAGCAGGCTGCTGCCGCAGGTCAGCACATAGCGTCGCGATGCGGGAATGACCGCATCGACCGCACCCGCGAGCTGCGCGCGGATGGCGTACCAGGCACCCGGGATGTGGCGCTTCACATAGTTGGCGCTGGTGGTCACGTCGATCACCGCCGTACCGATCTGCTGCTTCAGCAGGGCCGCCAGCTCCGTGGGCGAGATCTCTGCCACGGCGGCCGCGGCGGGCGGATGGGCGGTCGGCGGCACCGCAGTCTCGGTGAAGGCCGAAGCGGGCGGCACCGTGTCGGGCACGTAGACCTCCCACCCCATCTGCGCGAGCCAGGACGCGCTCATCGACGCCCGCACACCGTCGTCGTCGGCCAGCACGATGCGTGCGCCGCGCACCGGCACCTGGTGATCGGTTTCCTGCACCAGCTGGCCGCCGGGCGCGCTCGCAAAGCCGGGCAGGTGGCCGGCCTCGTATTCCTCGGGCGTGCGCACGTCGAAGCGGTACACGGTGCGCCCAGGGGCTTCCAGCGTGTGCAGCGCATCGAGCGCGATGCGGCGCACGCCGGCCTTGTCCGCCACGCGCCGCGCGTCGGCCTGAGCCTGTGCGCGATGCGCCTCCGACACCGCGGCCGGCGCCTTGCGGTCCGCGCCATGGTCGAGCACCTGCCCCGCGAGCTTCCAGCCGATGGTGCCGTTGCGCAGCGCCGCCACCGGGTTCGGAATGCCCGCATTCACCAGTGACTGCGTGCCGATGATGCTGCGCGTGCGGCCCGCGCAATTGACGATCACCTGCGTCGACGGATCGGGTGCCAGCTCGCGCACGCGCAGCACCAGTTCCGCTCCGGGCACGCTGGTGGCCGAGGGAATGCTCATGGTGCGGTATTCGTCGAAGCGGCGCGCGTCGAGCACCACCACATTGGCCTGGCCCTCGACCAACGCCTTCACCTCGGGCGCGGAGAGCGAGGGCGTGTGCCGCTCGTGCTCGACCAGCTCGCCGAAGGCCTTGCTCGGCACGTTCACGTCGCGGAACAGCTCGCCGCCGGCCGCGCGCCAGCCTTCGAGGCCGCCTTCGAGCAGGTGCAGGTTCGTGTAGCCCAGCGCGGCCAGCGTGCGCGCGGCGAGCGGCGCCAGGTCGATGCCGCCGTGCGCGCCGTACAGCACGATGAAGGTGTCCCGCCGCGGAATGCGCCGCCAGGCTTCGATCTCGATGCGCGAGAGCGGCAGGTTGGCGGCCCACAGCGGATGTTCCTGCGCGAAGGGATCTTCTTCGCGCACGTCGAGCAGTGCGGTTTCCTCGCGTGCGAGCAGGCGCGCGCGCACGGCGGCAACGGGCAGAAGGGGGAAGAGGGCGGCGGTGGTCGTCATGCGGATGTCGTCGATCTGAGTTCGGCGGAGCGGTCCCCCAGGTTGGGAAGCAGCGTGTTGGAGTAGCCCGAGACGAAGGGCTTGCGTCCGCCCTCCGCCGGGTAAGTATGCCGCTGCACGGCGCCGATGTTGGCGCCGTACACGTGGATGCTGATCGACACGCGGTCTGCGTGCGCGTTGCGCACGCGATGCAGGTCGCCCACGGTGGGCGATACGGCCTCCACGCCGCCGGCGTCCAGCCGCACCGCTTCGCCTTGCGGCCGTGCCAGGCCATCGCTGCCGACGGCATAGGGCTGGCTGTATTCGGCGCCGCGCAGCATGCCGATCAGGCCCCACACCGTGTGGTCGTGCACCGGCGTCGCCTGCCCCGGTCCCCAGACAAAGCTCACGACCGAGAAGCGCTCGGTGCTGTCGGCATGCAGCAGGAACTGCTGGTAGCGCGCCGGGTCGGGTTGGGCAAAGGCATCGGGCAGCCAGTCGTCGCGCGCAACCAGCGTGTGAAGCAGCGCGCCGCCTTCGGAAAGAATGCGCGGCTCGCCGGGGCCGCTGTCGAGCAGGCGGCCGAACGCGACGACGAATTCGCGCAGCGGCGCGATGGCGTCAAGCGCGCGGCTCACGCGAGACGCTTCCACAGCTGCGCATCGGTGATGGCGCGCACATCCACGCGCACAGGCAGGATGCCGTCGCGTGCCGAGCGGTCGGCCACCGTCTGCAGCGCGGCAATGTCGGCCTCGGACACCGGCCGGCCCGTGACCGAGGCGCGCGCCGTGATGATGCGGGCCGATTCGATCGGCAGGCGCGTGAGCTGGCTGTAGGCCTGCGCATAGGCCTCGGGGTTGGCCAGCGCCCATTCGCCCGCGCGCGCGAGCCGGTCCAGAAACTGCACGATGGCGGCGCGCTTGGCGGGGTCGGCCAGCGAAGGTTCGCTGGCGGTGATGAAGCCCAGCGCCGTGTTGATGCCGCGCCCGTCGCGCAGGATGCGCCCGCCCTGCTGCAGCGCGATCGTGTAGTAGGGATCGAAGACGGCCCAGGCGTCGATCTGCCTCGACGCGAATGCCGCGGCCGCATCGGTCGGCAGCACGAACTTCACCGTGACCT
This sequence comes from Variovorax beijingensis, assembly GCF_003951285.1. GTDB lineage: Bacteria > Pseudomonadota > Gammaproteobacteria > Burkholderiales > Burkholderiaceae_C > Variovorax > Variovorax beijingensis. Next base: position 182,345 of record NZ_RXFQ01000002.1, on the reverse strand, counting down.
CGTCGCGCCGCACGCCGGCCTCTTCGAGCGCGCCGTAGAGCTGGTATTGCGAGATGCTGCCGCGCGCGGACGAGACGATCACGGTCTTGCCGCGCAGGTCGGCCACCTTGCGCAACGGCGAATCGGGCTGCACCACGATGCCCAGCGCATCGGCTTTGCCGACGCGCGTGGCGACGATCTTCAGCGGCGTCCGGCCGACCGCCGCGGCCAGCACCGGCAGGTCGCCGGCCACCGCGGTGTCGACGGCCGCGCTGCGCTGCGCCTCGAACAGCGGCGCCGCGCCCTGGAAGTTGGCCCAGCGGTAGGCGAAGGGCACGCCTTCGAGGGCCTTGGAGGCTTCGAACAGCGCGCGCAGGCCGCCGGCCTGGTCGCCGAGCACCAGCGTGGCCTGCGGTTGGGCCCATGCGCGCAGCGGCGCGGCGGCTGCGAGCGAAAGCGCCGCGCCTTGCCTGAGCCAATGGCGGCGCGAGACTTTCGAGAACAGCAGATCGGTCATGCGGCGGCTCCCTCGGAAAGCAATGCGCGCTTGCCCGCCGCAATCAGGATCGCGTCGTTCTGCGGCGTGTGGATGCGGCTGCACAGCACGTCGCGGTAGTGCCGCTCCAGCGGGTTCTGCCGCGCGAGGCCGTGGTTGCCGCTCAGCTGCAGCGCGAGTTCGACCGCGCGGATGGCGTTGCCCGTCACGGTGTACTTGAGCAGGCCGCTGTCGGCGGCTGGCTGCGCGCGGCCTTCGTCGACGGCACGGGTGGCATCGTCGAGCAGCACGCGGTTGGTGCGCAGCAGCGCCTCGATCTCTCCCACGTGCTCCTGCACGCGCGCAAGGCTCGCGAGCGGCGCGCCCAGGCTGCCGGGCGCACGATGGTTCAGGAAGCCGACCAGCCAGCCGCGCGCAGCCTGCGCCACCGCGTCGTAGAGGCTGCCGAGCAGCACCGTCATCCAGGCCTGCTGCGCGGCGTGGGCGTCGATGTCGGTCTGGCTGCCGGCGTCGGGTGCCCAGTCGGCCGGTGCACGAAGGTCGACCGCGTGATCCAGCTCGATCGCCACGTTCTCGAACACCACTTCGTGGCTGCCCGAGGCGCGCAGGCCCAGGTGGTCCCAGCTCGCGATCACTCGCACGCCGGGCGCATTGCGCGGCACCAGGAACACGCCGGTGCGCGGCGCGGTCTCGTCGGTGCGGGCCCATACGGCGAGCCACGACAGGCCCTCGATGCCCGTCGTGTAGAGCTTGTGGCCGTCGATCCTCCAGCCGCTGCCTTCGCGGCGCGCGACCGTCGCGGGCAGCCCGCCGCGCGCGGGCGAACCGAGCGCGGGCTCGACGCGCAGCGCATTGATGAGCGCACCGCGTTCCACCGCACTGCGCAGCACGCGCTCGCGCAGATGCGGCGGCCAGCGGCTGTCGCTGCGCGCGAGGGCGTGGTGCTGCAGGTAGGTCATCGTCAGGATCAGCGCGGTGGCCGGCTCGCCGCGCGCCACGGCCGCGATCACGCGCCGCGCCGTGGCCAGCGTGGCGCCGCCGCCGCCGTGCGCCGCAGGCGCCACCAGGCCGACGAGGCCGTGCGACTGCAAGGCCGCGAAGTTCGGATGCGGAAAGGCGCCGCTGCGGTCGTGGTCGGCCGCGGTGGCGGCGAACTGCGCCGACAGATGCGCGAGCAGCGCGGCATCGACGGTGGCAGGCCTGGGGTCTTCGTTCGGGGCCGGCGGGCGGCGCAAGGGGAGTGCACTCATGGCTGCGCACAGTACCGGGACCGCGCCGCGCCGGAAACGACGCATCCCGCATATGCAAACTCGTTTTTCTGCGTTCGCTTTTGCCGCCTGCCTCGGTACGGTCCGGTGCATGACATCCGACTTTCCGATCGACAGGCGACGCCTGCTCCAGGCCGCCGCGGGCTGGAGCGCCCTGGCCGCGGCCGGCGCGGCACCGGCGCGCGACCTCTCCGGCGTCACGCTGCGCGTGGGCACCTACAAGGGCCTCTGGCGGCCGCTGCTGCAGGCCTCCGGCCAGGCCAACACGCCCTACAAAATCGACTGGCGCGAATTCAACAACGGCGTGCTGCACATCGAGGCCATCAACGGCGATGCGCTCGACCTGGGCTCGGGCAGCGAGATCCCGCCGGTGTTCGCGGCGCGCCAGAAATCCAGCGTGCGGCTGGTGGCGGTGACGCACGAAGACCTGAACAACCAGGCCACGCTGGCGCGCAAGGATTCGCCGATCCGCCGCATCGCCGACTTCAAGGGCAAGCGCGTGGGCTACGTGCGCGCCACCACTTCGCACTACTACCTGGCCCGGCAGCTGGCCGAGGCGGGCCTGTCGTTCAGCGACATCCAGGCGGTGAGCCTCACGCCGTCGGACGGCCTTTCGGCCTTCGCGCGCGGCGATCTCGATGCCTGGGCCATCTACGGCTACAACGGCCAGCTGGCGCGCACGCAGTACGGCGCGCGCACCATCAAGACCGGCGTGGGCTACCTCTCGGGCAACTTCCCGATCTACGCCAATCCGCGTGCGCTCGACGACGAACTGCGCAGTGCAGCGCTGGGCGACCTGCTGCAGCGCCTGCAGCGCGCCTTCGCATGGATCAACGGCAACTTCCTGGCCTATGCGCGGGCGCAGTCGGCCGAGACGCGCGTGCCGGTCGGCGACCTGGTCGAGCTCTTCAACGGCCGCAGCGGCGACTACAGCCTGGGCCCGGTCACCGATGCGGTGGTGCGCAGCCACCAGGAGGTGGCCGACACCTTCCTGAAGATCGGCGTGCTCGACGGACCCGCCGACGTGAAGCCCCTGTGGGACCGCCGCTTCGAGAGCCTGCTGCGCCCGCCCGTCGTCTGAACAACACACACATCACCCTGAAAACACGAGGACACCATGAGCCAGAACGACATTGAATTCATCGGCATGATCCAGGGCCAGAAGGTCTCGGAGATCCACGCGGCCAAGGGCCCGGCCATCGACCGCGACTACGTGCGCGCCTTCGCCCAGGCGCACGAGAACGCCGGCTTCGACCGCGTGCTGGTGCCGCACCATTCCACCAGCCCCGACGCCACGCTGACCGTGGCCTACGCCGCCTCGGTCACCGAGCGCATCCACTTCATGCTTGCGCATCGCCCCGGCTTCGTCGCTCCCACGCTGGCCGCGCGGCAGTTCGCCTCGCTCGACCAGTTCAGCGGCGGCCGGCTCGCCGTGCACTACATCTCGGGCGGCTCCGACGAGGAGCAGCGGCGCGACGGCGACTGGCTCGGCCACGACCAGCGCTATGCCCGCACCGACGAATACCTGGAGGTGCTGCACAAGGTGTGGACCAGCGAGAAGCCCTTCGACCACGAAGGCGCGCACTACCGCTTCCAGAACGCGTTTTCCGAAGTGAAGCCGGTGCAGGCGCGCAATGGCAGGCCGCATGTGCCGGTGTACTTCGGCGGTGCCTCGGAGGCGGCCATTCCGGTGGCCGGCAAATACGCCGACGTGTATGCGCTGTGGGGCGAATCGCTCGACCAGGCGCGAGAGCTCACGGCGCGCGTGCGCGCCGAGGCCGCGAAGCACGGGCGCAGCGTGCGCTTCTCGGTGTCGTTCCGCCCGATCCTGGCGCAGACGGAAGAGGCCGCATGGGCGCGCGCCGAGAACATCCTGGCCGAGACGAAGCGCCTGCGCGTGGTGCAGGGCTACAACCGCGGCGGCCCGCAGCAGAGCGAAGGCGCGAAGCGCCTGCTGGCAGCGGCCGAGAAGGGCACGCGGCTCGACAAGCGCCTGTGGACGGCGGTGGCGCAGGAGATCGGAGGCCGCTCCAACAGCACCGCGCTGGTCGGCACGCCCGAGCAGGTGGCCGATGCGCTGCTCGACTACTACGACCTGGGCGTGACCACCTTCCTGATCCGCGGCTTCGATCCGCTGGAAGACGCGACCGACTATGGCCGCGAGCTGATTCCGCGCACGCGCGAACTGGTGGCGCAGCGCGCGGCATCCATCCGTAAAGCAGCGTGACCTGACTTTCTCCCTCCCCTCCGGGGGAGGGCCGGGGTGGGGGCAAGCGGCCTCGACCACTGCCATGGCTTCTGAAGCCGTCATGCCCCCATCCCAGCCTTCCCCCGGAAGGGGAAGGAGCAGCACCCAATACCCCAAAGAGATCCCCGATGAATGCCGTGCTTTCCATCGACCGCCACGCGACTCAGCCGCTGAAGCTCAACCCCAACCCGCAGCAGAAGTACTGGTTCGACCCGATCCCGCCGCGCACCAGCGTGCAGGCCGAGCGCCGCCATCGGCAGGAGCGCCTTGCAGGCGCGTTCCGCCTGTTCGCCCGCTTCGGCTTCGCCCAAGGCCTCGCGGGCCACATCACCGCGCGCGACCCGGAGCTCGGCGATCACTTCTGGGTCAACCCGCTGGGCATCCACTTCTCGCGCATCAAGGTTTCCGACCTGCTGCTCGTCAATTCGAAGGGCGAGACGGTGATCGGCGACCGGCCGCTCAACAAGGCCGCCTTCGCGATCCACGCCGCGATCCACGAGCACAACCCGAAAGTCGTTGCCGCCGCCCACACGCACTCGACCTACGGCAAGGCCTGGTCCACGCTGGGCCGCAAGCTCGAGACGATCACGCAGGACAGCTGCGTGTTCCACGACGATGTGGCACTGTTCGACGACTTCACCGGCATGGTGGTCGACGCCAGCGAGGGCGAGCGCATCGCGCGGGCGCTGGGCGACAAGAAGGGCGCGATCCTCAAGAACCACGGCATCCTGACCGCGGGGCCCACGGTCGAGGCCGCCGCGTGGTGGTACATCGCGCTCGACAACGCCTGCCACACGCAACTGCTCGCCGAGGCCGCCGGCAAGCCGCAGCCCATCGACGAAGACACAGCGCGCCACACGCACAGCCAGATCGGCGGCCCGGAGGGGGCCATCCATTCCTTCGACAGCCTTTATCAAGGCCTGGTCGAAGCGGAACCCGAACTGCTGCTCTGAAGAAAAACAACTGGAGTTCTCGATGACCGCATCCTTCTCACGCCCCGTATCGCGCCGGGGTGTCCTGCGCGCAGGCGGCGCTGCCGCCGTGATTGCCTTTGGGGCCATTTCTGTGAAAGCAAGAGCACAGGCCCGCCCCGTTCTCAAGGCCGGCGACCAGAAGGGCGGACTGCGCGCGCTGCTCGAAGCGGCCGGCGGACTCGAAGGCCTGGGCTACGACATCCAGTGGTCCGAGTTCCCCGCGGCCGCGCCGCTCGCCGAAGCGCTGAATGCCGCGGCGGTCGACTCCGGCCCCATCGGCGATGCGCCGCTCATCTTCGCGCTTGCGGCCGGCACGCGCGTCAAGGCCATCGGCGCGAACCGTTCGGATTCGTACGGCACTGCAGTGCTCGTGCGGCCCGATTCGCCGCTCAAGACCGCGGCCGATCTCAAGGGCAAGAGCATCGCGACCAACCGAGGCTCCATCGGCCACTACGTGACGCTCAAGGCCATCACCGCGGCCGGCCTCAAGCCCGAGGAGGTGAACATCCGCTTCCTCGCGCCGGCCGACGCCAAGCTCGCGCTCACGCAGGGCTCGGTCGATGCCTGGGCCACCTGGGAGCCCTACACCGCGCTGGCCGAGGTCAGCCGCCATGCGCGCGTGCTCGTGAGCGGTCGCGGGCTGCTGCCGGGGCTCAGCTACCTCGCGGCCACCGACGCCGCCATTGCCGCCAAGCGCCCGGTGCTGCAGGACTTTCTGCAACGCGTGGTGAAGGCCCAGCTCTGGTCGTACCGCAACGTCGATGCCTACTCGGCCGCGCTGGCCCGCATCATCGGCATTCCGCCCGAAGCGGCCAAGCTGCAGTTCGAGCGCCGCCAGCAGAGGTGGATACCCATCGATGCGCAGGTCATCGCCGACCAGCAGGGCACGGCGGATTTCTATCGGCAGGTGGGGCTCATCAGGCAGCCGCTGGATGTGAAGGGGACGTTCGACACGGGGTTTGGTGTGGCGGGCTGAGCGAAGGCGCAGCCCGGTTCATCATTCGCGCAGATGCGTCCGGAGCAGTGCGTGCGCGGCAATTTGCAGTCGCATTCACTGCTTGCGGGTCATCGCTTCTTGCTGGGCCTCGGTCGTTCCCCAGTGCTGCAGGAACTCGATCTCGTCAGCCTTGCTCAGCTTGCCCTGTGCCCGGTAAACGAGCGCTGTCATCACGGCACCGGCCTGCACTGGTTTTTCCTCGGGCTCTCCAACACCTGAATCGCTTTGCCATTCCTTCGGGAATGCGGGCCATGAGCAGGTAACTTGACTCATCATGTGGAAGCTTGTTTCCATGAAGCCCGGCTTCTGCTCCACCTGGTACTGGCGTCGGCTCGGCTTTCCGCAATAGGTGGTGTAGTCAGGATGCAGGTAGCGGGCAATGCCCTTGTAGGTGGAAGAGGCATCGGCGGGAAGATGATCGACCGTAGGTCCGACCTCCATGTACTGGCGGATGTACTCCCACAGAGACGCTGCCTCCTGCGGACCCGACAAGCCTGGGCCCACGAAGATGCAGTCTTCGCCTTTGGCTGTTTGATCCGAAGAATCGAAGGGCGCGTGGTAAAGCGCGAGCATGGCGATGCTTTGTTTGTCCCATCGACTGGTGCTTTGCGGATCGAAAAGGGCGACGAGTCGCTCCCAGTCCAATACAACATTGCCGCCGCAGTAATCAGGGCGCAACACGTACACCTTACGAGTCAGTCGATTGAACCGGATACGGCCTCTTGCATAGGAAAAAAAGCATGTGCGCATTCCCATTCGATAGAGCCACATATAGATCAAGAATGCGCTACCTATCGCCAACGGAAAAAGCAGTAGCCAGCCCATCAACAGGAAAGGCCAGTCCCTTGGCCGATAGTCGACTACAGGAAAGAAAAAAATAATCTTTCCAAACAACACAGGGTGAACTGCGAATCCGTACCAACACCAGATAACCAGAATAGCTGGCAAGATGATGTAGAGATTGCCGATTCCGGCACGCCACTGCAAATCCCACCCGGGATTGCACAGTTCCAGGTACGCATCGTTCTGGGCGTAGGCAGTTCGACTGGGAATTTCGATGCCGCGCGCCCCGGAACGGTCAGGCGGCCAGTGCTTCTGGCCTTCCAGATTGATGTGTGCTCGACTTTTGCTTATTCCCAAGCGATGCAGTCGCGCATAACCCTCTTCTCGTATGAACACATCCGTTCCTTTATGCAGGCTGCAGCTCAGCCTGCCGAAACTCTGCGTCTAATCGCTCGTGCACGGCTCTTTGCACCCGCATTCACTCCTTGCGTGACATCGCTTCTTGCGCGGCCTCGGCCATTCCCCAATGCTGCAGGAACTCGATCTCGTCGGCCTTGCTCAGCTTGCCCTGTGACCGGTAGACGAGAGCCGTCATCACAGCGCCCGTCTGCACAGGCCTGTCTTCCGGTTCGCCCATCCCTGAATCGCTTTGCCATTCCTTTGGGAATGCCGGCCATGAGCAGGTGACTTGGCTGATCATGTGAAAGCTCGTCTCCATGAAGCCCGGCTTCTGCTCCAACCCGTACTGGCGCGCGTCGGGCTTGCCGCAATAGGTCGTGTAGTCCGGATGCAGGTAGCGGGCGATGCCCTTGTAGGTGGAAGAAGCATCGGCGGGCACGTGATCGATGGTGGGGCCGACTTCCATGTATTGGCGGATGTACTCCCACAGAAACGCCGCCTCCTGCGGACCCGACAGTCCCGGGCCGACGAAGATGCAGTCTTCGCCTTTGGCGCTCGGATCGGTCGGATCGAACGGCGGGTGGTAAGGCGCCAGCGCCTTGATGGTCTGCTTGGCGCCTGCGGTGGTGCCTTCGGGTTCGAGCAGCGCCACCAAGCGTTCCCAGTCCAGCACTACGTTGCCGCCGCAATAGCCGGGTCGCAGCACATACACCTTGCGGGTGAGCCGGTTGAAGCGGATGCGCCCCCTGGCATGGGTGAAGAAGCAGGTGCGCATGCCCATGTAGTGGAACCACGCGAAGATCATGAAGGCACTGGCTAACGCAAGGGGAAATAGCAGGAGCCAGCCTAGCCACAGATCCGTCGACGAAACACGATCGCTGATCACGAAGAAAAAAATGATCTGCTTGAACAGCAATGGATGAACGGCCAATCCGTACCACATCCATATCAGCACGAGAGCCGGAAGGACGACATAGAGATTCCCCATTCCGGTACGCCACTGCAAATCCCACCCCGGGTTGCACAGTTCCAGGTACGCATCGTTCTGGGCGTAGGCAGCCCGACTTGGTATCTCGACGCCGCGCGCGCCGGATCGCTGGGTAGGCCAGTGTTTTTGCCCTTCCAGGTTGATGTGGACGCGGCCTTTTTCGGGGGAGCGGCGCCAGGCCAACCGGTAGCTGTTTTCGCGAACGAACATGAAGGGTCCTCAATCAGGCTGCAGTTCGGCCCTGCACGCTATGCCGTGCTACCTCGACGCCCTGCACGGCCAGCGCAATGGCTCTTCGGGGCCGATGCCGCTTTCGCGACGCTTCTGGCCACAGTCGCTGTTCCATTCTTCTGGGAACGTGGGCCAGCAGCACAGCCGCTCGGCCAGGCTGTGCAGCGGCGCCCAGAGGAAATTCGCTGCGTAGTTCCCATAGGTCGCCCCCGAGGTTCCCTTGCCGACGATGTCGTCACGCATGTGCGAGCCGTGCATAACGGTTTCCTCCAGGTGCTCGCTCGGGCCGCTGAAGCCTTTGCGCAGCCACTCGTGCTCGGAGGGCTTCGGCACAGCGTCCATTCCATCTTCCATGAAGGTCCGGACGTACTGCCACAACGATTCACCGCTGCCGGTGGGCCCAACCCAAAGTACGTCTTCTCCTTTGCGCTCGGGATCGTTGGTATCCAGCGGGGGCCAGTACAACAGCAGGTTGCTGTCCAGGCCCGCCGAGCGCTGGCGCTCTTCGCGCGCCACCTCGCTCGTAGCCAGCTGCTCGGCCGTCCAGGATTTTGGCGGGGCCCACCGGACGTGCGCCTGCACGCGATCCCAGTCGAGCACCACATTGCCGCCGTACTTCTTTGGACGCAGTGCGTAGACCTTGCGGGTGGTTCGATTGAAGCGGTAACGGGCGCGCAGGCTGGTCAGAAAGGTCGAGGCGAGCATGTAGGGCCAAATCATGAAATAGATCAGGAGAAGAACCAGAGCCCCCATCAGTAACAAGATGCCCATCGCGATGTACCAATCCTGCGGATATGGCCTGCGAGCAGTAAGCATGAGGCCAACAAAATAGACTGGCAACAAGGTAACGAGTCCAAACAACACAAGCAGCATGAACCCAAGCGAGCGCTTCTCTTCCCCCGCGTTGCTCAACTCGATGAAGTGCTCGTTAAAGTCAAACAACGTGCCCATTCCGCGGAGCGAGGGTCGTGCGTATTCCTGCTGCTGCAGTTTCTCCTTGCGGGTCGGTTTTGGCTCGTTTTCGCCGTGTGGTTTCACGCCCTCATGAATGCCATACAGCCGCGTGTGCTGGTTGATGTCCGCGTAGTACGCCAATGCCTTTGAAGCATCCTCGCTGCGACGTTCGTTGCGATAACTGTTTTCTGAGAGGAACACGGTTCAACTCGCTTTGAGTTCGCCATTGCGTTCACCAAGCAACCTTCCGTGGATTGGCGTGGCTCTAGGCATCAAGGTTTGCAGGTCCATCGCATGGGCTCTTCGGGGCCGATGCCGCTCTCGCGACGCTTCTGCCCGCAGTCGCTGTTCCATTCTTCGGGGAACGTGGGCCAGTAGCAAAGCCGCTCGGCCAGACTGTGCAGCGGCGCCCACAGGAAGTTCGTCGCGTAGTTGGTGAAGGTCGCGCCCGAGGTGCCTTTGCCGATGATGTCGTCGCGCAAGTGCGAACCGTGCATGACGGTTTCTTCCAGATGCTCGCCAGGGCCGCTGAAGCCTTTGCGCAGCCACTCGTGCTCGGAAGGTCTGGGTACGGCATCCATGCCTTCCTCCATGAAGGTTCGGATGTATTGCCACAAAGCCTCGCCGCTGCCGCTGGGACCAACCCAGAGTACGTCCTCTCCTTTGCGCTCGGGATCGTTGGTATCCAGCGGGGGCCAGTACAACAGCAGGTTGCTGTCCAGGCCCGCCGAGCGCAGGCGCTCTTCGCGCGCCACCTCGCTCGTAGCCAGCTGCTCGGCCGTCCAGGATTTTGGGGGGGCCCACCGGACGTGCGCCTGCACGCGATCCCAGTCGAGCACCACATTGCCGCCGTATTTCTTTGGGCGCAGTGCGTAGACCTTGCGTGTCGTCCGGTTGAAGCGGTAGCGTGCGCGCAGGCTGGTGAAGAAGGCTGGTGCGAACAGGTAGGGCCATGCCAAGAAGTACAACAGGCAGAACACCAAGAGGAACATTCCAAACATCGCGCCAGCGAACCAAGCAGGGTCTGTTCCGAGGATTGCACTGACAGCTACGTAAAAAGGTAGGGCAAGGACGAAGGCAAAAAGGAAAAAAAGCAATGAACTGAGCGAACGCTTTTCCTCTTCCGCATTGCTTAGCTCAATGAAGTGCTCGTTGAAGTCGAATAACGTGCGCATGCCATAGAGCCGAGGCTGTGCGAGTTTCTGCTGCTCAAGCTTTTCCGTTCTCGTAGGTTTGGGCTCACCATCTCGGCGAGGCGTCTCCCCTTCATGGATTCCGTACAACCGCGTGTGCTGGTTGATGTCCGCGTAGTAAGCCAATGCCTTTGAGGCACCCAGGCTGCGACGCTCATTCTGATATCCATTCTCCGAGAGGAACACGATCAACTCACTTTGAGTTCGCCATTGCATTCACCAAGCGACCCTCGGAGGATTGGCGTGCCTCTGGCGTCAAGGCTTGCAGGTCCATCGCAGAGGCTCTTCGGGGCCGATACCGCTCTCGCGACGCTTCTGGCCACAGTCGCTGTTCCATTCTTCTGGGAACGTGGGCCAGTAGCACAGCCGCTCGGCCAGGCTGTGCAGCGGTGCCCACAGGAAGTTCGTCGCGTAGTTGGTGAAGGTCGCACCCGAGGTGCCTTTGCCGATGATGTCGTCACGCATGTGCGAGCCATGCATGACGGTTTCTTCCAGGTGCTCGCTCGGTCCACTGAAGCCCTTGCGCAGCCACTCATGCTTCGAAGGAGGGGGCACGGCATGCATGCCGTCCTCCATGAAGGTGCGGATGTACTGCCACAGTGATTCACCGCTGCCGGTGGGACCGACCCAGAGTACGTCTTCTCCTTTGCGCTCGGGGTCGTTGGTATCCAGCGGGGGCCAGTACAACAGCAGGTTGCTGTCCAGCCCCGCCGAGCGCAGGCGCTCTTCGCGCGCAGCCTCGCTCGTTGCCAGTTGCTCGGCCGTCCAGGATTTTGGTGGGGCCCATCGGACGTGCGCCTGCACGCGGTTCCAGTCGAGCACCACATTGCCGCCGTACTTCTTTGGACGCAGTGCGTAGACCTTGCGGGTGGTTCGGTTGAAGCGGTAGCGCGCGCGCAAGCCGGTGAAGAAAGCCGGGGCGAGAAAGTATGGCCACAAGAAGAAATACTCCAAGGCAAAAACGCCTATGGCCATGAGGCACAGAACCCAATCCAGCACTCCCTGTCGCAGGAAATGGGTGGTGACGCCGAATACCGGTACTGACAGAATCAGCGCCCCCAGAAGCAGCAGCATGAACCCAAGAGAACGCTTTTCTTCTTCCGCATTGCTCAACTCAATGAAGTGCTCGTTGAAGTCGAACAACGTGCGCATGCCATAGAGTTGAGGCCGTGCAAGTTTCTGCTGCTCGAGCTTCTCCTTTCTCGTGGGTTTGGGCTCACCCTGTCGACGAGGTATCTCGCCTTCTTGAATTCCGTACAGCCGCGTGTACTGGTTGATGTCCGCAAAGTACGCGAGCGCTGGAGGCGTACCTCCGCCGCGTTGCTCCTGTCGATAACCGCTCTCTGAAAGAAACATGTGGTTGCCGTTCGTCAGTCCATATCTGCAATCGCATTGGCGAGCTGATTGAGCATGAATTGCTCGCTGCTATGCGGAATTTTTTTGCTGTCAGCTTTCCGGAAAGGTTCGGCCATGAGCCAGTCGACCCACTCCTTCTCCTTCATCTTCTCAATGGCATAGCTCAAGGCCAAGGTGGCAGCGCCGGCCACGAGGCTAATGCGCGTGCACCAAAGAACGACCTTCACGTTCTTGAGGTTGTAAGCGCTCAAAAGTGTCGATCCGATCGTGGCCCCACCGGAAATGGCACGGCCATAGTACGCACGCATCAAGGGCGTATTTCCTTCTTTGTCCGCCGTATTCCCATCAATCGCATCCCAAACCACCCCCACCACCGCAGCAGACGCAACCCAATGCGCCGCGCCGATCTTCAGCATGCGCAGTTCATTGTCCAATGCCGTCACCAGATTTGCCCGCGCGGCCAGCGGTGCTTCGGCCTTGATCGCCTCGTAGACGTTCTTTTCGTAGTAGTCGGATCGCCAGCTCTTCCAGGTTCCCATCGCGCCGGCCAGCGCGCCTGCGCTTTGGCTCCCCGCCCTTGGATCATCGCTGCGCTCGCTGGCGCGACCGAAGGTCGGGATCAGGCTCATGATCTCCAGGCCACCGACCACCGACGGAATGCGCATGTTCTTCACTGCGTTGTCCGCGCCCAGCGCCAACGCCCGATCCACCCGGGCCTGCATCTTCTCGCCCTTGTGGTCGTAGTGCCGCTTCCACGCCCGTCCGCCCGGCCTGGGATTGTGCTTGTTGCTGTAGACCACCTGCCTTCCATCGGCGTGCAGTTTCTCGTCCAGCAGGCGCTGCCCCGCTCGCACGAACTCGATGGCCTTGTCGCCCAGGCCGTGCGAGAGCAGCACGATCTGTCCCTTGGCGAGGTTCAGTTCCGTCGCCGACCCGACGCAGTCAAGTTCTGCTCACCCAGCGCAACGGCTCCTCGGGGCCAATGCCACTTTCTCGGCGGCGCTGGCCACAGTCGCTGTTCCATTCCTGGGGGAACGTGGGCCAGTAGCACAGCCGCTCGGCCAGGCTGTGCAGCGGCGCCCAGAGGAAATTCGCTGCGTAGTTCCCATAGGTCGCCCCCGAGGTTCCCTTGCCGACGATGTCGTCGCGCATGTGCGAGCCGTGCATGACGGTTTCCTCCAGATGCTCACCAGGGCCGCTGAAGCCTTTGTGCAGCCATTCGCGCTCGGAAGGTGTGGGCACGGCATGCATGCCTTCTTCCATATACGTGCGGATGTATTGCCACAACGCTTCATCGCTGCCGGTAGGTCCGACCCATAGCACGTCTTCGCCTTTGCGTTCCGGGTCGTTCGCATCCAGAGGAGGCCAATACAGCAGCAAGTTGCTGTCCAGTCCAGCCGAACGCAACCGCTCTTCTCGCGCCGTCTCATCGGATGCCAATTGCTCAGCCGTCCATGACGTGGGTGGCGCCCAGCGAACATGCGCCTGCACGCGATCCCAATCGAGCATCACATTGCCGCCGTACTTCTTCGGCCGCAGTGCGTAGACCTTGCGGGTCGTTCGGTTGAAACGGTAGCGCGCACGCAGACTGGTGAAGAAGGCCGGTGCAAAGAGGTAAGGCCATGCAAGGAAGTAGACCATGCAGAACACCAAGAGGAGCATCCCTCCCCCGATGGACATGTTGAGAATCCAGCGTTGAGAAAAAACTTCCTTGCCTGGTACGGACCAGATCAATCCCAGCAGCGGCAGGCACAAGATCAATCCCGTGAGTATCAGGAGCATGAAGCTGAGCGAACGCTTCTCCTCTTCGGCATTGCTCAACTCGATGAAATGTTCGTTGAAGTCGAACACGGCGCGCATGCCATGAAGCTGAGGCCGCGCGATCTCCCGCCGCTCCAGTTTTTCCTTTCGGGTGATTTTGGGTTCGTTAGCCCCTCGGGGCTTTGCGCCTTCATGGATCCCGTACAGCCGCGTGTGCTGATGAATGTCCGCGAAATACGCCAGGGCCTGGGGCGTGCCCCGGCTGCGTCGTTCTTGCCAATAGCTGTTTTCCGAAAGGAACATGTGTCTGCCGCTCTTTACTCCATATCCGCGATCGCGTTGCCCAAATCACTGAGCATGAGCTGCTCGCTGCGATGCGGATCCGTTTTACTGTCGCTTTTCCGAAAAGGTTCGGCCTTGAGCCAGGAAATCCACTCCTTTTCCTTCATCTTCTCAATGGCGTAACTGAGCGCCAGGGTGGCGATTCCCGTTACGAAATTGATTCGTGCGCACCAAAAGATGACCCTCAAGTTTTTCAGCTTGTAGGCCGCGGCAAGTCCAGACCCTATCGCTGTTGCTCCAGCGATGGCACGGCCGAGGTAAGCCCACATCAACAGGTCGCGATCCTGTTTGCTCGACGTGTACGCATCGACCGCATCCCAGACAACCCCGACCACTGCTGCAGACGCCACCCAATGGGCTGCGCCGATCTTCAGCATGCGGAGCTCGTGATCCATTGCCTTTATCAGATTCTCCTGCGTCTTGAGCGGTAGCTCTGCCTTGATGGCTTCGTAGACGTTCTTCTCGTAATAGTCGGTTCGCCAACTTTTCCAGGCCGCCATCGCACCAACGACAGCGCCGGCACTCTGGCTGCCCGCCCTCGGGTCATCGCTGCGCTCGCTCGCTCGTCCCAAGGTCGGGATCAGGCCGAATATTTCCAGGCTGCCGATGACAGAGGGAATGCGCATGTTTTGCACCGCCTTTTCGGCGCCCAAGGCCAGTGCCCGATCCACCCGTGCCTGCAGCTTCTCGCCCTTATGGTCGTAGCGTCGTGTCCACGTCCGTCCGCCCGGCTTGGGATTGTGTTTGTTGCTGTAGTCCACCTTCGTTCCGGCGGCATTCAACTTCTCGGCCTGCAGAAGCTGTTCCTGGCGCACAAACTCGATGGCGTTGTCCCCCAGGCCATGCGCCAGCAACACGACCTGCGCTTTCGCCATGTTCAGTTCCACCGCCGAGGCACCCAGCTTCCGGGCCGCCTGGACCACCGCGATACCCCAGACCGAATGAACATTCTTCATGGCGGTGGCGGCGATTTTCTGCAACGACTCGAGTCTTTCCATCGTGCTCGTTCCGCGGTCAACGAGCTTTTTGGCCTGTTTGAGCAGCTTCTCGCTTCCCTCGAGCGTCTTTGGGATCTTGCTCAGCGCCGCCGCCATTGCGGCCCAGGCGCGCTGCTGCCGCGCGCTTTCTTCGGCCGTCTCTGCATCCGTCACCTCGGTGGCCGGCGGCAGCGTGTCCTTCAGTGTGTCCAGCACGCGCTGCAACTCCTGCGAGATCGCCTCGTTGTTCAGGGTCGCCATGCGCCACACGAGGTTCTTCGGCTCGTCCTTGAACAACTGGAGATCGGCATACCACTTGCGCCCGCGCGGGCTGCTGTCCATGGTTTCCAGAATGGCGCACAACTGGCCCGCGCAGCGCGCGCCGTCGCGGGTTTCGATGCCGCTCGGCTTGCGGTCGTAGCGGCCGAGCGTCTTGACCAGGAGGGCATCGCACTGGAGCCAGGCGATCAGGTCCTCGCTGATCTTGTCCATGCACTTGTCGCGCTCCTTGATCTGCGCCATGTGATCGGCGTCGAACTTCGTCAGCCGGACTTCATCGACATGCGCAAGCGTCGTCTCTAGGGCGGACTTGGATTCCGCATCGCTGATGAGTCGGCGGTCCGATTCACGCGCGGCAATTTCTCCCTCCAGCGCTTCCCGGCGCTGCGCCCGCATCGCCTCGACGGACATCTCGGCATAGGTTCCGTCCTTTTGCCGAACCATCGTCGTGCTCACGGGGTAGGCGCGCCGCTGGCCCAGGACGTCGTGGACGCTCTTCAGGCGGTCCGTTTCGGCGTCATACATGCCCATGGCCTTCTTGTAGAGGGCTCCGCGCACGGTCTTGATGCTCTCGCTGGCGGCGTGCTTCCATGCATTCGTCACGGTCGCGTTGCCGGGGTCCGAGGCATCGACCTCCTTGAGCCACTGCACATACGGCATGGCCGCGGTGAGATGGTGCAGGCTGAGTTCCTGGGCAATGCCGATGGGGTCGTCGCATGCGACGACGGCGCCCTTGTGCTGCGTCAGGAACTCGGCCATCTTCCGCAGCCGGGGGCCATGCGCGTCCTTGTAGAGCGGGCCGGTGATGCGTGCGATGTAGGGGCCAATCGCCATGCCGGTGACGGGGCCTGTGTCGGTGACGACCACGCTGCCGTCGGCGCGGCGCGTCTCGTTGCGCACCTTTTCGAAATGCCGGCCGGTGCGCGCCTCCTCGTAGGTGCCCCACTCGCGCTCTGCGCCGTGTACGCCCATGAGGCCGTAGTGCTGTTCGCTGCCCACGGTCTGTACGGCTGTGTCCTTCAGTGCCGAAAATTCCATCACCTGGCTGTTGAGCTGTCCGGGTTGGCAGGTGTCTTTCTGGCTCGTGTTGCCGCCCAGCCATCCTGCGACATCGAACTTCTGCATGTAGGTGTCGCGCTGGGGCTCGATGTGCTCGAACAGGTGCTTGGGCACGATCGGGTCCGGGTGGAACATGTAGTGCAGCTCGGTGACGTTCTTGGCGTCCGCCACCCACACCATGGAGGCATTGGCGCCGCGCACTTCCATTTCGCAGGCGGGGTTCGACTTGGCAGCCTCCGGAAACCCGACGTCGAACTGCGCCAGGTAGCCATGGGGATGCACGATGTAGCCAAGCCACTCGGGGTGGGCCCTGCACACGTTCTGGATCCGCACGTACAGATAGCCTGGCCGTAGCATGCGTACGCCGTAGAGCGCCGTGCGCATGGTCACGCCGCCGGGCTGGGCCTGGAAATTTCCCGAGGGCTGCAACTGCTTGAGCGCCGCGAGCCCTTGCTCCTGCGCGCTGAAGGCGGCGGCATAGCGGGTGAACAGGATCGGCAGGCCCTTGCGATCGCAGTTTCGGCAGGGGGTGGCGCAAGGCATGGGCTTCAGTCTCTTCGCGGAGTGTTGGGGTTGGTCGAGATCGAGAAGGCTTGCTCGGCTTCATGCAGCGCGCTGGCAAAGCCAGGTGAAGCAACGCGGCTGTTGGCCGGTTGGTTCGTGTGATCGCGTGTCGGATACATCAGGGCGAGCGTTTGTCGCAACACGGCCGCGTCGCGGGGCGCCGACCAGTCGCGCACGATGAGTCGGTCATCGTAGTGATGCGCCCGCCATGACGCGTCGACAAATTCGGACAGATCCGATTCCTGGCTCAATCCCAATTCAACCCCTTGGCGAAGGAGCCGGGTCATCGTCTCTCCATCGGGTTGGCGTTGAACGGGGATTCGTCGCGAAGCCATGCTCAGCCACAGCCGTGTACCCGTCGTTGCGCCGTGCGCCGCATGCCATTGATCGAGGCGCAGAAGATGGCGCATGGTTTCGTGCCGTGGTTCTGGCGCCGCAGCCTGGGACAAGACCGGCCGGGTGGCAATGAACCATTCGGGCGCGTCTTCGCCACTGCCGGCAGGAACTTCTCCACCCGTGGCGAATGCTTCGGCGTATGGCCAAGGCCGCCAGGGTTGGCTCAACGCCCACCACTCCGTCACTGGCCCGAGCCACTGCAAGCGCTGCTCGTCGTCGAGCAGCGGCCACACGCGCTGCATGACGCGTGTATCCTGATAGCGGAACAGCTTGTCTTTTCCGTCAGCGGGCGAGGTCTGAAAGCCGAGCCGGGCCCAGTGCATTGCAATGCTCGCAGGCGTTGCCGGACTGAAGACGATGGCGCACAACATCTGCTCTACAAGGCGGCGCTCGCTCTGCAGCCGTGCCGCGGCCAGCGCGAGCGCCATCGTGTGCAGGACAGCCTGGGTGCTGGCACCGGGCGCATCGACCGCCCAGTCTGCGGGCAGCGGCACGAGGGTGGGCGCTGCTTCGGGGCGTCCGCGATAGATCTCGTCGGGCACGTCGACGCGTTCGTCGGCCAACAGCGGATGGTGCTCCTGCAGGTGCTCGGCGAGCGGGTTGTCTCGCCAGCGTTCGAGCACCATGAAGGCCGACAACGGTCGGGCGACGGAGGCATGGGCCAGTGGCGCCTGCGTCCGCGCCCTGGAAAAACCCTTTTGCAGACTGCGCAGCAGAAGCGAGGCATCCGGGCGCACGGGCAGCACGCCGTTCATCAGCGGGAGGCCGATGCGCCGCCCGCGGCGCTGCTGTCCTGCAGGTCGCACTTGGCCTCGTAGCCCTTGGACGTTGGCAGGCTCTTCGGTCCCACCATCGAATGCGAAGCCGCATGCGCCCGCCACTGCCCATTGGTGCCGCTCTCGATGCCATTCGCATTCCACCGGGTGTAGCTGCCGCCGCCGTTGATCAGCACCTCGTCCCTGGCGGTGATGGTGATGCGGTTGGCCTCCAGCTTGATGTTGAGCTTGGCCAATGCGTTGATGCTGGCCTTCATGGCCGTGATGTCGATGTCTTCCTTCGCGGCGGTCATGCGGATGCCGGCCCTGGCCGCGGACAGGCGCACCGCCTCCTTGGCGCTCACCAGGAAGCTGTTGCCGCTGGCCACGCTGGTGTGCGCGCCGCTGGTGATGGCGGTGTGCTCGCCGCTCACGATGTGGGTGGAACCCTGCGCGGTCGTCTGGATGCCCGCCGGGCTGGCCAGCGTGAGGTGGGGTTCCTGGAATTCGGGGAAGAGGCCGTGCGCCTTGTCTCCGCCGCTGCCCTTGATGGCGTCGTTCTGCGCCTTCAGTGCCTTGGCCACCTCGTCCTGGTCGCCGGCCTCGTGCGCCTTGGCCGCCTGCGCGGCCTGGCCCAGGCTTTCGTGCAGGTCGCGTCCCTCGGTGAGCCGGGCGAGCGTCTCGGGCATGTCGGTGATGTGGCCCTGGGCGTTGGGGCGCGCTTCGGTGCTCAGCAGCAGGCCCTGGGCGGCACGGATGGCGCCGTGGCCATCGGTGCGCAGTTCGGCCCCCTGGCCCCGGTCGTCCCGGCGGCCGGTGACATCGTCGATGCGCCCGACGTGGCCCAGGCTCAGGCTGGTGCTCTGGTGATCGCTCTTGAGCTGGGCCTGCACCTTGCCGTTCGAATCATCGAGAGCCAGGTGGTTGCTGCGCCCGCCGCCCAATTCGCGGCTGCGGATGCCCGTGAGCTGCTTCTGCTGGGGCAGCTGCCAGGCGGGCATTTCGTCGGCGTTGTGCACCTGGCCGGTGACGATCGGGTGATCGGGGTCGCCGTTGAGGAAGTCGACGATGACTTCCTGGCCGATGCGCGGCAGCGCGGCCGCGCCGAAGGTGGCGCCGGCCCAGGCGGTGGACACGCGCACCCAGCAGCTGGCGTTCTCGTTTTTCTGGCCGATGCGGTCCCAGTGGAACTGCACCTTGATGCGCCCGTACCTGTCGGTCCAGATCTCCTCGCCAGCCGGGCCGACCACCAATGCGGTTTGCGGACCCTCGGTCCACGGCTTGGCCGTGGTGCGCGGGGGCCGCCACGCGTAGCTCGTGGGCTGGGCCTCGAAGGCGAAGCGCTGCACGGAACCTTCGGAGGCATGGGCGCCTTCGCTGGCCTGCAGGTTCTCCTGCAGGTCGTAATCCACGGCCAGCAGCAGGTGCTGGCGGTTCTGGTCCTCGCGCGGGTGGTGCGTGAGCGTGAAGGTGCAGCCCGGGGCCAGATCGCGCCGGTTGGCGCGGCCTGTGACCCGGCTGCGTTCGCTCAGCTGTTCCTCGGTGCGGATGCGCGCATAGCTCTCGCCATCGTCATGCTGGGTGAAGCCGCCGGGCCATTGGTAGCGCTCGAAGTCGTCGTGGTCGTGCCCGGGCGGCATTTGCCGCAGATGCGACAGGTCGGCCCGGGGCTTCTCGAAGTCGTAGTCGTCGTTGAGGTAATGGCCAGGGCGCAGTTCCTCCGAGGACGCCCATTCGTAGATGCGCTCGCTGGCTTCCAGCCCGCCGGTCATGCCGGCCTGCTCGTGCGGGTGGTAGCGCACGGTTTCTCCGCCGGGAAGCGGGGCGTGCGAACCGGTGATGTCGTCGGCGAACACGAGCACATGCTGCTCGGCTTCGTGGCGGAAGTAGTAATAAATGCCTTCGTGCTCGCACAGGCGGGACACGAAAGAAAAGTCGTCCTCGCGGTACTGCACGCAGTAGGTCCAGGTGCGGTAGCTGCGGCTGAGCTTCTGCTCGAGCGGGTAGCCGTAGCGCCCCAGCACGGCCGCGATGATCTCGGGCACGGTCTGGTCCTGAAACACCCTGAAATCGCTTCGGCGCGTGGCCAGCCACAGCCAGGGGCGAAACCGCATCTTGTAGAAGGCCTGGCGGTTGTCTTCGTGCGACAGGCCGAAGCGGGTGACGAGGCCGGCCAGGTAGCGCGGGGCCCCGCTCTCGGTCTCCATCGCCACGGTGGCGGGCTTGCCGAGAAGGGCCGCGGGGTCGATGGCGTTGCTGCTGCCCAGCAGGTCCAGGTCGAAGGCGTAGGCCTGGCTGAGCGCCTCGCGCCCCGCCAGCCGATGGAATTGCAGTGCCTCGCCCAGCGGCGTCTGGATGGTGACGCGGCGCTTCATGGATGGCGTCTCCATGCGATCGACAAGATCGCCGGAGGCGCGACGGATGATGTCGCAATGGCGTGTTTCACGCGGACTCCCTGCTGTCGCTTTTGTTGATTACTTTTTGCTTAAGAGAGCGATATGGCCGCTCTCGATGCGTCGTCGTGCGCTGCGACAAGACGTATCAAGCGATCGCAATTATGCGATTTCAATGCGTGGCGAGGCGCGAGTTCTCTTTCGATTTGGGGGATTTTGTTGCAGTTGCACCGGCAATTTGAATTGCCGAAAAAATGCACTCATACGACGTATGTAGTCACTGCATTTGTGATCCGCTTTTTATTCAAACAAAAGAACTCTCAAGCGCGTTCCGCCGCACGCGCCAGCTGCGACAGTCTTTTGACCAGCGGCTCGAAGAGTTCCGCCGATGTATTGCCATAGCCCAGCACCAATCCGTTGTCCGAAGGCCGCGGCCGGATCGCAAAGTTCGACAGCGCGGTCGGCGCGAGCCGGTGGCGCAGCGCATCGGCCGCAATGCGCTGGTCGTCGAAGCGCGGCGGCAGCCGCACCGTGAGGTGCAGTCCGCAGTGGCCGCCGTCGATCTCGTGCGGCACCTTGAAGTGGCGTGCGAGCGCCAGCCGCAGCGCCTGCTGCCGCTCGCGGTAGAGGCGTCGCATGCGGCCAAGGTGGCGGCTGAACTGGCCGCTGTCGATGAAGTCGGCCATCGCAAGCTGCTCGTGGCGGTGCCCGCCGCGCAGCATTTCCTCGAGCGGCTTCTGCACCGTGGCCATGAGCGGCGCGGGCAGCACCACGAAGCCCAGCCGCAGCGACGGGAACATCGTCTTGCTGAAGGTGCCCACGTAGAGCACCGGCGCGTCGTCCACCAGGCCCTGCATCGCGCCGATGGGTTCGCCGGCGTGGCGGAACTCGCTGTCGTAGTCGTCCTCGATGATCCACGCGCCATGGCGGCGCGCCTGCGCGATCAGCGCGAGGCGGCGCGCAATGCTCAACACCGCACCGGCCGGGTACTGGTGCGAGGGCGTGGTGTAGACCAGCCGCGGCGGGTGCCTGTGCCAGTCGCGCTCGCTCACGCACAGGCCTTCGGCATCGACGCGCATCGGCACGATGCGCATGTCGCCGGCGTGCATGGCCGCCTTCGCGCCGCGGTAGCCCGGGTCTTCGACCCAGCCGGTGTCGCCGGGGTTGGACAGCAGCCGCACGCACAGCGCAATGGCTTCCTGTGCACCCTCGGCGATCACGACCTGGTGCGGCTCGCAGCGCACGCCGCGCGCAATCGCCAAGTGCCGCGCGATGGCCGCGCGCAGCGGCGGTTCGCCCAGCGGATCGCCGTAGCCGAGCGTGGCGGGGCTGGCATCGCGGATCGCACGGTCGATCGCGCGCCGCCATGCGGCCGCGGGAAAGTGCGAGAGCGCGGGCATGCCGGGCCGCAGGGCGGCGTCCATCTCGGCGCGCGGCGCGCCGGGCTGGATGCGTGCGAGCCGCCGCGCCGTGGCCGGCGCAGCGCCAGATTTGACGGCGAGCATGGCCTTTGCGGACGGTGCCAGCTCGGTCACGCGCGTGCCCTGCCGGTCGGGCTGCACATAGCCTTCGGCCGCCAGGTGCTCGTAGGCTGCGGTGACGGTGTTGCGGGAGATCGAGAGCGCCTCGGCCAGCGCGCGCGAACCGGGCAGCCGGCTGCCCGGCGCAAGGCCGCCGTCGAGAATGGCGCGCTTCAGGCGCTCGTGCAACTGGCGCTGCATCGGGCCGGCCTCGCGCTCCCTGGCAAGCGGGGATTCGAGCCATGCGGCGGCGGCGTTGCGGGGCGATGGGCTCATGAGTGAGGAGGGTGGGTGGCACCATGAAATAGCCGAACCGTGGTGCTTCCTGTGGCGCCACGAAAAATGTACTTTAGCGGGTCCCCGGCCGTGCCGCTTCCTCCGTCTTTCTCTTCTTCTGAAAGTTCTTCTTCATGCCAGATCGCCACAACGAATACGGCCAGTCGATCGGTCCGCTGCTGCCCGGGTGGACCGCCCGCCCGCTGCCGCCGCGCCGCGCCATCGAAGGCCGGTACTGCGTGCTCGAACCGCTCGATGCCGCCAGGCACGCCGACGACCTCCACGCCGCCTATGCGCAGGCACCCGACGGCCGGGACTGGACCTACCTGTTCGTCGAGCGGCCCGTCGATCTGGCGGGCACCCGCGCCCACATCGAACGCGCCGCGCAGAGCAGTGACCCGATGCACTTCGCCGTCATCGACCGGCACAGCGGCCGTGCGGTCGGCACGCTCGCGCTGATGCGCATCGACCCCGCGAACGGCGCGATCGAGGTCGGCAGCGTCACTTTTTCTCCGCTGCTGAAGCAGACGCCGATGTCGACCGAAGCCCAGTACCTGCTGATGAAACTGGCCTTCGACGAACTCGGCTATCGGCGCTACGAATGGAAGTGCGACAACTTCAACGAACCATCGAAGCGCGCAGCCACGCGCCTGGGGTTCCGGTTCGAAGGCATCTTCCGGCAGGCGGTGGTCTACAAGGGCCGCAGCCGCGACACCGCGTGGTTCTCGATCACCGATGGTGAGTGGCCGATGCTGCGCACGGCCTTCGAGCGCTGGCTCGCGCCCGGGAACTTCGATGCCGAGGGCAGGCAGCGCATGGCGCTCGACCGCTTCAGGCTGCCGCGCGGCTGAGGCCGCTCAGTCCGGCTTGCCGGGCTTCTGCGACTGCTCGCACTTCACCTGGATCAGCTCGCGCTCGTCCAGCGTGGCGCCGATGCGCACGGCGCTCAGGCAGCCGCCCCAGACGCAGCCGGTGTCGGTGGAGAGCAGGTCGGGCCGCGAGAGCCAGCCCAGCGTGGACCAGTGGCCGAAGGCGATGGTGGCATTGGCGGTCTTGCGGCCGGGCACGTCGAACCAGGCCATGAAGCCCTCGGGGCCGGGCAGCATGCCGTCCTTGCTCTCGAACTCCATCACGCCCTCGGCGGTGCAAAAGCGCAGCCGCGTGAGCGCGTTCACGATGACGCGCAGACGCGCGCTGCCGGTGAGCGTGTCGCTCCACTGCGCGGGCTCGTTGCCGTACATGCCGAGCAAAAATTCGCCCAGCGCCGGGCCGCGCAGCACCGATTCGACCTCCGCCGCCAGTGCGAGCGTGTCGCCGACCGTCCACTGCGGCAGCACGCCGGCATGCACCATGAGCAGGTCGCCGCCGCCAATCTGCATGTGCAGCGCCATGTGCTGCTGGCGCACCCATTCGAGCATGGCTTCGCTGTCGGGCGCTTCGAGCAGGCCGGCCAGCGTGTCCTTGCGGCTGGACTTGCGCGCGCCGTGCGCCACGCCCAGCAGGTGCAGGTCGTGGTTGCCGAGCAGGCTCAGCGCCGAGGCGCCGTAGCCCTGTACGCGCCGCAGCACGGCGGCCGAATCGGGGCCCCGGTTGACCAGGTCGCCCAGCAGCACGATGGTGTCGCGGCTGGGTGAAAAACCGATCTTGTCGAGCAGTTGCTGGAGGGCGGCGTCGCAGCCCTGGATATCTCCGATCAAGTAAAGTGCCATGTCTTCATTTTCACCCCCCGTTCATGGATGTTCTCCTGCTGGCCTTGCTGACCACGCTCAATGCGTTGTTTGCAATGTCCGAAATGGCCCTTTCAACCAGCCGGCGCGCGCGCCTGGCAGCACTGGCCGAGACGGGCGATACCGGCGCCGAAGCTGCGCTCCGGCTGATGGAGGAGCCGACCCACTTCCTTTCGACAGTTCAGATCGGCATCACCTCCATCGGCATGCTCAGCGGCATCGTGGGCGAGGCCGCCTTCGCGGCGCCGCTCGCGGTGTGGATGGAGACCCTGGGCATGGGCCGCGGCACGGCCAGCGTGGTGTCCACCGCCGTGGTGGTGACCGGCATCACCTTCTTCACCATCATCTTCGGCGAGCTGGTGCCCAAGCGGATCGGCCAGCTCTACCCGGAACCCGTGGCGCGCTGGGTGTCGCGCCCGATGCGCGGGCTCGCCAAGGGCGCCAAGCCGTTCGTGTGGCTGCTGGCGGGAGCCACGGCCACCGTGCTGAAGCTGCTGCGCATCGACGCCAATGCCGCGCGCTCCATGACCGAGGAAGAAATCTCGGCCAGCCTGGAAGAGGGCGTGGACGCCGGCGTGATCGAGCAGCACGAGCACCAGATGGTGCGCAACGTGTTCCACCTGGACGACCGCCGGCTGTCGTCGCTGATGATCCCGCGCGCCGACATCGAATGGCTCGATGCCTCCGATACCGTGGCCGAAGCGCTGCAGAAAGTGGCCGACGCGGGCGCGCTCAACCTGGTGCATTCCTGGTACCCGGTGTGCCGCAACTCGCTCGACGACGTGGTCGGCGTGATCAGCGTGGCGCACCTGCTGCGCCTTGGCACCGGCCACGTCGGCGTGCTGGGCCAGGAGGCTGCGCCGGCCGTGTTCGTGCCCGAGACGCTCACCGGCATGGAGCTGCTCGAGCAGTTCCGCGAACGCGGCGGCCGGCTGGTGTTCGTGGTCGACGAATACGGCGTGGTGCAGGGCCTCATGACGCCGCGCGACATGCTCGAAGCCATCACCGGCGAACTGCAGCCCGGCACCCTGACCGATGCGTGGGCGCGCGAGCGGCCCGACGGCGTGTGGGAGCTCGACGGGTTGATGCCGGTGTCGGAGCTGCGCGCGAGGCTCGGCATCCGCGAGCTGCCGGAAGAGGAGCGCGGGCGCTACAACACGGTGGCCGGCCTGCTGATGGCCGTCTCGGGCCACCTGCCCAAGACCGGCGAAGTCATCGACTGCGCGGGCTGGCATTTCGAGATTGCCGCGCTCGAGGGGCGCCGCATCGACCGGGTGCTGGCTGTGGCCGACAAATCGGCATCGAAGAACGACTAGGGCCCGTTCACCCCATCAGAAATCCGAAGCCCACACCCCACAACACCATGAACCCCACCGAAGACATCTACACCGAGCCGAACGCCGACCCCGACACGCTCGCCAACCTCGGCCCGCTGCGCGCCATGGCCGGCATCTGGGAGGGCAGCCGCGGCGTCGACGTCAAGCCCAAGCGTGAAGGCCCCAAGACGCAGGTCTATGTCGAGCGCTACGAGCTGCAGCCGATCGATCCGCAGACCAACGGCCCCCAGCTGCTGTACGGCCTGCGCTACCACACCTACATCCACAAGCCCGGCCTCACCAAGATGTACCACGACCAGGTCGGCTACTGGCTCTGGGAGCCGGCCACCGGCACGGTGCTGCACACGCTGGCCATTCCGCGCGGACAGGTGGCCATGGCCAGCGGCCATGCCAAGGCCGACGACACGCGCTTCACGCTCAGCGCCGAGCGCGGCAGCCTGGTGAACGGCATCGTCTCGAACCCCTTCATCGAGCACGCCTTCACCACGCTGGCGTGGAACATCACGGTGAACATCAACGCCGACGGCACCTGGTCCTACGACCAGGACACCGTGATGCAGATCCAGGGCCAGGCCGAGCCCTTCCACCACACCGACCGCAACACGCTGACGCGCGTCGAGGGGCCGGGGCGCAATCCGCTCGCAATGCCCGATGCGCCGGCCGCCGCGGCGGTGCAGCGAAAGTAGCCGCACCGCCCGCTGCGCTCACCAACGGATCTTCAGGCCCACGCTGCCGTTCAGGCCGCTCTTCGTGCGCGCGCCGCCGCCCGATGCCCAGAACTTGCCGACCTCGCCATACAGGCTCATGTTCTGCGTGAGCTGCAGCGTGGCGCCTGCTGCCAGTTCGGTGCTCGTGCCGCCGGTACGGGTGGCAATGTCGGTGTAGGCCGCCGGACCGATGAAGCGCGTGACGTCCGTGCCGCTGCTGCTGCGGTAGAGATTCAGCCGCGCATAGGGCTGCAGCGGACCGGCGCTGGTGGTCATCTCGCCCTTGACCCGCACGCCGGCGCGCACCAGCCAGCCGCTGTGGCTGTGCTGCTGCACCACGGCGCCGATGATGCCGGCGTCGTCCAGGCTCACGCGCTGGTGCACCAGCTGCAGCTGCGGCTCGACGATCCACTCCGGCGAGATGCGGAAGCCCTGGCCCACCTCGACGGAAGCCAGCAGGCTGTGGCCCTTGCCGGAGCCGGCCGAGCCCAGTGTCGTGGCCGCGGTGTAGCGGTGGCGCCCGGCCTGCAGCACGCCGTCCACGTACAGGCCGCTGTCGTTCTTCCAGGTGGCGTAGGCCCCCAGGTACTGGCTGCGCAGGTCGCTGGAGCCGACCCCATAGCCCTGCACGCCGCGGGCAAAGCCGTTCACGCGCATGTCGCCCTCGAGCTGGCCGATATAGATGCCGACGCGCCAGCTGGGATTGGCCCACAGGTCGTTGCCGGCCTGGAAGCCCGTCAGGCGCCCCTTGCTGGTGGGGCTCACGGTGCCGCCCTGGCCGATGGTGCGGTCCATGCTGATGACGCGGGCCCAGCCCTGGCGGTAGCCCTGCTGCGGGGTGGCCGTGGCGAGGCCGGCCGCGCCGTCGTCGCCCACGCGCTGGTGGAGGTTGCCCACCATCGCCAGGTTGGACTGGCGGAACTGCTCGGGCAGTGCCGCGTACAGCGGAACTTCGGCACGGTAGGTGGGCACCGTCACGCCGACAGCGGTGGGCGGGGTGTTGCCGTCGCTGCTTCGCGGGGGGGCGCCGTCGTCCGGCGCAGGTGCAGGTGCCGGTGGTGCAGGCGGTGCCGGTGGCGCGGGCGGTGCAGGCGGCCCCGGTGGCGCGGGTGGCGGAGGCGGCGGGGGCGGTGGGGGAGGAGGAGGTGGCGGCGGCGGCGGCGCGACGATGATGCCGGAGCGCAGGTACCAGTTCTCGCCCGCGCCGCTCGCATCGGCGGCGTGCAGCCGGTACTCGTAGGCGCCGGCGTCGACGTGGCCGCCTGCCAGGCGGAAGGCGTCGCGGGTGGTCTGGGCCGTGGTCGTGGCGCCGTTCATCGCGGTCACCACTTCGATGCCGTTGCCGATGGTCAGCGCGCCCAGGCCGCCCAGGTTGGTGACCTGTATGTTGGTGGTGCCGCTGGCGATGGCGGTGCAGCCGCTGAGGATCAGCCGGTCGCTCAGGCTGGCGCTGGTGCCCAGCGCCGTGCCCAGGCGCAGCGTGCCGTCGTTGCCGACCCAGGGGCCCTGCACCGTGAGGGTGGCGCCGGGCGTGCCGCTCAGCAGCGAGACGATGCCGCTGTTGGCCATCGAGGCGATGGTCTGGCTGTGGCCCGCCAGGTCGAGCGTGGCGCCCGCGTTGACCGTGAAGGCGCTCGCGCTGCTGAAGGTGTCGGCCGCGCCGGCGCGCAGGGTGCCTGCCGCGACGTTGGTGGCGCCGGTGTTCGTGTTGGTGCCGCTCAGGGTGAGCGTGCCTGCGCCGACCTTCACCAGGTCGCCGGTGCCCGAGATCGGGCCCGACCACCCCATGCCGTGGCCGTTGGTGTCGATGGTGCCCGTGCCGCCCAGCAGCAGTGCGTTGTCCACGCTCAGGCCGTCGGCTCCCGCGATCACGCTGGCGCTGGCGCCGCTTCCGATGGCAATGGCGCCCTGCATCGACGAGCCCGTGTTCACGGTCAGGCTGTTGCTGCCGCCGGTGAATGCCACGGCCGATGCGCGCGTGGCGCCGTCGCCGCCAAGGCCGCCTGAAATGGTGCCGCTGTTGCTGATGTTCAGGTTGGCGCCCGAGATGCCGGCGCCGCCAGCGCCGTGTGCACCGCTTGCGCCGCCATTGCTGTTGGCCCCGCCGGTGCCGCCCGCGCCACCGGCGATGGTGCCGCTGTTGGCAATCGTCGCGCCGCTGCCGGTGGACAGAAGGCCCACGCCGCCGTCGCCGCCGCTGCCGGGCGCACCGGTGCCGCCCGCGCCGCCGCCGCCTACGCCACCAGCGCCGCCGGCGCCGCCGGTGATCTGGCCGGTGTTGGTCACGACGAGGGTGCTGCCGGCCAGCGTGGCACCGGCGCCGCCCGCGCCGCCGCCGCCGCCCGAGGCATTGCTTCGGGCCGGCAGCAGCTCGGACCCGCCCGCGCCGCCGGCGCCGCCCGCGAGCGTGCCGCTGTTGCCGAAGCCGAGTCCCGGCGTTGCCGCGCTGATGAAGAATCCGCCGCCGCCACTGCCGCCGCCGCCGGCCTGCGAGTAGGCGTCGCCGCCCTTGCCACCGGCGCCGCCGGTGGAGGTGCCCAAGGCGTCGTAGTTGCCGAGCGGGCCGATCAAGGTGGACCCATAGCCGCCGGCGCCGCCGCCGCCGGCCGCCCAGTAGCCGTTGCCGCCCGCACCGCCGCTGCCGCCGGTGTAGCTGCCGGAGGAAGCGAAGGTGCTGGAGCCCATCGGAAAGCCGTGGTAGCCGCCGCCGCCACCGCCGCCATAGCCGTTGCCGCTGCTGAAATCTCCGGTCTGCGATTCGCCCGCGCCGCCGTCCGCCCCCTGCAGCACGCCAGGGGAGACGATGCTCGTGGAACTGCCTGCCGCACCACCTGCGCCTGCCGTGGCGCCTGGGAAGGCGCCCACGTCGGCGGCGGATCCCGCAGTGACACCGGCATCGGTCGACGACCCGCCATCGCCGCCGTGCGCGGCGATCGAACTGTCATTGAGCCCGCCCGCGCCGCCACCTCCATTGCTGCCGCCGGAACCGGCGTGCAGCGCGGTACTGTCCACAGGCTGGCCGCCCGCGCCGCCCTCGGCCAGGGTCGGGCCGGTACTCAGGCACAGCACCGCCATGGCAACGGCATGCAGGCCGGTCGTGCGTGCATGGCCGCGTGCGATTTCGGGCGCGGCCACCCATGCGCCGAGCGCCGGATTCCAGAGGGTTCGGAAGGTCTTGTTCATGGTCTTACCTTTTTGACGGCTTGTTTCCCTAAGTGATCTGCCAACCGGCAATGCCTGCAGTCCATGGCGGACCCAGGCGGTTGCCCCGTGAAATCACTGTAGGAATTGCGCCGCCCGCGCACATGAGCGGTGCCTCCCTTCTGCGGGGAGACAAGCGTCCCGCCCGCGCGCGCCGTAGCCATGACAAAGCGCCTGCCGATCGGGCCGGGCTGCCTCTTGTCCTACAGGCGCGGTGCGGCCCAGCCGCGAGGATCGGGGGCATGAGCAAATCGATCTTTGCGTGGGCGAGCGCGGCCGCCTGCTGCGCAGCCGCCACCGCCGCAATGGCGGAGCCGGTGAAACTGCCCGTGGACAGCGACGACAAGGGCACCGTCTACGTGGCACCCAACGTCAGTTCCACCGAAACCTCGGCCTACACCAAGGGCGCGACCGTCGGCGTGCAGCGGCCCGACGGCAGCGGGAGCTACATCGGCACCGACACCTCCACGCCGCGGCCGACCTACTCGCTGGGCGCGAGCACGGGCGGTAACGTGTCGCTCACGGGCGGCGTGCTGACGGATGGCAAGAGCAACAACGGCGTGAAGGCCGGTGTGACCATCAGGTACTGATCAGGTACCGATCTTCTTCAGCAGAAGTTCAGACGAAGGTGCCGTACACGATGAACCCGTCGTGCGTGGCCACCTTGTCGTAGAGTGCGCGCCCGGCGATGTTGGTCGTGTGCGTCTGCCAGTAGACGCGGTGTGCGCCCACGCGCTTCACATGCGCGTACACGCCTTCGATCAGCTGCCGCCCCACGCCTCGCCCGCGCTCCGACGGCAGCGTGAACAGGTCCTGCAGATAGCAGTTCGGCTCGATGCGCGTGGTGCTGCGGTGAAAGAGATAGTGGGTGAGGCCCACCAGCTGGCCGTCGCGCTCGGCCACCAGCGCGTGCACCGGCTCGTAGGCATCGAAGAAGCGCTGCCAGGTCACCCGCGTGATCTCGTCGGGCAGGGCCGTGGGGCCTTCGCGCTGGTAGAAGGCGTTGTAGCCGTCCCACAGCGGCTTCCATGCTGCGTAGTCGTCGGGTGTTGGAGGGCGGATCAGGAGCGAAGAGGTCGTCATGCGTCGATGGCCTGCACGTTGAAAACATGCGATTGCAACACGGCCCGGCTCAACGCGCGAAGAAATGCTCCAGTGCCCGCGTGGGCAATCGATGCCGCAAGCCGATGGCGACCACGCCGGCGCGCGCGTCCCGCGGCGGGCCGGCCTTGCGCAGCGAGCCATGGCGGCCGGCGAACTGGATCTCGGACCATTCGTCGCCGTTCGCGCCCTGGCCGGTGCGCAGCAGGCCCTTGAGCCGCAGCACGCCCGGCGGCATGTCGCGCAGCCACGCGCGCAGCAGCTCGGCGGGGATGGCGGCCGCGGGTTGCGCGCTCCAGGTCTGGAACATTGCGCCGTGGTCGGGGGCGTGGCGGTGGCCGTGATCGTGGCCGTGTTCGCACCCGCTCGCGCAGGGCCCGCGGCCCGTGGCCGGCAGCGGCAGGCCCGACAGCAGCGCGAGCGGCACCGCCGACTCGGTGGCTTCGATGCGCGGGGTGCCGGGCGCGGTGGCCTCGGCCCACGCGTTCGCTTGCGCGAGTGCGGCGGCGCCTGCGAGATCGGCCTTGTTGAGCACCACGAGGTCGGCGGATTTCAACTGCCGCGCCAGCGTGTCCGCCAGCAGCACGTCGCGCGCCTGCTGCGCCGCCGCGGCGGCATCGACCAGCACGATCACGCCTTCGAGGCTCAACTCGGGCGCGGCCATGCCGATCTGCGCAATGCGCCACGGATCCGAAACGCCGCTGGCCTCGATCACCACCGCATCGAAGGGCGTGGCCGACTCGATGACCTGCACCAGCGCGCGGCCCAGGTCGTCGCCGATCTGGCAGCACACGCAGCCATTGGTCAGGGCCAGCGTCTCGCCGTGCGTGGCGGCGACCAGTTCCGCATCGATGTTGAGCGCGCCGAAGTCGTTGACCAGCGCCGCGATGCGCAGGCCCTGCGCCTCGCGCAGCCAGCGGTTGAGCAGCGTGGTCTTGCCCGCGCCCAGGAAGCCGCCGATGACGGTGAGCGGCAAGCGCTTCTTCTGTTGCGTCACGCGGTGCTCAATTTTTCTGCGCCTCGAACACACGGCCCGTCAGCACCGTGCCCCACACGCGCGCATCCTTGAGCGCCATCGGGTCCATCTCGAGCGGATCGTCTTCCAGCACGCAGAAGTCGGCGCGCTTGCCGCATTCGATGCTGCCGATCTCGCCGTCGAGCTTCAGCGTCCAGGCCGCGCCGAGCGTGATCGCGTGCAACGCCTGCGGCACCGTGATGCGCTCCGATCCGCCGAGCAGCCGGCCCTTGGGCGTGATGCGGTTCACGGCGCACCATGCGGTGAAGAGCGGCCCGAGCGGCGTGACCGGCGCGTCAGAATGGATGGCCAGCGGCACGCCGGCCGCCAGCGCGCTGCCGCAGGCATCGAGCCGGTTCGCGCGGTCGGGGCCCATGGTCATCTCGTAGTGCTGGTCGCCCCAGTACCAGATGTGGTTGGCGAAGAGGTTCGCGCTGAGGCCGAGCGAAGCCATGCGCCGGAACAGCGGCGCATCGATCATCTGGCCGTGCTGCAGCGTGTGGCGGTGGTCGGGGCGCGGCGCGCGCGCCAGCACGCGCTCGATGGCGTCGATGGCCACCTCGCTCGCCTCGTCGCCGTTGGTGTGCGTGTGGATGGTGAGCCCCGCGCGGTGATAGGTCTCGAAGTCGGCCTCGTACTGCGCGGGCGCCGTCACCCAGATGCCGTTGGGCGCGCCGTTGAAATGCCCCGGCCAGCGCAGCCGCGCCGAAAAGCCCTGGATCGAACCGTCGAGCATCATCTTCACGAGGCCGTAGCGCAGCCGGTCGGTGCTGCGCGGCACCAGCGCCCTCACATGCTCGGCGCCCTGGGCCGCGCCGTGCGTGCCGTGAAAGGCCTGGAACGCCGGCAGGATGCGCACGCCGAAGCCCTCGTCGCGCGTCGCGCTCTCGAGCACGCCGCAGTCTTCGTCGCTGAGCTTGTTGACGAGGTCGGTCGCGGTCGTCACGCCCTGCATGCAGGCCAGCCGCGCGAAGGAGCGCACGCCGGCTTCGGTCATCGGCGCGAGCAGGCCGGCATTGCCGATCCTGCGCAGCACCAGGAACATCGCGGCCGGCTCCTGCAGCTCGCCGGTGGGCTCGCCTGCCATCTCGCCGGCAGCGAACTTGACCACGCCCTCGACCTCGTTGTCGCGCGTGATGCCGGCGATGCGCAGCATGGCGCTGTTGACGTTCATCAGGTGCCCGTTGGCGTGGCCGATGACCACAGGCCGCGTCGCGCTGGCGCGGTCGACGTGCGCCACCGTCATGCGCTCGCCGCCGAAGTAGATGGGGTCGAAGCCCCAGGCGATCAGCGGCTCGGTGTCGGGGATGCCGTCGGCTGCCATTTGCGCGGCCACTTCGCGAAGGCGCGCCACCACCTCGTCCATCGAGCGCAGGCCGCTCCACACCTTGCCGTCGGGGTCGCGCCGGTCGAACCAGCCGAGATACGTCCAGTCCCACATGCTGCCTTCCTTCAGGTGGCAGTGGCCCTCGACCAGGCCCGGCATCAGCACCTTGCCGGCAAAGCGCTCGTCGAGCGTGAATGCGCCCCAGGCCTGCATGTCGGCGAGCGTGCCCACGGCGAGCACGCGGCCGCTGCGCACTGCCACATGCGTGGCGTGCGGCTGCATCGGGTTCATGGTGATGATCCTGCGCGCGGGGTAGACGGTGGTGATGGGGGTGCTCATGGCAGTTCAGGCATCGAAAGAGGAGGAAGGGCCACGCCATCGGCGATGTCGACACGCCTGCAGCGTACCCAATGATCGGGCGCCACTTCGCGCAGCGGCGGCAGCTCGGCCGCGCAGGCCGGCTCGGCCACGGGACAGCGGCCTGCAAAGCGGCAGCCGGCAGGCGGGTCGATCGGGCTCGGCGGATCGCCCGAGAGCTTGATGCGGCTGGCGGCGCGGCGGCGGCCGCCGCCCACGGTGGGCACGGCCGACATCAGCGCCACGCTGTAGGGGTGCAGCGGCCGCGCGAAGAAGCTGCGCCGCGGCGCACGCTCCACGATCTGGCCGAGGTACATCACGGCGATGTCGTCGCAGATGTGCTCCACCACCGCCATGTCGTGCGAGATGAAGAGGTAGGTCAGCCCCAGCTCGAGCTGCAGCCTCACCAGCAGGTTCAGTATCTGCGCCCGTATCGCGATGTCCAGCGCCGACACCGGCTCGTCGCACACCACCAGCTCCGGGTTGGTGGCCAGCGCGCGCGCAATGTTGATGCGCTGGCGCTGCCCGCCCGAGAACTGGTGCGGGAACAGGTGCTGCTGCTCGGGCCGCAGGCCCACGGCCTCGAAGAGTTCGGCCACGCGGCGGGTGCGCTCTTCGGGCGTGCCCACCTGCATCAGATCGAGCGGGGCGCGCACCGTGGCACCGGCGCGTTCGCGCGGGTTCAGCGAGGAGAACGGGTCCTGGAAGATGATCTGCATGCGCGTGCGCGCCCGGCGCAGCGCCTCGCCCTGCAGCGCGCCCAGGTCGGTGTCGCCCAGGCGCATGCGGCCCGATGTGACGGGCGAGAGCCGCATCACCGCGAGCGCGGTCGTGGTCTTGCCCGAGCCTGATTCGCCCACCACCGCCAGCGTGGTGCCGCGCCGGATCTCGAACGAGACGCCGTCCACCGCCTTCACCACTTCCGCGGGCTTGCCCCAGCGCGCCTTGCCGCGCGCGAAGTGCACCTTGAGATCGTCGACCGAAAGCAGCGTGTCTGTCTTGCCGATGAATGTCATGCGGCCTCCTTCATGCGCGCCTGCGGCGCCTCGGCATGCAGCCAGCAGGCGGCGCCGTGCGGTGCGCCCGCGCCTTCGCCTGCTGCAGCGTCTTCGAGCGCGAACATCGGCGGCACCTGCGCGGCGCAGCGCGCCATGGCATGCGGGCAGCGCTCGCGGAATGCGCAGCCCCGGCCCAGCTCCCAGATCGACGGCACCACGCCTGCGATCTCGGCCAGTTCCGGCCGCGCGCCGTCGCCGAAGGCCGCGCTGCTGCCGAGTTCGGGCAGGCAGTCGATCAGGCCGCGCGTGTAGGGATGGCCCGGCTGCGAAAGCACCTGTTCGGTGCTGCCCTGTTCGATCACGCGGCCCGCATACATCACCATCACGCGGTCGGCCATTTCGGCGACCGCGCCCATGTCGTGCGTGATGAGCATGATGGCCGTGCCCTTCTCGCGCTGCAGCTCGCGCAGCAGGTCGAAGATCTGGGCCTGCACCGTCACGTCGAGCGCGGTGGTGGGCTCGTCGGCAATCAGTATGTCGGGCCGGCAGGCCAGCGCCATGGCAATCATCACGCGCTGGCGCATGCCTCCCGAGAGCTGGTGCGGATATTCGTCGACGCGCCGCTCGGGCGCCGGAATGCCCACCTGCCGCAGCATCTCGATGGCACGCTCGCGGGCTGCCTGGGCGTTCATGCCCGCATGCAGCCGCAGCGATTCGCCGATCTGGTCGCCCACGGTGAACACCGGGTTCAGCGAGGTCATCGGCTCCTGGAAGATCATCGAGATGCGGTTGCCGCGCACCTCGCGCATGCGGGCGTCGCTGGCCTGCACCAGGTCTTCGCCCTGGAACATCACGCGCCCGCCGCTGATGCGGCCCGGCGGCGAGGGAACGAGCCGCAGCAGCGCGAGCGCCGTCATGCTCTTGCCGCAGCCCGATTCGCCGACCACGCAGAGCGTCTCGCCGCTGCGGATTTCGAAGTCGACGCCGTTGAGCACCAGCGCCTGGCCGCGGCGGGTCTTGAACTCGACGTGCAGGTCCTGCACGCGCAGCAGTGGGTCGACGTTCATCAGCGTTCCCTCAGCTTGGGGTTGAGGGCGTCGTTGAGCCCGTCGCCGATCAGGCTCACGGCCAGCACGGTGATGAAGATGGCCGCGCCCGGAAAGGCCACCGCCCACCAGCACGACAGCACGTACTGCCGGCTCGATCCGATCATCAGCCCCCAGCTCATCTGGTTGGGATCGCCCAGGCCAAGGAACGACAGCCCCGCCTCGAACAGGACGGCCGCGCCGATGGCCAGCGTGGCCGACACCACCAGCGGGGGCAGCGCGTTGGGAAGAATCACCTTCCAGATGATGCGGGCGTCGCGCGCGCCGATGGCCCGCTCGGCGCGCACGAATTCCAGGCCGCGGTATTTCATGAACTCGGCGCGCGTGAGCCGCGCGGTGCCGGTCCAGCTCACGATGCCGATGGCCAGCGTGACCGTCACCAGCGTGGGCGAGAACAGCGTGACCACCACCATCGCGAACAGCAGCGCGGGCAGCACCTGGAAGAACTCGGTCACCTTCATCAGCGCCGCATCGACCTTGCCGCCGTAGTAGCCCGCGAAGGCGCCCAGCGTGATGCCGATCAGCACCGACAGCAACGCGGCCACCGCGCCCACCAGCAGCGTGGCGCGCCCGCCGTAGATCAACGTCGTGAGCACGTCGCGGCCGAGGTAGTCGGTGCCGAGCCAGGCCTCCTCGCTGAAAGGCGGCGTGAGCGGCGCGGCCTTGATCTCGAAGGGGTCGGCCGGATGGAGCCAGGGCCCGGCGATGGCCACCGCCAGCATGGCGAGCAGCATGGCCATGCCGGCAATGGCCGCGGGATTGCGCAGGAACATGCGCATCGCCTCCATGCCGGGGTGTTCGACGCGCAGGGCCGGCTTCGCGGGCGCGGCAGGTGCAGCAGGTGCGGTGGAAACGGATGGCATCGTTGCAAGCTTGTTCATGGGGCCTTGATCCGCGGATCGATGAAGCGGTAGCACAGGTCGGTGAGCTGGTTCATCACCACCACCACCACCGACGAAAAGAGCAGCACGCCGAGGATGGTCGGGTAGTCGCGCCGCAGCACCGACTCGAAGGCCAGCCGGCCCAGGCCCGGCCAGTTGAACACCGTCTCCACCAGGATCGCGCCGGCCAGCACGTTGCCGAACTGCAGGCCCAGTACCGTGACCACCGGCAGCAGCGCATTGCGCAGCGCATGCTTGTAGAGCACCACGCGGTCGGCCAGGCCCTTGGCGCGCGCGGTGCGGATGAAGTCGGAGCCCAGCACATCGAGCATTGAGGAGCGCGCGAGCCGGCTGTACTGCGCCAGGTACACCAGGCTCAGCGTGAGCGTGGGCAGCACCAGGTGATGCGCCACGTCGAGTACGTCCTTGAGGCCGCCGCCGGCCGAGTCGATGGAGCGCATGCCCGCCACCGGAAGAATCGGGAACACCGAGGCCAGCAATATCACCAGCATGATGCCGAGCCAGAACACCGGCGCCGCAAAGCCCACCAGCGACAGCACCGTGATGAACTGCGACAGCCAGCCATTGGGCTTGCGCGACGACAGCACGCCCAGCGCGGTGCCCACGAAGAAGGCCAGCAGTACGGAACTGAGCACCAGCAGCAGCGTGGCCGGCACGCGCTCGGCGATCATGCTCGTCACGGGCAGGTTGAAGAAGTACGAGTAGCCCAGGTCGCCCCGCGCCACCTTGCCCAGGTACACGCCCAGCTGCACCGGCAGCGGCTCGTCGAGCCCGTACTGCGTGCGCAGCTGCGCCATCAGCTCGGGCGACATGCCGCCGCTGGCGCCGGCAATGGTTTCCACCGGGTCACCCGGCGCCGCGTGCACCAGCACGAAGTTGAGCACCACCACCGCGAGCACCAGGCCCAGGCCCTGGAGCAGTCGCGAGGCGGCATAGCGCAATGTGCCCATGTCGTGCCGCCTTACTTGAGGTAGACCTCGTCCAGCGGCGACAGCGGCCCCCAGATGCTGGCGGGCACGTTGCCCACCTTCTTGCTCGCGATGGTGTGGTAGGGCACCTGGTTGATGAACTCGATCGGCAGCTCGTCGGTCACGATCTTCTGGAAGGTGGCGTAGTAGGCCTTGCGCTGGGTCGGGTCGGCCAGGCTGCCGGCGGTGTTCAGGAGCTCGTCGACTTTCGGGTTGGCATAGGACTGCGTGTTGGTCCAGATGATGGGCTTGATGTTGGTCGACAGGTAGGTGCGGTGCACGCCGATGATCGGGTCGCCCCAGTTGAACACCAGGTCCATCGACATGTCGAAGTCATGCGAGGCCAGCCGCTTGGCCCAGGCCGGGAAGTCGGCCGAGGCGCGCACCTCCACCGCGATGCCCACCTTCTTGAGCTGGCCGCGGATGTATTCGGCCACGTTCTTCTGCTGGTCGTCGGCACCCGGCAGGTAGTCGATGGTGAGCCTGAAGCGCTCGCCGTTGGCGCCGGCCTTGTAGCCCGCGGCGTCGAGCATCTCGGCGGCCTTCTTGAGATCGAGCGGATAGCGCACCAGGTCGGGTACCGCGAAGGGGCT
Organism: Variovorax beijingensis; assembly: GCF_003951285.1. Classification (GTDB taxonomy): domain Bacteria; phylum Pseudomonadota; class Gammaproteobacteria; order Burkholderiales; family Burkholderiaceae_C; genus Variovorax; species Variovorax beijingensis. The sequence goes on along the minus strand of NZ_RXFQ01000002.1, from coordinate 144,818 downwards.
GCTCGCCACCAGCGGGCCGTCGGACACCGTGGCAAAGCCGCCCATCAGCGCCTTGGCGATGAAGTTCTTGTCGATGGCCATGGCAATGGCCTTGCGCACCTGCACGTCCGAGAGCGGCTTCTTCGCGGTGTTGAAGGCCAGCCAGTTGAGCGCGCCGATGCCGTCGTAGCCCTTGGGCGTGAGCGACACCTTGGGGTCGCTCGCGAAGCGCTTGAGATCGGTGGGCAGCGTGGCGAAGGGCAGCATCTGCACATCGCCGCGTTCCAGCCCGAGCACCAGGCTGGCCATGTCGGGCGTGACGTTGACGATCACCTTGTCCAGGTACGGCTTGCCGGGCAGGAAGAACTTGTCGAAGCGCTCCAGCACGATGCGCTGCGCCGGCTTGAACTCGGTCAGCCGGAACGGGCCCGAGCCGACCACGTCGGTGGTGTTGCGCGGATGGTTCTTCAGCTCCTGCCCGTCGCCGTAGATGTGCTTGGGGAGAATGGGGCACAGCGCGGGCGACATCGCCAGCACGATCGCCGGGTGCGGCACGCTCATGCGGATGACGGCGGTGTGGGGGTCGGGCGTGTCCACCTTGTCGACCGGGCCGAGCATGGTAGTGAACGGATGGTTGGCCTTGATGGCCATGATCGAGAAGGCCACATCGGCCGAGGTGACCGGCTTGCCGTCGTGGAACACCGCGTTCTTGCGCAGGTTGAGCGTGAGCGACTTGCCGTCTTCGGACAGCTTCCATGTTTCGGCAAGGTAGGGCTGCGGGTTCCACTTGTCGTCGAAGCGCAGCGGGCTCGCGAAGATCTGCGTGGAAGGCAGCGCGGTGGCAATGCCTGATTGCACCGCGCCGTTCAGGTGCCGCGGCGTCTGCGTGCTGCCGATGACCAACGTGCCGCCGCGCCTGGGCTCCTCGGCGGCGGAGGCGGGCAGCGCAAGCAGCGTGCTCGCGGTCATCAGTGCGGCCGAGAGCAGGGTGGCGCGGCGCGTAAGGCGGAGAAGGGGCATGGCAGGACCTCTGGAAGTTCGACACAAGGCAGGCGGACGGATTCGGCCCGTGGGCCTTGCGCTCGAAGATAGGCGCTTGCCCCGTGCACGCGAAGAGCCAGCCGCGCGCGACCTGCAGGGCCAGAAGCCACGGGTTTGCCCCGTTGTGCGGCGGTGCGATGCGCCACTTCGGTGAATGCGCACCGCGCGCGCACAAGCTCGCGGCCTCGTCGGCCGGCCGCCGCTGCCTACTTCTCGTCGCGCAGCCAATACCACTTGTAGAGCATGCGCTGGCCGATGCGCCGGAACGGCGCGAAGGCGGGCGATTCCACCAGCCCCAGCACATTGGGAAAGGGCAGCGCGGACTTGTAGATGGGAAGCTCGAACACGTCCTTGCCCGTGTCCTTGCCGGCCACGCGCTCGGCCAGCCGCTTGCCGGCCCAGGTCGAGAAGGACACGCCGTTGCCGCCGTAGCCCACGGCATACCAGATCTTCCTGTCCGGCTCGGGCTGCGTGATGCGCGGCATCATGTCGTGGCTCATGTCGACCCAGCCCCACCAGGAGTAGTCGATGCGGATGCCCGCGAGCGGCGGAAACTTGCGCGCGATGGCATCGGTGAGCAGCTTCAGGTGCACCGGGTGCTCGGCATCGGCGCCGCTCACCGAGCTGCGGCTGCCGATCTGCAGCCGGTTGCCCTTGAGCAGCCGGTAGTAGAAGCGCAGCGTGCGCGTGTCGGTCAGGAAAGTCAGCGACCTGAAGTTGGTGGCCTGCAGCTCGGCCTCGGTGAGTGGGCGCGTGACCACCGAGTTGGAGAGGATCGGCATGATGCGGTTCTTCAGGAGCGGGCTCAGCGCCTGCCCGGTGTAGCCGCCGGTGCACACCGCCACGCGGCGTGCGCGCACCACGCCGCCGGGCGTTTGCAGGTGGTGCACGCCGTCGATGGTCTGCCAGCCCTGCACCGGGCTCGAGGTGTGCACCTTCACGCCCAGCGCACGGGCCTTGCGCATCAGGCCGAAGGTGAACTTCAGCGGGTGGATGCCCACGCCTTCGGGCTCGAACATGGCGCCGGCCGCCTCGCGCTCGTCGCAGTAGTCGCGCCGCACCTCTTCGGCCGTCAGCATGCGCGTGGCGTAGCCGAACTGCTCGCGCATGACGCGCGCCTCGGCTTCGAGCACCGCGAGCTTTTCGGGCCGGTGCGCAAGATAGAGATGGCCGCCGTCGAAGGCGTCGCAGTCGATCTGCGTCGTGAGCTGCTTGAAGTTCTCGAAGCCGCCGCGGATCTCGGCGTCGAGCCGCCGGGCGGTGTCCAGGCCCCAGCGCTGGATCCACTGCGAGCGCTTGAGCCGGCCGCTGGCGTTCTGTCCCTGGCCGCCGCTGCGGCTGGAGCAGCCCCACGACGCCTGGTTGGCCTCGAGCACCGTGGCCTGGATGCCGTGCTCCTGGGCCAGGTAGAGCGCGGTCGACATGCCGGTGGCGCCCGAGCCGATGATGGCCACGTCGACATCGATGTCGCGCACGAGCGGGCCGTCGTCCTCGGGCGGCGTGCCGGCGCTGGCCACCCACCAGGTGGGCGCGTAGGCGCGGCCGGCGCCGGGGTCGGGTGCGACCAGCGGGTCGTAGCGCGGGTCGTAGGGCCGGCTCGGGGGCTGCGGCTGCTGCGGTTGCGAGGCGGAGAAAGAAGCGGTGCCGGACACGGTCATGATGCGGGGGCTCCCGACGCGGCTGGCCTAGCGGGCCGCCGGCAGGTTGGGGCGGGCCTTGCGGAACACGTTCTTCAGGTGGATCTTTCCGCCCCTGAAGGTGAAGACGTCGATGCCGTCGGTCTCGATGCGGCTGCCGTCGGCCGCGGTGCCGGTGAAAGTCCATTGCGAGGTGCCGAAATCGCCGTGCACGAAATGCCGGCCGTTGATCCACTGCGCATCGGGCACCGCCTGCCATGCCGCCGCGAAGGCCTCGCGCACCGCCTCGGTGCCCACGTGGCGGGTGCCGCAGGCGTCGGGGCCGGCGGCGGTCTGGAAGATGCAGTCGGCGGTCATGAAGCCCATCAGCGCATCGATGTCGTGGCGGTTCCAGGCATCGCTGAAGGCGGCCAGGGTTTCGGTGGTGACGGAAGAAGAGGAAGAAGAAGGCTGTGCGGTCACGCGGGAGCTCCGGGATTGAATGCCGCAAGCGTAGGCAGCCCGCCGTCCGCGCGATAGGGCCAGATGCGGGGATTCGACCGAGCCAGAACGCCGCGCTTGCCCTAAACTGCGGCGCACCATGGCCAACCCCAGAGCCACCCAATGGGCGCAGCTCTTCGCGCTGCCCGACCAGCCCGCCTTGCCGCTGCAGGCCCGTCTGCGCGCCGCCGTGGTGCAGGCCATCCTCGAAGACCATCTGAGCGCCGGCGCCTCGCTGCCTTCATCGCGCGAGCTTGCCGCGCTGCTGGGACTGAGCCGCAACACCGTCACTTCGGCCTACCTGCAATTGATCGACGAAGGCTTTCTCGAGGCGCGTCCGCGCAGCGGTGTGTTCGTGGCGCACAACGCGCGGCCGCTGTCGGCTGCGCATGCCGAGCCGCTCGTGGGCCGCAGCGGCCAGGCCAGCCAGCCGCCCGACTGGTCGGGGCGCGTGCTGCGCTCGCTGGAGGGCAAGCCCACGCTGTCGAAGCCCGACCGCTGGCGCGACTATCCGTACCCGTTCGTCTACGGCAACTACGACCCGCAGCTTTTTCCGACCGAGGATTTTCGCGAGTGCTGCGCGCGCAGCCTGGCGCGCTCGCAGCTGCCGCACTGGACGCCCGACTTCGAGACCGACGACGTGCCCGACCTGATCGAGCAGATCCGCACGCGCTTGCTGCCCAAGCGCGGCGTGTTCGCTCTGAAGGAAGAAATCCTGGTGACGCTCGGTGCGCAGCATGCGTACTACCTGCTGGCCGATGCGCTGTTCGACGAGCACACCCGCGTCGGCCTGGAAGAGCCTGGCCATCCGCATGCGCGCAACAGCTTCTCGATGCGCAACCCCAAGTGGGTCGAGGTGGCCGTGGACGAGGAGGGCCTGGTGGTCGATGCGCTGCCCGCGGCCGACTACCTCTTCGTGACCCCTTCGCACCAGAGCCCGACCACCGCCACGCTGAGCCTGGAGCGCAGGCAGTGGCTGCTGCGCAAGGCCGAGCTGCAGGACTTCGTGATCATCGAGGACGACTACGAGGCCGAGAACCTGTACGAAGGCACGCCGATGCCGGCGCTCAAGAGCCTGGACAAGACCGGGCGCGTGATCTACGTGGGCTCGGTGTCCAAGAGCCTTTCGCCTGCGCTGCGGCTCGGCTTCATCGTGGCGCCGCGCGCGCTGATCAAGGAGCTGCGCAGCATACGGCATGCGATGGTTCGGCATCCGAGCGCCTTCCTGCAGCATGCGTACGCGCTGTTCCTGTCGCTCGGGCACCACGAGTCGCATGCGCGGCGCGTGAACCATGCGATGCAGGAGCGGCTTGCGCTCGCGGCCAAGGCGCTGCGCGAGCACCTGCCGGAGTTCGAGTTCACGCTGCCGCAGGGTGGGGCGTCGATCTGGGTGCGGGCGCCGGCGTGGGTCGATGCGGGCGAGTTGTCGCTGATGGCGCGCAGCCATGGGGTGCTGATCGAAGCGGGGGATGTGTTCTTTGCGAAGCCGCCTTATCCGTGTCCGTTTTTTCGGCTGAGGTTGTCGTCCATTGCGGCTTCGCAGATTCCTTTGGGGATTCAGGCCTTGGGGATGGCTGTTGGGGAGTTGGCGTTGGCTCGGGGGGAGTTGAGGGCGCATTGAGTTCCGGGGCCGGGATTCCGCCCGGCGGCGGACTCACTTTCTTTGGCGAAGCAAAAGAAAGTGAGTCGCCCGCCGGGGCGAGACCCGGCCCCGGAACCAAAAAACGCACCGCTCCCGTGCACTCGCACCAGAACAAGGGTATTCACCGACAAGCTGGCTCCATACCCCCCACAGCGCTGGTACTTTCTGCAAAGAGACAACAGGTGCAAAGTCCGCCCAGATTCACCCACAGGAGAAAACAGATGACCATGCCCCGACGTCTTTCCCTGAAATCCGCAGCGCTCGCAGCCGCCGCGATGCTGATGATGATGGGCAGCGGCGCCGCGTTCGCGCAGCAGGCCAAGGAACTCACCTTCGCCCACCAGGACATGCTGGTCCCCCTGCGCCTCGTCATGGAATCGGGCGAGGTCGAGAAAGCCACGGGCTACAAAATCAACTGGCGCATGTTCTCCGGCGGCGGCGACGTGATCCGGGCCATGGCGTCGGGCGACGTGCAGATGGGCGAAACCGGCTCCAGCCCGCTCACGGCCGCGGCCAGCCAGGGGCAGGACATCAAGCTGTTCTGGATTTCGGCCGACATCGCCAACGCCGAGGCGCTCATTGCGCGCAATGCGTCGGGCATCAACAGCATGAAGGACCTGGCCGGCAAGAAGGTGGCCACGCCGTTCGTCTCGACCGCGCACTACCAGCTCATGGCCGGCATGAAGATGGATGGCGTCGACCCCAAGAGCGTCAACGTGATGAACATGCGCCCGCCCGAGATCGCGGCGGCCTGGGAGCGCGGCGACATCGACGCCACTTTCATCTGGGATCCGGTGCTTTCCAAGATCAGGGGCACGGGCAAGACCATCGCCACCTCGGGCAGCATCGGCAAGCGCGGCGCGCCCACGTTCGAGGGCATCGTGGTCAACGCCAAGTGGGCCGCGGCCAACGAACCGTTCATGATCGCCTTCGTGAAGGCGCTCAACCGCGCGAACGAGGAATACAAGGCCAGCGGCAAGAGCTGGACGCCCGATTCGCCGCAGACCAAGGCGATGGCCAAGTGGACCAAGGCCGATCCGAAGGACGTGTCGGCGGCGATGGCGCTCTATACCTTCCCGACCATGGCCGAGCAGGTCTCGCCCACGTGGCTGGGCGGCGGCGCGGCCAAGGCGATGGCGGGCACGGCGGCGTTCCTGAAGGAGCAGGGCCGGGTGCAGGAGGTCAAGCCCGACTACAGCGCCTTCGTGACCACGGCCTATGTCGAGAAAGCCATGGGGAAGTAAGCCGCATGCCCACGCTCGACATCCGCGACCTCACGGTCAACTACGCTGTCAAGGGCGGCACGCTGCAGGCGCTGGCGCCGGTCAACCTCACGATGCGCGACGGCGATTTCGTCGTGGCGCTCGGCGCCTCGGGCTGTGGCAAGACCACGCTGCTCAACAGCATCGCCGGCTTCCTGCCGCCTTCCACCGGCCAGATCCTGCTCGACGGCAAGCCCGTGGTCGGCCCCGGCGCCGACCGCGGCGTGGTGTTCCAGAAGCATGCGCTGATGCCCTGGCTCAACGTGCGCGACAACGTGGCGCTGGGCTTGCGCCTGGCCGGCATGGGCAAGGCCGAGCGCGACCGCATCGCGCAGGAGAAGCTCGGGCTCGTCGGCCTGCAGCAGTACGCGGAGCGCGCGGTGTACGAGCTCTCGGGCGGCATGCAGCAGCGCGTGGGCATTGCACGCGCGCTGGCCAGCGACCCCGCCGTGCTGCTCATGGACGAGCCCATGGGCGCGCTCGACGCATTCACGCGGGAACAGGTGCAGGAGATCCTGCTCAAGGCCTGGTCCAAGTCGAACAAGATGGTGTTCTTCATCACCCATTCGGTCGAGGAAGCGCTGTTCCTCGCCACGCGGCTGATCGTGATGAGCCCGAGCCCGGGGCGCATCTCGCACGTGTACGACGAGGTTCCGTTCTCGCGCCAGTTCCTGTCGCATGGCGACTCGCGCAAGGTGAAGTCGGAGTCCGAATTCATCCGCATGCGCGAAGAGGTTCTTTCGATCATTCATCATCGCGAGGCTGCACATGCCTGAGGCCACCATCGCAACGCCTGTCGCCATGACACCGCCCTCCAAGCCCGCCGCGCCGCCGCCTCCACCGGCCGGCGCCAAGCTCAAGACCAGCGCCTTCAAGGTGCCGGGCGAGGGCTCGAGCGTGACCATCAGCGTGGTCACGGTGGCGGCGCTGGTCGCGCTGTGGTTCCTCGTGACCAACATGGGCTGGGTCAAGCCGCTGTTCCTGCCGACGCCGCAGGCGGTGTTCCAGCAGTTCTACGAATACCTCACGGGGCAGGCCAACGACAAGCCGCTGTGGCAGCACTTCCTCGCGAGCATGTTCCGCGTGTTCTCGGCCTTCCTGCTGGCCTGCGCCACGGCCATTCCGGTGGGCATTGCGATGGGCATGAGCCGCTTCTGGCGCGGCATCTTCGATCCGCCGCTGGAGTTCTACCGGCCGCTGCCGCCGCTGGCCTACCTGCCGCTGATCATCATCTGGTTCGGCATCGACGAGCTGCCCAAGGTGCTGCTGATCTTCCTGAGCTGCTTCGCGCCGCTGGCACTGGCCGCGCGCTCGGGCATGCGCAGCGCGTCGCAGGAGCAGATCAACGCCGCGTATTCGATGGGCGCCAGCTACATGCAGGTGATCCGGCACGTCATATTGCCGTCGGCGCTGCCCGACATCCTGGTGGGCATGCGCATTGCCATCGGCTTCGGCTGGACCACGCTGGTGGCGGCCGAGATGGTGGCGGCCAACATGGGCCTGGGCCAGATGGTGCTGAACGCGTCGAACTTCCTGCGCACCGACATCGTGATCATGGGCATCATCGTCATCGGCGTGGTGGCTTATCTGTTCGACCTGCTGATGCGGTGGCTCGAGCGGCGCCTGGTGCCCTGGAAAGGGCGCATGTAGCAGCAGTAGCCACAGAAGAAGGAGAAGGAGAAGGAGAAGAAGGAGCCAGCACCTGCAACGCGGGAGGCAGCGGCGGCATCGCGGGCGGGTTGCCGTGCCGGGCCATCGACTGCTCCAGAAAGTCGAGCATGGTGCGCATCGCGGCGCTGTTGTGGCGGCGCTGCGAGTAGGCGGCATACAGCCAGTGGTCGCTCGGCATGTGCTCGCGCAGCACCGGCACCAGCGCGCCGCGTTCCAGGTGCGACTGCGCCAACGGCTCGGGCACGTAGGCCACGCCCGCGCCGCGCAGCGCCAGCTCGATGAGCGCGACGGCGTCGTTGGCCTCCATGCGGCTGTGCACCGGCACGTCGACCGCCTTGCCGCCGGTCTCGAAGGGCAGGTGGGTGGTGGGCTTGGCCGAGTAGCTCAGCACGTCGTGGCGGCCCAGGTCTTCGGGCACCCTCGGAATGCCGCGCCGGGCCCAGTAGGCCGGGCTCGCGCAGACCACCATGTCGAACGGCACCAGCCGGCGCACGATCAGGTTCATGTCGTCGATGCGCCCGCCCGTCAGGTGGATGTCGATGCCTTCCTCGATCAGGTCGAGCTCGTCGTTGGTGAACACCAGGCTCACGTACACGTCGGGGTAGAGCTGGATGAACTCGGCGATCACGTCGGACAGCCAGCCCGCGATCAGCCCATGCGGCGCGCTCATGCGCAGCCGCCCCTGGGGGTGCGAGCCGTGGGCCTGCAGGTCGTTCAGCGTGTTCTCGGCCATGGCCACCAGCTCGGTGCTGCGGTCGAGCAGCACCTGGCCGGCGTCCGTCAGGCTCAGCGAACGGGTGGAGCGGTTGAGCAGGCGCACGCCGCTGCGCTCCTCGAGCTCGGCCACGTAGCGGCTGACCGTGGCCTTCGACATGCCCAGCGAAATGGCTGCGCGGGAGAAGCTGCGCCGGAACGCCACTTCGCGGAATGTTTTGATGAGATCGAGGCCGTCCATGGTGGCCGCATTGTTCCAGCATCGGGGATGGGGCCGCAGGCCGTAGGGGCATCCCCGCTCTCCCTCGAATCGCGGGCACCTGGATCTGGCGGCCCTCGAAAGCACCCGAAGGTGTTCATCGCCCGGCCGAAGCGGCGGTGGCCGGGGCCAGGCCGCCTCAGGCGGGGGTCTTCTGCGCGGGCGCCTGCAGCGGCGGCGTGCCGGACTTGAACATGCTTGCCAGTTGCTGGCGGAACTCCGGCGTGTCGGTATGGCCGTGAACGGCCACGGCGTGCTGGACGGCGGCCTCGAGCAGTTCGCTCTCGGTGTCGGCGGAGAGCGCGACACTGCAGTTCATCGTGCTCGGAAACTCGCGGCAGTCGATGTATTGGCGTGACATGGTGGCTCCTGGAATGTCCTTTCGGACGTGATTCGAAGATCAGGCGGGCCGGAAGGAGGGCGGCTCGAGGGTACCCATGAGCGCGTTAAGCCGTGTTTCGTCGATGGCCATGTGTATCCCCTCCGCCGGCAAGCGGCCTGCGCGCCCCTTGCCTGCCTATACTGCTTTGGTGGTAAAGGGCCTGCGAGCATCGTGCGTCTCGATGCGTGCAGGCGCCATACGCAGCAATGCGTATGCACCGTGAAAGGGGCATGCCATGACACACCTGACGCGCAACGATCGTGCGGGCGCGCTTCGCCTGCTGGAGCAGCTGGAGTCAGGGCATTCGCCCATGCGGCCTCATGGCGCCGGCAGCAACGGCCTGCGCGCACTTCCCCGCATCGCAACCAGGGCGCCGGGCCGCAGCGAGTTTCGCCGCGCCGCATGGCAGGCCGACCGCTACCGGCGCGCGGGGCTGGAGCATGCGGTGGCGGTGGCCTTCCTGTATGGGCTCGCCTGCCGCGCCGCGGCGCCGCTGCATGATGCGCCGCTGCCCGGCCTCACGCCGCGCGAGGGCGATGTCATGCACTGGCTCTCGCGCGGCAAGACCGACGCCGAGATCGCCGCCCTGCTGGAGATCAGCCCGCGCACCGTCCACAAGCACCTGGAACATGTGTACGTGAAGCTGGGCGTCGAGACGCGCACCGCGGCCGTGGTGCGCGCGCTCGCCATGGGCAGGACCTCCTGAGGAATAAAAACGAAGTCAGCGCGAGGCCACCGCCACCGGCGCATCGGCCGGCGACGCGGACCGCCCGATCATCCATGCGCATGCGGCCGACACCACGCCCGCGAACAGCACGTACATGCAGATCTGCCAGGGCTGGCCGCCGCCCGACTTGAGCAGCGCGGTCGCGATGATCGGCGTGATGCCCGAGGCAAAGATGCCCGAGAACTGGTAGACGAAGGAAATGCCGGTGTAGCGCACCTTGGCGTCGAACAGGTCGCAGAACAGCGCGGCCTCCGGCCCGTACACCGAGGCGTAGAGGATGCCGAAGGGGATGATGATCGCGAGCCACACCAGCAGTACGCTGCCGCCGCTGTGCGTCATGAGCCAGAAGCCCGGAAACGCCGACACCGCCGTGACCAGCGAACCCCACATGTAGACCTTGCCGCGTCCCATCCGGTCGGACAGGCGGCCGAAGAAGGGAATGAAGAAGATCATCACCACGGCCGCGGCCATCACGCCCAGCAGCGCGTCGGTGCGGCTGATCTTGAGGGTGCCGGTGAGATAGTTGATGGAGAACACGCCGAAGATGTTGAAGAACACCCCGTCGATGTAGCGGGCGCCCATGCCCTTGAGCACATTGCCCGGATAGCGCCGCAGCATGTCCATGAACGGAATGCGCAGTTCGGCGTTGCGTGCCTTCACGGCCGCGAACTCCGGCGTCTCCTGCACGTGGAGCCGGATGTACATGCCCACGCCCACCATCGCGCCGGAAATCAGGAACGCGATGCGCCAGCCCCAGGAGAGAAACTGCTCGTCGGTCAGCAGCCACGACAGGAGCGCCACCACGCCCGAGGCCATGCACAGGCCGATCGCCAGCCCGATCTGCGGCAGCGATGCATAGAAGCCGCGCTTGCCCTTGGGCGCATATTCGTAGGCCATCAGCACCGCGCCGCCCCATTCGCCACCCAGGCCGATGCCTTGCGCGATGCGAAGCAGGAGCAGCAGCAAGGGCGCCGCGATGCCGATCTGCGCATAGGTGGGCACCAGGCCGATCAGGAAGGTGGCCACGCCCATGATCATCAGCGTGATGATGAGCATGCTCTTGCGGCCGATCTTGTCGCCGAAGTGGCCGAAGATCACGCCGCCCAGCGGCCGCGTGACAAAGCCCACCGCGAAGGTCGTGTAGGCCAGCAAGGTGGACACCACCGGGTCGCTGCCCGGGAAGTAGAGCTTGCTGAACACGATGCCGGCCACCACGCCGTACAGGAAGAAGTCGTACCACTCGATGGTGGCGCCCACCAGGGCCGATACCACCACCCTGCGAATCGCTTTCTCGTCGCTTGCGCTCATGTCTTTGTCTCCGATGTGGTTGTCGCGGCGGCTGCCGCCCTCACGTCCTCCCTGATCATGTCGACAGCCTTCTCGGCCATCATCACGGCCGGTGCGTTGGTGTTGCCCGACACCAGCGTGGGCATGGCCGAGCAGTCGACCACGCGCAGCCCGGCCACGCCGTGCACGCGCAGCCGCGCATCGACCACCGCGAGCGGGTCGCTGCCCATGCGGCAGGTGCCCGTGGGGTGAAAGATGGTGGCGCCGTTGTTGCGGCAGAACTCCAGCAGGTCGGCGTCGCTCGCGGCATCGGCGCCGGGCTTCACCTCGCGCTTCACGTAGGGCCGCATCGCGGGCGCCTCTGCAATGGCGCGCGCCGCCTTCACGCCGGCCACGGTGGTGGCGCGGTCGAGCTCGGTGGCCAGGTAGTTGGGCTGCATCTCGGGCGGCTCGGCCGCGTCGAGCGAGCGGATGCGCACGTGCCCGCGCGACTCGGGGCGCAGCTGGCACACCGACATCGTGAAGCCCGAATACGGATGCACCTTGCCGCCCGCCATGTCGGCCGAGAGCGTGGCCACGTGGAACTGGATGTCGGGCGTGGCGGCCACCGGCCGGCCGTTTGCGTCCTTCAGCGCGCGCATGAAGCAGCCGCCCTGGTTGATGCCCACCGCGAGCGGGCCGGTGCGGCGCATCAGCCATTCCAGGCCCATGCCCGCCTGGCCGAACCAGGAGTTGAGCTGGTCGTTGGTGGTGATGGGCTTGCTGCACTCGTAGCCCAGCCGGATCTGCAGGTGGTCCTGCAGGTTCTCGCCCACACCGGGCAGTTCGTGAACCACCGGGATGCCCATGCGTTCGAGCAGCGCGCGCGGGCCGATGCCCGAGAGCTGCAGCAGCTGCGGCGACTGGATCGAACCCGCCGAAAGCAGCACCTCGGCGCGGCAACGCGCGGTCTTCATCTCGCCGCCTTGGCGGTAGCTCACGCCCACCGCGCGCCGGCCGTCGAACACCAGCCGGCTGGCCAGCGCATCGGTCTCGATGCGCAGGTTGGGCCGGTGGCGCGCCGGCACCAGGTAGGCCTTGGCCGTGCTGCAGCGCCAGCCCTTGTGCGTGGTGAGCTGGTAGTAGCCCGCGCCTTCCTGCGCGGCGCCGTTGAAGTCGCCCGTGCGCGGCACGCCGATCTGCCGCGCGCCGCTGATGAAGGCCTCGATGAGTTCGTGCTTTGCCGCGATGTCCGAGACCTTCAGCGGCCCGTCGCCGCCATGGAAGGCGTTCGCGCCGCGCTGGTTGCCTTCGGAGCGGATGAAGTAGGGCAGCACGTCGTCGTAGCCCCAGCCCGCATTGCCGAGCGCGGCCCAGTGGTCGTAGTCCTCGCGCTGGCCGCGGATGTAGATCAGCCCGTTGATCGAGCTCGAGCCGCCCAGCGTCTTGCCTCGGGGCCAGTAGATGCGCCGGCCGTTCATGTTGGGGTCGGGGTCGGTCTCGAAGCGCCAGTTGTAGGTGGGGCTCCACATCGTCTTGCCGTAGCCGATGGGCAGGTGGATCCAGAGCGACCTGTCCACCGGGCCCGCCTCGAGCAGCAGCACGCGCGTGGCCGGGTCTTCGCTCAGCCGGCCGGCCAGCACGCAGCCGGCCGATCCGGCGCCGACGACGATGTAGTCGAACTCTTCATCACGCATGCATGGCACCCGGGGAGTGGAACAATCGCTTCGCTTGCTTGCATCCTAGGTTAATGTTTTTCGGAACGCAACGTTCCATTTTTAAGGTTTACCCGCATGCCACGTTCCGCGCGCCCCGCAGCCGCCGTGTCTTCGCCGTCGCTTTCCGTGCCCGCCGCGGAGGAGCCAGCCTCCGGCTCGTCGGCCGAGCGCAGCCTGCGCCTGCTGGCCTTGCTGGCCAGCGAAGGCCGCCCCCTCACGCTCGCCGACCTGGCCGCGCAGCTGGGGCTGCCCAAGGGGACGGCGCACCGCATCTGCACCCAGCTGCTGGCCACCGGCTTCCTGGCGCGCGACGTGGACGAGCGTTCGTTCAGCGTCGGCCCGGCGCTGCGCAAGCTGGCCTTCGACACCCTGAACCACGGCACGGTGCGCGGCCTGCGCCACGAGGTGCTGTCCGAACTCGTGCGGCAGGTCGGCGAGACCTGCAACCTCACCACGCTCGACGGCGCCCAGGTGCTGTACCTCGACCGCGTGGAGGCGAAGTGGCCGCTGCGGCTCACGCTCGACGTCGGCTCGCACGTGCCGCTGCACTGCACCGCGAGCGGCAAGCTGTTCCTGGCGCAGATGCCGAAGAAGGAGCGCGACGCGCTCATCGACCGGCTGCCGCTTGCGCGCATGACGGCCAACACGCTCGTCAAGGCCGATGCGCTGCGCACCGAATGCGATGCGATCGCGAAGCGCGGCTACTCGCGCGACTGCGAGGAATTCATCGCGGGGCTGGTGGCCGTGGCCGTGCCGGTGCGCGACGCGGCAGGGCAGGTGCGCGCTGCGCTCGCGGTGCATGCGCCGACGGCGCGCATGTCGATGGAAGAGGCGGTGAAGCGCATCGATGCGCTCAAGGCCGCCGCGGAGCGCATGGGTACGCTGCTCTGAGCCCGGGCTCGTGGCCGCCTGTGCGCCGCGTCAGCGCCACTGCAGCAGCAGCGACCACGGCTGCCAGCTCATGTGGCGGTCGGTGCAGCCCGCCGCGCCGATGGCGCAGCCGGCGGGCAGGTAGCTGGGATCGAGCATCCGCGTGCCGGGAGCGAAGTCCAGCCGCCTGCGCGTGACCGACTGCAGCACGTTGCCGCCGATGGTGTCGAAGCCCCGGTCGTCGACCTTCACCACCACGTCGCAATGCATCGGCAGCGGCTCGCCGCCCGTGGCCCGCGTTGCCAGCACGGCGCCGATCTTCTCGAAGCGGTCGAGCTCCGATGCCGCGCCGCGCGTGTGGCAGGCCAGGTCGCCCACGCGCGGCGGCGTACGCGCGAGGTTGCAGGCGCGCATCGCGTAGCGCGTCTCATGCCCGGCGGCCTCGGCCGCGCCGGCCTGCCAGGCGGCGCCTGCGTAATCCGCATGCGCTTCCGAGAACACGAATTCGCCCGCGCCCAGCCCCGCCTGCTGCGCGAGCCAGCTCACGAAGGCCGCCGACCATGGTGTGTCGATTGCCGCCACGCGGTTCACCGCGGTGGCCATCGCGCGCAACTCGGCCGCGTCGAGGCCCTGGTCCGGCCCCACGCCCAGCCCCCGCAGGTGCGAGGCGCTGGCCTGGTTGAGCGCCTGCAGCAGCAGCGTGCGGTCGGCCGGTTGCAGCGCGCCGAAGCGCACCAGCGAAGGCAGCGGGGTGTGGGGCTGCTCGACCGCCTCCCAGTAGCCGAGCACGCGTTGCCACGGCGCGGGGCTCGCGACCGTGGCGCGCGAATCCTCGGCCTCGGAACGGCCCGACTCGACCAGCCGGCCTTCGGCGTCCATCGTCTGCGCGCCGAAGGCCTCGTGCTCGCGCTGCGCGGCGGCGGCCATCGCCAGCGCGCGCGGGGGTGGCGGCGTCCGCATGGCGGCGTCCAGGCAGGCCGACTCGGCGGCGCTGCCTGCCGATGCGAACAGGAGCACCATGGCCACCGCCAGCGTGCGCGCCGGCGGCGCGGCAAAGAATGAAGAAGTCAGCATGTCGCGCGCAGCATAGCCAGTGCGGGGCCTTGCCGTGCGGGCTCTTGCCGGTCAGGCCGTTGCCAGCGAGACAACCGAGCGCGCCACGCTCACCGCCGCCAGCGCCACCAGCAGGTTCAGCACATGCCGGCGGAACTGCGTGGGCGACACGCCCTTGAACGAGCGCTGGCCCCACCAGATGCCGGCCAGCATCGCGGGCGCGAGCCACAGCGCCCACTTCAGCGTGCCGGCCCCGAGCAGGTGGCCCGATGAGGCATGCACGGCCGTGGGCATGAGCGCGGCGCTTGCGAGCGACACCACGTCGCTGAAGAGCAGCAGCGCGATCATGGTGGCGCGCAGGGCAGCCGGCGCCATCGCGGTGGTGCTCAGCAGCACCGCAATGGCAATACCGCCGATGGCCGCCACGCCGTTGATGAAGCCCGAGACCAGCCCGGCCGCGAAGCGCACCGCGCGCGTGGGCACGAGCGTGGCACGCGTGCCCGCGCGCAGCAGCAGGGCGGCGGCCATCAGCAGCGCGCCGATCAGCAGGCGCAGCGGCGTCTCGGGCAGCCAGGCCAGCAACGCAACCCCGAGCGGAATGAACAGCAGGTTGCCCAGCATCAGCCAGCCGAGCCAGGGCAGGTCGACGTCGCGTGCAATGCCGCGCAGCTGGCTCAGGCTCGCGAGGATCTCGAGCATGAAGATGGCCGGCACCACGAGCGCGGGCGACACCACCAGCGAGAGCCCCGCCACGGTGACGGCCGAAAAGCCGAAGCCCGCGAAGCCGCGCACCACGCCGGCGGCGAACACCACGCACAGGCTGTAGGCGAGCAGCGCCGGCGCCAGCGGCGGCACCAGCAGTTCCGCCGCGATCACCGAATAACCTCCGCGCTGCGCGCTTCGGTGCGAGTCGCCTTCGGAGCGGCCGGGCGGCGGCTCATGCAGCGAAAAGCGGCAGCAGCTTCAGGCGCTGCACTTTTCCGGAAGGCCCGCGCGGCAGGTCGGTGACAAAGCGGTAATGGCCCGGCGCCTTGTAGCGGCCGAGCACCTCGGCGCTGAAGGCGCGCAGTTCGTCCTCGGTACAGGCGCAGCCCTCGCGCAGCACGATGCACACGCCGATCTCCTGGCCGTAGTGGCGGTCGGGCACGCCCACCGCCGCGGCCTCGAGCACGGCGGGATGCCGCAGCAGCGCCTCGTCGATCTCGCGCGGGGCGATGTTCTCGCCGCCCTTGATGATCAGTTCCTTGATGCGGCCGGTCACGAAGAAGAAGCCATCGGCATCGCGGTGGCCGAGGTCGCCGGTGCGCAGCCAGCCGTCGGGCGTGAAGCTCGCGCGCGTGGCTTCGTCGTTCTTGTAGTAGCCGCGCATCACGTGGGGGCCGCGAATGGCCAGCTCGCCGGTGGTGCCGTCGGGCACTTCGGCCAATGCGGCATCGATGACGCGCGCTTCGCACCCCGAGGCGCGGCCCACCGAGCCCAGCTTGCGCAGCGCGGGATCGAGCGGGTTCGAAAAAGAAGGCGCCGCGGTTTCGGTGAGCCCCATGGTCTCGACGATGCCGATGCCGAACTTCTGCTCGAAGGCGCGGTGATGCTCCGGTGGCAGCGCGGCCGATGCCGAGCGGCAGAAGCGGATGGCAGCGGTCTGCGCGGGCGGCGGCTCATCGCCCTCGAGCAGGTACGAGATCATGGTGGGCACCACGTTGATCCAGCTGCACCCCGTTCCCGAGGCTTGCTCCCAGAAGCGGCCGGCCGAGAACTTCGGCGGCATCGCCAGGCTGCCGCCATGGGCGAGCGGCGCGAGCATGGTCACCGCGAAGGCGTTGATGTGATAGAGCGGCAGCACGGCCAGCACGCGGTCGGCGGGCTGCAGCGCGTGCTCGGCGCTGATCGCATGCGCGTTGGCTGCGAGGTTGCCTTGCGTGAGCATCACGCCCTTGGGCATGCCGGTGGTGCCCGAGGTGTACATCAGCAGGGCCACGTCGCCGGCGGCGGGCGGCGCAGCCTCATGCAAGAGCGCCGCCTGCGCCTCGCCCGGCAGCGCATCGGCGTCGGGGCCGGCCACCAGCACCTCGACCGGCCGGCCGATGCCTTCGAGCATCGCGCGCACGCGTGCTTCCCACTCGGGCGCGACGCACACCACGCGGCAATCCGAATGTGCGAGCACGTAGCGCATCTGCTCGGGCTGCGACAGCAGGTTGACCGGATTCACGCACAGCCCGCCGTGCATGGCGCCAAGCAGCACGCGCAGCGTCTGCAGGCCATTGGGCATGACCACCGACACCGTGTCGCCCGGCCGCGCGCCATGCGCGTGCAGCACAGCCACCACCGTGCGGCAGCCGCGCGCGAGCTCGCCAAAGCCGATGCTGCTGCGCCCGCCTTCGGTGGACAGCGCATACACCGCCTGCGGCTGAGCCGCCGCCTGCAGCTCGATCAGTTCATGAACGGTGGCCGCCACATTCAGCTCGCGCCGTATTCGGCCAAGAAGGCGCCGAAGATGTCGTCTTCGCTGGGCACCCGCTCCGGAATCGGCCGCGACACGCGCGTGATGTTCAGGTAGTGCCGCAAGGTCATGTTGTCGGAGAAGTTGTTCCTGCCCCAGGTCCCGCAGCCCATCGACAGCGAGAACGGCAGGCCGTTGTCGAAGCTGCCGCCGGTGGCGATGCAGTGCGCCTGGTCGACGATCACGCGCGACACCGGCAGCGTGAGCCCGAGCGTCAATGCGCGCTCGGGCACCGAGCTGTGCAGGCCGACCGAATGGCCCGCGCCTTCGTAGGCGTAGATGCGTGCGACCGTGGCGGCGGCCTCATCGAAATCGCGCGCCGAATAGATCGCCAGCACCGGGCTCAGCTTCTCGCCCGAGAACGGATGCTCGTGGCCCACGCCGTCCTCGGCCACCATGAGGATGCGCGGATTTCTTGCCGCAATGGCCAGCCAGCCCTCGCGGTTGGCGCCATCGAGGGCCGCCGCGCGCTCGGCAATCACGCGCGCCGACTGGCCGATGACGGCAGCAGAGAGCTTGCCGCCCGGCCACATCAGCGACTGCAGCGTGGCCTTCTGTGCGGCCGCGAGCATGAGTGCGCCGCGGTCCTTGAGCGCCGACAGCATCTGCGCGCGCACCGCGTCCACGATCACCAGGCTGTTCTCCGACGAGCAGCTGGTCGCGTTGTCGAAGGTCTTCGAAAGCAGGATGCGGTCGGCCGCCGCATCCACGTCGGCCGTTTCGTCGACGATGCCCGCCACGTTGCCGGCGCCCACGCCGAAGGCCGGCGTGCCGCTGGCGTAGGCCGCGCGCACGTTGGCCTGCGAACCGGTGGCCACCACCAGGTCGCACAGGCGCATCAGCTCGGCCGTCGACTGCTTGTTGACCGGCGATGGCAGCAGCTGCACCAGGTCGCGCGGCGCGCCGATGCGGTCGAACTGCGCATGGATGAATTCGATCAGCCGCGCCGCCGTCGACCAGCCCTTGGGCGACGGCGCCACGATGACCGCGTTGCGCCCCTTGAGCGCATTGATGATCTTGTTGGCCGGCGTGGCGCCCGGGTTGGTGGACGGCGTGACCGCGCACACCACGCCCACGGGCCGCGCGATCTCGACGATGCCGCGCGCCGGGTCTTCCGAAATGACGCCCACCGAGCGCGCGCCGCGCAGGTCGCGCAGCAGGCCGAAGGTCTTGCGGTGGTTCTTCCGTACCTTGTCTTCGACATTGCCCACGCCGGTGTCGGCCACCGCCAGCTCGGCCAGCTCGCGGTTGCGCGCCGGCTCGATGATGGCCCAGCCCGCGGCCACCACGGCGGTGTCGACCTGCGCCTGCGACCAGGTTTCGTAGATGCGCTGCGCGGCGCGGGCGCGCGCGACGAGCTCGGCGATGGGGGAAGAGGGTGCGGATGAGTTTTCCATGGGTCTGCCTGTTGCGGGTCAATCCACCTTGATGCTGGCTTCTTTTGCGAGCTTCTGCCAGCGCACGAGTTCCGTGGCCACCACCTTGCCCAATTGCTCCGGCGTGCCGCCGACGCCTTCGCTGCCCTGCGCCAGCAGCTTGTCGCGGATCTCCGGTTCCTTGACCACCGTGTTGATGACGCGGTTGAGCTTGTCGACGGTGGGCTGCGGCGTTTTCGCGGGCACGAACACCGCGTACCAGGAGTCGACGTCGAAATCGGCAATGCCCGCTTCCTGCATCGTGGGCACGTCGGGGAAGGCGGCGCTGCGCCTGGTGGTCGACACCGCCAGCGCCTTGAGCTTGCCGGCCTTCACGAACTGCGCGGCCGCGGGGATCGATACCCACAGCAGCGGCACCTGCCCGCCCATCACGTCGGTCACGGCCGGGCCGCCGCCGCGGTAGGGGATGTGCGTCATGTGGGTGCCGGTGCGCAGCTTCAGCAGCTCGCCTGCCAGGTGCCCGGGCGAGCCGTTGCCCACCGAGGCGAAGGAAAGCGAGCCTGGCTTGGCCTTGGCGAGCGCCACCAGTTCGGCCACCGTATTGGGCGCGAACTGCGTGTTGGCCACCAGGATCTGCGGCAGCGAGGCGACCAGGCCCACGGGCGCGAAGTCTTTCGCGGTGTCGAACGAGAGCTTGGTGTAGATCGCCGGGTTGATGGTGTGCGAAGACAGCGTGAACAGCACCGTGTAGCCGTCGGGTGCGGCCTTGGCCACGATCTCGGTGCCGATGGAGCCGGCCGCGCCGCCACGGTTGTCGATGAGCACCTGCTGGCCGAGCAGCGTCGAAAAACGCTCCTGCACGATGCGCGCGATCACGTCGGTGCCGCCGCCGGGCGGGTACGGAACGATGAGCCGGATCGGCTTGTTGGGATAGTCGGTGCTGTTTTGCGCCTGTGCGGCAAGAGGTGCGGCCAGGGTGGCGGCGGCCAGCAGCGCGGCGCGCAGCCAGGGGGCGGGGAACAACAGCTTCATTCGAGTCTCCTTCTCCTTGTGGTGGATGCCGGCAGCGGCGCCGATGCCGGCACCGGGCTTGCCCGGTAGCCCAGCGTGACGCTCGCATCGCGCGCGCAGGCCATGAGGCGGTCGGCCAGTCCGCGCGCCTGCGTCCGCGCGAAGCGGATCGAGGGCACGCTCATGCCGACGGCCGCGACCGCCTCGCCGCGCGCGTTGAACACCGGCACGCCGAGACCGCAGACGCCCAGGCGCCATTCCTCGCGGTTTTCCGCATAGCCGCGAACGCGCGTGCGTTCGAGTTCCGAGAGAAGGGCATCGAAGCTGGTGATGCTGTTCTTCGTGTGCGCCGCGAGCGTGCCCAGGCGCTCGTGCAGCGCGGGAAGGTCCGGCGCGGCCGCGGCCAGCAGGGCCTTGCCCGAGGCCACGCAATACGCCGCCGCCCGGCCGCCGATGCGCGAATAGGCGGCCACGGGCAGGGGGCTGTCGAACTTGTCGAGGTAGACGATCTCGGCGCCGTCGAGCACGGCAAGGTGGATGGTTTCGCCGGTCTGCTGCGCCAGCGCCGCAAGGTGCGGCCGCAGCAGCGACCCCATGTCGGTGGCCTCGGAAACCAGCGCGCCGAGCTCGAACAGGCGCAGGCTCGGGCGGTAGGCGCTGGTGTCCGGGTCCTGCACGGCCCAGCCGCAGTCGACCAGGGTCTGCAGCGTGCGGTGCGCGTTGCTGCGCGCCATGCCGAAGGCCTGGGCCAGGTCGGTGACGCGGCAGTCGCGCTGTTGCCGCGTCATCCATTCGATGGCGGCAAGGCCTTTGGCGAGGGTGGAATCCATGAGGCTCTGGATGTTCCAAATATTGGAACGTTGTTCCTGGATATGGGACGCAATGTTTGGGCTGATCGTCCGCTTTGTCAATCGGGGACTTGGATGTAGGTCTAAACGTTTCGATTTTTCAGGGTGCGTGCCCAGGCCACCGGGTACTCCCCTCCGCGAATGTCCCCCGGCCTGCGGCCTCCTCCTTGATTTCGCTGCGGGGAGCACCCGATGCCCTGTGCACTGGGGCATGCCGCCCTGCACAGCAGCGCTCAGGCAGCCTCAGCGCCGATGCCGCCCCGCCATCAAGTCGATCACCTCGCGAAAGATGGTGTTGCCGGCAGAGGCAGCAAGGTCCAGCACATGGCTGCGGCTGTAGTACGGACTCAGATCGAGACCGACACCAATACCGGCAATCTCGACGTCGCGCCGCTGCTCCTGCCGCGCCACCACGTCGCGCAGGTGGTGGTCGAGATAGTGCGCGTCGTTGGCCAGGTGTGTCGCGCTGTCCATCGGCGAGCCGTCTGAAATCACCAGCAGCAGCTTGCGTGCCTCCGGCCGCTCGCGCAGGCGCGCGCAGGCCCAGTCGACCGCCTCGCCGTCGATGCCTTCGCGGAACAGGTCGGCCTTCAGCAGCGCCGCCATCGCGGGCCGCGCGCGGCGCCAGGGCGTGGCGGCGGCCTTGAAGACGATGTGGCAGCGCTCGTTGAGGCGGCCCGGGTGAGGGGGCCTGCCGGCGCGCACCCACTCGCGCTGCGCGTGGCCGCCGTTCCAGGCGCCGGTGGTGAAGCCCAGCACCTCGCTGGCCGCGCCGGCCTGCTCGAGTGCGCGCGCGAACACGTCGGCCATCATCGCGACCGATTCGGCATGCTCCTTCATCGAACCCGAGCAGTCGATCAGGAGCGTCACCATGCAGTCGGCCACCGGTTCGATGCGCTCGGTGCGGAACAGGCGGTGCTCGGTCGGCGAGGCCACCAGCTGCGCGAGCCGGCGGCCGTCGACCAGGCCTTCCTCCTGGCCGCCGTCCCAGCCGTCGCGCGTGGGGTCGGCGAGCAGCGCCCGCAGCTCGCGTGCCAGGCGCGCAATGTTCACGCCCTGCGCGGCGATGCGGCGGTCGAGCTTTTCGCGGTGGCCGGCCAGCACTTCCTTGCGCGCGAGGGTGGCGGCGTCGTGTTCGCGGTCGTAGGCGGCGGTGAAGACGCGGTAGGCACCGCCCGCGCCGTCGAGCACCGCGCTGCGGCCCGACTCGGCGGTGGTGAAGCGTTCGACGATCTCGCGGTCCATGTCGGCGACGAGCATGAACACGCTGCGCTTGTCGTCCACATGCGGGTCGCGCGCGTCGCTGCTGTCTTCGCCGGCCTCGTGCAGCATGGCGGCGACGGTGCGCGCGATGGCGAGCGCATGCACGGCATAGGCGGCCTGGTCGGCGCGGTCGCGGCGCAGGCCTGCGAGTGCGTGGCCGATCAGCGGCGCAAGGTGAAATCGCGTCGCTTCGAGCATGTCCTCGGTTTCTTCCACCACCTGCTGGCCGCTCACGCGGGCGCGGCAGATCTGCACCACGGCGTAGAGCAGCAGGCCGCGCGCGGTGTCCGTCAGGCCCGAGTGGTGGAAGGCCAGCGACCACTGCTCGTGGCGGTGCCGCAGGTTGCGGCGCATGCCGGCCATGACCTCGGGCGCCATGGCTTCGGCGCGGAACTGCTCGAGCATCTCGAACAGCATGCGCTCGACCGGCTCTTCGGGCCGCAGGCTTTCGTGCAGCGCGGCGTCGGACACCGTGAGCCGCAGCGCCAACCCGTCGGCCACGCCGCGGAAGGAGGCGAAGTCGTCGGTCTCGGGCGAGGGATGCAGGTGCGGCGCGAACCACGGCAGCGCCACGCGGCCGCGGTGCAAACGCTGCCCGCGAAAGTGCAGGTCGCGTTCGCCGCTGAAGGCGCGCACCACGCCCGCGCAGAGTTCGGCGACCTGTTCCTCCTGCCGCACGCGGCGCTGCATCGCGCTGGCCGATGCAGTGGCGGGGGCAGGCGCGCCGGTCATTCTTGTGAACCCGGCGACAGCTGGTGCGACTCCTTCAGTTCCTGGTCGAAGCAGCGCTGGAAATACTCGGCCACGAGCGGCCGCTCCGCGTCGTCGCACTTGTTGACGAAGGACAGGCGAAACGCGAGCGCCGGGTCCTTGAAGATCTCGACGTTCTCGGCCCAGGTGATCACGGTGCGCGGCGACATCAGCGTGGAGAGGTCGCCCGCCGCGAAGCCCTTGCGCGTGAGATCGGCCACGGCCACCATCGATGCGACCAGCCGGCGCCCCGCATCGCCCGCGAGCGAAGGCACGCGCGCCTGCACGATCGCGATTTCTTCATCGGCCGGCAGGTAGTTGAGCGAGGCGACGATGTTCCAGCGGTCGATCTGCGCATGGTTGAGCCGCTGCGCGCCGTGGTACAGGCCGTTGAGGTTGCCCAGGCCCACCGTATTGGCGGTGGCGAACAGGCGAAAGAAGGGGTGCGGGCGCAGCACCCTGTTCTGGTCCATCAGCGTGAACTTGCCGCCCTGTTCCAGGATGCGCTGGATCACGAACATCACGTCGGGCCGGCCCGCGTCGTACTCGTCGAACACCAGCGCCACCGGCCGCTGCAGCGACCACGGCACGATGCCTTCCTGGAACTCGGTGACCTGTTTGCCTTCGCGCAGCACGACCGCGTCCTTGCCCACGAGGTCGAGGCGGCTGATGTGGCCATCGAGGTTCAGGCGCACGCAAGGCCAGTTCAGCCGCGCCGCCACCTGCTCGATGTGGGTCGACTTGCCGGTGCCGTGCAGCCCCTGCACCATCACGCGCCGGTCGCGCATGAAGCCCGCGAGGATGGCGAGCGTCACGTCGGGGTTGAAGCGGTAGACCGCATCCACTTCGGGCACGTGGTCGTCGCGTTCGCTGAAGGCGGGCACCTGAAGGTCGGTGTCGATGCCGAACACCTCGCGCACGCTCAGCATGCGGTCGGGCCGAAGGTCTGCGATGTCGGTCACGATGGGCTTTCCAGAATGGAGTGGGTCAGGCCTGTGCGCGGCTGGTGGTGCCCGCGTCGGCATCGATGCGGCTCAACACCTGTGCGGCGCGCTGCAGGGCGGGCAGCAGCGCCTTCGCCTTCGCGGCATCGAGCCGCATGACCGGCGCCTGCACCGCGATGCACAGGTTCGAGGGGCCGTCGTCGCCCGAAGGCACCAGCGCGGCAATGCACAGCAGGCCGGGCAGAAACTCCTCGTTGTCGATGGCGTAGCCGTCCTTGCGCACGCGCTGCACTTCCTTCTCGAGCGCGTCGGGGTCGGTGAGCGTGCGGGGGGTGTAGGGCTCCAGTGGCGCGTTGGAGAGCAGGCGGCGGCGCTGCGCCGCGCTCATCTGCGCGAGAAAGATCTTGCCGCTGGCGGAGCAGTGCACCGGCACGCGCGAGCCGGAGTGCAGGTAGAAGCGCAGCGGCGCAGCGGTTTCCACGCGGTCGAGATACACCACCTCGCTGCCCGAGAGCGCGGTGAGATTGCAGCTCTCGCCGATTTCTTCCACCAGTTGACGCAGCACCGTATGGCGTGCACCGTGGAGGCTGTCGTTGAGCAGCAGGTTCTCGGCCAGCCGCCGCAGCCGCGTGCCGATGCCGTAGTGGCGGCCGTCGCCCTCGCGCTGCAGGAGACCCGCGCCTTCGAGCTGCTGGAGCATGCGGTGCAGGGTGGGCTTGGGCATGCCGGTCTCTTCCACCAGGCCCTGCAGCGAGTAGCGCTGGTCCTTGGCGGCCATGACTTCGAGCAGCCCGAAAAGGCGCATGGTGGGCGTGTCGCCCGGCGCCGGCTCCAAAGTTTCGGGCGTGGGCCCCTTGACGATCTTCATGGGCCGGATCATAGTCTTTTTACAAAAAACAAGACAAGATGTACCGATTTTTGTAAATTGTTTGACACCAAGGCTTGGCCGCCCTATATTCCGCCGAAGAAAAATCGGAACAAGCCGTTCCGTCTTTTGAAACCCGCCGACCGCCCCATCCCCTTCAGGAGACGCCTTCCATGAGCCAGAAGCAACCCGCCGCACCCACCCGCGAAGCCGTCG
The DNA here is from genome assembly GCF_003951285.1 of Variovorax beijingensis. GTDB lineage: Bacteria > Pseudomonadota > Gammaproteobacteria > Burkholderiales > Burkholderiaceae_C > Variovorax > Variovorax beijingensis. Next base: position 120,344 of record NZ_RXFQ01000002.1, on the reverse strand, counting down.
CCGGCGTGCAGAAGATGACGCCCTCCGAGGCCTTCGTCGAAACCATGGTCGCCAACGGCGTGACCGACATGTTCGGCATCATGGGCTCGGCCTTCATGGATGCGATGGACATCTTCGCGCCCGCCGGCATCCGCCTGATCCCGGTGGTGCACGAGCAGGGCGGCGCCCACATGGCCGACGGCTATGCGCGCGTGTCGGGCCGCCACGGCGTGGTGATCGGCCAGAACGGCCCCGGCATCAGCAACTGCGTGACGGCCATCGCGGCCGCCTACTGGGCGCACAGCCCGGTCGTGATGATCACGCCCGAGACCGGCACCATGGGCATGGGCCTGGGCGGCTTCCAGGAAGCCAACCAGCTGCCGATGTTCCAGGAGTTCACGAAGTACCAGGGCCACGTCAACAACCCCAAGCGCATGGCCGAGTACACGGCGCGCTGCTTCGACCGCGCCATTTCCGAGATGGGCCCGACGCAGCTCAACATTCCGCGCGACTATTTCTACGGCGAAATCACCACCGAGATCCCGAAGCCCATGCGCGTGGAGCGCGGCGCGGGCGGCGAGATGAGCCTGAACGCGGCCGTCGAGCTGCTGGCCTCGGCGAAGTTTCCGGTCATCCTCTCGGGCGGCGGCGTGGTGATGGGCGATGCGGTCGAAGAATGCAAGGCCCTGGCCGAGCGCCTGGGCGCCCCCGTGGCCAACGGCTACCTGCGCAACGACTCGTTCCCAGCGAGCCATCCGCTGTGGGCCGGCCCGCTGGGCTACCAGGGTTCCAAGGCCGCGATGAAGCTGATCGCGCAGGCCGACGTGGTGCTGGCGCTCGGCTCGCGCATGGGCCCCTTCGGCACCTTGCCGCAGCACGGCATGGACTACTGGCCGAAGGACGCGAAGATCATCCAGGTGGAAGCCGACCACACCAACCTCGGGCTCGTGAAGAAGATCACCGTCGGCATCCACGGCGACGCCAAGGCCACGGCCAATGAACTGCTCAAGCGGCTGGCCGGCAAGGCGCTCGCCTGCGACGCCACCAAGGCCCAGCGCGCCGACAAGATCAAGGCCGAGAAGGCCGCGTGGGAAAAGGAGCTCGACGAGTGGACCCACGAGCGCGACCCATTCAGCCTCGACGCCATCGAGGAAGCCAAGGGCGAGAAGACGCCCACCGGCGGCACCTACCTGCACCCGCGCCAGGTGCTGCGCGAGCTCGAGAAGGCCATGCCGCCGCGCGTGATGGTCTCCACCGACATCGGCAACATCAACGCCATTGCCAACAGCTACCTGCGCTTCGAGGAGCCGAGGAGCTTCTTCGCGCCGATGAGCTTCGGCAACTGCGGCTACTCGCTGCCGACCATGATCGGCGCCAAGTGCGCGGCGCCCGACCGCCCGGCCGTGGCCTATGCCGGCGACGGCGCCTGGGGCATGAGCATGGTCGAGATCATGACCGCCGTGCGGCACGACATTCCGGTCACGGCCGTGGTCTTCCACAACCGCCAGTGGGGCGCCGAGAAGAAGAACCAGGTCGACTTCTACAACCGCCGCTTCGTCGCGGGCGAGCTCGAGAGCGAGAGCTTCGCGGGCATTGCCAAGGCCATGGGCGCCGAAGGCATCGTGGTCGACAGGCTCGAAGACGTGGGCCCGGCACTGAAGAAGGCGATCGACATGCAGATGAACGAAGGCAAGACCTGCGTGATCGAGATCATGTGCACCCGCGAGCTCGGCGATCCGTTCCGCCGCGATGCGCTGGCCAAGCCGGTGCGCTTCCTCGACAAGTACAAGGACTACGTCTGACCGATTCGCTGTTCACCCTCAACGCCGGGTCGTCCTCGATCAAGGCTGCGCTGTTCGAGGCGGCCGGCGAGGGCGGCGCGCTGCCTGCCGCCCGCTGGTCGGGCCAGGCCGACGGCCTGGGCGTGGGGCTGAAGGCGCGGCTGCGCGTGCGCGATGCCGAGGGCCGCACGCTGCACGACACGGGGCTGGAAGGCGACAGCCGCTCGCACCAGGGCGCGCTGGCCGCGCTGCTCGAATGGCATGCCCGGCAGGGCGGCGGCGGCCGCATCGCAGCGGTCGGCCATCGCATCGTGCATGGCGGCGCGAACTTCGTGGCGCCGGTGCGCATCGACGATGCGGTGCTTGCCGAACTGGCCGCGCTCGAGCCGCTAGCGCCGCTGCACCAGCCGCACAACCTCGCGGGCGTGCGTGCCGCCATGAAGGCTTTCGATGGCGTGCTGCAGGTGGCATGCTTCGACACCGCCTTTCATTCCACACAGCCCGATGTGAACCGCCGCTTCGCGCTGCCGCGTGCGCTGCACGACGCGGGCGTGCGGCGCTACGGCTTCCACGGTCTCTCCTACGAATCGATCGTGACGCAGTTCGCGCAGCTGGCGCCGCAGCTCGCACGGCAACGCGTGATCGTCGCGCACCTGGGCAACGGCGCATCGATGTGCGGCATGGCCGAGGGCCGGTCGGTCGCAACGACGATGAGCTTCTCGCCGCTCGACGGCCTCACCATGGGTACGCGCTGCGGGCACCTCGATGCGGCCGTGGTGCTGTACCTGATGCGCTCGCACGGCATGTCGGCGGACGATGTCGAGAAGCTGCTGTTCCGCGAGTCGGGCCTGCTCGGGTTGTCGGGAATTTCCAGCGACATGCGCGAGCTCGAGGCTTCTGCCGTACCCGCTGCCGCCGAAGCCATCACGCATTTCATCGAGCAGGTGGTGCAGCATATGGGCAGCCTGGCCGCGGCGCTGCGTGGTGTCGATGCCATCGTGTTCACCGGCGGCATCGGCGAGAACGCCGCCGCGCTGCGCGAGCGCATCCTTCTGCAGTGCGGCTGGCTAGGCCTTCACGTCGACGCGCAGGCGAACCGCGCGGGCAAGGCGCAACTCACCACGCCTGAAAGCCCCGTCAGCGCCTGGGTGCTGCGCACCGACGAAGAGGCCGTGATCGCGCGCCACACCGCGCGGCTGCTGCGGCTCAGCCAGGCTGGATAGACGCCGCCTTGATGACGTGCGCCCAGCGCGCAATCTCGTCGGCCAGGAACGCCGCAAAGCGGTCCGGCCCGCGCGCATCGATCACGAAGCCCTGCTGGCGCATGCGCTCGTCGAGGCCGGGCTGCGCAAGGATCTTCACCACTTCTGCGCCCAGCTTCTGCACCGCCGCGTCGGGCACGCCGGCCGGCGCCATCATGCCGGTCCAGTTCTCGACCTGCAGCGCGGGCATGCCGGCTTCGGCGGTGGTCGGCACATCGGGCAGCAGGGGGTAGCGGGTCTTGCTTGCGATGGCGAGCGCGCGCAGCTTGCCGCCCTTCACATGCGCAATCGACTCCGGGATGTTCGAGAACACCACGTCGAGTTGGCCGCCGATGAGATCGGTGATGCACGGCGCGCCGCCCTTGTAGGGCACATGCTGGATGGCCGACTTGTTGAGGTCGTTGAAGAGCGCGAGCGTCAGGTGGGGCGGCGTGCCGTTGCCGCTGGAGCCCGCGTTGAGCTTGCGCTCCTTCGCCGCCTCGACCAGGCCCTTCATGTCCTGGATGGGGCTGGCCACGGGCACCACGATCAGCATCGGGCTGCCGGCCAGCAGCGCCACCGGGCGCAGGTCCTTCTGGAAGCTGAACGGCGACTTCGGAAACAGCGTGACGTTGGCCGCGTGCGTCAGCGTGACCGCGAGCAGCGTGTTGCCGTCGGGCGGCGCCTTGGCCACCAGGTCGGCGCCGATCTGCCCGTTGCCGCCGGGCCGGTTGTCCACCAGCACGTTGACCTTCCAGCGCTCGCCCAGCTGCTGGCCGATCTGCCGCGCCATCACGTCCGTCAGGCCGCCTGGCGGAAAGGGCACCACGTAGCGCAGCGTGGCGTCCGGCTTGGGGTAGTCGCCGCCTTGCGCCCTTGCAAGCATCGGCATGAGCGCGCCCAGCGATCCCGCCGCAGCCAAGGCGGTGGTCCCCTGCATCCATTCGCGTCGTTTCATCGTGTTGTCTCCTGTTGTTGTGTGGGGTCGTGGCGCCTGGCGGCGCCTAGCTTCGCCACTGCGCGAGCAGCGCCTCGGGCACCTCGATGCCCTGTGCCTCGGCGCGCAGCCGCAGTTCCTCGCGCCGCGCGCCGGGCAGGCGCACGCCGTCGTCGCGCAACATCTCGCCCACCAGCACCTCGACGCGGTCGAGGTAGCCCGCAGAGCCCGCGAGCGCGCCGGGGTCGATGACGATGAAGGCCTGGCCGATGCGCGGCCGGTTGCCGGCATCCTCGAAGAAGCTCGACGCCTCGAAGCCGAACTGCGCACCGATCAGCGCCGTGACCAGCAACTCGACCACCAGCGCCAGCATCGCGCCCTTGGGGCTGGTGGCCGCGCCGATGGGCAGCATCGAGCCTTCGAGCGCAGCCTGCGCGTCGGTGGTCGGCTGGCCGTGGCGGTCGACGGCCCAGCCGATCGGTATGGCCTTGCCTTGCTTCGCGGCCACCATGACCTTGCCGCGCGCCACTTCCGAAAGGCTCAGGTCGATGGCAAGCGGCAGCGCATCGCGGCGAGGAAAAATCGCCGCCACCGGGTTGGTCCCGAAGATGGGATGGCGCCCGCCGGCCGCCGGCATCGCGGCCGGCGAGTTGGCAAAGCCGAGCCCGGCCATGCCGGCCTCGGCCACCGGCCGCAAATGGTCGACCACGACGCCGCAGTGATGGCTGTTCGTGACGCCCGCAATGGCAATGCCGAAGTCGCGCGCGCGGCCGATGGCCTCGGCAATGGCCATCTCGCAAGCGGCGAAAGCCAGGCCTTCGTGCGCATCGATCAGCGCCGCCGCGCCCTTCTGGCGACGCAGCGTCGGCACCGCATTGCCATTGACCCGGCCGTTGCGCAGGTGCGTGGCGTACTGGGCCACGCGGGAGAGGCCGTGCGAGCCCAGGCCCTGCGCCTCGGCCAGCACCAGTGCGCGTGCGGCGGCGGCCGCCATCGCCTCGTTCGCGCCGGCCGCGCGCAAGGCCGCGGCCACGGCGTCCCGGGCTTGTTCAAGCCTCATCGTCGTCATGGCTCCAGCGCCTCCAGCACCTTCTGTGCAATGAGGCTGCTCACGCGCTCGTTCGACTCGGCCGTCACGCCTGCGATGTGCGGTGTCAGCAGCAGGTTGGGGCAGTCCTCGAAATGCGGGCTGGCCGCGAGCGGCTCGGCCTCGAACACATCGAGCGCCGCGCCGCCGAGCCGGCCTTCGCGCAACGCAAGCGCCACGGCGGCTTCGTCGACGATGCCGCCGCGCGAGGTGTTGACGAGCACCGCGCCGCCCCTCATGGCCGCGATGCGCGCCGCATGGAAGAGGTTGCGCGTGCTGTCCACCAGCGGCAGGTGCAGGCTCACCACGTCCGCCTTCGCCACCAGCGCGTCGAGGCCCAGCGGCTGCGTGCCCGTTGCGCCGAAGGCCGGGTGGCTGCCGTCCATCATGGCGTCGAAGGCCACCGTGCGCATGCCGAGCGCCTGCGCGAGCCGCGCCGTCAGCTGCCCGATGGCGCCGAAGCCGACCAGCCCGAGCGTCTTGCCCGCCAGCTCGCGCCCGTTCGACAGCGCGTTGCGCGGCCAGCGCCCCGCGGCCACCGCGGCGGTGGAGCCGTAGGCGCCGCGCAGCAGCATCATGGCGCTCGCAATCACGTACTCGGCCACGCTCAGTGCATTGGCGCCCGTGGCCGGAATCACCCGGATGCCGCGTGCTTCGCAGCCTGCCACGTCGATGTTGTCCAGGCCCACGCCCAGGCGGCCCACCACCGTGCACTGCGTGAGCGCATCCAGCAGCTCGCCGCGCACCTGCGTGCGGTTGCGCACGATGAGCGCGTGGGCCCATTTCGCTTCCTGGTAGAGCCGGGCGCCGTCGTCCACCAGCGCCACGTCGTGGAGAACGTCGTGCCGCTCGCGCAATTGCGCAACCGCGGCGTCGTCCATGAACTCCGCAATCACTATCCGCTTCATGATGCTTTCCGTTGCGCGGGTGCCGTCAGGCCGACTCGTACAGGCGCGTCAGCACGAACTCGCGGTGGCCCAGCGCTTCGGCCGCGGTGAGCCGGCCGTTGGCGGTGCGCAGCATGCATTCGAGCAGCTGGTCGCCGGCCTGGTCGAGCGTCATCTCGCGCTGCAGCAGGCCCGAGGTGTCGACGTCGACGTGCTCGCTCATCAGCCGTACGGTGCGCGGGTTGGCGCAGATCTTGATGACCGGCAGGATCGGGTTGCCGATCACGTTGCCCTGGCCCGTGGGGAAGAAGTGCACCGCGTAGCCCGATGCGGCGCACAGCGTCACCATCTCGGCCGCCGCGCTGGACGAATCCATGAACCACAGGCCCGGGCCGTTGGGCACCTCGGCCTTGTCGAGCACGCCGTCCACCATGCACTTCTTGCCGATCTTCTGGATGTTGCCCAGCGCCTTCTCCTCGATGGTCGTCAGGCCGCCCGCGATGTTGCCCTTGGTCGGCTGCGAGTCCGACAGGTCGCTGGTCTTGTGGCGGTTGATCATGTCCTGGTAGCGGTTGAACATGAACATGAAGCGCTCCTTCACGTCGGGCGTGCGGCAGCGGTCGGCCACGATGCGCTCGCCGCCGGTGATCTCGGAGGTCTCGCCGAACACCAGCGTGTTGCCGGTCTCGTAGAGCTTGTCGAAGGCGTTGCCCACAGTCGGGTTGGAGCCGCATCCCGAGGTGGTGTCGCTCTCGCCGCACTTGGTGGACACCCACAGCTCGTGGATGCCGCAGGGCTCGCGCCGCTTCTCGCTCGCGTTCTGCACGAACTCGCGCGCCACCTTGCTCGCGCGCAGGATGGTGTCGTGGTCGCCGTGGCCCTCGATGCCGAAACCGGCCACCGGCTTGCCCGTGGCGGCGATGCCGTCGACCACCTTCTGCGTCCAGCTGTCCTCGATGCCGATGACGACGACCGCCGCCACGTTCGGGTTGCAGCCCGCGCCGATCAGCGTGCGGAAGTGCAGCTCCAGGTCGGCGCCGAACTGCAGGCGGCCGTAGGGATGCGGAATGGCGAGCGCGCCCTTGATGTTGTGGGCCACCGCCTCGGCGGCCGCGTTGGAGAGATCGTCCAGCGGCAGGATGATGACGTGGTTGCGCACGCCGACGCGGCCGTTTTCGCGGCGAAAGCCGAGGAAGGTGGTGTCTTTGGAAATGATGGACATGCGGTTCTTTCTGATTCGTGGGAAATGGAAGTGGGCGAAGCGGGGGCGGCGTCCTACCAGCGCTTGGTCTTGATGTTCTGCACGTGCGCGTGCTCGCCGGCCTTGATCGGCGCCACCACCTTGCCCATGTCGATGCCGTACTTCCACACCGTGTCGCCGGGCGCCATGTCCTTGAGCGCGACCTTGTGGCCGATCGGGATGTCCTGGCGCGCATCGACGCTGGTCATCCGGTCCTCGTCCATGATCCAGCCGCTGAGCGACATGCCGGCCTTGACGCCTTCCACCACCACGACCGCGACCGTGTCCTTCGCGTCGTGCAGAACGAAATGAATCATCGTTGTCTCCTGTTGTGACTCGCTGAGAATTTGCAGCCGGGCCAGTGTCCGAGTGCGCGTCTCCGCGTGTCAAACAGGTCATATGGATGACTTGGATGAATCGCGATGCGGCCGCCACAATGCGCCATGCCCCGCTCGACAGACATCTCCGCGTTCGAACCGATCTCCGCCGAGTCGGCGGGCGCGCCGCTCTACCGGCTCGTCAAGCGCTCGCTGCTGCGCGCCATCGAGTCGGGGCGCTGCGCGGCCGGCAGCGTGCTGCCGAGCGAGAGCGAGCTGGCGGCGGCGCTGGGCGTGTCGATCGGCACGCTGCGCCACGCGACAGACGATCTGGTGGCCGAGCACATCCTCGTGCGGCGGCAGGGGCGCGGCACCTTCGTTGCGGTGCACAACGACGACCGTTTCATGTTCCAGTTCTTCCACGTGGAGCGCAGCGACGGCCTACGGCAGGCGCCGCAGGTGGAGTTCGTCGCCTTCGAGCGCGTGCGCATGGACGAGGAGCCCGCGCAGGCGCTGGGCCTGCGGACGGGCGAGCCCGCCATCCAGATCGACAACCGGCTGCTGCTGCAGGGCCGGGCGGTGATCCACGACCGGCTCACGCTGCCGGCGCTGCTCTTCAAGGGCCTGACCGAGAAGCGCTTTCGCGAGCGGCCGAGCACCATCTACCACCTCTACCAGACCGAGTTCGGCATCACGGTGACGCTGGCGCGCGAGCGCGCACGCGCCATGGCGGCCGACCGCAGCGTGGTGCGCATCCTGGGCGTGGCGCCAGGCGCGCCGGTGATGGAGGTGCGGCGCACCGCGCTCACCTTCGGCGACAAGCCGGTGGAGTACCGTGTCTCGACCATCAACACGGCGCAGTACGAGTACGTGCACCTGCTGTCGCGGCCGGCCTGAGGGCCGCGCTCAATTCACCGAGTGCGCGCCCAGACCGGAGGAGGTGTCCACCGGAAAACTGTCCCATTGCAACGACGGATCGAACGCGGCGCCTGCGTCTGCATCGCCCGCGGTGATGCCGGGCTTGCGGCGCAGGGTCTGGTCCTGCGTGCCGACGCCGCCGCCGGTCCAGGCCGTTCCGGGGTCCACGCCGAGCTGGCCGAACCGGTCGACGACCACGCCCGATTTTTCGAGCGTCAGCGCATCGTCGCCGTTGAAGTTGGCGACGCCGCTGGTGATCGTGCCGGTCGGCTTGAAGGCCGCCGCGGCACTGGCGTTGGCCAGCACCAGCACACCGCCGGCCGGCAGCGAGCCGGTCAGCGGGAGGGAGTTGGTCGGCGCGGTCGCGCCGTTCGCATACAGCTTGACGGTGTACAGGCTCAGGTCCACGGCCGCCGCGGTCGGGTTGTAGATCTCGATCGCCTTGTTGTTCGACGTGCCTTCCACATATTCGCTGAAGAACAGCTCGTGGTCCGCCGGCGGCGTCACCACCACCACGGTGCTGACGTTCACGCTGCCTGATTGGGTGGCGGTCTGGCCGGCGGAGTTGGTCAGCGTGACCACGACGTTGAAGGTGCCGGCAGCCGCATAGGTGTGGGTGACGGTGCCCGTGCCGGGCGCCGTGGTGGCGGCGGTGCCGTCTCCCCAGTCGACTGCAAGCGAAGCCAGTGTGGTCGAGCCGCCGGGCAGCGCTTCCGAAATGTTCACGCTGTAGGTTTCGCCGACCTTGACGGCCGCCGGTATCGACGCGGTGACGATGGGCTGCGTCACTGCCGCATCGGCAGCCAGGGTCAGGCCGACGAGCACGGGGTCATGGTCCGATGCCCGGAAGGGCGTGGGCGCATAGCGGTCGTCGGTGGTGAAGTCGGTGTTGTAGTCGAGCGCGGTCGGCTCATCGGCGTTGATGTGCCACACGCTCACGCCGCTGACCTGCGCGCCCAGCGACGCCGAGGCATAGGCGTGGTCCAGCGCGCCGGTCTCGCCGCCGAAGACGTAGGTGTAGCGGTCATTGGCGGCCATGCGCTTGAGCAGGCTCTCGTTGCCGGCGGCTTCCAGCTCCTTGGTCGGGTCTTCCAGCAGGTAGCTGTTGAAGTCGCCCATCATCAGCACGTCGGATTCGCCCATGAGCTTGAGCTTGCCGACAAAGCTGTTCAGCGCCTTCGCCTGCTGGATGCGCGCCAGGTTGAAGCAGCCCTGGCCCAGGTCGATGTCGCCCGTGGCGGGGCAGCTGCCCTTGCTCTTGAAGTGGTTGACCACGAACCAGAAGCCGCCGTTGTTGCCCACTGCGCTGAAGCGCTGGGCCAATGGCGACCGCCCGCTGGCGGCGGTGTAGTCGGTGAGGTCCGCGCCGGTCGGGAGAACGGCGTTGCCGACGCGCTGGACCTTGGCGGGCTTGTACAGGATGTCGACCTTGATCGCATCCGTGCCGAACACGCCGCTGTTGACCGCGGCATAGGTGCCCGCGCCCACCTTGGCGTTGAGGGCTGCCAGCAGATCGCTCGTTGCCACGTCGGTGTTCTGGATCTCCATCAGTCCCACCACGTCGGCGTCCAGGCCCGCGATGGCGGCCACGATCTTGGCCTGCTGCCGATCGAACTCGCTGCGGTTGTTGGCGCCGCGGCAGTTGGCCGCGGACGCGGGACCGGTGCCGAACGAACAGCCCTGGCCCGTCAGGCCCGAGGCGGTTTCCCCATTCTGGAACGTGGTGAAGTAGTTGAGCACGTTGAAGCTGGCCACCTTGAGCGAGCCGCCGACCACCGGCGCGGTCGCCGGGCGCGCATTGGCCTGCGCGAACACGGGCGCCACCGTGGGCTGGACGCGGTAGGCGCCGAAGTTGTGGCTCAGGATGCCGGTCAGCTTCTGCGTCGTGTCGCCCATGCGCCGTGTGCCGTCGGTGCCGGCCGCGCTCAGGTAGGGAATGGGGTTCGGGTTCTGGCGCGAGGAGCCGTCGTCGAGCACGATGCGCGAGAGCAGGTTCTGCGCATGCGTGGCCGCCGAGTTGCCGTTGGTGGCATTGAACTGCCGCCCGTTCAAGGCCAGCACCATCTGCCCATAGCGGCCCAGCTCGAACATTTCCGTCACGGCCAGGGGCTGCGAAATCTCGACCAGCATGCCTTCATAGCGCTCCAGCGCGGCCTCGTCCGCCACCGGCAGCGCGACCTGTGTCGGGGTGATGGCAACGCCGCTGCCGCAGACGCTGATGGCCACCGGGTCCTGGGCCGTGCCGGCAATCTGCGTGATGCTGTCGGGCTTGGCCCCGGCACCCGCGGTCTGGCCGAACTCGGTCACCACGCCGGAGACCTGGACAAAGTCGCCCGCCGCCACACGGGTGGCGTTGCCCGGTGCGTAGACGAAGATGCCTTCGGAGGTCAGCGGGTCGGTATCGGGCACGAGCTGCTGCACGAAAAAGCCGTTCAGCTTCACGCTCGTCGAGCCGGTGTTCTGGAAGTCACCCACGACCACGCCACGCACGGTCACTGCTTGCGTCGCCAAGGGGCTGGTGTCGCCCGTGCCCTGGATGGATGAAATGGGCGCGAGGGGCGCATTGGCCGGGACGGCAGCGGAGCAGGTGGGCGGAGGTGGCGGCTCCGCAACCGGCGGCGGCGTGTCTGGCGATGGCGGCGTGTCTGGCGGCGCGCTGCCTGCCGGCGGCGGGGGGATCAACGGAAAGGAGGCCCCTCCGTTGCCTCCGCCGCCGCAGGCAGTCAGTGCGACGGCCAATGCCAGCGCCAGGGCTTTGAGCTGGCGGAACGACCTCGGTGCCGGATATGTCATGGGAAATTTCTGGGTGAAAGAGGGGAACAGCGCGCGGTAGCCGGCGTTTTACGGTTCTTGTGTGTAGCCCCCGAGACACCCCTGCTCAACCCGGGCAATTTGCCGGGTTGCCGCAACACGCGCCCTTGCTGCTGCCGCCCGGCCTAGCGCGCGGACGGAGCGCGCGGCACGGTCGCCCCGCAATGCCGCAGGAAGTCCGCCGTGGCGCGGCCGAGCAGCTTGTCGCGGTGCATCACCGTGGCCAGCCGCCGCATGCCCGCAGGCAGCCGCGTGCGCAGCTCGATCAGGTGGCCGTCTTCCAGCGCCTGCGCCACCGTGTAGCGCGAGAGGCAGGCGAGCCCGGTGCCCGAGGCCACCACGCGCTTGATGGCTTCCGTGCTGCCGAGCTCGAAGCCCACGCGCACCTGCTCCAGGTTCTGGATCAGCCACGCATCGGTGACCTGCCGCGTGCCCGAGCCGTGTTCGCGCAGCACCCAGGTGGCCTGCGAGAGCTGGTGGTGCGTGGCAATGCGCCTGGCGAGCGGATGCCCCGGCGCGGCGACGATCACCAGCTCGTCCTCGCGCCATGCCCGCACCACGAGGTCGGGGTGGGTTTGCGGCCCCTCGATGAAGCCGACGTCGACGTCGAAGCCCGCCACCGCCTCGATCACGTCGCGCGTGTTGGCAATGTGCAGGTGAACCTGGCTCTGCGGATGGAGCGCCGTCCATTGCGACACGCGCTCGGGCAGCAGGTATTCGCCGATGGTGAAGCTGGCCGCCACGCGCAGCGGCGCCGCATGCTCGCCGCTGAAGAGCGCTTCCACCTCGCCGGCCTGGTCGAGCAGTGCCTGGGCCTTGGGCAGCAGCGCGCGGCCGTTCTCGTTGAGCACCAGGCGGCGGCCGAGCCGGTCGAACAGCAGGGCGCCCACGGAAGACTCCAGGTCGGCCAGCGCGCTGCTCGCGGCCGACTGCGAGCGCGCAACGCGGTCGGCCGCGGCGCGCGTGCTGCCGCCCCGGGCCGTGGCCACGAACACCTCGAGTTGGCGCAGGTTGAGCCGAAGCCGCTGCGCGGTGTGCGGTTGCTGCTGATCTGTTTTTCCGGTCATCGTGAGCGATATTCTCCGCTTTTTCGTTTGATCGAGGCTCTCTAACATCGGCGCAGCCCCGCATGAAGACAAAGGACCGCCAGTGTTCAGTTTCCTGTCCCGAGAGCCCGTCCACGATCCGCTCGACGCCCCCACGCCCACGGCGGACACCCAGGTCAAGACCACCACCTGCTACATGTGCGCCTGCCGCTGCGGCATCCGCGTGCACCTGCGCGAAGGCGAGCACGGCCCGGAGGTGCGCTACATCGACGGCAACCCCGAGCATCCGTTGAACAAGGGCGTGATCTGCGCCAAGGGCTCGTCGGGCATCATGAAGCAGGTGTCGCCCGCACGCCTGACGCAGCCGCTGCTGCGCAAGGCCGGCAGCGAGCGCGGGGCCGGGGAGTTCGAGCCCATCAGCTGGGAGCGCGCCTTCGACATGCTGGCCGAGCGGCTCGGCAAGATCCGCGCGACCGATCCGAAGAAGTTCGCGCTCTTCACGGGCCGCGACCAGATGCAGGCGCTCACGGGCCTGTTCGCGCGCCAGTTCGGCACGCCCAACTATGCGGCGCACGGCGGCTTCTGCTCCGTGAACATGGCCGCGGGAATGATCTACACCATCGGCGGCAGCTTCTGGGAATTCGGCGGGCCCGACCTCGACCGCGCCAGGCTGTTCGTGATGATCGGCACGGCCGAGGACCATCACAGCAACCCGATGAAGATCGCCATCAGCAAGTTCAAGCGCGCGGGCGGGCGCTTCATTTCGATCAATCCGGTGCGCACGGGCTACTCGGCCATTGCGGACGAATGGATTCCCATCAAGCCCGGCACCGATGGCGCACTGTTCATGGCGCTGCTGCATGAGCTGATCGCGAGCGACCTGATCGACCACGCTTTCTTGAAGCGCTTCACCAATGCGCCGCAGCTCGTGGTGCTGGACGACTGCGAGCGCCAGGGCCTGTTTGCCTTCGACCCGGACCCCACGCGCGGGCCGCCCGGCGACGGCCGCAATCCGCACAACAAGCTGGTGTGGGATAAGGCCAGCGGCAGCGTGAAGAACGCCTACCCCGAAGGCATTGCCGACGGCTGCGATCCCGCGCTCGAAGGCCACTACACGCTGGCCGACGGCACGCGGGTGGCGCCGTCGTTCCAACTGCTGCGCGAGCGCGTGGCCAGCTGCACGCCCGAGTGGGCGGAGGCCATCACCGGCATCGATGCGCAGCGCATCCGCAAGCTCGCGCGCGAGATGGGCGAGACTGCGCTCAGGCAGGTCTTCGAGCTGCCCATTGCGTGGACCGATGCCTGGGGGAGGAAGCACCCGACCACGCAGGCGCGGCCCGTGGCCTTCCACGCCATGCGCGGGCTCGCGGCGCACTCGAACGGCTTCCAGACGGTGCGCGCGCTGGCGGTGCTGATGAGCGTGCTCGGCACCATCGACGCGCCCGGCGGCTTCAGGCACAAGGCGCCGTACCCGCGCCACATCGTGCCCAACTACCGCGCCTTCAACGACCCCGGCATGATCCAGCCCAACACGCCGCTCAATGCCGCGCCGCTGGGCTTTCCGGCCAACCCGGAAGAGCTGGCCATCAACCCCGACGGCTCGCCGATCCGCATCGACCATGCGTTCTCGTGGGAGCACCCGCTGTCGGCGCACGGGCTCATGCACAACGTGATCACCAATGCGGTGAAGGGCGACCCCTACCGCATCGACACGCTGCTGATCTTCATGGCCAACATGGCCTGGAACTCCAGCATGAACACCATGGCCGTGCGCGAGATGCTCAACCGCAAGGACGAGAAGGGCGAGCACATGATCCCCTTCCTGGTGGTGTGCGACGCCTTCCAGAGCGAGACCGTGGCCTTTGCCGACCTGGTGCTGCCCGACACCACCTACCTCGAGCGCCACGACGTGATGAGCATGCTCGACCGGCCGATCTCGGAGTTCGACGGGCCGGTCGATTCGGTGCGCATTCCGGTGGTGCCGCCCACCGGCCAGTGCAAGCCTTTCCAGGAAGTGCTGATCGAGCTGGCCTCGCGCCTGAAGTTTCCGGCCTTCACCACGCCCGAGGGGGGGCGCAAGTTTTCAGGCTATCCGGACTTTGTCGTCAACTTCCAGCCGCAGCCGGGCATCGGCTTTCTGATGGGCTGGCGCGGCAAGGACGGCACCGAGCACCTGCGCGGCGAGCCCAACCCCAAGCAGTGGGAGGCGTACGCAGAGAACAACTGCGTGTTCCAGTACCACATGCCCGAGACCATGCACTACATGCGCAACTGGAACCGCGAGTACCTCGACTTCGCAAAGGACAAGGGCTGGCGCCAGCGCAACGACCCGGTGCAGCTGGCGCTGTACTCCGACACGCTGCAGAGCTTTCGCCTGGCCGCGCAGGGCAAGAGCCCGGGCCGGCAGCCGCCCGATGCGCTGCGTAAGCGCATCGACACGTACTTTGATCCGCTGCCTTTCTGGTACCCGCCGCTCGAGGAGGCCTCGACCGATCTCGATGCGTATCCGCTCAACGCCATCACCCAGCGGCCAATGGCGATGTACCACTCATGGGATTCGCAGAACGCGTGGCTGCGGCAGATCCACAGCCACAACTATCTTCACGTGAACCCGCTCACCGCGCAGGCCGCGGGCATTGCCGACGGCGGCTGGTGCTGGGTGGAGAGCCAGTGGGGCCAGGTGCGCTGCATGCTGCGCTACAGCGAGGCGGTGGAGCCCGGCACCGTGTGGACCTGGAACGCGATCGGCAAGGCCGATGGCGCATGGCAGCTGGCGCCCGGCGCGGACGAGGCGCGCAAGGGCTTCCTGCTCAACCACCTGATCAGCGAGGAGCTGCCTTGCGCGGGCACCGCGAGCGGCCGCATCAGCAATTCGGATCCGGTCACGGGGCAGGCGGGCTGGTACGACGTGCGCGTGCGCATACGGCCCGCGGAACCGGGCGAGCCGGAAGAGAGCTTTCCGCAGATGGCGAGCATGCCGAGCGCACCGGGGGTGCTGGGGAAGGCGGCGAGCGTGCTGACGTACTTTGCGGGGAGGGGGAAGAAATGATGCAGTGGCTCAAGGACCTGATGTCCCCGGATCTGCTCCCTCCCCTTCCGGGGGAGGGCAGGGGTGGGGGCAGCGGTATTGGAACCGGCAGCCATGCTTCGATGAAAGCCGCCGTGCCCCCACCCCAACCCTCCCCCGAAAGGGGAGGGAGAAATGCCAGCGTGCGCGCCGAGCCGGGCGAAACCCTCGCCAAACAGCTCGCCCTCGTCATCGACCTCAATGTCTGCGTCGGCTGCCATGCCTGCGTCACGTCGTGCAAGCAATGGAACACCTCCGGCAGCGCCGGCCCGCTCGCGGACGCGCAGCCCTATGGCGCCAACCCCACCGGCACTTTCTTCAACCGCGTGCAGACCTACGAGGCCGGCACCTTCCCGGCCACGCAGACGGTTCACTTCCCCAAGAGCTGCCTGCACTGCGAAGACCCGCCCTGCGTGCCCGTGTGCCCCACGGGTGCCAGCTACAAGCGCAAGGAAGACGGCATCGTGCTGGTCGACTACGACAAGTGCATCGGCTGCAAGTACTGCGCATGGGCCTGCCCTTACGGCGCACGCGAGCTCGACGAAGAGCGCCAGGTCATGACCAAGTGCACGCTGTGCGTGGACCGCATCTACGACGAGCACCTGCCCAAGGAAGACCGCAAGCCCGCCTGCGTGAAGGCTTGCCCCACCGGCGCGCGCCTGTTCGGCGACGTGAAGGACCCGGACTCCGAAGTATCGAGGGCCATTCGCGAACGCGGCGGCTACCAGCTGATGCCCGAGTGGGAAACCAGCCCGGCCAACCAGTACCTGCCGCGCCACGTCACGCAGCAGACCACCCCCTCGATCGAAGCGCGGGAGTAGCCGCATGCATCCCGCGTTCTCCATTCTTTTCTTCACCACGCTGGCCGGCGCCGCGCAGGGGCTGGTCGTCGCGCTCGCGCTCGCGGTGCTGCTGGGCCTCGCGCTCGCACCCGATTTTCTCACATTGGCGCTGGGCGTGGCCGAAGTGCTGCTCGTGGCCGGGCTCGCGGCCTCGTTCATGCACCTGGGCCGAAAGAGCCGCGCATGGCGCGCCGTGCTGATGTGGCGCACCTCGTGGATGTCGCGCGAAGTCATCGTGCTGCCGGCCTTCATCGCGCTGGTGGCGCTGTGGTGGCTGTCGCTGCGCTTCGGCGCCGGTGCGCCGTGGTCGTGGCTGCTGCCGCTGCTGGTGCTGTGCGGTGCGGTTGCACTCTGGTATTGCACCGCCATGATCTATGCCTGCCTGCGCTTCATCGAGGAATGGGCGCACCCGCTCACCATCGTCAACTTCACGCTCATCGGCCTGTCGTCGGGGCTCGTGCTGGCCTGTGCGATGGCCGTATTGGCGGGCGAAACACGCTTCGTGCAGTTGTCCGGGCCCTGGGCGCTCGCCGCCACGCTCGCGGCATGGGCCGCACGCGGCGGGGCGCTCAGGCGCAACGCGGCGATCCGCCACAGGTCGACGCTGCAATCGGCCACCGGCATCCGCGCCGAGAAGCTCGTGCAAAAGTCGATGGGCATGTCGGCCGGCTCGTTCAACACGCGCGAGTTCTTCCATGGCGCCACGCTGGCCGCGCTCAGGAACATGAAGCTCGGTTTCCTGCTGCTGGCCTTCGTGCTGCCTTCGCTGCTGCTGCTGTGGGGCGTTGCAAGCGGGGCCGTGTGGCCTTGGCTGCTGGCGGTGCTGGTGCAGGCGCCGGGCCTGCTCGCGGAGCGCTGGTTCTTCTTTGCGCAGGCGAAGCACCCGCAGAACCTGTACTACCAGGTGGTGTCCTGAGGACCGGACCAAGGGCTTCGGTCAGGCCTGGAAGTTCAGCGCGAGCCCCGGCGTCGGCCAGTCGTCGATGGCAATCAGCCGCCCGCTGCCCGACAGTGTGACGTAGGCCGTGCGCATGTCGCGTCCGCCGAAGCAGATGTTGGTGGTGTAGCGGTCGGGCAGCGGCACGTGCTCGCAGCTGCTGCCGTCGGGCGCGACGATGGTGATGCCGCCGTGCAGCAGCGTGGCCACGCACAGGTTGCCGAGCGCATCGGTGGCCATCGAGTCGAAGCGCTGATAGTGCCCGCCCGGCGATGCGCACAGCATGCGGCCACCGTGCGGCGAAGGCCAGCCGTCCTTGCGCACGCGCCCCGGCGCCGTGATGTCGAAGGCCCAGAGCCGTGCGCCTTCGGTTTCGGCGTAGTAGAGCGTGCGGCCGTCGGGCGACAGCGCGATGCCGTTGGGCGTCATCACCGGCCGCGCCACCGCATGCGCGCCGCGGCCGTCGGCATGCCCGTAGAACACGCCGCCGCGGTCCATGTCGCGCTCGCGCGTCTTGCCCAGGTCGGTGAAGTAGAAGCCGCCCTCTGCATCGAACACGATGTCGTTCGGCCCGCACAGCGCAGCCCCGTCGGCCGTGTCGTAGAGCCGCTCGGCCCGGCCCGTGGCCAGGTTCACGCGCTCGATGCGTCCGCCCGAATAGTCGTCGGCCTGGCCCACCGGGCGGTGGCAGCCATCGGCCTCGGTGTGCCAGCGAAAGCCGCCGTTGTTGCACACGTACACCGCGCCGTCCGGCCCCATGGCAGCGCCGTTCGGCCCGCCGCCCAGGTCGGCCACCACCTGGACCAGCCCGTCGTGCCGCACGCGGGTGAGCGTGCCGCGCGCAATCTCGACCAGCAGCACGGAGCCATCGTCCATGGCAACGGGCCCTTCGGGAAACTGCAGGCCGGTGGCGAGTTCGCGGATGTGCATCGGAAGCCCCTTTTCTTCTTTGCAGGGGCTCCGAGTTTGCTTCTTCTTGCCTGTTTCGTCATGCCTGGATCGGCGTCAGCAATTTGTCGGGCGTGATGGGCAGGTCGCGCACGCGCCGTCCGGTGGCGTTGTAGACCGCGTTGGCAATGGCGGCGGCGACGCTGGTGATGCCGATCTCGCCCACGCCCTTCACGCCCATGCGGTTGACCCGGGTGTCGGTTTCGGGCGCAAAGAGCACCTGCACGTCGCCGATGTCCGCGTTCACGGGCACGTGGTAGTCGGCCAGCGTGCGCGTGACGAAGTGGCCGCTGCGTTCGTCGAGCACCGACTCTTCCATCAGCGCGTTGCCAATGCCCCAGACGATGCCGCCGACGATCTGCGACGCCGCGGTCTTGGGGTTGAGAATGCGCCCGGCCGCAATCACCGCCATGTAGCGCGGCACGCGCACCAGCCCCAGGTCTTCGTCGACCCACACTTCGGCAAAGTTGGCACCGAAGGCGTAGTGCGACCAGGCGGCGATGTCCGCGCCCGGCGTGGCCGTGTTGCTGGCGCGCCATTCGTTCAGCCGGGCCGCCTGCAGCAGCTCCGCCACGCTGGGTTCGCGCACGAAGCGCAGGTTGACCTTCTCGCGCAACTGCTGCTTGGCCGCTTCGCAGACCGCGAGCGCCGCGGTGCAGAAGGTGTTGGCGCCCCAGGAGCCGCCCGAGCCCGGCGTGGGCGGAAGGGCCGAATCGCCGAGCCGCACCTGCACCTTGTCGAGCGGCAGGCCCAGCGCCTCGGCGGCGGTCTGCGCAATGACGGTGTAGCTGCCGGTGCCGAGGTCGGTCGCGCACATCTCCACCACCGCGCGCACGTCGCGGCCGTTGCGCGTGAGCAAGAGATTGGCCGAGGCGCCGCGATGCGGTGCGCCGCGCGATGCCGCGCTCATGCCGTAGCCCACGAGCCAGTGGCCCTGCCTGCGGCTGCGCGGCGTGGCGCTGCGATTGCTCCAGCCGAATTCCTCGGCGCCGATGCGCATGCATTCGACGAGCGAGCGGCTGCCGAAGGGCTTGCCCGTGTCCAGGTCGGTCCTGGCATCGTTCCTCGCGCGCAGCTCCACCGGGTCGATCTTCAGCTGCTCGGCGAGCTCGTCCATCGCCGATTCGAGCGCAAAGCTGCCGGGCGCCTCGCCCGGCGCGCGGGTCCACTTCGGCGTTTGCACGTTGAGGCGAAAGGCGCGGTGGGTGACCTGCGAGTTCGGCACCTCGTACATCATTCGCGAGATGACGCCGGTCTGCTCGACGAACTCCTCGTGCACCGAGGTGTGGGTGACGGTGTCGTGGCCCAGCCCCGTAAGCCGGCCGCTCGCATCCGCACCCAGCCGCATGTGCTGGCGGTTGTGCTGGCGCAGGCCGACCACCATGAACATCTGCTGCCGCGTGAGCACGTGTTTGACCGGCCGCTTCACGAGGCGCGCGGCCAGCACCGCCAGCATCGCGTTGTCGCGCGTGAGGATCTTGCTGCCGAAGCCACCTCCCACGAACGGGCACACCACGCGCACGTTCTCGCGCGGAATGTCGAAGGTGGCGGCAATCGCGGGTGCGGCATCGCTCACCATCTGCAGCGAATGGTGCACCGTGACCTTGTTGTCGCCCTCCCATGCAGCCACGGTGGCGTGCATCTCCATCGGGTGGTGGTGCTCGATGGGCGTGTTGTAGACCGCATCGACGGTGCCCGCCGCGGCGCGCAGGCCCTGGTCGAGGTCGCCGCGCCGCGTGTCGGTCTTGTAGCCGGCGTTGATGGCCGCCGGCGCATAGGCGTTCTTGACGTTGGCATCGAAGCCGATGCGGGGCTGTGCCGCTTCGTAGCTCACCTTCACCAGCGTGGCCGCATGGCGCGCCTGCTCCAGCGTCTCGGCCACCACGAAGCCGATGAGCTGGCCGTGGTGGTGAATGGCCGTGTCCTGCAGCAGCGGCGTGGCGCGCGTGAAGCGGTTCTGCGGCGTCTCGGGCGCGGGCGGCGCCATCCTGGGCACGTTCTTGTGCGTGAGCACCAGCAGCACGCCGGGCGATTGCTCGGCCGCCGCGGTGTCGATGTCGCGCACGCGCCCGGCCGCCACGGTGCTGCCCAGCGCAACGCCGTACACCAGACCCGGGTAGGAAAATTCGGCCGCATAGCGCGCCTGGCCGGTCACCTTGAGGCGGCCGTCCACGCGGTCGACGGGCTGGCCGATGAGGGGAGTCGCTTGCCTGTTCATGCCGTGCTCCTGCTCGTGGTTTCCAGTGCGCGCACGATGCTCCGCCTGGCCAGTTCGATCTTGAAGCGGTTGTGCTCGAAGCCCGTGGCGCCGGCCAGCGCGGCCTCCGCCGCCTGCCGGAACAGCGGCATGCCGGGTTCGGCGCCTTGCAGCAGCGCCTCGGCCTCGCGTGCGCGCCAGGGCATGTGCGCCACGCCGCCCAGACAGATGCGCGCCTGCCGGATGCGGCCGCCCTCCATGTCGAGCACAGCCGCCACCGACACCAACGCAAAGGCATAGCTGGCCCGGTCGCGCACCTTCAGGTAATGCGAGCGCTGCGCGAAGCGGGCGCTCTCGGCCGGCAGGTCGATGGCGGTGATCAGCTCGCCCGGCGCAAGGTTGGCATCGAGCTCGGGCGTGTCGCCCGGCAGGCGATGGAACTGCGCGATCGGAATGGTCCTGCGGCCTGACGGCCCCTGCAGTTGCACCACCGCATCGAGCGCGTGCAGCGCCTGCGCCATGTCGCCCGGGTAGCTTGCGATGCACTTCGCGCTGGTGCCCAGCACCGCGTGGTTGCGGTTGAAGCCCTGCAGCGCGCTGCAGCCCGTGCCCGGCTCGCGCTTGTTGCAGGGCTGGGTCACGTCGTAGAAGTAGGGGCAGCGCGTGCGCTGGCGCAGGTTGCCGCCGTTGGTGGCGGCGTTGCGCAACTGGCCCGAGGCGCCCGCAAGAATGGCCTGCGCCACCAGTGGGTAGCGCGTGCGCAGCACGGGATGGTTGGCCGTGTCGCTGTTGCGCGCCAGCGCGCCCAGCCGAAGGCCGCCCGAGGGCTGCGCCTCGATGGCCGCGAGCGGCAGGCGGTTGATGTCCACCAGCTGGTCGGGCGCTTCCACGCCTTCCTTCATCAGGTCGACGATGTTGGTGCCGCCGGCCAGGAACCGGGCGCCGGGCTGCGTGGCCGCCCGGACGGCCGTGTCCACGTCGGTGGCGCGGGTGAATGCGAAGGGCTTCATGCGCGGCTCCTCCGGGTGTTGCCCGCGCGCGGCATCAGGCTCACTTCGCGCACCGCGGCCACGATGCCGGGGTAGGCGCCGCAGCGGCAGATGTTGCCCGACATGCGCTCGCGGATTTCGGCGTCGCTCAGCTGCGCCACCGGCCCGGTGCGCCGCACATCCGCCGTGACGTGGCTCGGCGCGCCTTGCTCGGCTTCGCGCAGCATGCCCACGGCCGAGCAGATCTGGCCCGAGGTGCAATAGCCGCACTGGAACCCGTCGTGCTTGATGAAGGCGGCCTGCATCGGATGCAGCTCGTTGCCGCGCGCGAGCCCCTCGATGGTGGTGACGTCCGCCCCGTCGTGCGAGAGCGCGAGCGCCAGGCAGGAATTGATGCGGCGGTTATTGACGAGCACCGTGCACGCGCCGCACTGGCCGTGGTCGCAGCCTTTCTTCGTACCCGCCAGCGCCATCTGCTCGCGCAGCAGGTCGAGCAGGGTCGTGCGCGGATCGACCTGCAGCGCATGCGGCTTGCCGTTGACGCGCAGGGCCAGGGCCATGGAAGAAGAAGAGGGCGGCGCTGCATTGGCATCCGCCTGCGCGGCCGTTGCCACCGACGCCGCCATGGGCGCGGACGCCAGGATGCCGGCGATGCCGGTCGTCCCGCTTTCCGCGAGGAAGGCGCGGCGGGTCAGCTGGCCGGCGGGTGAGGGGAGAAGAGGGTTGCTGTTGTTGTCGTCGTCAGGCAGATCATCGGCCTGCCGTTCATCGGAAAGGAGGGATGTCATCGTGTGTGGCAACTGGGGGTGGATCGATCGATGAAGGGACCTCGTCGCGCGGGGCGTGGCCCATGCGCTGTCGAGGGGCGTCGATTCCCCAGCTTAGCTATCGATAACTTGTTGCAGGCATCGGTTTTTTTAATACCTGCGCGGTCTGCTCAAGCCATCCTGCGCTGCGTGTCGGTCGATATGATTCGGCAGGGGAGAGATATGCCGACAAACTCAAATGCCGTGGCGCAAGCCCAGCATTCGGAGCCAAGCAAGGCTCCCGTATGCGAGGCGATTCGATGAAGACCGCATTGCGCCTTCTGCTGAACGTGCTCGCATGGTTCCTGGCCATGCCTGTACTTTTCGTTTTAGCGGCACCACTCGAGAGTCACAAAGTTCTCTCTATCTCCGATCACATTGCTCCAGTTACCGCAGTCGTGCTTTCACTGTGGGCCGGCGTGATCTACTGGCGCTGCGTGCCGAGCACGCCAAGCGGATGGCGCCGGGCCGGCTACCTTGCTGCCTTCCTGGCTGCCATGTTCCTGCTGGGGTGGGCCGCGATGTGGGCGACCTTCGTCGTCATGCTGGCAATCTACGGCGCGTAGCAGCCGTCAATCCCCTCCGCACCCCCCGCGCTCCAGCACCGGCAGCAGCTGCGGCCCCAGCGACTTCAGCAGCTGCGTCGGCAGCGCGCTCGTGAACCGGTAGCGGGCGGCGTATGGTTCGTTCACGTAGGCCATGATGGTGCCGAAGTAGCGGTCGCCGATCGTGAAGACGAAGGTGGCCGAGCGGCTGATCTTGCGTTCGGTGCCCGCTCGTCCGCCGCGGCCGGTGTGCCCGTAGCGATGGTCGCCGGTGCCGGTCTTGCCGCCGATCTCGATCGCGCGGCCATTCGCGTCCACCAGTGCGCCCTTCACGCGCCGCGCCGTGCCGTCCTGCACCACCTGGATCAGCGCGCGGCGCACCGTCGCGGCCACTTCGGCAGGCAGCACCTGTTCGGCGCCCGCGTCGCGCGGTTCGAGCCGTGTCTCGTAGGGCGTGTCGCGCGCAAAGTGCAATGCGCCGACCCGTTGCACCGGCCGCCGCACGCCGTCGCTGGCGATGATGCCCATCAGTTCCGCCAGGGCGGCCGGCCGGTCGCCCGATGCGCCGATGGCGCTCGCATAGGACGGCGTCAGCGATTCGAACGGGTAGCCCAGGCGCTGCCATGAGCGGTGAACCTCTGCGAAGGCATCGAGCTCGACCAGCTCGCGCAGGCGCTTGTCCTGCGCGCTCTTGTGGCGTGTCTTGAAGAGCCAGGCGTAGACCTCCTGGCGTTCGCTCGCGCTCGCGTCCAGCACCTCGCTCAGTGTTGCGCCGGGATGGCGCCGCAGGTATCCCACAAGCCAGAGCTCCAGCGGATGCACGCGCGCCACGTAGCCGCGGTCGGCGAGCGAGAGGCCCGCGTAGGTGGTGCGCAGCGCCCGCAGTGCGCGCGGCGAGCCGGCGAAGCCCTTGCCCAGCCGCTGCGTGAGCAGCTCGCCGAGCCGCTCTTCGCTGGCCTCGGGCTCGATCGTGAACAGTACGCTCGCCAGGCGCGGCGCCGACGGCTTCAGGCCCCGCAGCAGCAGCGCTTCGGCGTCCGCGGCCGACTGGCGCTGGTACTTGCGATAGAAGCGGATCAGGAAGGCCGAGCCTTCGCGATCGGCAAAGCGTGCGAGCATCTCGCGCCGGCGCGGGTCGGCCGGGTCCTTCAGCAGGCGCTCGGCGTCCGACGCGCCGCCGAACATGCGGTGGCGCACCACGTCGCGCATCAGGCGGATGAACACCAGGTTGATCGAATGCTTGAAGCCCTCGCGCACCGTCATCGATTCGCTGTTGCGCGAGCGCTCGAAGTTCTCGAACTGGTGCAGGCCGCCGCCGGTGAAGAAGGACTCGCCCGGATTCGCCGAGTACTTCCGCTCCATGGCCGCCTCGAGCATCGGCGCAAGACGGCGATCCTTGGCGCGCAACAGGTACTGCCGCGCCCACGCACCGAGCGGATCGCGTGGGTTGTTCGGCAGCGCCGAGAGCTGGGCTGGGCTCAGGCTGGCCCAGCTCGCGTGCAACTCTGCCACCAGTTCGAGGTAGCTCACCAGCGTGCGCAGCTTGGCGGTCGAGCCCAGGTCCAGCCGCGCGCCCTGGTTCACGTCGAAAGGCTGATTGATGTTGTCGGCCTGCACGCGCAGCAGGTTGGCCTGGGGGCCGCGCTCGAACAGCGTGAAGCTGTAGATCAGCGGCGCCGGGTCTGCGCCCGGGTCGAGCATGTGCGGGCCGAACAGTCCCGCAGCCTTGGCCGCGGCGGGCGTCCGCAGGCCGGCCAGCACCCGCGCAGCCAGTGCTTGCGCTTCGCCGTCCAGGCTGGTTTCAGCCTCCAGGTCGAGCCGCTCCAGGTCGTAGGCGCGCGGCACGTCGAGCAGCGTGGAGATGTGGGTGCGCAGCGCGACGGTGGCCTTGCGCTGCACGAAGTCCGGGCGCGGTGTCGACGGCAGTTCGGGCCTCAGGTGCAGGGACAGCGGCAGTGCCGCATCGCGCAGCGAGGGCGCGATCAGGCCCGCCTCGGCCATCAGCCGCAGGTAGCTGTCGGTCAGCCGGGCCAGGCCCGTGCCGTCGCCGAGCAGGTGCTGCGACGGGCGGCGCTGCGCGATCATCAGCGACAGCACCTGCTTGAAAGCCTCGGCCTGGCGCTGGAGCGCCTCGGGCGTGGGCGCCGCCGCCCCTTCCGCGTTGTCGGCGAGCAGGCGGTTCACCTCGCGGAAGTCGCGCCCGTACCAGGCCCACAGGCCGTCGCCCAGGCCGTGCACCTCGCCGATGCCCGGGCGTGCGGCCAGCGGCACCGTGTCGAGGTAGTCGACGACGATCTGGCGGCGCCGCGCCAGCGTGTCGTCGCCGTCCTGGTAGGCGCGCACCGAGGCCGAGACCATCTGGCGCAGCTTCTCGCGCACCGACCCTGTGCGGCCGTGCGGCGAATGGCGGTACTTTTCGATCTGGGTGGCCAGCGTGCTGCCGCCCGTTGCCGACCCCCGCGGGTTGAACACCCGCAGCCCCTGCTCGACCGCGGCCTTGGCAAAGCGTTCCGGGTCGAGCGCGGGGTTGCGCTGCGCCGGCTCCGCGTCGAGCAGGTGGCGGTCCTCGACGAACAGCAGGGCGCTCACCAGCAGGGGCGGCACCTCTTCGAAGCGCTCGTAGGCGCGCTGGGGCACGCGCGTGTGCAGCAGCGCCGCATTGCGGCAGTCGCGCATGGTCAGCCCGGCCTGGTTCTTCTCGCGGTAGGGCGTGAAAAGCCCGTGCTCCTGCAGTTCGACCAGCCGCGGCGACATGCGCGCCTGGCGCGTGATGACAAAGCCCTGGGGCTCCAGGCGCTCGATGAAGTGGGGAAGATCGTGGTAGCCCAGCCGCTCGTCGTAGGGCCCGGTCTGGGGAAAGCGGATGGCATCGCTGGCACCGGCCTCGACGCTGAAGCCCGCGCCGCGGGAAAAGTCGCGCCACAGGGCCGATTGCCATCGGGAGGTCTTCAGCTCGTTGACAACTGCGAATGCGGCAAGCGCACCCAGCACGGCGAGCCCGCCGCTGATCCAGAAGACCTTCTTGAACCTTGTCATGCTGCCTCGCACAGTCTGAACCGGGGGTCCATCCATGGCGATGATGCGCTTTCCGCGGCCGGTTGGCGCGTGCGCCCGAGGGTCTTTGGTGCGGGACAACTACCTATGGCGGATCACGGTTGCATTGGCATACAAAGCGTAGTTCTTTTGTTTCCAATGGCTACGAGGCCGGTCGTCCTCAGCCCACCGCCTTGATGAGCCGTTCGCGCCCCGCCTTGGCCAGCATCGAAGCCACCGCGCACGAGGCCAGGCGAGCCGGCTCCGAGTCGGCCCGGCTCGTCAGGATCACCGGCACCCGGGTGCCCAGCACGATGCCCGCCGCATAGGCCCCGCCCAGAAAGGTGAGGCTCTTGGCCAGCATGTTGCCCGCGTCCAGGCTGGGCACGATCAGCACGTTGGCGCGGCCCGCCACCGGCGAGACGATGCCCTTGATGCGCGCCGCCTCGGCGTCGATGGCGTTGTCCATGGCCAGCGGCCCGTCGAGCTGCGCCCCGGTGATCTGGCCGCGGTCGGCCATCTTGCACAGCGCGGCGGCGTCCAGCGTGGAGGGCACCTTGGTGTTGACCGTTTCCGTGGCAGAGAGAATCGCCACGCGCACCGCCGGCATCAGCAGCGCATGCGCAAGGTCGATCGCGTTCTGCACGATGTCGACCTTCTCTTCGAGCGTGGGCGCGATGTTGATCGCGGCGTCCGAAATGATCAGCGGCTGCGCATGGCCCGGAATGTCCATCACGAAGCAGTGACTGATGCGCCGCGACGTGCGCAGCCCGCCTTCGCGCCGCACCACCGCGCCCATCAGCTCGTCGGTGTGCAGGCTGCCCTTCATCAACGCATCGACCTCGCCGCGCAAGGCCATGGCGACGGCGGCGTCGGCCGCGGCGTGGCTGTGAGGGGCGTCGACGATGGGGATGTTCGAGAGGTCTGCGTTGGCCTCGCGTGCTGCGGCTTCGATCTTTGCGCGGGGGCCGATGAGCGTGGGGGCGATGAGGCCGAGTGCGGCTGAAGCGAGGGCTGCTTCGAGGGAGACGGCGTTGGCTGGGTGGACGACTGCGACGCGCAGGGGTGGGAGGGCGCGGGCTGCGGCGATCAGGCGGTCGTAGTGGGGGTGGGGCGCGGAGGAGGAGGGGGCCATGCGGGGTCCGGAGGGTGGGTGTTCAGTGCCTAGCGGAAGGTGCGTCGAGGCGACAACGAATGTTTCCCCGAAGCAAATTGTTAACAAGTTACACCACAATGTGTCCATTCCAAGCAATGAACACAATGAGCCCCATCCACGCGGCGCGCGAATACGTCCTAGAGGTCGCCCAACGACCCGCACTTGCCAGCTCGTTGCCCGAGACCACCAAAGCCAAGATACGGCACTCAGACGTATGGCTGAATCAATTCAAACGCGTAGGGGACCTGTTCGTGTATCTGAAGCGTTTCAGCGTAGACAAGCAGGACGCGATCTACCTCGAGATGCGTGCACTCGGGCTACAAACATTCGAAGACATCGCCGACTCCTTTGAGAGGCGATTCGCGGCTTGGATCGGTGATCGGACGCGAGCCTCGGACTTCGTCATCGGAGAGACATACAGCGCGTATGACATCTTGATCTTCTAGGGGAATTACGACACCCGCGCGGGAGGCATGTTCGTCATCGAATCAGAGAGCAAGCCGACTGCAGTTGTCATCAAGGCAACGCTGAGCGGAGGCAGGTATGCGAACGAGTGGTTGGAGCAAGGCCGCAGGCTGAAGTACTTCCTGAAGAGCAAAACACTGAAGGATGGAAGTGTTCAATTTGGCGAGCACTTCAAGCCCAACGCTGCGATCTTGAATGTGCCCAACCTGCCGGTACTTGCTTTCGTCAGGCAGACATCCAACGATAGGTTTGTGTACGCAGGGGCTTTCGCGAATCAGAAGATGCACGAAGAGGCGGATGGTGCGAAGTGGTTTGAGCTGGTGTTCACAACGTCCGAAGAAGTGATCGCCGATGCGGGGTATGTCCAGCAACAGCTACAAGACAGAGTCGCACTGGCATCGAGCCAGTCACAGCAACAGCGCCTTGCACGCTTGGCCAAAGCACCAAAGAATCCCAAAACCATTCGGACTGTCTCAACCGCGTTCGTGCGCAACCCCGATGTGGTTGCCGAAGTTCTCTTTCGAGCAGAGGGGCACTGTGAAGAGTGCAAGCGACCAGCGCCGTTTGTCAGCAAGGCCACCGGCGATCCGTACCTAGAAGTTCATCACATCACACCGTTGGCGCAAGGTGGGGACGACACCGTCGCCAACGCTTGGGCCCTCTGCCCAAACTGCCACCGCGAAAAGCACTTCGGCTAAGCGCTGCTGCCTACCAATCATCGCAGTTCAGCACTTCAGGTCGAAGAACTGCTTGCGGGCCTTGTAGAGGTCGACATCGGCACGAGCCTTCGCATCGCCCGACGTTCCCGCCGCGTTCGATTCCAATTGGGGTAGACGGTTGTCGAGATTGGCGCACTGAGCTTGATCGCCCCTGGGCAGTTTGACGCGGCGACGCATCACGTCCATGTCGGCATGCGAGCGGCCATGGAGAGGACAGAATGCGTTGTCGAAGGCCGCATTGAACTCTTCGCGCTGCACCTCGCGGCCTTTGCGGGACTGCCCGGTCATCTTGTCCATGCCTTGCGTGGGCGTCGCGTCGATCACCTTGGCTCCGACGCATGGGGCGTCCGAGTAGCTGACCTTGCCGTTCGTCTCGCAGCGATAGACCGGATGTTGCGCCGCGGCCGGGAGGATCGCGATGGCCATCAGGGCGGGGGCCAAGCACAGAGGGCGCCAAAGCACATGGCGGGTAGGAATTGGCGTGGAATGCGACAGCATCAGAGTCATGCCTCAAAATCCTCTTACACGGCGATTACATCGCCTAAGAAAAAAGCCCCGTTGCTATCGTGTTGATAGCAACGGGGCTTTTAATTGGTGCCGGAGAGATGAATCGAACACCCGACCTTCTCATTACGAATGAGCTGCTCTACCGACTGAGCTACACCGGCGAAGCCTCGGATTATAGCAACACCGTCAGGCCTTTTCGGCGTGGTACTTGGTCAAACGCTCGACTTCGTTACGCGAACCCAACATCACGCTCACGCGCTCGTGCAGTTTGGTGGGCTGCAGCTCCAGGATGCGCTGCTTGCCGTTGGTGGCGGCGCCGCCGGCCTGCTCGACCAGCCAGCTCATCGGGTTGGCCTCGTACATCAGGCGCAGCTTGCCGGCCTTTTCGGGCTCGCGCTTGTCCCACGGGTACATGAACACGCCGCCGCGCATCAGGATGCGGTGCACGTCGGCCACCATGCTGGCGATCCAGCGCATGTTGAAGTCCTTGCCGCGCGGGCCTTCCTTGCCGGCCAGGCATTCGTCGATGTAGCGCTTCATGGGCTCGTCCCAGTGGCGCATGTTGCTCATGTTGATGGCAAATTCCTTGGTATCGGCCGGAATCTGGATGTCTTCCTGCGTGAGCACGAAGCTGCCTTGCTCGCGGTCGAGCGTGAACATGGCCACGCCGTTGCCCACGGTGAGCACCAGGGTGGTCTGCGGGCCGTAGATGCAGTAGCCGGCGGCCACCTGCTGGGTGCCGGGCTGCAGGAAGTCGGCTTCCTGCACGCCGGGGGTGTCGTCGGGCTTCTTCAGCACGCTGAAGATGGTGCCGATGCTCACGTTCACGTCGATGTTGCTGCTGCCGTCGAGCGGGTCGAACATGAGCAGGTATTCGCCCTGCGGGTAGCGGTTGGGCACCACGTAGATGCTGTCCATTTCCTCGCTGGCCATGGCCGCAAGGTGGCCGCCCCATTCGTTGGCCTCGATGAGCACTTCATTGGCGATGATGTCCAGCTTCTTCTGGATCTCGCCCTGCACGTTCTCGCTCTCGGCGGTGCCGAGCACGCCGCCCAGCGCGCCCTTGTTGACGGCCTGGCTGATGCTCTTGCAGGCGCGGGCCACCACTTCGAGCAAGAGGCGCAGCTGGCCGGGAATGAGGCCGTCGGCGCGCTGCTTTTCGACGAGGTAGCGGGTGAGGGAAATCTTCTGTTGTTGAGCCATGTGCTTCCTGTGTTCCTTGTCTGTCAGTTACCGGCCAGGGCGCGGGTCACCACCTCATGCGTGTCCTTGCTCAGGTCGGGCTTGGCGGCCACGCGGGCAATCGCTTCGCGCGCGGCGCTGCGGTACGGTTCGGCCAGCTTGCTCCAGCGGTCGAGCGCGCGGGCGAGGCGGGCGGCCACCTGGGGGTTGATGGCGTCCAGCTCGATGACGCGCTCGCTCCAGTACACGTAGCCGGCCGCGTCGGGGCGGTGGAACGCACCGGGGTTGGCGCTGCAGTAGCTGAAGATCACGCTGCGGGCGCGGTTGGGGTTCTTGATGGAGAAGTCCGGGTGCTTCATCAGCTGCCTGACCAGCGGCAGGATGTCGCCGCCGCGGTCGGGCGCGCCGGCCTGCAGCGAGAACCACTTGTCGATGACCAGCGCCTCGTCCTTGAAGATGGCATGGAAGCGCGCGAGCGCCTGCGCGGCCAGGGTGTGGCCCGACGACACCAGCGCGTTGAGCGCGTTGAAGCGGTCGGTCATGTTGCCGGCGTCCTTGAAGCGCTGCAGCGTCTTGCCGGGCCACACGGTGTCGCCCGAAGAGCGCGCCGCCAGGCACAAGAAGTTGAGCGCCATGCCGGCCAGCGCGCGGCGGCCCGACGAGGTCGGGTCGGGCGTGTAGGCGCCGGTGTCGTGGTTTTCTTCGTAGACCTGTTGCCAGTCGGAAAAGAGGGCGGTGGCCAGCTGCGCGCGCATGGCTTCGCGCACCAGGTGCACGCGCTGCGGATCGACCACGTCGAGCTGTTCGGCAATGTAGGTTTCCGACGGCAGCGTGAGCACCAGTTCCTTGAAGGCGGCGTCGAGCTTGGGGTTGCGCAGCACGCTGCGCATGGCGTCGAGGTAGGCGTCGTTCAGCACCGGGGTGGTGTCGGTGGCCAGCGCCGCAATGCCCTGCAGCGCGGCGCGCAGGCCCAGGCGCTGGCCGGCTTCCCAGCGGTTGAAGGGGTCGGGGTCGTTGGCCAGCAGGGTGAGCAGCTGGGCGTCGGTGTATTCGAAGTCGAGGATCACTGGCGCGCTGAAGCCGCGCAGGATGGAAGGCACGGGCTCGGCGTCGAGGCCGACGAAGGTGATCTGCTCGCCGGCGCGCGAGAGCACCACGGTGCGCGTGCAGGGCGTGCCCGGCGCGCCTCGGGTCACTTCGCTTTCGCCTTCGAGCTGCAGCGGCAGTTCGCGCCCGGTGGCGTCGAGCAGGCCGATGTTCACCGGAATGACGAAGGGTTCCTTGGCCGGCTGGCCCGGCGTGGGCGGGCAGCTCTGGACGATGCTCAGGGTGTAGCTGCGGTTCTGCGCGTCGTACACGCCGTGGGCGGCCAGGCGCGGCGTGCCGGCCTGGCTGTACCAGCGCTTGAACTGCGGCAGCAGGCGGGCGAGTTCCGAATCGGGGTTGGCGTCGGCAATGGCCTGGGCGAAATCGTCGCAGGTCACGGCCTGGCCGTCATGGCGCTCGAAGTAGAGCGTGATGCCCTTCTCGAAGCCCTTGCGGCCGACCAGCGTCTGCATCATGCGCACCACCTCGGCACCCTTTTCGTAGATGGTGACGGTGTAGAAGTTGCTGATCTCGATGTAGCTGTCGGGCCGCACCGGGTGGGCCATGGGGCCGGCGTCTTCGGGGAACTGGGCGGTGCGCAAAACGCGAACGTCCTCGATGCGCTTGACGGCGCGGGCCGAGGCATCGGCGCACAGGTCCTGGCTGAACTCCTGGTCGCGGAAGACGGTGAGGCCTTCCTTCAGCGAGAGCTGGAACCAGTCGCGGCAGGTCACGCGGTCTCCGCTCCAGTTGTGGAAGTACTCGTGGCCGACCACGCTTTCGATGTTGCTGTAGTCGGCGTCGGTGGCGGTGGCCTGGTTGGCCAGAACGTACTTCGTGTTGAAGATATTCAGGCCCTTGTTCTCCATGGCGCCCATGTTGAAGTCGCTGGTGGCCACGATCATGAAGCGGTCCAGGTCCAGCGGCAGGCCGAAGCGGGCTTCGTCCCAGAGCACGGAGTTGACCAGCGAGTTCATCGCGTGCTCGGTCTTGTCGAGGTCGCCGGCGCGCACGTACACCTGCAGCAGGTGTTCCTTGCCGTTGCGCGCGGTGATGCGCTGCTCGCGCGCCACCAGCTTGCCGGCCACCAGCGCGAACAGGTAGCAGGGCTTCTTGAAGGGGTCGACCCACTTGGCAAAGTGGCGGCCTTCGGGCAGTTCGCCCTGCTCGACGAGGTTGCCGTTCGACAGCAGCACCGGGTAGGCGGCCTTGGCGGCGCGCAGCGTCACGGTGTACATCGCCATCACGTCCGGACGGTCGAGGAAGTAGGTGATGCGGCGAAAGCCCTCGGCCTCGCACTGCGTGAAGAAGGTGTCTTCGCTCACGAACAGGCCCATCAGCTTGGTGTTCTTGATGGGGCAGCAGGTGGTGAAGATCTCGAGTTCGAAGGCGTCGGGCAAGCCGTCGATGACAAGCTGGTCGCCTTCCATGCGGAACGATGCGCCCTGGCCGTTGACCAGCACGCGCGCCAGGTTCAGCTCGTCGCCGTCCAGGCGCAGCGGCTGGGCCGGCGCGTCGGGGTTGCGGCGCAGCTGCATGCGGTTGAGCACGCGGGTCTTGGCGGGGTCGAGGTCGAAGGTGAGGTCGACGGTGTCGATCCAGAATGCCGGAGCGGCATAGTCTTCGCGGCGAATGGCAATCGGTTGCCCTTGGGCGTCACGCTGCAGCAGCATCGAGTGTCTCCAGAAAGTTCGAATGGGCGAGTTCGTCGTAGTCGCGAACCGCGGCAATCACATGGGGGCCGGCAAGCTCGGCGGCGGAATGGGTGCTGCACACGGCCACGGCACGCATGCCGCCGCGGCGCGCGGCCTCGATGCCGAAGGGGGCATCTTCAAAGACGATGCAGCGTTCGGGCGCCACGCCGATGCGGCGCGCGGCTTCCAGAAAGATCTCGGGCGTGGGCTTGCCGGCAAAGCCTTCGTCGCCGCCGACGATGGCCAGCGGCAGCGGGTCCATCTTCAGGCGCGACATCGCAAACGCGATGTTGTGCCGGTCGCCGGCCGTGCCCACGGCCACCTTCAGGCCGCGTGCCACGGCGGCCTTGGCAAAGGCGGTGAATCCGGCCACTTCGGCGAAGTTGTCGTGGAAGAGGGCGCGGTAGATCTCTTCCTTCTCGTGCACCAGGCCCAGGCACTCGTCGTCGGAAAGCTCGCGCTCGAACAGCTCGCGCATGCACTCGGCGCCGGTGCGGCCCGTGGTGCGCGCAAGAATGTCGGTCACATCGAGCTTCAGCCCGTGGCGTTCGACAAACTCCACCCACGAGCGCGCATGCCACGGCATGGAGTCGATCATGGTGCCGTCCATGTCGAAGATGAAGGCTTCGACCTTCCCATCCTTCAGGCTTTTCAGGCTCATCGGCTACACGCCCTGCTTGAGAGAGGCTTCGATGAACACGTCGAGGTCGCCGTCCAGCACCTTCTGCGTGGCCGAGACTTCGACGTTGGTGCGCAGGTCCTTGATGCGGCTGTTGTCCAGCACGTAGCTGCGGATCTGGTGGCCCCAGCCCACGTCGGTCTTGCTGTCCTCGAGCTTCTGCTGCTCTTCCTGGCGCTTGCGCATCTCGTGGTCGTACAGGCGCGAGCGCAGGCGCTTCCACGCCACGTCGCGGTTGCTGTGCTGGCTGCGGCCGTCCTGGCACTGCACCACGATGCCGGTCGGGATGTGCGTCAGGCGCACGGCCGAGTCGGTCTTGTTGATGTGCTGGCCGCCGGCGCCGCTGGCGCGGAAGGTGTCGGTGCGCACGTCGGCCGGGTTGATCTCGATCTCGATCGAGTCGTCGATTTCCGGGTACACGAAGATCGAAGCAAAACTGGTGTGGCGCCCGCCCGACGAGTCGAACGGCGACTTGCGCACCAGGCGGTGCACGCCGGTCTCGGTGCGCAAGAGGCCGAAGGCGTAGTCGCCCTCGACCTTGATGGTCGCGCCCTTGATGCCGGCGGTGTCGCCCGGGGTTTCGTCCTCGATCTGCGTCTTGAAGCCCTTGCGCTCGGCGTACTTCAGGTACTGGCGCAGCAGCATGCTGGCCCAGTCGCAGGCCTCGGTTCCGCCCGCGCCGGCCTGGATGTCGACGAAGGCGTTGAGCGGGTCGGCCGGGTTGTTGAACATCCGGCGGAATTCGAGCTGCTTGATGTCGGCTTCGAGCGCAGCGGCGTCATCGGCAATGGACTGCAAGCCGTCCATGTCGCCGTCTTCCTTCGACATCTCGTAGAGCTCGGTGTTGTCCGACAGGCCGCTGGTGAGGCGGTCGAGCGTGACGACCACGTCGTCGAGCGACTTTTTCTCGCGGCCCAGTTCCTGGGCCTTCTTGGGGTCGTTCCAGACGTTGGGATCTTCGAGCGACGCGTTGACCGTCCTCAGGCGTTCGGCTTTGGCATCGTAGTCAAAGATACCTCCGTAAATCCGCAGTCCGGGCGCTCAGGTCTGCAAGCGTTGCGCCGATCTGGTTGATTTGTTCTGCGTCCATGGGGTGTCCTGACTGTGTTCGGGGGAAACCCGGCATTTTCTCACGGACCAATAACCCGCCCCGCAGATGCCCCGTATTGCTCCTTCCCCCTCCGGGGGAAGGCTGGGATGGGGGCGGGCAGGGCGTCTATTGCGAGCGCCGCTTGCCCCCACCTCAACCCTCCCCCGGGAGGGGAGGGAGAAAGAAGAACTCAGAACGCCGGCACCAGCGACCCCTTGAACTGGGCTTCGATGAAGCTCCTCACCTCCGGCGACTGGTAAGCCGCCACCAGCCGCCTGGCCCAGGGCTTGTCCTTGTCGGCGCGGCGCACGGCGATCAGGTTGGCATACGGGCTCTTCGCGGCCTCCTTGATCACGGCGTCCTTGTTCAGCGACAGCCCGGCCTTCTCGGCGTAGTCGTTGTTGATGGCGGCAATCGCCAGGTCGTCGAGCGAGCGCGGCAGCTGCGCGGCATCGAGCGGCACGAGCTTGAGCTTCTTCGGGTTGCTCACCACGTCCAGCGGCGTGGCCGTGTTGTTCTTCACCGCCTCGGGCTTCAGCGTGACGAGCCCGGCCGACTGCAGCAGCAGCAGCGCGCGGTTGCCGTTCGACGGGTCGTTCTGGATGCCGACCGCCGCGCCGTCGGGCAGCTGGTCGATCGTCTTGATCTTGCGCGAGTAGAAGCCCAGCGGCGCGGTAATGGTGAGGCCCACGGGCACGATGTCGAAGCCGCGCGCCCTGTTCTGGTTGTCCAGGAAGGGCTGGTGCTGGAAGGCGTTGGCGTCCAGGTCGCCCGAGGCCAGCGCGGCGTTGGGCAACTGGTAGTCGTTGAACACCACGAGCTGGATGTTCAGGCCGTCCTTGGCGGCCACCTTCTTCACCACCTCGAACACCTGCTCGGCGCTGCCGACCGAGATGCCGACCTTGACAGTGTTCTTGTTGTTGCTGTCCTGCGCGAAGGCGGTGCTGCCGCAGAAGAGGGCGGCGGCCAGCGTGGCAAGGAAGAGGCTGCGGCGGCGAAGGGAGTTCTGCATAAATGGGTCGTGCGATCACAAAAAAGAAGGCGCGAATGTGGCATCGCCCGGTGCATTTGGGAACGAACGAATATGCATATCGATATGGCGATGCTTGACCATGCATTCGATGGCTTATGTGTTTTTATGCATAAGCACGAGCCAATTTGTTCGTTCCCTTTTGACGCCTTTGTTTTCATACTCGGCCCCTTTTTTGCGAACCTTTGCAGCCGGCTCCGCGCCCGCTGCTGCCTTTTCTATGAGCAACCCTCCGTCCGACGCGGGCCGCGGCAACGCGCAGCCCGTGATCCGTCTTCAATCCGTGCAGAAGTCATTCGCACTGCCCAGCGGCGAGGTGTTCGACGCCGTGCAGTCGCTCTCGCTCGACATCCACCAGGGCGACGTGTTCGGCCTGATCGGCAAGAGCGGCGCAGGCAAGTCGACCCTGCTGCGCCTCATCAACCTGCTGGAGCGGCCCGATGTGGGCCAGGTCTTCGTGGGCGGGCGCGACCTCACCACGCTCTCGCGCCGCGAGCTGCGGGGCACCCGCCAGAACATCGGCATGATCTTCCAGCAGTTCAACCTGCTTCAGAACGCCACGGTTTTCGACAACGTGGCCTTCCCGCTGAAGATCCACGGCCGGCATTCGCGCGCCGAGATCGACGCCCGGGTGCGCGAATGCCTGGCCCTGGTGGGCCTGGCCGAGAAGATCGACACCTATCCGGCGCAGCTCTCGGGCGGGCAGAAGCAGCGCGTGGCCATTGCGCGCGCGCTGGCGCCGCGGCCGCAGGTGCTGCTGTGCGACGAGCCCACCTCGGCGCTCGACACCGAAACCACGCGCGCGCTGCTCGAGACGCTGCGCGACATCAACCAGAAGATCGGCGTGACCATCGTGATCGTCACGCACGAACTCTCGGTGGTCGAGGTGCTGTGCCGCAACGTGGCCATCCTGGAGAAGGGCCGGCTGGTGGAGCAGTTCGCGGTGGTCGATGCGCCGGGCGAAGAGCGAAAAACGGCGCTGGGCCGCGAGATCGACGCGCTGGTGCGCCGCCGCGAACGCGAGGCGCGCGAACCGATCGAGCCGCGCTCCGTGCCAACGCAGCGCAGCGCGCAGGAGGTGGCCTATGTTTGAGAACATCGCCCCCATCCTCCCCGAGCTGTGGGTGGCCACCGGCCAGACCTTCCTGATGCTGGCCATCGGCCTCTCGGCCGCGGTGCTGATCGGCGGGCCGCTGGGCATCCTGCTGTTCCTGCTGGGACCGGGCCAGTCGCTCGAGAACAAGCCGGCGTTCCTGGTGCTCAACTGGATCGTGAACACCGTGCGCTCGTTTCCTTTCATCATTTTGCTGGTGGCGCTGGTGCCGTTCACGCGGGTGATCGCGGGCACTTCCATCGGGCCGCTGGCGGCCGCGGTGCCGCTGTCGTTCGCGGCCATTCCGTACTTTGCGCGGCTGGTCGACCAGTGCCTGCGCGAAGTGCCGCGCGGCGTGATCGAGGCGGCGCATGCCATGGGCGCCTCGGAGCTGCAGATCGTCTGGCGCGTGCTGGTGGTCGAGGCGCGCTCCGGATTGGTGCTCGCGCTCACGGTGCTGGCGGTGAGCTTTCTCTCCTACTCGGCAATTGCCGGCGTGGTGGGCGGCGGCGGCATCGGCGACCTGGCCATCCGCTATGGCTACTACCGCTTCCAGACCGACGTGATGGTGCTCACCGTGGCGCTGCTCGTGGTGCTGGTACAGATCCTGCAGTTCGTGGGCAACACCACGGCGCGCAGGCTGGACAAGCGTTGAATCTTTTTTTCTCTCGTTCCTTCCTTTTTTGATTTCATGAAAACCGCTCTGCTGCGCCGCTCCGTCCTTGCCCTGTCCCTGGTTGCCCTGTCGTTCGGCGGCCTTTCGCTGGCACAGGCCCAGGAAGCCAAGAAGAACCTCGTGATCGGCGGTACAGCCGGCTCCAACATCGACCAGCTCAAGGCCGGCATCGTGCCCATCCTCGAAAAGAAGGGCTACAAGGTGAAGCTGGTCGAGTTCAACGACTACGTGCAGCCCAACCTCGCGCTCGCGCAGGGCTCGCTCGATGCCAACTTCTTCCAGCACCAGGTCTACCTGAAGAAGTTCTCGGCCGACCAGAAGCTCGACCTCGCCGAACTGGTGCAGGGCCCCATTGCGCCGCTGGGGGTGTACTCCACCAAGCGCAAGACCCTGGCCGAAGTGAAGGAGGGCGACCGCTTCACGCTGCCCAACGACCCGAGCAATCTGGCCCGTGCATTGGTGCTGCTGGAGCAGAACAAGCTCATCACGATCAAGCCCGGTGTCGATGCGCTGCGCGCGTCCGAAAAGGACGTGGCCGAGAACCCGAAGAAGCTCAAGTTCATTCCGCTCGAGGCCGCGCAGCTGCCGCGCTCGCTGGGCGACACCGAGTACGCCATCGTCAACGGCAACTTCGCGATCTCGTCGGGCCTGAAGCTGAGCGAAGCCGTGGTGCTCGAGAAGACCCCCGACTACTACCTGAACGTGGTGGCCGTGAAGAGCGCGGACAGGAGCGCGCCCTGGGCCAGGGACATTGCCGAGGCCTACCGCTCCAAGGAGTTCAAGGCCGTGGTCGACAGCAAGTTCCAGGGCTACGCCAAGCCCGGCTTCCTGCAGTAATTCTTCTTCTCAAGCCAAGGACGCCCATGCCCGTGCTCGCTGTTTTCGATACCGAAGGAAGCTGGCGCGAAACGCACGTGTGCGACGGGCGGATCACCGAGCGCCTTGCGCGGCAGGGCGTTGCATGGGGCCGCGAAGACGACGCGCCGGAAGGCCAGTCGTTGCTCGACCGCGCGACGCTGTTCTATGTGCCCGCGGAGGACGGCTACCTGGGCCTGCTGTTCGAGGCGGGCGAATGGGTGAGCCTGCCGGCCGCGCCCCTGCGGCCGCTGCCGGCCGCACTGCCGAATTTCGACGCCTTCGTCGAGGAGGTGCTGATGCTCACGGGCAACGACGCCGCCGAGGAGAACTGAGTTTTCCGGGCCGGCCCGGCGCGCTCCGGGCGTCGGGCTTGTAGCATGTGCGGATGACCCAGCACATCGGAATCGTCGGATGTTCCGCCGAAGGCGCGGCGCTCTGCTACCAGACCATCTGCGTGGAGGGGGCCGAATTGCTCGGCCCGCATGCGCATCCCGAAGTGGCCATGCACACGCCATCGCTTTCGGACTACATGGCGCACATCTACCGCGGCGACTGGCATGGCGTTGGCGAAGTGATGCTTGCCTCGGCGAGCAAGCTCGCGAAGATCGGCGCCGACTTCCTGGTCTGCCCCGACAACACGATCCACCAGGCGCTGCCGTTCATCGAGGCGCGCTCGCCGCTGCCGTGGCTGCATATTGCCGAGTGCGTGGCCGACGAGGCCGCGCAGCGCGGCTTCCGGCGCCTGGCCATCACCGGCACGCGCTGGCTGGTCGACAGCGAGGTCTATCCCGAGAAGCTGTCGGCCAGGGGGCTCGAATACGTCCGCCCTACCGTCGAGGAGCGCGAAGAGATCAACCGCATCATCATGGACGAGCTGGTCCGCGGTGTGTTCACGCCCGACGCGGTCCTGGCGTTCCGGCGCGTGATCCAGCGCATGAAGGACGAAGAGGGCTGCGATGCGGTGGTGCTCGGCTGCACCGAGATTCCGCTCATCATGAACGACGTGAATTCGCCGCTGCCCACGCTCGACTCCACGCGGCTTCTGGCGCGCGCGGCGCTGCGGCGCGCGGTGGCCTGAAGCGCCGGCCGGTTCAGGCGGCCAGGAACTGCTCGATCAATCCGGCCACGCGCTGCGGCTGGTCGTGGTGCAGCATGTGGCCCGCGTCGGCCACCTGCTCGATGCGCACCGAAGGCACGGACTCCAGCCGCTCGTGGAATTCGGCGAGCGTGTAGCGGTTCTTCCACCAGCCGTGCAGGCTGTCGTCGGCGGCCTCGACCATCAGCGTGGGCGCCGAGATCCGCGCATAGAGCGCAAGCGTTTCGTCGACCCGGAAGATGTTCGCGTTGATGATC
Source organism: Variovorax beijingensis (assembly GCF_003951285.1). GTDB lineage: Bacteria > Pseudomonadota > Gammaproteobacteria > Burkholderiales > Burkholderiaceae_C > Variovorax > Variovorax beijingensis. Next base: position 81,148 of record NZ_RXFQ01000002.1, on the reverse strand, counting down.
TTGTGCGCGGCGTCGCCGAGGATCTGCCAGCGTTCGCTGCCGTCGGCCTGCAACTGGAGCGCCGACCAATGGCTGGCGAGCCAGCCGGCCTTGTCGGGCGTGAGGCGCGGATTGGTCTTCATGAGCCGCCGCGCCACGCCGTCGACGGCCGAGTAGCCCGCCAGCGCCATCTCGCCGCGGTGCAGGCGCTTGAGCTCGTCGATCCATTGGCCGTAGCGCGCGGGCGCTTCCTCGGGCTTGCGCGCCGGCATGCCGAATCCTTCGAGGTTGACGAGGCGGCGGATGCGCTCGGGCCTCGCACCCGCGTAGTGCATGGCGACATTGCCGCCCATGCTGTGGCCGACCAGGTCGACCGGCCGCGCGGCATCGCCTTCGCCCGCGTAGTGGTCGAGCAGCCATTCGAGATCGGCCAGGTAGTCGGGCAGCCAGTAGTTGTCGACGCCGCCGCCGTCGGTGAGGCCGAAGCCGCGCCAGTCGGGTGCGACGATGAAGCGCTCCTCGGCCAGTGCGTCGACCACGAATTGCCAGGAGGCGGCCACGTCCATCCAGCCGTGCAGCAGCACCAATGGCGGCTTGTGGGGCGAGGGCTCGCCCCAGAGGCGCACGTGGTAGCGGAGGTTGCGCACGGGCACGAATTCGCTGCGCGAGGGACGGAGGGCTTGGTACATGGGCGTCGATGATAAGGAGCCCTGTGATGGGGCGCAGTCCGGCACAGGACAGCGCCCGCCCGGGTTTTGGCTGCACTGCCAGCGCGCCGCAGAGGAGGGCGGTAGCATCCCGCGCATGAAAAAAATCCAACTCGGCCAGAGCGACCTGCACGTCACCCCCATCTGCCTGGGCACCATGACCTTCGGCGAACAGGTGGACGAGCCCACGTCCCACGCCATCCTGAGCCGCTCGCTCGAGCGCGGCGTCGACTTCATCGACACGGCCGAGATGTACTCGGTGCCCACGCGCCAGGAAACCTATAGCGTCACCGAAACCATCATCGGCAACTGGTTTGCGGCCAACCCCGGTGCGCGGCAGAAGCTCGTGCTCGCCACCAAGGTGGCCGGCCCGCTGCGCAACACCCCGTGGGTGCGCGAGGGCGTGGGCATGACGGCGGCCGACATCGTGGCCTCGTGCAACGCGAGCCTGAAGCGTCTGAAGACCGACGTCATCGACCTCTACCAGATCCACTGGCCCGAGCGCCATGTGCCGGCCTTCGGCAACATCTACTACGACCCGGCCAAGGAGGTCTCGCAGACGCCGATCCTGGAGCAGCTCGAAGCCCTCGGCGGCCTGGTGAAGGCCGGCAAGGTGCGCGCCATCGGCCTGTCGAATGAAACGCCCTACGGCGTGCACGAGTTCGTGCGGCTGGCCGAGCAGCACGGGCTGCCGCGCGTGGCCACGGTGCAGAACGTCTACAACCTGGCGAGCCGCGGCGTCGAGAACGGCCTGGATGAGACGATGCACCGGCTGGGCGTGTCGCTGCTGGCCTATTCGCCGCTGGCCTACGGCCTGCTCACCGGCAAGTACGACAAGAGCGGCATCACCGGCCCGGACGCGCCGCAGGAAGCGCGCATCACGCGCTACGAGTCGGTGCGCAAGCTGCGCTGGGGCCGCCCCGATGCACTGAAGGCTGCGCGCCTCTACAACCAGCTCGCGCGCGACAACGGCCTCTCGCCCACGCAGCTTGCGCTGGCCTTCTGCTACACCAAGTGGCAGGTGGCAAGCACCATCATCGGCGTGACGACGGTGGCGCAGCTGGACGAAGACATCGATGCCTACGGCACCACGCTCTCGCCCGAGGTGCTGGCCGAGATCGACAGGATCCGGTGGGAGATCCGGGACCCGGCGGCGTGAGCGCCGCGCCGGGCCGCCCCAAGCATGCTCGCTCCCGCCTGGCGGGAAGGCGCGCAGCGCCAAGGGTGCACCAGTGAGCAGGAAGGCCCACGTTTCCGAGACGCCCGCCACCCAGCTGCTGCGCGCGAACAAGGTCGCCTTCACCGAGCATCCCTACGAGTACCTGGAGCACGGCGGCGCCCAGCACAGCGCCGCCGTGCTGGGCCTCGATCCCTTCACGGTGGTGAAGACGCTGGTGATGCAGGACCAGGACGCCAGGCCGCTGATCGTGCTGATGCACGGCAACCGCACGGTGTCGACCAAGAACCTCGCGCGGCAGATCGGCGCCAAGTCGGTCGAGCCCTGCAAGCCCGAGGTCGCGCAGCGCCACAGCGGCTACATGGTGGGCGGCACCTCGCCGTTCGGTACGCGGCGCCGGATGCCGGTCTACATCGAGTCGACCATCCTCGAACTGCCGAAGATCGCGATCAACGGCGGGCGGCGCGGGTACCTGGTGGGCATCGACCCGCAGGCGTGCGTCGCCTTGCTCGGTGCCCAGCCGGTGCAGTGCGCACTGGCAGAATAGCCGGCGCGACGCATTCCGGTCCCGGCCGGCGTCGCCGAACAAGAACAACCATCCCCCGCGGAGCGCCGCCTTGAGCTTTCATCTGCCGTCTTTCATCGCCATTCTGGCTTCGTACCTGATCGGCTCGCTGTCCTTTGCGGTCATCGTGAGCAAGGCGCTCGGCATGGCCGACCCTCGCAGCTACGGCAGCGGCAATCCCGGTGCCACCAACGTGCTGCGCTCGGGCAACAAGGGCGCGGCGCTGGCCACGCTGCTGCTCGATGCGCTCAAGGGCTGGCTGCCGGTGTTCCTGATCCGACATTTCGGCGCGCAGTGGGGCCTGGGCGAAGGCGTGGCCGCGCTGGCGGGCCTGGCGGCCTTCCTGGGCCATCTCTACCCCGTGTTCTTCGGCTTCCAGGGCGGCAAGGGCGTGGCCACGGCGGCCGGCGTGCTGGTGGGCATCGCGCCCTGGCTGGGGCTGGCCACAGGCGCCACCTGGCTGATCATCGCGGTGTTTTTCCGTTATTCGTCGCTGTCCTCGCTGGTGGCGGCCTTCTTTGCGCCGGCGTATTACCTGCTGGGTGGCAACATTGCGTGGCCGCTCGACCGCACGGTGCTGATTGCGGTCATCATCATGAGTCTGCTGCTGGTCTGGCGGCACCGCGAAAACATCCGCCGGCTCGCGGCCGGCACGGAGTCGAAACTCGGCTCGAAGAAAAAGGCTTGATAAACACCATGGCATCCATCACCCGCTTCCACGTCGGTCCGCGCCTGTCCGAGACGGCCGTGCACAACGGCACCATCTACCTTGCGGGCCAGGTGCCCGACGACACCACGCAGGACATCCGCGGCCAGACCTCCCAGGTGCTGGCGATGGTCGACCGGCTGCTGGCCGAGGCCGGCAGCGACAAGTCGCGCATTCTCATGACGCAGATCTTCCTGGCCGACATCACCGACATCACGGCCATGAACGAGGTGTGGGATGCGTGGATTCCCGCCGGCAACACCCCACCGCGCGCAACGGTGCAGGCCAAGATGGCCAATGCGGCCTACAAGATCGAGATCGTCGTCACGGCCGCGCAAGCCTGATGCGAAAGGTCAGTAGCGTTTCTCCAGGACCATCTGGTCCGCGTCGCGGCGCATCGAAAAGCGGTTGATGAAGCTGTTGCCCAGCAGCACGAAGGGCATGGGCTGCGGCGAGACGATGGCGTCGATGTCGTACACCTCGACATCGCCCACGCGCACCGACCGCAGCCGCAGCCTGTAGCCGCTGGACATGCCGTTGGCGGTGCTGATCTGGATGCGCTGCCCCTTGCTGTAGTCCAGGCCGATGCGCTGGGCGTCGTCGGCCGACAAGGCGATGGACGTGGCGCCCGTGTCGAGCATGAAGGTGACGGGGCGGCCGTTGATGGCGCCCTGCGTCATGAAATGGCCGCGGCTGTCGGCCGGCAGCACGATGCGGCTGCCGCCACCGGTGCCTCCCCCGCCGCCAATGCTGACCGGCGTGTCCATGCGCAGGTTGACGCGCTTGCCCTCGAGTTCGACCACCGCCTGCTCGGCCTGCAGCGACACCAGCTTCACGCCCTGGAACGTCTCGCCGACCGCCACCGTCTTGGGCGGCGCGCCGTTCACGATCAGGATCGCGCGGCTGCCGATGGTGCCGGTCAGCATCACGGAGCCGGCCGCATGCGCCCCGACAGCGGCAGCCAGGAGCTGCGCTGCGACGACGAGGGCTTTCATTTGCGGCTCAGTCGCGGAAGTTGTTGAAGGACAGCGGCATGTCGGGCACGTCCTTCTTGATGAGCGCCATGGCGGCCTGCAGGTCGTCGCGCTTGGCGCCGGTGATGCGTACCGCGTCGCCCTGGATGGCCGCCTGCACCTTGAGCTTGCTGTCCTTGATGATGCGGGTGATCTTCTTGGCCTGCTCGGATTCGATGCCGCTCTTCACCTTGATGACCTGCTTGACCTTGTCGCCGCCGATCTTCTGAACGTCGCCCTTGTCGAGGAAGCGCACGTCGACGCTGCGCTTGGTGAGCTTGGCGCGCAGGATGTCTTCGACCTGCACGAGCTGGAACTCGGCGTCGCCGATCATGGTGATTTCCTTGTCCTTGAGCTCGACGGCGGCGGCCGTGCCCTTGAAATCGAAGCGCGTTGCGATTTCCTTGGCGGTGTTTTCGACCGCATTCTTCACTTCGGGCAGATTCGGCTCGCAGACGGTATCGAAAGACGGCATGGGCTCTCCTGAATTCACGGGGTGCTGGATGCGACAATTCTCCCATGATCGTGGAGAACAACGTCCCGCTGCAGCCGTACAACAGCTTCGGCATCGTCGCGCGCGCGCAGAACCTGGTGCGCATCGCCAGCGAGGCGGACGTGGCCGAGCTGCGGGCCGACCCCCGGTGGCAGGGCGCGCCCCGCTTCGTGCTGGGCGGCGGTAGCAACATCGTGCTCACCGGCGACGTCAAGCCGCTGGTGCTGAAGGTCGAGATCAAGGGGCTGCGGCTGGTCGAGGAGACCCCGCGCGCCTGGATCGTGGAGGCCGGCGCGGGCGAAATCTGGCACGACGCGGTGCAATGGATGCTCGAGCACGGCTATCCGGGCCTCGAGAACCTGGCGCTCATTCCGGGCACGGTGGGCGGTGCGCCGGTGCAGAACATCGGTGCCTACGGCGTCGAGCTGCAGGACCGCTTCGATTCGCTCGATGCCATCGACCTGGACACCGGACGCAGTTTCACGCTCGATGCCGCGCAGTGCGCCTTCGGCTACCGCGACTCGGTGTTCAAGCATGTGCGAAGCGGGCCGAACGATTTCGGCCTGTCGGGCCGGGCGCTGATCACCCGTGTGCGTTTTCGCCTGCCCAAGCCCTGGAAAGCCGTGGTGGGCTACCTCGACCTCGCGCGCAAGATGGAGGAAACCGGCAACTTCACGCCCAGCGCCACCGACGTGTTCGACTGGGTCTGCGCCATCCGCCGCGCCAAGCTGCCCGACTGGCGCGTGCTCGGCAATGCCGGCAGCTTCTTCAAGAACCCCACGGTCACGCCCGAGCAGTGCGCCGACATCATTGCGCGCGACCCCAAGATCGTGCACTACCCGATGGACGACGGCAGCATCAAGCTCGCGGCCGGCTGGCTCATCGACGCCTGCGGCTGGAAGGGCAAGTCGGTCGGCAATGCCGGCGTCTACGAAAGGCAGGCGCTGGTGCTGGTGAACCGCGGCGGCCTCGAGAATCCGGTCACGGGCGGCGAGGTCATGACCCTGGCCAAGGCCATCCAGACCAGCGTGTACGAGCGCTTCGGCATCCGGCTGGAGCCGGAGCCGGTGGTCGTCTGACGCGGTGGATCTCGATTTTCTCCACCTGAACTACCGGCGGCGCATCGCGGCGCTGGTGTGGGCGCAGCGGCTCGTCATCGTGGCGGGCATCGCCGCGGTGTTCCTGGTTCCCGCGCGCTGGTGGGCGTCGGGGCTGCTGTTCGTCGCGGCCTTCTGCTTTGCGGCGCTGCTGGGCCGGATCGAAATCAGCCTGCGCCGCCAGTTCATCCGCGAGGCCCGGCTGCCGCCCTTCCTGGCCGGCAAGCTGCGCGCGGCCCATCCCGGGCTCACCCAGCGCGACGCCGAACTGGTGCTGCGCGGGCTGCGCCAGTTCTTCATGGCGTACCTGCGCAGCGGCCGCAAGTTCGTGGCCATGCCGTCCAAGGTGGTCGACAGGCCTGGCACGAGTTCATCCTGCACACGCAGGGCTACCAGAACTGGTGCAAGGCGGCCTTCGGCGGCATGCTGCACCACAGCCCGGCCGAGGTGCTGGGCAAGGATCCGAAGCGCAACGACGGCCTGCGCCGCAGCTGGTACTGGGCCTGCAAGGAAGAAAGCATCGATCCGCGCACGCCGGCGCGCCTGCCGCTCCTGTTCGCGCTCGACGTGAAGTTCGGCATTCCAGGCGGCTTCGACTACGTGCCCGACTGCAAGGCGATCGACCGGCACGCCGGCTCCGGCGCCCATTGCGGCACCAGCTTCGGCGAGTCGTCGTCGGATGGCGGCGGCGCGGGCGATGCCGGCGGTTTCGGCGGCAGCGAATCGAGCGGCAGCGGCGATGGCGGCAGCGGGGGAGGGGATTCCTCCGGCGGCTGCGGAGGTGGGTGCGGCGGAGGCGGCGGCGGCGATTGATCGACCGGCGACTCCGCGCATGACGCGCCAATGAAAACGGGCCCGCGAGGGCCCGTTCGTCATTGGAGGAAGCGCGTTGGCTTACTTGCTCTCGTCGTCGTTCGAGAGCCGCGGCACCGAGGTGCCCTGGCCCGGCGACAGCAGCCCGGTGCGGGTGTAGATCGCAAGCTTCTCGCGCGTGTCGACGATGTCGAGGTTGCGCATCGTGAGCTGGCCGATGCGGTCCAGCGGCGTGAACGCACCGGCGACCTTCTCCATGCTCAGCCGCTCGGGCTGGTACGTCAGGTTGGGCGAGACGGTGTTGAGGATCGAGTAGTCGTTGCCGCGGCGCAGCTCGATCGTCACTTCGCCGGTGATGGCACGCGCCACCCAGCGCTGTGCGGTCTCGCGCAGCATGATGGCCTGCGGGTCGAACCAGCGGCCCTGGTAGAGCAGGCGGCCAAGCTTGCGGCCGTGGTCGCGGTACTGCTCGATCGTGTCTTCGTTGTGGATGCCGGTGACCAGGCGCTCGTAGGCGATGAACAGCAGCGCGAGGCCGGGCGCCTCGTAGATGCCGCGGCTCTTGGCCTCGATGATGCGGTTCTCGATCTGGTCGCTCATGCCCAGGCCGTGGCGGCCGCCGATGCGGTTGGCTTCCAGGATCAGCTCGACGAGGTTCGCATGCTCGACGCCGTTCAGGGCGACCGGGCGGCCTTCCTCGAAGCGCACGCTGACGGTCTCGCGCTTGACCTCGACTTCGTCCTTCCAGAACGCCACGCCCATGATCGGCTGCACGATCTGCATGCCGCTGTCGAGGTTCTCCAGGTCCTTGGCCTCGTGCGTGGCGCCGAGCATGTTGGAGTCGGTGCTGTAGGCCTTCTCGGCCGACATCTTGTAGCCGAAGCCGGCCTTGGTCATGAACGCCGACATCTCGGCCCGGCCGCCGAGCTCGTCGATGAACAGCTGGTCGAGCCAGGGCTTGTAGATCTTGAGGTTCGGGTTGGTGAGCAGGCCGTAGCGGTAGAAGCGCTCGATGTCGTTGCCCTTGTAGGTGCTGCCGTCGCCCCAGATGTGGACGTCGTCTTCCTTCATGGCCGACACCAGCATGGTGCCGGTCACCGCGCGGCCGAGCGGCGTGGTGTTGAAGTAGGTGACGCCGGCGGTGGTGACGTGGAAGGCGCCGGCCTGCAGCGCGGCGATGCCTTCGTTGGCGAGCTGCGCGCGGCAGTCGATCAGGCGCGCGTTCTCGGCGCCGTAAAGCATCGCCTTGCGCGGGATCTCGTCGTAGTCGGGCTCGTCGGGCTGGCCGAGGTTGGCAGTGTAGGCGTAGGGAATCGCGCCCTTCAGCTTCATCCAGTGCAGTGCCGCGCTGGTGTCCAGGCCGCCCGAAAAGGCAATGCCGACCTTCTGGCCGGCGGGAACGTTTTGGAGAATGGTCGACATGTGGGTGTCCGGTTCGCGGTTCAGCCGAAATGGCAGATGTAGCTGTAGGGCTCGCCAGTGACCCGGATCTGGAAGCTCGAATTGCCCGGCACGCTGAACTTCTGCCCGGCGCCCGAGGCGATCCATTCGGTGGTTCCCGCCAGCTGGTATTCGCAGCTGCCGGCAGTGCCTTCCATGATCTCGGGCGCGCCGGTGTTGAAGGTCAGGGTGGACGGCAGGATCACGCCGACCGATTTCCTGGTGCCGTCGGCCAGCGTGAGGCTGTGGCTCACGCACTTGCCGTCGAAATACACATTGGCCTTGGTCGCCACTGCGGCGCTGTTGAGAGTGTCGGTAGTCGTCGTCATTGGATGGCGCCGGCGCATGCGCGGTCGGCTTGTCGAGGACGCGCCACCGCGGCGGCGCACCCCTTGGGGGTTGGAAAAGTCCTCGATTTTAGGGCTTGGGCGGCACCGGCCGTCTCCCGCCCCTCGCTTGCGCGCGCTTCAGCGCCAGTGGCGATGGCCCCATCCGCCGCGATAGCCGCCCCAGCCCCTGGAATAGCCAAGGTTCAGCGAGATGCCGACCGGCGGGTAGACATAGGGCTGCGCATAGGGGTAGGCGTACCCCGGCTGCACATACACCGGCGGCGCATAGACGGGCGCCGGTTGCACATAGACGGGTGCGGGCCGCACGTACACCGGTGCGGCCGGCGCATTGGAGACCACCACGCCAGGTTCGGGCACGACGTTGTCCCAGGCCGAGCCGCCTGGCTGCGCGTATTGCTGCTGTTGCTGGTACTGCTGCTGGCCGCTGTTGTTGGCCTCGACCGGGTAGGGCTGCAACTTCGGCTGCGGCGCGACCGGCGAGGTTGTCACGCCATAGGCGTTGACCTCGACCGGGATGGTGGCGCCCGGCCGGCTGTCGGTGCGGGTCGTGTATTGGCGGCCGTTGTATTCGTAGGTGACGTTGTAGCTCACGTCGCTGCCGGTCGTTTCGCGGATCGGGGTCGCGGAAATCACCCGGGCCTGGACCACTTGCTGGGCCTGTGCCAAGCCGGCGCCCGTCGCCAGCAGGCCGGCCACGGAAAGACCCGCAAGGGTGCGAAAAACGTGTCTGTTCATGGTGTTCTCTCCTGCAGATCGAGGTTGGAGGCCGGCCGGCGAGGCGGGGTTCCGGCGTTTACACGGCGTTCACGGTGGCCCAGGCGTCGGCGTCGAACCCTGCCGTAACGCCGGTTTTCGGCCCCCAGTTGACCACCGGCCGCTTGATCAGGCTGGGGTTGGCCAGCAGCACGGCCCGCGCCGAAGCGGCATCGACCACTGCGTTGCGGGTGGCTTCGTCGAGCTTGCGCCAGGTGGTGCCGCGGCGGTTGACCAGCGCCTCCCAGCCGGGCTTCTTGAGCCACTGGTCGAGCTCGGCCTCGGGCACGCCCTGTTTCTTGAAGTCATGGAAGGTGTAGGCGACGCCGTGGTCGTCGAGCCAGCTGCGGGCGCGCTTGACGGTGTCGCAGTTCGGGATGCCGTAGAGGGTTGTCATGGACGCCAATGATGCCGATAAAACGCGGGGCGGCGGGCGCTTTGCGGGTCGGCGACAATGCCGGGCTCCATGGAAACCCTTAACGACTGGCTCGCGCGCGCCGAGCAACTCCATCCGAAGAACATCGAGCTCGGCCTCGACCGCGCCAAGGAAATGGCCGCCCGCATGGGCCTGCGCTTCGACTGCCCGGTGATCACCGTGGCCGGCACCAACGGCAAGGGTTCGACCTGCGCCATCCTCGAATCGATCCTCACGCACGCCGGCTACCGCACGGCGGTGTTCACGTCGCCGCACCTGGTGCGCTTCGAGGAGCGGCTGCGGCTGGCGGGCGAAGCGGTCGATGCTTCCAAACTGATAGCAAACTTCGAGGCGGTGGAAACGGCCCGGGGCGACATGCCCCTGACGTACTTCGAGTTCACCACGCTGGGCATCCTGCGCTGCATGATCGAGGAGAAGCCGGACGTGGCGATTCTCGAAGTCGGGCTCGGCGGCCGGCTCGATGCGGTCAACATCATCGACACCGATTGCGCGGTCATCACCAGCATCGACCTCGACCACATGGACTACCTCGGACCCGACCGCGAAAGCATCGGCTTCGAGAAGGCCGGCGTCATGCGCGCGGGCAAGCCTGCCATCGTGAGCGACCCGATGCCGCCGCAAAGCGTGATCGACCATGCGGCAGCCATCGGCGCCGACCTCTGGCGCTTCGGGCACGACTTCAACGTGTCGGGCGACAAGCAGCAGTGGGGCTGGTCGGGCCGCGGCCGGCGCTACAGCGGGCTGGCCTATCCCGCGCTGCGCGGTGCCAACCAGTTGCTCAATGCCGCGGGCGTGCTTGCGGCACTCGAGGCGCTGCGGCCCCGGTTGCCGATCACCGCGCAGGCGGTGCGCACGGGGCTCGCGATGGTCGAGCTGCCCGGCCGCTTCCAGATCGTTCCGGGCGAGCCCACGCTGGTGCTCGACGTGGCGCACAACGCCCACGCGGTCGCGGCGCTGGCCGAGAACCTCGACGCGATGGGTTTCTATCCCACCACGCACGGCGTGTTCGGTGTCATGGCCGACAAGGACCTGGCCCCGATCCTCGCGCGCATCGGCCCGATGATCGACCGCTGGTACTTCACCGACCTGCCGACCCATCGCGCCGCCAAGGCCGGCGATCTGCTCGCGAGCTGGCAGGCGCAGAACACGCGCACCGACGTCTCCGGCAGCGTGCATGCGAACCCGATGGAGGCGCTGCGCGCAGCCATCGAGCACGCGGACCCCGCTGATAGAATCGTGGTCTTCGGATCGTTCTTCACCGTGGGTGGCGTGCTGGAGCATGGCACTCCGCGGCTGCAAGCCAAACACCTGCTGCCCGGCGGCTGATCGCCGGCCCGTCCGCACCATCTGGCACACACCTCGCTGCACTCCTTCAGGGATCGAACTTCATGGCGTTTTTCAAGTTCCGCACGCGCGGCCCACAAGGCAACGAAGGACGCAGCGCACCGGCAGCCGTCCCCGCGGAAAGTGTCGAAACCATGCGTCGCCGTGCGCGCCACCGGCTGGTGGGCGCGGCGGTCCTGGTGCTGCTTGGCGTGATCGGATTTCCGCTGCTGTTCGACACCCAGCCGCGCCCGGTCGCGGTCGACATCCCGATCGAGATTCCCGACCGCAACAAGGTCAAGCCATTGCCCGTGCCCGCGACGCCGGCACCCGCCGCACCGGCGACCGGCGCTGCCGACCCCGGTGCCCGCGTGGCGGCGGCGCCGTCCGGCAGCGGCGGCATGATCACCGAGAGCGCCGACGGCACCGAAATAACCGATCCCGGCAAGCCGGCGGCCAGCACGCCTGCGGCCGAGACTCGGCCCACGGCCGAAGCCAAGCCGGAGCGCAAGCCAGAGCCCAAGCCGGAACCGAAGCCCGAGCCCAAACCCGAGCCGAAGCCCAAGCCCGAACCCAAGCCCGAACCCAAGCCGGCCTCGGCCGACGACGGCAACCGCGCGCGCGCCTTGCTCGAAGGCAAGCCGACCAATACCAGCACCAAGCCCGCCGCAGCCGAAGACGGCGGCCGCTTCGTGGTGCAGGTTGGCGCCTTTGCCGATGCCGACAAGGCTCGCGAAGTGCGGCTGAAACTCGAGAAGGCCGGCCTCAAGACCTATGTGCACGTGGCCAAGACGGCCGATGGCGAGCGCACGCGTGTGCGTGTCGGCCCGTTCGGCTCGCGTGCCGAGGCGGACAAGGCCGCCGAGAAGGTCAAGGGCTTGTCTTTGCCGGCCGCCATCCTCACGTTGTAGTAGCCATCGCCCGCCGCCGTGGCCCTGCTCGACTGGATCGCCGTCACGCTCGTCGTCGTGTCGATGCTGTTCGGCCTGGTGCGGGGCCTGGTGTTCGAGGTGATCTCGCTGGCGGGCTGGGTGGCCGCATTCATTGCCGCCCAGTGGCTGGCGTCGGATGTGGCGGCCTGGCTGCCCTTCGGCGATCCGCAGGCCACCTGGCGCTATCCGCTGGCCTTCGTGCTGGTGTTCGTCGGGGTGGCGTTCGGCGTGGGGCTGGTGGCGGCGCTGACGCGAAAGCTGATTGCGGCTGTCGGCCTCAGGCCGGTGGACCGGATATTGGGTGGGGCCTTCGGAGCGGCGCGGGGTGCGGTTGCCCTGCTCGTGCTGGCGGTCGTTGTTCATTTGCTGGCGTTGAGCGACAGTGCCTGGTGGCACGAATCGCACAGCGCCAATGTTCTTGATGCGGCATTGCAGGGCCTGAAACCCGCGCTGCCTGAAAAGTTGGCAAGCTACCTGCCCTGAGAGGAATCGTTCATGTGTGGAATCGTCGGCGTTGTCAGCAACGCACCCGTCAATCAGCTGCTCTATGACGCCTTGCTGCTGCTGCAGCACCGCGGCCAGGATGCGGCCGGCATCGTCACCCTGCTGGAACGCAAGTTCTTCATGCACAAGGCCAAGGGCATGGTGCGCGACGTGTTCCGCACGCGCAACATGCGCGCATTGCCGGGCAGCGTGGGCCTGGGCCAGGTGCGCTACCCGACGGCGGGCAATGCCTACAGCGAGGAAGAGGCGCAGCCCTTCTACGTGAACGCACCCTTCGGCATCGTGCTGGTGCACAACGGCAACCTGACCAACGCGCACGCGCTGCGTTCGGAGCTGTTCTCCACCGACCACCGCCACACCAACACCGAGAGTGATTCGGAAGTGCTGCTCAACGTGCTCGCGCACGAGCTCGAGCGCGCCTCGCGCGGCGTGCCGCTGAATCCGGCCGAGGTGTTTGCCGCGGTCAAGAACATGCACAAGCGCCTGCGCGGCTCCTATGCCGTGGTGTCGCTGATTGCCGGCCACGGGCTGCTGGCCTTCCGCGACCCGTACGGCATCCGGCCGCTGTGCATGGGCCGCAGCGCGGACGGCACCGTGATGGTGGCCAGCGAGTCGGTGGCGCTCGAGGGCTCGGGCCATGTGTTCGAGCGCAACATCGCGCCGGGCGAAGCGGTGTTCATCGACCTGCAGGGCAACGTGCATTCGATGCAGTGCGCCGAGGCGCCCACGCTCAACCCCTGCATCTTCGAATTCGTCTACCTCGCGCGGCCCGACTCGGTGCTCGACGGCATCTCGGTCTACCAGGCGCGGCTCAACCTGGGCGAAACGCTGGCCAAGCGCGTGGTGTCCACCGTGCCGCCGAACCAGATCGACGTCATCATCCCCATCCCCGAATCGAGCCGGCCGAGCGCCACGCAGCTCGCGCACCTGCTCGGCGTGCCGTACCGCGAAGGCTTCGTGAAGAACCGCTACGTGGGCCGCACCTTCATCATGCCGGGGCAGGGCGTGCGCAAGAAGTCGGTGCGCCAGAAGCTCAACGTGATTGCCAGCGAGTTCAAGGGCCGCAACGTACTCTTGGTCGACGACTCCATCGTGCGCGGCACCACCAGCCGCGAGATCGTTCAGATGGCGCGCGACGCCGGTGCGCGCAAGGTCTACCTGGCCAGCGCGGCGCCGCCCGTGCGCTACCCCAACGTCTACGGCATCGACATGCCCACCAAGGACGAGCTGGTCGCTCACGACCGCACCGTCGAGCAGATCCGCGAGCTGATCGGCTGCGACGCGCTGATCTACCAGGACGTCGACGCCATGAAGCGTGCCATCGGCTCGCTCAACCCCAAGCTCGACGGCTTCGATGCGTCCTGCTTCGACGGCGTGTACGTGACCGGCGACATCGACACCGAAGCCATCTCGCGCATGAACGGCAACCGTCCGCGCATCGAGGAAACCGAAGAAGATTCTTCGCGCCTGGCGCTTCCCAACCACAGCGAGTGAGAGCCGAAGACGTGACCGATGAACGAACCCTGCCGCCCGGGCTGCACCGCGACACGCTCGCGCTGCGCACCGGCCTGGCGCCGAGCCAGCACGGTGAGCACTCCGAAGCGCTGTTCCTGACCAGCGGCTTCGTGCAGCCCGATGCCGAGACCTCGGCGCGCCGCTTTGCCGGTACCGAAGCGGGTTTTACCTACTCGCGCACGTCCAATCCCACGGTCACCAGCTTCGAGCAGCGCCTGGCCGCGCTCGAAGGCACGGAGGCCGCCATCGGCGCCTCCACCGGCATGGGCGCGATCCTCATGATGTGCATGGGGCTGCTCAAGGCCGGCGACCACGTCGTGTGCTCGCGCTCGGTGTTCGGCTCCACGCTCAACCTGTTCGGCAAGGAGTTCGCCAAGTTCGGTGTCGAGACCACCTTCGTCTCGCAGACCGACGTGGCCGAATGGCGCGCGGCCATGAAGCCCAACACCAGGCTGCTGTTCGCCGAAACGCCGACCAATCCGCTGACCGAGGTCTGCGACATCCGGGCGCTGGCCGACCTGGCGCACGGCGCCGGCGCGTTGCTCGCGGTCGACAACTGCTTCTGCACGCCCGCGCTGCAGCGCCCGACAGAACTCGGCGCCGATCTCGTCATTCATTCGGGCACCAAGTACCTCGACGGCCAGGGCCGCGTGATGGCCGGTGCGATCTGCGGCCCCTCGAAGCTCATCGTCGATGTGTTCGGCCCGGTGGTGCGCACCGCCGGCATGGCGCTCTCGCCGTTCAATGCGTGGGTGGTGCTCAAGGGCCTGGAGACACTGAGCATCCGCATGCAGGCGCAGTGCGCCAATGCGCTGGCTGTCGCGCAGTGGCTCGAAACGCAGCCCGGCATTGCGCGCGTCTACTACCCCGGCCTGGCCTCTCACGCCCAGCACGAACTGGCCATGCGCCAGCAGTCGGGGCAGGGCGGCGCGGTGCTGTCCTTCGACGTGGTTGGCGACACGCCGGACGCGGCGCGCGCCAATGCCTTCCACGTGATCAACAGCACGCGCGTGGTGAGCATCGCCACCAACCTGGGCGACACCAAGACCATCATCACGCACCCCGGCACCACCTCGCATGGCCGCCTGACCGAAGCACAGCGCCAGGCCGCCGGCATCAGCCAGGGGCTCATCCGCCTCGCGGTCGGCCTGGAGCACATCGACGACATCAAGGCCGACCTGCTGCGTGGCCTGGGCACCCTGAAATCCTGATTGATCCATGACCGGCAAAGTTCGCACCCGCATCGCTCCGTCTCCCACCGGCTTCCTTCACCTGGGCACGGCCCGCACCGCGCTCTACTCGTGGGCCTACGCGCGCCATCACGGCGGCGAGTTCGTGCTGCGCATCGAGGACACCGACGTGGCCCGCTCCACGCAGGACTCGACCGACCAGATCCTCGCCTCGATGCACTGGCTCGGCCTCGACTACGACGAAGGCCCGATCTACCAGATGCAGCGCCTCGCGCGCTACCGCGAAGTCATCGCGCAGATGCTTGAGGCCGGCACGGCCTACCACTGCTACTGCACGCCGGCCGAGCTCGACGAAATGCGCGAGGCGCAGCGCGCGCGCGGCGAGAAGACGCTGTACGACCGCCGCTGGCGCCCCGAGCCCGGCAAGGTGCTGCCGCCCGTGCCCGAAGGCGTGCCGCCCGTGGTGCGCTTTTGCAACCCGCCCGAAGGCGACGTGACCTGGAACGACCTGGTCAAGGGCGAGATCACCATCAACAACCGCGAGATCGACGACCTCATCATCCTGCGGCCCGACGGTGTGCCCACCTACAACTTCGCGGTGGTGGTCGACGACTGGGACATGGCCATCACGCACGTGTTCCGCGGCGACGAGCACATCAACAACACGCCGTGGCAGATCAACATCTTCCGCGCGCTCGGTGCACCGCTGCCTGCGTTCGGCCACGTGCCGGTGATCCTGGGCGACGACGGGCAGAAGCTCTCCAAGCGCCGCGGCGCGGTGAGCGTCACCGCCTATGAAGAGAACGGCTACCTGCCCGAAGCCATGCTCAACTACCTTGCGCGCCTGGGCTGGAGCCATGGCGACGACGAGCTCTTCACGCGCGAGCAGATGGTGAGCTGGTTCGACGGCTCGCACCTTTCGAAGAGCCCCGCGCAATGGGATGCGGCGAAGCTCGCATGGGTCAACGCGCAGTACATCAAGGCCAAGGCCGACGCGGAGCTCGCGCCGCTCGTGGCCGCGCAGCTGAAAAAGCGCGGCATCGAGGCCGACGAGCGCCTGCCCGCCATCTGCGCGCTATTCAAGGACCGCTGCGAAACCACGGTCGCGCTGGCCGACTGGGCCGCCGCGTTCTACGCGGACGTGGCGCCGAGCGAAGCCGACCTCGCGCAGCACGTCACCGATGCAGTGAAGCCCGTCATCGCAACGCTCGCCGAAAAGCTCGCGAGCGTGACGTGGGAAAAAGTTTCGATCGCCGCGGCCATCAAGGAAGTCCTGGCCGCACATTCGGTGAAAATGCCCGTGTTGGCCATGCCGGTTCGCGTCCTCCTGATGGGAACACCGCAGACGCCATCCCTCGATTCGGTGCTCGCCATCTTTTCTCGTGAAAAAGTTATCGAGCGTTTGAAAAGGGCCTGATTTTTCGGTCTATAATTTGAGGCTCGACAGCGACACAGGGTGATTCTGAAAAGAAAAGCCTGAAAGTCAAATGGGGGTATAGCTCAGCTGGGAGAGCGCTTGCATGGCATGCAAGAGGTCATCGGTTCGATCCCGTTTACCTCCACCATCAAAGTGTCGAGAAGATAAGTGCTGATCGCAGCACGGTTCCTAAGGTTTTGACCCTATCGTCTAGAGGCCTAGGACACCACCCTTTCACGGTGGCTACCGGGGTTCGAATCCCCGTAGGGTCGCCAGTTTCGCGCAAGTGAAGCAGGCACAAGTCGTCAGCACTTGGCTCCGCAAGGAGTGAACGTTGTCTACCAGGAGTGGTAGTTCAGTTGGTTAGAATACCGGCCTGTCACGCCGGGGGTCGCGGGTTCGAGTCCCGTCCACTCCGCCAGTCAAAGAACGGGTTGCATCAGAAATGGTGCAACCCGTTTTTCTTTGCTTCGCGCTATGCGTACGAGCGCTCGATGCCGCTGGTGGCCGAATCCCGGCTCCCACCCAGCCTCGCCTGCAGGATGGCCAGAAGCGCCAGGACCGGCAGGGCCAGTTCCAGGATTTCCTCGAAGCTGAGCATCAGGTAGCCGCGAAAGGCCGCGGAAGAACCGGCGGTGAACAGGTCTGGCTGCCCCACAAGGGAAGCGGGCAGCTGGTCGAGAATGATCGCGGCCCCGATGACCGCGGCAAAGGTCAGCAGGGTCATGGCTTCGGGCCGCCATTGCCGCCAGGCGCGGATCGCGCGGCTTGCACACCAGGTGCGTCTGGCCAGCCACCCGGCTGCGATGGCGACGGGCGCGAGGGCGGCCATCGCAGCAAGAATGCGCGAGAGCGGCGCTTCCAGCAAGCTGGTGTCCCAATGCGCCTGATGCCAATCCGCCTCCCGGGCTGCGAACGCAAGAAGCAGGACGCAGATGGCCACCCGGTCCGGTCGCGAGAGAAACGCCACGCGAACCATCAAGACGCAGAACACCGCGGCCAGGTACAAGAGAACCGTGCTTTTCTCGACGGGCCCGTTTTCCTCCAGCACCGCCGGCCCGATCGCCTGCGGCGTGTTCAAGCCGACCCAGGCAGCGGCGAAGACGAACACCAGCACCAGGCATGGCCCGGCTCTGCGGTCGGCCAAGGCGCGCAACGGCCGCGCCAGGGTTGCTGCAGCCTGAGGCGCAATCGCCTGCATCGCAAACAGCGCCGCGGCAATGGCCGCACCCAGCAGCGCACCTGCCGCGACATCGAACGGAAAATGAATGCCGACATGGATGCGAGCCCAGCCCGTGGCTACGGCAGCTGCAAGAATGACCAGCCCGACGTCGCGCATCGAGCGCCGCAGCAGCAGCATGAAGGCCATGGTGAACATCACCGAGGCATGCGTGCTGGGCAGTCCCGCGCGCAGGCCGTGGGGAACGTGCGCGGGGCTCAGCCCCATCATGAAGGGACGCGGCACGCCCATGGAGGCAGCGATCTCCTGCGAGATCAGGGAAGCCGCTCCTCCGGCGGCCAGCACCGCCAGCACACAAGGCCGCTGCGCAACACGCCGCCACGCGGCCCAGGCAAGAACCGCCGCACATGCCCATGACGAACCCAGCGCGATGGCCGACGCCAGCTGAAGCATCGCGGGCGAGGGAGAAAAGCCCGCTGCAAGTGCATCGAAGAGGGCGAGATTCAGCGGATGCATCCTTTTTGATTCACTTTCCTTGCGGGCTCGGGTCGTCCACGCGAACGACGTGGCGTGCATCGTAAAACGAGCTTCGCCACGCGGGTGTGACACGGCGCTTCTTCGGTCTCGGTCAATCGATGCGGTCGACGCCGCACCAGCGCGCCATGAACACCGCCAGCACGGCGGTCACCTGCACCAGGCTGTCGATGGAAACCCACTCGTCGATGCCGTGGATGCTGGAGCCCGTGGGGCCGTAGCAGACCGCCGGCGTCTGCCCATAGATGTTGAAGAACTTCGCGTCCGTCGTGCCCGTGAAGGCCCCGGGTTCGAGCGCCTGCCCGACGATGTCCTGATGGCACTTCGAGAGTTCCGTGACGATCGGCGAATCCAGGTCGAGGTCGAAGCCGTCGGCCTGGAAGCCTTCGTAGATCAGCCGGTAGCGCAGGCTCTCGCGGGCCGGATGCGCGGCATAGGCGGCAGCCAGCACGGCCTCGACTTCGGCCTTGGCGCGGGCCACGTTCATGTCGGGATAGAAGCCGATGCGAATGTCGCTGCGGCAGGCCGAGGGCACCGACGAGGCCCATTCGCCACCCTGGATCTTTCCGAGGTTGAAGTTGATGGGATGCGCATGGTGCGCGTAGCTGCGATAGCGGTTGGCGGGCTCGTTCCAGCGCTGCTCGAGCTTCTTGAGTTCCGAGAAAAGGTACAGCGAGAAGTCGATGGCGCCGACTCCGGTCTGGGCCACCGAGGCATGCACCGGCTTGCCCAGCACCTCGAGCGCGAACCACAGCACGCCCATCTGGCAGGTCATCACGCCGCCGAGCGGTTCCGGGATGATGGCCGCGTCGGCGCGATAGCCCTCGACCAGGCAGGCCAGCGCGCCGTTGCCCGTGCACTCCTCTTCCACCACCGATTGAAAGTACACCGGCGATGCCGGTTCGAGCCCGAGCGACTGCAGCGCTGCATACGCCATCGTGTAGGCCGCAATGCCGGCCTTCATGTCGGCCGCGCCGCGGCCGTAGAGCCGGTCTCCCTCGATCACGGGTTGGAAAGGCGGGTGCTTCCAGAGCACCTCGGCGCCGGTCGGCACCACGTCGATGTGGCCGTTGAAGATCAGCGATCGGCCCTTCTGCGGCCCGCGGGGCTGGTGAATGCCCACGACGTTGGTGCGCCCGTCGTACGGGACGATGGAGGGCGAGTAGCCCGGATGCTGGCGGATCTTCTGCTCGTCGATCTCGAACTGGTGCACGCGCAGGCCCAGCTTCGCGAAGGACTCGGCCATGAAAGCTTGCGCGCCTTGCTCGTGTCCCAGCAGCGAAGGATGCGCAACGAGCTGCTCGAGCATTCGAACGGCCGGCGCGCGCAGCGCGTGGGCGGCCTCCACGATGGCGGCTTCGCTGATCTGGTTATCGGTGGCGTTGGGCATGGAGTCGGGGCCGCCTGCTTCGGCGATGCGGGAAGAAGGAGGCTCATTCTTCCACGCCGCGCAGGCGCCGCCCCGGCAATTACGCGCGGTT
Source organism: Variovorax beijingensis (assembly GCF_003951285.1). Taxonomy (GTDB): domain Bacteria; phylum Pseudomonadota; class Gammaproteobacteria; order Burkholderiales; family Burkholderiaceae_C; genus Variovorax; species Variovorax beijingensis. The sequence goes on along the minus strand of NZ_RXFQ01000002.1, from coordinate 61,543 downwards.
TCCGGCGCGTCAACGCAGCAGGCCGGCCACCATGTTGGCTGCGCCCTGGTAGTTCTCGCGCGCATGGCGGCGTTCGAATTCATGCAGCCGCGCAGCGAGCCCGGCTTGCCGCGCCGTCACGCCCGCCGGCAGTGCACGCACGGCCGACGCCTGCGCCAGCGCATGCTCCAGATCCCTGGCCATGTGCTGCGAAAGCGGCCAGCCTGCGCCCAACGGCTCCAGCCGCCAATCGGCCCAGTCATGGATGCGGAAGCTGCCATCCTCTTCCCTGAAGATTGCGTTGCTGGAGAGATGGGGCTGTATCAGCTGCAGCGGCATGGCCTGCATCGCCTGCACGAAGGAGGGCCAGGCGAGCCGCAGTGACTCGATGGCGTCCGCCTGCACCTTGTGGGCGGCGGCTTCCCGCAGTGCGTCGAAGCGGATGTGCGGGAGCCGCTCCGGCAGAAGGGTACGCGAGCGGCGATAGCGCTCGACAAGGACGGGCGGCGGCTCGTACGCCATCAGGCGGGTGCGCAATGCCGAGACGCCCTGCGCATATTCCGCTGCGTTCGTGCGCCGGGATTGCGTGTTCCAGCGCATCAGGTGGCAGGCAAAGCCGCTCACGCGCGTCTTGCCGAGCCATTCGAAGGCAGGCAGTCCGGCCGCGCCAAGGTCCAGCAGGTCGGCTTCCTGTTGAGCCGCCGCGTCGCGCGCGTGATCGAAGAGCTTGAAGAGAAAGCCATGGTTCGAGGCGGCCCCGCCGTCGAGCCGCCTCACGAACAGTGCCTTGATGTTGCCGGCGCCCAGGGTCCGGGTCTGCACCTCCAGCCGCATGCCTTCGAGCGGCAGGCCGAGCTGCGAGTGGAGGACCTCGCGCATCCATTGCTCGCGCCGGGCCGGCTCCAGCAGTTCGTCGAATGGGCTGCGAACCGCCGCGGGTGCCTGCCATTGCACATCGGGCAGGAAGAGCGCGCGAACCTGGCTGCGCTGCCTGTCCAGCGCGGCGAAGTGAAGCGCCACGAAGGCGATCTGCTGCAGCGCCTGGCGCAGAAGAATCAGCGCCACCAGCACCACCAGGAGCGGCGGCAGCGCATCGCGCCAGTATTGCCACACCACGATGGCCAGCGCGCAGAAGAACCCGCCCTGCACGAACCCGCTCATCAGGCGGTTGAGCGAATCGCGCATGCCATGCGCGAGGCTCGGCCGCCACGCGATGGCGCCGTGCAAGGCCGATGGCACGAGGCCGCACCACAGCAGCGCAGCCAGCAGCATGGGGGGATACAGGGCGGCCAATGCCACCATGGCCAGGCCGGCGAACACCAGGGCGGCAGCGCTGCGCAGCAGGCGTTGATAGGCCTGCCGCGCGGTCTTCGACTGGTTGTTGAACAGGCCCGTTTTCTCGCTGGCCTGCCATTGCTTTTGCGCGCCGCGCTCGCACAGCCAGTCGATGAGCTTTTCGGCCGCCAGATGCAGCACATAGGCCGCGACGATGGCGCCGCCGACGACCAGCACCTGGGTCTTCTGCGGCATGTCGGAAAGGACTCGCGGCAGCAGCGTGGGCCCCTGGGACCCGGTCAGCATGACGACGAGTTTCCATGGCAGCCAGAGCGCCATCAGCAGGCTCAGCTGCGATGCGAGGACCGTTCCCACGACCAGGACCACATGGCCCGGCGTGTGTGCCAGCAGGATGCGGTAGACCGGCAGGCATGAGCGCACGGCGCGCAGCATGGCGGGGTACACCCCGGCAGGCCGCTCAGGTGCCTCGATCGCGACGCCCATCAGTGCAGGGCCTGGCGCGGCTTGGAGGGTGCAGACAAGGCGTTTCGCGAGTGGTTCATGGCGGCTTCGCTGGAGGTGGTTCCGGCCGGCCGGGACTCATCCGTTGCAGGGGGTGGCGCGGCGGCGCGCCAGTATGCCATCGGCCATGCCGGACGGCCGATCGGGCCATCGTTCCTGGATGCCTCGACTTCGCGTAGGCCGTTTTCCCAAATTGGCTTCAGCGGTATTTTGCGGTCTTAGCATGGGCGTTCGAACAGGCTGCCGAGGGCCGCGAAAGAAAGCGCCTCGGCCTTTCCATCGTTCCAGCTCGCAAAGGAGAGCGTCATGCGATCCAATCAATTCCGAAGCCTTGCGCTCGCGTGTGCCGTTGCAGTGGGCGGCGCCGCAATGGTGGGCTGCACCACCACGCGGCCCCAGGACCAGGCCAGCCCCGCTTCAACGCGTGCATCGATCGATGCCCAGGTCGATGCCGCATTGTCCAAGTTGTACGACACGGTCAAGGGCTCGCGCGAGGTTGTTTCCTCGTCCAGCGGCGTGCTGGTGTTTCCCGCCGTGGTCGGCGCCAGCATGGGCATCGGTGCCGAATACGGCCGGGGCGCGCTGCGGGTGAACGGCCGCACGCAGGCCTACTACAGCACCACCGCGGGCTCGATCGGCTTCCAGGCCGGCGCGCAGTCGAAGGCCGTGATCTATGTGTTCACCACGCGAGCCGCGCTCGACAAGTTCCGCAACAGCAAGGGATGGACGGCGGGCGCCGATGCCACCGTGGCTGCCGCAACCATCGGCGCCAACGGCAGCATCGACACCAACACGCTGCGCCAGCCGGTGATCGGCTTCGTGTTGACCAACGTGGGGCTCGAGGCGGGCGTTTCGTTGTCGGGCGCGAAGATTACAGAGATCAGGCTGTAGCCAACTGCGCCTGCAGTTCGGCGACCTGCCTGCGCAGGCTCTCGTTCTCGGCCGTCAGTTCGGCCACGCGCCGTTCCAGCATTTGAACGGCGTCGGGCTGCTGCCCTGCAGGCTGATCGGCCGCATCCGATTCGGCCGACTCCTCGCGCGGCCTGCGCCTGGCCTCGCGAACCCGCTTGGCGGCCTGCTTGAGTTCGTCCTTGCCCGCGTTCGCCGCCGACACCTGCTCTTCGGCAGGCAGGCTGGCCACGGCCGCCGCCGTGTTGATGGAGATCACGCCCGACTTCACGGCCGCCACCAGTTCGGGGGCTGCCTGCTTCTGGATCTTCTCGATCATCACGACCTGGTTGCTGCTCAGGCGCGCGGCCCTTGCAATGGCTTCGCGGCTGCTCAAGGGCGCGGGCGGCGGCAGGGCCGCGGCGCCGTTGTCGGTGGACGGCTCGGCAGTGGGCGTGTCGGCGTCGAAGGGCGCGTCGTCGTCCGGCCGAGCCGTCTCGGCCAGCGCACGCGCACGCCGCTCGTCGACGATGTCCTTCTTTCTGAGCGCCAGCACGCCGCGCAGGAAGTCCGAGATGCTGCGCCGGCCGAGGTGCTGGTCGATCATCCAGAGGTGCACGTCCTCGATGGTCTTGAAGCGCGTGTTCTGCACCGTCTGGAACGGCAGCCCGTGCTTCTGGCAGATGCCGTAGCGGTTGTGGCCGTCCACCAGCACGTCGCCCCACAGCACCAGCGCGTCGCGGCAACCCTCGGTGAGGATGCTGCGTTCCAGCGCTTCGTGCTCCTCCGGAGTCAATGGATCGATATAGGCTTTGAGTTCTTCGTTGACGACGATGTTCATGGGGCAGGGATCGGAGAGAGGGGCGGAATTCTAGATGCGGGTTGGACGCGATCATCCTGCCGTCATGCAAGCGCTCCACCATCGAATGGAGTGGCCGATCGATTTCCGGCGCCCGCCTGTCTCGCTTTTGCGTGCTCAAACGTCTAATGGATATGGGACACGAAGAGGGCGGGATATCGGGTTTTTTTGTACCCACAAGTAGTAATAATTCTCATTTGTATTGAAAACTTCAGGAGCACCGCCTTCATGCTGATGTGTCTGCATCCTCCCCGACCTTCTCCTGGGCGGTCCGCGCCCCCCCTCGCATGATGCGAGAGCCGGTCGACAGCGCGCTGCACCTTTCGGAGCCCACGCTCGCGGAGGTCTTCATCGCGAACCGTGCCCAGCTGCTGCGCGTGGCGCGAAGAATCGTTCGCACCGCGGAGCTGGCCGACGATGTCGTGCAGGACGCCTACCTCAAGATCACCGACGGCCCTTGCGTGCGCAAGGCCGATCGGCCGATTGGTTATTGCTGCCAGGTCGTGCGCAATGTCGCGCTCGACTGCTGCCGGCGCCACACCGTCGAGGCCAACTACCGCACCTTCGATGTCGATGTCGAAGCGCTCGATGTCGCCGGCCCGCCCACGCCCGACCGCCTGATGCGCGAACGCCAGGCGATCCAGGCCATCGACAAGGTGCTCGCGGGGCTCCCTGCGCGCACGCGCCTGGTGTTCGAGCTCTACCGGCTCGAAGGCCTCACCCAGCGCGACATCGCGCAGCGCCTGGGATGCGCGCTTGGACTGGTGAACGGCCTGATTGCCGAGGCGGCGCAGGCGATCAAGGAATGCGGCCGCCTGCTCGAGGACGACTGAGCCTTCGCACGCCGGTGGGATTGGTGTAGGGTAAAAGCCTTAACTCCCGCGCGGCGTGCCGATGTACTGTCGCGTGATGCATCACACCCTTCACGCATGACACAAGAACAGGACGATCCCATCTGGAGCACCGCATGGCAGTGGGTGCAGCGCGAGCACGACCACGAGAGCTTCGATGCCCGCGCGCGGGCCGAGATGACGGCCTGGCTTCTTGCCGATCCGCTGCACCGCAAGGCCTACGATCGGGCCGCCCGGCTGTGGCTGCTGGCCGGACTGGTGCCGCCGGCCGCCAGGGAGTGAACAGATCGCGTCCTGAAACGTCTTGTTGATCAGGAGCGACGAGATGGCCCGCCGGGCCGCCCGATCGCCTTTCACCCTGTTCAACCGCACAAGGACGCACCCATGTCGACGAGCTGCTTCGATCGCGAAGACGAGACCTTCATCGTTCTGGTCAATCACGAAGACCAGTATTCCATCTGGCCCCACTGGAAGGCCGTTCCGAAGGGGTGGACGGCGGTCGAGGGCGTGAAGGGCGACAAGAAGACCGTGCTTGCCCACGTCGAGCAGAACTGGACCGACATGCGTCCGCGCTCGCTGCGCGAATGGATGGCGCAGCAGAACCCGGCGACCGGAACCGCAGCCCAAACCGCGGCGGGTTGACGCGCATGGACGCGAGCGTCTCGCTGCTGTGCCTGCCTTGTGCGGGCGCCAGCGCAACGATGTACCTGCGCTGGCGGCGTCTGCTGCCGCGCTGGGTCCACATCGTGCCCGTGGAGTTGCCCGGCCGCGGTGGCCGGCTGTCCGAGCGCCTGGTCCGGAATTTCGATGAGCTCGTCGCGCAGGTCTGCGCGGAACAGGCCGAGATGCTGCGCGGCAACTTCGCAATCTTCGGCCACAGCATGGGATCGTTGCTGGCCTATGGCGTCACGCGCCGGCTGCTGTCGATGGGGCGCCCGTTGCCGCTTGCGCTGCTCGCCTCCGGCAGCTGTGCGCCTTCGCGGCGCGATCCCGCGCGCTTCGCCGGCAGGACCGACGACGCATCGCTCGAGGCCGAGTTGCGCAAGCAGGGCGGAACGCCCGAGGAAGCCTTCGAGAGCGCGGAGCTCATGCGCATCACGCTCGACATGCTCGGTGCCGACTACCGCGTGTGCGAGAGCTTCCGGTACCGCGAAGAAGCGCCGCTCCCCATGCCCGTGCATGTCTTTGCCGGACGCGAGGACGACATCGACGCGGCATCCGTCCATGCATGGTCGGCCGAGGCGGGCGGTGTCTTCACGCTCGACTGGTTCGACGGCGGCCACTTCTTCATCCGGCAGCGCGAAACGGCATTCCTGGCCGCACTTTCCGAGCGACTCGGCCAGGCCATTGCAGGAGAGCGCCATGCGTCCCGTGTCCTGGCCTGACCCGCTCCCCGCAGGCATCGAGGTCTACCGCCTCGACCTCGACCTGGATGCCGATGTCTCGGCCGAGCGCCAGCTGCTGGCACTCGCCGAGCGCGCGCAGGCCGACAGGTATGCGCGCAGCGCCGACCGCGTGCGCTTCACGGCCACGCGGGCGGCCCTTCGCGGCCTGCTTGCCCGGCGCGTGGGCTGCCAGCCGGCCGACGTGCGGCTCGCAGTGGGCCTGCACCGCAAGCCCTTCCTCGACCTGGCCGGTGGCGATGCGCCGCTCTTCAACGTCTCGCACTCGGGCGCCCATGCGCTCATCGCGCTTGGTGATCCCCGCGTGGTGAGTGCGGTGGGTATCGACATCGAGGCCTGCAGGAGCAATGTCGACCTCGAGGCCGTCGCCTCGCTCGCCTTCACCGGCAGCGAACGACGCGCGCTGCAGGAAGCTGGCGACCCACTGCAGGCCCTCTACAGCCGCTGGGTCGGCAAGGAGGCGGTGCTCAAGGCCGTGGGCGTCGGCGTGGCCGAGCACCTTCAATCCATCGGTGTCCATGCCGGTGCGCATGGGCGATACATCCTCGAATGCGCCGTTCCCGAATGGTCCGGTCTTCACGCCGTGGCGCTCGATGCGCCCGCGGGCTATGCCGCCGCACTCGCGTGGCGTGCCAAGGAATCGACATGAATGAAACGCTCACCCGCCTCGTGCGCAGCAAGGCGCCCGCCGGCTCCGACCTGCCCGTCCTCATGACGCCCGCGCATGCCGGCGAAGACCTGCTCTCGGCCGTGCAACGCCTGCGCCCGCAGATCGAGGAGTCGCTCCTGGCCGCCGGCGGCGTGCTGCTGCGCGGCTTCTCGGTGCCGGCAGTGGAGACCTTCCAGCAATTCGCCTCGTCGTTCGGCCATCCGCTGCTGAAGTACGAGTTCGCCTCCACGCCGCGCTCCGCGGTGTCGGCCTCCACCGGCGCGGGTGTCTACACCTCCACCGAATACCCGGCGCACCAGAGCATTCCGCTGCACAACGAGCAGGCCTATACGCGCGAGTGGCCGATGAAGATCTGGTTCCACTGCGTGACCGCTTCGCCCGAAGGCGGCGAGACGCCCATTGCCGACAGCCGCGCCGTCTACCGCCGCATGCCCGAGCACATCCGCAAGCGCTTCGAGCCCGGCATCCTGTACGTGCGCAACTTCGGCGAGATGGACGTGCCATGGCAGAAGGTGTTCAACACCGAAAGCCGCGCCGAAGTCCAGGCCTTCTGCGAGCGCTCGGGCATCTCATGGGAATGGAAAGACGACGACGGCCTGCGCACCCGGCAGCTTTGCCAGGCCGTGGAGACGCATCCCGTCACCGGCGAGCAGGTGTGGTTCAACCAGGCCCACCTGTTCCACATCTCTGCGCGCGAGGCCGAGGAGCGCGAAGTGCTCGAAGAAATCTACGGCATCGAGAACGTGCCGCGCAACACCTTCTTCGCCGATGGCTCGACCATCGGCGACGAAATATTCGACGAGGTGCGCGCCGTGCTCGATGCGGAGACGGTGGCCTTCCCGTGGGAGGAGGGCGACGTGCTGATGCTCGACAACATGCTGGTGGCGCATGCGCGTTCGCCGTTCAAGGGGCCGCGCAAGGTGATCGTGGCCATGGCCGAGCCGCACGGCAATCTGGGCCGCTTCTAGAACCGCAGGGAGTCCGCAGGATGGAAAAGAACTCGCAGGCGCAGCAGGCGCCGATCTCGCCGCGTCCGAAGAACTTCGTGGCGCACCTTCGCGCGCTGGCCGAAGCGCGGCGCGACGACATCTGGCTCACCGTCGTGAGCGCGGTGGATGGCACGGACCGTGCAGAGGCAATCAGCTACGGCGCCTTCGAGCGCCGCGTGCGTGCACTCGCGGCCCGGCTGCAGCAGCAGTTCGCCAGGGGCGAGCGCGCCCTCGTCATGCTGGACAACGGCGACCACTATGCGGTGAGCATGCTGGCCTGCTTCTACGCGGGCGTGATCGCGGTGCCGGTGTTCCCGCCGGAATCGGCGCGCCCGCAGCACCTTGCACGGTTGACCGGCATCGCCGCCGATTCGCAGGCGCGCTGCGTGCTGACTTCCGAGGCCATGGCACGCGCGATGAATGCAATGAGCGCGGGCTTGCGCCAGTTCGGCGATGCGGACATCGTTTCCGTCGATACCGTGGACATCTCGCTCGCCGACGCATGGACGCCTTTCGAGCCGGCGGGCGGCGACGTCGCCTTCCTGCAATACACCTCGGGCTCCACCTCGGCGCCCAAGGGCGTGATCGTGACGCACGGCAACCTGATGGCCAACGAGGAAGCGATCCAGCGCAGCATGGGTGTCGGCCCGGGCGACAGCTTCGTCTCCTGGGCGCCGCTCTATCACGACATGGGCCTGATCGGCGGATTGTTGCAGCCGCTCTACAGCGGCATTCCGCTGGTGCTCACGTCGCCGGGCTATTTCCTGGAGCGCCCGGTGCGCTGGCTCGAACTGATCTCGCGCCATCGCGCGACGCTCAGCGGCGGCCCCGACTTCGCCTACCGCCTGTGCCTGGAACGCGTGAAGGATGCGCAACTGGCCCAGCTCGACCTGTCGAGCTGGCGCGTGGCCTACACCGGCGCCGAACCCGTGCGCGCCGATACAGAAATCGAGTTCATCTCGCGCTTCGCACCCGCGGGCTTCGATGCGGCAGCCGTCTATCCCTGCTACGGCCTTGCCGAGGCGACGCTCTTCGTCACCGGCGGCCGCCGGGGCGGCGGCCTGGTCGCGCCCGCGTTTTCCGCCGCCGGCCTCGCCAGCGGCACGGGAACGCCGGCGGACGAGGGCACGGCGCTGGTCGGCTGCGGCGACGTCGCGCCCGGCCATCGCATCGAGATCGTCGATGCAGAATCGCTCTCGGCCGCGCCTCCCGGAAGGATCGGCGAGATCTGGACCTGCGGCCCGAGCATCGGCCACGGCTACTGGGGCAAGGAGCGCGAGACCCGCGAGACCTTCGTCGAGCGGGACGGCCAGCGCTGGCTGCGCACCGGCGACCTCGGCTTCATGCACGAGGGCCAGCTCTACGTCACCGGCCGCATCAAGGACCTGATCATCGTCCGCGGCCACAACATCTACCCGCAGGACATCGAGCGGCTCATCGAGGCCGAGGTCGATGCGGTGCGCAAGGGCCGTGTCGCGGTCTTCGCCGCAGAGGGGCCGGGCGGCGAAGGCATTGGCGTGGCCGCCGAGGTGTCGCGCAGCATGCAGAAGCTGGTGCCGTCCGCGGTACTGGTCGATGCGCTGGGCGCCGCCGTGAGCGAAGTGTTCGGCGAGACGTTGTCGGCCGTGCTGTTGCTCAACCCCGGCGGCATGCCCAAGACCACCAGCGGCAAGCTGCAGCGCAGTGCCTGCCGCGCGGGCTGGCTCGACGGCAGCGCCGACGCCTATGCCATCTACCAGCACGGCGCCTTCGTGCGCGGAGGTCCGGTCGAGACCGTTGCCGAGGCGCCGCTCGACGAAGTCGAGCAGGCCGTCGCCGCCATCTGGCGCGAGGTCTGCAAGCACGGGGATGACCGCCCGCTTGGCCGCGATGCCCATTTCTTCAACCGCGGCGGCAGCTCCCTCACCGCAACGCAGGCGGCCGCGCGCATTGGTGCGCGTTGGCAGATCGACTTTCCCGCGCGCAGGCTCTTCGAGCAGCCGCGCCTTCGCGACTGCGCAGCGGCCGTCCGCGAACTGCAGTTGCAGGGTGTACGCCCGCAGCCCGCGCCGATCGCCGTGCTCCCTGCGGAGCGCCGGCTGTTGCCGCTGCCGCTCTCGCACGCGCAGGAGCGCCAGTGGTTCCTCTGGCAGATCGATCCCGGGAGCGCGGCCTACCACGTGAGTGGCGCACTGCGCCTCACGGGCGCGTTGCGGGTCGATGCCCTGCAGGCGGCCTTCGACGATCTGGTGGCACGCCACGAATCGCTGCGCACGGTGTTCAGCGCCGGCGCCGATGGCAGCGTGGAGCAATGGATCAAGCCGGACGGCTCCGTGCCACTGGCGCTGGTCGACCTGCGCGGCGCCGAAGCCGATGCGCAATTGGACGAAGCCACGCGGCGCATCAAGGCCCGGCCCTTCGACCTCACGCAGGGCCCGCTGCTGCGCGCCGCGCTGATCCGCACCGCCGACGAGGTGCATGTGCTCGCCGTGGTGATGCATCACATCGTGTCCGACGGCGCCTCGATGCAGTTGCTGATCGACGAACTGGCCGCGGGCTACGCCGCGCACCTGGAGGGCAGCGCCGTGCGCCTGCCCGCGCCGCGCATCCAGTACGCCGACTACGCGCTCTGGCAGCGCGAGTGGCTGGGGGCGGGCGAGGGCGAGCGGCAACTGGCCTGGTGGCGCACGCAGCTCGGCGACACGCACACCGTGCTCGACCTGCGCACCGACCACCCGCGCAAGCCGCAAGCCGGCTACAGCGCCGCGCGCCACGCCTTCGAGCTTCCGGCGAACCTGCTCGCGCAGTTGCGCAGTGCCGCGGACACCGGCGGTGCCACGCTCTTCATGGTGCTCCTGGCGGGCTTCCAGGCGCTGCTGCACCGCTACACGGGCCAGGAAGACATCCGCATCGGCGCGCCGATTGCCAACCGAAACCGCGTGGAGGCCGAAGGCGTGGTCGGCCTGTTCGTCAACACGCTGGTGCTGCGCAACCCGATCCATGGCCGTCTCGGTGCATCGCGCGTGCTGCCGCAGGCGCGGGACGCGGTGCTCGGCGCACAGGCGCACCAGGATGTGCCCTTCGAACAGCTCGTGCAGATGCTGCAACCCGAGCGCAGCCTGAGCCGCACGCCGCTGTTCCAGGTGATGTTCAACCACCTGTTCGAGGACTACCGCTCCCTCGGCCAGTTGCCCGGCATCGCCGTGCAAGACCACGTGCTGCCCGATCTCGCGGCGCAGTTCGAGCTCACGCTCGAAGCGCGGGAGCGGCCGGGCGGCCAGCTCTCGCTCGCCCTGATCTACGCGGCCGAGCTGTTCGAACCCGACACCATCGCGCGCATGGCCGGCCACTACGTCGCGATCCTGCAGGCGCTGGCCGATCGTCCTCATCAACCCATCGGCGACATCGAACTGCTCGGCGCGCCGGAGCTGGCGCAGCTCGCGCAATGGGGCGTGAACACGCACCGCGAGCCGCAGCCCGAGCCCGTGCACCGCATGATCGAGCGGCAGGCCCGCACGCAGCCCGATGCCACTGCGCTGCTCTTCGCCGACGAGTCGCTCGGCTTCGCGGAACTGAACCGCCGCGCCAACCGCGTGGCGCACCGGCTGATCGCGCTGGGCGTGAAGCCCGAGGTGCTCGTGGGCATCGCGATGGAGCGCTCCGTCGAGATGGTGATCGCCATCCTGGGCGTGCTGAAGGCGGGCGGCGCCTATGTGCCGCTGGATCCCGAATACCCCGCCGAGCGCCTGGCCTACATGGTGCAGGACAGCGGCATCGGCCTGCTGCTCACACAGCGCAGCCTGGCCGATTGCGTGCCCGACCGCCGCGCGCTGACGGTGCTGGAAGTCGATGCCGCCGATCTCGGCGCCGAGCCCGAGAGCGATCCGCAGGTCGGCCTGCACATCGAGAACCTCGCCTACGTGATCTACACCTCGGGCTCCACCGGCAAGCCCAAGGGCGCGGCCATCCGCCACAGCGCGCTGCACAGCTGCATGGCGTGGATGCAGGGCATCTACAAGCTCACGCGCGCCGACACCGTGCTGCACAAGGCGCCGTTCGGCTTCGACGTGTCGGTGTGGGAGCTGTTCTGGCCGATGACCTCGGGCGCGCGGCTGGTGGTGGCCAACCCCGGCGATCACCGCGACCCGGCGCGCCTGGTCGAACTGATCCAGCGCCACCAGGTCACCACGCTCAACTTCGTGCCCTCGATGCTGCAGGCCTTTCTCGCGCACAAGGGCATCGAGACCAGCACGCGCCTGCGCCACATCATCTGCGGCGGCGAGGCGATGCCGGCCGAGACGCAGAAGGAAACGCTCGAGCGCCTGCACGGCGCGGGCCTGCAGAACCTCTACGGCCCCACCGAGACCACCATCCACGTCACGCACTGGGCCTGCCGCAACGACGGCCGGAGCCAGGTGCCCATCGGCGAGCCGATCAGCCACACCAGCACCCACGTGCTGGATGCCGACCTCAACCTCGTGCCGCAGGGCGTGGCGGGCGAGCTGTACCTGGGCGGCATCAGCCTCGCGCGCGGCTACCTGAAGCGGCCCGGCCTGAGCGCCGAGCGCTTCGTGGCCGATCCCTTCGACAGCGTCGGCGGCGGGCGGCTCTACCGCACCGGCGACCTCGTGCGCTGGAATGGCGAAGGACAGCTGGAGTATCTGGGCCGCATCGACCACCAGGTGAAGATCCGGGGCTTTCGCATCGAGCTCGGCGAGATCGAGGCGCAGCTGCTTGCGCAGCCTGCCGTGCGTGAAGCTGTCGTGGTGGCCAGGGAAGGCCTGGCCGGCGCGCGGCTCGTCGCCTACCTCGCGCCGCATGCGGGCGAGACCATCGACGCCGCGGTGCTGAAAGAGCGGCTTGCGCAGGTGCTGCCCGACTACATGGTCCCGCGCGCCTTCGAGGTGCTCGATGCGCTGCCGCTGAACGCCAACGGCAAGGTGGACCGCAAGGCGCTGCCCGAGCCGGTCCTTGCCAGCGGCCAGGCCTACGAGGCGCCGCAGGGCCATGTTGCGCAGACGGTGGCCGCGGTGTGGTCCGAGGTGCTGCAGGTCGCGCAGGTCGGCCTGCACGACAACTTCTTCGACCTGGGCGGCCACTCGCTGCTGCTGATCCGCGCGCACCGGCTGCTGGAAGACCGGCTGCACACCGCCATCCCCGTGGTCAATCTCTTCAAGTACCCCACCGTCCAATCGCTGGTCCAGTGGCTGGAGCAGGCGCCTGCGCGTGCCGCCGCATCGGCCAGCGCGGCCGCGGCGAGCGACGACCGGGCGCTTCGCCAGCGCGCCGCAATGCTTCAACGCCGCAAAGCGGCAGAGAGAGTCAACTGATGTCCCACCCCTTCGAATCCTCCGAGCCGAGCGGCATCGAGATCGCCATCGTCGGCATGGCCGGGCGCTTCCCCGGCGCCGACGACGTGGACGCCTTCTGGCGCAACATCCAGGGCGGCGTGGCCTCGGTCTCCCGCTTCACCGACGAGCAGCTGCGCGCGCAAGGTGTGCCGCAGTCGCTCCTGGACGACCCCGACTACGTGAAGGCCGGCGTGATGTTCGAAGGCTTCGACAAGTTCGATGCCGGCTTCTTCGGCTATTCGCCGCGCGAGGCCGAAACCCTCGACCCGCAGCAGCGCATCTTCCTGGAATGCGCCTGGGCCTCGCTGGAGCATGCGGGCTGCGACGCCGCACGCTGGCCGGGCAAGGTCGGCGTGTACGCGGGCGAAGGCGCCAACGTGTACCTCATCCGCAACCTGCTGCCGTCGTTCGGCCTCGGCGCGGCGAGCGGCATCGCCGACCTGCTGGGCCTCATGAGCGGCAACTCGGGCGGCTCGCTGTGCACCCGCGTGTCGTACAAGCTCGACCTGCGCGGTCCCGCGGTGACGGTGCAGACCGCCTGCTCCACGTCGCTCACCGCGGTCCACACGGCCTGCCAGGCGCTGTTGAGCCACGACTGCGACATGGCCCTGGCCGGCGGCGTGTGGCTCAACCTGCTGCAGGAAGGCGGCTACCGCTACCAGGCCGGTGCCATCCTCTCGCCTGACGGGCACTGCCGCGCCTTCGACGCGAAGGCGGCCGGCACCATCATCGGCAGCGGCGCAGGCATCGTGGTGCTCAAGCGGCTGGACGACGCGCTGCGCGACGGCGACACCATCCATGCGGTCATCAAGGGCAGCGCGGCCAACAACGACGGCGCCGCCAAGGTCGGCTTCACAGCGCCCAGCGTGGACGGTCAGGCCGAGGTGATCCGCGCGGCCCAGCTCATCGCGGGCGTGCCCGCGGACACCATCGGCTACATCGAGGCGCATGGCACCGCAACCACGCTCGGCGACCCGATCGAACTCGCCGCGCTCACGCAGGCCTTTCGCGCCGAGACTGCGCGCCGCGGCTTCTGCGCCGTGGGTTCGGTGAAGACCAACATCGGCCACCTGGATGCCGCGGCCGGCGTGGCCGGGCTCATCAAGACGGTGATGGCGCTCAAGCACCGCATGCTGCCGCCCAGCCTGCACTACGAGAGCCCGAACCCGCAGATCGATTTCGCGTCCAGTCCGTTCTACGTCAATGCGCAATTGCTCCCATGGCCCGAAGGCAGGGCGCCGCGCCGCGCAGGCGTGAGCTCGTTCGGCATCGGCGGCACCAACGTGCATGTGGTGCTCGAAGAGGCGCCGGCAGTGCCCGCGGCAAAGCCCGCGTCCGGCTGGCACGTGCTGCCCGTGTCGGCGAAGGACGAAGCCGCGCTGGTGCAGGGCCGCTCGCAACTCGCGGTGCATCTGCAGGCCCATCCGGAGCTGGCGCTGGGCGATGTGGCCCACACGCTGCAAAGCGGACGCCGCCCCTTCGCCTGGCGCAGCGCCGTGGTGGCCAGCCAGCCGGCGATGGCCTCGGAGATGCTGGCTTCGCCGATGACCCTGTCGTCGCGCGCGCCCGCCGCCGCGCCCGAGGTGGTGTTCCTGTTCCCCGGAGGCGGCACGCAGCATGCACGCATGGGCGAGGCGCTCTATCGGGACAGCGCCGTGTTCCGCGAAGAGCTCGACCGCTGCGCCGCGCTGCTGAAGGCCGGCTGCGGCATCGACCTGCTCGCGCTGGTGTTTCCGGCCGACGGCGACGAAGCCGCGGCGAACGAGCGGCTGTTCCGCATCGAATACGCGCAGCCCGCGCTGTTCGCCGTCGAATATGCGATGGCGCGCTGGTGGATGAGCTGCGGCGTGCAGCCCGCGCTGATGCTCGGCCACAGCCTTGGCGAATACGTGGCGGCTTGCCTGTCAGGCGTGTTCTCGCTCGAAGACGCGCTGCGCATCGTCGCCGCGCGCGGCCGCCTGATGCAGACGCTTGCGGCGGGCGCGATGACAGCGGTTTCGCTGCCTGAATCGGCGCTGGCTGAATTCCTTCGCGACGGCTGCGACCTGGCCGCGGTGAACGGCGAGCAGCTCTGCGTGCTGGCCGGCCCGTTGGACGCCATCGAGCGCGCCGAAGAGGCCCTGCGCGCGCGCCAGCAACTGCCGCGCCGCCTGCATGTGGCCATCGCTTCGCATTCGAACCTGGTCGATCCCATCGTGGCCGAGCTGGAGCAGCTGATCGCTTCGCTGCCGCGCCATGCACCGCGCATTCCCTTCCTGTCGAACGCGACCGGCCAGCCGATCACCGAAGCGCAGGCAACGAGCCCGGCGTACTGGGGCCGCCACCTGCGCGGCACCGTGCGCTTCGCCGACGGCCTGCGCCAAATCTTCGCAGCGCCGGGCCGCGTGGTGCTCGAAGTCGGCCCCGGCGAAACGCTCGCGGGCCTCGCGCGACAGCATCCGCAGAGCCGCGAGGCCGCGGGCATCTGGGCGAGCCAGGCCCACCAGCAGCAAACAGCGCGCAACGCCCAGCAGCTGGCCATTGCGGTGGCGGGACTGTGGACCGCAGGCGTCGACATCGACTGGGCGGCCTGCCGCGCGGAGGGCGCAAGCCGGCGCCGCGTGCCGCTGCCCACCTATGCCTTCCAGCGCAAGCGCTTCTGGATCGAGGCGGGCGAGGCTGCGCAGCCTGCGAAGAGCACGACGCCGAACCTCTTCTATGTGCCACTCTGGGAGCGCAGCGCACCGCTTCCGCCCGCTGAAAAGCAGGAGGGACGCGCAGGTTGCACGCTGGTGCTCGGCGATGCGAACAGCTTCGCCGACCGGCTCGCGCGCACCCTGCGCGAGCGCGGTGAAAAAGTGGTGCTGGCCTTGCGCGGACCGCGCTTTGCCCGCACCGCACCGGGCCAGTACGCCCTGCGCGCGGGCGAGCGCTCCGACCACGAAGCGCTGCTGCGCGAGGTCGAAGCCGAGGCCGGGCCGGTGCTGCGCCTGCATCACCTGTGGAGCCTGGACGGCGACCGGCCCGCGGCATCGCATGTGCAACTCTTCGAGGCCGGCTACTTCAGCCTGCTCGCACTCGCGCACGCGCTCGATGCGGCGGGCGCAGCGGGCCGCAGGACCATCGCGCTCACCATCGTCACCGATCGCGTCGAAGATGTTGCCGGCACCGAGCCGCTCGCACCCGAGAAGGCCACACTGCTCGGCCTCGCGAAGATCCTGGGCCAGGAGTACCCGTCGATTGCCTGCCGCGTCGTGGACGTGGTGCTGCCCGCGCCCGAGAGCGCAGCCGAGGCCGGCCTCGCGCGCCGCGTAGCCGACGAGGCATGGGCAGCGCCGGATGAATTCCTGGTTGCCTACCGCGGGCCGCATCGCTGGCTCAAGCGCTATGCGCCGCTGCCCGACGTGCCCGCGCCCGCCGCAAGGCAGCGCCTGCGCGAAGGCGGCGTCTACCTCATCACCGGTGGCATGGGTGGCGTCGGCTTGGCGATGGCGCGCTACCTGAGCCGCACCTGGAAAGCGAAGCTCGTGCTGCTCGGCCGCACGCCGCTGCCCGGGCGCAGCGATTGGGAACACCTCGTTGCGGATGCCGGCCAGCCCGTGGTGCTGCGGCGCAAGCTGCAGCAACTGATCAATCTCGAAGCGGACGGCGCCGAGGTGCTGCCGGTGGCGGCCGACGTCAACGATGCCGCCCAACTGCGCGCCGCGCTCGCGGCCGTGCATGCGCGCTTCGGCGCGGTCCATGGCGTGGTGCATGCCGTCGTGCACCCCGACCGCGGCATGATCGCCCAGCGCACGCCGGCACTGGTCGAAGCGGCCTTCGCGCCCAAGATCGCGGGCACGCTCGCGCTGCTCGATGCGCTACGCACCGAGCCGCTGGACTTCGTGCTGTTCTGCTCGTCGATCTCGGTGCTCATCGGCGGCCTCGGCCGCAGCGACTACGCCGCCGCCAATGCCTATCTGGACGCACTTGCCACGGCCAGCCGCCGCAGCTCGCCGCTGCCGCTGTTCTCGGTCAACTGGGATGCGTGGCGCGATGTCGGCGTGGCGGTCGACATGGACCTGCCCGAGGGCGTGGGCCTGGACGAACGCACCGGCGTGCTCGCCTTCGAGCGCATCGCCAACGGCCCCGACCTGCCGCAAACCATCGTGTCCGTTTCTCCGCTGGCGCCACGCCTGCGGCCGCTGGACGACCTGTTCGATTCGCTCGACGACGCGCCCGTGGCCGAGGTGCGCACCGGCCATTCGCGCCCCGTGCTGCAGACGCCGTATGCCGCCCCCGAGGGTGAGCTGGAAGAAGCGCTTGCCGGCTTCTGGAGCGATGCGCTGGGCATCGTGCCCGTGGGCGTGCACGACAACCTGTTCGAGCTGGGCGGCGATTCGCTGCTCGCCATCCGCCTGCTGGCCCGTGTGCGCAAGGCCTACGGCGTGGAGCTGCATCCCGCCGCATTCTTCAAGGCGCCGACCATCGCCGAGCTGGCGACCCTGGTCGAGCTGCGCCTGATCGAGGACATCGAACGCGAAGCCGAAACCGCAGAAACCATCGAAGACAGCGCACCATGAGCGAGATACCGAACCTTTCCGAACGACGCGCCCGGCTCACGCCCGCACAACTGAGCCTGCTGCAGCAGCGCCTGAAGCGCGAGGCGGCCCCGGCGCCGGCGCGCGCGGCGATCGTGCGCAGCCCGGACGATGGCGCCCAGGGCGCCGCTCCCGTGTCCTTCGCGCAGCAGGGGCAGTGGTTCCTGTGGCAGCTGAACCCGGGCAACACCGCCTATCACGTCGGCGGCGGGCTCGGCTTCTCGGGGCCGCTCGACATCGCTGCCTTGCGCGAGGCCATGCAGGCGCTCGTGGCGCGGCACGAGGCGCTGCGCACCGTCTTCCGGTCGGGGGAGGGGGGGCTGCCCGAGCAATGCATCCAGGCGGCGGTCGAGATCGGGATTCCCTTCATCGATCTGGCCGCGCTCGACGCAGTGGCGCGCGATTCGCGCTATGCCGAGGCGGTGGCGGACGTTTGCCGCACGCCCTTCGACCTGAGGGCCGGCCCCTTGCTGCGCGGCACGCTGCTGAAGATGGCGGACGGCGAGCACCAGTTGCTCCTGATGATGCATCACATCATTTCCGATGCCTGGTCGGTCGAATTGATGCTCGACGAACTGGCGCAGCTTTATACGATGCGCGTTCAAGGCCTACCGGCATCGCTGCCGCAACCGGAGATCCGCTATGTCGACTTCGCCCGGTGGCAGCGCAAGTGGCTGGACGACGGCGAAGGCGAGCGCCAGCTCGCCTACTGGCGCGGCCGGCTCGGCGACAGCCACCCGGTGCTCGCGCTCTCCACCGACCGGCCGCGCTCCGCCGACGCGGACTACAGCGCGGCGCAGCACACGCTGGACGTGCCGGCGGCGCTCGTGGAGGCGCTGAAGCGCCAGTCCCGCGAGCAGGGCGGCACCCTGTTCATGGCCTTGCTCACCGCGTTCCATGCCTTGCTGTTCCGCCACACCGGGCAGCCGGCGATCCGCGTCGGCGTGCCCGTGGCGGGGCGCGGCCGGCCGGAGACCTCGGGGGTCATCGGCGCCTTCATCAACACAGTGGTGCTCGATGCGCGCATGCACGGGCAGATGCGCCTGGCCGACCTGCTGCTGCAGGTGCAGGGCGTGTCGCTCGAGGGGCAGGCGCACCAGGACCTGCCGTTCGAGCGGCTGGTGCAGGCCCTGCGCCCCGAGCGGGGGCATGCGGGCTCGCCGCTGTTCCAGGTGATGTTCAACCACCTCGGCCAGGGCGACCGGCCGTTGCAAGGCTGGCCCGAACTGCGCGTGCGCCGGATCGACCTCGCCCAGCGCGCTGCACCGTTCGAACTCACGCTGGAAACCATCGAGCGTGCAGACGGTGGCATCCAGGCCAACTTCCGCTATGCGGCCGAGCTGTTCGAGCCGCAGACCGTCGAGCGGCTCGCAGGCCACTACGCCCGCGTGCTCGAAGCATTGGCCGCGCGGCCTGCATCGACGCTGAACGAACTCGACCTGCTGGGCGACACGGAAAAGGCGCAGCTTGGCCAGTGGAGCGTCAACACGCACAGCCACGGAGAGGCCATGCCGGTGCACCGCCTCATCGAACAGCAGGCGGCACGGCATCCGGATGCGGTCGCCGTGCTCTTCGGCGATGCATCGCTCAGCTACGGCGAACTCAACCGCCGCGCCAACCGGCTCGCGCACCGGTTGATCGAGGAGGGCGTGGGCCCCGAGGTCAAGGTGGGCGTTGCGCTGGAGCGCAGTCTGGAACTGGTGACAGGCCTGCTCGCGGTCCTGAAGGCCGGCGGCGCCTACGTGCCGCTGGACCCCGAGTACCCGGCGGAGCGCATCGCCTACATGGTCGAAGACAGCAAGCTCGGCCTCGTGCTCACGCACAGCAGCCTGGCCGATCGCCTTGCGCTGCCGGCCGGCGCGTCTGCGCTCGCGCTCGACACGCTGGACCTCCAGGCCATGGCGCAGACCGACCCCGTAGCCGTGCTCAACGGCGAAAACCTCGCCTACGTGATCTACACCTCGGGCTCCACCGGCCGCCCCAAGGGCGCGGCCAACCGGCACGCGGCATTGCACAACCGGCTGGCATGGATGCAGGCGGCCTACCCCATCGATGGCGCGGACACCGTGCTGCAGAAAACGCCGTTCAGCTTTGACGTGTCGGTGTGGGAGTTCTTCTGGCCGCTCATGGCCGGTGCGCGGCTGGCCGTGGCGGCTCCCGGCGATCACCGCGAGCCCGCACGCCTCGCCCAACTGATCCAGCGCCACGGCGTGAGCACGCTGCACTTCGTACCCTCGATGCTGCAGGCCTTCCTGGCGCACGATGGCATCGAGGCCTGCACCAGCCTGCGGCAGATCGTCTGCAGCGGCGAGGCATTGCCCGCCGAGGCGCAACTGGGCGTCTTCAAGCGGCTGCCGCAAGCGGCGCTGCACAACCTCTACGGCCCCACCGAGGCGGCCATCGACGTCACGCACTGGACCTGTCGCAGCGACGGCCGCAGCCAGGTGCCGATCGGCCGGCCCATTGCCGGCACGCAGGCCTTCGTGCTCGATGCCGACCTGAACATCGTCGCGCCGGGTGTGGCGGGCGAGCTCTACCTGGGCGGCATCGGGCTTGCACGCGGCTATGTGGAGCGCGCGGGGCTCACCTCCGAGCGCTTCGTGGCCGACCCCTTCGGCATGGCCGGGGGCGCGCGCCTTTACCGCACAGGCGACCTCGTGCGATGGAACGGCGAAGGGCAGCTCGACTACCTGGGGCGCATCGACCACCAGGTGAAGATCCGCGGTTTTCGAATCGAACTCGGCGAGATCGAGGCCCAGCTGCTCGCGCTGCCCGAAGTGCGCGAGGCTGTCGTCGTCGCCAGCCAGGGTTCGGGTGGCGCACGGCTCGTGGCGTATGTCTCGGCGCAGGCGGGACAGGCCGTCGACGCTGCGCAACTGCGCGAACGCCTCAGCCGCGTGCTGCCGGACTACATGGTGCCGGCGCTCGTCGTCGTGCTGGACAGCTTGCCGCTCAACCCGAACGGCAAGGTGGACCGCAAGGCGCTGCCGCCACCCGAGCTGGCGAGCGAGCGCGCCTACGAAGCACCGCAGGGCGAGGTGGAAGAAGCGCTCGCCGCCATCTGGGCCGAAGTGCTCGGCGCGGCGCGCGTCGGCCGCCACGACAACTTCTTCGAACTCGGCGGCCATTCGCTGATGTCGGTGCAGATGGTGGCCCGCGTGCAGGGCACGATGCATGCGGAGCTCTCCGTGAAGGACGTCTTCCAGCACCCGGTGCTCGCCGCCATGGCGGGGCTCGTCGCCGCAGCGGCGGCCAGAAAGCCCGTCGCCCAATCCCTTTCGGACATTGATTCCTTCATCGACAGTCTGGAGATCGCTTGATGGAAATCACGGCAACCCACCTTCACATCGGCAAGCGCTTCTCGGGCCTCAATCCGGCGCAGCGCCGCGCGGTCTACCAGAAGATCCGCGCGGAGGGCCTGGCCATCGGGCAGTTCCCGATCCTCGCGCGCGATGCGGCGGCGCAGGCACGGTGCCCCGCCTCGTATGCGCAGCTGCGCCAATGGTTTCTGTGGCAGCTGGAGCCCGGCAGTTCGGCGTACCACATCTCGGGCGGGCTGAAGCTCAAGGGCCTGCTCGATGTGCAGGCCCTGCAGGCCAGCTTCGACGCCTTGCTCGAACGCCACGAGTCGCTGCGCACGGTGTTCCAGGCAGATGCCGAGGGCCATGTCGAACAACTCATTCGCCAGGCCATGGCGCTGGAGATTCCGTTCACCGATCTCTCGGGCATCGATGCTGAAGTGCGCGAGGCCCGCGCGCGGGAAGCGGCCGTGCGCCTGGCCGAAACGCCGTTCGATCTCACGGTCGGTCCGCTGCTGCGCGTGGCGCTCATCCGCCTGGCCGCCGACGAACACCTGCTGGTCGTGGTGATGCATCACATCGTGTCGGACGGCTGGTCGATGCAGATCCTGGTCGATGAATTCGCCTTGCAATACCGTGCGCGCGCAGCCGGGCAGGCACCGCGGCTCGCGCCCCTGCCGGTCCAGTACGCCGACTACGCGCTCTGGCAGCGCCATTGGCTCGAGGCCGGCGAGAAGGAGCGCCAGCTCGACTACTGGAAGGCCCAACTGGGCGCCGAGCACCCGGTGCTGCAACTGCCCACGGACCACGCGCGGCGCAGCGACGGCAAGTACCGCGTCGCCCGCCACGAGATGGCGTTGCCGCAGCCTGTTGTCGATGCGCTCCACCGGCGCGCGCAGGCCGAGGGCAGCACGCTCTTCATGGTGTTGCTCACCGCGCTGCAGGTGCTGCTCCACCGCTACACCGCGCAGCAGGACATCCGCGTCGGCGTGCCCGTGGCCAACCGGCACCGGGTGGAGTCGGAGCGCGTCATCGGCTTCTTCGTCAACACGCAGGTGCTGCGCAATGTGCTGGGCAGCCGCACCAGCCTGCGGCAGGCACTGCAGCAAACCCGCGAGGCGGCACTCGGCGCGCAGGCCCACCAGGACCTGCCGTTCGAGCAGCTGGTCGAAGCCCTGCAGCCCGAACGCAGCCTGGGCACGGCGCCGCTGTTCCAGGTGATGTTCAACCACCAGCGCCGCGACCAGGCTGCGCTCGCCAAGCTGCCCGGCCTCACGCTGCAGGACTACGAGATCGGCACGCAGACGGCCCAGTTCGAGCTGACCCTGAGCACCGTCGAAGACGCGCAAGGCCACGTTCAAGCGAGTTTCCATGTGGCGCAGGAACTGTTCGACCCCGAGAGCATCGCCCGCATGGCCGCGCACTACCTGGGCGTGCTGCGCGCGCTCGCCGAACGGCCCGAACAGGCGGTGGGAGACATCGCCCTGCTCACCGCGGGCGAAAGGGAACGGCTCGCGACATGGGGCGTGAACGATTCCGGTGATGACAGCACCGAGCCCGTGCACCACCTGATGGCCCGGCACGCGAAGGCGCACCCGGATGCGCCCGCGCTGCTCTTCGGCGACGAGGTGCTGAGCTACGGCGAACTCGACCGCCGCGCCAATCGCCTGGCGCACCGGCTGGTCGCGATGGGCGTGAAACCCGAGACGCGCGTCGGCATCGCGGTGGAGCGTTCGCTCGATATCGTGGTCGGCCTGCTCGGCATCCTGAAGGCCGGCGGTGCCTATGTGCCGCTCGATCCGGAGTACCCCGCCGACCGCCTGGCCTACATGGTGGAGGACAGCGGCATTGCGCTGCTCCTCACGCAAAGCCATGTGATGGCAGGCCTGCCGCTGCGGGACGGCCTGCGCGTGCTGCAGCTGGACACCCCCGACCTGGGCGGCGAGCCCGACGACGCACCCCACGTACCCGTGCATGCGGGCAATCTCGCCTACATCATCTACACCTCGGGCTCGACCGGCATGCCCAAGGGCGTGATGGTGTCGCACGGCCCGTTCGCCGCGCACTGCGTCGAGACCGCGGTGCTCTACGAGATGGGGCCCCAGTCGCGTGAGCTGCACTTCCTGTCGTTCTCGTTCGACGGGGCGCACGAGCGCCTCTTCACCGCGCTGTGCTGCGGCGCCTCGCTGCTCTTGCGCGATGGCTCGCTCTGGAGCGCCGAGCAGACGCTCGACGCCATGCAGCGCCACGGCGTGACCAACGCCGGCTTCCCGCCGGCCTACCTGCGGCAGCTGGCCAACTGGGCGCGCGACACCGGCCGCTGCCCGCCGGTGCACCTGTACTCCTTCGGCGGCGAGGCGATGTCGCGCGAAGGCTTCGACGCCGTGTGCCGGCACCTGAAGCCCGCACTGCTGATCAACGGCTACGGCCCGACCGAGGCGGTTGTCACGCCGATGCTGTGGAAGGTCGAGAGCACCGCCAGCTTCTCCGAAGGCTATGCGCCCATCGGCCGACCCGTGGGCAACCGCAGCGCCTACGTGCTCGACGCGGACCTGAACCTGGTGCCGCGCAACGTGGCCGGCGAGCTCTGCCTCGGTGGCGAGGGCCTGGCGCGCGGCTACCTGCACCGCGCGCCGCTCACGGCCGAGCGCTTCGTGGCGGACCCCTTCGATGCCGAAGGCGGGCGCCTCTACCGCACCGGCGACTGGGTGCGATGGCGCGACGACGGGCAGCTCGAATACCTGGGGCGCATCGACCACCAGGTGAAGATCCGGGGCTTTCGCATCGAGCTCGGCGAGATCGAGGCGCAGCTGCTGGCCCAGCCCGAAGTGCGCGAAGCCGTGGTGGTCGCAAGGCCCGGGCCGGGCGGTGCGCGGCTGGTGGGCTATGTGTCGCCGCAGGCCGGCCGGCTCGCCGATGCGGCCGTGCTGAAGGAGCGGCTCGCCCGCGCGCTGCCCGACTACATGGTCCCCGGTACGCTGGTGGTGGTCGATGCGCTGCCGCTCGCCCCGAGCGGCAAGGTCGACCGCAAGGCGCTGCCGGAGCCGGCCGCCGAGCACGGCCAGGCTTTCGAGCCGCCGCAGGGTGCGGCCGAAGAGGCCATTGCGGCGGTATGGGCCGATGTGCTGGGTCTCGCGCGCGTGGGCCGCGGCGACAACTTCTTCGAGCTCGGCGGCGATTCGATCCTGAGCCTGCAGATCGTGGCGCGCCTGCGCCTGGCGGGCTGGAAGGTCGCACCCAGGCAGGTCTTCGAGCGGCAGACGGTGGCGCAGCTCGCGGCCGTCGCAGTGGTGGTCGATGCGTTGCGTGCCACGGTGGGCGACGTGCAGGGTGAAGCGCCGCTGCTGCCGTTCCAGCATGAGTTCTTCGGGATGAACATGCCGGTGCGCGCACACTGGAACCAGGCGGTGCTGCTGAAGAACCGCGAACCGCTGCAATTGCCGGCCTTCAGGCAGGCGCTGCGCGCGGTGGTGCAGCAGCACGACAGCCTGCGCCTGCGCTACCGGCAGGACGCCGGCGGGCTGTGGCACCAGTCCTACGAGGCCTTCGGGAGCGTGCCCGAAGACCAGCTCGCGGAGCTGGTGTGGGTGCGGCGCGCGGCGGATGCGGCCCAGTTGGCGCCGCTGTGCGAAGAGGCGCAGCGCAGCCTGGACCTTGCGCGCGGCCCGCTGGTCCGTGCGCTCGCCATCGAGCTGCCGGACGGCGACTCGCGGCTGCTGCTGGTCGTTCACCACCTGGTGGTCGATGGCGTGTCGTGGCGCATCCTGCTCGAAGACCTGCAGGCCGCATACCGGCAGAGCCTCGCGGGCCAGCCCGTCGCGCTGCCTGCCACGAGCAGCAGCTGCAAGGACTGGGCCGTTGCCTTGCAGGGCTATGCCCAGGCCCATGGCGACGAGCTCGCCCACTGGCAGGCGCTGGCCGACGTGCCGGCCGCGCTGCCATGCATGCGTCCGCATGGATCGAACACCGCGGCCGACCAGGAGAGCGTCGAGTTGCGGCTCGACCAGGCCACCACGGAGGCGTTCCTGAAGGATGCGCCCGCGGCCTACCGCACACAGGCCAACGACCTGTTGCTGACGGCGCTGGGCCGCGCGCTGTGCGGCTGGAGCGGGCACGACAGGCTGCTGGTCGATCTGGAAGGCCATGGCCGCGAAGACCTGTTCGCGCACATCGACCTGTCGCGCACCGTCGGCTGGTTCACTGCGCTGTTCCCGGTGGCGCTCGATCCGCTCGGCGCGCAAGGCGAGGCACTCAAGCGCGTGAAAGAAGACCTGCGCCGCGTTCCGCGCAAGGGCGTGGGGCATGGCGTCTTCAAGCACCTGGGCGATGCCGCGCAGCAGCAGGCGATGCGCGCACTGCCCAGGGCGCAGGTGGTCTTCAACTACCTTGGCCAGTTCGACAACAGCGGTGCCGATGCGCAGGCGCAATGGAGCCTCGCGCAGGAGCCCAGCGGCGCGCCGGTGGATGGCGGCGCGCCGCTCACGCACGAGTTCTCGATCAACGGCCAGGTCTACGGCGGCGAGCTCTCGCTGCGCGCAAGCTACAGCCGCGCACGCCACGACCGCGACGCGGTCGAGGGCTGGATGCAGCGCTTCCGCGAGGAACTCGAAGCGCTGGTGCGGCATTGCACTGGCGATGCCGAAGGGGTGACACCTGCCGACTTTCCGCTGGCCGCCATCGACCAGCCGCAGCTCGACGCGCTGGCACTGCCGGTGGCGAACCTTGCGGACCTGTACCCGCTCTCCCCGATGCAGGCCGGCATGCTGTTCCACAGCCTGCTTGCGCCCGGCGGCAGCGCTTACCTGAACCAGTTGCGCGTGGACATCGATGGGCTCGATGCCGAACGTTTCAAGGCGGCTTGGCACGCGGTGCTCGAGCGGCACGAGGTGCTGCGCACCGGGTTCGTCCAGGGAGAGCGCGCGTGGCAATGGGTGGCAAGGCAGGTCGAGGTGCCGCTGGCCGAACACGACTGGCGGGAGCGCGCCGACGCGCCCGAGGCCCTGGACGCGCTGGCCGGCGAGCAGCTTGCGCAGGGCTTCGACCTCGCACGGCCGCCGCTGATGCGGCTCGTGCTGGTGCGCGTTCGCGATGACCGGTACCACTTCGTCTGGACCATGCACCACCTGCTGCTCGACGGCTGGAGCACGTCGCAGCTCATGGGCGAGGTGCTGCGGCACTATGCCGGCGAAGCACCCGCGGCCCCCGCTGGCCGCTATGCCGACTACATCGCGTGGCTGCAAGGGCGCGACGGCGCTGCCGACGAGCGCCACTGGCGCCAGGAACTCGCCCGCCTCGAAGGCCCCACCTGGCTGGCCAACACCTTGCCCAAGCCAGCGGTTGAACAGGGCGGGCACGGCATGCACCGCCACGAGATCGACGCGCCGCGCACGCGCGCGCTGCTCGAAGCGGTCCGGCGCGAACGCGTGACCCTCAACACGCTGGTGCAGGCTGCATGGGCGCTGCTGCTGGCGCGTCACACGGGGCAGCAGACCGTGAGCTTCGGTGCCACCGTGGCGGGCCGGCCGGTGGATCTTCCCGGCGCGCAGCAGATGCTGGGCCTGTTCATCAACACGCTGCCGGTGATCGCCACGCTGCAGCCGGACCAGCGCGTGGGCGATTGGCTGCGGGCGCTGCAGGCGCGCAACCTCGCGGCGCAGGACCACGAGCACACGCCGCTCTACGAAGTCCAGCGCTGGGCCGGGCAGGGCGGGCAGGACCTGTTCGACAGCCTGGTGGTGTTCGAGAACTATCCGCTCGACCAGGCGCTGAAGCAGCAGGCACCCGGCGGCCTGCGCTTCGGCGAGGTGCGCAACCGCGAAGAAACGAACTATCCGCTGACCCTTTCCGTGCACCAGGCCGACACGCTGGCGCTGAGCTACAGCCATGCGCGCAGCCAGCTCGACGAAGCGGCGGTGGACGGGCTGGCCGCGCACATGGACAGGCTGCTCGGCCTGCTGGCCCACGCGCCGGACGCGCAGCTGGGGGACGTGGGGCTCGCGGACAAGCTGCCGCCACCGGGCAAAGCCATGCGCAATACAAGGGGCGATGCCGAGCCCGTGCACCGCTGGATCGAGCGCCAGGCCCAGGCGAACCCGCAAGCCATCGCGCTCGTGCTCGGCGACGAGACGCTCGGCTATGGCGAGCTCGACGCCCGCGCCAACCGCCTGGCGCATCGGCTGGTCGCGCTCGGCGTGAAGCCCGAGGTGAAAGTCGGCATCGCGGTCGAGCGTTCCATCGGCATGGTGGTGGGCCTGCTCGCGATCCTGAAGGCCGGCGGCGCCTATGTGCCGCTGGACCCCGAGTACCCCGCCGACCGGCTGGCCTACATGATCGAGGACAGCGCGATCCGCCTGCTGCTCACGCAAAGCCATGTGAAGGCGAAGCTCCCGGTGGGCGATGCCCTGCAGGTGCTGGAGCTCGACGCGCTCGACCTGCGCGGCGAGCCGGCGCACGCGCCTGATGTGGCGGTGCACGCCGACCACCTCGTCTACGTGATCTACACCTCGGGATCGACCGGCCGTCCCAAGGGCGCGCAGCTCACGCACCGCAACGTGGCGCGCCTGCTGGATGCCACCGGCGACTGGTTCCGCTTCGGCCCGCAGGATGTTTGGACGAATTTCCATTCCTACGCCTTCGACTTCTCGGTGTGGGAAATCTTCGGTGCGCTGTGCACCGGCGGCAAGCTGGTGATCGTGCCGTACTGGGTGAGCCGCTCGCCCGACGACTTCGCGGCGTTGCTGCGCGCACAGCGCGTGACCGTGCTGAACCAGACGCCATCGGCCTTCCGCCAGCTGATCCACAGCCCGGCGCTGGATGACGGCGAACGCCTTGCGCTGCGCTGCGTGATCTTCGGCGGCGAGGCGCTGGAGCCCGAGAGCCTGCGGCCCTGGATCGATCGCTTCGGCGATGCGCAGCCGCAGCTGGTGAACATGTACGGCATCACCGAGACGACGGTGCACGTGACCTACCGGCCCATCGTGCGCGCCGACCTCGACGAGAAGCGCAGCCCCGTGGGCGTGTGCATCCCGGACCTCGGCCTTTGGGTGCTGGACAGCGACCTCAACCCGCTGCCCGTGGGCGTGCCGGGCGAGCTGCACGTGTCCGGCGCAGGCCTGGCGCGCGGCTATCTCAACCGTGCCGGCCTGAGTTCGGAGCGCTTCATCGCCGCACCCTTCGGCGAGCCGGGCAGCCGGCTGTACCGCACCGGTGACCTCGTGCGCTGGCGCGCCGACGGCCAGCTCGACTACCTGGGGCGCATCGACCACCAGGTGAAGATCCGGGGCTTTCGCATCGAACTCGGCGAGATCGAGGCGCAGCTGCAGGCGCAGCCCGAGGTGCGCGAAGCGGTGGTCCTGGCCAAGGACGGCCCGGCGGGTGCGCGGCTCGTCGCGTATGTGTCGCCGCGGGCCGGCCGGGAGGTGGACGCCGCGGTGCTGCGCGAACGGCTCTCGCAGCACCTGCCCGACTACATGGTGCCCTCGGCCATCGTGCGGCTCGACGCGGTGCCGCTCAACGCGAACGGCAAGGTCGACCGCAAGGCGCTGCCCGATCCGGAGTTTGCGAGCAACACGGCCTTTGCCGAGCCGCAGGGCGAGGTCGAGACCGCGCTCGCGGCGATCTGGTCCGAGGTGCTGGGCGTGGAGCGCGTGGGGCGCCACGACAACTTCTTCGAGCTCGGCGGCCATTCGCTGCTGGCGGTGCAACTGGTGTCGGGTGCCAAACGGCGCTTCGGCATCGAGCTGCCGCTGCGCTCGGTGTTCGAGCAACCCTCGCTGATGGCGTTCGCCGCCGCCGTTTCGGCCGCGGTCACTGAACTGCCGGCGGGCGCCACGGTCTCTGAAGACCGCGGCATCGGCCGCATCGATGCCCTCCTGGGCGAACTGGAGATGGAAGACCTATGAGCCTGGAAATGACCGCGCTCTCGCGCCGCTTCGTTGCGTTGCCTGCGGCCAAGCAGCGCGTGTTTCTCGAGAAGCTGCGCGCGAGCGGCGTGGGCTTCGACGCGCTACCCATCGTGCCGCGCGATCCCGCGGCGCCAGTGCCGATGGCCTATGCGCAGCGCGCCCTGTGGCTGGTGTGGCAGCGCGCGCCGCAGTCGCCGGCGTACAACCTGTCGGGGCGGCTGGCGCTGCCCCTGTCGTGCACGCCGCAGCAGGTGCAAGCCTGCCTCGCCCAACTGGTTGCGCGGCACGAGGTGCTCTGCACCACCTACCCGGCCGGCGCCGAAGGGCAGCCTCTGCAGCACATCGACCCCGGGCATCGCTTCGGCTGGGCGGTGCGTGAATGGACTGGCTCGCGCGCGGACAGCGAGCGCGAGCTTGCGGCTGCCGCCACCGGGTTCGGCGCGCGGCCGTTCGACCTGGAACACGGCCCTGTCTTTCGCGGCGAACTGAACGTCTTTGCCGACGGCGCACCCGAACTCTTTCTCGCGGTGCATCACATCGCGGCCGACGGCCAATCGGTGGCGCTGCTCGTCGCCGAACTGCAGGCGCTGCTCGCGGCACCCGCCGGGAGCACACAGCCTGCGGCACCGGCCCTGCAGTACGCCGACTACGCCGTGTGGCAACGCCAGTGGCTCGAAGCCGGCGAACTCGAAAGGCAAACCGCGTACTGGCGCGAACAGCTGCGGGGTGCGCCGCAAAGCACGCCGCTGCCGCTGGACCGTCCGCGCCAGAAGGCGCGCGATGCGCGCGGCGGGCAGATCAGCTTCGCGCTGCCGCCGGATGTGTCGCAGCGACTGAAGGAGCTGGCGCGCAAGCACGCCGCATCGCCATACATGGTGGCAATCGCGCTGCTCGGCCTGCTGGTCTACCGCTACTGCGGCGAGCGCGACGTGTGCATCGGCTCGCCTTCGGCCACGCGCGACCGTCCCGAGCTGGCCGCCCTGGTGGGCCACTTCACCAACGTGCTGGTGCTGCGCATGAAGGTGGACCCCGCGGCCGGCTTTGTCGCGCTGCTGTCGCAGGTGCGCGAACGCGTGCTCGAAGCCAAGAGCCACCAGGACCTGCCGCTGGACATGCTGGTCGAGGCGCTGGCGCTGGAGCGCACGCCGGGCGTGCATCCGCTGTTCCAGATCAAGTCCACGCAGCAGGCGGCGGGGGCTGCGCCCGCCGATCCGGCCGCTGCCGCACACGGCATCGGCGTGGACGAAGTGCACTTCGACCTGAGCTTCGACCTGGTCGATACCGGCAGCGCGCTGTCCTTCGTTCTCGCGTATGCCGCGGACATCTTCGACCGTGCGACCATCGAGCGGCTGGCCGATGCGTTGCGCAGCCTGGCCGCGCAGGTCGCGGCCGACCCGGCGCGCGCGTTGAGCGGCGTGCAACTGGCCGGCGAATCGAGCCTGCGCGGCGAACGCGCATCCTGGCCCGCCGACAACGTGCTGTCGCTGTTCGACCAGGCGGCCGCAAGGCGTGGCGGCGCGACGGCGCTCACTTTCGGCGACCGCGCGCACAGCTTCGATGAACTGGCACGTGCGGCCGGCCACTGGGCCGCCGAACTCGAAAGCCGCGGCATCGGCGCCGAGCAGCGCGTGGCCGTCTGCATGGAGCGCACGCCCGAGTTCGTGCTGGCGGTGCTGTCGGTGCTGAAGGCCGGCGGCGCCTACGTGCCCATCGACCCGGCGCTGCCGCAGCAGCGCATCGACGAGCTGCTGGCCGATTGCGGCGCTGCGCTGGTGCTGGTGTCCGGAGGCAAGCCGGGGCAGGCCAGGCTGCCGTGCATGCAGGTGGGTTTCGACGTGCCGGGCGGTTTCTTGCCGCATCGCGCGCGTGCGGTGCATCCAGCGCAGGCGGCCTACCTGATCTACACCTCGGGATCGACCGGCCGGCCCAAGGGCGTGGTCGTTCACCACGGCGCGCTGGCGAACTATGTGCAGGGCGTGCTCGCGCGGCTGTCGCTGCCCGAGGGCGAGAGCTTCGCGATGGTGTCCACCGTCGCGGCGGACCTGGGCCACACCTCGCTGTTCGGTGCGCTGTGCTCGGGTGGTGCGCTGCACCTCGTCTCGAGCGAGGCGGCCTTCGATCCCGATGCGTTTGCGGACAGCATGGCGAAGACGCGCGCAGGCGTGCTGAAGATCGTGCCCAGCCACCTGAAGGGCCTGCTGAACGCGCAGCGCGCAGCCGCGGTGCTGCCGTCGCACGCGCTCGTGCTGGGCGGCGAGGCGACGGACGCGGCGACGCTGCAGGCCATTCGGGCGCTGCGGCCGGACCTGCGCATCTTCAATCACTACGGGCCGACCGAGACCTCGGTCGGCATGCTGACACATGCCGCGCCGGCGCAGGCTGACGGAACCGGCAACCTGCCTCTGGGCAAGCCTATCGCGAACATGGACGCCTGGGTGCTCGATGGCGCATTGCAGCCCGTGCAGCCGGGCATGGCGGGCGAGCTCTACATCGGCGGTGCCGGCGTGGCGCGCGGCTATCTTTCGCGCGCCGGCCTTTGCGCCGACCGCTTTGTTGCTTCCCCCTTCGGCGACGGGCAGCGCCTGTACCGTGCGGGCGACCGCGTGCGCCAGCGCAGCGACGGCACGCTGGAGTTTCTCGGCCGCAGCGACGACCAGGTGAAGATTCGCGGCTACCGCGTCGAGCCGGGCGAAGTGGCAGGCCGCATCCGCCAGCTCGATGGCGTGGCCGATGCCGTGGTCGTCGCGGAGCAGGGCGTGCAGGAGAGCATGGTGCTGCGCGCCTACGTGGTTGCCAGGCCGGGCACTTCGCCCGACGTGGAACAACTGAGGCGCGCGCTGGCGGACAGCCTGCCGGCGTGGATGGTGCCCGAGCGCATCGTGCTGCTCGACGCGCTGCCGCTCACGGCCAACGGCAAGATCGATCGCAAGGCGCTGCCGCGCCCGGCGCAGCCCGAGCCCGCGCGCGTTTTCGACGCCCCGCAGGGCCCGACCGAAGAGGCGCTGGCCCGCATCTGGAGCCAGGTGCTCGGCGTGGACCGCATTGCGCGCGGCGACAACTTCTTTGCGCTGGGCGGCGACTCCATCCTGAGCCTGAAGCTGGTGGCGCGCATCCGCAAGCAGTTGCCCGGCGGCGGCCAGCTGAGCCTGCCGGATGTGATGCAGGCCAGCAGCCTCGGCAGCCTCGCCGAGCGGCTGCGGCAGAAGTTCGAGGGTTCGCACGATGCCGTCTGCCTGAGCGCGAGCGGCAACGGCGTGCCGCTGTTCTGCCTGCCGGGCCTCATCGTGAACACGCGCGAGTTCCTGCCGCTCGCACAGGCGCTGCAGGGCGAGCGCGTGGTGTACGGCTTCGTGAGCCACGTCTACACGCGCAAGCGCTGGCGCGGGTTCGACCTCCAGGCGCTGGCCGCCGAGTACGCGAGCTTCATCCTCGCCACGGCCACCCAGGGGCGCTGCGCGCTGCTGGGCTGGTCGTCGGGCGGCGACCTGGCCTTCGAGCTCGCGCGGCAACTGCAGGGACGCATCGAGATCGTGTTCACCGGCATGCTGGACGTGTTCGAGACCGCGCCGCTGCGCGCCTCGGCGCCGCTCGACGCCGCCCGGCGCGCCCAGGCCGACGAGATGCTCGCGCAGTGGCTGGGCCGCTCGGAAATGGCCGGGCACTGGAAGGCGCTCTTCGCCCGCATGGACGACGGGGAGCTTGCCTGGGTGGCTGAGCAGGTGCTGAACCCGGCGCAGCCGCTGCCGCTCGACGGCACCGGCGACGAGGCGGCCGAGTACCTGCTGTGGACGACGCTCGACAAGCGCGTTCAGGCCGCGCGCTACGCCTACGCGCGTTCGCCGCTGCCGCTGCACGTGTTCCTCGCGGACAGCTCGTTGCGCCGCGAGGAGACGCTGCGCAACTGGGCCGACCACGCGCCGGTGGTCTCGGCCGAAGTGCTGCCGCAGGCCGATCACCTGGACATCGTTCGCCACCCCGCGCTGTGCGCTTCGCTGAAGGGGCTGTTGCGCGAGGCCGACGCGGCGCATGGCGCCGTGCAGGCAGGCCTGGCCGCGCAATCGGCCTGAGCCGGAAGAAAGCACGCAAAAAAGGGGGCGCAGCGCCAGCTGCGTCCCCTTGTGCCTTTGGAGGCCTGCCGCGCGGCTTACCAGCGGTAGGTGGCCGTGGCCGTGACCTTGCGCTGGTCCCCGTAGTAGCAGTTGCCGTACTGGTCGCAGTTCGCGAAGTAGGTCTTGTCGGCCAGGTTGCGCACGTTCAGCGCAAGGCTCCAGCGGTCGATGTCGTAGCCGATCATTGCGTCGAACACGGTGTACGAAGGCACCTGGATCGGCGCCTTGTTCAGGTCGCCGCGGTTCGAGCCGTTGAAGCGCGCGCCCAGGCCGACCTTGAAGCCGTTGTCGAAGCGGTAGTCCGCCCAGAGCGCGGCGCGGTGCTTGGACACCGCGAGCAGCGGCGTGCCGATTTCGCTCGGCGTGCTGCTGGCCGTGATCTCGACCTTGGGCGTGTAGGCGTAGGACACCGTCACGTTCATGCGCTTGACGGGCTGGAAGGCCGCTTCGAGTTCCAGGCCGCGTACCAGCACCTCGCCGGTCTGGCGCGGGCGGAAGTTGGCGTCGGCGGTGATGTAGTTCTGGCGGCGCAGGTCGAAGATGGCGGCGCTGTAGCTGTCGGTGGTGCCCACGGGCTGGTAGCGCACGCCGGCTTCGTACTGGCGGCCGGTCTCGGGCTTGAACGGGCTCTTGGTGTCCGGGTTCAGGCGCGCCGAGGGCGAGAACGATTCGGAGTAGCTCAGGTAGGGCGCCCAGCCGCTCGGGAAGGTGTAGACCAGGCCGCCGCGCTTGGTGAACTTGTGCTCGGGGATGTCGCTGCGCGTGCCGTCCAGGTTGCTGTGGATGATCGTGGAGGCGCGGTCGTAGCGGCCGCCGAGCGTGAGGCTCCAGCGCTCGCCCCACTTGATCTGGTCCTGGATGTACAGGCCGGTCTGCGTCAGGCGGGTGTTGGCGTCCACATAGGGCGCAGGCACGAAGAACGGACCGCCGTACACGGGCGCGTAGATGTTGATGCTTGGCGCGCTGCCGCCGCTGTAGCTGGCCTGCTCGATGCCGGTGCGCTGGTGGTCCAGGCCGATCAGCACCTTGTGCTTCCAGTCGCCCGAGACGAAGTTGGCTTCGAGCTGGTTGTCCAGCGTGAAGGTCGAGACGCTCTCGCGGCTGCCCGAGATGCTCCGGCGCAGCATCTGGTAGTTGCGCGGATCGGAGACGTTGCTGTTGAGCGGCACGATCGTGCGGCCCTGCACGGCGCCGTAGTCGACGTCGAGCCGGCCGTAGCGCAGGTTCTGGCGCGCGGTGAAGGTGTCGTTGAAGCGGTGCTCGAACTCGTAGCCGACCATCCACTGGTCCACGTCGAAGTGGTTGAAGTTGGGGTCGCCCACGAAGAGCGAGTCGGGAATGTAGTTGCCGAAACGCGTCGGAACGAGCGAGCCCACCGTCGGGCGCCCGCGCGTGTACACGCCGCCACGCACGCGGTTGAAGTGCGACAGCAGCGTGAGCGTGGTGTCTGCCGAGGGGCGCCAGGTGAGCGAGGGCGCGATGTAGAAGCGGTCGTCGTCCATGCTGGCGGCCGGCAGCTTGCTGTCGCGGCCGACGGCCGTCAGGCGGTAGCTGAGCTTGCCTTCGGCATCGATGGGGCCGGAAAAATCGGCGGCGATCTGGGTGCGGTGGTTGCTGCCCAGTTGCAGCTGCACTTCGCGCAGCGGCTCGGTGGTGGGACGCTTGCTCACGACGTTGACCACGCCGCCGGGGCTGGCCTGGCCGTAGAGCACCGAGGCCGGTCCGCGCAGCACTTCGATGCGCTCCATGCCGTAGGGCTCGATCTGCCAGACGCCCCAGTTGCCGTTGTTGCGCAGGGGCATGCCGTCCAGGTAGAAGCCCGGCGCATAGCCGTCGAAGCCGCGGATCGAGATCCAGTCGTAGCGCGAGTCGGCGCCGAAGACGGTGGTGCTCACGCCGGGCGTGTAGCCCAGCGCGTCCTTCACGGTGGTGGCGCCGATGGCGGCCACGCGGTCGGCCGTGACCACCGAGATCGACTGCGGGGTTTCCAGGATCGGGGTGTCGGTCTTGGTGCCGGTGGCGCTGCGCTTGGCCACGTAGCCGTTCACATGGCCCTTGGCCGACGCTTCCGTATCGGCAGTGACGGTCACCGCCGGCAGGTTGCTGTCCTGCGAGAAGGCGGGAGCCGCCCAGAGGGTGCAGGCGGTTCCGAAGGCCGAGGCAAGCGCGGCGCTCAGCAAGCGGGGTCGGGGCAGGGGACGCATAGGTTGAGGTACTCCAGGAGCAGTGAAAAAACGACGTGTTCGGGTTTCAGCGCAAGGCCTGCCGGATCCCGCAGTTCTGGCGCTTCCGTACATGAGACGTTTGAACTACAAAAAGAGAGACACCCTGTACCAAATGCTTCAGCACGTACCCGCTCGCCCGCGTCACCGGGCCTCGGCGGCTGCCTGGATGCGGACGGCCTGGCGTTCGCTGCGGCCGGCGCTGGCCGCACCCGCTGTACCTGGCATCGCCGGAATGGCCTTCAGCAACGCGCTGCCGATCTCCCCCGTGCGCACGGAGGTCACCGACAGCAGCGTGTCGCTCAGGCCGTGCGAGGACTCGCAGGCGCCCTGCAGGAAGATGGCGGGGCGGAAGTCCCCGGTGCTGCGCACGCGGTAGTGGCGGTCCACCGAGAAACCATCCAGGTACGGTGCGAGGGGCGTCAGCAGTTCCTTGTGCTGCTCGCGTGCGTAGCCGGTGGCCAGCACCACGGCGTCGTAGCGCGAGGTGCTTTCGCGGCCGGTGTTCTGGTCGCACATGGTCAGGTGGATGCCGTCGGCGGTGGCGTGTGCGGCGTGGATGTCGTGCCGGCGCAGGAAACGCATGCGGTTTTCGCCGCGCACCTTCTGCTGGTAGAACATCTTGAAGATCTGCTGGATCAGTTCCAGGTCGGCCACCGCGTAGTTGGTGTGGCCGAACTCCTCGAGCAGGGCGGCGCGCTCGTCGTCGGGCCGGCTGTACATGTAGTCGGTGAACTCGGTGTTGAAGACCTCGTTCACGAAGGGGCTGTCGTCCGAAGGGCGGATGGAGCGGGCCCGCATGACGAGGTCGACCTGCGGCGCATGGGGGCGGCCCTGCAGGTCCATGAAGATTTCCGCGGCGCTCTGGCCGGCGCCGACGATCGCGATTTTCTGCGCGCCGTCCTGCGCGGCGATGCCTTGCAGGTAGGTGCTCGAATGGAACACGCGCGGGTCGCTGCGCAGCGCCCGGAAGCAGTCCGGAATGTTGGGCATGCCGCCGATGCTCACCACGAGGTTGCGCGCGAGGCGCTCGCTCACATGGCCCGTGCGGTCGCGCGAGCGTACGCGCAGCAGCGTCACGTCGCCCTCGTGGG
Source organism: Variovorax beijingensis (assembly GCF_003951285.1). GTDB lineage: Bacteria > Pseudomonadota > Gammaproteobacteria > Burkholderiales > Burkholderiaceae_C > Variovorax > Variovorax beijingensis. The sequence goes on along the minus strand of NZ_RXFQ01000002.1, from coordinate 25,590 downwards.
CCTCGACCTCGGGCAGCACCTCGAACACTTCCTCGCCGTAGACGCAGGCATCCTCGAACTGCGCGGCGGCCCAGGCCAGGTAGTCGTTGAACTCGTGGCGGCTTGGGAAGAAGGTCTTCAGGTTGATGAAGTCCTGCAGCCGTTTTTTCTCGTGCAGGTAGTTGATGAAGGTGAAGCGGCTGGTCGGGTTGCGCAGCGTGGCCAGGTCCTTCAGGAAGGAGATCTGCATGTGCGCATGCTCCAGCATCATGTCCTTGTGCCAGGCGAAGGCGGGCTGCTTCTCGATGAACATCGCGTCGAGCCGGCGCCCGTCGCGCCGCTTCTCGTCGAGCGCGATCGCCAGCGCGATGTTCGAGGGGCCGAAGCCGATGCCGATGACGTCGTGGATGACCATGGCGGATTCCTTTTGCTGCGAAGCGGTTGAGCGGTTGGGCGGGTTAAACGGGCTTGGCGGGCGCGGCCGTTGCCGCCGGCGCGTCGCTGCGCGGCAGCCAGAGGCCGTCGATGAAGTAGCGTTCGCGCAGCATCATCACGAGCTGTGCGCGCTTGTGCGGCAGGTCGAACTCCTTCACCTTGGCGTAGCCCGACTTGTCGAGGTTGCGGATCTGCTGCACGTGGTCGATGCGCGGCTCGCCCACGGCGCGCTGGGTGCGCGGGTCGCACAGGAAGATGTAGTGCGAGATGGAAGTGAGCCACGCGGTGGCATAGGCCTTGCCGCGGAACGACGGCTCGCCGACCAGCACGTGCCAGCCGCGGTCGTAGTCCTGCACGTCGTAGAAGGGTGCGATGCGGCTTTCCTTGGCCCAGTACATCTCGAAGTAGGCAAAGGGCTCGCCGTCGAAGCTCGCGATCATCGAGTACATGTGCGGGTCGCGGTCGATGCCCGAGAGGTAGGCGCGGTGCTTGTCCAGGTCGCCTTCTTCGTCCCAGATCTCGGCCACGTCGGGATCGTTCATCCAGCGGTTGAAGATGGCCAGGTCGCGCTCGAAGTCGATGCTGCGAAACGAGAAGGTCTTGCCGAGCCATGGAATGAAGCGCTGGTAGAGCACGCCGCGTGGCTTGGGCGAGCGCAGCGGATGCACCTTGCCGTTGGTGAGCGCATAGCGCTGCGCCATCGGGGCATGAACGGTGGGAAGCCACAGGCGCGGCTGCTGCCAGAGCATGTCGCGAAAGGCGCGCACGCCGCCGCCCTGCGACGCGAGCAGGACGCCGGTGTGGGTCAGCTCCTCGGCCAGCGCAGGCGCCGCCACCGCGAGGCTCTTGTGCGCAGGGCAGTGCTCGAAGGCGGCTTCCAGGGCCGCGAGCAGGTGAGGGGTGGAGGCCGCACTGCCGTCGACCCATTGGAGCGCGGCATCGGCCCCGCCGATCGCGAGCTTCCAGATCGAGCGCGTTTCGCCCTGGCGGCTGCGCACGGCGAGCATCTCGCCGTCCAGGGTGATGTCGTGCGGCGTGCCGTCGGCGTAGGAGGTGAGAGTCATGGGGTTCCTTCGGTGGACCGGTGGCTCGCGAGCAGGGCCAGGCCCTGGTGGAGTGCCGGAAAGAGGCTGTGGTTGAAGTTGTTCCAGCGCAATTCGAGGATCGAGTCCCCGGGGTCGATGTGCGTGCCGAGCACGTCGTGGATGACCTCGCCGGAGTCGATGCCGTTGTCCACGTAGTGCAGCGAGGCGCCGGTCTTCAGCAGCGGTGGGGCGGCGATGCTTTCCATCGTCTGCCAGTTCACGACCTTGCGGCCCCTGGCGCCGTGCAGCGCATCGAGCGTGGCGCGGGCGCCGCGGCGCTCGTAGGGCGACTCGATGCGCGTGATGCCGGGATGGATGTTGACGATCCTGCGGTGGAACGGCGCACCCGGGCGCACGAGCTCGTCCAGGATGACCAGGAGGCCATCGAGCACGACGATGTCGGCCTGCAGCGTGAGCAGCTTGTCCAGCAGGCGGCGCTCGAAGGCGCTCTTGGCGGCGGGCCGCTCTTTGGCATCGAGCGGAAGCCGCCGGTATTCGGACGGCACCGCGTGGAGCATGCCGTTGACGAGCTTGCCCTGCGCCCTCAGGTCGCCCGGAAAGATCCACTGGCGGCCGGGCTGGCAGGAGAAGCCGTAGTCCTGCAGCGCCGCGCGGTCCCGCGGCGAGCCTTCGTCGTCGTCGTAGACGACGCCTTCGAGCGAATAGGCCTCGCCCAGCGGGCTTTCGTCCAGTGCCTTGGCCAGGTATTCGAGCGGGGACGCCATGTAGCGCTGCGTGCCCTTGAAGTCGATGTACTGGCCGGCCTTGTCGGCGGCCGCGTTTCTCAAGGACAGGATGTAGACGAGCTTTGCCTTGGACATGGGTGTGGCGTGAAAGGATGGATCGGCGTTGGAGTTGGCTTGGGTGTGGGAGCAGGCAGGCCTGGGGCCTTCAGGAGAAGACGTGGCAGCGCGCCATCTGTTCACGGCTGCAGGATCTCGCCGGCGCTCTTGCGGTGCTGCGGCGCGAGCGGGCAGGCGCCGCAGTAGTCCTCGCACGGAAGCAGGTAATAGAGACAGCACTGGCGGTGCAGCTTGACCGGCCGGCCCTGGCCGGCGTCGACCGGCCGCACCTCGCGGCAGCGGGCGTGCAGGGGGTTGGCCGGCCGGGCCTCGTCCGGCCAGGCGGGGTGGTGCAGGAGGCGGTCGCGGTCGTGCGCGATGTGGGCTGCACCGCCGGTCGCGGCCAGCGCCATGTCGAAGATCGGTTCGAGGTGCCGCGCGGTGTTGCCCCACAGGATCTTGGGCGCCAGCCGCGTGAGGCTGCACAGGGCAGTGAAAAGCGGTTGCAGGTGCTGCCACAGCAGCGGCGCATAGCGCTGCGCAGCGTCGGCGCCGCGGCGCGCATCGCCCAGGTGCAGCACATGAAAGCTCGAGGGCGTGCCCTTGTCGTCGAGCCGCACCCAGATGTGCTCCGCGGAAACCGGAAACACATGCTGCAGCACGCTGGCGGCGGCCACCACGGGGGGGAGCAGTGCGGAGAGGTAGTCCAGGCTCCACGCCGAGGCGACCGGCCGCAGGTCGCGCGCGCCGGCCGCGCCACGCGCGCGCGCGTGAAGGTGCAGCACGTCGGCCAGGAGCGGGCGCGAATGCGCCAGGTCCGCCACGCGCAGCGCGCCGGCCGGTACCGCGTCTGCGCACTGCAGCCGCTCGGCATGCACGGCCAGTGCGCCCGGGAACAGGGGTTCCAGCAGCGCGATCACGAGGCGGCCTGCAAGAGGTGAGGGGAGTGCATCCCTTGAAGACGGTTTGGCGGCGGCGGTGTTCATCGGCGCATCGCATGAACATTGCCCGGACCCAACCGTCTATGCAGTAAGCGGCCTGCAGCCGCCCGGGCGATGTCGACAGGGCATGGCCGTTTTCAAGCCGTTTTGCCCCGGGTGGGCGGAAAGAGCCTTTGCATGACACCGACCACCACGACCCCCCGTGGCAGCACCTCCGAACTCGGGCGCCTGCTCAAGCCGTTTCTTCCGTGGATTCTCTTGTCCGCGGTCACGGGCATCAGTGCGGGTGCGGCCACCGTCGCGCTGCTGGGCACCATCAACCAGGTGCTCAACCGCGAGGGCGGCATGGCGGGCGGGCTGCTGCTGACCTTCGTCGGGCTGTGCGCGGTGGCGCTGCTGGGACGCATGGCCTCGGACGTGTCGACCAACTTCGTCGGCCAGCGGCTCGTGGCGCAGGTGCGCAAGAGCCTCGCGCAGAAGATTCTCTCGGCGCCCATCGACGCGCTGGAGCGCTACCGCACGCACCGGCTGATGCCGGTGCTGTCGCAAGACGTGGACATGATCAGCGACGTGGCCTTCGTGCTGTCGTCCACGCTCATCGCGTTCGCGATTGCGCTGGGCTGCCTGGCGTATCTCGCCTACCTGTCGCTGCCGCTGTTCTGCCTGCTGGTGGTGGCGCTCGCGATCGGCGCGACCATCCAGACACGCGCGCAGGTGCGCGCCGAGGCGGGTTTCTGGAAAGCGCGCGAATACGAGGAGCAGCTGCACAAGACCTACCGCGCGATCAGCGAAGGCGCGAAGGAATTCCGCATGCACCGCGCCCGCCGCACGCGGATGTTCGGCGGGCAGATCGAGCGCATCGTGGACAACATCCGCACCGTGAACGGACGCGCCATCAACACCTATGTGATGGCAACGGCCTTCGGCTCGGCGCTGTTCTTCCTGCTGATCGCGCTGATCCTCGGCTGGGCCGCGTTCCGGCCGACCGAGCCCGCGGTGCTGAGCGGCTTCGTGCTGGTGATGCTGTTCCTGAAGGGGCCGGTGGACCAGATCGCGGGCGCTCTGCCGGGCGTGGGCCGGGCCAAGATCGCATTCCGGCGCATCGCCGACCTGTCGGCGCGCTTTGCAACGCCGGAGCCGCATCTGCACCTGGAGCGCGCATCCAACGGTGTCATGCTGAACCGCGAGATCGCCATGCGCGGCGTGCGCTACGGCTTCGATGCGCCCGAGGGCGGCGAGGCTTTCACGCTCGGACCGATCGACCTGCTGCTCCGGCCCGGCGAGATGGTGTTCATCGTGGGCGACAACGGCTCCGGCAAGACGACGCTGATCAAGCTGCTGCTCGGCCTCTATGCACCGCACGGCGGCGAAGTGCTGCTCGACGGCGGCGTGGTGACGCCAGAAGGGCGCGACGACTACAGGCAGCTGTTCACGACGGTGTTCTCGGACTTCTACCTGTTCGAGGACCTGGCGGCCGGCGAAGAGGGCGCGGGCACGGCCACGCTGCCGCAGACGGCGCTGCCTTACCTGGAACGCCTGGAAATCGCGCACAAGGTGAGCGTGAAGGACGGCGCCTTCACCACCACCGATCTTTCGACTGGGCAGCGCAAGCGGCTGGCGCTGGTGCATGCGTACCTGGAAGGCCGCCCGGTGCTGGTGTTCGACGAATGGGCCGCCGACCAGGATCCGGCTTTCCGGCATCTGTTCTACACGGAGCTCCTGCCCGAACTGCGCGCCAAGGGGCATCTGCTGGTGGTGATCTCGCACGACGACAGGTACTTCCACCTGGCCGACCGCGTGGTCACGATGCGCGCCGGAAAGATCGAGGAAGACAAGGCGTACGTCCCGCTCGAAAGCCTGGCTGCATGATGCGTGACCGTGTGCCCGACGATCCTGCCTTCGACGCCGCGTGGACGCTCTTTTGCACGCTGCACGACTCGCCCTCGCCGGAGCGCGCCGAAGAGCTCATCCGCTGGCTCGGCGTGGACCCCGGGAACATCTGCGCGCTGGACGATGTGCTCACCCTGTGGGCGCTGGCCGGGGCCGCGCTGATCAAGCCATCGATGCAGGAGGCGCTGCGTGAAGAGGGGCGCCTGCAGTGAAGTCCGGCCGCTACTTTTGCAGGTCGCGCAGCTCCGCCGCGATGCCGCCGAGGGCGTCCCAGCGCCGCCGCGCTTCCTGGGCTGCGGCCGCATGCTCCGCCGACCGGCTGCGCCACCGCGCGAGCGCCAGGCGGGCGGCCATGGCGGCGTCTTGCGCAGCAGCGATCTCGCCCTGCACGATCAGCGCGAGGGCCCGCTCGATGAGCTTCTCGTTCGGGACGCTTGCCACGGTGCGGCCGTCCGGTCAGGCGAAGTCTTCGGCGAACGCTGCGTCGAAGCCCGGGCGCATCGAGACGACCGGCTGCTCGACCAGTTCCGAACGCAGCCGGGCGAACACGCGCGAGCAGTCGATGGCGGCGCGCAGCAGGTGCTTGGCGACCGCCATCTCGGTGATGTTCAGTTGCTGGGCGATTTCGGCGCGCGTGTGTCCGTAGGCCCGGAACAGCAGGAACACTTCGCGCCGCCGGGGCGGCAGCGTTTCGAGCGTCTCGACCACGCGTGCCAGCACCTGCTGCTGGGACGCGATGAATTCGCAGGACGGCACCACCTGGCGCGAGCCCGAGTTGAAATGCGTGCCGATCCAGTCCTGTGCCACCTTGCGGCGGCGCGCATCGTCCACGCACAGGTTGCGCGCCACGCGAAAGAGCAGGGCGCGGGGCGATTCGATGCCGCCGGAGCCTTGCGTGCCGTCCGGCGCCGCATCGATGCGGATGTCCTTGTTCATCTTGAGCGCGTGCGCATACACGCGCTCGAAGCTGGATTGCGCGATGTCCGCCGCGTAGTGCGGGTCGCGCAGGTCGCGCGTCAGCTGCCGGCGCAAGTCCGCATAGTGAGCTACCAGTTCCTGGACGAGGTCGCGCATTCGATCGCCTTCTCGCAAGCATCAACGTGTGGGTTTCCCTGGGCCGGCCACCGGCGCGTGGCGCGGGGTGGCTCGGGCGATTGAATAAGAATTATTCTTATTGAAGTGTAACCCCAACCGCTCCTGGGCGAAGCCGAAAAAGGCGCGGGAACCCCGTGCGCGTGCCTGAAAAAGACACGCGATTCGAAAAGTGAGTAGCTTTGTTTTCGTTCTGGGCGCCAGTGCAACCCCGAAGGCCGGTCAAACGCGCTTGGGAATGCCCAAACCCTTCACGACGGCCGGCCGGGCCACGAACGCCTCGAGCACGCGTGCCACATTCTTGAACTCGCTGAAGCCCACCAGATCACCCGCTTCGTAGAAGCCGATCAGGTTGCGGATCCACGGGAACGAGGCGATGTCGGCGATGGTGTAGTCGTCGCCCATGATCCATGCGCGGTTGGCCAGGTGCTTGTCGAGCACGCCAAGCAGCCGCTTCGATTCGGCCACGTAGCGGTCGCGCGGGCGCTTGTCCTCGTAGTCCTTGCCGGCAAACTTGTTGAAGAAGCCGAGCTGGCCGAACATCGGGCCGATGCCGCCCATCTGGAACATCAGCCACTGGATGGTTTCGTAGCGGCCCGCCGCATCCTGCGGAATGAGCTGGCCGGTCTTGTCGGCCAGGTACAGAAGAATGGCGCCCGATTCGAACAGCGCAAGCGGCTTGCCGCCGGGCCCGTCGGGGTCGAGGATCGCGGGGATCTTGTTGTTCGGATTGAGCGAGAGGAATTCCGGCGACATCTGGTCGTGCGTCTCGAAGCTCACCAGGTGCGGCTCGTAGGCGAGGCCGGTTTCCTCCAGCATGATCGACACCTTCACGCCGTTGGGCGTGGGCAGCGAATACAGCTGCAGCCGGTCAGGGTGAAGCGCGGGCCATTTCTGGGTGACGGGAAAGCGGGACAGGTCGGTCATGGAAGATTCATCGAAGGCGAAGTTGGGAGCGCCGCGCCCGCCGGGTCCGGATGGCCCAGCCAGGTCATCAGGGCCGTCTCGACCTCGGTGGAGGGTGCGACAAAGCCAGTGTAGGTCGATGTCGCGAGCGCGCGCTTGCCGGCCGCGCTTTTTGCCAGGCGTGTCGAACGCTCCGCGGGAGCCTCAGAACCGTGCCTTGACGAAGGCCGAGGGCCCGTGCAGCTTGACCTTGACGCGGGTCTCCGCCGTGCTGCTCTCGCGCGCGAGGTCGATGTTCGTGACGCCATAGGCCAGCACCACGCCGACGTTCTTCGCCGGGAACCACTCCACGCCCGCGCTGGCGTTGTAGATGTTGCCGTGGAAGCGGCCGCCGCCCTTGCGCACGCCGGAGAGGTCGGCGAACAGGCGCAGGTCGGGGTTGATGGCATGCCGCACGCCCAGTTCGAGCAGCGGCGCAACGGCGTTGTCGCTCGCATCCTCGTTCAGCGTGCGGATCCGTCCGTTCACCGCGACGTTGGCGTTCGTGCCGACGTCGATGCTGTAGTAGGCGGCGCCGGCGCCCAGGCCGAACACCGTGTTGCCCGAGCCGAGCCACCACTTGTACGAGAGCTTGGCGAAGTCGAGCTTCACGTTGATGTTGGCATTGCCCACCGCGCTGAGCGTGCCGAAGCCGCCGAAGGAGTCGCTGCCCGCGGCCTGGCCGAAGTAGTCGCGCTTGTAGCGGTAGTAGTCGAACGAGAGGCCATGGCTGTCGCCGATCAGCAGGTCGGCCGTGACGCGCGGCATGGTCACGCGGCCGGGCTCCAGGTCGCGCGTGCGCAGTGCGCCGTACGGCGAGCTGACCGATGCGTTGAATTTGGGATCGGCGCTGAAGGCCCCCACCGAGAAGCTGAAACGGTCCAGCGCGGGCGACGGCTCGGCCCAGGCCAGTGCGGGAGCAAAGAGAAATCCGGCGCTAGCCAATGCGCCCAGCTTCGTCAACCTTGCGGGACTGGCAAGCGGGCAGGAGCGGAGCAACAGCATGGAGAGATCCTTAAGAGGAGAAGGCAAAAAAATACGCCTCGGGCTCGACACGCAATTTGTGTGCGCGCCAGTCTTCCGGGCGGTTGCTCCCTGTTGATGACCGCCAAGTTAATAGCCCCCTTGCACAAAGCCCATGCGCCGATTGCCGCTGTGCGTGTAGGACGATGGCGACCCAGGCAATCGCACGCCTGAAAAAGTACTCAAGGTAAGCTTTGAAGATGCGAAAAAATCTGTCCACCACCACCGGGCCGCAGCGTCTTCTCTATGCCGGCGTGGCGGGCACCATCGTCGCGGCCATCCCGTGGCCGCTCGACGCCATGGCGCGCGGACTCGCGGGCTGGTGCACCAGCGCGGCGGTGTTCCTGTTGCTCACGTGGTGGCTGGCCGACACTTTCGATGCGCAGCGCACCCGCGCGCGCGCACAGTCGCTGGACCAGCCCAATGTGGTGATCCTGGTGTCGATGCTGGTGGTCATCGCGGCGAGCGTGGTGGCCATCGCGATGCTGCTGCAGCAGGTCAAGCTGATGAGCGGGCCGGCGCGGGCGGGCCATATCGCGCTCGGACTGGTGGCGCTGGTGGGCTCGTGGCTCATGATGCACACGATCTATGCCTTCCACTATGCGCACCGCTACTACATCGACCAGCGCGACGGCTCGCCCGATGGCGGGCTGGATTTTCCGGGCAAGGAAGAGCCGGACTATTTTGACTTTCTGTACTACGCCTACGTGGTCGGCATGACCACGCAGGTGTCCGACGTGCAGGCCACCTCGCGCGAGATGCGGCGCCTCACGCTGGTGCACAGCGTGCTCGCCTTCGCCTTCAACATGCTGGTGCTCGCGCTGTCGGTCAACGTGGTCGCGGGGGCGATGTAGCGGCCGCGCCGCCCGCGCGCGGCCAGAGCTTCACGATGCCGGTGGACAGCGCCACGCCGCAGACGATCACGGCCGCGCAGATCAGCATCCACTGCGTGATGTTCTCGCCGAGGAACACGGCGCCGTAGAACACCGCGAACACCGGCACCAGGAAGGTCACGGTCAGCGCGCGCGCCGGTCCCGCATTGGCGATGAGCCGGAAGAACAGGATGTACGCGAGGCCGGTGCATGCGATGCCCAGCGCCAGCAATGCCAGCCAGGCGCGCAGGCTCGGCATCTGCGCGGGCCAGAACCACAGCGCGGGAAGCGCGAGGAACAGCGTGGCGCCGATCTGGCTGCCGGTGGCGGTGGCCAGCGCGGGCACGCCGCCCAGATAGCGCCGCGTGGCGCTGGCCGCCACGCCGTAGCTGGCACAGGCGCCGAGGCAGGCCAGCACGGCCCACAGCGCGGCACTGTCGTCGGCATTGGCGTGCAGGCCCGCGCTGCGGCTCGCCAGCATGGCGACGCCGGCGAAGCCGATGACCAGGCCGACGATGCGCGAGCCATCGGGTCGGTCGCGAAACCAGGCCCACGCCACCAGCGCGCCGAACATCGGCACCGTGGCATTGATCACCGCCGCCAGGCCGCTGTTGATGGTCAGCAGCGCAAAGCAGAACAGCGCGAACGGAATGCCCGAGTTCAGCACGCCGATGGCCATCGACGCCTTCCAGTTCTGTGCCAGGGCCGTGCCGTGGCCGCGCATGAACAGGAGCGGCAACAGGAACAGCGTGGCCACCGCCACGCGCACCGCAGCCGCCGGCAAGGCGCCGAACTCGGCCGCGCCGATGCGCATGAAGAGAAAGGACGCCCCCCAGAGCGCGCCGAGCAGCACGAGGTCGATGAGCCAGGGCTTGGGCTTCGGCGACGGGAGGGCGGTGGTGTTGTCGTTTGTTGTGGTGCGCATAAGGTCTTCGCGGCCCTGCGGCGGGCTCTACTTCGCTTCGAGTTCCAGCAGTGCGGTCTTGCGGTGGAGCCCGCCAGCGTAACCGGTCAGCGAGCCGTCGGCGCCGAGCACGCGGTGGCAGGGCACGATCACGCTGATCGGATTGCGCCCGACGGCCGCGCCCACGGCGCGCACCGCGGCCGGGTTGCCCACGTTCACGCTCAGCGCGCCGTAGGTCATGGTCTTGCCCGCCGGAATGGCGAGCAGCGCCTGCCACACGCTCTGCTGGAACGCGGTGCCGTGCGAGAGGTCGAGCTTCACGTCGAAGGTGTCGCGCCTGCCTGCGAAGTAGTCGCGCAGCTGTGCGCCGGCCTCGACCAGCGCGGGGTGGTCGTCCCTGGTCTGCCAACCCGTGGTGTCGGGCCAGTGGCGCTGCTGGTCGAACCAGACGCCCGCCAGGCCTTCGTCGGTGGCCGCCATCGTGATGCCGCCCAGTGGCGTGTCGATGTGCGAGGTATAGATGACTTTGCTCTTGAACTTCATGGCATTTCAGGCGGAGGCGCCTGCCGTAGCGAGGTTGTTGAAAGGCTCTGCCGCCGCCAAGGGATTTGCTGCGGCGGCAGCGGGAGAGGAGGGCGCCGGCGCATGCCAGGCGCGCAGCACCGCATAGCTGCGCCAGGGCCGCCAGGCCTGCGACGCCTGGCTGGCCGCACGCTCGGTGCTCACGCCCAGCGCTTTCTGCAGCGCCACGTCGCCTGCGGGAAAGGCGTCGGGCCAGCGCAGTGCGCGCATCGCGATGTACTGCGCGGTCCAGGCGCCGATGCCGGGCAGCTCCTGCAGCGCGGCGATGGTCGAAGGCACGTCGGCGCCCGCATGCAACGCGAGCTTGCCGCCTGCGACCTCGCGCGCGATGGCCTGCAGCGCGGCCTGGCGCTGCCGCACGATGCCGAGCTTGCCGAGTGCATCGCCGCTCGCGGCCGCCAGTGCCGCGGGCGTGGGAAACAGGCGATTCAGGCCTTCGATGGGCGTGGCGATGGCTTCGCCGAAAGCCTCCACCAGCCGCGAGCCCAGCGTGCGCGCCGCGGCCACGGTGACCTGCTGGCCCAGCACCGCGCGCACCGCCAGCTCGAAACCGTCGACCGTGCCGGGCACGCGCAAGCCGTCGCCATGCGGAAAGGCCTCGTGCAGCGCGGCGTTGATGGCCATCGGCTCGGCATCGAGATCGAGCATGGCGCGTGCGCGGCTGATCACGATCGGCAGCACCGCGGCGAGCGAGTCGCTGACGGACAGCAGCATCTGCTCGCGCTCCATGTCGAAGCGCAGCTGCAGCCAGCCGGCGTGCGCCTGTCCGCCTTGCTGCACGCGCAGCGTGCGGGCCAGGCGAACGAAGGTGGGCGTGCTGCCCTTGGCGGGCTCCCTGCCATCGGCCGTGGTGGCCAGCTCGACGCCGCGCAGCGCGCGCCGCGCAAAGAAGCCGAGCATCGCGCCCACGTCGTAGGGCGGGCGAAAGCCCAGCCGCACCTCGATGGCCTTTCCCTCGCCGCCCCCGGCACCGCCGGCACGCCGCAGCGCGCTCGGGTTGAGGCCGTAGTGCTCCAGGAATGCGGCGTTGAAGCGGCGCACGCTCGCAAAGCCGCTGGCCAGCGCCACCTGCGTCATCGGCAGGCGCGTGTCGGCGATCAGTTGCTTGGCGGCCAGCAGGCGGCGGGTCTGCAGGTATTGCAGCGGCGAGACGCCGAACTGCGCCTCGAAGATGCGCCGCAGATGGCGGTCGCTCACGCCGAGCCGTGCGGCGATCTGCGCCGCGCCCGGGCCGTCCTCGGACCAGGCATCGGGCTCGTCGATGAGCCGCGCGGCCTGCAGCGCGAGGATGCGCGAGGCATCTTCGGTCGACCAGCTCGCCGCCCGCGGCGCGAGCTCGGGCCGGCAGCGCAGGCAGGGGCGGAAGCCCTCGGCCTCCGCCTGCGCCGCGTGGCGGAAGAAGCGGCAGTTCTCGCGCCGCGGCAGCTTCACGCGGCAGACCGGCCGGCAGTAGATGCCGGTGGAGGTCACCGCGGTGAAGAACGAGCCGTCGAAGCGCGCATCGTGCGTCTTCATTGCCAGGTAGCAGGCGTCGCTCTCGAGTGCGTCGGTGGATGCATGTGAGGTAGGCATGGGCAAATGATACGGTTTCGACTCGTTTCAACTGGCCGTTTTCGGACATGTGGGCCCCCAGGCGCTTGCCTACAATGGCCCGTTCTCAAGAACCTACAGGGAATGCCTCTTCATGCAACTCAGTGCGTCGATTTTCAAGGCCTATGACATCCGAGGCGTGGTGCCCGTCACGCTCGATGCCGAGGTCGCGGAAGCGCTCGGCCGGGCTTTCGGCAGCGCCGCCCGCGCCGCCGGTGAAAAGGCCGTGGCCGTGGGCCGCGACGGCCGCCTCTCGGGGCCCGCGCTCGCCGAAGCACTGATCAGCGGCCTGGTGGCCGCCGGCATCGAGGTGATCGACGTGGGCGCGGTGACCACGCCGATGCTCTACTTCGCGGCCCACACGCTGTGCACCAGCGGCATCCAGGTCACGGGCAGCCACAACCCCAAGGACTACAACGGCTTCAAGATGGTGCTGGCGGGACGCGCCATCCACGGCGACGAGATCCAGGGCCTGCGCAAGGTGATGGAAGAAGGCACCGCCAGGCTCGCCCCCGGCGGCAGCGTGCGCAAGGTCGACGTGACCGACGCCTACACGAAGCGCATCGTCGGCGACATCCAGCTGGCCCGCCCGCTGAAGATCGTGGTCGATTCCGGCAACGGCATTGCGGGCGCCTCGGCCCCGGCCATCTTCCGTGCCATCGGCTGCGAAGTGACCGAACTGTTCAGCGAAGTCGACGGCGACTTTCCCAACCACCACCCCGATCCGAGCAAGCCCGAGAACCTCAGGGACCTGATGGCCGCGCTGGCCTCGGGCGACGCCGAACTCGGCCTGGCCTTCGACGGCGACGGCGACCGGCTGGGCATCGTCACGAAAGACGGCCAGAACATCTTCCCCGACCGCCAGATGCAGCTCTTTGCGCAGGACGTGCTCTCGCGCGTGCCGGGCGGCACCATCGTGTACGACGTGAAGTGCTCGCAGCGCCTGGCGCCGGCCATCGAGGCCGCAGGCGGCAAGCCGATGATCTTCAAGACCGGCCATTCGCTGATCAAGGCCAGGATGAAGGAAATCGATTCGCCGCTGGGCGGCGAGATGAGCGGCCACATCTTCTTCAAGGAGCGCTGGTTCGGCTTCGACGACGGCACCTATGCGGGCTGCCGCCTGCTCGAGATCCTGAGCAAGACACCCAATGCGAGCGACACACTCAATGCGCTGCCCACCAGCTTCTCGACGCCCGAGCTCAACGTGAAATGCGCCGAGGGCGAACCGCATGCGGTGGTCGACAAGCTCGTCGCAGGCGCGAGCTTCGCGGCCCCCGCGGTGGTCTCGACCATCGACGGCCTGCGCGTCGACTGGCCCGACGGCTTCGGGCTCATTCGCGCTTCCAACACCACGCCGGTGCTGGTGCTGCGGTTCGAAGGCCAGACCGATGCAGCCCTCAAGCGCATCGAAGCCGAGATGCTCGCGCTCCTCAAAACCGTCAAGGCTGACGCGACGCTGGCCGAAGCGTCGCACTGAGCACCGTGCGTTCGCTGCTGCTGCGCCTCTACGGCGCCTTCACCACCGCCGTGCAACCGCTGGTTCGCCGCAAGCTGCGGCGCAGGGCGCAGGCCGAGCCCGGCTACGGCGTGGCCGTCGAGGAGCGCTTCGGCCGCTACGACGATGCAACCATCGGCGAGGGCCAGTGCTGGGTGCATGCGGTCTCGCTCGGCGAAACGCGCGCCGCCGCCATCCTGATCGCTGAGCTGCGCAGGCAATACCCGGGCATACCGATCCTGCTCACGCACGGCACCGCGACCGGCCGCGAGGAGGGCGCCAAGCTGCTCGAACCCGGCGACACGCAGGTCTGGCAGCCCTGGGACATGCCCGGCGCGGTGCAGCGCTTTCTCGATCGCTTCCAGCCGCGCATCGGCGTGCTGATGGAAACCGAGGTCTGGCCCGAGATGGCCGCCGCCTGCGCCGAGCGCCGCATTCCGCTGGTGCTGGCCAATGCGCGGCTCAACGAAAAATCGCTGGCCGCGGCCGAACGCCTCGGCTGGCTCGCGCGGCCCGCGTACTCGGCGCTGGCCGCCGTGTGGGCGCAGACCGAGGCCGACGCGCATCGGCTGGTGTCGCTGGGCGCCAAGGTGGCCGGCATCTACGGCAACCTCAAGTTCGACGCTTCGCCTGATGCGCGCCAGCTGGCCGCGGCCGTGACGCTGCGCGAGCGGCTGCCCAAGCCCATGGTGGTGCTCGCGAGTTCGCGCGACGGCGAGGAGCGCATGCTGCTCGACGTGCTCAGGCGCTTCGGCGCCACGGCGCCCGTGCCGCCCGAGCAGGGCGCCATCCGCTCCATCGCCAAGCGCGTGCACGACGTGCAGTGGATGATCGTGCCGCGCCATCCGCAGCGCTTCGACGAAGTGGCCGCGCTGATCGAAGCCGAAGGCTTTGTGGTGGCGCGCCGCAGCGCCGCGGGCGAGCCGTCGGACGCCGAGATCTGGCTGGGCGATTCGCTCGGCGAAATGGCGCTGTACTACGGCCTGGCCGACGTCGCGTTGCTGGGCGGGAGCTTCGAACCGCTGGGCGGACAGAACCTCATCGAGCCGGCCGCCTGCGGCTGCCCGGTGGTCATGGGCCCCTCGACCTTCAACTTTGCCGAAGCGGCGCAGCTCTCGTTGGCGGCCGGTGCCTCGCTGCGTGTCGAGAACATGGAGCAGGCGGTGACCGCGGCGCTCAAGCTGGTCGAGAACCCCGAGCGGCGCGCTGCCATGGCCGAGGCCGCGCTGGCTTTCTCGTCGTCGAACCGCGGCGCCGCCGAACGCACGGCAGCGGCGGTGCTGGCTATCGCGCAGGCCGCCGACCCGGTGGCAACCGAAGCCGCGCCGCTCGAGGATGCGCGGGCAGAACCCACGCTCGAGTAGCCGCGGGCCGGATCCTCAGCGCACCGGCGGATTCAGGATGACCGGCGGCGGCGGTGCCGAAGGCATCGTCGGTGCCGGCGGGTTGAACGGCTGCACCGGCACCGGCGGCACCACGGGAATGGGCGGCGGTGCCACGGGCACCGAAGGCGCGGCCTGCGGCTGTTCGCCGGGCGCAGGTGAAGCTGCCGTACTGCCGTTCTTCGCCAGCGTCGCGTTGATCGCGTTCATGTCGTCGACCGTCAGCGTGCCGTTGGCCTGGCGCAGCTTCAGGTTGCCCAGCAGCACGTTGTAGCGCGCCTGCGCGAGATCGCGCTTGGTCTGGTAGAGCTGGCTCTGCGAATTGAGCACGTCGATGTTGATGCGCACGCCCACCTGGTAGCCGAGCCGGTTGGCATCGAGCGCGCTCTGGCTCGATGCCTCGGCCGCCTCGAGCGCCTTGACCTGGCCCGCACCGGACACCAGCCCGAGGTAGGCCGCGCGCGTGGCCTGCGCGACGCTGCGGCGGGTGCCTTCCAGCACGCTGCGCGACTGGTCCTCGAGCGCGAGCGTTTCCTTGATGCGGTTCTCGGTGGCAAAGCCCGCGAAAAGCGGCAGGTTGAACACCACGCCGACCGAGGCGGCATCGATGCGCGTGCCCACGGTGCTGGTGCTGGTGCCGTGCGGATTGCGCGTGATGTTGTAGCCCAGGTTGGCGTCGAGCGTGGGCTTGTGGCCGGCTTCGGCCTTGCGGATTTCGAGCCCGGCCACGTCGAGCCCGAGCTGCGCCTGTCGGATGGCCGGGTGCGCCTCCTCGGCCTGCGCCACCCAGGCTTCGATGTTGGCCGGCGTGGCGGTCGGCAGCACCACCGGCTGTGCCAGCGGCACCGGCACGCTGCCCGGGCGGCCGACCAGCTGGTCGAGCACGACCTTCTTCACCTGCAGGTCGTTCTCGGCGGCGATTTCCTGCGCAATGACGAGGTCGTAGCGGGCCTGGGCTTCGCGCGTGTCGGTGATGGTGGAGGTGCCGACCTCGAAGTTGCGCTTGGCCGATGCGAGCTGCTCGGCCACCGCCACTTTCTGCGCGCGCACCAGCGTCAGGCTGTCCTGGCTTGCGAGCACGTCGAAGTAGGCCTGGCTCACGCGCACGATCAGGTCCTGCTCGGCAATGGTGAGCACCGCCTGCGCGATCTCGGCCTGGCGCTTGCCTTGTTCATAGGTGGCCCAGTTGGCGGGCCGGTACAGCGGCTGCGTGGCGTTGATGCCGATGTTCTGCGTGGTGAAGTCGCGCGGCGTGGTCGTTCCACGGCCGGTGCCGGTGAGCGTGTCGATGTCCAGGTTGTTGCGCGTGGCGCCGGCCGTGAGCCCCACGGCCGGAAGAATGCCGGCCTTGGCCTGCGCGGCGCGCGCCACGCTCGCGTCGTACTGGGCCCGCGCGCCCTGGTAGGTGGCGTCGAAGCCGCGTGCGGATTCGTAGAGTTCGTTCAGTGTCTGGCCTTGGGCCGGCAGCGCGAACAGGGTGGCAAAGAGACTTGCGAGCGCTGCGGAAAGAGGCAAAAGCCTGGGCCTGAAAGGCATTGAACGTCCTTGAAGAAAGAATCAGTAGCGCGGCACGGAGGGATCGTGC
This sequence comes from Variovorax beijingensis, assembly GCF_003951285.1. Classification (GTDB taxonomy): domain Bacteria; phylum Pseudomonadota; class Gammaproteobacteria; order Burkholderiales; family Burkholderiaceae_C; genus Variovorax; species Variovorax beijingensis. Next base: position 9,008 of record NZ_RXFQ01000002.1, on the reverse strand, counting down.
TGTGCGGACCAGGCGTCGATGCCGCCGGCCACGTTGGCCAACTCGGCAAAGCCGTTCTGGCTCAGGAAGGCCGCCACGCGCTGGCTGCGCGCACCGTGGTGGCACAGGCATGCGATGCGCAGGCCCTCGTCGAGCTCGGCAAGCCGCGCCGGAATCTCGTTCATCGGGATGGCCACGAGCGTGAAGCCCTGCGGCGCAACGCTGGCGGTCTGCAGCTCCCAGGGTTCGCGCACGTCGAGCAGCACGGGCGCCGCCTCCGGGTTTTGCGCAAACCAGGCGGCAAGATCGGCGGGGCGGACTTGGTCGATCATTCGGTGATACCCGTTCAGAACGAGAAGCGCGAGGGCTCGGGAAAGTTGAGCAGCCGCGGCGCCACGGTGTCCCAGGGCTGGACGGTGTCCCACTTGCTTTCGCTGGTGCGGGTGACGAAGTGGGCGCGCATCATCGGCTCCTCGCCCACGATGGCGGCAAGGCGGCCGCCCACCTTGAGCGAGCCGAGCAGGTTCTGCGGAATGCGCGCCACCGAGCCGCTGAGCACGATCACGTCGAAGCTCGGGCCGCTCGGCAGCGGCACGGCGCCGTCGGCATTGCGCACCTCGACATTGGACACGCCGTTGCGGCGCAGCGTTTCGGCGGCGCGGGCGGCCAGCGCGGGATCGATCTCGAGCGACAGCACCTGGGCCGCGCGATGGGCGAGCAGGGCGGCCATGAAGCCCGATCCGGTGCCGATCTCGAGCACCGACTCGTGCTTTTGCACATGCAGGTCCTGCAGCATGCGCGCCTCGACCTTGGGCGAGAGCATCACCTGGCCGGGAACGGAGCCGTCGCCCAGCGGAATCTCCATGTCGAAGAAGGCCAGCGCGCGGTGCTCGGCCGGCACGTAGTCTTCGCGCCGGATCGAGGCCAGCAGGTCGAGGACTTCCAGATCGAGCACATCCCAGGGCCGGATCTGCTGTTCGATCATGTTGAAGCGCAGGCGCTCGAGGGAGGGGGTGGGGTTCATGGGAGGCTTTTCCTTGTGGGGCTCAGGACAAACCTTCAATTTTAGGTTGCGTGGCGCGGGCCCGCGGCCGCCCGGCGATGCATTTGCGCGTCATGCGGCGGCTCCGGGCTGCCGGGTGAGGCCGTAAAGCACGGTCTCGGCCTGCGTGGCGAGGTATTTTTCAGGGTCGAGCGAGGTTTCCGCGTCGACGCAGACCATGGCCGAGTGCTTCCAGAGCATCAGGAAGACCATGGGCGCCACCACCGCGTAGATGGCGTGGTCGATGTCGACCGGCGCGAATTCGCCCCGGTCGATGCCGCGCTGCAGGATGCGCCGCAGCAGCGAATGGCCCGGCCGCACCACCTCCTTGCGGTAGAACTCGGCCAGCTCGGGAAAATTGGTGCCTTCGCTCATCATGAGCTTGGTCAGGCCCGAGGCCTTGGTCATGCCCACGCGCTCCCACCAGACGCGCATGCAATAGCGCAGCATGTCGGCCGTCGTGCCCTCGAAGGCCTCGAACTCGTCGTTCCACTCGGCAAACCGGCCGCCGAGGTTCTCGACCACCACGGCCTTGAAGAGTTCTTCCTTGCTGGGAAAGTAAAGAAAGAGGGTGCCCTTGGAGACGCCCGCGCGCGCCGCCACTTCCTCGGCGCGGGTGGCGGCAAAGCCTTTTTCGACGAACAGGTCGAGCGCCGCCGCCAGCAGTTCGCCCGGACGCGCCTCCTTGCGGCGCTCGCGCTTGGCGCGCACCGGGCAGATCTTGTCGGCAAAGAATCGGGGGGTCGGCATGATGTTAATGACTAACGGGTTAGTAATGTAGTGACCAGCATCCGGCCCGTCAAGCCGCGACAATATCGGGTTCGCTTTTTCCCCACCTGCCGGAGCAGCCATGTCCTCTTCATCGTCGCCCACTGAGACCATCGTGCTTGGCGGAGGCTGCTTCTGGTGCACCGAGGCCGTGTTCGACCGGGTGCAGGGCGTGGTGGACGTCGAGTCGGGCTACTGCAACGGCCAGACCGTCAACCCGAGCTACGAGCAGGTCTGCACCGGCCGCACCGGGCATGCGGAGGTGGTGAAGGTGGAATTCGACCCTGCGGCCATCAGCCTGCGCGAGATTCTCGAGATATTCTTCGTGGTGCACGACCCCACGAGCCTGAACCGCCAGGGCAACGATGTGGGCACGCAGTACCGCAGCGGCATCTATTTCATGAGCGATGCGCAAAAGCAGGCGGCCCAGGAGGTCATCCGCGAGATCGAGGCGAGCAAGACCTACGGCTCTCCCATCGTGACCGAGGTGGCGCCGCTCGCCAACTACTCGGCGGCCGAGGCCTACCACCAGGACTACTTCCTGAACAACCCGAACCAGGGCTACTGCGCCTTCGTGGTCGGGCCCAAGGTCGAGAAGTTCCAGAAGACCTTCGCATCGCGCGTCAAGGCCTGATCGTTCCTTTCCAGGCCCTGTTTCCGTGCACATCGCCAGCCCCGCCCCGAACCGGCCGATCCTGCCGATCCGCGCGATCGCCGTCGCGCTGGTGGTTGCGCTGTGGTTCGCGGGAACGCTGGGGCTGATCCACCGGACGCTGCACGTGCCCGGCATGGCGCAGGCCCACGCGGCTGCGCTGGCGGCGCACCCGGAGGGCGCGCACGAGCATGCGGCCCACGGCGTCGGCGACTTGTTCGGCGACCACTCCGACGCCGAATGCCGGCTTTACGACCAGCTCTCGCACGGTTCGGGCGCGCCCGGCGTGCCGATGGTGGTGCTGCCGGTGCTGCTGCCCTCGGCCACCTTTGCCTACCTGCAGGGCGAGGCCATCGCCCGCTGGGTTGCGCTGTTCGACGCGCGCGGCCCGCCCTCCACTCGCTGAATCCCCCTGTGTTCCGGTTGCTGCTCCGCGCCTTGCGGATGGCGGCGATCGCCCCTTGGTTCAACGAGTGTTCATCATGATTCCCAATTTCCGTCGCAACGCCATCGGCGCTGCCGTTCTTTCGCTGGCCTCCTTCGCGGCCATGGCCCAGGCCCAGCCCCAACCGGGACTCCAGGCGCAGCCCGCCGAGGCAGCTGCACCAGTCCTGCCGGAGATTGCCGTCACCGGCAATCCGCTGGGCGCGAGCGAACTGATCGCGCCCACCACCACGCTATCGGGCGACAGGCTCCTGATGCGCTCCGAATCGACACTGGGCCAAACGCTCGACAACCTGCCCGGCGTGAGCAGCAGCTACTTCGGCCCCAACGCCAGCCGGCCGATCATCCGCGGGCTGGACGGCGACCGCATCCGCATCCTGCAGAACGGCGGCGGCGCGCCCGACGCCTCGTCGCTGAGCTACGACCATGCGGTGCCAATGGACGCGCTGGTCACCGAACGCGTCGAGGTGCTGCGCGGCCCGTCGGCGCTGCAGTACGGCGGCAGCGCGGTGGGTGGCGTGGTCAACGTGATCGACAACCGCATTCCGAGCGAGCCGATCAACGGCTTCGGCGGCCGTGCCGACCTGGGCTTTTCCACCGGCAACAAGGAGAAGAACGGCGGCGTGGTGCTCGAAGGCGGCAACGACCGCTTCGCACTGCACGTCGATGCGTTCAACCGCGACTCCAAGGATGTCTCGGTGCCCATCGACCTGGAGTGCAGCAAGCCCGGCCGGCCCTGGCTCGCGCGCAAGATCTGCAATTCGGCCAACGAGGCGCATGGCGGCGCGGTGGGCGGCACGCTGTTCTTCGATCAGGGCTGGATCGGCGCCTCGGCCAGCACCTACCGCAGCACCTATGGCACCGTGGCCGAGGACGACGTGACCATCGGCATGAAGTCCGACCGCCAGGCCATCGAAGGCGAGTGGCGCCCGGGCGGCTTCATCAGCAGCATCCACGTCAAGGCCAGCCACACCAACTACCGCCACACCGAGTACGAAGGCCGCGAGGCCGGCACCACCTTCTCGAACATGAGCAACGACCTGCGCATCGAGGCGCGCCACCAGAAGATCGGCAACTTCGAGGGCCTGGTCGGCTTCGCGAGCGAGAGCAACCGTTTTGCCGCGGACGGCGCGGAAGCCTTTGCGCCGCACAGCCGCACGCGTTCCAATGCGCTGTTCCTGTACGAGGAACTCGGCACTTCCTGGGGCCGGCTGAGCTTTGGCGCACGCACCGAGAAGGTCCGCGTCGCTTCGCTCGGCTATCCCGACGATCCGACCGTGACGCGCTTTGCCATCGGCGAGCGCACGTTCAACCCGCACAGCGCGGCCGTGGGCGCGCTGGTCAACCTGACGCCGCAGTGGCAGCTCACCTCGAACCTGGCCTACACCGAGCGGGCTCCGAAGGACTACGAGCTGCTCGCCAACGGCCCGCACGTGGCAACGGCCGCCTGGGAGGTCGGCAACCCGAACCTCGACAAGGAAAAGTCGGTCGGCTTCGACGTCGGCGCGCAATGGAAGTCGGGCGCCAACACGGCCCGCGTCAATGCCTACGTCACGCGCTTTCGCAACTACATCGGCCTGACGGCATCGGGCCGCACGCTCGACGAAGAAGGCCAGGTGGTGACCGATCCCGAAGCCACCGACACGCTGGCCGAGTACCTCTACAGCGGCGTGCGCGCGCGCTTCACCGGCATCGAGGCGAGCGGCAACCTGCGCCTGCTGGGCACCGACGGTTTCGGGCGGCTGGCCGATGCCTCGACGCTCGACCTCGAATGGCGCGGCGACGTGGTGCGTGCCAAGAACCTCGACACCGGCGAGCCGTTGCCGCGCATCGCGCCGTTCCGCGCGGGCGCGACGCTGGCCTACGGCAACGGCCCCTGGAGCGCACGCTTGGGCTTCGACTACAACGCGGCGCAGCGCCACGTGCCGAGCGTCGGCGCGCGCGAAACCGATGCCTACACGCTCTGGAATGCCTCGATCGCCTACCGCATGAAGGTGCAGCGCGCCAACCTCACCTGGTATGCGCGCATCGACAACATCACGAACAAGCTGGCCTACAGCCCGACCTCGATCCTGACGACGACGGTGTACCCGAACGCGCCGCTGCCGGGGCGTTCGCTGAAGCTCGGCCTGCGCGTGACCTTCTGAACGAACCCGCCGGCGTTGCCCGCAGGCAAGGGGCTATCCTCGGCGGGTGAATTCGTTTGTCATCTCTTCGCTGCTGCCGGTCGTCGTCCTGATCGCGGCGGGCTACCTGGCCGGCCGGCGCCGCTGGATCGGCGGCAACGCCGTCAAGGACCTTTCCAACCTGATCTTCCTGCTGCTTGCGCCGGCGCTGCTTTTCCGCGCGATGAGCACGGTGCACGTGCAGGAGCTGAGCCTGAAGCCCGTGGCGGCGTACTTCATCGCCTCGGGCCTGCTGTTCGCGGGCACGCTGGCGCTGCGCGGCTTCAACCGCACGGCAGCCGTCATTGCGCTGGCCAACACCTACAGCAACACGGTGATGATCGGCATCGTGCTGGTCGGCCTTGCCTATGGCGAGCAGGGCATGGTGGTGCTGCTCACGCTGATCTCGCTGCATTCGCTGGTGCTGCTGACCAGCGCCACGGTCGTGCTCGAACTGGCGGTGGCGCGCGAGCATGCGCAGCGGGACGGCCACGAGAAGCGCCCCATGGCGCGCACGGTGCTGCGCGCGCTGCGCAACGCCATCATCCATCCGGTGCCGATGCCGATCATCGCGGGGCTGCTGTTCGCGCAGACCGGGCTCGCAATGCCCGATTTCCTCGACAAGCCGATCCTGCTGCTTGGCCAGGCCTTCGGTCCGGTAGCGCTGGTGATGGTGGGCATCACGCTTGCGTTGACACCCGTCGGGCGGCACTGGCGCGAAGCGACGGTGCAGGCGCTGGTGAAGAACCTGCTGCATCCGCTGCTGGTGGCCGGCATCGGCTGGCTGCTGGGCGTGCACGGCACACCGCTCACCGTGATGGTGGTGGCGGCGGCGTTGCCGATCGGCGCCAACGTCTTTCTCTTTTCGCAGCGCTACCGCACATCGGAAGACCTGGTCACGGCCAGCGTCGCGGTGTCGACGGTGCTTGCCCTCGCGACGCTGACGCTGGTCATGACCCTGGTGCAATGGCTGCCTTGAGGCTTTTCCCGGCCTAGGCCATTCGGCAGGGTGGCCATTTGGCGAGATGGCGGGCGGCGCCTCTCGCTCTACATTTGCCCGCTGATGATTTACCAGCCGCGGTCTTCGCCGTTTTCCGCCATGGCGCCGATTGCGATGGTGATCGCGCTGTGCGGCGGCGCCATGCCGGCGGCCGCCGATACGAAGCCGTGTCGAACGCCCTGCCTTTCAGCCGCTGTGCCGCGCGAGCCAGCACCCGTGGCCAGCCCGGTGCAGCCGAAGCCGCCGCCCGCTCCGGCTTCGAAGCCGAGCGCCAGGCCGAAGCCGCAGGCGGTTGCCGTGGCTGTGCCACAGCCGCTGGAGGCGGAGAAGGCCCCGGCCCCGAAAAGGCCGCCATCCGCCAGGCGCTGCAGCGAAATCAACATGCGCGCAGCGGTGGGGGAGCCGCTGTCGGACGAAGACATGAAGATCTTGAGGAGCCAATGCTGATGATGAAGACCACCCACCCGATCCGTACGGCCATGCGCGCGCTGGCGCTGTCGTGCGCCGCGCTGCTTTGCGCCGCCTGCGCGCACCGGCCGGCGCCGGGCAATGCCATGCCATTCGAGCAGGCCGTCAACCAGGCGGTGGACGACCTGATCGTGCAGACGCAGAAGCTGCCGGCCTTCCTGGCCAAGGTGGAGTCGTCGATCAAGCAGAGCCGCATCGTGATCGACCCTCTGCTCGAGGGCGCGAGCGGCCAGCAGACCGAGGTCACGCGCGTGGCCGAGCAGCGCATCGTGCAGCGCATGCAGTCGCAGTTCAGGCAGTTCACCGTCACGCCCTTCAACAACGCCGAGATCGAGCGCGCGCAGTACGTGCTCAACGGCACGCTGGTGCGCGACAAGGACTCGGCGGAGGGCCGCTATCGCCTGAACCTGGCGCTGACCGAGATCAGGAGCGGCGTAGTCATCGCGCAATCGGTGGCGCGCATCAGCGACGCGACGCTCGACACGCGGCCCACGGCCTTCTTCCGCGACAGCCCGGTGAACGGCAAGGACCGCGGCGTGGAAGGCTACATCCGCACCGCCGAAACGCAGCCCGGGCAGGCCGCCGATGCGCTCTACCTGGAGCGGCTGCCCACGTCGACCGTGCTGCAGGAGGCCACCACCGCCTACGAAGCCGGCCGCATGAGCGAGGCGCTCAGCCGCTACGAGGCCGCTTCGCGCCGGCCCGACGGCCAGCAGCTGCGCATCTACAGCGGCCTGTATCTGACGCAGTCCCAGCTAGGCCGGACGGCCGATGCGGAGAAGACCTTCGGCACCCTGGCGCGGCTCGGGCTGGAAACCAACAACCTGAGCGTGAAGTTCCTGTTCAAGCCCGGCTCGACCGATTTCCTGGCCGACCCGAAGATCAGCGCCGCCTATCCGATGTGGCTGCGGCAGATCGCGCGCCAGGCGGCGCAGATCGACTCCTGCGTGGTGGTCACCGGCCACACGAGCCGCACCGGCTCGGAGTCGGTCAACGAGCGCCTTTCGCTGCAGCGCGCGCTCAGCGTGAAGACCCGGCTGGTGGGCGAGGCACCGCCGCTGTCGAAGAAGCTGCGCGAGTCCGGCATGGGCTTCCGCGAGAACATTGTGGGCACCGGTGCCGACGATGCCAGCGATGCGCTCGACCGCCGCGTCGAGTTCAAAGTCGCTCCCTGCGAGGCTTGACGCGGTTCAGGGGGCCAGCCGCTCGCGCACCCAGTCGGCGCCTTCGAGCCGGTAGCGCAGCCGGTCGTGCAGGCGGCTCTTGCGGCCCTGCCAGAATTCCCAGCGGTCCGGCACGAGCCGGTAGCCGCCCCAGTGCGGCGGGCGGGGCGGCGAGAGCAGGTGCCTGGCGGCGGCCACGGCCGCGTTCTTGACCAGCACGTCGCGGCCGCTGATCACCTCGCTCTGCGGGCTGGCCCAGGCGCCGATGCGCGAGTCGAGCGGGCGGCTCGCGAAGTAGGCGTCGCTTTCCTCTGCACTCGCCTTTTCCACGCGGCCCTCGATGCGCACCACGCGTTCGAGCTCTACCCAGTGGAACTGCAGGGCCGCGTACGGATTGCCCGAGAGCTCCCGGCCCTTGCGGCTTTCATAGTTGGTGTACCAGACGATGCCGCGCGCGTCATAGCCCTTGATGAGCACGATGCGGCTGGAAGGCCGCAGGTCGCCGCCCACGGTGCACAGCGTCATGGCGTTGGGCTCGGGCACCTGCGCGTCGATGGCTTCGCCGAGCCAGCGCTCGAACTGCTTCAGCGGATCTTCGGCGCTGTGGTTTTCGCCGAGTTCGGCGCGCTCGTAGCTCTTGCGCAGCGCGGCCAGCGTTTCGCTGGTTGGAGAAGAAGATGCAGAACTCATGCCGGCATTGTTGCGCATTGCGCCGCCGCAAGGCACCGCGGGCATTCCGCGGACATACTCGGCGCATGGCGACAAAGGCGAATTCCCCGTTGGTGATCGTGTTGGCCTCGGGCCGCGGCGAGCGATTCATCGCGGCCGGCGGCGCCGGCCCCAAGCTGCAGGCGCCGCTGGCGGGCAAGCCGCTGCTGGAACGCACGCTGGACGCGGTGCGTGCGAGCGGCCTGCCGTGGCGGCTCGAAGACGCCGGCCATCCAGGCATGGGCGACTCGATTGCCGCCGCGGTGCGTGCCACGCCGGATGCCGCCGGCTGGCTCATTCTTCCGGGCGACCTGCCGCTGGTGCGCCCCGAGACGCTGCGGACCGTGGCCGGCGCGCTGGCCGGCCGGGTGCGCGCGGTGCAGCCGCAATACAGGGGCGAGCGCGGCCATCCGGTCGGCTTCTCGGCCGGCTGCGGCGCGCAGCTCGCGGCGCTGAAGGGGCCTCTGGGCGCATCCTCCATCCTGAAGGCGATGCGCGCCATCGATGCCGTGGCCGACCTCGTGGTGGACGATGTCGGCATCGTGACCGACATCGATACGCCCGAGGCCCTGGCAGCTGCAGAGGCGCTCTGGCTGGCGCGCTCGGCGGGGCCGGCGAG
>NZ_RXFQ01000019.1 GCF_003951285.1 Variovorax beijingensis | reverse complement strand
GGACTCTCCGTGTGTTGACGATAAAAAAAGGGGGGCTTCGCCGCGCCATGCATCTTCGTTTCTGCGAGGACGCATGTCTTGTCGATTAGTGAGGCGGTTTGGACATTTGCCGTCCGCGCTGGCCAAAGGCGCCCAGGGTTGTCAGAAGGAAGGCAACTCGTTCGGCCGCAGGTCGAACACCAGCACCTCGGCACCTTCGCCGCGCGCCAGGCCGATCCGGTCTTCGTGGCGCACGCGCGCGCCGTCGCCCTCCCCCAGGCGCTGGCCGTTGACCTCGACGCTGCCGCGCGCCACATGCACATAGGCATGGCGATTCGCTCCAAGCACCAGCGATGCGGCTTCGTCGCCGTCGAACAGGCCCGCATAGACGCGGGCGTCCTGATGCACGGCAAGCGAGCCGTCGCTGCCTTCGGGCGAAATGATCAGCCGCAGCCGGCCGCGCTTTTCCTCCGGCGCGAAATGCACCTGCTGATAGCGGGGCGCGACGCCCTTGGCATTCGGCGTGATCCAGATCTGCAGAAAGTGCAGCGGGTCGGTGGCCGACGAGTTGAACTCGCTGTGGCGCACGCCGGTGCCCGCGCTCATCATCTGCACGTCGCCGGGGCGGATGACGGAGCCCGTGCCCATCGAGTCCTTGTGCTCGAGCGCACCCTCGAGCACGTATGAAAAGATCTCCATGTCGCGGTGCGGGTGGGTGCCGAAGCCGCGGCCCGGATGCACGCGGTCGTCGTTGATCACCAGCAGATCCGAGAAACCTTCCTGCGCCGGGTCGTGGTAATGGCCGAAGGAAAAAGTGTGGCGAGACTTCAGCCAGCCGAAGTCCGCGAGTCCGCGGTCGTCGGCATTGCGAATTTCCAACATGATTCAAGCCTTTCTGATTCGATGAATTCGATTGAACTCAAAACAGGTCTCGAAGGAAATCTCCGAGCTAGGGCTGAATCTTCTTCGCTCAACGAGGGCCTGTTGGCGAAACTTTTTGGCGGCAATGATCGAAGTTTTCGATCATCGTTTTGGGGCTTGTCTCACATGCGCCGGACAGAGTTCGCCCCCGCTGCCGCGGGATGCTTGCAGCGGCAGGGGCTTCAGTCGGCCCGGCTGCGGCGCCAGCGTGCCGGCGAGGTGCCCGTGCGGGCCGAGAACACGCGGGTCAGGTGGCTCTGGTCGGCAAAACCGCAAGCCACCGCCACCTGCGCAATCGAGCGCGCGGGGTCCTGCAGCAGGCGCTGCGCCGCCTCGATGCGCTGGCCCACGAGCCAGGCATGCGGCGTCTGCCCGGTGGTCTGCTTGAAGGCCTTGCTGAAGTGGCTGCGCGACAGCGCGCACTCGCGCGCCGCATCGGCCAGCGATACGTCACCCGCGAGGTGCTGCATCAGGAACGCCTTCGCGCGGCGCTCCTGCCAGGGCGCCAGCCCCCGGGTCCGTGCAGGCGCGGCGCCGCCCACATCGCCGTAGACATGGACCACGTGCGCCTTCAAGGCCAGCGCCACATGATCCACGAACAGCCGGCTCGCCTCCTGCGGGTGCATCAGCACGGGCAGCATCGCCCGGCCCAGGCTGGCGATCACGGGGTCCAGCGCGCCGGCATCGCAGCGCAGCCCGTTGACGCGACGGGGCATCTCCATCTCTTCGGCGAACGCATCGAGCGCGGCGCGCGACAGGTGGAAGAACATCGAGTGAAACGGGCTGCTGACATACGCCGACGCGCGCTGCGACAGGTCGGCGATGTGGAGGGCGCCTTCCCGCTGCAGGCCCAGCTGGCGTGAATCGCCGTCCCGGACGATGCGCCGGCTGCCGCCCGGATTGATTTCCACGCTCAGCAGGAAGGCGTCTTCGGCCGGCAGAGGCGCCAGCACGAACAGGTGCGGCAACTCATAGTGCATGCGCGCAACGCCCAGTTCGCATCCCCGGCGCGTCCTGCTCACGAGCGACTGCACCGCGTCCACGCCGTACTGCATGGCCAGACGTTGGCCAAGCTGGCAGTCGGAAGCAAGAGTGTTCGGCATGTGGGAATGCGACAGGCGGCGCTGGCAGGCGGTTGGGCAAAAGCTGCATGGTAGCTTCAGCCACGCAGGGGCGCCTCGCTTGCCGCGCCAGGTCGGTTCAGGCCCGGGAACCAGCCGGCGGGGTTGAGCCCCATCTAGTCTGCACGGCTTGGCAGATCCAGATCTGTTGAAGCCGTCGCGGTAACCATGAGGGCCTCACGGGCCAAAAATGCCTACCGGACGTGAATCGCAACCCCGTGCGTGAGCGCCGGGTCGAACCGCAAGCCCTCGCGGGGCGCATCGACCGACAACGTGATCGCGCCCGGCCCTTCGCCGCGTGCCCTGTCCTGCTCCGCATGCAGCGCAATCTCGCAGCCCTGCAGCCGCACGACGCCGGCCTCCACGGCCTCGGGGCCCAGCAGCATGCGGTAGCGCGCCAGGCTGGCCGCCACGTCCCGCACCATCACCTGGACGGCGGCGATGCCTGTTGCGCCGTTGGGATGGCGCCGGACCTCGCCTTCCGGCACCCGAAGCGACCTCGGCGTGATGTCGGCGCACAGGAACGGCAGGTCATGGCGCTGCTGGCGCGCCGAGCTCCACGCGATGCGCACGCCATCGGGCCGGTTCCGCGCGCCGGGCACGGCCGTGAGTTCGACCAGGCCGCGTTCGCGCGCATCGGCCGCGGCCGCATCGATGTCGCGCGGCAGCAGCGCGAAGTCGACCAGGCCTTCGCCCGCCGCCTCCAGCACGCGCCACCAGCGCTCTTCGGGTGAAGGCGCCGAGTACGCGATCAGCTCCAGATAGCTGCCGTCCTCGAACACGATCAGCGCATTGGCGGTGTTGCGTCCCGGATGCCTGCCGCCCGCGGCCACGGTGAAGCCGGCGCGCCGGTAGTCGGCCATCGCCTGCTCCAGCGAGGCCACCGCGATCACCACATGGTCCAGCGCCATGGCCATGGTTTCACTCCTCCAGCTTGAGCCGGGTTTCGCGCACGAAGGCGGCCCAGCGCTCGTACTCGGCGCGGGCATGCCTGTCGACGCCGGCGCCGTCCGTGGCCATGACCTCGAAGCCTGCCTGGGTGAGCTTGCCGTGGACCTCGGGCGCTCGCAGCGCGGCGCGGAATCCCTCGGTCAGCGTGGACAGCTTGTCGGCCGGCGTGCCCGCGGGCGCGAAGATGCCGATCCATGAATAGGCCTCGAAGCCCGGGAAGCCGGACTCGGCCACCGTGGGCACGTCCGGCAGCTCGGGCAGGCGCTTCGCGCCGGTGACGGCCAGCGGCTTGATCTTGCCAGCGGCGATCTGGCCCTTGAGCGCGGCGTAGCTCAGCAGCGTGAGCTGCGAGACGTCGCCCAGCACGGCTTGCACCGCCGGTCCGCCGCCGCCGTAGGGCACGTGCAGCACGTAGATGCCGGCGCGGCGCTTGATGTCTTCCATGACCAGGTGGTTCATGGAGCCCACGCCGGTGGATGCGTAGCTGTAGCGCGCGGGTTCCTTGCGTGCACTGGCGATGAAGCTGCGCAGGTCCTTGGCCGGCACGGAGGCCGAGGCGCCGATCACGAGCGGAAAGCGTACCGCCAGGGTGATGCCGGCAAAGTCCTTGAAAGTGTCGTAGGGCAGCCTGGCCTTGGCGATGGGATTGATCGCATGCGTGTCGAAGCTCACCAGCACCGTGTTGCCGTTGGGCGCCGACTTGGCGACGTAGTTGGTGGCCAGCTGGCTCGCCGCACCGGGCTTGTTCTCCACCACGACCGGGCGGCCCAGGCGCTTTTCGAGTTCGGGCTGCATGATGCGCGCGGCGATGTCGGTGCTGCCGCCGGGCGGAAAGGTGACGACCATGTGCAGCGGCGCGTCCGAGGACTGCGCCGCCGCGCCGCCGCACAAGCCCGCGGCGGCCGCGGCCGCCAGGACCTGGCGTCTGTTGAATCGGATCTGCATCTTCTGTTGGCCTTTCATCAATGCTGCACGTGAAGCCTGGAGCGCGGTGAAGCGGCGGCTCAGCCCATCCACTGGCTGACCGGCACGGCCGTGTCTTGCAGCTGCTGCGAGATCACGTCCACCAGCGCCGGGCCGTCGTGCGCCAGTGCCGCCTTCAGCGCCGGCTCCAGCTCGGCCGGGTCCTCGACCCGCCAGGCCTTCACGCCGAAGGCCTCGGCCACGCGCGCGTGGTCGGTGCGGTCGAAATCCACCGAGAAGTAGCGCGCCTCGTAGCCCGTCTTCTGGCTGGCCTTGATCCAGCCGAACACCGAATTGGAGAACACGATCATCTTCAGCGGCACGCCGCGCCGCACGATGGTTTCCATCTCGCCGCAGGTGAAGCCGAAGCTGCCGTCGCCCATGACCGAGACCACCATGGCGTCGGGCCGGCCGAAGGCGGCACCGACGCCGGCGGCCATGGAAAAGCCGAGTGCGCCGTGGGCGCGGTTGGTGATGAAGTGGCGGCCCGCTTGCGGCGCATCGAAATAGGCCGCGAAGTACGGGCATGGCGTGCCTGGGTCGGCCACCACCACGGCTTTGGCCGGCAACAGGCGGTTCAGCGCATCCACCACGCGCTCGGGCTTGATGGGGCGGTCGGCAGAGTGCGCCAGGCTGGCGAAGAAGGCCTGCTTGCGCGCTTGGCTGCGCGCCACGACGGCTCGGCCGTCGACCGCATCGGCCGGGCGCTGCGCGCTGCGCGCATGCACCGCGTCAGCCAGCGCCGCCAGGCCCAGGCGCGCATCGCCCACCAGGGCGACGTCGGTCCGGTAGTTGGTGGCGATGGTGCCTGGGTCGATGTCCAGGTGCAGGATGGCGACCTCGCGCGCCGGCATCTTCCAGTGCTCGGTGGTGGTGGAGCCCGCGCGCGCGCCGACGAAGAGCACCAGATCGGCCTGGCCGATCACGTCGCGCGTGGCCTCCACGCCGCCGTTGGTGCCGATCACGCCGGCATTGAGCGGATGGCTGCCGGGCAGGCTGCCGCTGCCGCTGATCGTGAGGCAAACGGGTGCATTCAGCCGGGTGGCCAGCGTCTCGAGCTCGGTGTGGGCGCCGGAGATGACCACGCCTCCGCCGCACACGATGACCGGGCAGCGCGCCGCCGCCAGCATGGCCGCCGCGCGCTCGACCTCGGCGGGGTCCGGCGCGAAGCGATAGGCCGGGTAGCGGTCGTGTCCCGGCTGGGCCCAGACCTGCGAGGGATCGATGGCGTGCTTCTGCACGTCGTAGGGCAGGCAGATGTGCGTGGCGCCCGGCCGGCCCGTGACCATGGCGCGGAAGGCGCTGCGCACCGCATGCGGGATCTGGTCCACGCGGTCGACGGTGGTGTTCCACTTGGTCAGCGGCTGGTAGAGCGCCTGCTGGTCCAGTTCGGTCAACGGAAACTTGCCGCGCGCCCCCACCGACACGTCGGAGGTGATGCCCAGCACCGGGATGGCCGACTCGTTGGCCTCCACCAGGCCGGGCAGCAGGTAGGTGGCGCCGCCGCCGCTGGGGCCTTCGCAGATGCCGGGCCTGCCCGTCACGCGCGCGTAGGCGTCGGCCATGTAGGCCGCGCTGCGCTCGTCGCGCGTGAGCACGTGGTCGATGCCGTGGTCCAGGCGCGCCAGCGCGTCATAGAAGGGAAGGCTGGTGTCGCCGCACAATCCGAAGATGTGCTTGACGCCGTTGAGTTGCAGCATGCGCACCATCGCATCGGCGCCGTTCGTGGAAGACATTCTCGATGAGCTCCAGCGGATCGTGACCAGTTAAGAATTCATTTCAGTATACTTAAAAACATGCCAAGCACAAGCAGGCGCGGGGCATCCGCGCCCATCTCCAAAATGCGCCGCGAACGCGGCTCGGGTGTTCTCGAGGCGCTGCGCAAGATGGCGATCTCCTACCAGCTCAAGCCCGGCGAGCGCCTGAGCGAGATCGAGCTGTCGCAGCGCCTGGGTGTGAGCCGCACCCCCGTGCGCGAAGCCTTGGCGCGCCTGGTGAACGACGGCTTCCTGCTGCCTGCGTCGCGCGGCTTCGTTCGGCGGCCGCTCGATGTCCAGGAGACGCTCGACCTGTACGAGGCCCGCGTGGCCGTCGAAAGCGCCTGCCTGTCGCTGGCGATCCAGCGGGCCACCGACGAGGAGATCGCCCAGGCCAAGGCCTACCTGGCCGCCAGCCAGAAGGCCGCGCCGGACACGCCGGTGGAGCAGTTGGTCGAACTCGACGAGGGATTCCACCTGCGCATCGCGGACATGGCGCGCAACCAGGAACTGCGCCGCATGCTGGGCGTGCTCAACGAACGGATCCGCTTCATCCGCTGGATCGACATGGAGAACGTGGGACGCAGCGCCACGCAGAAGGAACACCAGCAGATCCTCAAGGCCCTGCAGGCGCGCGACGAGGCGGCGGCGCAGCAGGCGCTCAAGGCGCACATCGGGCTGCGCAAGGAGCAGATCGTGGAGGCGATTGCCAAGGGGCTGGCGAGGATCTACCTGCCACCAGAGGCCGTGCGCTGAAAGACACCCGGCGCCGGCGCAAGCTCAACCCGGCCCACCCTCCCCATGAAGCCGCACGATCAAGGCGCGCAGCCAGGCAACGGCGGGGTCCCGGTGATAGCGGCCGTGCCAGAACAGGCTGATCGCAATCTCGGGCAGCCTGGCCGGATGCCGCACATGGGACAGGCCGAACGGTTCGGCCAGGGCCTGGGCGAGCCGCTCGGGCACTGTGGCCACGAGGTCGGAGCCGTGCAGGATATGGCCGACCGCCACGTAGTGCGGCACGGTCAGGACGACCTTGCGCACGATCTTCTTGCGGCTGAGAAGCTCGTCCGCCTTGCCGTGGCCGGTTCCCTCCGAGACCACGACCACGTGCTCGGCCCTTGAGAACTCGGCCAGCGAGATCTGGCGCTTGTCGAGCGCATGCCCCCGGCGGAACATGCAGACGTAGTGCTGCTTGAACAGCCGCCGCTGGAAGTAGCCGCTCTTGAGCTGCGGCAGCAGGCCGATGGCCAGCGTGACGTGGCCGGACTCCATCTCGTCCTGGAGATTGACCGCCGTATTGCGGACGGTGCTGATCGACAGGCCCGGCGCCACGCGCGCCAGCTCCTTCATCAGCTTGGGCAGGAAATAGATCTCCCCGATGTCGGTCATGCCGATGGTGAAGGCGCGCGCCGAGGTGGCCGGATCGAACGAGGTCCGCTGGTTGATGGCGGCATGGATCGTCTGCAGCGCGCTCGCGGTCGGCGCGGCCAGCTGCTCGGCGAAGGGCGTCGGCTCCATGCCCTTGGGCGTTCGAAGAAACAGCGGGTCGTCGGTGAGCTTGCGCAGGCGCGCCAGCGCGTTGCTCACGCCCGGCTGCGACAGGCCGAGATTCGTCGCCACCTTCGACACCCGCCGGTCGATCAGCAACTGGTTGAACACCACCAGCAGGTTGAGGTCGATGTCCTTGAGCTCCACGGCGTCCCCATTCGCGAAATCTATATGAAGTATTCGGCACATTCTATTGAACGATAGCCTCGAACTGCCGATCATGGGGGACCACGAGACGAGCGGCCCCAACGACGCGGCTGCACAGGAGACAAAAAATGGACGACACATCCGCCGTCTTTCCGCAGCAGATCCGCTGGGAAGGCAAGGGCACCAGCCGCATTCCCTTCATGGCCTACACCGACGCCGACCAGCACCGGCGCGAGCTCGAGCGCCTCTTCTATCGGGGCCACTGGTGCTACGTGGGCCTGGAGGCCGAGATTCCGGAGGTCGGCGACTTCAAGCGCACCGTGATCGGCGAGCGCTCGGTGATCATGGTCCGGGATGCCGAGGATTCCATCAGCGTGGTGGAAAACGTGTGCGCGCACCGGGGCATGCAGTTCTGCCGCGAGCGGCACGGCAACCGCAAGGCCGGCGGGTTCACCTGCCCCTATCACCAGTGGAACTATTCGCTCGGCGGCGACCTGCAGGGGGTGCCCTTTCGCCGAGGCGTGAAGCAGGACGGCAAGGTCAACGGCGGGATGCCGGCCGACTTCAAGCCGGCCGACCACGGCCTCAACAAGCTCCGGGTCGCCACGCGCGGCGGCGTCGTGTTCGCGTCCTTCGATGCGCAGGTGGAATCGCTCGAGGACTTCATGGGCCCGGAAATCCTGGGCTACTTCGACCGGCTCTTCAACGGCCGCAAGCTCACGATCCTCGGCTACAACCGCCAGCGCATTCCCGGCAACTGGAAGCTGATGCAGGAGAACATCAAGGACCCGTACCACCCGGGCCTGCTGCACACGTGGTTCGTCACCTTCGGGCTCTGGCGCGCGGACAACAAGTCGCAGCTGAAGATGGACCGCCATCACCGGCACGCCGCGATGATCTCGACCCGCGGCGCGAGCGGCAAGGCGGACCAGGTCACCCAGGTGTCGAGCTTCAAGGAAAGCATGAAGCTCAACGACGACCGCTTCCTGGACATCGTGCCCGAGCCGTGGTGGCGCGGCCCGACGGCCGTGATGATGACGCTGTTCCCGAGCGTGATCTTCCAGCAGCAGGTCAACAGCGTCTCGACCCGGCACATCCAGCCGAGCGGCCCTGGCGCCTTCGATTTCGTCTGGACCCACTTCGGTTTCGAGGACGACGACGACGCGATGACGCAGCGGCGGCTGCGCCAGGCCAATCTCTTCGGACCGGCGGGCTTCGTCTCGGCCGACGACGGGGAGGTGATCGAGCTCTCGCAGAAGGGCTTCGAGCAGAAGCCATTCCACCGCACGCTCGCCGAGCTCGGCGGCCGCGAAGTCGGCGACACGGACCACATGGTCACCGAGACCCTGATCCGGGGCATGTACGAATACTGGCGCAAGGTCATGGAGGCTTGAGATGAACTTCCAGGACTACTTCGAGCTGACCCAGCTCTACGCCCGCTACGCCCAGGCGGTGAGTTCCGGCCAGTGGGAACTCTGGCCGGAATTCTTCACGGAAGACTGCAGCTACCGCCTGCAGCCGCGCGAGAACCACGAACGCGGCTTTCCGCTGGCCACGCTGTCGTTCGAGAGCAAGGGCATGCTGAAGGACCGCGTCTACGGCATCCGCGAGACCCTGTTCCACGATCCCTACTACCAGCGCCACGTCGTCGGCACACCGCTCGTGCTGAAGGCCGAGGCGGACCGCTTCGAGTGCGAGGCCAACTACGCGGTGTTCCGCACCAAGCTCTCGGAACTCTCGAGCGTGTTCAGCGTGGGGCGCTACATCGACGTGGTCGTACGCACCGCCGAGGGACTGAAGTTCGCCTCGCGCCAGGTCATCTACGACAGCGAAATGATCCCCAACTCCGTCATCTATCCCCTCTGAGGCCAGCCATGAGCGATTTCCAATGGACCGAGGCCGCAGCGGTCGATGAAGTGCCCGCCGACGATGTCGTCGGCATGCAGGTCGGCGGGCGCGAGATCGCGCTCTACAACGTGGACGGCCGGATCTACGCGACCGACAACGTGTGCACCCACGGCCATGCGCGCCTGTGCGAGGGCTTTCTCGAAGGGCACGAGATCGAATGCCCGCTGCACCAGGGCAAGTTCGACGTGCGCAATGGAAAGCCGACCTGCGCGCCGGTGACCGAGGCGATCCGCTCGTACCCCGTGAGGATCGACGCGGGGCGCGTGTTCCTCTCGCTCGAGTGAAGCCATGAACGCCGAGACCATCGCCATCGTGGGCGCCGGCCAGGCCGGCGGCTGGGCCGCGCAGACGTTGCGCAGCGAGGGTTTCGCGGGACGCGTGGTGCTGATCGGCGACGAGCCGCATCGTCCCTACGAACGTCCGCCGCTGTCCAAGGCGGTGCTCTCCGGGGACGCGCATGCGGACACGACCCACCTGCTGAAACCGGAAGCCTTCGACGCGCTTCGCATCGACTGGCGGCCGAATGTCGGCGCGACCTTCATCGACCGGGCGGCGAAGCAGCTCCACCTGACGCGTGGCGCGCATGTTTCGTACGACAAGCTGATTCTGTGCAGCGGCGGCCGGGCGCGCCGCTTGAATATCCCCGGCGCGGATCTGCCCGGCGTCTTCACCCTGCGCAGCATCGGGGATGCGGCGGCGCTCGGTGCCGCGCTGTCTGCCGGCAAGCGGCTGCTCGTCGTCGGGGGCGGCTGGATCGGGCTCGAGGTGGCCGCAACGGCCCGGAAGAAAGGCCTGGACGTGACCGTGGTGGAAGCGATGGGCCGGCTGTGCGAGCGCACCGTTCCACCGGAAATCTCCGGCTACCTGCTGCAGCTCCATGCCGCGCATGGCGTGGACGTTCGGCTCGGCACGGGCATCGGGCGCCTGGCGCAGAACGCGCGAGGCGGCCTCACGGCGTCATTCACCGATGGGCGCGCGCTCGAATGCGACGCGGTCCTCGCCGGTGTCGGCCTGGTTCCCAACGACGAACTTGCACGCGAGGCGGGCCTGGCGTGCGATGGCGGCATCCTGGTCGATTCGCAGTGCCGCTCATCCGATCCCGACATCCTGGCCGCGGGAGACGTGGCCACATGGCACTGCGAATGGGCGGGGCGGCGGATGCGGCTCGAATCGTGGCAGAACGCCCAGGAGCAAGGCATTGCCGCCGCGCGCGCCGCGCTCGGCATCGCAGTGAACCATCAGCCGCTGCCCTGGTTCTGGTCGGACCAGTACGAGATCAACCTGCAGATCTTCGGCATGCCCACGCCGGCGCATGATGTGGTCGTGCGCGGCGACCGGAATTCCAGCAGCTTCGTGATGTTCTTCCTGGACGCCGGCAAGGTCGTTGCGGCGCTGGGCCCCAATGCCGCGCGCGACCTGCGCTTTGCGCGGCGGCTGATCGAGCGCCGCACCAGCGTCGATGCGGCGCAGCTCGCCGACCTGCGGGTGCCGCTCGCGAAGCTGTGAGGCCATCACGCCCCCGTCGCCCGCCCTACTTCAAGGCGGCACCGCCCCGTGCAAGGTACTGGGCCGACAGGGGCGCAAACTGGCCGCCATCGGTGCTGATCGAGTTCTGGACGCTGCCTCCGGCACTGAAGACGATGGCGCAGGCGGAGGTGTCGCCGTACTCCTGGGCGTTGCGCAGCATGTAGTCGACATGGTTGTCGCGGTAGCGGCCGACAAAAAAGGGAATGTCGAAGCAACATTCCGTGTCGCAGACCCTACGTGTCAGGCCAGCTTGGCCCCGTCCCTGAGCAGACGCTCGCGCAGTGCCGGCATCGACACCGCACGAACGCGCCCGCCCTGCTTCGGCTGCGCGGCCATTGCAGCCGCCGCACCGGCCGCCTGGCCCACGGCCATCGAGATGGTCATGACGCGGATCGCGGCGTGCGCGCTGTGCGTTGCCGAGACGCCGCGCCCGACCGCCAGTGCGTTGTCGAAACCGACCGGAACCAGGCTGCGGTAAGGAATCTGGTAAGCGTGGTCGCCGCCGAGCCCTTCGTAGCGCAGTTCTCCGCCGGCAGCCGGATGGATGTCGATCGGATATGCACCGGCGGCAATCGCATCGGGGAACTGCTCCGGGCGCAGCAGTTCCTCGCTGGTCAGGACATGGTCGCCGACGATGCGGCGCGTTTCGCGAACGCCGACCTGCGTGCCGAAAGCGCGCAGCTGGCCTGCTTCGCAGCCCGGCACGCATCGCCGCAGGTACTGGGCCGCTTTCCAGGCCTGGCGCCGGCCATCGATCTCGGCGGCGCCCAGCGCCATCGCATCCGTGGCGTCGATGCCGAGGCGGCCGATGTTGAACCAGGCGTCGGTGCTGAACGGATCGCGGCTCGCGTGCAGCGCGGCGCGCGCCAGCTGCCCCTCGTCGTAGCCGCGCCGCGCCAGGACCGCGATCTCGGTCTTCGAAAGGGCTTCGAAGCGTGCGAAGTCGATCGGTCCGAAGCGGAACATCATCGTGGCCGGCTGCAGCGCCTCGCCATCATCGAGTTCGAGGAAAGCAGCGTCCGCGCGCTTCAGTGCATCGATGTCTCCGGACGCGTCGATCAGCACCTGTGCGCGCAATTCGACCACGCCGCTCTTGGTCAGCACATGCACGGCATCGATGCGCCGCCCTGTCACCCGGACGTCGAGCACGCTGGCGTGCAGCAGCGGGCGCACGCCGGCTTCCTGGACCATGTCGTCCAGTACCAGCTTGAGTACCTCGGGCGCGTATTCGACGCGGTCCATCCTGTGGCCCGTCGACATCACGAAGCTCGCGTGCTCGCCGGCGCCGCCGTAACGGCCGAGCCGCATTACGACTTCGTCGGCCAGGCCCCCGATCACCCGGCGGCCGTTGGCCGTCTGCCAGCTGTTGAACTGCGCCACGGCACCGGCCGTGGCATTGCCGCCGAGAAAGCCGTGGCGTTCGACCAGCACCACCGAAGCACCGGCGCGTGCGGCCGCAACCGCCGCCATCGCACCGGCAACGCCCCCGCCGCAGACCACTACATCTGCGTCGATCACCGATGCGATGCGATAGCCGTAGCTTTTGTCTTCCATCACGAATCCGCCTTGATGCCGCGTGCCTTGATCACCTGCTGCCAGCGCGCACCCTCGGCTTTCAGGTACTGCGCCGTGGCCTCTCGGCCGCTCGCGACGGGCTCCACGCTCAAGGACGCGAAGCGAGTCTTCACGGTATCGGTCGCCAGGGCCTGCGTCAGCAGCGTTTCCAGGCGGGCGAGGCCTTCCTGGGGAATCGTGCCCTTCGGCGCGAGCAGCGCTGCCCAACCCTGCACTTCGAGGCTGGGCTGCCCGAGCGACCGCAGTGTCGGCACGCCCGGCAGCGCGGCCACCGGCGCTGGCGAGGACACGGCCAGCGCACGCAGGCGGCCCGAGCGGATGTGCGCGATCACGCTGGGCAGGTTCAGGAACCCGCAGGACACCAGCCCGCCGATCAGGTCAGGCACCAGCGCGCTCTCGCCCTTGTAGGGAACACTGGTGATCGTTGTTTGCGTCTGGATCGCGAACAGCTCGGCCGTCAGGTGCGCCAGCGTGCCGTTGCCGCTGTTGCCGGCGGTGAGCGTGCCGGGCTGTGCCTTGGCTTCGGCGACCAGATCGGCAAAACTGGCGATCTTCGAGGACGCAGGCACGACCAGGACCAGCGGCTGCGCCGACACCATGCCGACCGGGTCGAAGTCGCGCGCCACGTCGTAGCTGATCGACGGATTCAGCACCGGATTGATCACCATGCTGTTGCTGCCCATGAGCAGCGTGTGACCGTCCCTGCTCTGCGCGGCGGCCATCACGCCGATGGCGCTGCCGGCGCCCGGCCGGTTCTCCACGATGACGCTCTGCCCCAGCGGAGTCGCCAGCACTTCGGCCAGCACGCGCGCCGAGCTGTCGGCGCCGCCGCCCGGCGCGAACGGCACGATGATGCGCACCGTCCTGCTCGGCCAGGCCTGTGCAGCCAGGCCGCGTCCTGCATGGGCGGCGGCAAGGGCAAGTGCGACGGTGGAAAGCACCGCGCGCCGGTTCATTGTTGGAAGGTGTTCGGTCATTCGCTTGTCTCTCATCTGGGGGCCATGCGATCGATCATAGGAAGCGGCGCCTTTGCCAGCCAATACCAAGATCTGGCGTTCCCATAACATCGTGTTATCCGGAGGCCAGATGAACCTGAGACAGATCGAGGTATTTCGCGCGGTGATGCTGGCCGGCTCCGTCACGGACGCCGCGCGCCTGCTCCACGTGTCGCAGCCGGGCATCAGCCGCATGCTGGCGCACATCGAGCTGCAGCTGGGCCTGCGCCTGTTCGAGCGCAAGAAGGGCCGGCTGCTGCCGACCCCGGAAGCGCAGGCCCTCCACGAAGAAGTGTCCGAGGTGTATGGCGGCATCCGGCGGGTGACGGAACGCGCCGAGGAGCTCAAGTCGGGCGCGCGGCTGTCGCTGCGCGTGCTGGCCAGCCCGAGCACCGCGCTGGTCGCCGTGCCGCGCGCCGTGGCGGCGCTGGCAAGCGAATATCCCGCGGCCAGGATCTACCTGGAGACACTGCCGACCCGCGAAATGCTCGGCCGCCTGATCCGCCGCGAAGCAGACCTCGCGATCTCGACCATCCCGACCGACAACGCGCTGCTGGCATCGAAAGCGATCGGACAGTGGCGCCTTGTCTGCGTGTTCCCCAGGGGCCATGCACTGTCGTCGAAACGTTTGCTGCGCCCCCGCGACGTGCTGAACGAGCGCCTGATCTCGTTCAGCCGGGACACGCCGCAGGGCCGCATCATTGCCGACTGGTGCGCCAGCAGCCAGGTGGAGGCGGCGTCATCGGTCGAGGTGCGGTCCGGCCAGATGGCTTGTGCGCTGGCAGCCTGCGGCGCGGGCATTGCGATCGTGGACGATCTGACGGCGCGCGCCTGTCGAAGCGACGAGTTGGACTTCCGGCCGATCGTCGGCAGTCCGACGCTCGGCATCTTCGCGCTCGCGCACGAGGGCTTCGCGCCTTCGGTGCTCGGCAAGCGGATGATCGAACTGGCGGCGGCCTCGCTGAAGCAGGCGGGGCGCGGATGAACACCGCGTCAGAATGCAGCGCATGAACAATCAGAGCGAAATGCGGGACACGGCCGAATACGTCCCTTTCGAGGAATTCCGCCAAGGCCTGCCGCAAGGGCGTTTTCGCGTGATCGTCAATCCGGCGCTGGCAGTGGCCTTCGTGTCCCACCGGACGTACGCCTTGCCGCTGGCGATTGCCCTCATCGGCCCGGGCATCGCCCTGGCGCTGGCCGGCCATCCATGGATAGGCGGGCCGCTGGTGGCGGGCGGCATTCTGCTCCGATGGTCTGTCAAGACCCGCGCGCCGCGCATCCTGCTGCACCTGGCCACGCGCGTGCCATCCGTCTACGAGCAGGCCACCGCGCATGGCGTGATGGAAGTACGCCGCGCCGATCCGGCAGCGTTGCGCTGAGCCGGATCGGCGCGGGCTTGTCCGGGACAGGCCGCGAAGGCCCGTCCCTTTTCAGAAGCATCCACCACCGCTCCTCTCGAAGAAGGACGGTGGCCGGATCGTCGATCAGCCCAGCAGGCTGTCCAGGATGCTGGCAACCGGC
This sequence comes from Variovorax beijingensis, assembly GCF_003951285.1. Lineage (GTDB taxonomy): Bacteria > Pseudomonadota > Gammaproteobacteria > Burkholderiales > Burkholderiaceae_C > Variovorax > Variovorax beijingensis. Next base: position 107,702 of record NZ_RXFQ01000019.1, on the reverse strand, counting down.
GTTCCGCTGCCGCCAAGCCCTTGATCGACCTGGCTGGTGATCGGAGCGATGGTCCCTCCCAGGAGGTCGCCACCAAGCAGGTTGCCGACCAGGCCGTCTTCGCCGAGCACGCCACCCAACAGGTCGCCACCGAGCAGGTCACCGCCCAGGAGGTCGCCACCGAGCACGTTGCCGACCAGGCCGTCTTCACCCAGCACGCCGTCGAGCAGGTCTCCGCCAAGCAGATCGCCACCCAGCAGGTTGCCGAGAAGGCCGTCCTCGCCCAGCACGCCGTCCAGCAGGTCACCACCGAGAAGATCACCACCCAGGAGGTCGCCGCCGAGCAGGTTGCCGACCAGGCCGTCTTCGCCCAGCACGCCGTCCAGCAAATCACCGCCGAGCAAGTCGCCACCCAGGAGATCGCCACCGAGCAAGTTGCCGACCAGGCCATCCTCGCCCAGCACACCGTCGAGCAGGTCGCCACCCAAGAGGTCGCCACCGAGGAGGTTGTCGACGATGCCGTCTTCGCCGAGCACGCCTCCCAGCAGGTCGCCGCCGAGCAGATCACCGCCCAAGAGGTCACCACCGAGCAGATTGCCGACCAGGCCGTCCTCACCGAGGACGCCATCGAGCAGATCGCCGCCAAGCAAGTCACCGCCCAAGAGGTCTCCACCAAGCAGGTTGCCAACGAGGCCGTCCTCACCCAGCACGCCGTCCAGCAGGTCGCCACCGAGCAGGTTGCCGAGAAGGCCGTCCTCGCCCAGCACGCCACCCAGCAGGTCACCGCCGAGCAGATCACCGCCCAGAAGATCGCCACCGAGCAGGTTGCCGAGAAGGCCGTCCTCGCCCAGCACGCCGTCCAGCAGGTCACCGCCGAGCAGATCACCGCCCAGAAGATCGCCACCGAGCAGGTTGCCGAGAAGGCCGTCCTCGCCCAGCACGCCGTCCAGCAGGTCGCCGCCGAGAAGATCACCACCCAGAAGATCGCCACCGAGCAGGTTGCCGAGAAGGCCGTCCTCGCCCAGCACGCCGTCCAGCAGGTCGCCGCCGAGAAGATCACCACCCAGGAGATCGCCGCCGAGCAGGTTGCCAACGAGGCCGTCTTCACCCAGCACGCCATCCAGCAGGTCGCCGCCGAGCAGATCACCGCCCAGGAGATCGCCACCGAGCAGGTTGCCCAGCACGCCGTCCTCGGACAGCAAGCCGCCGACCACGCCGTCTTCGCCCAACAGGCCGCCCAGCAGGCCATCGTCACCCAGCACGCCATCGGTCAGGCCGCCGAGCAGGCCGTCCTCGCCGCCCAGCAGGCCACCGAGCGGGCTGCCTTCGATCAAGCCGCCGACGACGCCGTTCACGCCGAGCAGGTTGTCCACCACGCCGTCCTGGCCGAGCAGGCTGCCGGTCAGGCCTTCGCTGCCCAGCACGCCGGCGAGCGTGCCTTCTCCGCCCAGCAGGCCACCGACCAGGCCGTCGTCGCCCAGCAGGCCGCCGAGTGCGCCGTCGCCGCCGAGCAGGCCTCCAAGCAGGCCCTCTTGGCCCAGCGGCCCGCCGAGCAGGCCGCCCAGCACGCCGTCTTCACCCAGGAGGCCGCCGACGACGCCTTCGTCGCTCAGCACGTTGCCCAGCAGGCCGCCGACCGCGCTGTCTTCACCCAGCAGGTTGCCGACCAGGCCGTCTTCGGCGAGCAGACCGCCTACGAGGCCTTCTTCTTCCATCAGGCCGCTCAGCAGGCTGTTCTCGCCCAGCACGCCTTCGACCACGTTCTCGACGACGCCGCCATCGCCCACGAGGTCTTCCAGGACACCGTCAAGGCCGAGGGCCGTGGTCGCGCCGCCCAGGATGCCGTTTTCGCCCACGAGGTTGTCCAGGCCGTTCTGAAGCGCGTCGGTGACGTGGTCGACCTGGCCGACCAGTGCATCGGTGGCGCCTTCGCCTAGCAGGGCATCGACGATGGGCGCTGCCACGCCGTCCACGCTGTCGACCACGGTTTCGGTGAAATCGTCCACCGGATCGAACTGGTTCGGATCGTCCCGTGTGAACTCCTCGCCCAGGATCGGAGACACGATGTCATCGATCAGGTCGGTCGCGCCATCGATGACGCCCGGCACCGGCGTGAGTGAACCACCCAGGCCCAGGTTGTCATCGGTCGAGCCGATCAAGCCGCCGGTGAGGTCATCGCCCGGGTCGAGGAGGTGATCGCCGTCTGCGTCGGCATCGGCATCGGCATCGGCATCGGCATCGGCATCGGCATCGGCATCGGCATCGGCATCGGCATCGGCGTCAGCGTCAGCGTCAGCGTCAGCGTCAGCGTCAGCGTCGGCGTCGGCGTCGGCGTCGGCATCGGCATCGGCATCGGCGTCAGCGTCGGCGTCGGCGTCGGCATCGGCATCGGCGTCGGCGTCGGCATCGGCATCGGCATCGGCGTCAGCGTCGGCATCGGCGTCCGCATCGGCGTCAGCGTCAGCGTCAGCATCGGCATCAGCATCAGCATCGGCATCGGCATCGGCATCGGCATCGGCATCGGCATCGGCGTCGGCGTCCGCATCGGCATCGGCATCGGCATCGGCATCGGCATCGGCGTCGGCGTCGGCGTCCGCATCGGCATCAGCGTCCGCATCGGCATCAGCGTCCGCATCCGCATCGGCATCGGCATCGGCATCGGCATCGGCATCGGCATCGGCATCGGCATCGGCATCGGCATCGGCATCAGCGTCCGCATCGGCATCAGCATCAGCATCAGCATCAGCATCAGCATCAGCATCAGCATCAGCATCAGCATCAGCATCAGCATCAGCATCAGCATCAGCATCAGCATCAGCATCGGCATCGGCATCAGCGTCCGCATCAGCATCAGCATCAGCATCAGCATCAGCATCAGCATCAGCATCAGCATCAGCATCAGCATCAGCATCAGCATCAGCATCAGCATCAGCATCGGCATCGGCATCGGCATCGGCATCGGCATCGGCATCGGCATCGGCATCGGCATCGGCATCGGCATCGGCATCGGCGTCGGCATCGGCATCGGCGTCGGCGTCAGCATCACTGTCGCTGTCGCTGTCTCCATCGTCGAGACCGCCGCCCGTACCGCCCCCGCTGCCAAGGAAGAACGGAACCGTTCCACCGTCGCTGCCGCCACCGCCGCCCAATGCCGCGCCGAGCGCGACTGCTCCGAGCGCGCCGAGGGCGAATTCACCCAGGCCGATACCGGCTGCGCCGGTGTGCGCCTTCGTGACGGCGACAGCTGCTGCGTCGGCATCGTTGTCGGGCGGTGTGATCTTGAGGTCGCCCGTGGCGACGTCGACGTTCACCTGCTCGAGGCCGCCCGGCAGCTTGGTCGATCCGAGCGTTGCGTCGGTGCCGCCGGTAAAGACGCCGGCCAACGGCGCCTTATTGGAAGGCGAGCCAGGAAACAACACGTTGGCCTGGCCACCTTCGGGTACCAGCACGCGGTCGCCGGTGAGAAGGGCGTGGCTGCCGTCCACGGGAATCCGGACGCCGTCGCGAATCAGCGCGGTGCCGGGAGTGGCATTGGAAAGCGACCCGATGCTGGACGGCCCGGAGGCGGCGACCGGCGGCACTGTGGACGATCCCATCGGAGCGATGGGGGTCACCGTGGCTTGGGCGATGACCACCGGTGCAACGTCGTTGTTGACGGCTCCGGAAGTGGATGGAATCGATGTCTGCGACGCGGTCATGTGAGAGGCCTCCTCGTTGGTTGGATGGTCACAAGGGGCAACATGCGTGCCACTGCCCTTCCGCTCCGGAGAATCCTCGTGCGATTTATCGCAAGCCGTTGATTTGAAAGGATTTTTGTCTGTTCATGCGTGCGGCGGAGGCAGCGCCGTTCGTCACAGGCACCCAAGCTTTTGGCTGTTGCTACGTTACGTGGGGGATCGCGTACCACGTAACACGGCCTGGAATCCGGCCGCGCCTTTGAGCTGCGCTTCCTTGCCGCGACTGGCCACGCCCCTGCATTTCAAGTCCCATCGTAGACAAACTGCCAGTCCGAATAATGCTGCGCCGGTGACTGCTTCAAGGTAATGCCGGCCGGCACCACCGAGCGGATTGGCTGGCCCGAGGAAGTGCTCGCCACGCCCCAGATGCCGCCCTGGGGCGCCAGGAGCGGCGTAAACGCCTTGGCGGTCATCGGGTCCCGATAGAGCTGCCGCAGATAGCGGCGCGTCACCAGGTGCCGTGAATCCTTCAGGAGGTCTTCGAGCTGCACGGGATAGCGACGCTGCCCGCTGGGTGCGCTCAGGTAGTAGTCCTTGATGGCCTCGCGGTACAGAGAGGCCACATGCACGAGTTCGGCCTCGCGCTCTCTTTGCGCACTCGCCGAATAGACATCCATCGCCTTGCCAACGCCCAGCGACAACAAGAACACCGCCAGCAGCATGAAGAGGTAGCCCACCCCTTGCTGACGGCGCCGCCGGTGCCGCGGGCCGGCGCGGCTACCAGGACTTGAACGCTGTGCCATCCAACGCAGTTCCGGCGGCGCCGCTGTGCACGTCGTGAACAACCTTCTTGCCGCCCTCTTCCTCGCGGATGGAAGGAACCCAGGAATCCCGGCGCTCGGTCACCGGATCCAGCGGGAGCGCTCTCAAATAGCGCTGGGCGACCAGGTCGGCGAGCTTCTCGGGGTAAGCGCCTTTGTCGCTGTAGTGCTGGTCGAGCGCGACGCGAAGCGCGACCAGGTTCTCCTTGAGCGCCGCCTCCTTCGCAACGTCGACCTTGTGCATGTAGCGCGGCACCACGATGCTGAGCAACGCTGAAACAATGGCCATCACCACCAGCAACTCGATCAGCGTGAAGCCGCGGCTTCTGTTGTTCACCATGCTCACCATTGCGTGTACGGCACGCCGTTCAGGCCCGCTCGCCTGCTGAGCGAATAGATGTCGTACACGTCCTCGCCTTCCTTGGGGCGATCGGCCTCGCTTGAATACGCGCGTTTGCCCCAGGTGGCGGCCGGCGCCAGCTTCATGTCCGCGTTCATGGGATCGCGCGGTACGCGGCGCAGGAAGAAGATCTTCCGGTGCCCCGGGTCCTTGAGGTCGGGCGTTCCCTGAACGAGCACATCGAGCGTTTCCGGATAGCCCGTGGTCGTTGCCGAGCGGTAGATGCGCCCCTCGTCTCCCGCACGCTTGTACGCGTCGATGGCACTGCGCACTTCGCGCAGCGCGATGCGCAGCTCCTGCTCCTTTCCCCGCTGGATCGACATCTCGGTGAGCGGCACCACAACGGACGCCAGGATGCCCACCAGCACCACGGTGACCATCATTTCGATCAGCGTGAATCCGCGGGCCGCGTTCATCGATGCACCGTGAACTGCTTGGGCAAAGTGACTGCGGCAGGGAGATCGGCGCCGTCCGCCCCCTTCACCCGAAGGTTCTGCACGGAAATGCTGACGGGCGACGCTGGCATTCTGGCTGCCTTCATCGTAATCACGGCAACCACCGCGCCTGGCTGTGTTCGCTTTCCTCCGCTCACGTGGATGATCTGGCCGGCTTGCGCCGTTTGCACCTGGGCACCCTCCGCTTCCTTGGCAGGCCGCGCCAGCTCGACGCCCGGCTGGTCCAGAACCAGGTCGAATTCGATCGATTCGTAGGGCGCGTCATGGTTGACCGTGACATTGAAATCGACGCCCAATTGCACGCGGTCGGGAACACGCAAATCCACGGCAGGAATCGCCGGGATTCCCCCAGGCATTCCGGACAGGCCGGAGCCCTGCGTCAACTGCGTGTCACTGCCACTGTATTGGCCAGTGGGCGTCAGCCGCATGGGCCTGACGGAGGCGTTGTCCGCCGTGCCGGACGGGAATTCGACGACATGGGCCGGCGGCGTCGGCATGGCCCGCACGATGCGCGGCGTGATCAGCAGGACGATTTCCGAGCGGCCATTGGTGTTGGTCTGGTTCGAGAACAGCCGGCCCACACCCGGCACCGTTCCAAGGCCGGGAATGCCCGCCGAATTGTTGTTCTGCTCGTCCTTCAAGAGACCTGCCAGCACCTGGGTTTCGCCATCGCGCAGGCGCAGCATCGTGCTCGCATTGCGCGTGCCGATCTGATAGGCCAGCAGTCCGGTGGTCGAGCGGATTTCCTTGACGACATTGCTCACCTCGAGGTCGATCGCAATCGTCACCTCGCTGTTCACGTGGATCTCCGGCACCACCTCGAGCTTCAGGCCCACGTCAAGGTAGCTGATCGACTCCGTCGACGCGCTGGAGGTCTGGTTGATCGTGGTGGTGATCACGGGCACCTTGTCGCCGATCAGGACCTTGGCCTTCTGCCGGTTGGTGACGCGGATCCGAGGGTTCGCGAGCGTTTTCGCATCGCTGCTGGTCTGCTTGAGGTTGAGTACCAGCAACGGATCAGGCAGGAACAGCTGGAAATTGTCGCGGTTGAGGTTTCTGATTTCATTGACCGTCAGCTGCCCCGCCAGCCCGGCCTTGCCAAAAACGCTGACGCCCAGCCGGTCCGGATACTGAACGCCCGCGTTGAGCAGGCCATTGGAGTTGACCTCCAGGATCTCCACTTCCAGCAGCACCTCGGGATCGGCAATGTCATAAGTGGCCACGAGGCGCTCGATGGCCGCGATGACGTCGAGGTTGTCGCGCACCACCATCATCTTGAACCGGTCGTCTACATAGAGCGACTTCGGATTGATCAGCGTCTTCACCATCTCCTGCATCTTCTTGGGGTCGGCGTTCTTCAGGTAGAACGTGCGCATCACCAAGTCTTCATAGCGCCTCTTCTTTTCGTCGGTGTCGGCGTAGATCAGCAGGGTCGACTCGTTGAGGATCTTCTTGTTGAGCTGGCTGGTGCGCAGCACGAGGTTCAGTGCGTCTTCCACCGAGGTGTTCTTCGCGAAGATCGTGGTCTTGATGTCGCTCTTCACGTCCTTGTCGACCACAAAGTTGACGCCCGACGTGCGCGACAGGATCTCGAGCACCATCTGGATGCCGACATCCCTGAGCTCCAGGGTCACGGGCTTCTTGAGGGCCTCGGACAGCACGGGATCGGCGGTGAGGCCGCGGTTCCTCTCCAGCTCGATGCCTTGGAGCAGCCTTTGCGCCTCGGGCTGCGACGAGTTCTCGGACAAGACGGATCGGAGGGAGCGCATCGCCGCCGCGGAATCGCCATTCCTGAGGGCCGCACTCGCCTGGCCCATCTGTTGCGATTCACGGGTATCGCGCTCGAGTGCGGCCAGGCCGGCGAGCGCCGCCTCGTTCTGAGGATCGATGCGGAGCATCGCCCGGTACCCCTCTTCAGCACCCGCGCTCTTTCTCTCCGCGGCAAGGCGGCGCGCTTTCTGCAGCATGTCGCGCAAGACGCCATCTCGGACCTGGAGGTATTTCAAGCGGTACCCGGTCGGGTCGGTCTTCGCCAGTTGGCCCAGCATGACCAGCGCGGCATCGTTGTTGCCTTCGGCCAGAAGCTGGTCGGCGCGCCGCTCCTCCAGGTAGGCGGCGCATCCCGACAGGAGCCCGATCAGCAGCGGGAGCACAAACAGCCTGGGCGATACGAAGGGAGCCGACATGTTCTTTTTCATTGCGCCGCAGTCACAGGGATCATGCGAATCTCATTCAGGGGAAGGTAGCGAAGCTCGATCTGCGTGGCGCTGGCCTTTTCGACTCTCCACTGCGGATCGACCAGGCTGCCGATCTCGACCACCTGCGGATCAGCCCCTTTGCCCAGGAAGACGTAGCTGCGCCCGTCCTGGTCGATGCGGCCGAGGTAGGTCAGCCCGGGGTCGGGTGCCGTGGGCTTTGGAGGCGGTATGGGCGGCGCCAGAGGCACCACGGGAGCAGCCGCAGCGACTGCCGCTTCGGCCGCACGCCGCTGTTCGGCGTCCGAGGGCCGCCATTCCTCGCCCGCCGGGCGCATCCAGGGTGCTCCTGAACCTGGCGAGGTGCTCGTTCGATCCTGCGAGGCATGCACCTGCGATGGGGGCGCGGCCGGAGTGTCCAGCGCGTCGGGTTTCAGCAAGGCAATCGCCGTCAATGCGGCCGTCAACAGCAAGGCGGCCTGCAACGGCTTGGACAAAGACAGCGCCTTCATCGCGCGCTCCCTGGGTCCGCCACTCGGTAATAGAGACTGGTCTCCAGACGGATGTTGAGCCTGTCCCCTGGCCCGGGCGTTCTTTCCATCGTCACGCGATCGATGCCCAGGTTGGGCATGCCGAGCAGCAGGTTGTGCAGAAACTTCCGATATGGCCCGTACTCGGCGGACACGGAAAGCTGCATCGTCATCCGCTGGCCGGGCAGATGTTCCAGCCTGCCGTGTCCGTACTCCACGCGGGAGAGCGCGACACCGCTTTCGCTTGCCAGGCTGTGCAGCGTCTGCATCTGCTGCTCCCGCATTTCCGTCGCCGGGAGAAAGGCCATGAACCCTGCGACCAGGTCTGCGCCTCCCCGCTCCGGAGCCACCGCCAGTTCCGCCGGGGAATCCACCGTTGCCATTGCCGTGTAAGCGCGGAGTTCGCGCAGCTCCTGGCGCAACGGCTTGTTCACCCAGAACTCGACGCCAACGCCCAGAACCAGGACGGCGACCGCAAGGAATTCAGGCCAGGCGATTTCTTCCCACGCGAGGCGCGCACCCCAGCGCAAGCGCGCGATGAACTCGTCGAAGCGAATCCCGCGGACGGTCATGGCCGATTCCATTCGGCCGCCAGTTGGAACGCCACCGGCTTGCCGCCGGGAACCGCGTTGTCCGCCTGCTTTGCCTCGGACAACGGCTCCACGGCGCGCCAAGAGGCATCGCCGCGCAAGCGCTGCACGAACTCGACGAAGGCCTGGCTGCTGTCCGCCTGGCCGGATATGCGCAGCCGGAACGCATCGGTTTCCGGCTGCACGCGGTTGACCACCACGTCATCCCTCACCGAGGCTTGCAGCGCATTCAGCATCGGCTCCCACGGGCGCTGCAGGCCGGACACCAATCGCTCCGTCTCGTCCACGGCTTCTCTGCGGACCGGTGACTGTCGCACCGGCCGTGTCCTATCGCTCGCTCGCTGCTGTGTGTCGAACTGCGCCACGAGGGCCTCCCGGCGTTCGAGCAGCTTATGGCGCGTTGCCAGCGCATAGCCGCTGCAAGCCGCGCCGATCACGAGAAGCACCACGGTGGTCTTTCGCCAAGGCGACCTCGATGCGAATTCCAGTTTCATCTCCATCAGAACACCCCGCACAGGGCAAAGGCGTAGGCCGTGTCCCGGGCTGTGAGGAAACCCTCGCCATCTGCAAGCGAAAGGCCGCCGCCCGCGCCGCCCCGCATCGAGGTGGACGAGAAAAGCCGCCACCGGTCCTCGCCTGCGCGCATCGCGGGCACCGCCTCGATGCGCGCTGCATCGAAGGGCCGCAGTGCCACTGCCTCTACATCGCCTTGCGCGTGATGAAGCACGACTTGCCGGTCGCCGTCGATCACGCACAGTGCGCCGCTTTCCTTCTCGAGCACGGAACGGAATCGGTCCCAGACCGCCGAAACGCTGGGAGCCACGCTTGCCAGACGGATCGCCGACGTTTGCGCATGCACCGCGAGCTCTGCGAGCAGCTCGTTGGAAACGAACGCGACCAGCTGCGCGCGGCCATAAGCGCTCTTGGCGAAGCGCATGGCGTAGGCGCCAGGGTCTTGCTTGAACTGCTGCTCGAACAGGGCCGCGGCAAATGCCTCCCGCAGCTTCCTGTCGGCCAGGTCGGGCGTCCATTGGAGAAGCAGGTAGCGGGCGTCGGATACCCCCAGCACCCATTCCTGCGACGCGCGCCATCCGCCCGCGCCCATCCATTCACGTAGCGACTGCAGGGCGGCTGCCCGCTCACCGGCGGCAAAGGCGAACCGTTCCTTGCGGACGACACGGCGCGTGCCGCGCTGTACCTGAACCTCGCAGGCCATCAGCGCGTCGGCGGCCAGATGCACCCTGTACCGGCGGCGAGCGCTCCACGCACTACTCCACGAACGTGACACGATTGATCTCCTGCAAGGTGGTCTGCCCCTGCTTGACGGCCTCCAGTGCCTCCTGCCGCATCGAGGCCATTCCGTGGACCCGTGCCACCTCCTTGAGGCGGGCGATAGGTGCCTGCTGAAGGATCAGTTCCCTCAGTTCGTCGTTCAGTACCAGAACCTCGGTCAAGGCACGGCGCCCCTTGTAGCCAGTGCCGCGGCAATGGGCGCAGCCCCTGCCCCGTTGCAGCAGATGCCCCGCAAGCACCTGGCGCGCGATGCCGGACGCCTGCAGCAACTCGTCGCCGGGCTCATAGGCTTCGAGGCAGTGCGAGCAATTCAGGCGCACCAGCCGCTGCGCAACGACACCGTTCAATGCTGTGACGAAGCTGTAGGCGTCGACACCCATGTGCCGGAAGCGGCTCAGCACGTCGAAGACGTTGTTGGCATGCACGGTCGTGAAGACCAGGTGCCCCGTGAGCGCCGCCTGCACCGCGATCTCGGCGGTTTCCCGGTCGCGGATCTCGCCCACGAGGATGCGGTCGGGGTCATGACGCAAGATCGAGCGCAAGCCCTTGGCGAAGGTGAGCCCCTTGCGCTCGTTGACCGGGATCTGGAGCACGCCCGGCAACTGGTACTCCACCGGGTCCTCGATCGTGATGATCTTGTCGTCGCCGTGGTTGATTTCGCTGAGCGTGGCGTAGAGCGTCGTGGTCTTGCCCGAGCCGGTGGGGCCCGTGACCAGCAACATGCCGTAGGGCTGGCTCGCCAGCCTGCGAATGGTCTGCTGCGCGCTGGCTTCGATGCCCAGCAGATCGAGGCTCAGCTGCGCCAGCTCGGCGGTCAGCGATTGCTTGTCGAGAATCCGCAGCACGGCGTCTTCGCCGAAGAGGCCGGGCATCACCGACACACGGAAATCGATCTCACGTCCGGCAATGTTCACGGCGAAGCGGCCATCCTGGGGAATGCGTTTCTCGCCGATGTCGAGCTCCGCCATCACCTTCAGGCGGGAGATCACCTGCTCGGCCAGGCTGACGTCGGGCAGCTGCCGCGCTGCGCCCAGCACGCCGTCGATGCGGTACTTGATGACCAAGCCCAGCGGCGTGTTCTCGAAGTGGATGTCGCTGGCGCCGCTCTTGTGCGCGTCGTAGAGCGTCGAGTTGACGAGCCGGACCACCTGGCTTTCGTCGCGGGCAATCGAGCGCAGCGAAATCTCTTCGCTCTCGGCCCCGTTCCCTCGGGAGATGGCGCCTTGCTCGAGGCGAATGACCTGGGAGATCGCCTGCTGGTGCGCCTCCAGGCGCGACAGCATGGCCTTGAGCTCGAGCGGGTGGGAGAACGCGAGCCGGAAGTAACCCGGGATCCGGTGCGTGGCCCAGGTGTAGAGCGCACTGTCGAGCGGGTTCCCGCTCACGAAGTGGCGCACGCCCTGCGCATCGGTCATCTGGAGGCATTCGCGCTCCAGGCACTCCCCGTAGCTCACCAGCGAGAAATCCGGTGTCATCGCCTCCAGCTCTGGCAGCGAAACCACCGGCAGGCCGGCATGGCGCCCCACGGCATCCAGTACCTCTTCCGGGGAACGCGAGCTCAAGCGCTGGAGCGACACCAGCACGGACTCTCCTTCGGCCGATGCCGCGGCCGCGGCATCATTCAGCAGGGTTGGCGTCAGCCAGTCGGCCGGGGGTTGGACGATGGCGTTCATCCCAGGCTCCCCGCCAGTTCGAAGATCGGCAGGTACAGCAGGATCACGATGCCGCCGATCGCCAGCCCGATGACAAGCATCAGCACGGGTTCGAAAAGGCGCGCGAAGCGATCGATCCAGTGCGCGATTTCCTTGTCGTGAAAGGCGGCGGCCTGTTCGAGCATTTCAGCCATCTGGCCATTGCGCTCTCCCGCTCGAAGCAAGCGCAGCGCAACCGGTGTGGTCAACGCCACCGTGTGAAGGCTGTCGCTGAGGCTGCGGCCCTGGGTGACTTCCAGCGTGGCGGACAGGGCCGCAGCTTGCAGCCGCAACGGCAACAGCCCCTGCGCCATGTGCATGGCCTTGATCACGGGGATGCCGCCGCCCAGCAAGAGGCCGAGCGAACGGTAGAAACGCGACAGCTGCATCAGCTTGATGCGCCCGCCGAGCCATCGGTTGCTCTGCAGGGCCGCGCCCATCCAGGCGCGCGCGCCTGGGCGGGCCAGCATGATGGGCAAGGCAACGGCCAGGGCGATGAGGAGCCCGGCGATCAGCACCCAGTGCTCGCTGGCAAAAGTGCCCCAATGCATGAGCCAGCGCGAGGCCAGCGGAAGCTTGTCCTCCATGCCTTCATAAACGTGGCTGAAGCGCGGCACCAGAAAGCACAGCAGGAACAGGGCGACGGCCGAGCCCACTGCGCAGAGCATGGCCGGATAGAGCGAGGCGCTGATGATCTTCTGCCGGATGATGCCCAGCTGCTCGTGGTAGCGCAGATAGCGCTGCAAGGCCGGCACCATCTCGCCGGTGTGCTCGCTGGCCGCAATGGAGGCAATGAAGAGCTCAGGAAAGATGGCCGGAAAGCTCTTGAGTGCGCTCGAGAAGGACTGCCCTTCCTGCATGTGGCGCACCAGGTCGTTCAGCACCGAGCCGGCGCGTGCCGCCGCATGCTCCTGGCGCTCCGCCAGGGTCTCCAGGGTTTCGATCAGCGACAGGCCGGCCCCCAGCAGGGCGACAAGTTCATGGGCGAACAGGGAAAGATCAAAGCCGCTTCTCTGCGAGGCCAACGACAAGCGGAAGCCTTCCCCCTGTACGTCGAGCACACGCATCAAGCCGCCCTGGCGGGCCGATTGCTCGGCCTCGATGCGGCTGCCGGCCGTGACCAGGCGCAGCTGCAATTCGCCCTGGGCGGTCAGTCCGCGCACCTTGAAGGTTGCCATGCAATGCCTGCCGCCTCAGCGCCCGATGTCCGCGTTGTCGCCGCTGCCGCCGGGGGCCTTGTCCGGGCCGAAGGAGTAGAGGTCGAAGTCGTCGGTCTGCTTGTTGCCGGGGTACTTGTATTGGTAGGGCTGGCCCCAGGGATCCGAGGGAACGTCTTTGCGGAGGTAGGGGCCGCGCCAACGGACCTCGCCAGGAACCGGCGCAAACAAGACCGCCAATCCTTCCTGGCTGCTGGGATAGCGCCCCACGTCCAGCCGGAACTGATCCAGTGCCTTGCTCAAGACGTCGATCTGGGCCCTGGCTGTGGTGATTTCAGATTTGCTGACGTTGCCGAAGAGGCGCGGGCCGACGATGCCGACGAGAAGGCCGATGATGACCAGCACGACGAGGAGTTCCAGCAAGGTGAAACCTCGGCTTCGGCGTTTTCTCCACCTGCAATTGTTCATAGAGCGGGAGCCGAAAGGTCTGAGTTAAAAGTCAAGGTTGTCCAAAACGGCTTTGTCATGGCAGCGCCTTGAGTTCCAGGTCATAGACGCGTTGAGCGAGTCCGACGTCCAGCTTCTGCAAGCGGGCGTGCGCGTTCAGCGCTTCCTCCGTTTTTCCGGTGCGCCGATAGACCGACGTCAGGTTGGCCAGGACCAGCGCATCGTTGGGGTTCTCGCGGTTCAGCTTCTCGAACAGGTCCACTGCGGGGGCAAATTCCTTGCTGCGGATATAGGACACGCCGAGCGTGGTCTGTGCCGCACGGTTGCCCGGCTCAAGGCGCAAGGCCTGCGTCGAGGCTTCCTTGGCTTCTGCGAACTGCCCGGCTTCGTTCAGGGCGGTCCCTAGGTTGATCCACGCGCTGGTCATCCTGGGGTCGAGCTCGGTCGCCCTTCGGTGCGCTGCAACAGCCTGTGGCCACTGGCCCTGGTGAGTCCTCACGGAGCCCAAGGTATCCCAGGGTATGGCTTCGAGCGGACCCAGCCTGACCGCCTCCTCCGCAGCTTGCGAGGCATCGGCCAATCGCCTCTGTGCGAGATAGAGCCAACTCAGGCGCGCGCGGTGAAGCGCTGCCTTCGGCTCGCGTTCGATGGCCTTGCCGTAGGCTTCTTGCGCCTTGTCCAACTGCCCGTCCTGCTGGTAGGACGCACCGAGCTCGCTCCAAAGGTCCGCGCCGTTCTCGCCATTCTTCGACGCCTCGATGAATGCGGCGATGGCGCGCTTGTAGTCCCGTTCATGCCCGGCAAGCAGAACGCCCTGCCACTTCCACGCCAATCCATACTTGGGGTCGATGGCCGTTGCCATGCGGAATGCCTGCAAGGCCGGCGCCGGCTGCCTCGCATGCGCATAGGCATTGCCCAGATTGACCCACGGAGCAAGAAAGCGCGGCCCCGCCTGCACGGCCACTTCATAGGCCCGGATCGCCTTGTCCAGATCGCCGGCTTTCTGCCATGTGGCACCCAGGCTGTTCCAGAGGAGCGGATCGCCGGGCGTTTCGGCCACTGCCTGGCGAAGCGTTTCCGCGGCCTCCCGCGGATCGGTCTGCATCAGTGCAAGGTCATTGAGCGCCTGTGCCCGGCTTTGGCCCTTGCCGGCGCTGGCGGCCAGCTTCAGCGTGGAGATGGCCTCCGAACGCTGGTCTGTCTTGATGTACAGGTTGGCCAGGTTCTTCCATGCGAGGCTGTAGGCGGGATCGATGCGGGTGGCATTGCGGTAGGCATCGATCGCGCGCGGGACGTCGCGGGTTTCCACATAGGCGTTACCGAGGTTGCTCCATGCCGCTGCCAGCCGTGGATCGAGCTCCACCGCGCGCTGGTACGCCGCCATGCCCCGGGGGAGCTTGTCCGCTTCCCTGCTGAACATGTATGCGTTGCCCAGGTTGTTCCAGGCCCAGGCACTTTGCGGACGGTCTTCGGTCCAGCGCAGGTTGTTCCGCAAGAGGCCGTCCCTGTTGCCGCGGGCTTCGAGCGCGCGCGCCTGGTTCATCCAGGCAGTGGCCGTCAGCGGCAGTTCGGGCGGGGGCATCCTTGCATCGACGTGCGCGATCCACTCCACCGGCAGCGCCATGGTCAGCGAGGACGGCCCCGACGTGTCCACCGAAGCCATGCCGACCAAGCGGCCCTGCCAATCGTAGACACCGGCCCCGTCGCGCACGACGAACGATTCGCTCGAGAGAATCGGAGGCTTGAGTTCGAGGTAAATCCCATCCACGACCCTTCCCTGGTAGGCGACCTGCAGGTCACCGAAGCGGTAATGGCCATCCTTGTTGATCAGCACGCGCGCCACCCTCGTCTGGTCCGAGCTTTGTGCGTTGGCAATGTCCGCGGCGCGCGCGGGCAAGTTGTCGGCTTGCAGGATGCACACGTCGCGGTCCTGGTCCGAAGCGACAAGGCGTGCTGGATAACGAGGCCCATCGATGGCCTGCACCTCGTAGGAAGCAGCACCCGCCAGGCGATGGCAAAGGGTTGCGACCTTGCCCGGCGCGGTGACTACGCCTGCGAACACGGCCGGTCCGGCCACGACGACGACTTCGCTGCGGACCAGATCTTCGAGACGAGGCGTCTTTTCCTGCGCGGATGCGGGTGCCAGGAGGCCGCAGCTTGTTGCGCCCAGCACGTAGATGGCCAGTCGATGTGCCGCCGGCCGACGTGCTGAAGCTTTCCGTAAAAAATAGCGTTGCACTGAATTGACTCCCTGATTCTCTTTGGCGTTAGGTCAATGACTCTATTTCAGAGGCATAGCTCCAATGTGCTCCACTGTAGATCGATCAGCTCATTTGCATCCCATCGGACGAACTCCTAGACGTCAACGATCACGCCTTTGCCTACCAACTTGCTTCCTTCAAAAAGCTCAACATCCTCTCCAACGACAAAGGTCTTTGTATGAATCTCAGGAAAAATCAACCTCAGCGAGACCTTGTGCTTGAGTCCAAAATTAAATACTTCCTCGCCTTCCTTGCTTTCAACAAAACAGGATGTATGTATCCCGCCCACATTAATTTTTGGCCTAAATCCAGAGTATGGAGGGGTAATTCGGCCTCCATTGTTGGAGTCAAAAAATTCAATTATGGCAATTGGCACGACTTTTCCCTCTAAAAGGAGTGCTGAGCTGCCCGTAGTGCACAATGAAAGTTAATGAAAGCGTGTCCGGTTGCGGCAAATGGTGATCCACAGCCTTCAACTCTGAGCTAAAGTTGCGACCCCCTTTTGAATAAAGTAATCGCCTGCTAATCAGGGCAAGAGAGTTGAGCCCATTCCATCACCTTGCTCTCCTATTGGGTTGAACGAATTTGAGGGAAAATACTTTCGATTTCAACAATCGCGGTCGCGGGTTATTGAGTGAATTCTCCGAAATCGTATCTAAATTATTCGTGTGTTGCAAGCGGATTGATGATTAATTTCCGTCTGGGGTCAAGTGAACTCCATTGCACATCACAAAACTATCTACGTAGCCAGAAATTTCTCCCGGCATATAAACGGTCAGAAAATCATCATTCGGTGCGACGGTAAAGTTTGTATTTTTTGTTTGCTCGTCGAAGATGGCATAAATTTCCACCTTCTGCCCGGGCTTCAAAATGAAATACTCAGGCATTGGTTCGAGATATACTTTGAGCGAATTTGAGCTTTCATTTTGCAGCGGGAGCATCATAGTAATTTCTGACAAGGCTTCACCTTCTACTTCCATGTACTCGGACATGCACTTATTACTTTGGCAACTGATCTAATCGAAAAAAGCCGTCCAGCCCCGCTCCGATCTCAGGCGTTGCATCCCATTCCAAATCCATTCGCCCCGCCGCTCAAAATACTCTTTTTCCGAAAGATCCAGAGGCAGCTATGTAAAAAACAATACCGAGCGCTGTTTGCGAGGATTTTTTATAGAAATGTTAGAAAAACAATTCGGTCTCGAAATAAAATCTTTTTCTTGCACTTGTTTCTGACTATTCACGGGTCTTGATCACCGATATCGCCCATCATCGCGAAAGAAATTGCCGCAAGAGAAGTTTTGATTCTTTTGTTATTGCAATTCAGAAATTCTGAAGAGAGGGCCACGCACCGCTCCGGTCAATTGGAATTCCAATTTATCAGGGCATCAATTAATGTATCTTTTCCTATTGCGACAACGCCTCTTTGATTTTCGGCGGTTGGACCAAAACTCCGCACCAGTACCGAGTCTAAATCGACCGCCATCTTCAATAATATTGAAGGACAAGAAATAGGGTCGGCATCCCACCCGGCGCTCAGCCTCTCCGAAAGTGAGTCAATATCAATGAGACTCGGAGAAGCAACTAGCCAGGTCGTTTTTAGAGACTCCCAAAGACGAAACAAATCCCCGTCGGTAACTAGGGTTTTGCTTGCCACTCCGAAAAATTTTGGGCCATTTTCCGTTTGAACGCACCATTCTCTTGTGGCTGTCGATTGTGCCGAAATAAGAATTCCGGTAGATTGCCAGAATTTTTTATATGCAACCACTTTAGTGTTGGGTTGCGCTGTTTCGTGTCCTGAAAGGATCCAGTAATTTGGATGCTGGAAAGTATCTTCGAAGCCTTTGAGGATGTCTGTAAATGCTGCTTCTTTTGCGCGGAATTCTGTCGTATCTCGGCCAGAAATTTCGATTCCACTGCACCCCTGAGAGGAAAGATTTTCAATCAGGCTTTGATTCCATCCAGCGTCTTTAAAAGTGCGGTATTGCATGGTTCTTAATAGTCAAAATGTCTACCACTCGGATCATTGAAGTGCGGTCCTCTATTTTGAATATTCCCCGGGCCATAATTGTGACCGCCTGCATCATCTCTGATGATTACCCGTTGAGTACCTCCGCCCGGGGCGGGCACCTCATATATATATTGACGCCCCGGCTGCGGGTTTCCACGAAGATCGGTATTTGGCACCACCGCTCTCGGTTGCTGACTGGTCGGAACGCCATTCATTCGTTGGGCTTCATTGAGCGCTCCATTGCGGCCGGCCCCTGGAGGAGAGTAGTTGGCTGGCGGTGGGCCTCCACCTCCGCCTCCAGTACCGCCTCCACCTTCGAATGGAATAAGTCTGGTCCTGTTGATCATGTCCTGCGGGGATATCCAAGCCATTTGGTCTCCCGCAGTACTTGCGCTACTTAAGCCAGAACCCCCCGTGCTCCATCCCTGGTCGGTAAACACGGGGCTTTGAGTCCAGTCCGGCCGACCTAGAGAGTTCGCGCTATTAGCCCATGCCCCCAAGGATGCCAACCCAGTCGGATCAATTCGATTGGCCGAGTTGTTCCCCACATACGCATACAGGTTCTGATCGTCCTTGTACCCAATCGGATCCGTCTGCAGGAACCTGCCCAGTTTCGGTGAGTAGAACCGCGCCTTGTAGTAGTACAGACCCAGTTCGCCAATGAGCTGCTGGCCCGTGTAGCGGAACCGGAGCCCTGTGGTCACATTGGGCTCGCCAAAGGGCCCGTAGGTGTAGGTGGCCGTGCTCGCGCCTGCGCTGTTCGCCGTTGCGACGATGCTGCCCAGGTGATCCGCATAGAGCCAGTTCTTGGCTGTGGTGCCCGCCCCTTCGTACCAGACGATCGGCTCGTCCGTGCCCGGGCCATGCACGTAGCGGCGCAGCACCGTGGTTCCCGCCGCGTCGTATTCCGTTATCAGATTGGTGCCGTCGTACAGCAAGCCCAGGGTCGTGCCGTTGATCGTTGTCGTGCGCAGGCGGCCTTCGGGGTCATAGCCCAGCGTCGCGGCCGTGCCCGTCTTGTTGGCGGTCTTCAGCCGGTTGTCGGCGTCGTAGGTGTAGGTCCAGGTCCCGTCCCCTGTGAGGTTGCCGTTGGTGTCGTAGCCCAGGGTGGCGCCGGCGGCCGCGGTGTACTGGTTCAGGCCGTTGGCCGTGTAGCTCTGCGTGCCGGGTGCGGCACCGGCCCACTGGTAGATGTTGTTGCTCCAGGTCACGCTCTTGAGCTCGCGGATCTGGTTGCGCACGTAGGTGTATTGCACCTCCTGCGCCGTGGAGGCCAGGAAGTTCTTCAAGGTGGCCATCGCGCCCTGGTTGTCGTAGGTGCGCTGGACGGTGGTGCCGTTGCCCAGCGTGACCGTGGTGCGCCGGCTCAGGTCGTCGTACGCATAGCTGGCCAGGCTGACGCTGCCGTTCTCCGTGAGGGCGGTGGGACGGTTCAGCGCGTCGTAGCTGGTGGCGACGTAGAAGGTGCCCGGCCAAGTGATGCGCGTGCGGTTGCCGGCCGGGTCGTACTGGTAGGCCACGGTCTTGCCGCCCGCGGTCGTACTGAGTTGGCGCCCGGCGTTGTCCCACGCATAGGTGATGGTGTGACTGCCGTTGGCGTACTGCGCGGCTGTGCGCAGGCCGCGCAGGTCGTAGCCGAAGGTCAGGTTGTCGGCCGCCACCGGATAGGTGCGCGCTGTCAGGCGGTTGAGGTTGTCCCAGGTCTGTGTGATGGTCTGGGCGCTGCGCTTGCGGATGGCCGTGACGTTGCCGTTGGCGTCGTAGGTGTTCTCTTCGTAGTCGTTCGCGTTGGCCAGGTTGGGCGTGGCCGGCAGCGGGTAGTGCGTGCGGCCCAGCCGGTCGAAGCCGTCGTACAGGTAGACGGTCAGGTTGTTCTTGGCGTCCTTGCTGGTGTCGACGCTGCCGTTGGGCGTGTAGGTGTAGGTGGCGTAGTTCTGCGCCAGCGCGGTGCCCACGGCCTTCTTGACGATCTGCACGGTGTCGTCGGCGTTGTAGACGGTCTCGGTGATGCGGTTGCCACCGTCGGCGGCCGGCACGAACTGCGTGATTCGGAAGGCACGGTCCAGGTCGTCGTAGGCGGTGTCGGTGATGGGCACCGGTGCGGCCTCGGTCGGGCAGGTGGTGGCCGCGGCGGTCAGGGCCGGACCCCAGGCGCGCGTGACCTTGCCTGTCTCGCTGTAGCGGCTGCAGGTGACCAGCCATTGGGTGCCGAACTGCGCGGCCGCGATGGTCGGGCGGCCATCCTTGTCGTAGGTGGTCTTGGTCAGCTTGCCGGCGGCATCGGTGACCTGGATGGCGCGGCGCGCGCTGTCGTAGGCCGTGGTGACGGTGTCCGTGACATCGGTGCGTGGGCCGTTGGCTACGGTCAGATTGCCGGTCGCGTCGTAGGTGAAGGTCGACGTGAGGTTGAGCGTGCCGGTGCCGGAGTCGGCCACGCTGGTGGCGGGCACGTACTTGTTGGCGGTGTTGTAGGTGGTGGCCGTGATGACCGAGTTGGTGGCGGTGGTCTTCACCGTCTGCGTCGCGGGCAGGTAGAAGGTGGGAAAGCCGCTGGGGGTGTAGGCCACATAGGTGTAGCTGGTCTGCGGTGCCACGCCGGCGGTGTCCACCGGAGACGTGACCGTCAACGGCAGCCCTTGTGCGGTGTACGTATAGCTCGTGACCTTGCCGCGCGCATCGGTGGCCGTGGCCACCTTGTTGAAGGCGCTTTCGTAGGTGAAGCTCTGGACCCGGTTCGCCAGGCCCGAGCCGGGCTTGCCGACGCTGGTGATGGTCTTGACGTTGTGGGTGCAGCGCTTGTCTGCGCTGGCGCAGGTTGCGTCGTCGTAGGCGTACTGCGTGTAGTTGCCCTCGGGCAGCAGCTTGGTCAGCAGCCGTGAATGGCCGTCATAGGTGTTGATCGTGTAGTTGCCGGTCGGCGTTCTCGACTGGATGGTGTTGCCCGAGCCGTCGATGTAGTTGGTTCTCGCCACGCCGCCCGGGCCGATCTCTTCGGTGCGGGAGCCGGCAAAGTAGTAGTCGTAGAGCTTTCCGCGCGCATTGGTCTGCGTCTTGACCCTGCCGAGGGTGTCGTAGACATTGGTCGCAGCCGCCACCGTCGGGAAGCTCGGGTAGAAGAGCTTGGTCATCTGTCCAGGCAGCACCCCATACTCATAGGTGGTGTTCTGGTTCAGCGTGTCGGTGAAGGTGGTGAGGTTCGAGTTGGCGTCGTAGACGAACTTGACCGTGCGGGTGCCGTCGCCCACCTGGGTGATCTTGCCGCTGGTGTTGGTGAATGTCAGCGTGCGCCCGAGGCTGTTGGTCACGCTCGTGAGATCGGTGCCTGTGTAGGCGTACTTGACCTGCAGGCCGCTCGCATCGGTAAAGCTCTCGGCCTTGCCGGCGGTATTGAACTTGAGCACCGCCTTGTTGAGCGTCTGGTAGCTGTAGGTGCTATCGGCGTTCTTGGTCAGCTTGATCGGCTTGCCCGGGGGCGGGTTGTAGGTGCCGTCAGGCAGCTTGACAAAGACTTCGCCGTTGAGGCCCTGGGTCACGATCACGGTGTTGTCGGTCAACTGGTCGCCGAACCAGCGCTGCCCCAGTGCCCCGATCACCAGATTGGCGAGTGGACGGGCCGGGTTCATCAACAGATCGAACGAGGCTTTCTGTTCCACCAGGGTGCCGACCGCGTCGAGCGCGGAGTCTTCGCCCATAGCCTGGAAGCCATCGGAACTGGTGGCTACATTGGCATTGAAGTTATGCGTCCAGCCTTTGCCCACCGAGCCGTTCTGGTTGCGCATGCCGGAGCTGTACAGGCGCTGGAATGCAAGACTCTGGGGGAAGCCGCCCACGCCGACATTGATGTCTTCGTGGTCGTAGAGGAAATTGCCCGCCACCATGTCGATGGGATCGCCATAGGCAGAGCCCGAATAGTTCTCGATGGAAGGCGCCGAAGGCATGTTGAAGCCGACGTTGTAGTTCGTGAACACGGGCGCCAATGGCACGGTGCCATAGCCCCCTGACAACCCGTCACTGATGATCGACCCGAGGTAAAGCCCGGAGCCCACGGTGAAGTACCCCGCGCCGTGCCAGCTGCCCTCCCCGTTGTCGCAGCGCGCCGGGAGAATCAGTCGCAGGCCCGATGCCAGGTAGCTGTTGAAGTTGCCCAGGTGCGCGCTGCATCCCACCAGATTGGGCTGCACGGCACTCGCATAGTTGGCCGACGTGGCGTTGTAGATGCGCTGGCCCGCTGCCGACGCAATGTCCATCAGCTTCACCGTGGAAACCGCCGAGACCCCCGTGGTCTGCTGCACCGCAGTCGACTCCAGGATGCTCAGGTGCATGGCCCACGTGGTGAACGCGGCGCTTTCCTTGTCGGCGTTGCCCGCGAGGCTGGCCACCGACAGCACGTTGCTCGGCAGATCGACATAGGCATTGGTCACATAGCCCACGATGCCCACCTGGTGCTGCTGCACCAGCGTGGTATCCGCGAGGCGTTCGGTAACGTAGCCGGCATGGGTGTTCTGGGCAATCCATTGCGCGCCGATCACGCCCAGGGTCGATCCCAGCAGGGGCTCGGAGGCGTCCGCCGCGCCCGAGGCGCGCAGGTCGCCCTGCACTCTTCTGTAGTTCTCCGCAAGGCCGCGCCCCGTGGGGCCCCAGCCGTTGGCGACCAGGTAGGTGTTGGTGCCGCCGGCCTTCAACTGCTGGCTGAAGCTGTGGTTGGCGAAGGTGGCGGCGTAGGCGTTGTGCGTGACCGTGAAGTTGATGGTGGTCGAGCTGCCGGGCGTGGCCGCGGTGCCGGGGCTGCCAACGGCCACGCCATCGAGCTTGAGCACGGGCTGGTTCGACGCGTTGTAGGTGAGGGTCAGCCGCTTGCCGTAGATGGCGTCGGAGGTGTAGGTCTGGTCGATGCCCAGGTACTGAAGGCGCACCGTGGGTTTCAAGGTGTTCGGGAGCTCGGCCACCACCTGCGAGGACCAGGCCGTGTTCTGGTAGGGCAGCGCTGTCTGCCGCAAGGCGTTGTAGAACGGCACGATGGTCTTGCCGCCGATGACGTCGTCGAGCGTTGCGGCCGGCTTGTTGGCACGCAGGTAGTTGGCCAGGTTGTTGGCGTAGGTGGTCAGGTTGTTGCGGATGTTCGTGCGGTTGATGTTCTGCACGTAGTCGGCGGTGATGGTTGCGCCGCTCTGGGCGGAGCTGAGGTAGGTTGCCGCGTTGTAGCCGGTGGTGCTGGCGCTGGCCAGGTCGATGCCGGTCTTGAAGGTATGCGGCTTGTAGCTGGGATCGAAGACGTAGTCGGTGCCGCCGATGTTGACCTTGACCCAGACATGATCGAACGAGACATCGGTCATGGCGGCCGACAGACCCGGGCAGCTGCCGCCGCTGGTGGCGTTGATCTCGTAGATCGGGGTTTGCGTCTGGCCAAGCAGGCCGAGCACGCCGCACACACTCGAGGTGTCGACACCCCACCATTCGGTCATTTGCGCGCCGGTGATCTTGGCAACGCCGAGCACGTAGTTGGCGGTGTAGCCCGAGGCGCGCAGCAGCTGGACCATGAGCATTGCCTGGTCATGTGCCGTGCCCTGGTTGTCGAGCACCGCACCCAGCGCGCCCTTCTGCACGCCGAAGTTGGGGTAGTACTCGACGTTGTTGCGCACGTACTGGTAGATCAGGTCGGGGTTGTTGCGCAGCGACCTGGCAAGCTCGGCAATGGATGCGGGGCCGAGTGCGTTGGCGTCTCCGCTGATGCGCATCGCCGAGACATCGCCGCTCGATGTGCTGAGGGTCTTTGAACCGGTGGTGCTCGTCCCGGAGGCGGAAACCCCCTGATTGAGGTTGGCCGGCCATGTTCTGCTGCCGGTGACGCGCTTCCACTCTTGCGCGCTCACGGGCGGCAAGTTGGCTCTCAGGGTGCCGGGCGCGGGGGCGAATTCCCGGCCGGGTGCAGCGGCGCTGCGCGCAGCGTTGGCAGAAGGGCTGGCCTCGCGCTGGATGGGGTCGTTGGCGCCATGCAGGTCTTCGGGCCGGTAATTGATGGCGGGCTTGCCGCTGGCGAATGTGACCGGGCTGCCCGCGACGGGAGCGGCTCTGGATGCCAGGCCGGTGGAGGTTGCCGCACCGCGCGGCAAGGCAACCGGCACGCCCAGTGCGACACCCTCGGCGGTTGTCGCTGGCTCGGTGACCTTGCGGGCCCCGCCGCTCTGAATCTGCGCATGGACCCAGCCGCTTGCGGCCAGCGTTCCGATGCAAATGCCTTTCACCAGCAGCCGTGTTGTCTTGTGCATGTTTCTTCCTGAGCTTTGTTTTGGCGCGCGCGATCACCATCGCCGCCCGCGGCGCATTGAGCGCGCGGGCGTCGAGCAGTTGAATACCGCGAGGAATTGGTTAGGGCGAGGTGGTTGCCACCGACGTTCGATTGCCAGCAGCGTCGTAGCTGTAGCTGATCGTGGTGGTGGCGGTGCCGTTGTTGTAGATGACGGTGGCCAGACGGCCGAGCGCGTCGTAGCTGTAGCTCACGGAGCCCGCATGGGCTGCGAGGCCACCCAGCATGAGAAGGCCAACGCATGCCCCTCTAGCGAAAAGCCGGGCCCTGTTCCAGCCAGGCGCGCGAGAACGCACCCGTCCAATTTCCCAATTGTTCATGGTTCCCTCCCCACTCAGATGTCAATCAACACCGAAAACGATGTAGTGACCAATGTGAGCAAAGTTGCAAATATTTGACACTTTCGCGAACGACTTACATGCCGTTTCTTGTCCGCAACTCTAATGAGAACTGGAGGAATTGAGAACCGAAAAATCAGAAATAAAAACCCTGATAGATAAAAGAATTCATTCGCCGGATCAGTCGCCCAACGTCTCCTCCACCGCCAGCGCAACAGCCGCCAGCCGCGCATCGTCTCCACAAACCGAAGAGAGCATCAGCCCCACCGGCAGCTCCCCCGCGCGATGGCACGGCAGGCTGAACGCGCAGCCATCGAGGAAGTTGATGGCGAAGGTATTGCGCAGCAGCAGGCCATTGGCCTTGAAGAATTCGGCGTCGGCCGCGAGCGCGTCGATGGCCGGCGCGACGATCGGCACGGTCGGGCAGAGCAAGGCGTCGAAGCCTTCGAGCGCGGCTTCGACGCGGCCGATCCATTCGCGGCGGTGGTCCTGCATGAGGATGTAGTCGGCGGCGCCGACCGACATGCCAAGGTCCACGCGGGCCGCGACCCGCGGGTCGAAGCGCTCGCGCTGCGCACCGATGCGCGAGCGATGCACGGCCGATGCCTCGATGGGCGAGAAGCCGCCCGGCGCGTTGATCCGGGCGATCTCGGCCAGCTCACCCAGCGTGACATCGACCACGATGGCGCCCGCCGCCGACAGCGCACTCACCGCGCGGTCGAAGGCCTGCGCCACGGCCGGCTCGATGCCGTCGAACATCAGCGTGCGCGGCACCGCCAGGCGCAGGCCCTGCAATGGACGCCGGCGCACTGCGAGCGGCGTGCCGGCCATGGCGGCATCGACGACGAGGCAATCGGCCACGCTGCGCGTCATGGCGCACACGGTGTCGAGCGAACGCGCGAGTTCGAAGGCGCCGGTGCGCGGCACCCGGGCCTGGGTGCTCTTGAAGCCGACGAGCCCGCACAGCGCAGCGGGAATGCGGATGGAGCCGCCGGTGTCGGAGCCCAGGCCCGCCACGGCAAGGCCCAGCGCCACCGACACCGCGGCACCCGACGACGAACCGCCGGGGATGCGCGCGACGGCGGCATCCGCGGGATTGCGCGGTGTGCCGTGGTGCGGGTTGATGCCGACGCCGGAAAAGGCGAACTCGGTCATGTTGGTCTTGCCGATGATGGCCGCGCCGGTGCTGCGCAGGCGGGCCACGGCCACGGCGTCCGCGGCGGCCGCGGGTTCGCCTTCGCACACGACCGAGCCGGCCATGGTGGTTTCGCCAGCGACGTCGTAGAGGTCCTTCACCGTGACGGGCAGTCCGGCGAGCATGGGCAGCACGACGCCGGCGCGCTGCGCCGCATCGGCATGGCGCGCGGCGGCCAGCGCCGCTTGCGCGTAGCGCTTCGTGAAGACGTGCTGCGCTGAAGGCAGCTCGGAGTCTTCGAGCGCCTGCGCCACCACCGCCTCGTGCGACACCTCGCCGCGCGCGATGCGCCCGCGCAGCGTGGCGATGTCCATGCCGGCGGCGGCCGTCACGCGACCACCTCGAGTGCCTGCACGGCGTAGCGGTGCACGATGCTGCGCTTCAGGCGCGGGTCGTGGATCTCGAGCTCCATCTCGGTGGCCGGGCGGATGCCCTCGCCCTTGCCGTTGGGAATGGCGCCGAGCGTGCCGCAGGTCATGAAGCGGCCTTCGTCGCCGCCTTCTGCCTGGTAGATGCCGTCGCGCAGCGCCGCCAGCGGGCGGATCGAGGCGAAGGTGCCCTGCTGGTAGTCGATCCACCGGCCCTCCTCCAGGATGCGCGAGCGCAGCTGCAGCTCGTCCTGGTAGGGCGCCACGTCGCGCCAGCGCCAGGCGGTGGTTGCGACCGGCTTGGCGCACATCTGCTTGGACACCGCGACCGAGTAGGTCTCGACGCGGCGGTCGGTGTGGTCGGAGGCCACGGTGAGCCACCACTCGCCGGCGGCGCAGAAGAGCATCGGCTCGGCTTCGCCGGAGCTCTGCGCGCCCAGCGCCTCGATGGCGGCCGATTGCGTGAGCAGCCCGGCGCTCACGCGGTAGTACAGCGGCACGCTCGACGGCCGCGGCACGCCGATGGCTTCGAGCTCTTCGATGTGGTGGGCAATGGCCGCGGCGTCGCGGCCGGTCCAGCCGGCAATCACGAGTTGGCGCGGCGGCACCGCGAGCAGTTGCGACGAGCGCGTGCCGTCGGCCGCCACGCTTTCGCAGGCGAAGGAAAGGGTCAATGACATGGAATAGCTCCGCGAACAGGGGGTCACATGAGATGGGCCGGCAGCCACAGCGCGATGGCGGGGAACACCATCAGCACGATGATCGCGAGCATGTAGACGAACATGAAGGGCAGCACGCCGGCAAAGACGTCGGTGATGGGCCCGGGCTGCCGCCGCATGCCCTGCAGCACATAGAGCACGGTGCCGTCGGGCGGGCTGATCATGGCGATCTCGACCAGCATGGTGATGACCACGCCGAACCAGATCGGGTCGTAGCCGAGCGCCGTGACCACCGGGAACAGCAGCGGGATGGTGGTGATCACCATCGACATGCCTTCCATGAAGGTGCCCAGCGCCAGGTAGAAGCCGATGATCACCAGCATGATCACCCAGCCCGGGAACGGCAGCCCGGTCAGGAACTTCGCGAGCATCTGCGGAATGCCCAGCGACGACAGGATGTAGTTCAGGAAGTACGCGCCGAACAGGATCAGCGCGATCATCGAGGTGGTGCGCGCGGTGGCGCGCATCGACTCGGCCAGCATCTTCCACTTGAGCTTGCGGTCCGCCAGCGCCAGCAGCAGGCTGCCCGCCACGCCGAGCGCGGCCGACTCGGTGGGCGTGGCCCAGCCGGCGTAGATGGTGCCCAGCACCAGCGCGATGAGCAGGGCCGTGGGCACCAGGTCCGACAGGCTCGCGATGCGGTGCTTCCAGCCGATCGCCTTCGATGCCTCGTCGCCATGCAGCTTCAGCCGGTAGCTGTAGTACAGGATGACCGCGGTGAACAGCAGCACCACCAGGATGCTCGGCCCCACCGCCGCCAAGTACAGCGCGCCCACCGAGGTCTCGGTGATCAGTCCGTAGATGATGAAGGTGATGCCCGGCGGGATCAGGTTGCCCAGCGCGCCGCCGGCGGCAAGCGAGCCCAACACCAGCTTGGGCGGGTAGTGGCTCTTCTCGAAGTACGGCAGCGCCACCGAGCCCATGGTCGCGGCAGTGGCCACGCTGGAGCCGGCCACGGCCGAGAACACGCCGCACGAGACGATGTTGGTGTGCAGCAGTCCGCCGGGCAGCCGGCCCATCCAGATGTTGAGCGCGCGGTACAGCCGCTCCGAGAGGCCGGCGCGCAGCATCACTTCGCCCATCAGCAAAAAGAGCGGCACCGACACCAGCACGAAGTTGGTCGAGGGGCTCCAGATCATCTCGCCGATGAAGTTCCAGAACGGCCGGTCCGACAGGCCGAAGCCCGCCAGCAGCGAGAGCACGGCCAGCGCCGCGCCCACGTAGATGCCGCCGGCAAAGAAGCCGACGAAGGCCGTCAGCACCGCGGCCAGCGCCCACCACGGCACGCTGGCCGAGGCGGCCGCGGCCGCCTGGCCCTGCACGCCGAAGAGCGACGCACCGGCAATCAGGATGCCGATGGCGACGATGAAGACGATGGCGATCATCGGGAGACTCCTGCGGCCGCCGCGGGCATGGCGGGTTGCTGCATGCCCTGCTGCGCTTCGGCCACGGCCTCCAGCGTCTCGGCGGCCTCATCGACGTAGGTGCGCGACATCAGCATGCGGTCCATGCCGTCGGCGTCGCCGGTGGCAAGCTGGCGCACGGCACGCGCGGCCAATGCGACCACGGCCAGCAGCAGCAGGCCCAGGCCCGCGGCCCACAGGCCCTGCGGCAGCGCCAGCGGCGTGTGCAGCGCCGACAGGTCGGTGGCGCTGAAGTCCCACGAATCCCTGGTCAGCGAGAAGGCGCCCCAGGCGAAGAAGCCCGAAGCGACCATGAGCGCGACGAGCGACGCCAGGTGCAGCCAGACGCGCAGCTTCAGCGGCATCTTCTGCACCAGCACGTCGATGCGCACGTGGCCGCGTTCGAACAGCGTGCCCGCCAGGCCCCAGCTCATGCCGATGGCCATCAGGTAGCCGGTGACTTCGGTCGTCGCCTCGGTCGAGAAGCCCAGCAGGCGCCGGGCTGCGATGTCGAAGCAGATCAGCAGGGTGATCACGAGGTAGCACCAGCCGGCGATGGTCATCGCCTTGGCGCTCACCCATTCGAGTGCGCGGAACATCACTTGGCCGCGTACTTGATGCCGGTGATGGGCGCAATCACCTCCGAGTAGACCGCCGCGCAGCGCTCGCCGCAGCGCTTGATCCAGCCGGGCAGCACGTCGTCGGCCAGGTGCTTCTGCAATGACGCGCCGACGCTGGCCTCGGCCTTGGCTTCGACCATGGGCTTCTTCATCAGCGTGTGCAGCTTGCAGTCGGCGGCGCGGCCGACGTTGCAGGCGATGCCGTCGTTGGTGGCTTCCACACCCAGCTTCCACTGCGCTTCCTGCACCTCGCCCATCGTCTTCTCGAACTGTGCGCGGATCGCCGGGTCGAGCTTGTTCCACCACGCCAGGTTCACGAAGTAGCCGGAGGTCGACCACGACAGCGGCAGCGTGTAGAGGTGCGTCGTGACCTCGGGCCACTTCACGCCGTTGCCCGAACCGGCGCCGGTGATGCCGCAGTCGACCGTGCCGCGTTCCAGCGCGGTGTAGACCTCGCCGAAAGCCAGCGACACCGGCTGGCCGCCGAGCGACTTGATCAGGTCCGAGGCCGACGGGCCGTTGGTGCGCACCTTCAGGCCCTTGAGGTCGGCCAGGCTCGCCACGGGTTTGCGGCAGAACAGCATCTGGCCCGAGAACGGATAGGTCGCGACCAGCCTGATGCCCAGGCGCTGCAGTTCCTTGTTGGCCACCGGCACCATCGCATCGGCCACCTTGCGGGCCTGGGCGATGTCGGCGTTCATGCCCGCGAGGTCGACGCCGTCGAGCATCGGCACGTCGCCCGAGACGGTGGTCAGCGGCGCGGCGGCAATGTCGACCTGGCCCGAGCGCACCAGGCGCAGGACTTCGGGACCGTTCACGTTGCGCTCGGGCCAGGACGAGAGCGTGACTTCCACGCGCCCGCCGGTCGCCTTGGCGATGCCGTCGCGCAGCAGCGGCTGGTCGACCTTGGTGTACTGCGGCAGGTTGGGCGCCACCTGCGTGATGGCCTGCACGGCGAGCTTCGGGCCGGCCGGCACCTGGGCGGCGGCGGCGCCGGCCAGCAGCGCGGCGGCCACGGCGACGGATGCGAGGGAAGACAGCGAACGCTTCATCGGGAACTCCTGGAAAAAAAAGGGCGGGATCGGGAACGGGTGTTCATTCGTAGTACTGGATCTCGAACAGCACGCAGCCGGTGCGCGACACGAAGGGACCGTGCACCGCGCCCGGCGGGCGGCAGGCGAAGGTGTAGGGACCGAAGGCCTCGCCGCCCTCGCCTTGCGCGTCGCAGCCGACCACCAGTTCGCCTTCGACGATGAAGACCTCTTCATGGAAGTCGTGCACCACGGGCCGGTCGATCAGCGCGCCGGCCGACCAGCGGGCCAGGCGGGTGCGCGAGCCGGTGCGCGCGGCGGTGTCGAGGTTGTCGGCCAGCAGCAGTTCCTCGATGCGTCCTGCGGTGCAAGGCACCGTCGACCATTCGGTGGCATCTGCATCGGGGCGGATCGCGAAGAACTCGCGATGTCTTTTTCCGGTCATGAGCTTGTGCATGGCGCGCAGTGTTGTCGCGCGCCCCTGCAGGGTCAAACGGGAAATTCTTTGGGCGGGCGATAGGATTTCGTGATGCACAGCCCTGGCGCATCGAAGCGCCCCAGCTCCGGGCGCGGCGTGGGCCGGATCAGGGCGCGAGCACGTCGCCCTGGCAGGTGGCGATGAACTGATCGCACGATGTCTGCGCCATGCCGACCAGCGCCTCGGCCAAGGGCGACGCCGGCTCCAGCCGCATGCTCGCGACCAGCGGCAGCGCAATGGGCACCGGGTCGACGTCCAGCACCACCAGCTTGCCGTGCAGCAGGTCCTGCTGGATCACGGCCAGCGGCAGCAGCGCCGTGCCGAAGCCCGTGCGCGCCAGGTCGATCATCGCGCCCAGCGACGAGAAGTAGCTCACGCGCAGGTTGGTGCAGCCGCTCGCGTTCTGGGCGATGTTGCGGTAGACGCTCGATTCGCGGTTGAACGAGATGATGGGCTGCGTGGCGATGTCGGCAAAGGACAGCAGCCGGCGCGACGGGAACTTGAGCGCGAGCGACGGGCTCGTGACCCAGCGCATCGCGAGGTTGGCGATGCGCCGGTTGTCGATGAAGCCCGGCGTGATCTCTTCCGACAGGATGGCGCAGTCGAGCGTGCCGCGCAGCAGGTCGTCGCGCAGCCTCGGCGTGATGTCGGAGATCAGCTCCAGCGTGGCGTTGGGGTATTTCTCGGCAAAGCGCGAGAACAGGTCGGGCAGCCAGGTGTGGGCCACCGTCTCGATCACGCCGATGCGCAGCATGCCCGAGAAGGCATCGGCCTGGCCCATGGCCGCAACCATGCGCGCCTGCATCTCGATCATGCGTTCGGCATGGGGCAGGAGCTCGGTGCCCTGGTAGGTGAGCATCACGCCGCGGTGCTCGCGGTCGAACAGGCGCACGCCGAACTGCTCTTCCAGCGTGGCGATGCGGCTGGAGATGCCGGCCTGCGTGGTGTGCATCTTCTCGGCGGCCGCCTTGAAGCTGCCCAGCTTGGCGACCCAGACGAAGGCTTCGAGAAAACGCACGTTCATCGGACGAGTCTATGAGGAGTTGCAGGCCGCGCCGTGCGTGACATATTTCACACTGTCGAGCCGAAATCTCACCAGTTCTGGGTATTTGAGGCTGAAATGTAATCCATTAGGCCTCTTTTTACGTTCTGGCGCTTCAACACCGAGACGGGAGCGCCACATGACCACCACAGATCCACAAGCAGTCTTCGAGGCGAGCGGCCGCCTGGGCGCCATGGAGGTCCTGGGAACGCAGGTCAGTGCGGTGGTATCGATGCTGCGGGCCATGTACGCGGCGCACCCCGAGCCGGCCAGGGTGCGGCACGGCTTCGACCGGCTGATTGGCCAATTGCTGGTCAGCCCCTATATGGGACACGACCCGGACCGCGCCGTCGTCCTGCTGGATACGGCGGCGGCGTTGACGCGCCCGCTTGCGGAAGCCGATCCGCGCGGATAGGTGCGGGCAGCTTGGCTGCAAGCGACCAAGCTATGCCGGGCTCAAGGTCCGCACCATCTGCTCGTACATGGCATCCACCGCAGGCGAGCGCAGCGACACCTTGCTGCGCAGCGCCGCCACATCCATCGACTTGAGTTTCGGCAGATCGAAGCCGGTGGGCAGGTTCTGCAGTATCTGCAGGTGGGCCGGAACGCTGCAGCGCGTGAACACGGCCACGGCCAGGCCGCTCTCCACGGCCGCCAACTGGCCGGCGAGGCTGGAGCTGTGATAGACGATGCGATAGGCGCGCCGCCTGGCAGCCAGGCTCGAGAGCGCGGCGGTTCGGGCCATGCTGCCCGCCTCGTAGACCGCAATCGGCAATGGATTGCGGCGCCAGGCTTCATGCTGCGCCGTGCCCACCCAGACCAGGGGTTCATGGAACAGGAGCTGTCCGCGTTGCGGCTTGTCGCGGGAGACCAGGGCCAGGTCGAGCTCGCCCCGCGCGATCTTGGGGATGAGGGAGGTCGACTGCTCGCAGGTCAGCTCGATCTCCACGCCCTTGTAGCGGCCGGCAAAGCTGCGCAGCACCGGCGTCAGGTAGGTGGAGGCATAGTCGTCCGGCACGCCGAGCCGCACGCGGCCGGCCAGTTCCGGTCCGAACATCGCGTTCTGCGTTTCCGACTGCAGTTCGAGCATGCGGCGCGCATACACCAGCAGCTGCGCGCCCGCCGGCGTCACTTCCAGGTGCCGCGGGCCGCGCAGCAGCACGGCCTGGCCGAGCGCGTTCTCCAGCTTCTTGATCTGCATGCTCACAGCGGACTGGGAGCGGTGGACCAGGGGCGCCGCGGCCGACAGCGAGCCGGCATCCACCACCGCCACCAGGGCGCGCAGCCAGTCGATCTGGAAATCGGGATATTTCATCGTCAGCCTCATTCGATATTCGAATGATAGGCGTTCGAACTATGCGCTTTACGAGGTCGATGAGCCGGCGGACGATCGCCTCATGCAAAAGAAGGCCCAGGTGCTCCCCGCGTTCCGGGCGGCGCAGCAGCAATCGAACCGGGAAAGCACGGGCCAATGGCTGCTGATAGCCGGCGGCATGCTGCTCGGCACCGTCGGCGTCTTCGTTGAAGAGGCGAACCAGCATCCGCTGGTCACGGTCCTGTTTCGCTGCGCCTTCGGTGCATTGGCCTTGCTCGCATGGGGCTTGGCAACCGGTCGAATGAACGAGCTGCGGCTGCGTGGCAAGGGCTGGTGGATCGCCTGCGCGACGGGCTGCCTGATGGTGGTGAACTGGGCGCTGTTCTTCGCGGCCATCCCGCGCATCTCGATTGCGGTGGCCACCATTGTTTTTCACATCCAGCCGGTGTGGATCATTCTCTTCGGCGCACTGGTGCTGCGTGAAGCCGTGTCGCCGCGCCAGTGGGCGGCCACCCTGGCCGCGCTGTGCGGGCTGGTGCTGACGACCGGCCTGGTGGGTGGCGCCGCATCGCAGGCCTCATGGGGGAGCGACTATGCGCTCGGCCTGCTCATGTGCCTGGGCGGCTCGCTCTGCTATGCCGCAGTGACCATCCTCGCCAATACGGAAAAAACAATCACGCCCTACGCGCTGGCCTGGTGGCAGTGCGTGACCGGGGTCGCCGTTCTGGCGTGGGTGCCTTTTGTGTTCGGCTGGCCGGATTCGGCATTGGCATGGGCGTGGCTCGCGGGGCTGGGCGTGCTGCACACCGGCCTGGCCTATGCGATTCTTTTCGCGGGCATGGCCCGGCTTTCGCTCGGCAGGATCGCCGTGCTGCAGTTCGTGTACCCGCTGACCGCCGTGCTGGTGGACTGGGGGGTGTACGGGCGAACCTTGAATGCCGTCCAGCTTGCGGGCGTCGCGCTGATGGCCGCAGCGCTGTGGACGATCAAACAGCCGAAGCGGGATGCGGCGGGCGTCGGTTGATGGGCCGTGGCGCGCCTTGGCGAACAGGTGCGTGCAGCCGAAGCCCGGCCGGTTCTTCTGCAGGCGATTCGGCGAGCAAGGCCCCCTCGCCCTTCTGCGCACGCGAGGCTAACCCGCTTCCTCGACAAACGCCTCTTCGCGCTTCGACCTGATCGAGGGCAGGAGCACGATCAGCAACAGCACGACCGCCCCGGCAAGGAGCCCCGCGGAGATCGGCCGCGAGACGAACACGCCCCAGTCGCCGCGCGAGAGCAGCAGCGCCCGGCGCAGGTTCTCTTCCATCATCGGCCCCAGGATGAGGCCGAGCAGCAGCGGCGCCGGCTCGCACCCGAGCTTGATGAAGGAATACCCCACGACACCGAAGATCGCCACCAGCCAGATGTCGAACACGTTGTTGTTGGTCGAGTACACGCCGATGGCGCAGAACAGCACGATCGCGGGGAACAGCCACCGGTAGGGAATGGTCAGCAGCTTGATCCACAGGCCGATGAGCGGCAGGTTCAGGATCACGAGCATCAGGTTGCCGATCCACATCGAGGCGATCAGCCCCCAGAACAGCTCCGGGTTGCTCGTCATCACCTGCGGGCCCGGCTGGATGTTGTGGATCGTCATGGCGCCGACCATGAGGGCCATGACCGGGTTGGGCGGAATGCCCAGTGTCAGCATCGGGATGAAGGAAGTCTGCGCGCCTGCGTTGTTCGCGGCTTCCGGGCCAGCCACGCCGCGGATGTTGCCCTTGCCGAAGGGCACTTCGCCCGCCCCCAGCTTGATCTTCTTTTCGAGCGTGTAGGCCGCAAAGGCCGACAGCGTGGCGCCGCCGCCCGGCAGGATGCCCAGCGACGAGCCCAGCGCGGTGCCGCGCAGCACGGCCGGGAGCATGCGCTTGAAGTCCTCCTTGGTGGGCATGAGGCCCGTGACGCTGGCGGTGAACACCTCGCGTTCGTCCTCGGGCCGGGCCAGGTTGGCAATGATCTCGCCGTAGCCGAACACGCCCATGGCGATCGCGATGAACCCCAGGCCGTCGGTGAGTTCCGGAATGTCGAAGCTGTAGCGCGCCACGCCGGAGTTCACGTCGGTGCCGACCAGGCCCAGCAGCAGGCCCACCATGATCATGCAGATGGCCTTGAGCAGCGAGCCCGAG
Organism: Variovorax beijingensis; assembly: GCF_003951285.1. Classification (GTDB taxonomy): domain Bacteria; phylum Pseudomonadota; class Gammaproteobacteria; order Burkholderiales; family Burkholderiaceae_C; genus Variovorax; species Variovorax beijingensis. The sequence continues at coordinate 73,220 of NZ_RXFQ01000019.1, read as the reverse complement.
GCCATCACCACCGCGCCGATCAGGCCCAGCACCATGAGCGAGAAATACTCGGCCGGGCCGAACTTGAAGGCGATCTCGGTCAGCGGCGGCGCGAACGCGGCAAGGATCAGCGTGCCCACGCAGCCCGCGAAGAACGAGCCCAGGCCGGCGGCCGCGAGCGCCGGCCCTCCGCGTCCCCGCTTGGCCATCTGGTGGCCGTCGATCACCGTCACCACGGACGAGGACTCGCCCGGCAGGTTGACCAGGATGGCGGTGGTCGAGCCACCGTATTGCGAGCCGTAGTAGATGCCCGCGAGCATGATCAGCGCGGCCACGGGCGGCAGCGCGTAGGTGGCCGGCAGCAGCATCGCAATGGTGGCCGTCGGGCCGATGCCCGGCAGCACGCCGATCAGCGTGCCCAGCAGGCAGCCGATGAAGGCGTAGACCAGGTTCTGCAGCGTCACTGCGGTGGAGAAGCCGAGCGACAGGTGGTTGATCAGATCCATCATGGGTGGTGCCTCGCGCTCAGCCGGTGATGAAGGTCGGCCACACCTGGAACTGCAGCTTGAGTCCCACGATGAAGGTCAGGTAGCTGCCGATGGCCAGCACGGTCGCAAGCACCAGCGACAGCTTCATCGAGAAATTGGCACCGGCCATGCTGGCCACGATCACGAGCGCATAGATGGCGAGGATCAGGCCCATGGCCGGCAGGCCGATGCTGCGCAGGCCAGCCAGCAGGATGCCGAACAGCAGGTTGGCGCCGATGATGAGGCCGAGTGGCTTCCACGCGATCTTTCCGACGGGGTCGCCACCGGCGGCCTGGCCCGTGAACGCCGTGGCGATCACCACCAGGCCCAGCAAGGCCAGCAGTACGCCGACGATCAGCGGAAAGTAGCCCGGCCCCATGCGGGCCGCACTCCCGACGTTGTAGTTGGAGGCGCCCAGCGCGAACGCCGCCCCGACGCAGGTGAACATGATGCCCGAGAAGAAGGTCTTCTGGCTCTTGATCTGCATAGGCAATCTTTCTCTCTCGAATGGAATGGATACGGCAACCCGCACTGATGCACGGGCAACGGCAGCGGACAACGGGGAAATGCGCGCGGCATGCCGAGAAGGCAGACGGCATCGCACAGGTCAGGTTCAGGTCAGATGCATCATGTTATGAGGTTTATTGCATCACATTGTGAGTAATTACCCTGCATCGGATCCATGTCGGCTGCTACATTGCATTCCGTTCGCACAATCATTCTTGGAAAGTTCATGGCCAGCCAACGGGGATCCATCGAGAAGCAGCAATTCGAGGCACTGTCCGACTTCAGATTCAGGCTGCGCAGCTTCCTGCGCTTCAGCGAAGACGCCGCGCGCGCGGAAGGCATCACCGTCCTCCAGTACCAGCTGATGCTTCACACCCAGGGCTTCCCCGGCCGCGAATGGGCCACCATCAGCGAGATCGCCGAGCGCCTGCAGGCCCAGCACCACGGCGTGGTCGCCCTGGTGTCGCGCTGCGAGGAGGCCGGCCTCGTCAGGCGCAAGCCCAGCCATGCGGACCGGCGTCAGGTCGAGGTCCATCTGCTGGCCGCGGGGCGCAGGAAGCTGGAGCGGCTCGCGATGCTGCACGCGGACCAGGTGGCCGAACTGGCCGAGGTGGTGGCGCTCGTCAGCAAGGCCGGGGCATAGCAGGCCGCCAGGCCGAATATATCATGAAATGACATATTCGCGGGCTGGCCTCGGATGAGGCAGATCGACCTCCCTGAACAGCCATGACCCCAGCCCCCCACCCGCCCCGCGGCGAGTTCGCCCTCATGCGCGGCTGCTGCGCATCACGGTCCTGGCCATCGTCATCGGGGCGGTCAGCACCGTGGCCGCGCGCTACGGCTCCGACAAGATCCGCGGCCATGGCATTCCCGAGTCCATCGAGGCGATCCTGTTCGGCAAGAGCAGGATGTCGCCCAAGGTGGCGCTGCTCAAGCCGCTGTCCTCGGGCATCGTGGTCGGAAGCGGCGGGCCGTTCGGCGCCGAAGGGCCGATCATCATGACGGGCGGCGCCATCGGCTCGCTGATCGCCACCATCCTCGCCTTCGGGCTCACGCACGACAGCAACGCGCTGCTGCCGCTGCTGGCCACGTCGGCCGTGGCCTATGGCTTCACGGTGCTGACCATGCGCCGTGCGATCCCCACCAAGAAGATCGCGCGCCGCGGCTATCACATCTACCGCGAATACGGCATCGATCCGCTCGAGCGGCACGCCGTGGAGGAAGTCATGGCGCGCGAGGTGCGCAGCATCGACGCGGCACTGCCGGTGGCGCGGGCGCTGTTCGAGCATTTCGGCGATGGCCAGGTCCACCGCGCCTTCCTGGTGGTGCGCAACGGCGCCGTGATCGGCGTGGCCGACCGCGCGATGCTGGCCGCGTGCGGCACGCGCGATCCCATTGCCACCGTGGGCGACGCGTGCGCCGACCTGCCGCTGTTCTTTGCGCTGCCGGGCGAGAACTGCCGCGCAGTGGCGACACGGCTCGCGCACCATCGGCTCGAACGGCTGCCCGTCGTGAAGGACGCGCAGTTGCTCGTGCTGGTGGGCATCGTGGCGCGCAGCGACCTGATCAAGCCGTCGCTCGCGCACGTCGACGAGGAAGAAAAGCGTGAGCGGATGCGCGGGCTGCCGTGGCAGGCCTGAGCCGCGCGCTCTACATCAATCGCAGTCCCCGCGCGAACTGCATCGAGGTCTTCACGAACCTGGGCGCATCGCTCATCTTCGCGATTTCGGCCAGGCCTTCCTCGGTGATGCGCTTCACCGTCGCGATGCGCGAAGCGGTATCCCGGCCCGCCGGCCTGACGGGTGCGAACTCGGCCTCGATCAATCCCGTGGCCACGAGCACCGAGACGATCCGCACCTCCTCCGGAAGGGCGACTCGGACAGGCAGCAGCGTGTGCTGCAGCCTCAGCAGGAACAAGAGCGGCATTCGATCCTCCGATTGCCGGCGCTTGTCCAATCCAAAAATGCCGGCCTTTCTTGGTTCAAGAAATGTAGCCTTAAGTACGCCTTGTTGCACCTGGCCACTCGGCATAGCTCGGCGGGCTGACAGGGAGGATCGGGCGACGCTTACCCGGGCGTCACGATATCGCGCCTGAGGCTCCAGATGCAGGCCCCCAGGCGAAGCAACTCCTCGACCCTGCGGTCGTGGAACGGGCTTTGCGCATCCTCCTGGGCGATGAGAGTGGCGATGTGATCGAGGGCATCGGCGGGCGTAAAGCCGAGGCCGGCGCGTGCCATCTCGATCACGGTCACCAGGGCTTTTGTCTTCTCCATGCGGAAATGATGCCCAAGAAACGCGCAAAAACAATACGCAGTTTCGTTTTAATGATTACTTCTTATAACCAGTCGCATCGGGCCGAACACCCTGGGTTGCCAGCTCGCGCTGCCGCGCGGAGGCCGGAACTGAGGATGTTTTGTTGCCATCACTGCGCATCGAGCTTCTGAACCGTGAACTGAAAATAGTGCCAGACGTTGTCCTCCGGCCCATTCCTCAGGCGTTTCTCCACCTTCATCTGTGGCCATATCTCCATGCGGTTTGCGCCAACATGAAACGTCGGAATGTCATGGCCCGGATGAAGCGCGCTCTGGTTGGACCAGGTGCCAGCGCTTCAAGACTTCAGTCGTGAAGCCCAGCCAGTTGCAGCTCAACGGCTTCGATCTGCACGTTCGTGCGGCTGTTGTTGAGGATGGCGCCGTTGGGCGCCACGTTGAACTGGTTGAAGACGTTGCGCGAGACGCCGGCGGCGCTGGGCGTCTGGATGTTGATGAGCGGCACGCCGTTGGGCGCCACCAGCACCGTGGGGCGTAGGTTGGCCGGAACGTTGGGGGCGCCGACGATCTGGGCTTGAACCGGCGGCGCCCACAGCATGCCCGCGAGCGCCGCACCCACGAGCATCGGCGCAAAGGCGGCCGCGCCGGCGACGGCCGCGCTTGCCACCGTGGTCGCCTTGGACGAACCCTTGCCGGTGCTCTTCGCCGTCTCCTGGACCACCATGCGCAGGCCGCGCCTGGCGTTGAAGACGATGCGGTGCAAATGGCGATTCATGTTCTGGTACTCCCTCTAGGACCTGTTGCCGGGCATCGTTATTTCTGTGACAGGATGCTTCGGCGGGCCAATTATGGGAGGGGCACGTTCTCATCTGCGCGGTACTTATTCACGAATGCTGCGCACTTCACAATCACAGCCGCAGCAAGTAATTCATGCGCATTACTTTTGCCGCTTGGCGTCGGGCGAGTACAACGGATTGAGCTCGACAAGCGGTGCCGACGGCATCGGTCTTTCCTTGATCAGCGGCCACGAGCACCGCCTCCTTCCATAGGCTCAACCTATGGATCGATCGGGATTTCGCATTTTTCAACGCGGGCCCGCATTCCCAGAATGACAGGACGGTGACAACGCCATCCATCTCCATCTGTCTTCAGGAAAGTACCTTGCCCCATGTCGGACCGCGATAGCACGCCAGGCGCCTGGCACCTGCCGCCCAGCGCCTACCTCGCCAGCCGCAAGCCAGCCTTCGGCCTGCCCGGGCGGCCGGCGTCGCTCTACGTCACGATGCGCGACGGCTGTCGCATCGCGCTCGACTACTACCTGCCCCAGGCGCGCGACGGCGCGCAGCCGCCCGCCCGCCTGCCCACCATCGTCGTCTTCACGCCCTACTACCGGCGCTTCGTGACCACCGACCCCACGGTGGAGGCCAGCCCCAACTGCGGCCGCTACCGCGACTTCTTCGTGCCGCATGGCTACGCCGTGGTGGTGGTGGACGTGCGGGGCACCGGCGCGAGCTTCGGCACGCGCGACGCATTGCGCTCGCCGAAGGAGCGCGACGACTACCACGAGATCGCCGAGTGGATCGTGCAGCAGCCCTGGAGCGATGGGCGCATCGGCTCGACCGGCATTTCGTACCTGGGCGCGGCGGCGGTGTTTCTCGCAAGCACGCGGCACCCCGCCGTCAAGGCCATCGCACCGCTGTTTGCCGTGACCGACATCTATACCGACCAGCTCTACGTGGGCGGCGTGCTCTCCACCATCTGGACCGGCCGCTACGACGAACTCATGGTCGCGCTCGACCAGGACGACCGCCCTGCCCTTGCCAAGTTCGCGTACTACGGCAACCCGCTGTTCGCGGGGCCGCAGCCGGTGGACGCCGATGCCGATGGCCGCCTGCTGGCCCAGGCGCTGCACCAGCACCGCAGCAACTGCCGGCTGAACGACATGGCCCGCGAGCTGCCGTTTCGGCACGACGCAACGCTGCACGACCCCGCATTGACGCTGGACGTGTGCAGCCCCGGCCACTATGCGCGCCAGATCCCCGAGGACGTGGCGATCTACTCCGTCTCGGGCTGGTACGACGGTGCCGGCTACAGCAACTCGGCGATCACGCGCTTCCTGACGCTGCCCAGGCACCAGCACCGCCTGCTGCTCGGCCCCTGGGACCATGGCGCGCGCAGCAACGTCTCGCCCTGGCGCGAGCAGACCGGCTCCGACTTTCCGCTGCTGGCCGAAGTGCTGCGCTTCTTCGACCACCATCTGCGCGGCATCGACACGGGGCTCGACAGGGAGCAGCCGGTGCACTACTTCACCATCCACGACGAGAAGTGGCAGGCCGCCGATGCATGGCCGCCAGTCGCGGGAACCCGCCGCGTCCATCCCGATGCGGATGGCGTGCTGGCATTGCACGCGCCCGCCGCCCCGGGCCGCGACAGCTACCAGGTCGACTTCTCCGTCTCCACCGGCCGCCAGACGCGGCTGGAACGGCTGGGCGCCATCGGCATCGAGCACTACTACCCCGACTGGACCGAGCGCCAGGCGCAGTACCTGCACTACACCAGCGCACCGCTGGCCGCATCCGCCGAACTGACGGGCCACGTGAGCGCGAGCCTGCTGCTCGCATCGTCGGAGACCGACGCGGCCGTCTATGTCTATCTGAGCGAAGTGCTGGCCGACGGCAGCTGCCGCTACGTCACCGAAGGCCTGCTGCGGGCCCTGCACCGCGAAGGCCTGTCGCAGTCGCCGGACTACGTGGCGAGCTGGCCCGTGAACACCTGTGACCGCGCCTCGGCCCGCCTGCTCGTGCCCCGCGAGCCCGCACGCCTGAACTTCGCGCTGCTGCCGGTGTCGTGGACCTTTGCCGCGGGCAGCCGCATACGGCTGTCCATCGGCGGCAGCGACGAAGGCCACGGCCCGCAGGTGCCGCACGGACGGCCGCCGCGGCTGGAAATCCTGCGTGGTGCCGATGCCAGCTGGTTCGACCTTCCGCTGCGCGCCGCGCCGCAGTAGCACTTCGCTTCCCCGTTCTTCCTTCAACCTGCCAAGAGAGAGGCACATCATGGCCCCCATCACCCGTCGCTCGTTCGTTCCCATGCTGGCGCTGGCCGGCACGCCGCTCCTGTCCATGCCCCTCGCGGTGCAGGCCCAATCGCCCTGGCCTGCGCGGCCGGTCAAGCTGGTGGTGCCGCAGGGGGCGGGCTCGGGCTCGGACGTGATCGCGCGACTGCTCAGCGACCGGCTCGCCCAGCAGCTGGGCCAGGCCGTGGTGGTGGAAAACAATCCGGCGGCCAACGGCCTTGTGGCCCTGGGCGCCGTGGCCAAGGCGCCCGCCGACGGCTACACGCTGGTGCTCGCAGGCGTGTCGCAGATCGCCTTCAACCCGGCCCTGTACAAGAGCCTGCCCTACGACCCGCTGAAGGACTTCACCTTTCTTGCGCCCGTGGCCGACACGCCCTTCGTGCTGGTGACGAGCAACAGGAGCGGCATCAAGACCTTCGCGCAGTTTCTCGAGCAGGCGAAGGCGAAGAGCGGCGAACTGACCTTCGGCAGCGCCGGCATCGGCAACTCCACCCACATCGCGATGGAACTGATCGCCGCGACCGCGGGCGTCAAGCTGATGCACGTGCCCTACAAGGGTTCGGCCGCGGCGCTCACGGCGGTGCTGGCCGGCGAGGTCGACGCCATGGTGAGCGTGGTCGGTCCGGCCCTGCCGCAGGTGCAGTCGGGCAAGGTGCAGGCGGTGGCGGTGCTCGGCGCCACCCGCGTGCCGCAGTGGCCCCAGGTGCCGACGGTGAAGGAAGCGGGGCTGAACGTGCCGCCGATGCCCGGCTGGTACGCCATTGCCGGCCCGGCGCGCCTGGATCCGAAGATCGTTGCCAGCTTCAACGCCGCGCTGCAGAAGGTGATGGCGGACCCCGCCGTCAAGGCCCGGCTGGCCGAACTCTCGCTGCCGGCCATGAGCGGCGGCGAAGCCGAGATCCGCCGCCGCGCGGTCGACGACCAGGCCTTCTGGAGTGCCTTCATCAGCAGGAACAACATCCGCGTGGAATGAGCATGAGGCGCTCGCGAAGGAGCGCACCGCCCTACCCTGCGTCGCTGAACCGCCGCACGCCCTTCCAGCGCTTGCTTGCAATCTCCTCGTCGATCACCTGCAGCAGCAGTTCGCGCACGCATTGCACGGCGGGGCTGTGCGCCGCCGGGACCGACAGGCTCAGCGACAGCTCGCGCAGCAGCGGTCGCCCCTTGATGGGAACGCCGCGCACGCGGCCATGCTGTTGCGCGAGCGCAAAGGCCGCGGTCGGCAGCACCGTGGCGCCGAGCCCGCGCTCGACGGCCAGGATCAGGATTTCCACCGCGCTGGTTTCGGCCACCAGGCGGAACTTCAGTTGGCGATCGCGCAGGAGCCGCTCGGTGGCCACGCGCACCGAGTTCGGGTGCGTGGGCAGCAGCAGCGGCAGCCTGGCAAAGGCCTCGATGCCGAAGGCGCGCGGTGCCCTTTGCGACGAGGCCACCACCACGAACAGTTCTTCCTCGAGGATCGGCTCGATGCGCAGGCGTGAATCGGCCCGCGCATCCATCGTGACCGCCAGCGCCAGCCGGTCGGCCGCCACCTGGCCCGTCAGGTCTCCGCTGGAGGCTTCCACCAGTTCCAGTTCGATCAGCGGATAGCGCTCCTGCAGCCGCGCCAGCAGCGGTGCGGCCAGGATGCGCGAGGTGCTGGTCGGGAATCCGATGGCCACCCGGCCGGATGGCGATTCGCTCTCCTGCCGGATGGCCGAGCGGGTGTCTTCGAACTGCCGCAGGATCGTCTTCGCATGGCGGTAGAGCAGCTCGCCGATGGCCGTGGCCCGCGTGCCGTGAACGCTGCGCTCCAGCAAGGTGACGCCGAGTTCCGACTCCAGATTGGCCATGTGCTGGCTCAAGGAAGGCTGGGCAATGAAAAGCGCCTCCGCCGCGGTCGTGATGTTCTTGAGTTCGACGACCTTGACGAAATAGCGCAGCTGGCGGATGTCCATGTGGAGGGTATTGCGTGTGATGGAGCCAGGAAGACATTGTCGTCTTCGGCCGGCGACGCGGGCATCCCAACGTGCTCGGGAAGCGGATGCGGAGCCATTCAGGCCGCCGCGGCAACGCGCTCAGACGTGGGTAGAACCAGCCGGAACGTCGAACCGGCGATGCCGGTGGCGACGAGCGTGACGTCGCCGCCGTGTCGACGGGCGATCTCGCGCGAGAGATGAAGGCCCAAGCCCGAGCCGGAAGCGGCCGTCGCCGTTTCCGCCCGAAAGTACTTCTCGAAGACGCGTTCCCTTTCCGCGGGTGCTATGCCGGCCCCCCGGTCGACCACGTCGATCTCCACGCCCTCGCCGACCTGTCGCAGGGACACGCGCACGCAGCTCTCGGACGGGGAGTACTTCAGCGCGTTGTGCATCAGGTTCTGCAGTGCGATCTCGATGAGCAACCGGTCACCGCGGATTTCGGCGATGGGCAGATGCGCGTCGAGCTGCAGGCGCGCCGGCTCCGGAAGGTTGAAGGTTTCGCACAATCCGCGCGCGAGGGCAGCCAGGTCCACCGGCTCCAGCCTCAGCGCCCGCTGCTCGATCTGAAAGCGGTCGGCCGTGAGCACGTTCTCGATCAGCATCGACAGCCTCTGCACCGAACGGCGGATCCGTCCGGTGCGCAGCTTGACCACCGGATCCGTCCCGCTCTTCGAGATGTCGAGCGACTGGGCAGCGGCGTCGATGACGGCCAGCGGCGCACGGAACTCGTGCGACACCATCGAGACGAATTCGTTCTGCTGCTCGACCGCCTTGCGCTGCACGTCGAGCGACTCGAGCAGTTGCGTTTCCAGCCGGCCGCGCTGCGCAATCTCGTCACGCAGCGCGACATTGGTGCGCGCCAGTTCGGCCGTGCGCCGAACCACCGTGGACTCCAGGGTTTGCTCGGCCTCGATCCGGATCGACATCGCGCGCTCGCGTTCGACGCGGTAGTTGCGTTCCGCACGGCGTGTCCTGTCGGCCACGGCGATGTTCAGGAGGATCAGGTGCGTCAGGCTGCCGAGCATGTAGATCCGATCGGGCCGTGCGCCCGGCACGAGATCGCCGAGCCACAGCTTCAGCAGGCCGTAGAGGCCCAGAACCGTGCCGACCGAGAATGCCGATGCCGCAAGCAGGTACTGGAATTGGCGCCGGACGATCAGCAGGTAGCAAACGAAGAGGGCGCCGAAGAGCGTGGATGCGGCGCTGCCAGCGCTGACCCAGCGCGCAATCGCGGTGTGATGGTCGGTCAGCGCGACCAGCAGCGCGGCCGTGTTGAACACGATGACGAGATCGAAGAAGCGTGCGGCCGGCACCCAGTGGTGGCGGAAGCCGAAGATGCGCGCCATGAATGCCGTGGCAACGACGTTGGAGATGCAGTTCACGACCAGCACGGCCTGCGCGACCCGCGCGGGGTGGTCGTCCAGAAACCACTCCGCCATGAAACCCTGCCGGGCCATCGTCATCGCGGCGCTGCACAGGACATAGAGCGCATAGTGGCCGTAGAGACTGTCCTTCAGCCACACCATGAAGATCAGGTTCATGCAGATCGACAGCACGGCCGCGCCGAGCAGAAGGCCGACGACGGTGTAGTCCTTCGTTCGCTGACGCTCGAAGCCCTCGGGTTGCCAGAAGTCGAGTTCGGCCCGCAGGGGAGGCCCGTCGTTGCGCAGCCGCAGGAAGTATTCGCTGGCGGTGGTGGGCACGTCGATGGGAAAGACGAAGTTGTGGTCCGGAATTTCCCGCTCGGCGAACGGACGCCGGTCGCCAAGCACGGTCTGGATGAACCCGCCTTGCCCGTCCGGCGCATACAGGGTGAGTTCGTTCAACGCGGAGGGCCGCACCCGCAACAGCCAACGCGCGGGCGCTTCGGGCGCGCGCGAAAGCGAGAAGCGCAGCCACACCGGGTCGCGGCTGAAGCCCTCCTGCAGCGGCCCCTCCAGCTGCTCGAAGTCGCCTCGCCGCGTTTCGGCGGCCACGTCCGCGACGCTCCATCGGTCCTGCGGATCCCGCAGCATTCCAAGCGTGCCGGAGAAGGCGACGGCATCGTCGAGCCCGTCGGAAGGCATCAGCACGAGGGCCGCGGCCGGCGTGCCGGCGCTCAACGCGAACAGGCACGCGCACGCGAACAGGCAGCGCCGCAGCACGGCAAGGAAAGAAGCGGCGTGAGGAAAGCGAGAGGGGGAGGACGAGAAGAAGGAGAAGAGATACATGGCTCGCCTGGTGTTGCAACGAGCAACTGCAAAGCGTGCGAATTTACAATCTATTCACAATGCAACCAACACGTTCAACGCCGCGTCTGCGCGTCTATGTGGTCGAGGACGACGGCGATTTTCGCGAGGAGATGCTCTTTGTCCTGAGCGAACTGGGTTTCGAGATGCATGGCTTTTGCGCAGCGCCTGCGTTCTACAAGGCCTTTGCGCTTGCGCCATGCGACATTGCCGTGGTCGACATCGGCCTGCCTGGCGAGAGCGGGCTGTCCATCGTTTCCCACCTGCGTGGCGCGGCGCACGTCGGCATGGTGCTTGTCACGGCTCGCGGCAAACTCCAGGATCGACTGGTCGGCCTGCGCGAGGGCGCCGATGCCTACATGGTGAAGCCGGTGCACATGGAGGAACTGGCCGAGACCCTGAACGCGATCGGCCGCCGCCTGCGTGCCGCACGGTTGGCCAACGCGCCGGTGCCGGCGGAAAAGCCGCGAGCCGGTGCGTGGCGGCTGCTGGAGGGGGAGTGGATCCTGAGCGACCCCGAGGGCCGCCGCATGAAGCTCACCACCAGCGAGCGCGCCTTCGTCGGATGCCTGTTTCGCCGCCAGGGCACAGCGGTCAGCCGCGACGAACTGATCCGTGCGCTCGGCGGCGACGTGTTCGACTTCGACGGGCATCGCATCGACGCCATCGCCAGCCGCATCCGGCGCAAGGCCGAGAAGCTCGGCATGTCCCTGCCGCTGCACTCTGTGCGCGGCACCGGCTACGCGCTTGTGAGCTGACCGCCCGAGCGACATGAAGGCGGCCAGCGGCCGCCGCCGGCCGTTGCTCGCCTCCAACGATGCGGTTGTGAAGCATTTCACGAATCAGCGCATCGATTTCATGCATTTGCACAAGCAGCCGCCGTCGGTCCGAACGGCAATAAAGCCGCGTTCCCACAGCGAGAAGCCACTCGGAAGCGTCGTGCATTCGATGAGAAATTGCGAGGATCGGTGAGGAATGCGCATGAATGCAACAAGGCTTGTCTGCACGATGCCGATCGTCGCATGACCTTTGGTGCAAGCCAGGACGCGCAAGCGTGACGGGTCGTCGGCGCACCGCTGCCTCGCAGCCTTGCATCGATCTGAGGGGATTGGTCAGTTACATGAATAAAGCATATCGGTCAATCTGGAACGGCCGGAACACCTGGACGCCCAGCGGCACAACCAGCCGGTCGAAGGGATGATGGTCTCCAACACGAACCCGACCGGGGGAGCGAACGGCTTGCGAATGTCTTACTGGTCCACCATGCCGCCACGGCGCGCGCACATCCTCCTCGTCGATGACAACGTCGACGAACTGCAGCTTCTCATCGCTGCGCTGCGGGGCGCGGAGCACCGCATCAGCCTGGCCTTCGATGCGATGCAGGGCTACCGCCGTGCCACCGCGCTGCAGCCGGACCTGATCCTGCTGGACGTGCGCATGGGAGGCACCGACGGCTTTGCCACCTGCCGCCTGCTGAAGGCCGACCCCGCCACGGCGCACATCCCGGTGATCTTCGTGACTGCTTCCAGCTCGGTGGAAGAAAGGCTCACGGGCCTGCGCGAAGGTGCGGTCGACTACATCCTCAAGCCCTGCGAACCCGCGGAGGTGCTGGCGCGCGTCGCGGTGCACCTGGTGCTGGCCGGCAGCAAGTGCTGCGCGTCGCCCGCTGCCTCCGGCACAGATGCCGCGGCCGACGACGAGAGAAAGTGCGGCCCGGACCGCGTGGTGGCGCTGGCGGCCGAACGCCTCGTGATGTCGGACCTGGTGAACGTGCCCGCGCTGGCGGAACTGGCCGCGCGCGTGGGCACGCACGAAAAGCGCCTGTCGCGGATCTTTCGCGAGCACATGGGCCGCACGGTGTTCGAGTTCGTGCGCGAAGCGCGGCTCGCGCAGGCGCGGCGCCTGCTGGGCGAATCGGCCCTCAGCGTCGAGGAGGTGGCGCTGGCGGTCGGGTTCTCGAGCGCCGCCAATTTCTCGACCGCGTTTCGCGAGCGTTTCGACACCACGCCCACCGGTTTTCGCCAGACGCTCGCGGGCAGGGCCGCGCCCTCCCTGCGCACCTCCGAGGTCTAGGCGGCCATGGCGCCCGGACGCGGCCTGGCCGCCGTGCTGCTGTGGGCGACCCTGGGGTTCGCGATGCTGCCCGTGCAGGCGGCGGCGCTGCATCTGGATGCCGCCGGTCGACTGCCCGTCGCGCTGGATGACAAGGTCGAGGTGTTCGAGGACCCCGGCGCACAACTCGGCTTCGAGGCCGTCGAGAAGCTGGGCAGTCGATCCCCGGGCGGCTTCGTGCCGGGCACCCAGGCCCGGATGCGGCCGGGCTTCTCGAACTCAGCGTTCTGGCTGCGGCTCACGCTGGCGAACAACGCCAACGCCGATCAGGCATTGCGCCTGGTGCTGAACACCACCTGGCTCCAGTACGTTGATTTCCATGTGCAGCGCAGCGCGCCGGGCATGGCGCCCGCAACGGCCTGGATGCACGAGGCCGCGGGCGTCTCCAGGCCGCCCGCCGGGCGCAATCTCGACCGCGTGCCGGTGCTCGCGCTCGACCTGCGGCCGGGCGAACAGGCGCGCGTGCTGGTGCGCGTGCAAAGCCGCAGCAGCATCAAGCTGGCACCCCTGCTGCACAGCGCCGAAACCTGGCGTGCCACCGAAGGCCGCCATGCGCTGATCGACGGCCTGCTGATCGGTGGGCTGCTCGTGCTGGCGGTCTATTCGCTGGCGGTCTGGGCCATCGCGCGCAACGCAGCCCTGGCCTCGCAGAGCCTGGGATTCGCGCTGGTCGCACTCTACGAAGCCACCTACCGCGGCTACGCCCGGTTGCTGTTCTGGCCCGAGAGCACCGAGTGGAGCTACCGCGCGGCGGGTGTCATCGCGGGCTGCTGCGTGCTGAACATGGTGTTCTACCTGCATGCGCTCTCGCGCGGCGCGCCGGTGCGCCAGCCCGGGCTGCGCGTGCTGGTCGCGATGACGGCGGTGCAGGCGCTGGTGGTCATCGGCACGCTGGCGGGCAGCTATGCGTTCTTCGCACGCGCCGGCATCCTCACGGCGCTGGCTCTGGTGCTGGCGCTGACGATCAGCAGCTTCATCTACATGCGCCGCGCCGGCCCCGGGGGGCGGCTGGCATTCCCCGTGATGGTGGTCGTCACGCTGGGCGTGTGCCTGCGGCTCAGCGAACTCGCGATGCCCGAGCATGCCGTGCCGAGCTTCGATACCTACGTGCTGGGTTTTCCGGGCCTGCTGGTCGGCCTGGTGGCGCTGGCCGCATGGACCCACCACCTTTCGCGCCAGCGCCACGATGCGCAGCGCAAGCTGGTCCAGTGGCAGGCCCACGAGCAGCACAGGCTGCAGAACGAGGTCTCGCGCAAGACGCGCGCGCTCAACGCCGCGCTCGAGCAGGCCGAGCACCGCGCGCGTGAGCAGACGTGGCTCATGGCCTACATCAGCCACGACCTGCGCGCACCGCTCGCCACCATCGTCGGCCATGCCCGCGCCTTGCGCGCCGAGCTGGCGTCGGCTCCTGCGCAGCTGCAGGCCATCGAGCGCAGCGCCAACTACCAGCTGGCCCTTGTCGACGACCTGCTCGAATACGCCAAGGGCGAGCTGCTGCCGCTGGCGCTGGACCCGCGGCCCCTGCGCCTGCCACTGCTGATCGACGACATCGCGCAGTACGCCGCCACGCTGGCACAGCGGCAGAACAACCGTTTCGTGCTCGACGTGCGCGGTATGCTGCCGCCCGCCGTGCGTCTGGACAGCAAGCGTTTCCAGCAGCTGCTGCTGAACCTGCTGTCGAACGCGGCCAAGTTCACGCACGATGGCCAGATCGGCCTGCGCGTGGAGCCGCACCCCGCCGGCGGCCAGTGGCGGCTGGACCTGGAGGTCTGGGACAGCGGCATCGGCATCGACATCCGGGACCAGCGGCGCGTCTTCCGCGCGTTCACGCAGGCCGATCCGGCCTCCGGCGGCAGTGGCCTCGGGCTGGCGATTGCGCGCCGCATCGTCGAGCGCATGGGCGGAGAGCTGCAGCTGGAAAGCCACCTGCACCTGGGCACGCGGCTTCGCTTTTCGGTGGTGGTGGATGCCGCTTCCGACGAAGAGCTTCCTCCGGCCGCGGGCGCTGCGGCGCCGGTGCCGCCCGCCCCAGCGGACAGGCCGCCCCGGCGCAGCCTGCCGGTGCCCGAGATCGCGCCGCTGCCCGCAGGCCTGCGCCATGAACTCGAAACGCTGGCGCGCGACGGCCGATGGACCGATCTGCACGAATGGGCCGACCGGCTCGCGGCAGACCCGCAGCATACGGCGCTCGTGAAGGCGGTGCGGCAGGCACTGGAGAGCCTCGATTTCGACCACATCCTCCACCTGGCGCGGGTGACGCCGAGCGCCTGATTGCAGGAGGCAGTTCCCGCGGGCGGCATCTTCGTGCCATAAAGCAGGACAGTGAAGACGCCAAGACACCGAACCCTGCGCACCGGCCTTGCCGCGGGCACGGCGCTTGCCGCCGTGGCTGTGCTGGGCGGCATCGCCTATGAGCAGATCGGCCGGTACCGCGCGGCGAGGGACTTCCCTGCGCCCGGAAAAATGGTCGACATCGGCGGGGGGCGAAGGATCCAGCTGGATTGCCGGGGCGCCGGCTCCCCCACCGTCGTGTTCGAAGCGGGCCTGGGCGTCGACGGATCGTTGAGCTGGTCGGCCGTGCAGCCGAAGGTCGCCGCGCACACGCGCGCGTGCGCCTACAGCCGCGCGGGGCTGATGTGGAGCGATCCTTCGGAACATCCTCCCGGCGCAAGGCAGGCGGTGCAGGACCTGCGCGCCGCGTTGGCCGGCGCGGGCGAGCGCGGACCCTTCGTGCTGGTGGGGCAATCGCTGGGCGGGCTCTACAGCGTGGGCTTCACGCGCGACTTCGGCGCCGAGGTGGCGGGGCTGGTGCTGGTCGATCCGTCGCATCCGGAGCAGGTCGAGCGCGTCGCGCATTTCATGACCGAATCGCGTTCGATGCGCTCCCGCCTCGGCGTGGCGCTTGCGCCCTTCGGCGTGCTGCGCGCGGCCGCGCCGGTGCTGCTGCCGCAGGCCCCGCATCGAAGCGCGCACGAGATGCAGGCGATCCGCGCCTTCGCGTCCAAGTCGCTGCGCACGCAGCTCGCGGAGAGTGATGCGACCGACGCCTCGCTCGCCGAGGCCAGGGGCTTGCGCGACCTGGGCGATCGTCCGCTGGTGGTGCTGACCGCGATGGCGCCGTACACCGCCGCGGAATTGCGCGGAATGAAGATCACGCCCGAGCAGGGCCGGCAGGTCCAGGCGATCTGGAAGCAGATGCACGAGGAGATGGCGGCCTGGTCCTCGCGCGGCAGGCACCTGCTCGTGGCCGATGCCGGACACGACATCCAGCTCGACCAGCCGCAGGTGGTGGCCGATGCGGTGCTGTCCGTCGTCGAAGCGGTTCGCAGGAACAGCCGCTGATGCCTCGCCCGGCAGCGAGGCAACGCCTTGCGCGTCAGACCGTCGGCTGGCCGGCCCGCGCCGGCTTCAGGGCCGCGGGCGCGTGGCCGTACGCTCTTGAAAAGGCCCTGGAAAATGCCTCGGCGCTACCGAACCCGGTGCGGCGGGCCGCGAGCTTCACCGGATCGCCGGCCATCAGGTAGCGCCGTGCCAGCGTCAGGCGCCACGCGCCGAGGTACGCCATGGGTGTGGTGCCGACGATCGTGCGGAAGGTCGACATGAAGGTGCTCCTGGACATGGCCGATCGGCTCGCCAGGTCGTCGACGGTCCACTGTCGCGACGGCATGTCGTGGATCGACACCACGGCCCGGTGCAGTGAAGGATGCGCGAGCGCGGCGAACAGGCCCGGCTTCTGCGTGCCCGCATCGATCGCGCTCCGGAGCGCCATCAGCACCAGCACCTCGGCGAGCCGGTTCAGCGCCGCGCTGCGGCCGCAGCGGTTTCCCGCCGCTTCCGCCATGAATGCCGCGGCCGTGGCCTGCAGCGACGGCGAGCCGTCCAGGGACACGGACACCTCCTCGGGCATCGCGCTCATCAGCGGATTGGCATCGTTGTCGAAGTCGACGCTGGCCGCGACGCGCGCATCGGGCGGCAGCTCCGAAAAGCCGCCGGGCCGGAAGATCACCCGGCCTTCGCTGCCGTCTTCCGGGCCAGCCAGCAGCAGGGCTGCCACGCCGGTGTCGCCCGGCGCAAGCACCGCCACGCGGAGCTTGAACACCTCGACAAAGGCGGCGAGCCGGTCCATCTTGGGTGAATTTGGACTTTGGATCATGAAAGTCGGATGTTTCATGGCGCAGAGCATGAGATCTTTGGGCCTTCTTTGCAACCCCCACTTTTTTTCCAAGGAGCACTCTCATGCTGATTCCACGCCAACAAGCCCCGGACCTGAGTGTCGACACTCTCGTCGCCGGCCGGTTCCGGCTGATCGACGAGAAGCCCGAGCGCATGACGCTGGTGTGCTTCTACCGCGGGCTGCATTGCCCGATCTGCGCCAGCTACCTGAAGGAACTGGAGCGGCTGACGCCGGCCTTCGCCGAACGCGGCGTAGCCACCATCGCGATCAGTTCCGACGACGAGGCGCGCGCCCGCGCCATGGCCGACAAGATCGGCGCAGCGAAGCTGCGCATCGGCCATGGCCTGTCGCTCGCGGACGCCAGGAAGTGGGGGCTGTACATCTCGGCGAGCCGGGGCAAAACCTCCATCGGCATCGATGAACCGGCACTGTTCTCCGAGCCCGGCCTGTTCCTGGTCAGGCCCGACAACACTGTCTACTACCTGTCCGTGCAATCGATGCCATTCGTGCGCCCCAACTTCGCCGAGATGGTGCAGGCGCTGGACTTCGTCATCAAGAACGACTACCCGGCGCGCGGCGAGCAGCTGCTGGAGCAGCCGCTGGCCTGAGGCGGCACGGAGGTTGCGTAAACTGGCTCGCACCATGAACCGCGAGCCAGACTTCCTCGAGCATCTGCGGGCCGAACTCTCGAGCGGCCGCATCTGGCTCGACCGTGCCATCGTGCTGGGCTATGCGATTGCGGCCGGGCTCTTCGTGGTGGGCTTCACGCTCGCGAGCGACTGGGTGTTCGGCGCGTTCCTGCGCTTCCACGGTGCATGGCCCTGGGCCGTGCTGCTGACGACGCCGCTGCTCACCGCCGCCATCGTGTGGTTCACGCTGCGCTTCTTCCCGGGTGCGGGAGGCTCGGGCATTCCGCAGATCAAGGCGGCGCTGCATGCCACCCTGCCGGAGGAACGGCGCTTCAGCTTCGCATCGCTGCGGCTCACGGTCGCCAAGATCGGGCTCGGCGCGGCGGGCTTCGCGGCGGGGCTCTCGATCGGGCGGGAAGGCCCCTCGGTGCAGGTGGCGGCCGGGGTGATGCAGCATGCGCGGCGGTGGCTTTCGCCCCGCACCACCATCGACGGGCGCGCACTGCTGGTGGCCGGCGGCGCGGCGGGCATCGCGGCCGCCTTCAATGCGCCGCTTGCGGGCGTGGTGTTCGCGATCGAGGAACTCTCGGGCCGCCTGGAGGCGCGCTCCAGCGGCCTGATCATCACCGCCATCGTGCTGGCGGGCCTGGTGGCCGTTTCCGTGTTTGGCAACAGCAGCTATTTCGGCGTGATCCGCGTCCCGCGGCTGGGGTGGGACGCGCTTGGGCCGGGCCTGCTCGTCACCTTGCTCAGCGGCGTTGCGGGCGGCCTGTTTGCGCGGCTCCTGATCGCCTCGCTCACAGGCGCGCCGGGGCGCCTCAACCGCTGGCGCGCGCGCTTTCCGGTGCGCTTCGCGGCCGCCTGCGGCCTGGCCGTGGCGGTCATCGGACTCGTCACCGGCGGCGTCACCTTCGGCGCGGGGTCGGAGGCGGTGAAGCAGATGCTGCAGGGGCATGACGAACTCACGCCGCTCAACACCGTGCTCAAGTTCGTCGCCACCTGGCTTACGGCCTGGAGCGGCGTGCCGGGCGGCATCTTCGCGCCTTCGCTGTCCATCGGCGCGGGCATCGGCGACGCGGTGGCCACGCTGGCCAGCGGCGATCTTGGCCCTGCGCTGATCGCGATGGGCATGGCCGGCTTCCTGGCCGCGGTGACGCAGGCGCCGCTCACCGCCTTCATCATCGTGATGGAAATGGTCGACGGCCATTCGATGGTGCTGAGCCTGATGGCGGCCGCCATGCTGTCCAGCCTGGTCTCGCGCATGATCAGCCGGCCGCTGTACGACACGCTGGCCGAACACATGGTGAGACGTGCCGTCGACTCGACGCAGCCCGGGAAGGCTGCCGCGGAGGTCATGCCCGCCGCCAGCACAACGCCGACGCGGTAACCAGGCAGAGCGCGAGGAACACGATGGCGGCGTTCACCGCATGCGACAACGTCGTGATGGGCAGGCGTGTGCGCACGAACTCCAGCAGTCGTCTCAGGCGTGCGCCCGCGCATCTGCAAACAGCCTGACCATCTCGCGGTCGAAGGCCGGCAGGTCCTGGGGCTTGCGGCTGGTGATCAGGTTGCCGTCGACCACGACCTCGCGGTCCACCCACTTGGCGCCGGCATTCGTCAGGTCGGTGCGCAGCGAGGGCCACGATGTCATCGTGCGGCCGCGCACCGCGTCGGCCTCGATCAGCGTCACGGTCCGTGGCAGATCGCTGCCACCGGCTTGCCGGCCTTGAAGAAATCGCGTACGAAGGCGATGGCCTCCTCGTTGATGCGCAGCGCATCGGGGTTCATGACGCCGCCGGGCAGCACGAGCGCATCGAACTCGTGCGCGGCCGCCTGCGGCAGCGGTATGTCGACGTCGAACGCATCGGCCGGCTTGTGGTGTTTCCAGCCGCGCACGGTGTTGTCCTTCGGCGAGACGATCTTGGTGGCGGCGCCGGCCGCATCGAGCGCCTTGCGCGGCTCCGTCATCTCGGCTTGCTCGAAGCCGTCGGCCACGAGAATGGCGACCTTGGCGCCATCGAGTTGGGTCTTGTTCATGTGGGATCCTTTCGATGCCCAGACTGCGCCGCCGCATCGCGGCCTTCTGTCAGCGGGATGCCGCGGCGCTGTAGGAAATCGCCAATGATGGCGCCAGCGAGGGCGCTCAGGCGGGCTCCGAAATCTCGCACAGCGCTTCGGCCGCGGATTCGGGCCCGGCTTCCCTGACTGCAAGGTCGCCCAGCGCTACGATGCCCACCAGGCGCTTGTCGCGGCTGACGATCGGCAGCCGACGGATCTGGTACTCGCCCATGATCGCGACAGCGCGTTCGACCGGTTCGTCCTCGTAGGCCCAGCGGAGGCCGTCGGACATCACGTCGCGCACCTTGGTGTCGGCGCCGCGGCCTTCGGCCACCGCGCGCACGGCAATGTCGCGGTCCGAGATGGAACCGATCATCCGGTCGTTGGCACCGACCGGCATCATGCCGAAGTCGCCGTCGCGCATCTGCCGCGCGGCCTCGGCAATGGTCGCATCGGGACTGATGACTTGCACGTCCCGGCTCATCAGATCCTTGATCGTGTGCATGAGAAATCTCCTCTTCGGTTGAAAGGCCACGCGGCAGACCCAGCCGAGGCGGCCGGCGCCCGGGCCTCGTGAACACTTTGCGAAGAATTGCCGCCTCCCATCTGTAGGACTCGGCGCCCCGCGCGCGTGATCGCCGGCATCGTCGAAGGCCTACATCGACGAGGTCGCGGCGCCCTACACCCGCTGCGCGCCGCCGGCCTAGAGTGAAATTTCAGCTGCGGGAGAGTTGCGCACAAGGCCGGCAAGTGACGGCAGGCAGCTTGCATTCAGCATTCAGCAGAAAGGAGCCCAGCGACATGGCCATTGAATCCGTCAACCCCGCGACCGGTGAGAAGCTCGAGACTCATGCGCAGATGTCCGCCGCCGCGGTCGACGACACCATCGGCAAGGCGCACGAGGCATTCCTGGCCTGGCGCGGCACCTCGTTCGAGCAGCGCGCGCAGCACCTGCGCGAGGCGGCGAAGATCCTGCGCGCGAAGTCCGACACCTGGGGTGGGCTGATGGCGCGCGAAATGGGCAAGCCGCTGCGCGACGGCATTGCCGAGGCGAAGAAGTGCGCGGCGTGCTGCGAATTCTTCGCCGACAACGCGGCGCGGCTGCTGGCGCGCGAGCCGGTCGATACCGAAGCGCGCACGAGTTTCGTCACCTTCAATCCGCTGGGCGTGGTGCTGGCCGTGATGCCCTGGAACTTCCCGTTCTGGCAGGTGTTCCGGTTCGCAGCGCCTGCGCTGATGGCCGGCAATGCGGCGGTGCTCAAGCATGCGTCGAACGTGCCGGGCTGCGCACTCGCGATCGAGCAGATCCTGCGCGAGGCCGGCATGCCCGAGCATCTGTTTCGAACGCTCTTGATCGGCAATGCGCAGGTCGACGCGGCCATCGGGCATCCGCTGGTGCGCGCGGTCACGCTGACCGGCAGCGGCCCGGCCGGCAGCGCGGTGGCGCGCAAGGCCGGCGAGATGCTGAAGAAGACCGTGCTCGAACTCGGCGGCAGCGATCCCTACCTGGTGCTGGAAGACGCCGACCTCGACCTGGCCGCCAGCGTGTGCACCAAGGGCCGGCTGGTCAACGGCGGCCAGAGCTGCATCGCCGCCAAGCGCTTCATCGTCGTCGAGCCGGTGCGGCGCGAATTCGAGCAGCGCTTCGTGCAGAAGATGCAGGCGGTGCGGCAAGGCGATCCGCTGGACATGGCGACGGAAATCGGCCCGCTCGCCAGGCACGACCTGCGCGACGCCCTGCACCGGCAGGTCGAGCAGAGTGTGCAGCGCGGCGCGCGCTGCCTGCTCGGCGGCCAGATTCCCGAAGGCCCCGGCGCCTACTACCCGCCGACCGTGCTGACCGACGTCGCCAAAGGCATGCCCGCGTACGACGAAGAGTTGTTCGGCCCCGTGGCCGCGGTCATTCCGGTGCGGGACGAGGCGCAGGCCATCGCCGCCGCCAACGACTCCTCGTTCGGCCTGGGTGCCGCCGTCCTCACGCGCGACCTGGCCCGCGGCGAGCGCATCGCGGCCGAGTCGCTCGAGGCAGGTTGCGTGTTCGTCAACGACGCCGTCCGCTCCGATCCGCGGCTGCCCTTCGGCGGCGTGAAGGACAGCGGCTATGGCCGCGAGCTGTCGGGCTACGGCATCAAGGAGTTCGTCAACATCAAGACGGTGTGGGTGGCATAGCCTGGAAGCTCACCCGGTCTGATAACCCTGGCACTGCTCGAAAAACGCATCGAGCTCCGTGGACTTGTCGAAGACCGCATCGGCGCCGAGCGCCAAGCATCGGCGGCGCATCTCAGGGGTCGGGTAGTTCGTCAGAACGATCAGGTGCTGGTGTCTGGAGCGGCCCTGGCAGGCGCGGATGACCGTCAGGCCCGAGCCCTCCTTCAGGAAGAGGTCGACGATGGCCAGTTGCCAGGATCCATGCAGTGCGAGTGCATCGATGGCCCCTTCAGCGGTCTCGACGCTCGCCACGACGTGAACGCCGGCCAGTTCTTCCAGCGCGGGAATCAGGTTGTCCCGGATCGTCCGGCTGTCCTCGACAAGGATCGTAGTGAGCGGCATGCATACGCTTTCGGCGTCTGGAGGCTCTTGGACATCGGAATGCAACCACCAATGCGGCCTTTCTACGGCTCGGTCCTGCTCATCCTTGTAGGCAAGCTTCTCGACTTGGGGACGGTGCCCAGGAAGCGCGCCGGCAGAGCGCGCGCCGGGGCTTTCTCACGACGCCTTCCGGTTGCTTTCGGTCTCCAGCGCTTCGGCCACCTTCTCGAGCAGGTCGACCGATTTCGAGAGCTTCTTCTCGATCTGGTCGGTCTGCTCGATCGCGCGGTCGAGGTCGTCGGTGCGCACATCCTCGGAGATCCCCTTGTCCAGTACCACGTGAACGACAGCGAGCTCATCCGCAGCTTCCTCCACCGTTTTCTTTGCCTGCTTGCTTTCGTCCAGCGCGCGTTCGACCGCGCGAGTGCGGGCGCTTCCAGGTGCCTTGAGGTCGGACATCGGGATCTCCTTGCGAGTGCGCTTTTATCGTATACCGGCGCCGCCGAAGCGTCGACGGGAATGGGTAGCCCGCCCTACGCCTCCAGTGCCTCCAGCGGACCGAAGAACTCGTAGCGCAGCTGCTGCTTGGGCACGCCCAGCGCAAGGCCGCTCGCATACACCGCCTTCATGAAAGGCTTCGGACCGAGAAAGTAGAGGTCGACGTCGCGATCGGCCGGCAGCTGCTGCTCGAGCAGCTCGCGCGTGACGAAGCCGGTCGCATGCGGCCGGTCGGACTCGCGCGGCGCGTCGTAGACATAGAGCGGCTTCACGTTGGCATGCCGCGCCGCCAGCGCATCGACGCGCGAACGGAACGCATGGGCACCGCCATGCCGCGCCGCATGGATGAAGTGCACCGGCCGGCCGGTGTGCGCCACCGACTCGAGCATGCTCATGGCCGGCGTGATGCCCACGCCGCCCGTCACCAGCACCAGCGGGCGCACAGGCTCGCCCGCGGGCTGCAGCACGAAATCGCCGCAAGGTGCCTGCACCTGCAGCACGGTGCCGACCCCGGCCTTCTCGTGCAGCCAGTTCGATGCGCGGCCGCCCTCTTCCTGCTTGACGCTGATGCGGTAGAAGGGCTTGCCCGGCGCGTCGGACAGCGAGTAGTTGCGCCGCAGCGGCTCGCCGTCGATCTTCAGCACCAGCGTGAGGTACTGGCCGGGCGAGAACGCGAGCAGCGGGCCGCCGTCGGTCGGCTCCAGGTAGAAGGAGGTGATGACGTCGCTCTCCTGCTCGCGCCGCGCCACGCGGAACTCGCGCTCGCCGCGCCAGCCGCCGGTCTGCGCGGCGTTGGCGCGGTAGACCTCTTCCTCCGCGGCGATCAGCAGCGCCGCCAGCGATTGGTAGGCTTCGCCCCAGGCCGCGATGATCTCGTCCGTCGCGGCCTCGCCGAGCACGTCCTTGATGGCCTGCAGCAGGCAACCGCCGACGACCGGGTAGTGCTCGGGCAGCACGCCCAGCGCGGCGTGCTTCTGGATGATGCGCGGCAGCGCGCCGGCGATCTCGTCGAGCCGGTCGATGTGCGTGGCATAGGCCAGCACCGCGCCCGCGAGTGCGCGCGCCTGGCTGCCGGCGGCCTGGTGCGCCTCGTTGAAGAAGGCCTTCACCTCCGGATGGCTCTCGAACATGATCCGGTAGAAGTGGCTGGTGATGGCCTCTCCGTGCGCCTGGAGCGCGGGAACGGTGGCTTTGACGATGGCGATGGTTTGCGGGGTCATCTGTGGCTTTCGGGTTCGGCAATGGAAGATGCCTTTCCTTCTCACGATCCGTGCCAGCCCCCGGCCTCGCGCAAGTGCCTGCCAGCACTGGGGATTTTCGATGCGTGGTCAAATTCGCAACAGGATTCATGTTGTATTTATGACCACCATCAGTGTCAATTCGACCACCAACGAAGAGATTGCGGCGACCGAGGCGCAGCGCTACCGCGCACTTCTTGCCGCCGCGCGCGGCCTCGTTCGATGCGATGCCGCCGCACTGCTGCGGCTGGACGGCGACGTGCTGCGGCCGCTGGCCGTGGACGGCCTGAACGACGAAACCCTGGGGCGGCAGTTCCCCGTGGCCTCGCACCCGCGCTTCGCCCGCCTGCTCGAGAGCGAGCGGGGCCTGCGCTTCGCGCAGGACTGCGGGCTGCCCGATCCATACGACGGCCTCGTCGCGGGCCAGCCGGGCATCCTGCCCGTGCACGACTGCATGGGCGCGCCGCTGCGCCTGCGCGGCGCCACCTGGGGCCTCCTGACGCTGGACGCGCTCGAGGCCGGCGCCTTCGAGGCCGTGGGCCCGGCGCAGCTCGACGCGCTGGTGGCGCTGGTCGAAACCGGCATCGAAGCCGCCCACACGATCCAGGAAATGGAAGCGCGCGCCATGCGCGAACAGGCCGTCGCGCAGGCCCTGCGGTCAGGCCGCGGCGCCACGCGCGAGCTGCTCGGCAGCAGCCCCGCGATGAAGCAGCTGTGCAGCGAGATCGACACGGTCGCGGTGTCCGACCTCACGGTGCTGCTGCTCGGCGAGACTGGCGTGGGCAAGGACCTGGTGGCGCAGCGCCTGCATGCGCGCTCGCGCCGCAGCGACGAGCCGCTGGTGCAGGTGAACTGCGCGGCGCTGCCCGAGACGCTGGCCGACAGCGAGCTCTTCGGCCACAAGCGCGGCGCGTTCACCGGCGCGGTGCAGGACCGCAGCGGCAAGTTCGAGATCGCCGATGGCGGCACGCTCTTTCTCGACGAGGTCGGCGAGCTGCCGCTGACGGTGCAGGCCAAGCTGCTGCGCGTGCTGCAGAGCGGCGAGCTGCAGCGCCCCGGCAGCGACCGCACGTTGAAGGTCGACGTGCGCGTGATCGCGGCCACCAACCGCGACCTGCCGGCGGCGATCGCGCAGGGGCGCTTCCGCGCCGACCTCTATCACCGGCTCTCGGTCTATCCGCTGGTCGTGCCGCCGCTGCGCGAGCGCGGGCGCGACGTGGTGGCGCTCGCGGGTGGTTTCCTCGAAGAGAACCAGCATCGCCTGGGCGCGCGCAACCTGCGGTTGTCGCCGGCCGCCAAGGCCGCCCTGCTCGCGCACGGCTGGCCGGGCAATGTGCGCGAGCTCGAGCATGTGATCAGCCGCGCGTCGCTGCGCGCCTTCAGGGAGCAGCGCCGCGGCGCGCGCTGGACGGCGATCGAGCCGCATCACCTGGCGCTGGAGGCTGCGGCGGCCGGCGGTCCTGCAACGCCACCTGCGCCACCCGCACCGGTGCCAGCAGGCCAGCATGCGGGCCTTGCCGGCCCCACTGGCGGCACGCTGCGCGCAGCCACCGAGGCGTTCCAGCGGGCCTGGCTCGCCGATGCGCTGGCGCGGCATCGCGGGCACGTGGCCAATGCGGCGCGCGAGGCCGGCATCGACCGCAGCAATTTCCACCGGACCTTGCGCAAGCTCGGCGTGCCGCGGCCTGGCGGCACGCCCTGAATGGGCCGGCCGCGGCATAAGCGGCGCTTATGAATAACGAACGCGCGCGCGGATTCCGCAGCGGCGCCTCCCTGCCGATACTTCCGCCTTACTTCATCCAGGAGGCGCGATCTGCTTTCTTCCCATCCTCTGCCGCAGCGATCGACGCCCCGCAGCGGTCCGCAAGCCCTGCGCGCGGTCGACAGCCATGCGCATGTCTTCCTCGGCAGCCTGCCGCTCGCTCCCGAGCGCCGGCATGCCCCGGACTACGACGCCACGCCCGGCGAGTACCTCGGCCTGCTCGATGCGCACGATGTGTCGCACGGCGTGCTGGTGCAGCCCAGCTTCCTCGGCACCGACAACAGCTACATGCTCGGCGTGCTGCGCGCCCACCCGGGGCGCTTGCGCGGCGTGGCGGTGGTCGAGCCCGCCACGCCGTTCGATGAACTGCGAGTACTCGCCGATGCCGGCATCCGCGGCCTGCGGCTCAACCTCGTCGGGCTGCCGATGCCGGATCTTTCCCGGCCCGTGTGGCAAACCCTGCTGCAGCATGTGCGGGCCCTGGACTGGCACGTCGAGCTGCACCGGCCATCGCAGGACCTGGCGGCAGCGGGCCAGCCCGTGCTCGATGCCGGCTGCAAGCTGGTCGTCGACCACTTCGGACGCCCGGGCGGGAACACCGCGGCCGACAGCGGCTTCGGCTGGCTCGTGCGCGCCGCCGCCGGTGGCCGCACCTGGGTCAAGCTGTCGGCTGGCTACCGCACCTGGCGCGATCCGCTCGGCGCCGAGGCGTGCCGCGCCGCGGCGTCGCTGCTCGACGCCGGCGGCCCGCAGCGCCTGCTGTGGGGCAGCGACTGGCCCCACACCCAGCACCGTGAACACACGGGCTACGCACACACGCGCACCGCGCTGAACCACTGGATCCCGGACGCCGACGCACGGCGCTGCATCCTGGTCGACACGCCGGCCGCGCTTTTCGGTTTTTCCAAGGAGACGACGACATCATGAATGCAACAACAACCAGCAAGCTGCGCGCCTGGCTTCCCGCCGCCTGCATCGGCGCCGCACTGTGCCTTTCGGCCCCGGGCGCCGCCGCACAGGCATGGCCCGCCAAGCCCGTGAAGATGGTCGTGACCTATCCGCCGGGCGGCACGGTCGACGCGGTGGCGCGCGTGATCGCGCCGAAGCTCTCGGCCCGGCTCGGTCAACCGGTGGTGATCGACAACCGCGCGGGCGCGGGCGGCGCGATCGGCGGCGACCTGGTCGCCAAGAGCGCGGCCGATGGCTACACGGTCATGCTCGACGCCTCCAACCATTCGCAGAACCCGGCGCTGCGCAGCAAGATGCCGTTCGACACGCTGCGCGACCTCGCGCCTGTTTCGCTGCTGGTGCGGGTGCCCAACGTGCTGGTGGCAAATCCTGCCGCGCCCATCGCGAGCGTGAAGGACCTCGTCGCGCAGGCGAAGGCCAGGCCCGAGCAGATCAACTACGCCTCCTCGGGCAACGGCTCGGCGCAGCACCTGGCCGCGGAACTCTTCGGCGCGATGGCCGGCGTGCGCATGACCCACGTGGCCTACAAGGGCGGCGGCCCCGCGCTCACCGACGTGATGGCGGGCCAAGTGCCGGTGTTCTTCGCGAGCCTGGCCTCCAGCCTGCCGTACATCCAGGGCGGCAAGCTGCGCGCGCTGGCAGTGACCGGCAAGGCGCGCTCGCCGGTGCTGCCGCAGGTGCCGACGGTGGCCGAAGCGGGGCTCGCGGGCTACGAGGTCTACGAATGGAACGGCGTGTTCGTTCCGGCTGGAACGCCTGCGCCCGTGGTCGACCGCCTGTCCAGGGAACTGGCTGCCGTGCTGCGCGAGCCCGATGTGCGCACGCGGCTCGAAGGCATGGGCGCCGAGGTCATCGGCTCCACCCCGGCCGAACTGGACGCCTTCCGCCGCGCCGAGATCGCCAAGTGGACCCAGGTCGCGAAGACCAACAGGATCGCGCTCGACTGAGCTTCAGCCCACTCCCTACTTTGTGGGAGTGTTGACCGTTACCAATCCCCACACAATCAGACGAAATTTCGAAAATAATTACTTTACGCAACGAAGCTGCCGGAGCCGAGAAGTTCTAGCGACAGACAAGCTCGGTACTGCGAACCCATTTGGAGCTTGTCTTGGAAAACCTGTTTTCAAGTTGCCCGTGCGGCTTCGGCCACCTGAAGCGCCTCCAGAGGCGCCTGTGGATGCGTCTGTTCCCTTCGCGGCGGCTCTATCGCTGCGCTCAGTGCGGCCGCTTGCAGCTCGCCCCCCGCAGGGTGGTCGAACAGGCAATCGTCACGCGGCTGGCCGAGGAAGCGTCGCATCGGCGGCCTTAGCGGCACGGCTTACGCATCGAGCATGGCCGCAAAGGCATCGGCGAAGGTGGGGCGCGACTTCGCAAGCCACATCGCGGAGAGCTCGAAAGGCGGCAGCGCTGCGCCGTCGCGCACCTCGGCATAGCGCACGCCCTCGTGGCGCAGCGCGCGAACCGAGCTCGGCAGCAGCGACCAGCCCAGGCCCGCCGCCACGCACGACAGCACCGTGAGCGTGCGGTTGGCATCCTGCACGATCCGCAGTTCGTGTCCGGCGGCGCGAAACGCCGCGAGCACCTGGGTGCGCAGCGCCGACATCTGCAGGCTCGGAAACCACACCAGCCCGTGCGCGGCAATCTCCGCCAGCGAGACGCAGCCGTCGGCCCCGGGCTCATGGGCGGCGGGGATGGCCGCCACCAGCCGTTCCTCGCCGAGCCGCTTCTCGTGCACGCGCGCGTTGACGGCCACGGGAGGATGCAGCAGCGCGACATCGATGCGGCCGCCTTCGAGCGCCTCGACCTGCTCGGCATTGCTCATCTCGCGCAGGGAGATGTCGAGCTGCGGATACGCCGCGCGCAGGCGTTGCAGCGCACGTGGCAGCACCTGGTAGACGGCGTGCGTGACAAAGCCGATGGTGAGCCGGCCCGCCCGTCCGGCGCCCATGGCGCGGATGCGCTCGGTGGCCGCGTCGCCGTAGGCGAGGCTGGCCCGCAGGTCATCGACGACGGCGAGCCCGGCCTCGGTGAGCGTGGCTCCGCGGCGCGTGCGTGTGAAGAGCCGGGTGCCGAGCTCGCTTTCCAGCCGGTTCAGCGTCTGCGTCAGCGCCGGCTGCGCGAGGCCGAGGTTCTCCGCCGCACGCGTGAGGCTGCCGGCCTCGGCGATGGCCACGATACAACGCATCTGCCGGGTTTCCATGCGGCATTCTAGGGAGCGGTCCTGCGCCGCCTTGCGGGCGGCCGCGTCTCAGGGAATGCCGATCACGGCGCGCCGTCGAGCAGCCACTGCGCGAGCGACTGCAGGTCGGCGTCGGGGACCCGGCCTTGCGGCGGCATGGGCATGGCGCCCCACTTGCCCGAACTGCCGGCCTTGATGCTCGCAGCCAGCTGCGCCGCGCTGGTCTTTCCGTCGCCGTAGCGGGCGCCGATCTCCTTCCACGACGGGCCCACCACCTTGGCCGCGGGCTGGTGGCACGCGACGCAGGCGTGCTTCTGCGCCAGTGCCTGGCTGGCCGCCGCGCGGCCCGGCCAGGCCATGCTTGTGCAAAGCCCCAAGGCCAGGGCAAGAGAGGCTGCGAGGCCTTGCTTGCGATCGTTGCGGGTCATGCCGGTTTTGCGTCCGCGAGGTTGAAAGGCAGCTGCCGCAGCGGCTTGCCGATCAGTTGCGCGATGGCGTTCGCGAAGGCCGGGGCCAGCGGCGGCAGGCCCGGCTCGCCGATGCCCTTGGGCGGCTCCGCGCTCGGCACGATGTGCACGGCGAATTCGGGCATGTCGGTGATGCGCGGTACGGTGAAGTCGCCGAAGTTGCCCTGCTGCACTTCGCCGTCCTTCAGCGTGATGGCGCCGCCCGGCAGGCACATCGACAGGCCCATGACCGCGGCGCCCTGCACCTGGGCTTCCACGCTGCGCGGATTGACGGCCAGGTTGCAGTGCACGCCGGCGGTGGCGCGGTGCAGCACCGGCTGGCCGTCCTTCACCGAAGCCTCCACCACGTAGGCCACCACGGACTCGAAGGATTCGTGCACGGCCACGCCCCAGGCGCGGCCGGCGGGCAGCTGCTTCTTGCCGTAGCCGCTCCGGTCGACGGCGAGCTGCAGCGCGGCGCGGTGGCGCGGGTGCTTGTCGCCGAAGAGCTGCATGCGATAGGCCACCGGGTCCTGCTTCGTGCTGCGCGCGATCTCGTCGAGCAGCGTCTCCATCACGAACGCGGTGTGGGTGGAACCCACGCTGCGCCACCACAGCACCGGCACGTTGACCTTGGGATGGTGCACGGTCAGTCGCATCGGCAGCGGGTACGGATCGCGCATGCCCTCGGTGGCCGTGGCGTCGATGCCGTTCTTCACCTGGAAGGGTTCGAACACGGAGCCGGCGGTGATGGACTGGCCCACGATGACGTGGTCCCAGGCCAGCACCTTGCCGCGCTCGTCGAAGCCGATGCGCGCGCGGTGCAGGTGCATGGGGCGGTAGTAGCCGCCCTTGATGTCGTCCTCGCGGCTCCACAGCAGGCGCACCGGCGCATCCAGCCCGGCGGCGCGCGCGGCCTTGGCGATCTCGCAGGCTTCCACGATCACGTCGCTGGTGCTCACGAAGCGCCGGCCGAAGCCGCCGCCGGCCATCTGCACGTTCACGCGCACCTGCTCGGGCTTGAGGCCGAGCGTGCGTGCCGCCGCGGCGCCATCGAGCCCCGCGGACTGGGTACCGACCCACAGCTCGGCGCGGTCGCCCGACAGCTTGACGGTGCAGTTCAGCGGCTCCATCGGCGCATGGGCGAGGTAGGGAAACACGAACTCGGCGTCCAGCTGCCGCGGCGCCTTGGCCAGCGGCGCCATGTCGGCATCGAACTTGCGCGCGCCGGGCTGTTTGGCCAGTTCGCGGTACTGGGCCAGCTGCCTGTCGCTGTCGACCTTCTCGGCAGCGGCCGTGTCCCACTGCAGCTTGAGCGCGTCGCGGCCCAGCTTGGCCGGCCAGTAGCCGTCGGCCACCACGGCCACGCCCTCGGCGCCGCGGTCCAGCGGCACGCGCAGCACGGCCTTCACGCCCTTGACGGCGCGCGCGGCGCTGTCGTCCACCGAAGCCAGGCGCGCGCCGAACACCGGCGGATGCGCCACCACGGCCGTGAGCTGGCCGGCGTGCTTGACGTCGATGCCGAAGTCCTGCCGTCCGCTGCTCTTGGCGCGCGCATCCAGGCGCGTGGTCGGACGGCCGATGAGCTTGAAGTCCTTGGGGTCCTTCAGCGTGACCTTCTCGGGCACCGGCAGCGCCATGGCGGCTTCGGCCAGTTCGCCATAACCCAGTTTGCGGCCGTTCGGGCCCAGCACGGTGCCGGACTGCGTGCGCAGCGTGGACACATCGACGTTCCAGCGCGCCGCGGCGGCCGACAGCAGCATGGCGCGGGCGCGCGCGCCGAGCTCGCGGTACTGCGTGAAGCTGTTCTTGATCGAGTTGGAGCCGCCGGTCAGGTGCATGCCGAAGGCCGGGTCGTGGTAGGCGGGGTCGTTGGTGCCGCTCTTGCTGCGCACCAGGCTCCAGTCGGCATCGAGCTCCTCGGCCAGGATCATCGGCAGGCCGGTCTGCACCCCCTGGCCGAATTCGAGGCGGTTGTGCGTCACGGTGACTTCGCCGTTGGGCGCGATCTGCACGAAGGCCGAGGGCTGCTGCGTCGGCGTGAGGGCGCTGGCCGCCGCTTGCTTGCCAGTGGCCTGCGCCATGGCCATGTGGGGAAAGGCGCCGAGCGCGAGGCCGCCCACGCCGGCCAGCTTCAGGAAGCTGCGGCGCGGCAGCGCGGCGGTGTCTTCGGGTTGTTGTTGGCCCTCGGCCATCAGGCGCTGCAGGATGCGCGGCAGTTCGGTGGAATCGATAGGGGTGGGCAACATGGCGGATGCTCCTTCAGGCCAGGGACTTGGCGGCATCGGCCACCGCGGCGCGGATGCGGGCGTAGGTGCCGCAGCGGCAGATGTTGCCGGCCATCGCGGCATCGATTTCGGCCGCCGTGGGCTGCTTGCCCCGGGGCTGCGACTTGAGGAACGCCGTGGCGCTCATGATCTGGCCGCTCTGGCAGTAGCCGCACTGCGCCACGTCATGCTTGACCCACGCGGTGTGCACCGCGGCACCGACCGGGTCGCTGCCGTCGGTGGCGGCTTCGATGGTGACGATCTTCTTGCCCTCGGCGGCCGAGATGGGCGTGATGCACGAGCGGATGGGCTGGCCGTCCAGGTGCACGGTGCAGGCGCCGCACAGCGCCGCGCCGCAGCCGAACTTGGTGCCGGTCATGCCCAGCGTGTCACGCAGGGCCCAGAGGATGGGGGTGCCGGGATCGGCGTCGACCGTGTGGTCGCGGCCGTTGACGTTGAGCGCGCTCATGGTGGGGGTCCGTTCTTCTTCGTGGGGTGGGTGGCGCCGGACGGCGCTGGAGGCGACTGTAGGAAGAAGCATCAGAAAGAAACAGTGGCGAATATTGCATGCCTTGTGAAGCCGGGCTTCATAAACACAAGCAGCAACGGGCTCGCTTCCAGGTTTTTCGCCATAAAAGTGAAAGTCTCCGCAAGATGATGAAATGTCAGATGTCCTCGTGACATCGACCTGCTGTTTGATACGCGCAGGCATCTGGCTTTTTTTTCGCGCATGAAGGAATCGGAGCTGTCGCTGCTTGGTCTTCTTCGCAAGGCCGACAAGTCTTTCGAGCGCCTCGAGGATCAAAAGGAGACCGTGCGCAACGCGACCGGATTCGAGGTCGATGTCATTCGCCGTGTTGCCAAGGATGGTGATCCGCATCCACTGCGCATGAGCGATGACGAAGACGACATCTGGGCGGTGCAGGCCTCCACGGGCGAGAGGATCCTGAATTCCCCGCGATTCAGCCAGATGGTGGTCTCCACGACCGGTGAGATGGCGCTCATGAACACGATGCATCCCCTGGACTTCGTGGACGTCAAGCGGGCGCTGGCGAAATATCCGAACCGCGATCCCCTCAAGCGTTCGAAAGACGTGTTGCAGGCTGAGCTTGTCGCAACGCTGGTCCGGGACTGCATGCCGCAGTACGCGCGAATCGGACCGTGGGAGAAAGTAGATGAGGAACCGGGAGAGGCCGATCTCCCCCACCAGCAACAGTCGATGCCTTTTGGACCTGCCCCTTGATTCGGGCAGCGCATGGGCGGGCCGGTGTAGCCTCGCGCCATGGATTCCCTGATTGCCGCCTCCGCACGCGCCCTGGCCGCCGGCGACGCGCTCGGCGCGCTCAAGCGGGTCGCGCTGCGCGACGACCCGCCGGCGCTGGCGCTGCGCGGCATCGCGATGGCCCAGCTCGGCGAGCATCCGCGCGCCCGCGAACTGCTGCGGCGTGCCGCGCGCGGCTTTGGCGCCCACGAGGAACTGGCGCGCGCGCGCTGCGTCGTGGCCGAGGCCGAGGTGGCCATGGCCATGCGCGAGCTCGGCGGCTCGCCGCGCGCACTGGCCGCGGCGGCGGCCACGCTCGACGCGCACGCCGACCGTGCCAATGCACTGCAGGCGCGGCTCATCGCGGCGCGCCAGCTGCTGCTGCTCGGCCGGCTCGAGGCGGCGCGGGCCGCGCTGGCGCCGCTGGATGCGCGCGACCTGCCGCCGGCGCTTGCGGCGGTGGCCGAGCTGACTGCCATGGAACTGGCGCTGCGCTCGCTGCACGTCGGCCCGGCGCGCGCGGCGCTCGCCCGTGCGCAGGCGGCGGCCGACCGCGCACGCGTGCCGGCGCTCTCGGCCGAGGTGGCGCAGGCGCGGGCGGCGCTCGACCGTCCCGCGGCACGGCGTCTCTTCCCGGGCGGCGAAGAGGCGCTGCGGCTCGACGAAGTCGCGGCGCTGCGGACCTCGGACGCGCTGGTGGTCGACGCCTGCCGCCGCGGCGTGGGCGCCGGCGGCGCCTGGCGGCCGCTGGCGCGCCGGCCGGTGCTGTTCGCGCTGGCGCGTGCGCTCGCCGGGGCCTGGCCCGGCGACGTCGACCGCGAGGCGCTGATCGCCTATGCGTTCAACACCCGCCATCCCGACGAGACGCTGCGCGCGCGCCTGCGGGTCGAGATCGGCCGGCTGCGCGCGCTGGTCGCGGCCGAGGCCGGCATCGAGGCCACGGCACGCGGCTTTGCGCTCAGGCCGCGCGATGCACGCGAGGTGGTCTTGCTCGCGCCGCCCATCGACGGCGAGCAGGCCTCGCTGGTGGCGCTGCTGTCCGACGGGGCGGCGTGGTCGACCTCGGCGCTGGCACTGGCGCTGGACGCGAGCCAGCGCACGGTGCAGCGCGCGCTGGCCGAACTCGAGGCCGAGGGGCGGGTGCGCGCCATCGGCCGGGCGCGGGCGCAGCGCTGGCTGGCGCCGCCGCTGGCGGGATTCACGACGATCTTGTTACTCCCCGCCGCGCTGCCGATTGAATAGAGTTGTCTCCAAGGCGCCGATCCCGGAGCCCGCCACACCAGGAGCCAGCGATGAACAGCAGCACTGCAGCCAGCAAGAAGTACAAGCCTGAGGCCGCGCCGCGCCCGGCCGAGATCGTGCGCGAGTACGGCCCCTTCGCCGGCGCCACCAGCGTGGCCGGCGTGACCCACGACGGCGCGCGCGTCTGGGCGGCCACCGGCGCGCAGCTGGTGGCCTTCGATCCCGCGAGCGGCGAGACCACGCGCACCCTCGACTGCGCCTGCGATGCCGGCACCGCCTTCGACGGCACCTACTTCTATCAAATTGCCGAGGCGCGCATCGACAAGATCGATCCGGCCAGCGGCAAGGTGCTGGCGTCGATTCCCACGCCCGGCCACGGCAGCGACTCGGGCCTGACCTGGGCCGAGGGCAGCCTCTGGGTCGGGCAGTACCGCGACCGCAAGATCCTTCAGATCGACCCGGTGAGCGGTGCGGTGCTGCGCACCATCGAGTCCAACCGCTTCGTCACCGGCGTGACCTGGGTCGACGGCGAGCTGTGGCACGCCACCTGGGAAGGCGACGAGAGCGAGCTGCGCCGCGTCGACCCCGACAGCGGCGCCGTGCTCGAGCGGCTGGAGATGCCGCGCGGTGCCAACGTGAGCGGGCTCGAGTCCGACGGCGCCGACCTCTTCTATTGCGGTGGCGGCGGCAGCGGCAAGGTCCGCGCCGTGCGGCGCCCGAGAGCCACCCGGGCCTGAACGGCCCACCGCGACAACCCCCTTTCGGCTTTGCGGCCGACGACGAGCGCGCCGGCCACCGGGCGGGTGGAGCCGCGCATGGACGAAACCCACATCGGCTCACCGAGCCCAAGGAGAAACGCATGAACACCGCCATTGCCGAAAAGAACACCGTGACGAACCACCCTGTCGTCTCGAAGGACCGGTGGCTGGCCCGGCGCAAGGCGCTGCTGGCGCGCGAAAAGGAACTCACGCACCTGCGCGACCAGATCGCCCGCGAGCGCCGCGCGCTGCCGTGGACCCGCGTCGAGAAAAGCTACGTCTTCGACACGCCCGAGGGGCCGCGCGCGCTGGCCGATCTGTTCGAAGGCCGCCGGCAGCTGCTGGTGCAGCACTTCATGCTCGGCCCCGACTGGGAACAGGGCTGCCCGAGCTGCTCCTACATGTCCGACCACCTCGGCGGGATGAAAGTGCACCTGGAGAACCGCGACGTCACGCTCCTGGTCGTCTCGCGCGCGCCGCTGGACCAGATCGAGCGCTTCCGCCGGCGCATGGGCTGGCAGTTCAGGTGGGTCTCGGCGCACGGCAGCGACTTCAACTACGACTTCAACGTGAGCTTCACGCCGCAGCAGTGGGCCGAGGGCCAGGGCGGGGTCTACTACAACTACAGCGTGCGGTCCTTCCCGGCGCAGGAGGCCCCCGGCATCAGCGTGTTCTACAGAAACGACGCGGGCGAGGTGTTCCACACCTACTCGACCTACGAGCGCGGCGTGGAAGCGATGATGGGCACCTACAGCCTGCTGGACCTCACGCCCAAGGGCCGCGACGAGCCCAACCCCGTCCATGCGATGGACTGGGTGCGCCACCACGACCGCTACGAACCGGCACCGGCCGCGCAGCCGGCGGCCGCGGCGGGTTCGTGTTGCCGTGTGTCCGACTGAACGGCGCTGGATCGGCAGGCACACCATGGCAAGCCTCTGGCCGTGGCTCGCGGTCGCGGGCGTCGGCGCCCTGCACGGGCTGAACCCCGCCAGCGGCTGGATGTGGGCGGCCGCCTGGGGCCTGCGTTCGCGCGACCGGAGGCAGGCACTGCGGGCGCTGCTGCCGATCGCGATCGGGCACGCCGCCTCGGTGGCGCTGGTGGCCGGTGCGGTGGCCTTCGGCCTGTCGCTCGACCGCGCGCTGCTGCAGGTGCTGGCGGGCCTGCTGGTGGTGGTCTTCGCGGGGCTTCACCTGTGGGGCCGCACACCGAGCGCGGCGCGCGCACCGGCCGGGCATGCGGGGATGGCGCTCTGGTCGTTCATGGTGTCCACCGCGCACGGCGCCGGCCTGATGCTGGTGCCCGCGCTGATCCCGCTGTGCATGGGCGATGGGGCGGAGACGGCGTTCAGCGCCTCGGGCTCGCTGCTGCTGGCGCTTGGAGCCGTCGGCGTTCACACCGCGGCCATGCTCGCGGTCACCGGTGCGATCGCCGTGGGCGCCTGCCGCGGCTTCGACGCCGGGGCCCGTTGGCTCCGAAGCCTCAGGCGGAAGCAGTCACCTGCGGCTGCGCATCGACCGTGACGCAGCGGCCGTCGCGCCACTCGAGCCATTGCGCAGCAAATGAGCGCGCGGTTGAGCCAAGACGATCCAGCCGTTGGAAACGGAGTCAGCCCGCCGGCTGCAGCCGCGGCGCTCTGCCGGCGGCGTCGGTCCGCGGGAACGTGAGCGCGATGGCCACGGCGCCGAGCCCCACGGCCATCGAGCCGATGTACATCCAGGCATAGCTGCCGTGGCGGTCGAACAGCCAGCCGCCGAGCACCGGGCCGAGCGCCATGCCCAGGCTCGACAGCATCGACGCCGCGCCCAGCACCGTGCCGAGGATGCGGGGGCCGAAGTAGTCCCGCGCCAGCACCGCATAGAGCGGCATCACGCCGCCATAGGCCAGGCCGAAGACGATGGCCACGGCATAGAAGCCGCCGAGCTGGTTCACCAGCAGGTAGCTCGCGGCGGCAAAGGCCTGGATCAGCAGGCCGGCCACGAGCACCCGCTTGGCGCCCAGCCGGTCCGCCAGCACGCCGAAGAGCAGGCGCCCGCCGAGGCCCGCCGCCCCTTCCATGCTGTAGATGGTGACGGCCGCAAAAGTCGGCAGGCCGCAGCCGATGGCATAGCTGACCGTGTGGAAGATCGGCCCCGAATGCGCCGCGCAGCAGGCGAAGAACGTGATCCCGAGCACGAGGAAGGCCCGCGAGCGCAGCGCCTGGCCGACCTTCATGTCCGGTGCCGGGGCCGCGCCTCCTGCCGCAGCGGCCGCGTGAGCGGCGCCCGGGGCCGCGCGAATGAGCCAGACCGCCGGCAGCAGCACGATCCACGCGCCGATGCCGATGATCAGCTGGGCCGTGCGCCAGTCGTGATTCGTCACCAGCCATGCGGCCAGCGGCGAGATGGTCATGGGCGCCACGCCCATGCCCGCCGACACCAGCGACACGGCCAGGCTGCGGTGCCTGTCGAACCATGACGCGGTGGTGGCGATCACCGGCGCGAAGAAGCTGCCGGCGGCAATGCCCATCATCACGCCGTAGAAGAGCTGGAACTCGAGCAAGGTCGATGCGCGGCTGGCCAGCACCGTCGAGAGCCCGAGCAGCACCGTGCCCGCGAGCACCACCACGCGCGGGCCGTAGCGGTCGCTCAAGGCGCCCCAGCCGAAGCCGGCCACGCCCATGCTCAGGAAGGCCAGCGTCATGGCGCTGGAAATGCCCGCGCGCGACCAGCCGCTGGCCGCGCTCATGGGCTCCAGGAAAACGGCCAGCGAAAACAGCACGCCGATGGCCACGCAGGTCATCAGCGCGCCGGCGGCCACGAGGGACCAGTTGGAGTCGAGCGCGTCGGCCGGACGCGCGGAGGCAGGGATGTTCATCGTCTTGTTCCCGGAGAAGGTTGAAAATAGTGAACCAATTGGTTGACTATAACGACATTTCTCTTTTTGCACAGGGGTCAGCCATGCTTCGGAACCGGCCGGCACTGCGGCGGCTACTGCGCCTCGATGCCGAACTCCCGCATGCGCCGGGTGATCACGTCGAAGTCGCGCCGGTAGTTCGCGCTGAACTGCTCGGGCGTGGTGTTGAGCATCTCCAGCCCGCGCTCCGCCATCCGCGCCTGGACCTCGGGCATGGCGGCGGCGTTGCGCAGCGCCACCGTCAGCCGCTCGACCACCGCGGGCGGCGTCCTGGCGGGCGCGACGAACGCGATCCATACCGCCGCCTCGAACAGCGGATCGTCGAAGCCCAGTTCGCGCATCGTGGGCACCTGCGGCAGCACGGCCGAGCGCTCGCGCCCCATGATCGCGAGCGGAACGACCTTGCCCGCCTGCACATGCTGGCGCGCCAGGCCCGCCGACGTGAGGCCGACGCTCACGGTGTGGCTCAGCAGGTCGGCCATCACGGGCGCTTCGCCGCGCTGCGGCACGTGCACCATGTGCGCATCGAGCTTGCGGTTGAGCGCCTCGCCCGCCAGGTGGCCGAGGCCGCCCGGTCCCCAGGTGCCGTAGCTGAGCTGCTGGCCCGGCCGGGCCGCGAGCTTGCGGAAGCTCTCCATGTCCTTCACGCCGAGTTCGAGGTTGGCCGACAGGATGGCCGGGCTGCGCACGACCTGCGTCAGGAAGACGAAGTCGCGCTGCGGGTCGTAGGGCAGCGTCTTGTAGAGCGCGACGTTGTTGATGAGCGAATCGCCGAGCGTGACGGCGATCGTGTAGCCGTCGGGCGCGGCGCGTGCCACTTCGCCCAGGCCCACCGCGCCGTTCGCGCCGGCACGGTTGTCGACCACGAAGGGCTGGCCCAGCGCCTTCGCGACGTGCTCGCCGATCAGGCGCGCGACGAAGTCGTTGGCGCCGCCGGCCTGGGCCGTGACGACGATGCGGATCGGCTTGCCCGGGAAGTTGCCTTGCGCGAGCCCCGCGAGCGGCAGTGCGGCGAGCATGGCGAAGCCGAGGGTGAGAAAGTGGCGGCGCATCGGGGTCTCCTGGAGTTGTTCTGGACGGGGGGGCGCTTGGCGCACGGCGTCAGGCGGCCTGCGAGGCGCGCTGTTCGCGCTCGACCTCTTCCTGCAGCAGCCGCCGGTACTGGACCAGCGCGGCGTCCATCGCGAGCGGCAGCATGCGCGCTTCGGGATCGATGTTCAGGTACTGCGCGGTGATCATTTCGCGGTCTTCCTCGAACGCGGTGACCAGGCCGCGGTAGATGGTTTCGGTGACCGCGGGGTCCGCAACGCTGCTTCGGTGCGATTGCTGGAAGAAGTAGTGCGTGGTCGTTGCCGTCTCGGGCGTGAGCGCCTGGCAGCTGTGCAGCTGCACGCTGGCGCGCTGCTCGCCCCCGGCCTGCCCCACCGGCGCGCCGCCCGACTTCATCAGCAAGGTGCCGGGCAGGAGGAAGTCGTAGATGAAGTAGCGGTCGACGTTGCGGTCGAAACTCTGGAACGACTTCCAGAACGCCGACGGAGGCACGTCGGGCACGTGCCGCGTCACGCGGATGCCGCGCGGCACCTTCTCGATCCGGGGCACGGCCTGGGCGATCGCCGTCGACCCGCCCAGCGTGCCCTCGTGCACATAGCTCAGGTGCGAGAAGTCCAGCAGGTTGTCGCAGACCAGCAGATAGGGCGTGTCGTAGTGGACATAGCCGGGCTTGTAGCGCCAGTCGGGGTGGTCGCACGAGAAGTTGTCCGGCAGCAGCGCGCGGTCCGCGCGCGACGGATCGCCCATCCAGACGAAGATCCACTTGTTGTGCGCGACCACCGGATAG
Organism: Variovorax beijingensis; assembly: GCF_003951285.1. Classification (GTDB taxonomy): domain Bacteria; phylum Pseudomonadota; class Gammaproteobacteria; order Burkholderiales; family Burkholderiaceae_C; genus Variovorax; species Variovorax beijingensis. The sequence continues at coordinate 33,823 of NZ_RXFQ01000019.1, read as the reverse complement.
GTCCGCACGCGCGCCTTCACGGGAATGCTGGCCAGCCCGGGTGCCTCCACGCAGATGCCATCGGCCGCGAACTTGAGTCCGTGGTAGCCGCAGCGCACGCAGTCGCCTTCCCTGCGCCCGCGCGACAGCGGCGCATGCCGGTGGCAGCAGCGGTCCTGCATCGCAACCAGCTCGCCGCCTTCGGTTCTATAGACCAGGATCGGCTCGTCGAGCACCGTGCGCGTGAACAGCGCGTGGTCGGAAATTTCGTGATCCCACGCAATGACGTACCAGCAGTTTCGAACCCACATGCCTGTCTCCAAGAGTCCAGGCAATGTAGGAATTCGCGCGGCGTTCGTCTGTCCCTGCAGGAGGGTACAAAACCCTCGGGGTGAACCCCTAGTGGATAAAGCGCGCGAGCTGCTGCCGCCCGTGGATCGCGAGCTTCAGGTAGGCGCGCTTGCGCAGCGTCGTCACGCTCGACGCGGCGATGCCCAGGTCCGCGGCGATGCCGTCGGCGCCGATCCCGCAGGCGATGCGCGCGCAGACCTCGCGCTCGCGCGGCGACAGTTGCGGCGCCGTGCGCTGCAGCGTGCGCTCGATGCCCGCCACGCGCAACGGCGTATCGGGCGATGCGAGCTGCGCAAAGAGCGCATTGCGGTGCGCGCGCTTCAGCAGGGGCGCCAGGCCGAGCAGTTGCGCGACATCCGCCTGCGCAAACTGGCCGTTCTGCCGGTTGCGGTACAGGTTGATCGCAAAGATCGTGCGCGGCACGGGCGAGTAGAGAAAGCTCAGCCGCCCCGTCAATTGCCGGCCGACGAAGATCTGCTCGCGCCATGCCGGGTCGGGGATGTCCGCCGCGTCGTACAGCAAGGCGGTGACGGGTGCCTGGCCCAGCGCCTCCCCGCCCATGCGCGCGGCCAGGCGGGTCATGTCGTCGGCCTGTCGGAACCGCTTCTTGTAGAGGGAAAAGCACTCCGCCGTGATGTTGTCGCGCCGGCCGGCCGAATGCCCTTCCACCTGCGACGGAACACCGTCGATGTATTCCACGAGCGAGATGTATTCGACCGGCACCACGTGGTTGATGAAGTCGAGCATGTGGAGCGCGGGCGCCTGCTCATTGCCTGCATCGAGCAGGTGCGCGACGGCGCCGGCGTCCAGCAGCTGGCCCGCAGGCGGCGTGTCGAGAAACCAGGTGGAAGGCATCGCGGCCCAATATAGGCAAGCCGCGCCCGATTTAACAGGGTGGAAGCCCGCGGGCCGGGAGCTGGCCTGTCAGCGAATGCCCAGCGCGTGGTCGAGCGACAGGCGGCCCGCGCCGCGTCCCGCCAGGTACAGCAGCAGCGCGGCCCACGAGAGGTGCGTCGGCCATGCGTCGGGGTAGACGAACACCTGGATCACCAGCGTCATGCCCAGCAGGGCCAGCGCCGACAGGCGCGTGAACAGGCCCAGCACCAGCAGCAGCGGGAACAGGTGCTCCGAGTAGGCCGCCAGGTGCGCGGCGATCTCGGGCGGCACGAACGGCAATCTGTATTCGGTGCGGAACAGCTCGTACGCGCTGTCGGTCAGGGTGAGAAAGCCCTCGACCTTGGTGCGGCCCGAATAGAAGAAGATGGCCGCCACGGCCACGCGCGTGGCCAGTGCCAGTGCGTCGTGGGCCACCAGGCGCGTGAGGCGCTCGGCCACGGCGTTCCAGTGCGCACGAAGGCCGCGGCGGTTGCCGACTTCGATCGATGCGGAAGCCTGGGGGGTGGTGCTCATGGTGCTCTTTCGTTGGATGCCGGCAAAGCCGAAGTGCCGGCGAATGCACCGGCGCGCAGCAAGGCGGCGAACATGGCCGAGATGTCTGCCGCCGGGTCGGCCGCCAGCGCGCACTCCGCGGCCTCGGCAAGGCTTGCGCCGCTGGCGCAGGCGTCGAGGAAGGCGCAGCCGGCCTGGGTGATCTCGTGCCAGTTCACCGTGTCGCCGGGCCGCGTCAGCAAGGCGCCCTCGCCTCGCCAGGCCAGTTCGTCGCCAGCCGCGCCCGGCCGGCGATGGCGCTCCCAGATGCTGTAGACCGGTTGCTCGTCGAACCAGGTCCAGCGGGCCGCCGGGTGCGGCGCGAGGGCCAGGGCCGCCATCTGTTCCGGCGTGCGGCGGGCGATCCATGCGGCGTCGGCGGCCGGTGCGTCCTGCGCGGCATGGGCTTCGCGCCAGAGCGTGTCGAGCTGCGCCACGGCGGGCAGGTAGACGAGCTCGGCAGCCGGCTCGAAGCCGCGCAGGAAATCGGGGAAGCCGCCGCCGTAGTGCAGCAGGCGCCCGTCGCTCGGCGGATCGGCCGCCACATAGAGTGCGGCGGCGGCGCGAAACCACTCCTCGCCCACCAGCTGCGCAACGGTCGGGAAGTTGGCCTGCAGCGCATCGATGCAGGCCTTCATCACGGTGTTGCGGTACACCGCGAAGGCGGGCTGCATGGCGAGCGCCCGCACCGCGGGGTGCGCAGCCTCCGGCGCAGCGAACAGCGCCTGCGCAAAGGCCTGCTGGAACTGATCGGGCGGTGCGTTCATGCCACGGCCTCCTGCGCCGCGCGCTGCAGCGCGGCCGCGGCCTGTTCCTGCTCGGCCATGAGTTCCCCGAAGGCCGGCACGTTGCCGTCGCGCTCGATCAGCGTGGGCCGGGCACCGGCGCGATCGACGAAGCGCCGGTACAGCTGCCACACCTCCGGCGCGATGGGCGCATCATGCGAATCGATCAGCAGGGCACCGCCGAGCGCAGGGTCGGCGCTGTGGCCCGCGAGATGGATCTCGCCGACCAGCGCCTGCGGAAACCGGTCGATCCATTGCGCGGCCGAGAAACCCAGGTTGCATGCGGACACGTACACGTTGTTGATGTCGAGCAGCAGCCTGCAGCCGGTGCGGCGCGACAGTTCGGCAAGAAAATCGATCTCGTCCCATTCATGCCCGTCGATGTGCAGGTAGTGGGACGGGTTCTCGATGGCAATCGCCGTGCCCAGCGCGTCCTGCGTGCGCGCGATGTTGTCGGCGATGCGCTGCAGCGCGCCGGTGCTGCGCGGAAAGGGAAGCAGGTCCGGAAAGTACTGGCCGTTCCATGTGGACCAGGCCAGGTGCTCGGAGATCAGCGCGGGCTGGATGCGCCGGACGAGCGCCGCCAGCCGCTGAAGATGCGCCGCATCGGGCTGCGCCTCCCCTGCGAGCGAAAGCGAGACGCCATGCAGCGACACCGGATGGCGCGCGCGGATTGCTTCGAGCCATCCGATGCGCGGGCCGCCCGCCACCATGTAGTTCTCGGGGTGCACCTCGAACCACAGGCCCTCGGCACGCGCGCCGAACGCGGCCTCGTAGTGCTCCGGCTTGAGGCCGAGGCCGGCCGCGAGGATGTCGGACATGGCAGCGTGCGCAGTGCCGCGATCAGGACTTGATCGGCGTCAGCGAACCCATGCCCTTGGGCGTCTTGATGGTGGCGCAGGTGCCGGCCGGAACGTTCTTCCAGGCGTTGCCCTGGTAGTCGACCTTGGAGGTGCCCGCGCAGGTGGTGCCGGGGCCGGCGGCGCAGTCGTTCTTGCCGGCCATCGAGACGCCGTAGCACTTTTCCATGGCGGCCATCTTGTCGGCCATCGGTTTGTCCTGCGCCATGGCAGAGCCCGCGGCAAGGGCGCCCAGTGCAAGAGCGGTGATCGCGAAAGAACGGTTGATCATGGATGAACTCCAAAAGATTGATTGAGAAATTGCAACCGCGCCCCAATGCGCAGTCAATTGCTAGTTCGCGGCGTGCGTGGCGGGGGTTACAGGGCCCTGCCCGATTCGGCAGATTCTTTTGCCGAGCGAACGAGGATCGAGAACGCCGCCAACTACAGCATCGAGTCCGCCCGCGCCACGCGCACGATGCGCGCTCCCAGTTCGGCGAACAGGGCTTCGTGCCGAACCACGCGCGGAGTGTTGTCCTCGCCCGCCAGTTCGAAGCGCCATACGGCCTTGCCGGCCAATGCGCCGACGAAGACGTTTCCCTTCCATGCGGGAAACTGATCGCCGGTGTAGAGAATGAGATTGCTCGGTGCGATCTTCGGCGCTTTCCGGAAGGCCAGCGGAGCTTCCATGCCTCGCTTCGATTGCCAGTCGAACCGGTACTCACTTTGGGTTGCCGGCAATGTCGCTGGCGATACACTGGCGCCCTATGAGCGGCTATCGTTTCCCCCGACGTTGCATGACCGCGTTTCTCGTGGTCCTGTCGCTGCTGTTCTCGCAGCTGGCGCTGGCAGGCTACGTCTGTCCCGGGGCAGCGGACGCGGCGTCGACGGCCGGGATCGCGATGGCGCCGGGCGAGCCCTGCGAGGGCATGGACAGCGCCCAGCCCGTGCTGTGCCACCAGCATGCCGCCGACATGTCGCTGTCGTTCGAACCGGTGAAGGCCGCCACGCCTTCGCTGCCTGCCATCGTGCAGGTGCTGGCCGTGCCGCTGGTGCCGGCAGCGCTTGCCGAGCCGCTTCCGCGCCAGGCGCTGCCCGAGCGGCAGCATCCGCCGCCCGATCCCGTTTTTCTTGCGACCCTCAGACTTCGCGTCTGACCCCTCCGTCGACTGACCGGTGCTGGTGCGGCGCGTCCGCTCGCCAGCGATTGCCTCGTTCGTCCGCGGAGTTGTCATGTCCATTTTCTTTTCCCGCGCAACCGCCTTGGCTGTTGTGCTGCTGCCGTGCCTTGCGACGGCCGCCCCCCTGTCCCTCGACACTGCGCTCGAGTTGGCTGCACGGCGCTCCGAGACTGCACGCGCTGCCCGCGCCGGCGTGCTGAGCGCCACGCAAGCGGCGCAGGCCGCGGCCCAGCTTCCCGATCCCGTGCTGCGCGTCGGCATCGACAACCTGCCCGCGACCGGGCCGGACCGCTTCCACACCGCGCGCGAATCGATGACGATGAAGCGCATCGGCATCAGCCAGGAATGGCTGTCCGCCGACAAGCGTGCGGCACGCCAGGCCGCTGCCGATGCGGCGGTCGGCCGCGAAAGGGTGCAGGCGCAAGTGGCCGCGGCCCAGGTCCGCCTGCAGACCGCGCTCGCGTACCTGGACGCCTTCTACGCCGGCGAAACCCTGAAGCTCGCCGCACTCGCGGAACACCACGCCCGCGAAGAGCTGGAAGCCTCGCGCGCGCGCCTGTCGTCGGCCGCCGGCAGCAGCCAGGAGATGCTGGCGATGGCGGGTGCAAGAGGCGCCGCGCAGGACGGTGCGGCGGACATCCGTCAGCAGCAGAACGCCGCGCGCGTGGCACTCGAACGCTGGGTGGGTGTGCCGCCCGACGGGCTGATGCCCGTCGGCGAGCTTCCCTTGCCCGCTGAAGAGGCCTATGTGGCCGGACACGCCACGGTGGCCGCGCTGCAGCGCGACGTCGACGTGGCCCGGCAGGCGGCGGCAGTCACCGCCTCCAACCGCAAGCCCAACTGGACCTGGGAGCTCGCCTATGGCCAGCGCAGCGGCTATTCCGACATGGTGTCGGTGGGCGTGAGCATTCCGCTGCCCGTGGCGCCTGGCGAACGGCAGGACCGCGACGCCGCCGCCAGGCTGGCGCTGGTCGAGAAAGCCGAAGCCGATCTGGCCGAGGCCACCCGCGCAGCCGGCGCCGAATACCGCACACTCGCGAGCGATGCCGAGCGCCTGCAGCAGCGCATCGAGCGCTATCGCGCCAGCGTCGTCGTTCCTGCCGGCCAGAGGACGGCCGCGGCGACGGCGGCCTACCGCTCCAACCAGGCGAGCCTCGCCGCGCTGTTCGAGGCGCGGCACGCGGAGCTCGAGGCGCAGCGCAAGCTGCTGGCGCTGCAGCGCGATCTCGCCCGGACCCGAATCCAACTGGCCTTCCGGCCGCTCACTGCCGAGGTGGCGCCATGAACCGAAAACTCACCGTGGGCGTATCGCTGCTGGCCGCCCTGCTGCTCGCCGCCGGCGCCTTCTACCTGGGCCGCAAGACGGGCCAGACTGTAGATACATCGATGGCCGCGGCTGCCACGCCCGATGGCCGCAAGGTCCTCTACTGGCATGACCCGATGGTGCCCGGCCCGCGCTTCGACAAGCCCGGCAAGTCGCCGTTCATGGACATGCAACTGGTGCCCGTGTATGCCGACAGCGCCACCGCCAGCGAGGCGGGCGTGAAGATCAGCCCCGCGGCGCAGCAGAACCTCGGCATCCGGTATGCGAAGGTGCGGCGCACCGACGCATCGACGTCGTTCGAAGCCATCGGGTCCGTGCAGTTCGACGAACGGCGCAACGCCGCGGTGCAGACCCGCGTGGCCGGCTACGTCGAGCGCCTGTCGGTTCGCGCACCGATGGAGCGCGTGCGCAAGGGCCAGGCCCTGGCCACCATCTTCGCGCCCGACTGGCTCGGGCCGCAGAACGAATGGCTCGCGCTCAGGCGCGCGGGCGCTTCGTCCGATCTCGTCGAGGCGGCGCGCGACCGCATGCGGGCCCTGTCGATTCCCGCTGAACTCATCCGGCGCAGCGAGGAGACCGGCACGGCGCAGGCGCGCTACGTGCTCGCCGCGCCGGTCGATGGCGTGGTGGCCGAGCTGGGCGTGCGCGAAGGCGTCGCAGTGACGCCCGGCATGACGCTGTTCCGCATCGCTGGCCTGCAGAAGGTCTGGGCGGTGGCCGAGATTCCGGAGGCGCAGGCGGTTCGCCTCGCGCGTGGGCAGAAGACCAAGGCCGTTCTGCAGGCCGATGCATCGCAGTCGTTCGACGGTGCACTCGACGAAATCCTGCCCGAGATCAGCACCGCCACCCGCACCCTGAAGGTCCGCTTCGAGGTCGACAACACGAAGGGGAAGCTCACGCCCGGCATGCTGCTGCGGCTGCAGGTGGCCGGGCCCGCGGGCAGCCGGCTGGTGGTGACTTCGGAGGCCGTGATCCGCACCGGCCGGCGCGCCGTCGTCATCGTGCGCAAGGCCGACGGCGCCTTCGAGCCGCGCGACGTATCGACGGGCGCGGACCTGGGCGACGACACCGAGGTCGTCTCGGGCCTGGCCGAGGGCGAGCAGGTGGTGGCCAGCGGCCAGTTCCTGATCGACTCGGAAGCGCGGCTGCGCTCGGTGCTCGGCAACATGGCGGCACCTGCGGCCACACCGGCCGCAAGCGCCTCGGCAACGGCCGTGGTGACTCACCAGGCCGAAGGCAAGGTCGAGAGCGTGGCGCCCGACGGCATCACCATTTCGCACGGGCCGGTCGCGACGCTCCAGTGGCCCGCCATGACGATGGGCTTTGCCAAGGCCACGCCCAGCGCATTCCCCGAAATCAAGCCGGGCGACCCGGTGCGTTTCGAGTTCAGGGAGGGCGGCCCGATGGGCTATGAGCTGGTCTCCATCCAGCGGCTGCAACCGGGCGCCAGGAAATGATCGCCGCCCTGATCCGCTGGTCGGTCGGCAACCGCTTCCTGGTGCTGATCGCGACCCTGTTCCTGGTGGCCGCGGGAGGATGGTCGGTGGCGCGCATGCCGCTCGACGCCCTGCCCGATCTCTCGGACACGCAGGTCATCATCCGTACGCCCTACCCCGGCAAGGCGCCCCAGGTGGTCGAGGACCTGGTCACCTACCCGCTGACCACCACCATGCTCAGCGTGCCCGGCGCCAGGACCGTGCGCGGCTATTCGTTCTTCGGCGACTCGTTCGTCTATGTGCTGTTCGACGACAAGACCGATCCGTACTGGGCGCGCTCGCGCGTGGTGGAGTACCTCAACCAGGTGCAGGCCAGGCTTCCCGAGGGCGCGAGTGCCTCGCTCGGCCCCGACGCGACGGGCGTGGGCTGGATCTACGAGTACGCGCTGGTCGACCGCACGGGCATGCGCGACATCGGGCAGCTGCGCGCGCTCAACGACTGGTTCCTCAAGTTCGAGCTCAAGACCGTGCCCGACGTGGCCGAGGTGGCCAGCATCGGCGGCATGGTGCGGCAGTACCAGGTGGTGCTCGACCCCGACCGCATGCGCGCGCTGGGCATCACGCAGCCGGCGGTGGTGGAGGCCCTGCAGAAGGCCAACCAGGCCTCCGGCGGCTCGGTGGTGGAATTCGCCGAGGCGGAGTACATGGTGCGCTCGCGCGGCTACCTGCGCTCGCTGGACGATTTCCGGACCATCCCACTCGCGGTGGCGGGCGCCACGCCGGTGCTGCTGCGCGACGTGGCGACCGTGCAGATCGGCCCCGAGATGCGCCGCGGCATCGCCGAACTGGACGGCGAAGGCGAAGTGGCCGGCGGCGTGGTCGTCATGCGCTCGGGCAAGAACGCGCGTTCGACCATCGAGGCCGTCAAGGCGAAGCTCGAGGCGCTCAAGCCGGGCCTGCCGCCGGGCGTGGAGATCGTGCCCACCTACGACCGGTCGCTGCTGATCGACCGCGCGGTGGCGAACCTGCGCTCCAAGCTCATCGAGGAGTTCGTCGTGGTGGCGCTGGTCTGTGCGGTGTTCCTGTTCCACCTGCGCTCGGCGCTGGTGGCGGTGGTGGCGCTGCCCATCGGCGTGCTGGCCGCGTTCATCGTCATGCACTGGCAGGGGGTCAACGCCAACATCATGTCGCTGGGCGGTATCGCGATCGCCATCGGTGCGATGGTGGACGGGGCGATCGTCATGGTGGAGAACGTGCACAAGCACATCGAGGCCTTCGAGGCCGCGCAGGGACGGCAGCCCGCGGTGGCCGAGCGCTGGCAGCTGGTGGTCGATGCCTCCGTGGAGGTGGGGCCGGCGCTGTTCTTCTCGCTGCTGGTGATCACGCTGTCCTTCGTGCCGGTGTTCTCGCTCGAGGCGCAGGAGGGCCGGCTGTTCTCGCCGCTGGCCTTCACCAAGACCTACGCCATGGCGGCCGCGGCGGGCCTGTCGGTCACGCTGATTCCGGTGCTCATGGGCTACCTGATCCGCGGGCGCATTCCGCATGAAGCCGCCAACCCGGTGAACCGCTTTCTCATGGCGGCCTACCGTCCCGCGCTGGAGCTGGTGCTGCGCTTCCCCAAGGGAACGCTGGCGATGGCTGCTGCGCTGCTGGCCCTCACCGCGGTGCCGATGATGCGGCTCGGCGGCGAGTTCATGCCGCCGCTGGACGAAGGCGACCTGCTCTACATGCCGTCCGCGCTGCCCGGGCTTTCGGTGTCGAAGGCGTCGCAGCTGCTGCAGCTGACCGACCGGCTGATCAAGACCGTGCCCGAGGTCGAGCGCGTGTTCGGCAAGGCCGGCCGTGCGGACACGGCCACCGATCCGGCACCGCTCGAGATGTTCGAGACCACCATCCAGTTCAAGCCCCGGGCGCAATGGCGCGCGGGCATGACGACCGGAAGGCTGGTCGAGGAACTGGATCGCGCCGTCAAGGTGCCGGGCCTCACCAACGTCTGGGTGCCGCCGATCCGCAACCGCATCGACATGCTGGCCACGGGCATCAAGAGTCCCGTCGGCATCAAGGTGGCGGGCACGGACCTGGCCACCATCGACGCGCTGGCCTCGCAGATCGAGGCGGCGGTCAGGGGCGTTCCCGGCGTGTCGTCCGCGCTGGCCGAGCGGCTCGCCGGCGGGCGCTACATCGATGTCGACGTCGACCGGCTCGCGGCGGCGCGCCATGGGCTCTCGGTGGCGGACGTGCAGGCCGTGGTGTCCACGGCCATCGGCGGCGACAACGTGGGCGAAGTCGTTCAGGGACGCGAGCGCTATCCGATCAACGTGCGCTATCCGCGCGAGGTCCGCGACTCGCTCGAGCGCCTGCGGCAGCTGCCCTTCGTCACGGCCAGGGGCGCGCAACTGCTGCTGGGCGATGTCGCAACGATCCGCATCGAAGACGGCCCGCCGATGCTGCGCAGCGAGAACGCGCGGCTGTCGGGCTGGGTGTATGTGGACGTGCGCGGCCGCGACCTGCGCTCCGTCGTCACCGACATGCAGGCGGCCGTCGGCCGCGCCGTCAAGATGCCGGCCGGCTACGCCGTGTCATGGTCCGGCCAGTTCGAATACCTGGAGCGCGCAACCGAGCGGCTGAAGCTGGTCGTCCCGGCGACGCTGGCGGTCATCTTCGTGCTGCTCTACCTGCTGTTCAGGTCGTTCGGCGATGCGGCGCTGGTGATGGCGGCCGTGCCGTTCTCGCTGGTCGGCGGCTTCTGGCTCGTCTGGGCCATGGGTCACTCGATCTCCGTCGCCACGGCAGTGGGCTTCATTGCGCTGGCCGGCGTGGCGGCCGAGTTCGGCGTGGTGATGCTGGTCTACCTGAAGAACGCGCTGGCGCGGCGCCTCGAGGCCGGAGAACCGATGAACGACCAGACCCTGCGCGCCGCGATCCGCGAAGGCGCCGTGCTGCGCGTGCGGCCCAAGGCCATGACCGTGGCCGTCGTGATGGCGGGCCTGCTGCCCATCCTCCTTGGCAGCGGCACCGGTTCGGAGGTGATGACGCGCATCGCCGCGCCCATGGTGGGCGGCATGGTCACGGCGCCACTCTTGAGCATGCTGGTGGTTCCGGCTGCGTGGTATTTGCTGCGCCGGCGAAGGGGTGGTGCGGAGCCCGACAAGCAAATACACTAACGGCAACCGATTCGATGGACCAACGCCACCCGCCTCCCGCCTCCCGCCTCCGCCGCACTACGCAACCCAACTTGCCCGGTCGCAAATCAACCGCCGGCCGTTAGTGTATTTTCTATGCCATCCCTTCCCCTCTTCTCCGAACCCTCCGGCGAATCGCATCAGGCGGCGTTTGCCAGCTGGCTGGCCGCGCAGCAGGAAAACGGCGCCTTGCGGCAACCCTCTTCCATCGCGGTCTATCGGGACATGTGGGGCAGTTTCACGGCCTGGTGCCTGGGCCAGTCGCCCGCGGTGACGCTGGCCTCGCTGGACAAGGGCGACCTGTCGGCGTTCCAGCAGGCGCGCTTCGGCATGAAAAGCGACGACCTGTCGCTGTCGCCGCGCTATGCGCTGCGCCTGCTCCGGCTGATCGACCGGGTGCTGCGCCACCACGCAAAGACCCACGACACCCCGGTCAACACCGCCGCCGCGGACTGGATCGCGACCCAGCCGGAGATTCGTTACGCGGATTCGGCGCGGGCCGATCCGCTGCCGGAATTCCTCTCGGTCTCCGAGGCCCGGCACCTCATCGTCTTTCTCTCGAGTGCCCGGCCGCGCCCCGGCACGACGGGCGACAGGCATGCCCAGGCCGCGCTGAGCTGGCAGGCGCTGCGCAACCGCACGGCCGTTGCCCTGCAGCTGGGCGCTGGGCTCACGCCAGGAGACGTCCGCCTGCTGCGGCTCGATGCGCCGACATCGCAGATGGCCGGCCGGCGCGAGCGGCCCTGGAAGGTCGCGGTGCCGGGCAACGGCAATTCGCCGGCGCGCGAGGCACCGGTCGCTCCCTGGGCCGGCGAGCTGCTGCAGCACTGGCTCAAGATACGCGCCGAGACGCTGATCGCGGGCGAGTTCCTGTTCCCGGCCACGCGCACCGGCAAGCCCTGGAGCAAGGAAGCCCAGTACGTTGCCGCCAAGCAGGTGCTCCAGGATGCGGGCATCGAGGCCGCCGGCGGCGGCTCCTTCCTGCTGCGCCACACCTTTGCGCTGCGCCAGTTGCGCAGGGGCGCCACGCTCGATCAGGTGGCGCGCTGGCTCGGCGTGGAGCCCGAGGCGATGGGCAAGTACCAGCGCGTGCTCACCGGTCCGGCCGAGGTCGTCTGACGATCAGCTTTCGGGCCGGCTCCACAGCCAGATCGCGACGGCCGCCATGAGCACCGGCGCGCCGATCTTCACGGCGACGGGTGCGGCGGTGGCCAGCAGCACGGCCGAGCTCAGCGCCATCATGGCCGTTGCGGCCCACTTCGCGCGGCGGGGCACCGCTCCGCGTTGGCGCCACTGTCGGATGTACTCGCCATAGCGGGGATGCTCGAGCAGCCAGTGTTCGAGCGCGGGCCAGCCGCGCCCGGCCGCCCAGGCGGCCGCGAGCAGGAACGGCACCGTCGGCAGGACAGGAAGAAAGGCGCCGATCAGGCCGAGGGCGACGCACACCAGCGCCAGCACGCGCCAGAGCAGTCTCGCGACGGGGCCGGCGGGCCTCATGAAGCAAGGCGCCCTTCGGGGCGATCCGCCGGAAGTTGCGAAAGAGGCATCAGCGCATCCTAAGCCAAGGCCTGTTCGAGAGCCGTCGACGGTCATGCGTGATCTGAACCCCGTTCTCCGACAAAATCGGGGGCATGAAGGAGATCGACAACCTGTTCGGCAAGGAGCCCGGCGCGCTGGAAGATTGGCGCGGCAGCGTGGCGGATGCCATGGCAAGGCGCGATGTGCAGGTCGACGAAGCCGTCGCCGCGCTTCGCTGCGCAGCCGGTACTGCCGCCGCCAGCGTCGCCGCATTGAGGCATGCCGTGAGTCCGGAGGCTTCGCACAGGCCGGCACGCCTGGCCGCCGCCACGATGGCGCAGCCGGCCGGATTCACCACCCTTGCCGAGCAGCTGCACGACATTGCGTTCCAGCTGCGCGAGCTCGAGTCCTCGGTGCGCAGCCTGCTGGCGCGGACGCGCAAGGACGGCGTGGCGGACAAGTGAAGAAGAAGCCCGCGCCGAACGCCTTGCAGCAGTGCCGGCCTCAGCGCCCGATGGTCCTCACCTCGCGCGGATCCGATCCGGATTCGCCATCCCGATCCCAGTAGCCGCCGCTCATCAGGCTCTCGCGCACCATCGCGCGGGCGCGATGCAGCCGGCTCTTCACGGCCTGCACGCTCAGGCCCAGGCTTGCGGCGACCTCGGGGGCGGTCAGTTCCTCGACATCGCGCAGGATCAGCGCGACGCGATAGGCCTCCGGCAGCGCGGCAATCGCCCGCGTGAGATCGAGGCGCAAGTCCGCGGGAATATGCGGCGCAGCCAGCTCCTCTGCCAATGGCGCCGAAAGGGGCGCCTTGGCGGCACTGCGCCTGAAGATCCGGTAGCACTCGCGCTCGACGATGCGGAACAGCCAGGTGGCAAAGGCCGCCACGGTGCCGAGCGTGCCGATCTTGCGGTGCAGCTGCCACAGCGCCACCTGCACCGCATCCTCGGCGTCCTCGCTGTTCGAACAGGTGCGGCGCGCGAATCGCCTGAGGTCGGGCTGGCAGGCGCGCAGCAATTGCGACAGCGCCCGCTCGTCCCCGGCGCAGGCGGCTTCGATCAGCGCAGCGGACGCGCCGATCATCGGGCCTGGCCCGCGGCCTTCCGGCCGAGCATCGCGCAGGCGGGACAGAACCCGACGATGGCCGTGGCCGCGAGCATTCCCGCCACGGCGAGGCCCAGCATGCGAAGCGTCCCGGCCGGCAAAAGGTAGAAAGCGCCGAGGGCGGCGAAGACGCCGAGGCACAGCCGAACTGCGCGCTCCCAGGACGGGACGTTGCGTTTGAGATGAAACATGTTGCGGGCTCCGGTGAATGTTGACCCCTGCATGGAGGCCGCTTCAGGGCCAAAAGGATTCGGCGCCGAAAAAGAATTCCGCAGGACTTTTTTCTATGGCCCTGCCGTGCCCCCCGCCAGGTCCTTGCCGCGGAAGGTGCCGCGCGTCTCCAGCATGCGCCGCGTCTTCTCCAGTTCGCTCTGCAGCAGCTCGGCGTCCGGCAGCACGGTGCGGTAGTTCGCGGCCATGATCTTGCTGGGCAGCCCCTCGAGCGCATGGCGCGCCAGCGCCTGGCCCTTGTCGGCGCAAAGGATCGGGCCGACCTGCGGGTTCCCGTCGGGCAGGGTCCAGTGCTCCCTGGCGTAGTTGCAGTACATGTGCATCTGCCCCACGTCCGCGTGCGTCAGCCCGCCAAGCTTCAGGTCGATGATGACGAGGCAGCGCAGGCGCCGGTGAAAGAACAGCAGGTCCACGCGGTACCAGGTCTGGTCGATGCGCAGTCTTCGCTGCCGCCCGACGAAGCTGAAGTCGCCGCCGAGTTCGAGCAGGAAGTCTTCCAGCCGATGGATCACGGCCTTGCTCCTCGAGAGCGCGGTGCGCTCGTAGATCTGGCTGCCGATCTGGCGGTCGAGCTGGCGCACGCTCCATCCGCCGCGCAGCGCCCCGGCTTCATAGAACCGGCGTGCGTTGCCGTCCTTGACCGACAGCAGGCGAACGTAGGCGGACCAGGGCAGCGTGAACATCCGCGCCAGGTCTTCCAACGGCCATGCTCCGGCAGCGTCGGCAGGATCGGCGCCGGCGAGCCATGGCGCATCGGGCGGCGGCAGTGCAGGAGATTCGCCAGACACTGTCTGGCGAACCGGCTCGTCAGGTCGAGCGAGAGGCGCTCGATCAGCTGCTCGCCGTAGCCCGCGCGCCGCCGGCCCTTTTGCTCGGCCTCGACGATCCGGCGCCCGATCTCCCGGTAGCTCGCCGTCATCCACGCATTGACGCTGCGCGCGGCGGCCCGCCGCGCGGCATCGCGCAGCTCGACGATGCCCCCCGGAAATCGGCGTACCCGCCGAACGGGCCGGCGGCCCTTGCCTTGCCGGGCGGAGGAATGGCTTTGCTCATGGCTTGATGTGGTGCGCTGCATATCCTAACTGCAGGCATTCGCAACCCTTCCCCCTCGATCCTCAGGGAGCATCTTGACTTTGATGATACGAATATAAATACTTCTCATTATCATCAATGGACAAAATGCTTATGGTCGATCATTTGTACGGACGCCAGCGCGGCGTGAAATCGAAGTTGGCAGTCGCCGCGCAGGCGGCGTTCGCGGCCGGCGCGGCGTGGTGCGCAGGCGCCGCGCTGGCGCAGACGGCGGATGCAAGGCCGGCGAACGAGCCTGCTGCGGCCGCAACAGCGACGCTGCCGCTGGTCACGGCCACCGAGCAGAGCGATTCGATCGATGCGCCGCCACCCGCGATCCGCGGAGGCCAGGTGGGCCGCGGCGCACGCATGGGCATCCTCGGCAACGCCTCCGTCATGGAAACGCCCTTCAGCGTGACCAGCTATACCGCCCAGACGATCGAGAACGACCAGGCGCGCTCGGTGGCCGACGTCCTGTCGGCGGACCCGTCCGTGCGCATGGGCAGCGCGCGATCCAACCTCAACGAAGACATCACGATCCGCGGGTTCAGCGTCCCGAGCAGCGACTTTGCGCTGAACGGCGTGTTCGGCGTGACGCCCTACTGGCGCGCGCCGCTGGAGGCGGTGGAGCGGGTCGAGATCATCAAGGGCCCGTCCGCGTCCCTGTTCGGGATGACGCCCGGCGGCAGCGTGGGCGGCGTCGTCAACCTCGTGCCCAAGCGCGCGGAAAGCGAGCCGATCACGCGCTTCACCGGCAGTGCCTCGTCCGACTCGGTGTTCGGCGGCCATGTCGACATCGGCCGGCGCTTCGGGCCGGACGGATCGTTCGGTGTGCGCATCAACGCGATGCAGCGCGAAGGCGACACGGCCATCAAGGGACAGTCCACGCGCGAAAGCCTGGGCGCCGTTGCGCTGGACTACCGAGGCCGCGCATTGCGCGCTTCGCTGGACCTGCTGGCGCAGAAGGAGCGCATCGACAACGTCGTGCGCCAATTCCAGGCGGGCCCGACGCTCGCCGCCGTGCCGCGCGCGCCAGACAACCGCTATCCCTATCCGGGCCTGGGCTGGTCCGACGGGCGCAACGGCTCGGCGGTGCTCAAGGCCGAGTACGACCTGAGCGACAGCCTCACGGCCTACGCCAGCTACGGCCAGCGCAAGCTGAACTGGGGCGCGGTCGCATCCAATCCGGTCATCATGGACACCGCCGGCAACTACTCATTCTTCGGCGGCTGGCAACGCATGTCCGTCGAGAGCAAGTCGCTGGACGCGGGCCTGCGCGGCAGGTTCTCGACCGGTCCCGTGAAGCATGAGGTCGCGTTGAACTTCTCGCGCCTCGAGCAGGAACAGACGCTGGGCTTCTACACGGGCTACCCGGGCGGCAGTTCCAACCTGTATGCCGGATTGCTGTTGCCGACGCCGTCCACGGCCGGCATCGGCAACCCGCTGCGCCCGTACCTCGACACCAAGCTGACCAGCCTGGCGCTGGCGGACACGCTGTCGTTCATGGACGACCGGTTGCGCGTGACCCTGGGCCTGCGCCGCCAGCAGGTGGCCGGGCAGGACTACGACTTTTCCACCGGCCAGGCGAGCGGCGCCTACTACGACGAGAGCGCCACCACGCCGGTGGCCGGTGTGGTCTACAAGCTCCAGCCCAACGTCTCGCTCTATGCGAGCTACATCGAGGGCCTGTCGCGCGGGGAGGTCGCACCGATCAGCGCTGCGATCAGCAACCCGGGCGCGGTCATGCCGCCGTACAAGTCCAAGCAGAAGGAGATCGGCGTCAAGTTCGACCTCGACGGCGGCATGGTGGCGGCCGTCAGCCTGTTCGAGCTGACCAAGCCCAGCGCCGGCCTCTCGGGTTCGACCTTCGGCGTCTTCGGCGAGCAGCGCAACCGGGGCGTCGAAGCCACCCTGGCCGGCGAGCTGGTGCGTGGCGTGCGCGTTCTGGGCGGCGTCACCTACATGGACGGCGTCATCACCAAGGCGGCCACGAGCGCCTTGGAAGGCAAGAAGGCGATCGGCGTGCCGGACTGGCAACTGAACCTGGGCGCGGAATGGGACATGCCGTTCCTTCCCGGACTGACGCTGACGGGCCGCATGATCCACACCGGCAAGACCGCCGTCGATCCTGCCAACACCCTGCACATCCCGGGCTGGAACCGCTTCGATGCCGGCGCGCGCTACGCGACGCGGCTCGGCGGCAAGCCCGTCACCTTCCGCATGAACGTGGAGAACCTGTTCGACAAGGACTACTGGGGCACGTCGACGGCCGGCTACCTGTTCGTCGGCTCGCCGCGCACGGTGAGCCTCTCGGCCAGCATCGACTTCTGAGACCCGGCCGGCGCCTGCGCGCCTGCCCTACTTGCCGAAGGGCGCGGCGGGCACACCACCCGCCGCCGTCTCACAAGCGCAAGGGAAAAATTCAAACCCCTTCTATCGACGATGGATGACGCCCTGCAATTCCCGACGCAGCACCCTGCGCGACATGGACAAGTTCTTCGCATCCTTCGCCAATGCCACGGCGCACGCTGCCGGAAGTCCAATTGCATTTCTGATCTGCGTCGCGCTGGTCATCGCCTGGGCGGTGTCGGGGCCCTTCTTCCAGTTCTCGGAGAACTGGCAGCTGGCCATCAACACCGGCACCACCATCGTCACCTTCCTGATGGTGTTCCTGATCCAGAACACGCAAAACCGCGATGGCGCGGCGCTTCAGACCAAGCTCGACGAGCTGATCCGGTCATCGAACGCCGGCGACGAGTTCATGGGCATCGAGAAGCTCACGGACAAGGAACTGGCCGAGCTGCACGAGAAATGCGAAGCGGCCGCCAGGAGGAGCCATGCGGCGCTCGACCGGACGCGCAACGAGCGCGCGCGCCGCGGCCACCAGGGTGCAACCCCGGAAGCTGCGCAAACGGAAAGCAACGCATGAAGTCGTGACGGCGGCGCCCCGCGCCTGTGCCGCCGCGCCTCAGGAGCCGATGACCTGCAGGTCGCCGCTCGCGCCGAGCAGCTGGCGCACCTGCTGCGCGAGCGAGCCGAAGATCCGCCCCGCGAGGCCGGGCTCGCTGCGGCCGAGGACGATGCGGTCGCAGCCGAAATCGCGGGCCGCCGAAACGATGCTCTCGGCACTGCGCCCGATCACCACGGTGCTGGTGCAGGACACGCCGGCCAGCGCGAGCAGGTTCCGCGCAAGCTGCAGCTCCTCGGCGCCCGCGCTGTGCTGGAGCTCGCGCAGCTCGTGCGGGTCGAAGAACATCGCGACGTGGCCGGAAACCGCGGGTTGCACCCGCAAGAGCCGCACAGCCACCGGCTCCTGCCGGCAGATGCGCACGACCTGCTCGATGGCCGAGCGCATGCGGGCCGGCTCGGTCGGGTCGATGGGGACCAGAATGCGCCGTCTCACGCCGACACCCTCAGGCCGACTGGTTGGCGGGTTCCGGCTGTTGTTGGCGGCTGGTCAGCCACTTGCCGATCAACACGACGGAGACGGCGCCGATTGCGGGAACCACGTTGTGCACGGTGTGATGGTTGCCGGCCCATCCGGCAATGGACGGATCCGACATCGCCATTTCGCCGGCCACCCAGCCGAGCAGGCCGGCGCCGAGCGTGATGATGATCGGGAAGCGGTCCATCAGCTTGAGGATCAGGGTGCTGCCGAAGATGATCAGCGGAATGCTGATCACGAGGCCGAACACCAGCAGCGGCACGTTGCCCTTGGCCGCGGCTGCGACGCCGACGACGTTGTCCAGGCTCATGACCAGGTCGGCGACCACGATGGTCTTGATGGCCGCGGCCAGGCTCGAATGGCCCTCCAGGTTCTCCTCGCCGTCGTCGCCCTTGAGCAGGCCGACGCCGATCCAGAACAGCAGCGCGGCTCCCACCAGCTTGAGGTACGGCAGCGTCAGCAGGTAGACCGCAAAGAAGGTCAGCACCACGCGCAGCACGATGGCGCCCATGCTGCCGAACAGGATCGCCTTCTTCTGCTGCGCGGGCGGCAGCGAGCGCGAGGCCATCGCGATGACGACGGCGTTGTCGCCGCTCAGGACGATGTTGATCAGGATGATCTGCGACAGGGCAATCCAGAAATCCGGACTGGTCAAAAACGACATGGGGGTTGTCTCCTCGAAGTGGACGCGGAACCACGGCGGTTCCGGCGTGTTCGAGGCTACGGACCTGCGCTGTCACCTTTCTGCCGGCTGGCTGTCAGCCAGATATCCGCCAGCTGTCAGCCAGCTTACAGAGGCGCCCGAGCGGCGCTGCTCAGGCCTTGCGCAGCGGAAAGAAGACGCTGAAGGTGTTGCCCACGCCGTCGATGTCTTCCTCCAGCGTGATGCGCGCGCCGTGCAGCGTGGCGATCTCGCTGACGATCGCCAGGCCCAGGCCGCTGCCGTCCTCCTGCGTGCCGAGCAGGCGGTGGAAGCGCTCGAAGATGCGCGCACGCTCCTCCACCGGCACGCTCGGGCCGTCGTCGCTGATGGCCAGGCGGCACTGGTCGTTGTCGCTCTGGCCCACCTGCACGGTCACGCGGCCGCCCGGCTGGCTGTAGCGCACCGCGTTGTCGATCAGGTTGTTGATGAGCTCGCGCAGCCGGTCGCGGTCGGCGTTGATCACCAGCGGATGCTCGGCGCCTTCGAAGCCCAGGTCGATGTCGCGCTTGAGGGCCTGCGGCACCCAGTCCATGCTGACCTCCAGCGCATAGGCATTCAGGTCGAGCGGCTGCAGCTGCATGGCGTCGAGCGCGCCGGGCTCGTTGCGCGCGAGCGAAAGCAGCTGGCGCACCAGCCGCGAGAGCCGGTCGGCGCTGATGTAGAGCTGCGCGAGCGAATGGCGCACGCGCTCGGCATCGTTCTCCCGCAGTGCCAGTTCGATCTGCGCCTTCAGGCCGCTCACCGGTGTCTTCAGCTGGTGCGCGGCGTCGGCCACGAAGCGGTTCTGGAAATCGAAGGTGCGCCCGAGCCGCGCCATCAGCTCGTTGACCTCGTCCACCAGCGGCCGCACCTCGCCGGGCACGTCGTGGATGTCGATCGGGCTCAGGTCCAGGTGCGAGCGGTCCGACACCGCGCGCCGCAGCCGCTGCAGCGGCTCGAGCCCGCGCGAGATGCCGAACCAGACCACCGCCGTGGCCATCACGATCAGCAGCAGCTGCGGCACCACCACGTTGGCCAGCATCTCCCAGGCCAGGCGCGTGCGCTTGTGCAAGGTTTCGGCGACCTGCACCAGCACCATCGGCGCCTCGGGGTTGCCGCCGATGGGCATCGAGGCCACCAGCATCCGCACCGGCTCGCCGCGCAGCGTGTCGCGGTAGAAGCGCGGCCTGGCGGGGTCGCCCGCGCGCGGCGGCGGCATTTCCGCATCGCCGCCCAGTGCCTTGCCGTCCTCGCTGGCCACGCGGTAGAAGAGCAGGTCGTCCTGGTCGAGCAGCAGGATGTTGCGCGCGGCCTCGGACAGGTCGAGCCGCGGCTGCAGGCCCTCGAGCTTCACGTGCAGCACGATCTCGCGCCCGATCTCGTACAGCGCGCGGTCGTAGGCGAGGTTGGAGAAACGCAGCGAGTTCCAGTAGGCCGCGCCGGTGTCCAGCACCAGCAGCACCGCGAGCGGACCGAGCAGCCAGGCCAGCAGCTTGCGCTGCAGCCTGGGCTCAGGTTTGCGCATCGCCGCGGTCCATCAGGTAGCCCATGCCGCGCACGGTGCGGATCTCGCACCCGAGCGGTTCGAGCTTCTTGCGCAGCCGGTAGACGTTGACCTCGATCGCGTTGTCGCCGACCTCGTCGCCCCATCCGTAGAGATGGTTGACCATCTGCTCCTTGCCCACCACGCGCCCCTCTCGCATCATCAGCAGCTCCAGCACGGCGAGCTCGCGCGGCGACAGGTCGAGCGGCTTCTTGTCGTAGAACACGCGCCGTCCCACCGTGTCGAAGCACAGCAGGCCGTGCTCGAGGTACGGCGTGGAGTTGGTACTGCGGCGCAGCAGCGCGCGCACGCGTGCTTCGAGCTCCGGCAGGTCGAAGGGCTTGGCCAGGTAGTCGTCGGCGCCCAGGTCGAGTCCGCGCACGCGGTCCTGCAGGGTGTCGAAGGCGGTCAGCATCAGCACCGGCATGGTGGACTTGCGCGCGCGCAGCCGCCGCAGCACGTCCAGCCCGCTCAGCTTGGGCAGCCCGATGTCCAGGATCGCCAGGTCGTAGATGCCGAGCGCGAGCGCATGGTCGGCCTCTTCGCCGGTGGAGACGATGTCCACCGCGTGGGCGGACTGCACCAGCGCGCGCGAGAGCGCGTCGGCCAGCACCTTGTCGTCTTCCACCAGCAGTATCCGCATTGATTCTCGCCCCGGCCGTATGCAGCCGAATATGCTAACCGCAATGCCCGGGCGAGACGGATGGTGCCACTCAGGATGAACGGTCAACATGAGGACCTGCGCGCGGAGTGGGCTGCGGACGCCTCACTGTCGCCCCTGACTCGGTGCTTGGCGACCTGGCTTACGCCGCATGTCGTAGCAAACTCTTTTTCTTTCTTGTCGGCTTTGTTCGCCGACCCAGAAGTACCAGAACGTGGCCAAGCGTACCGGCGTCGAGAAGCTGACCCCGGCTCGTGCCCTCATCGCCGAACTGGTGCGCCGCTACTGGGTGCTCGGCATGGAGTGCAGCCTGCTGGAGATTCAGAAGCTGGCGTGGTTTCTTGAGCGCAGCATCGAGCGCGCGGGCCAGAAGCCGCTGGATTTGCGCTTCGTATCGCACAAGTATGGCCCCTACGCTGATCGGCTTCGCCATCTATTGGGTAGGCCGCGATGGGCTTGAACCATCGACCAACGGATTATGAGTCCGAATGTAGCGGTCCAGCGCCGTGGCCACCGTGATGCCGATGTCGAAGCATTCGCCGTTGCTGCTCAGGTGGCCGACGCTGCGCCAGTTGCAGTAGCGGTTCATCTGGTCGACGGCATCGAAGCCGCGCCGCCAGACGAGACTGGTCGCCAGGCACAGCGCCATGGAGGTGTCGTCGGTCCACTCGCCCGGCTGCAGCCTGAAAGGGCCGCCGCCAGCCATGCCCGTGACGGGCTCGAAGGTTCCGCGCGGCATGAACTCGACGGTCGTGCCCACCGCATCGCCGCAGGCGAGCCCGAGCAGGCAGCCGCGGTATCGCTCCCGGTCGTTCATGCGGCGCCGCCTTGCGCGCCATCCGCCGTCAACCCGAAGAAGAAATCGAGGATGTGGAAGTGGTCGTCATGGAACTGGTCCTCCATGCCGGCCAGTTGATCGATGGACACCCACCGGGCTTCCGAGGCATCGTCGCCGGCGGTCAGCTCGGGCGGGCGGCGCGGGCCCAGGTCGAACCAGTGCGCGTGGGTGATGACGCGGCCGCGCTGGCTGCGGTCGGGATGGTCGAACACCTGCACCGCCTTGAAGGCGGCTTCGATGTCGCTGTCCAGGAGGCGCAGGCCGGTTTCCTCTTCCAGTTCGCGCAGGGCCGATTGCCACACGGTCTCGCGCGGCTCGAGAAAGCCGCCCGGCACTGCGAACAGGCCCTTGCCGGGCGAGCGGCCGCGCCGGATCAGCAGCACCTGGCGCCCGCATTGGACGACCGCATCGACCGTGACGAAGACCGGCGGGTACGGCGAGCCGGACCACAGCGCCTTCTCGCGGCGCAGGCTCTCCCATTCCTGTGCCAGCACCGCATAGGGCGGCAGGCTGGCCCAGGCGCGCAGGAACTGCAGCGTGCTCTCCGGCGCCTGGCCGACGAGGGCGGCCAGGACCGGCTCCAGCGAGCCGTCACGGGCCGCCCCGAAATAGGCGTCGCGCAGCGCGCTCGCATGGATGTCGCCGCGGCGCCCGGCGTCGTCGAGCGCCCAGCCGGGAAAGTCGCGCAGGTAGCTGCTGGTCGCATCCTTCAGGTGCCCCACCAGCACCACCGACGGCTGGCCGGGGTGCAGCCGGGCCAGGCCCTGCTTCACCGCCGCGACCCACTGCGCAGAGTTGTAATGGTCGCGCACCGGCAGGAACTCCAGCCGCTGGCGGTCCGCTTCCGGCAGCGCGACGCGGATCATCTCGGCGCGCTCCTGCCAGGTGAAGGGATTGCGCGGCGTGCGCGCCTGGAAGGCCGATCCGAGCACCACCACGCACTCGGGCGCGGCCGCCAGCGCGCGGCGCAGCAGCGCCAGCTGGGCATTGTGGAAGATCTGGAAGCGTCCGATGTAGACGGCGACATCGGGCGCCTTGTTCGTGCTTGTCATGTCGTTGTCCTCAGTTCCAGCGGGCAGCGATCGGCATCTGGCGGCCGGAGCCGAATGCCCGCGGCCTGACCCGGACGATGGGCGGCGACTGGCGCCGCTTGTACTCGTTGCGCGCGACCATGCCGCGGATGCGCTCGACCAGCGCCTCGCCCTCGGGCGTCGCGCGCAGCCGGTCGACGAAGCTGCGCGCCTGCGCGTACTCCTCCGCCCCCAGCCGCTCGCCTTCGATCAGCAGCTTGAGGACTTCGTCGAGCACTTCATAGGGCGGCAGGCTGTCGGCGTCCTTCTGCCCCGGCGCAAGCTCGGCGGAGGGTTCCTTGTCGAGGATGGCCTGCGGGATGAGCTCGCGTCCGGCCTGTGCGTTCAAGTGCCGCGACAGCGCGAACACCTCGGTCTTGTAGAGGTCGCCGATCAGGCCCAGGCCGCCGTTGGTGTCGCCATACAGCGTGCAGTAGCCGACCGAGATCTCGGACTTGTTGCCCGTGGTCAGCAGCAGGTGCCCGAAGCTGTTGGAGTAGCCCATGAGGATCGTGCCGCGCACGCGCGCCTGCAGGTTCTCGAGTGCCACGCCCTCGAGGCCTTGGCCGAAGGCCGTCTCGAAGCCTTGCTCGAACTGCGAGACGATGCCCGCGATGGCATGCGCCTTGAGCGGCACGCCGAGCTTGCGGCACAGGGTTTCGGAATCGCCCACCGATCCCGCCGAGGAGAAGCGCGACGGCATGGTGATGGCGACGACGTTCTGCGCACCCAGCGCCTCGACCGCCAGCGCGAGCGTCAGCGCCGAATCGATGCCGCCGGACGAGCCGACCACCGCCTGCCGGAAGCCGCAGCGCCGCGCATAGTCGCGCAGGCCCAGCACGATCTGCTGGCGGTAGAACTCCAGCGTCGGCAGGCCTTGCGGCGGCACGGGCGGCGGTGCCTCGCCGGCCGGCGTGAGAAAGCGGCCGCCCTCGAAGCGCAAGGTGCCCACGTCCTCCGCGAAGCGGCGCGCCTCGTACACCACGCCGGCCTGCGGCTCGACGGCGAACGAGGCCCCGTCATACACCAGCTGGTCGTGGCCGCCCACCTGGTTGACGTAGAGGATGGGCAGCCCGTTGCGGCGGCTGGCCGCACCGAAGATGCGGCGCCGCTGCTCGCGCTTGCCGATGTTCGACGGACTCGCGTTGACCGACACCACGAGGTCGGGCGCGGCGTCGCGCATGCGGTCGAAAGGATTGACGAGGTAGTCCTGGCCCTCGTCGTTCCAGCCGTCCTCGCAGATCAGGAATCCCACGCGCGTGTTGCGGATGCGCAGCACGCGCGCCACGTCGGGGCCCGGCTCGAAGTGCCGGCGCTCGTCGAAGACGTTGTAGGTCGGCAGCAGCTGCTTGGCATATTCGAGCCGCACCTCTCCCGCGCAAATGACGCGCAGCACGTTGCGAAGCTTCTTGCCCGCGCCTTCGCGCCGCGCCGGCAGGCCGACCGCCCAGTGCAGTGCCGGCATCTCGCGCGAGGCCGAGAGCAGCTGCCCGAACGCATCCTCCACGCGGTCCATGAAGCCATCTTCCTCCAGCAGGTCGGCCGGGTAGTAGGCGCTGAGCGACAGCTCCGAGAAGACCACCAGGTCGGCCTGCTCGGCCGAGGCCCGGCGCGCGGCCTCGATCATCCGCGCGGCGTTGCCGGCCAGGTCGCCGATGGTGGGATTGAGCTGGGCAATGGTGATGCGGAGCATGGCGTTCAACCCTCGATATGGAAGACCTGACGCAGGTAGGCCAGGAAGGTCCGGTCTTCGCACAGCGTCTTGCCCGGGCTGTCCGACAGCTTGGCCACCGGCTGGCCGTTGCAGCCTGTGAGCTTCATCACGATGTTCAGCGGCGTGAGGCCGACGTCGTTGCTCAGGTGGGTGCCGATGCCGAAGCCGGTTTGCGTGCGATCGGCGAAGGTCCGGTACAGCCCGATGGCCTTTGGCAGGTCGAGCCCGTCGGAGAACACCAGCCGCTTGGTGTGCGCATCGATGCGCAGCCTGGCATAGTGCGCCAGCGCCTTTTCGCCCCAGGCGACCGGATCGCCCGAATCGTGGCGAAGGCCGTCGAAGAGCTTGGCGAAGTACAGGTCGAAATCGGCCAGGAAGGCATCCATGCCGACCACGTCGGTCAGTGCCACGCCCAGGTCGCCGCGGTATTCCTGCACCCAGCCCTCCAGCGCGGCGTTCTGGAAGTCGCGCAGCCGCACGCCGAGCGCCTGGTAGGTCTGCAGGTACTCGTGCGCCATCGTGCCGATGGGCACCAGCTCCAGCTCCTTGGCCAGCAGCACGTTGGAGGTGCCCTTGAAATACATCGGCACTTCGCGCTTGAGCGTGCCGACCATTTCGCGCTGCCAGTCGCGGGAGAAGCGGCGGCGCACGCCGAAGTCGAAGAACTCGAAGGGATGCCGCGCCGCCGGCTCTTCCGCAAAACCGCGCAGCAGTTCGATCTTGGCCTGCAGGCGCCGGCGGCCCTCGGCCAGCGCGGCCTCTGCATCGAAGCGGCGGAAGTACAGCTCGTTGACGATCGCGAGCACGAAGATCTCGAACGCCATGGTGTGCACCTGCGGGCCGACCGCCCGGATGCGCAGCGCATCGCCGTCGGCCGCGGCGGTGATGAATTCGCGCTGGAAGCTGAAGATGCGCAGGAAGTCGACGAAGTCGCTCTTGATGTAGCGCAGGCCGCGCAGGTAGGCGAGTTCGCCGGGCGCGAAGCGCAGCGAGCACAGATGGTCGAGCTGCGCGTTGACGTCCGCCAGCAGCTCGGCCAGCGGATAGGCCGGCTGGTTGCGGCACACGAAGCTGTACTCGGCCTGCGTCTGCGGATGGCTGTGCAGCATCGCCTGCCACATCGTGAACTTGTAAAGGTCGGTGTCCAGCAGGCTCTGGATGATCGGTTGCATGGTGTGCTCCTTGGACCGGTTGGCGTCAGGCGTTGGCCGCCAGCAGTGCGAGCACATCGGCGCTGGTGCGAAGCTGCACGCCGCGTGCGGCCATGTCGTTCAGGAAGGCCCGGTGCTGGGCCTCGAAGCCGGTCACCGGGCTCATGCAGTCGGTGACCAGCACCAGCTTTTCGGGCCTGCCCGACGGCAGGTGGGCGGCGATGTGCTCGGTGGTGGCCTTCACGCAATGGCTGCTGGCTTCGCCGGCAATCACGACCAGGTCGGCGCGGTCGAGCGACGCGACCAGCCGCATGTTGAGCGCGGTGCCGGGATCGTCCGCATCCGGCACCTCGGCCTGGACGGCGCTGTAGTGCTCGGTCCAGGGATTGCTGCCCTTGGCGACCTTTTCCACCAGGCCGGCCTGCGCGTCTTCCCAGGCGTTGTAGGCCGCCTTGACGGCGGCATGCACGTTGTGGCCCCAGCTGCCGATCTCGCAGTGCACCGGCCACACCATCAGCGTGTAGCGGCCCCTGCGCTCGAGTTCGTCGAGGTAGGCCAGCGCGCGCGGCAGGGCCGCGGCGTCGCGGGGCCGGTAGTCGCCGGCGCGAACCTGCGCCGCCGTGATCGCGGTGAAGGGCGCCACGGCGCCGCCGCCGCGCGCCTGCCAGAACGTGGGATGCGCGATGTCGAACCTGTGGTGCGAATCCAGCGTGACCGTGATGCCGGCGATGCCGCCCGCCCCTTCGCGGATGAGGCCGGCCAGCCTCAGCATGTCGGCGTGGGCACCGGCCACCGGCAGTGCCGGCTGCAGCGGCGCGTGCGTGGCGGCATCGGTGCCGAGCCAGTCGGCCGGCAGGTCGCAGAAGTCGTTCTGCGGATCGATCACGAGGAGATGGATGTTCTGCTTCATGGCGGCGTCCTCTTTTTAGTTGTACTGTACAACTCTTGTTGGTTGTACTGTACAACCACGAAAGAAAAAGTCAAGCGTCCGGCGCCTCGGCATCCCGCGGGCTGAAGGTCCGGGGAAACAGGGCGGCCTGCGAGCGGTCGCGCAGCCGGTAGCCCATGGCCGGCCGCCCGGAGGCGCCCTCCACCGTGCCGGCTTCCTCCATGAAGGCGCCATCGAGCATCCGCTTGCGGAAGGCACTCTTGTCGACGGCGCGGCCGAGCACGACCTCGTAGGTGTGCTGCAGCTGCGGCAGCGTGAAGGGCTCGTTCAGGAGAAATGCCGGCAGCGAGGTGTATTCCACCTTGCTGCGCAGCCGCGCGATGGCGTTCGCCAGGAGCTCGGCATGGTCGAACGCCAGGCGCTTGCGGCCCGCGGCCGCGGCGTCCACCCATTCGACCTGGGCAGCGTTCTCGCCTTTTTCGAGCACCAGGTCCTGGGCCGGCATCAGCGCGAAGAAGGCATGCGTGGCCGACCAGCCGCGCGGATCGCGGTGCGCGCCGCCCCAGCTGCCCAGCTGTTCGAGATAGGGTGCGGCGACGCCGGTCTTCTCGCGCAGCTTGCGCAGCGCGCAGTCGAGCAGGCTGGCATCCCTGTCGACGTCGATGAATCCTCCAGGAAGCGCCCAGCGGCCCGGAAAGGGATCGTCGGGGCCGTTCGGTCGGCGTACCAGCATGACCTTCAGCGCATCTTCCAGCACGGTGAAGATGACCACGTCGACGGTGACCAGCGGCCTGGGAAAGTTCAGGCCGGCCGGCTTTTGGGGGGATGGCTTCAAGGCGCGAGTTCCTCTTGGTTTGGGTTGTACAGAACAACTCCGAAGAAAGGAATATAGCGATCGCGGCCGCGAAGTTTCCAGCGCCTGCCGGCCAGGCGCTACAAGCCAGGTCGCCAGGTCCCGTGAAAGCCGAACGGCACACGGTGCGGCAAGCGGGCCACCGCGACAGGCCCCGCAGGCAGGTCCGTGGCATCGAGCACCAGCAGGTCGCTGCGCCTTTCATCTTCACGCCAGACCACGGCAAGCAGCCAGCCGTCGCCCTCGGCCGAGCCTTCATCGCGCGGCACGAACACCGGTTCGGACACGACGTCGCCGTTCGGTAGCGTGTACAGGCTGCGCTCGCCGGTGTCGAAGTCGAATCGGGCCAGGCTGTCGTAGAGCACGCTCTGCGTGTCATCCCGCGCCCGCGGCGTTGCATGGCAGGTGTAGAAGCCGCAGCGGTTGCGCCGCCCCGTGTAGCGCTCGTCGATGCGCGGAAACTCCGCCACCAGATCGTCGAGGTATTCACGCTGGAAGCCGCGGCTCTCGCCGGCCATGTCGAAGGTCCATCGGCACAGGCGCGCCGCCATGGCTGCGGGATCGCCGGCGCGGCCTTCGGCGTCGGGCAGTCCGGGCGCGGTGTCCGACTGCATCACGTAGGCCACGATGGTGTCGCCGTCGTCCCAGGCATTCATCACGTGGAACACATGGCAGGCATCGGTGTCGAACCAGCGCAATGTGTCGACTGCACTGCCACGGCGCATCACGCCGACATGGGTGCGCCTGGCGGCATCCCATGCCAGCAGCGGCTGGCCGCGCATGGCGCGTTCCACGCTGAGCGTCAGCGGCATCACGGGAAAGAGCACGTGTCCGCGCGTCACCATGAAGTCGTGCACCATGCTGGCATACGGCGCCGTGAACGACTGGAGTTGCGCGACCTCGCAGTGCCTGTCCATCACGCCGTAGAGCATGGTCGGCGAACAGGGGCCGTCGGGCGAGTACGCGAAGAAGTGCAGTTCGCCGCTCTCGGGGTCGACCTTCGGGTGCGCGGTGCAGCGCGAGGTCACGCGGTCGCCGAAGCTCTGGTGCCCCTTGGACGCCAGCGTGAGGGCGTCGAGCTCGAAAGGCTGGTGCGACTCTTCGAGGGCGAACAGGCGGCCGCCGTGCCACAGCATGCTGGTGTTGGCGGTGCCGCCGTTGCGGCCCTGCGCCAGCGGGTCGCTGGTGGCAGGGTTGCCGAAGGTGCCGAAGAGCGCGCGTCCGGCTTCATGTTCGAGCTGCCACTTCGGCGTGCGCGCCCAGCGGTTGCGGTACGACACCCTGCCCTTGCCGATGTGGAAGGCATGCACCATGCCGTCGCCGGAGAACCAGTGATAGCTGTCGTCGCGCGGTGCGTATTGCGGGCTGGGGCCGACCCGGTACAGGCTGCCCGACAGCCCGGGCGGCAGCGTGCCTTCGATGTCGAGCGCCGCGATGTCGTGCTCCTCGGTCAGCGGCGCGTAGTTGCCGGTAAAGAAATGAGGGCTCTTCTGTGCTTGTGCGTTCATGTGGTGCCTTTCCGGGTTCATTCAGGAGACCTGTGTGCCGTCCAGGCATGCCATCGCCTGCCCCACGTAGGCTGCCAGCGTCTCATCGATGCCCGAGCCGGACCGCAGAGCCGCGTCGTGGCGGAACGCCCGCTGCAGCTTCGCATGCAGCGACGCACTGCCGCCGGCCTTGGCCAGCGACAGCGCCTGCCAGCGCTGCGCCAGCGCGCGCATGGCCGCGCCATCGGCGGGGGCGCCCGCCGACATCTGTTGCCGAACCTCTGCAATGAGCGGCGGCCACGCGTCCGTCTGCGCAACGTAATGCTGGCGCAGCGTGGCCATCTCGCCGGCGCTGCAGTAGGGCGCATAGCGCTCGAGGCGCGCGAACGCCATCGCGTGCGAGATGTACCGGATGCCGGCGCGGTCCACGCCCGTCATCGCATGGAGCGACGGCTCGTTCCAGTGCATGGCGTAGATTTTCATCAGCAGGCCTTCGTCGCCCCCTGCTTCTTCGAGCAGCAGTGCGATCCAACGCTGCGCCAGGGCCTGCGCCTGCGGGCTCTCGGGCGATGCACCGGTTGCGACCAGGCTGTGCAGCCAGGTCGTCAGCTCTGCGCGCTCGGGCGCCGTCGCATCGGCGAAACCACTGCGTTGCGTGGAGAGCGCGCGCTGTTCGTCGTCGCTGAAGTACTTCGCACCGGCGACCATGCTCTCGAGTGCCAGCAGCCAGTCGTCGATGCCGGGCTCCTGGCTGGCCTGCAGCTGGCCCTGCAGTGCAAGCAGATGGGCGCGCAGCGCCGATGCCTGCAGGATTTCACGGTCGAGCTGCGCCACCTGCCGGGCCACGACTTCCGAAAGCCCGCCGGCCGCGTTGTCGAGCAGGCCTTGAATGTCTGCGAGCGACAAGTCGAGCCGCCGCAGCGCCTGGATGCGATAAAGCCGTGCCACGTCTTTCCGGCCGTACAGGCGATATCCGCCACTCGATCTTTCGGATGGCACCAGCAGTGCGATGTCGTCATAGTGGCGCAATGCGCGCACTGTCAGCCCGGCGCGCCGGGCAAGTTCACCGATCTTCAAGAACATGCCTTCCCTCTTCAGTTGAAGGCATCCTAGACCCTGCCGCTACGAGAGGGTCAAGCGCTTTGTCGCTATTTCATCCTTGCCAAGGTCCGGTCGCACCCGGCCTTGAGATGGAACAGGGCATCCGTCAGTTGCAGCGATGGATTCCGGACCCGCAAGGCCTCCACCGCCGCCTGGACGTCGACCTCGAAGCGCTTGATGAATTCGGGCGAGTCGTTCTCGGGAAGTCCCGCCATATAGGCGCAGTGCTCGGGATGGCGATAGAAGGCGCTCACGGCCGGGGGATCGGCTTGCCTCGATGCCGAGGAAGCATCCGCGAGCGTGGCGAGAGGAAGGAAGGCGCAAGCCACGATCAGCGGTTTCAGTGTCATCCGGCGATCCTAGGTCTGTGGCAGTATTTAGAACATGGCATACGCCAAATACGCCAAATCAGGAATCTGAATAATGGATCTCAAACTGCTCAGCATCTTCGACGAGGTCTACAAGACGCGCAGCGTCTCGCGGGCCGGCGAGAACCTCGGCATGCCGCAGTCGTCCATCAGCATCGCATTGGCGCGGCTGCGGCGGCACTTCGGCGATCCGCTCTTTGTCCGCACATCCGACGGCATGCAGCCGACGCCGCACACCACTTCATTGGTCGCGCCGGTCCGGCAGGCGCTGGAGTTGCTGCGCGCCGTGACGCGGCAGCAGGCGATCTTCGATCCGGCGAAGGCGCAGCGCTCCTTTCGCGTGTGCATGACCGGCATCACCCATCTCGTGCTGCTGCCCCAGCTCATGAACCGCCTGAGCGAGGTCGCCCCGTCGGTCCGGGTCGAGATCACGCACATCTCGTCGCGGACGCCCAAGATGCTGGAATCCGGGGATGCGGACCTGGCCGTGGGCTTCATGCCGGAACTGGAGGCGGGCTTCTACCAGCAGAAATTGTTCGATCAGCGCTTCGTCTGCGTCGTACGCAAGGACCATCCCCGGATTCATTCCCGCCTGACGCAAGGCATGTTCAGGCGAGAGAAGCATGTGGTGGTGTCGGCGGCAGGAGCCGGCAACGAGCTGGTCGAGCGCGAACTCGACCGGCTTGGCGTGCAGCGGAACATCAGCCTGCACCTTCCCGACTTCCTGGGCATCGGCGCACTGGTGGCACAGACGGATCTGATGATCACGGTGCCCGAGCGCGTGGCCGAGACCTTGCTGCGAATCGCCGAAGTGAAGTTGTTCAAGCCGCCCTTCACGCTGCCGGGATTCGCCATCAAGCAGCATTGGCACGAGCGGTATCAGCAGGACCCTTCCAACAAGTGGCTGAGGTCGGTCATTGCCGATCTCTTCCTGGAGCGTTAGCGCGGGAGCGCCGTCTGCAAAGCTCAGGCGTATGCGGATGGGCATAGCTCATGGAACCCGTGCCGGGATGGCGGCTGACGTGGCTGTAGGCATTTTTTAGTTCGTCGACGAAATCGAGTGCGGCACTTCCCGCACCTTCACTCGGGCAATAGACGATGGCGTCCTCAACGTCCTGGTTGGCCTGCTTTCGCGGGATGACCGCTTTCGCCTTCACCTGCCGCCGGCCCTGGCTGCCTTTTTGCCCGCATTGCGCACCTTCTCACGCAAACCGTCGAAGTAGGCTGCGTCTACCCCGGCGGCGGGCGCCGAGAGGCCTCCTTGGAGCAACAGACTGCGCAGCTGCAGCCGCTGCTGGTCCCGTCGGATGAGATCGCGCACGTACTCACTGCTTGTGCCGTAGCCGCGTTCGACCACTTGCTCATCCACGAACGACTTCATGGCTTCCGGAAGGGATACGTTCATGGTTCTCATGGAAGAAGTCCATTGCGTTTGGCAAACTCCCGGATCACGTGGCCGGCAGTTCGAGCCGCTCCCAGGGCTTGCAGGCCCACTCGTATTTTTCGCATGCGTACGACACCAGGATGCCGACGGCTTCCTCGGCGCTGACCGGCTCGGCCCCGCGGTAGTGCGCCCCAGGGGTGACCAGCTGGTGCTCCAGATGAAAGCCCTCGACGTCGGCAAACACCTGCATGTAGGTTCCGCCGCGCCGTTCAATGACCGCGAACGCGGTCGGCTCGCCCTGCAGCAACGGAATCCAGTGACGGATGTTGACTTCGTTCGCCGGCTCCGCCACGCCGAACTCGGGGCAATCCAGCATGGGCTCCTGGTATTCCGCGCCAATGTCGAAAAGAAGATGCTCCTGCGCGGTGGGCGCACCGTTCCTGAATATGGCGATCAGGAAGCAATCGCGGATGTCGAGGGGCACATGAACCAGCAATGCATCGTGCGCCTGCGAGCGGCGGGCAAAGACCTGTGCCAACGCCGGGGCTGTCCATGCTTTCAATTGCAGGGGCCCACGAAGGCTGTGCGCAAGCGCCACGGCGCTTTGCTTGACCGCGTCGCTTGCGGCGTGATCCTCGGTGCCTCCGTGGAGCAGGTCGATGTACTCGTGAATCTGAATGAGCCTCGAGGAAGGCGGCTTCGGTTTGCGAGAAAAGAACATCAGATGCAGTCCCTGTCACTGGTTGAGCGGTGGCCGGCGATGCGGTCAGCTACTGCAGCCATCGCAGATTGGCCCAGAACCTGTCACCAAACCGAGCGGCGCAGAAACCGCAGGCGGCGACGGCGAGCGCCACGAGCACGCATGCCCCGAAGATGCTCAGCGGCCACAGCCTGACGCACATGCCCAGGCCGACCACAAGGCCCAGCAGCGCCCCGCATGCAAATCGGATCTTCAGTTCGAAGGCATCGGCCTTTCTCCCGGTGAACGTGGATTGTGGTTCGATCCTCATGCGCTGCAACTCCTGTGGCTGTACGACCGCTCCCGGCCCGTATTCTGCCTTTAGGACCGACGAGGATCGTCGGGCCAAAGCGGCGCCCACGCCTACGCAGTCTCTTTGCCCGCTTGCGCGACCAGGTTGTGATTGCCGTTGCGGTCCAGCCTGTCGCACAGATCGCTGGAGATGCCGCTGCCGACCTTGCGCACGAACCACTTGCCCGACGCGACGATCTCCTCGTAGTCCGAGGTGTGGAACCAGCGCGACAGCGAGGGATCGATCAGGTGCAGGTTCGCCGCATCCCAGACGCCGCTTCCGCTGACGGGCTCCACGGTGTGCTGCAGCGGGGAGTTTGCGAGCAGCGTATGAAAGTAGATCTCGTCGGGCGCCTTGGAAAACCGAAGAAATCGCTTCACGGACGCTTCATGCGGATACGACACGAGGTAGCTCACCGCTTCAGGGGTCAGCGCCCACCATTGGGAACCGAAGTGCCACTGCGCAACGAGCGGGAACGACCGGCGCCCGAGCTTGCCGAGGAATTGCAGGAGGCCGCGCGACAGCCGCGCCAGGGTGAATTTCCGTCCGTCCACCGGGAGGTCCTCGTAGAACCAGAAGTGGCGAACCCGCTCATGCAGCTTGCGCGTGCTTGCCAGCGGAATCATCTTGATGAAGTTCGAGCCGGCATGCAGCTGCGAGAAGGTTCGGAATTCTTCCAGCGGACGCAAGGGATAGCAGTTGCCCGAAAGCAGCATGAAATGGCTCACCTGCGACACCTCGCATTCCGCGAGCGCGGTGCGCATGAGCCTCAGGGTGGCATCGACCTGGGAGATGGCGCCCCAGCGCACGTCGACACGGTCCTTCACGTAACTTGCGCGTGGATCGTCGATCCGGAACGCGGAAAGTTCGGCCTTGGCATCGACATGGACAATGCAGCGGCCGACCGGAACCAGCCGCCGCAGCAAGCGCTTTGCCTGCTGAGGATCCGCATGAACAAGCAACAGGAATACCGGGCTCATGTCACGATGGCAGTATGTCTCGTCGGCTGCTGCCTGACCTGGCGGATGGCCCTGGAGAGTTCTCTCAGGGCCGCAGCGGCCAAAACCTATCGTACGACAGGCGCCCCGTTTCCCGCATCGGATGGGTACCCAGATGGGCCGGCCCTTGGCCTGGCGGCACGCCCGCAGCGCCCACCCCGGGCGTCATGCCCGAT